>NZ_JAJTND010000004.1:0-1617892 GCF_021344005.1 Legionella resiliens
CGATCGTTCAGGGTCTGTTTACCTGAGGTATCGTCAGTTTTGAGAAACCTCCACTAAATTTTTCGCCTACCTACCGCGCTTAATTTCTTCGTCTACGTACCGCGCTTTATGCGCGGTATCCAGGGGATGTTGCTATAGAAATGCTCAGCGGCATCTTACAATATCCCCCTGGATACCGCGCATAAAGCGCGGTACGTAGGAAAGCAGTACGTAGAGAAATTTAAGCAGTACGTAGAGAAATTTAAGCGGTACGTAGAGAAACTTAAGTGGTACATGATAAATTTAAAAAACTGACGATCGTTCAGGGCTTGTCCGCGGGGCGTAGGGCACAGATGTGAGCAAGAGACACCGGCTTGTCCGAGGGATCCAGGAAATCTGCGCAAACAATGGATCTTGCGGACAAGCCGGAATCTTCTATACATCGTTGAAAAACCAGTCCAGCTTTATTCCTACATCCCGCGGCTTGTCCGCGGGATCCAGAAGATCTGCGCTAAAACACTGGCCCCCGCGGACAAGCCGCGGGGCGTAGGCAGAGAGGTAATCAAGAGGTAGGTGCAGCTAGCGGCATTGGAGTTACAAAGCCTATTACACTTATTTTTTCAGCTATAATCAAAAGGTAAGAATTCTCTTATTTATAGATAGGGAGATCATTATGTTAAAGTGGGCGCTCATCTTTTTAGTTGTCGCCATTGTTGCAGGTTTATTTGGTTTTCGTGGGATTGCGTCTACGGCTACAAGTATCGCCAAAGTGCTCTTCTTTTTGTTTATTATTATTTTCCTGTCATTATTAATTTTGAGTTTATTTGGAACTGCAACACTTAGTGCTGTGCCGTAACCTGGGTGATGCGAAGCGAAACCAGGAACGAAAATCGCTCTAAAAATCTCTGACAGACTACAATGTCAAAACAAGATTTCAATCCAACGTCTTGTACGAGAGTAGTTGCCAATAGAATTTTTTAGGACAGAGAAGCCATATCAATAACAAAACGATAGCGAACATCACTTTTCACGACACGTTCATATGCTTCGTTGACTTGGTGTATGGGGATTAATTCAATATCCGATGCGATGTTGTGTTTGCCGCAAAAATCAAGCATTTCCTGAGTTTCTTTAATGCCTCCAATCATTGATCCAGCCAAGCTTCTTCGTCTGGATATCATGGAAAATGGATTAACTGGGATGGATTCTTCTGGAATGCCAACTACGACCATGGTTCCATCACGTTTAAGTAATTTGATGTATTCATTCCAATCGATTTTAGCGGAAACAGTACAAATAATAAGATCAAAATAATTAGTTAATTTATGAAAGGTATCAGGATCCGAAGTAGCAAAGAAATGATCAGCGCCCATACGTTTGCCATCTGCTTCTTTATTCAGTGAATGGCTCAATACAGTTACTTCTGCCCCCATTGCATGGGCTAATTTGACTCCCATATGTCCAAGCCCCCCCAAACCTAAAATACCCACACGTTTTCCAGGACCAGCATGCCAATGTCTTAGAGGGGAATAAAGTGTGATTCCCGCACAAAGAAGCGGTGCTGCTGCATCCATAGGTAAATTTTTAGGAATTCTTAGGACATAATTTTCATCCACTACAATTTTGGTAGAGTAGCCACCTTGAGTAAGATTACCGCTATGTCGCTCAGTATTGTTATAGGTTAAAGTCATTCCGTTCTCGCAAAACTGCTCCATTCCTTCATGGCAGTTTTCGCATTGTCGGCAAGAATCAACAAAACAACCAACTCCAACAGGATCACCCACTTTAAACTGAGTAACGGATGAACCTACCTGACTGACTACACCAACAATTTCATGTCCTGGAACCATTGGAAATAAGGAGCCGCCCCATTCATCTTTCACTTGATGAATGTCTGAATGACAAATGCCGCAGTAATGGATGTCAATCAGTACATCATTTTTCCCAACGTCGCGCCGATCAAATGAAAAAGGGGTGAGTAGCGCTTTTGCGCTTTGAGCGGCATAGCCTTTTGCAGGTATCATTTAAAACTCTCCTTGTTTTATGGAAAAATTTTCTTGTTGTGGAATGAGGAAAACTAAAAATCTTGGATTCAATTTGTAAAGCGAATAAACTTTTAATTTAAACTGTAGCCTGGGTGGAGCGCAACGGAACCCGGGTGATAAACAGTGATTTTTATCTGAGGCCCTGGGTTGCGGCTTGCGCCTCCACCCAGGCTACAATTCTTTCAACTTTATTCTTTTATTGCAGGTTCTCTTTTTTTATTGCTTTCCCCTCTAGGAGCCGAGGATTTGACATTCCCTTGCTGCTGACTTCCTTTTCTACGGTTTTGACCTGAAGCTTGGCTCGTATTTGTATTTGTATTTGTATTTGTATTGGTTCGTTGTTGTTGATTACCACTGGGCCGGCGTCGTCGGTTTTGTGATCTTCTGTCCCCAGAACCTTTAGAAGTTTTTGCTTGAGGCTGATTACGGCCATGCATTCTTTTAGATTGGCTTTGTGGTGCCGGACTTAAAGAGTCTGTATTCCCACCACCAAATAAACTTGACCATAAACGTTTGATAAAACTGGTTTGGGCACTTTTTGCAGGCGGATGTTCTGTAAAGGATTTGACTGCAGGTTCATCACGTAAAGAAGCTTCAGCATCACTACTGGTAACCTGTAATTCAGGTTGTTGAATTAAAGTATAACTGGGCTTTTTAGATTTACCTACGTTATCTTCTTTTAGCCGCGTGATTGAATACTGAGGTAAGTGCATGAAGGGATTAGCGATAATCATCACTGTGACACTATGTCTTTTTTCAATGTCTCTAATGAAACTGCGTTTTTCATTGATGATGAAGGTTGCCATTTCCGCAGGAAGTTGTACTTGTATTTCAGCGGTCTTTTCCTTTAATGCTTCTTCTTCAATAAGACGCGTAATAGCTAGCCCATGAGACTGAATATTACGTACCGTCCCCCGTCCTTCACATCGTGGGCAAACTTCCTGAGCGCTTTCACCCAATGATAATCTGAGGCGTTGACGAGACATTTCCAAAAGACCAAAACGCGAGATACGTCCAATCTGGATACGGGCTCTATCTGCCTGTAAGGCTTCTTTCAAGCGATTTTCTACATCACGTTGATTCTTACTGGAACTCATATCGATAAAATCGATAACGACCAAACCACCCAAATCGCGTAGACGTAACTGACGTGCAATTTCATCAGCTGCTTCGATATTTGTATTGAAGGCTGTTGCTTCAATATCTGCCCCACCAGTTGCTTTAGCTGAGTTGACATCAATTGACACCAGAGCCTCGGTTCTGTCGATCACCAAAGCGCCTCCAGACGGCAACATAACTTGTCGTTGGTATGCAGTCTCTATTTGGCTTTCAATCTGATAAAAGTTAAATAAGGGAATGCTGCTGTTATAGAGCTTCAGGTTTGGTAAAAATTCAGGTTTTACCCGCTCAATGTATTGTTTGGCTTTAATGTAAGAAATTTGATCGTCAATGATGATTTCGCTGATTGATTTGCGTAAGTTATCGCGAATAGAACGGATGATGACGTCACCTTCTTGATGAATCAAACAGGGGGCAAGTTCTGTATTATACGCTTGTTTGATTGATTGCCATTGATTGCACAGCATATCCAGGTCATCTTGCAATTCTTCTTGGCTTTTACCTACACCGGCTGTGCGGATAATAAGTCCCATATCTTCGGGTAAAGTCAGTGCGTTGAGTGTTTCACGCAGTTCATCACGCTCGTCCCCTTCGATACGTCGTGAGATTCCCCCAGAACGTGGGTTATTAGGCATCAGAACCAGGTAGCAACCTGCTAAGGTAATGTAGGTAGTCAGCGCAGCACCTTTGCTGCCTCGTTCTTCTTTATCTACTTGGACCAGTAATTCCTGACCTTCACGGATTAACGAAGTAATTGGTGGTTTTTCATCCCCAAATTCTTCAAGATTTTTGCTTAGATATTCAGGGGCAATTTCTTTAAGAGGCAAGAAACCTTGTCGTTTGGAACCGTACTCTACAAAAACAGCATCAAGGCTTGGTTCTCGTCTGGTAACGGTTGCTTTATAGATATTCCCCTTTTTTTTCACTTCACCAGGACATTCAATATCCAGGTCAAACAAATAACGGTCTTTCACAAGTGCAACACGAACTTCTTCGGTTTGTATTGCATTGATTAACATTTTTTCCATCTATTACCCCATAATTAGGGCGCAGTCATTTAAGTTGAGATAGTATAAGGCTCAAAATACCTTAGAGGTTCAATTAGCCTGTCTACAACTCTACTATCTTGAGTAGGAATGCATTGCTTTTCTGTGCTCCGAGGCTCGCATACTGATGTATGCGCTGCGCTTCAGTGCTCGAAAATCAAAGCCTTGCGACTCAATCTAGCGAATTGTAAACAAGTCCTAAGATTTACTGGTATTTCTACGCTTTTGGCTGATGTCGGGATTTTTTGTGCTTCGTTGCACACTTCAGTATGCTTTGTAGCAATGTTTGGAACCCCGGGTGTTTCACCGCAAGTAGGTAGTAGGTCAGTAGAATCTGGAATTGAACAATAAGCGATGTGAACTTTAGGCGAACCCATAGCCATAAAAACAGACTTTACGCATGTTCCCTTTTCAATGAGAGGTGCACACTGTGAAATATACTGGTTACAAATCAAACGGGTTGAAATATGAAGCCAAAGGCGTGCGAAAACCCTGAAGTAATTCATAATCGGTATAAAGCATGTCTGGCATGCGTAGGTTTCTGTCAAAAATATGCTCAATTTATCTCTGGCATTGGGTCGCTTCCTTATATCTTTAAGCTTAAATGGAAGCGCTATTTTTTATTTTAACACGTAATTATTCATTTAGGTTGGGTTAAACCCCCATTTCCTCAATGACTAGCGTATACTTTAAAGTAAATAGTCACGCTTTTTATTTAAATGCGTTATAATTCGGTTGCATGGAAATTTTCCCACGCTATAGGCGATCATATCAAAAAAATCACGCCCAGCAAACAGGTTTATTGACAATGAGTGAAGTTAGTTATAAAGAAATCAGTAATGAAGAAGAAGGGCAACGTCTGGATAATTACTTAATTCGTATTTTAAAAGGTGTTCCCAAAAGCCATATCTATAGGATTATACGTGGCGGAGAAGTCCGGGTTAACAAAAAAAGAGCGCAAATCAACTCAAGATTGCATGCTGGAGACAGTGTACGGATTCCTCCAATCCGCCTGTCAGAATCAAAAGAGGTATTTGTCAGTGATAATTTGGCAAAACGGCTGAAGGAAAGCATCATCTTCGAAGATTCTTGTTTTTTGGTAATTAACAAGCCAGCAGGTATTGCCGTTCATGGAGGTAGTGGTTTGAGTCTTGGGGTAATCGAAGCGTTGAGAAAAACCAGGAATGATTTGCATTATTTGGAATTAATTCATCGTCTTGATAAGGAAACCTCAGGGTGCCTTTTATTAGCCAAAAAAAGAAGTACGCTCAGGGCAATACATGCGTTGCTTGAGTCACGTGAGGTGCAAAAAACTTATTGGGCATTACTAACACATCGCTGGGAAAATAAAAAACAAGTAATTGTTCGTGCAGCCCTTGAAAAAAATACTTTAAAATCAGGTGAACGTATTGTATCGGTTAGAGAAGAAGGAAAAGCTTCTGAAACAGAATTTAGGCTTCTTGAAAATTATCAACAGGCATGTTGGGTTGAAGCCAGTCCCAAAACGGGGCGTACGCATCAAATTCGTGTGCACAGTGCTCATTTAGGACATGTCATTGTCGGAGATAAAAAATATGGAGCACTTGCAGGAGAAATCGAAGGGATAGATAATCAGCATCATCGTCTTTTTTTACATGCACGATCCATTCAATTTGAATTGAATGGTACAAAGCATTTTTTTCAAGCTGATGCAGATAACCATTTTTCTACCGCACTAAAACAATTACGTGCGAGGAGCGTAGTGAGCAATGAGCAATCCATATGATTTGGTAGTATTTGACTGGGAAGGTACTATTGCGGATACTTTAGGGATAATTTTACATGTAGTTGCTACAGAGGCGAATGTGCTGGGATTTGGTAACTTTGATCCCCACCAGGCGAGAAAATATGTTGATTTGGGTTTAGTACAGGCTTTGAGGAAAACCTATCCTCACTTGACAGCAACTCAACATCAACAATTATTACAGGCCGTACAATTGGCCTTGAACTCTCGCTCATCCGATGTCTGTTTGATGCCTGGCGTGCGTGAACTGATCTATCAATTGCACGAGGCTAAGATAAACCTGGCAATTGCCACCAACAAAGGACATCAATCCTTGTTACGTGCCTTGCAGGCTGCGGGCCTTGATACACTGTTTAAAGTAACGCGCTCTGCGGGGCAGGTCCCTGCAAAACCTTGTCCGCAAATGTTGGAGGAAATTATTGAGGAGTATGGGGGAACTGCTGCGACAACTTTAATGATAGGCGATTCACTAACCGATATGGAAATGGCAAAAAGTGCTCAAGTTACTGCTGTAGGAATAGATATTTATCATCAACAAGAAGAAGCAGCCCTTAAGGTCGCTGGTGCGATCGTAGTATTTGATGATTATAAACAGGTAATCGATTTCCTTAATTTAGCGAAAAGTAGTTAACTACAGACGTAATTGTTCTGCCTAGGCAAGAAACATGGTAACTTCCAGGATTCCTGGTTATGTTTCATTTTACTTAGGCTGGATTTTTGGGCTTACTCAGAGGATGGGGGTTGCTTTATTTAGTCATATGTATAGGGAGTATCAAGCGTTGAGTACATTAACCAGTTTGCCGAATTTATTAACATTGCTGCGGATTATGCTGATTCCAGTATTTGTTATTATATTTTATTTGCCTTTTTCATTTGCGCATATGTTGGCAGCAAGTATTTTTGCTGCAGCAAGTTTTACTGATTGGTTAGATGGCTATTTGGCACGTAAACTCAAGATGATGTCTCCTTTTGGTGCTTTTCTTGATCCTGTGGCAGATAAGCTATTGGTTTCCACCAGTTTGCTGTTATTGGTAGGAGCTAAGGAAATTAATTACATTACTATTCCTGCTATTGTCATTGTTGGACGTGAAATTGTTATTTCCGCATTACGTGAATGGATGGCTGAGATTGGCCGAAGGGCGAGTGTTACCGTAGGTTATGTGGGTAAGATAAAAACGTTTTTACAAATGATTGCTTTATTTTTATTGCTCGCTTTTAATCCGGTTGATACTTGGGGTGGTATCTTTGGTTTTGTCTTACTTTATGTGGCTGCAATTTTAACGATTTGGTCGATGATTATTTACCTGGTAATTGCTTGGCCAGAATTAACGAAAAAAAATTAATTTTATTATTGACAGGGTGTTAAATTTCGGTAGAATCACACCCCGTAGAGACGCGGGAATAGCTCAGTTGGTAGAGCACAACCTTGCCAAGGTTGGGGTCGCGAGTTCGAGTCTCGTTTCCCGCTCCAAATTAAAGCGACAAAAAAGTCGCTTTTTTTTTTAGAGCTACGAAGAAGATACAGAAGTATTAATTGGGGCTGTGTGGCAGAGTGGTCATGCAGCGGCCTGCAAAGCCGTGTACGCCGGTTCGATTCCGGCCTCAGCCTCCATAATCGATTGCCCAGGTGGCGAAACAGGTAGACGCAAGGGACTTAAAATCCCTCGGTGGTAACACCATGCCGGTTCGATTCCGGCCCTGGGCACCAATCAACTTATTCTGTAGCAAATAAGATTAAAGCAAGAATTGCAAAGACCATACCCAATCCATGTTTGAATGTTAGTCCTTGTTTCAGAAACACAACGCTTAACAATAGAGTAATCATAGGATACATTGATGTGACAAGCACTACGGGCATTGTAGGTCCATTACGTAGCGCAGCAATGAAAAAAATGCAGGCAACCCCACTTGCTAAACCGTTCAATAGTCCGTATGCACTCCCTTTAGGGCAAAGATCCAGTTTGAAATCAAGTAATACCAATGCGATGATGCCGGAAATTAATACACCTATGCTTGAATAAAAAGTGATGGACAGGGGATTAATAAAACTTGATGCTCTTGTGCCCCAATAGCCCCAGACACCATAAAGACACAAAGCTATGAAGGAAGGATAATACCAAGAGCTAGGATTCATACACATTACCTTACCTGATACCAGGTTTTACATATTAGTTATATAGGATAACCGCTCGTTGATTTAAAAAATACACTACCGAGTATCCTTTCTTGATTCCTGGATCACTCCACCCAGTCATATTTGCACTTAGCTAGGAACTACTCTTTGTTCCGCTGCTGGCGAGTTGGATTGATAATCCAGTTCTCTTTGTTTACCTAACCATTCAATTAATCGAGTACGAAACGTTTTAAAAAATAAGCAGAAACGATTGGATGAGCGCACTTGAGCCATTTCATCATTTTGATACAAATCCATTACTTCTTTTGATGTGGTTAATTTTAAATTCAAGGCAACTTTATCTGCATGAAAGGCAATGTCAGTCAAGGCACAATTTTTTAATTTGAAGAAATCCTCGACAATTTCACGACCTTCTATTTTAAAATCAGTAAGCGTAAATTGATGTTTTGCGAAGTAGGTACAGTTTTTACCATTTGTTGCTTTTAATTCTTCATGGGCACCTGCTTCAATAAGTGCCCTACTTAAATCATCAAAATGATAAAATCTTGCCCAATGAAGCGCAGTCATCCCATGATTGTCTGTTTGATTTACACTACATTTTAACGCGCGCATTTTTTCCAAAATATGCGTTGCAGCCTCTTTATCGGCTAGTTTGCAGGCTAAGAGCAGGGCTGTATTGTCATACGAGGTTGCTAAGAGCAGTTTCGGGTTTGCCAAGTCCAATGCTTGATTCAGATTAAAAAAGTTGCGATCGATAATGGCTTGATGTAACGGGGTATTGGTTGGTACTACATCATCATAACTTCCTTTCGCAGGGAGAGAAAGTCGGCAAAATAGATTGAGTCTTTCTAATGTTTCTTCGCATGATCCAACAGATTGCAGTTCGTGCAGGTAGACATTGAAAAAAATATTCAGTGCGTCTAAATGATGTAATAAGGGCAGAATGTGTTTTAAAACAGTGGGGTGCAACAAATCATTACTTTGTAAATAGCCCAGGAACGATTGAAGTTTTTCTATACTTTTTTTATACCTTAATTGAGGGAGCATTTCTTCTATTATATCTTTTCGCAACAGATCGAGCTTGCCTACGAACTTAAGAAATTGTTCAAGTGTTCGCAGATCTTCCCCGGAGTAATTCACCGTAGTTAATAATTCTGCCATTAAAGGAATTAATTCAGAAGGCAGGTTTTTACAGAGCCCAAATAGATCAAAAATTAAATACCACTCGCTATATTCCTCCGTATATTGCAGGTCACCCTCATGCCTGCTAAAACGAAATGGGGTCACATGAGTTATTTGCGCATATCGAGCAAGTTTATTTTTTTGGGCTAAAAAACAGATGAGCTCATAAATTTTATCATCGCGTGCAGGAGTCATCATAATTGCTTTAATCAGCGCTTTACGTGATTCCTGGCTTGTATTTTCATTAATAAACAGGCGCAAGGCCGAAACAGGGTTTGAAAACTGTTTTGCTTTAATGAAGGAAACGAGATGAATGAAATCAGTTAACTGGTCAAGTGCTTCGCCACCTTGAACTACCTGAAGTTCTTCACCCACCAGAGCATCCAGTTCATCAAAAGGAACATCAGGTTTATTGATTAAGGCAATAATCTTATCACTGAGAATAATTTTTTTTATTTCTACTTGCGATGAAGCCATAATCGTCCTCCTCTTAAGTCAAATACTGGTTTTATTGATAAAACATCTTACTTTAAATAAATTAAATTCACAATTTGTAAAATTAATGATTTTTATAGAAATATAAGGTATAAGAGAAGGCAACCGTCCTGCATAAAGAGATATCCACAAATTCTGTGGATAAGTTTGTGGGTTATCTGATGAAGAAAATAATAAATCGGAACTGGGTATAAGGTATATCTCTTGGATGATTTTTTCTCTACAATAAGACTTTAACCAAAATCAAAGCAAATATGTATAAACCATTAGCCCTTTTTATGGGGTTGCGCTATACGCGTTCCAGAAAAAAGAATCATTTTGTTTCTTTTATTTCGTTAAGTTCGATGTTAGGCATAGGCTTAGGAGTGATGGTTCTCATTACGGTCTTATCGGTAATGAATGGATTTGACCAGCAAATCCATAATCGATTTTTCGGGATGGCCCCTGAAATTACGGTTTCCGGGCCTAGTGAACGACTGAGTAATTGGCCTGAAGTGGCAAAAAAAATCCAAACAATTCCTGAAATTAAAGCACTCGCGCCCTATGTTGGGGGACAGGGATTAATGGTTAATGATGGACAGGTTTTACCTATTGTCTTGACGGGAATTTTACCCGAAAAAGAACAACAGATGAGCCACTTAAAAGATAAATTGCTTGCTGGGAGTCTAAATAATTTAAAAGATTTTGGCATTATCTTGGGTAGGGGACTTGCAGACAGCCTGGGAATGATGATTGGGGATAAGGTCACCGTTATGATTCCCCAAGCAACAGTTACCCCTGCCGGAATGATTCCTCGTTTTAAGCGATTCACAGTAGTTGGGGTTTTTTCTGCTGGAAGCGGGTTTAATTTTGATACTAAATTAGCATTTATCAATATGGGTGATGCGCAAAAATTATTGCAAATGGGAGATGAGGTAACTGGTATCAAAATGAAAATAGATAATGTTTACCAGGCACCGGAATTATCTGCTCAATTATCTCATTTATTGGGTGGCGAATATCAGGTGGGCAATTGGACGCAACAATATGGTGCATTTTTCCAAGCGGTTAAAATGGAAAAAACAATGATGTTTCTGATCTTATTACTGATTATCGCTGTGGCTGCATTTAATCTGGTATCTTCCCTGGTGATGGTTGTTAATGACAAACAAGCAGAGATCGCAATTTTAAGAACTATTGGTGCGACTCCTTCTACCATATTATGGACTTTTATCGTGCAAGGAATGATGGTAGGAATTGTAGGCACCTTGTTTGGTTTACTTGGTGGATTAGTATTGGCAAAAAATGCGACCACAATTGTGAATCATCTGCAAAGCTGGTTTCATGTTAAAGTTTTATCGTCCAGTATTTATTTTGTTGATTATTTGCCTTCCGAGATTCTGTTTAGCGATCTATGGAAGGTGTGTGTAATGGCATTATTAATGAGTTTTCTCGCAACAATTTATCCTGCCTGGCGGGCCTCAAAAACAGTGATTGCGGAGGCTTTGCATTATGAGTGAGATTATTTTAAATGCGGAAAAACTATGCAAGTCATACAACGACGGTACTTCTAAAGTTGAAGTATTGCGAGGGATTGATTTGTCCATAGCTCAAGGTGAGCGCTTAGCAATTATTGGGCCTTCAGGGTCTGGGAAAAGCACTTTATTGCATTTGTTGGGGGGATTGGATAGGCCAACAAGCGGAGATGTACGGATTAAGGATGTAAATTGGCAAACAATAAATGAAAAACAACGATGTAAACTACGTAATCAGGGTTTGGGATTTATCTACCAGTTTCATCACTTGTTACCCGAGTTTACAGCACTTGAAAATGTTTGTATGCCTTTATTATTAGCAAATATTTCAGTGAAGGCTGCAGAGGCTGAAGCAAGTAAAATGTTGGATGATGTTGGTCTAAAAGAAAGAAAAACACATAAACCTGCACAGCTTTCAGGTGGAGAACGACAACGGGTTGCGATAGCTCGAGCTTTAGTGCACCAGCCTTATTGTGTATTGGCAGATGAACCTACGGGAAATCTGGATCAGACAACCGCAACAAAAGTATTTGATTTAATGCTGGGATTGAATAGAAAAATGAATACTGCTTTGGTTATTGTGACGCATGATCATCAATTAGCCAATCAAATGGATAGGGTTTTAGTGCTGGGAGAGGGTATTTTATCTGACTTTAAGTAGATTTGGGCTATTAGTTAAGATCCAACCGGAATTGTTTAGAATGATAAAATAGGAAATAATAAGATGTTTAAAAAAACTGAAAAGGCGGCTAAAAAGCAATCAACCGATGCCGATGATTTGCCTCGAAATATCCCCTTGAGTAACTCTCAAAGTTTAATAAATAAGATCACGACAGACAAAAATCAATATGTGCTCGCAGATGCTGGATCCCCATTAACTTCCCAAGGTTTCTTGTCTCCCCCAAAAAACCGTAATCCCTTAAAAGAAAAAGATATGCAATCGTCTAATATCGAGAAACTAGAAACAATACTCGAAGATCCCAATGAAGAAGAATCTTCTAAGAGTGAATTGATTCGCTTCTAACCTATTGGCCTACAATATTTTAATGAATTGGAAGAAGCAGAGTTCGTATCGAACTCTGCTTCATATTCCAAGAAGATAGACTTATTCTTAATAATCGGCATGTCCTGGTGTGCGTGGGAAAGGAATAACATCACGTACGTTGGCTAAACCAGTAACATAGCTTACCAATCGTTCGAAACCTAAACCAAATCCCGCATGAGGTACTGTGCCATAACGACGCAAATCTCGATACCACTGATAGCTTTCTTTATTTAGATTGCATTCCTCGATGCGCCTATCCAGAATATCCAGGCGTTCTTCGCGCTGACTGCCTCCGATGATTTCACCGATTCCCGGTGCTAAAACATCCATAGCGGCAACTGTGTTTCCATCATCATTGAGACGCATGTAAAAACCTTTAATTTCTTGAGGATAGTTAGTAAGTATCACGGGTTTTTTACAATGAATTTCTGCCAGATAGCGTTCATGTTCAGACTGTAAATCCAATCCCCAACTCACAGGAAATTCAAAAGACTGACCGCTTTTTTCCAAAATTTTAATGGCATCGGTGTAAGTCATGATTTCAAAATCCGAATCCACAATATGTTCTAGGCGTTCAATACATCCGGGGGCAACGAATTGATTGAAAAAGCCCATATCATCCGCACGCTCGTCAAGAACAGCTTTACATAAATAGCGCAACATACTTTGACTTAAATCACAAATATCTTGCAAAGTTGCAAAAGCAACTTCAGGTTCGATCATCCAGAATTCAGCCAGATGGCGGCTTGTATTTGAGTTTTCAGCGCGGAAAGTTGGTCCAAAAGTATATACTTTGGACATAGCCATACAATAGGCTTCTAGGTTTAACTGTCCTGAAACAGTAAGAAAAGTCTCTTTACCAAAAAAGTCTTTGCTAAAGTCAATTTGGCCGTATTCATTTTTAGGTACATTTAAAAGATCTAAAGTGGATACGCGAAACATTTCACCCGCACCCTCACAATCGCTTGAAGTGATAATGGGAGTATGTACCCAGAAAAAACCTTGCTCATGGAAAAAACGATGGATTGCTTGTGATAGGCAATGGCGGATTCGCGTAACCGCACTAATTGTATTTGTACGAGGTCGCAGATGGGCTACCTCGCGTAGAAATTCCAGTGTATGACGTTTCGCCTGAATAGGGTAAGTGTCTGGATTCTCTACCCAACCTACGACTGTAATCGAGTCAGCCTGAATTTCAAAAGCTTGGCCTTTTCCTTGTGAAGCGACTAATTTCCCTGAGGCAATCAGAGAGCATCCGGCATTAAGTTTGCTGACTTCTTCATTATAATTAGATAAACCATCCGTAGCTACGATTTGAATAGGAGCAAAACAGGAGCCATCATGCAGGCTAATAAAAGATAAGCCCATTTTGGAATCACGTCGGGTCTTTACCCAACCTCTAACAGTAACGTGTTCATCAATGCTGATTTCACCATCTAAACACTGTTTTATGGTAAAAACTTTGGTCATTTTTTACTCCTCACTCTGTATATATTTTTGCTTGGTCACAAAGCATTTTTAGGGCTTGTTTCCATTTCATTCTCTTGGCCAAACTATCCTGATTTCCGGGTTATGACATACTTTGGGTACATGCCCTTCGGTGCTCGAAAATCAGGTCATTTTCACTCAAGCGAGCGACATGGAAATATGCCTGAGTATTTTTTAAATTCTATCATTCTTATACATTTTCGATTGAAGAACTCATTAGGTTAGCAAGGCTGGATACGCCAAAAAATCGCAATTTGTGACCTCATGAAGTATAGATACCTTTAACTAAAAATGAGATGATACACTGGGGTTATCCGCATTTCTACTGTCTTGGTACAAAAGGCATGGATTTTCTGCTCCACTGCGGTACTTCTAAAACAAAATTTTAAATTTTATCTTAGCAAAAATGAAAGTGCTTAAGTCGAATCTGTTTTCAATTCGCAGAATTATAAGCAGGCCACTAGAATCATTGAGGAAACATTATGTTGCGAATAGTACTCTGTATTTCATTATTCTTTTGTTCTTTTATGGCTGCAGCAAATGATACGATATTAAAACTATACAGACCTTATGGCGATGCGACAGAGCAGGCATCCCCTGAAGTGAAAAAGATAGTCGAGGGAGAGTGCTATTCTCAATCGCAACTCATCGTCCGCGAAGATGCCTGGCGTTGTAGTGCAAATGGCAAAACTTATGATCCGTGCTTTGTTAAAGCAGGTCCAAACAGAACACAGGCTATATGTCCTCAATCTCCCTGGAGTGGAGATAGTGTGCAGATTAATGTGAAGCAGCCTTTGGATAATGATCTCAATAAAACTTTGGATATGTCTCGCGCTTATCCTTGGGGTGTCGAGTTAACCACTGGAGAGCGTTGTAAAGCAATTGATTCAGGAAAAATCTACGATCAATTGCCAGTGCGTTACCAATGCAGCAAAAAAAATTACCTGGTTGGTCATTTACAACGATGTAAAACAGTATGGAGTATGCTTAAAAAAACCCCAAAAGGTGTTGTGACTGTAGAACTAAGTAAAGCATGGTTCTAAACAGAATATTGAGGAAAAATCATTTTCCGATTTGACTATTGATCGAAAATAAATTTTTATTGAATGTCGTAACAAATCAGGAAGTCTCGGCGTTTTAAGTTTCTCGAAACTGTAGTCTGGGTGAAGCGCAGCATCATCCGGGTTAGGCATCATAAAACTTCGGTTATTCTATGCTTCACTGAGGCAAACACATACTACATCTGATGCGTTGCTTCAGGAGTTGCTTTTTGGAATGGTGCCAGGGTTAAACAATGAGTATTGATTTCATTGATCAGCGGATAGTTATCCATTGCGAAATGAAAACGGTTTGCATTGTAGACCTGGGGAATAAGGCTGAGATCAGCCAAAGTAATCGCATCACCGAAGCAAAAAGATTGACTGCGCTCAATATGCTGCAATTTCGCTTCAAAAGCGTCAAATCCTGCTTTAAGCCAATGATGGTACCATTCTGTAACTTGTGTTTCATTCGCTTGAAATTGCTCTTTTAATCGATTTAATACCCTTAAATTATTCAGAGGATGCATATCACAAGCAACAATCAAAGCAAGAGATCTTACAGTAGCTCTATCCAGAGGATTCTGAGGTAATAGGGCAGGGGCTGGGTAAGCCTCCTCCAGATAGTCGATAATGGCAAGCGATTGACTAATAACGTTTCCATTGACTTCCAGGCTGGGAACCAATTCTTGAGGATTTATCTTTCGATATTCAGGACTATGTTGCTCCCCACCATGATTCACTAAATGAATATCAATTTTTTCGTAAGCGATATTTTTCAAGTTCAGGGCAATACGAACGCGATAACAGGCCGTTGAACGAAAATAGTCATAAAGTTTCATTGTTTATATCCGTTCTACGACTTGATCGATTGCGCCAAACAGGCTTCTTCCTTGTTGATCGAGCATTTCAATTCGAATGTGATCCCCAAAATGCATAAAAGATGTTTTAGCCTGGCCTTGTTCTATGAGTTCCAGCATTCTTTTTTCAGCAATGCATGAGGATCCTTTGCTGCGGTCAATATTCGAAACAGTCCCTGAACCAATAATCGTTCCAGCACCAAGGACTCTGGTTTTTGCCGCATGTTGAATGAGTTCTGGAAAAGAAAAGGTCATGTCAATTCCAGCATTGGGTTCGCCAAATAATTGTCCATTTAGATGGCTCAATAAAGGGAGGTGCAGACGCTGACCGTCCCAATCATTGCCTAATTCATCAGGGGTAATGGCAACAGGAGAAAAACTGCTGGAAGGTTTGGAATGGAAAAAACCAAAACCTTTTGCCAGTTCATCTGGAATTAAATTCCGCAATGAAACATCATTAACCAGCATCAATAATTTTATATGTTGACCTGCATCTTTAGAGCTCATGCCCATAGGGACATCATCAGTTACCACTGCAACTTCTGCTTCAAAATCTATGCCGTATGCTTCATCGGCAACTAAAATGGGGTCTCTGGGGCCAAGGAAAGAATCCGAACCTCCTTGGTACATCAAAGGATCAGTCCAAAAATTAGCTGGCAGTTCAGCACCACGGGCTTTACGCACAAGCTCAACATGATTGACGTAGGCGCTGCCATCAGCCCATTGATACGCTCGTGGTAAGGGGGACGTACAGTGTTGTGGGTCAAAGTTGATGGCATTTGCCAAATGCCCCTCATTAAGTTGTTGATAGACCTTTTGTAACTGATCTTTTACCGTGTCCCAATGTTCTAGAGCGTATTGCAAATTGGCAGCAATCTGGGGTACGCGTATGGCAAGAGTCAATGATTGATTGACTACGCATAATTCCCCATCTCGTGATGTTGATTTTAAACTGGCAAGTTTCATAAGTCCCTCATTAATAGTTGTAGCCTGGGTGCAGCGCAGCGGAACCCGGGATTGAGAAGTGATTTATGTTCATAAAACCCAGGTTTCGCTGCGCTGTACCCAGGTTACAAAATATTTCAGACCACATTCTTTAAAAAGATTCTTCTTTCAAAGTACCACGTCTGATCTGATCTCGTTCAATGGCTTCGAATAAAGCCTGAAAGTTACCTTCACCAAATCCCTGATTGCCCTTGCGTTGGATAATTTCAAAAAACACAGGGCCAAAGATATTTTCAGTAAAAATTTGCAGTAATAAACCATGTTTCGGGTCACTCTCACCATCAATTAGAATTTTCTCTTCTTGAAGTCGATCGACTTGCTCTTGATGCCAGGGAAGACGATCGTGCAACATTTCGTAATAGGTATCTGGAACATCAAGGAATTTAACGCCCTGTTCTCTTAATGTGTGCACCGTACGATAAATATTGTTAGTAGTTAGTGCGATATGTTGGATGCCTTCACCTTTATATTCGTGAAGAAATTCTTCAATTTGCGATAAATCATCTTTGGACTCATTTAAAGGGATTTTGATTTTCCCACAAGGACTGCCCAGAGCACGGCTTAATAAGCCAGTCATTTTTCCTTTAATATTAAAATAACGAATTTCCTGGAAGTTAAAAATGGACTCGTAAAACTGAGCCCATTTATCCATGTTGCCGCGAAATACGTTATGGGTTAAATGATCGATCATGATTAAACCATTTCCTTCTACATTTTTATTGGGTTGATGTTCCCAATGAGCAGAAAAGGGTTGATGTTGATCATCAACAAAATAAATGACACTTCCACCTATAGCCTGGATACCAAGTAAACCATGATGAGCATGGGTACACTCTTCAAAAGCAGTTGCTCCATGCTTGATTGCATGCTCAAACGCTGCTTGGGCATTTTTGACTTTAAATCCCATGGCGCAGGCACCTGCTCCATGAATCTTGGCATGATCTTCAGCTTGGCAATGTTCGGCTGCATTTACTATAAATTGAATTTCACCTTGTTGAAATAAAGTGATGTCTTGGTTTTTATGACGTGCAGTAGCTTGGAAACCCATGTCAGTGAATTGTTGATGCAGGCGTTTTTTATCTGGACCTGAAAATTCTAGAAAAGCAAAACCATCTAATCCACAGGGGTTGTTGTTTGTTTGCATTGTCTATTTACTCCTTTAAAATTATTCGGTACTTATATAACAATTCCTTACACTACAGAAGATGTGGGAAGCCAGTCTCCGTAGCTTGGGTGACGTGCTGTCCTGTTCTGCTCTCCTACGTCCCGCGGTTTGTCCGCGGGATCCAGAAGCTCTGCACTAAAACACTGGACCCCGCGGACAAGCTGTGGGGTATAGGCAGAGATGTGGCGCTTCACCCTGGCTGCATTCGGTCCCTAAGATGGTTGTACTAGAAATAATCCATCTGCTATGGGCAATAAACTAATAAACACACGCTGATCATTTTTAATCAATTCGTTAAGTTTCCTGATCTCTCTGGTTTGTCCACCTGTTTCATTCTCATCGATTACTTTACCATCCCAGAATATATTATCTATAGCAATTAGCCCTTGAGGTTGAATTAGTTTTAATGCCAATTCATAGTAATTTACATAGTTGGTTTTGTCGGCATCGATAAAAATGAAATCAAATTTTTGCTCCCAACCTTCAGCGATTAATGCGTGTAACGTGTCTAAAGCACGACCAAGTCGTAATTCAATTTTATGGTCTTGTTTTGCCTCTTTCCAGAAAGGATGTGCTTTACTTGTCCATTCTGCATTGATGTCACAGGTAATGAGCTTACCGTCATCAGGCAGCATTAAAGACATTGCTAAAGCACTATAACCAGTAAATGTACCTAACTCTAAAACATTTTTTGCATGAATCAAACGCAAGAGCAATTGCATAAATTGTGCTTGCTCCGGCGCGACTTGCATGTTCGCCAACTCCATAGTAGAGGTTACTTTGCGTAGGCCAGTCAGAGAAGGGTGTTCTCGCAAAGATTTATCTATCATGTATTCATAAAGATTTGGAGTTAGGCTTAAATGTTTCATAGTGTCAACAAACCTCTAAGATAATTTTTCTTTTGCCAAATTATCCGCAATTTCACTAGTAGGTAAATTTTCTTTTACAGACAGAGCAAAAATTTCAGTTAAATGGCCATAAATTGCATCGATCTGTTCGTTAATTTTTTCTTCGGGAGTATGAAGATATTTAGATGCCGCAAAAATTAATCCACCAGCATTAATGACATAGTCTACAGCAAATAAAATGCCTTTGTCGTGCAATTTTTTACCATGATACGTATGAGCCAGCTGGTTATTTGCTGCACCGGCGATAATTGTAGTTTGCAGTTGGGAAATAGTAATGTCATTGATAATTGCACCTAAAGCACAAGGTGAGAAAACGTCACAGGGTACTTTGTGAATTTGATCGGTACTTACTGCTTTAGCGCCAAATTCGGTAACAGCACGATCTACTGCAGTGGGAGAAATGTCAGCCACAGTCAGAGAAGCTCCTAATTCATGCAAATGTCTGGCGAGCAAAAATCCAACATGACCTAAACCTTGAATGGCCACATGAATGTCTTTTAGGCTTTCTTTTCCTAGTTTGAAGGCGACAGCTGCTTGAATGCCTCGTAGAATACCTCTGGCTGTAGAAGGTGAAGGATCACCATGGTACTTGGATAAACTAGCTACATAGGGGGTATGTTCCCCAATAATATCCATGTCTGGCAATTCAGTTCCGCTGTCAAGTGCCGTGATGTAACGTCCATTTAATTCATTAACAAATCGACCAAATTGATGCATGTATTGGGCGCGATCAAATGGGCCATTGGGTTTGATAATAACGGATTTACCGCCTCCCAAAGGCAAGTTCACCGATGCCGCCTTGAAACTCATTCCTCGGGCAAGACGCATGGCATCTTGGATCGCAGCATACGTACTCGGATATTCAATGAACCGACAACCACCTAAAGCAGGACCTAATTTGGTATTGTGAATGGCGATTATTGCTTTCATTCCAGTTGCAGGATCTACTTTAAAATGTAAGTCACCAAAACCATGAGAGAGGGCGTAATCGAGGAAATCATCTTCAGCTATTATTGGGTTATTACTTGATATATTGTCCACTGACATCATTGTTTCTGCTCCTCTTGCAAATATTTTGCAGAAGTTATATTCCTATTTTTTGATTAAATCAATGGTAAAGGTTAATAATTTGGTGTCTTAAGGTATGCTGGTATACACTTAAATTCATTATTCATCATGTTGGAGAGAGTCATGCGCCAAGTAGCTGTCAGAATGTTGGCTTTAATGTTAGTCACGCCGTTTGTTTTTGCTGAAAATGCCTTACCGCCTTCTTTTCCTCCTCAGTTAGTTCTTGATAAAATTGATTTTCAACTTTCAGCAAAACAATGGGTGACAACTCAAACTGCTTTATTGGGAGTCAATATTAATGTGACTTTAACCAGCGCTGATTTAGTAAAGGCACGTGCTGATATTATGGAGCGATTAACCAAAATCGCAAAAGGAGAATGGCATTTGATCGAATTCAATCGATCACAGGATAGTTCTGGTCTTGAAAAGTTATATGTACAAGCACAAGCACGAGTAAGTCAGGAAGTGTTGACTGATATTTATAAAAATGCCAAAGAGGTGAGTTTACCTGGTGCTAAATATGAGATATCCAGTGTTGATTTCAAACCAAGTTTCGATGAAACTCAGGCTGTTTTAGGACAAATTCGACAACGCCTGTATCAACAAGTGAATGATGAGCTTGCTCGTATTAATAAGGCATACCCAGGACAAAATTACAGCGTCAGTAATTTGGTTTTTGTTGACGGAACTAATCCCCCTCTGCCAAGACCTTATCAAGCTAAGACGATGAATACCATGATGGTAGGAGAAGCAGCCGCCGCGGCTCCGGCTTTGACGGTCAGCAATGAATTAATACTAACTGCAATTGTTGAGGTTGCTTCGAATCGTAAGCAATAGTTTTCCTCGTACCGCGCTTTATGCGCGTAGTACGTAGGGTATAATAGGTTGAGATGATTAGAGTAGGGGGAGCAATGAATCGCAGTCTTGTACAAAAAAACAGCACTTTCACAAGGGGAATCCATTTTGTTGGTTGTTGAAAAAATTATTGGGCATCGAGGGGCGTCTGCTTATACTCCCGAGAATACTTTGGCTGCTTTTGACAAGGCTTTGGCTTTAGGATGTCGTTTTATTGAATTTGATGTGATGTGTAGTGCTGATGGAGAACCTTTTGTAATTCATGACGACAATTTAAAAAGAACAACAAATGGACGCGGTGAAGTCGGCATGGTGGAGTCCAGCTATTTGCGCTCATTGGATGCAGGCTCTTGGTTTTCACGGCAATTTAAAGGCGAACCTATTCCTCATTTTAAAGAAGTACTGAAATGGTTGTCTTTTTCAGGCGTTCAGGCAAATGTGGAAATTAAACCTTATCCTGGTACAGAAGAACAAACTGCAGTAGCAGTAATGAGCCACATTCAGCGTTATTGGCCACAGGATAAAGATCTGCCTTTAGTTTCCAGTTTTTCTTGGGATGCTTTAGTTTTATGTCGCAGTATTGCTCCAGAAATGCCCTTAGGTTTACTACTGCATGCTTGGGATGAGCAATGGTTGCAAAAAGCAAAACAGCTAGAGTGTTTTTCCATTCATTTGAATCGGAGGGTTTTAACCGAGGAGCGGGTTAAAGCAATTAAAGCAGCGGGCTATGTACTTTGTACTTATACGGTGAATCGCAGACGTTTGGCTAATAAGTTATTTGGCTGGGGAGTTGATGCGGTTTTTAGTGATTATCCTGATTTACTGGCATGAAAAAATTATTGCTTTTCTTATTCATTCTCTTTTCTACTCTTTCTGTCCAGGCAAAGCGAGTTGAACTGGTCTTTTGGCATGGAATGGCCGGACATCTTGGAGATGAAGTCAGATTACTCGCGGACGACTTTAATCAAAGTCAAAATGAATATTTTATTAAACCTGTTTATAAAGGAAATTATGTAGAGACATTAACAAGTTTTGCTGCTGCATTCAGAGCGCATCATCCTCCGGCAATTGTGCAAATTTTTGAGGTAGGGACCGCCATTATGGAGTCGCCAAAGGGTGTCATCAAGCCAATAGACGAGCTGATGCAAGAGCAAGGGATGAGCTTACCCCAAGAAGATTTTATTCAATCGGTGCGTGAGTTTTATAGCAATAACGGTCAATTAATGGCCTTGCCCTTTAATCTCTCAGTTGCCACTTTGTATTACAATCTGGATATACTTGCCAAAGTAGGTTATTCCCAAGCCAATTTCCCACGGACTTGGGCCGAGATGGAAGTATTGGCAGAGAGATTAAAAAAAGCGGGTTATGATTGTACCTATACCACAGCTTATCCGGGATGGGTGCTTTTTGAATCGTTTTTGGCAATCCATGGATTGCCTTTAACTCAGAATAATCCTGTACGGGCTGTTTATGCCACACCGCAATTACTCCATCATTTTGAACGTTTAAAACGTTGGCATTCACTGCATTATTTTCGATATGCAGGCCGGGTTGATGATGCCACTATTTTATTTACCAGCGGTATTTGTCCTTTATTTAGCCAATCTTCTGGGGCATACAATAGTTTATCCGCCTTGGTTCCTTTTCATTTAGGCATTGCCAGCATGCCTTTGGATACAGAAGTAAGTAAGCTAAGACATGCGAATGTTGCTGGAGGCGCTGCATTATGGGCAGTGGCCGGACAAACTAAGAAACATTACAGAGGAATAGCCCTATTCTTTGCATTTATTGCCAAACCTGAAACACAAAAACGTTGGCATGAACATACAGGTTATCTTCCTATAGGGTTACACGGTGTCTATGCAGATATCTTGCGCAGCAGTCGCCATCCTACCTTACTGACAGCACGTGCTGATTTGGCAGCTGAGTTACCCGAAAAGCCATTACAACGTTTTGGTCCACAAAATCAGATTCGTAGCATCAATGATGAGGTTTTGGAAGCGATGTTTGCTGGTTTTCTAAGTCCAAGTATGGCCATTCAGGAATCTGCAGCGCGGACCGATCATATATTATTGCGTTTTGTAAGAAATACTACGGGAAAATAATGATAAGAAAATCAAAAATAATTTGTATTTTAGCAATTGCGTTTTACTGTTTCCTGGATGTTTTTGGGAATGTTTCTGATTATTATGTCAATTTTTCTGCGGTCAAGCGCACACTCATGATGAGCGATATATTTCCGGATTCTTTAATTGGTTATCGAGCCGTTACCAATCCCATACTGCATCATGCAATATATCTGGTTATCATTGGTTTTGAATTGTTAACCACGGTAATTTGTGGTGTAGGCGCATGGAAGTTATTTAAAGTGCGACATGCAAGCGCATTGGTATTTAATGGTGCCAAGCGTTGGGCTGTAGCAGGCCTTACTTTAGGATTTTTAACCTGGCACGTGCTATTTATGTCAGTAGCAGGTGAATGGTTTGGCCTATGGATGTCCTCATTGTTAAGCGGTGCTCTGACAACTTCCTTCCAAATATTTATTACTTTTTTAGTTCTTCTGATCTACTTAATTATTAAAGACGAGTAAAGGTTAGCTTGGGGATCCCATTGCCAGTACATAATAAAAAACCCTCCGCAAGCGGAGGGTTTAATGAACTATGAAGAATATTTATTCCATTATTGCACCGAAGTAAATCGCTTATTGGCTTCTTCTATTTCTTGTATCATACGCTCTTCTTGGACTCTCAGTTTCTGCAGTTCTAAACTTCCTTCTTCGTACGTAACTTGAATTTCTTTGATAGCGTCTTCCAGTTTTTCTATCTCGTGGTTTATTTGCTCAAGAGTAAAGCGTACTTTTTCTGTTGTAGCATTCAGTGTTGCTTGCTTAAGAGTTATTTTTACCCACATTAAATAAAGTGATGCATTTCGAGCATACTCAGATGGAAGTCTGGTTTCAGGAGCCTTACCTTTTCTTCCAGGGATAATTTCTAACTCTTTCGCAAGAGTTGTTATATCTCGTTCAAGATATTCTTTCTGAGACTCATATTGCTTTTCGGTTCTATCCCTTGTTAACTTGTAAGTAACCACGCTTTTCTCTTTGTCTTTTAAAAGATTATCGAGAACGTCCAATTTTTTAACAAGTCCCTCAATTCTATCATGTAAAGGTACACATTGTTGAAACAAGGTAAATGCGTCGAAACCTTTTAACTCAGTCTTCAGGAGGCGAACAACAGCCGCTTCTTTTTGAGCTTGTTTCTCCCTGCTTTCTAAAACCTCTCTTGCTTTCACTGCCGAGTTTTTAACATCAATCACGTCATGTACAGTAAGAATTAGACCTTTGCCTTCATATCGTTGATCAATGTATTGTTGAACACGAGCTTCGGTGTCTTTATTTCTTACGCAACGGCCAGTTGCCTGTGGTCCTGACAGGATTCCGTTAATCACATTGATATCTGATTCAATGACGGGCGAATTAGTATTGATAATTTGCACGTTCAAGATATCTCTGATACTAACCCCTGTTGCAATCACCTGATCCGCTACAATATGAGTTCTCAATCCTACTTCGATTTGAGCAATTTGCTCATCTTTTGTAGTTTGATTCGTACTCATATCAATAGCACCGGAATAATTCTCAGTTGCTTGCAAAGTGACTAAATTAGGCAGAGGAGCCCCTTTTATCACTTCAGATATGGGTTCAGATCCTTTGATCTTGGTTACTATTGCTTCTGCTCTATCCAATATCAATTTAGTAATGGCCTCCTTTTGTGCTGCAGGCAAATTGGAAATAGGTACGCCTAACTTTTCTAAGGCTTCTTTTAGTGTTTCCCTGTTTTTTGTTTCACATGATTCAAGCTTGGTAGCATAGGGTTCAGGTAACACTTCCTTTTTATATTTCACAATATGCTGATCGTATTCAGATAAATAGTTATCAAATTTGTGAGTTCTGTCTTTTTCCGCGATATCTGTTTGCTTTTCATTGAAGACAAGAGCAAGAGCAAAGCTATTGATTGCTCTTTGAATATCTTTTTGTTGTTCTGTATCGATATCTTGCTTTAAATTTACTACCGGTAGAACTACAGTTTTTCGGAACTCTATTTCATCTACGGCGCCAAACTTCTGTGCCAATTGCAATCGTGCGTCACATTCAGATTTTTGTCTAAGTTTTGCAACCTCACCTTGATATTTTTCAATAGTTTCTCTATCTCCATTGGCGATTTTTTGATAGATTCCAGCTAATTTTTCGCGTGTTTCTTTGTCGTCAGAAAAACTCATATTGCGTTGGCAACGGATTCGGTTCAATACTAAAGCCTGATTAATAGCTCTTTCTTGTGCGACAGAGTCTTCAATTCCTATTTCCGCTTGTATGATCTGTTTCTTTAATGCAACAGGATCAACATAACCCATCATTCCTGCTTCGAGATAATAATCATCAAAGTAGTGAACCACGGCTTGGTCAACCAAATCACCTTCTTCCAAATAAGCCAATTCAGGTTTAATCGGTCGAATAGTTCCTAGTTCAATTGCAGCACCAAGACTTAAATCGTCTAAAGGAGCACCCTTAAAGAGATCATATAATTCAGAAGTTGGAGTGGCTGTTAATGCCAGAACTGTGTTATTTTTTTGTATCCCTTTCAAAATCTCTGTATCTTCTGGTTTAAAAGTATGTTTATGGCTTTCATCTATTAAGACCATGGAATCGCTTATTTCACTTGCGATAATCTTGAATAAGGGATGCTCAGCTTGTAAAATAAGTTGATCAAAAGGTTCAGTACCTGCAATCACTTTGCGAAAATATGCTTTGATTTTTAGTATGTCTTCTTCCTCTATATCACTTAAATCCTTCTTCAAAGCGTCCCAGAGAACGTCCACTTTTCCTTTAATAGAATCTAAAGTGAATATTCGTGGAGCTACTTTAACACCATTGACTACTCCGGCACTAAGCAGGTCAGTTGTTTCTTTTATTTGTTGCTTTACCAATGTTTCATCAGGAACAATCATGACTGTGCGTCCAACGGCTTGTGCTATACCAGCCATAACAATACTTTTGCCTGAACCGGTACCCATAACTGCAAGTCGTTGTTCTTGTCCTGCCTTTAAACTATCATGAAATTTAGCTAAAATTTCATTTTGATATGCGTATGGAACAAACGATTTGGTATCAACAGCTAGCCCTTTATGAGTTACTGCACGAAGATCACCATCTTTATCATAGGTGAGTTTCACAGTAGCTGTATGGTCATGATCGAAGAATAATTTTCCTCTGCTTACTTCAGAATTTAACTTACTGGTAATATTTACAGTATAATTTTGTGTCGTATCTACAACAGAATCATATCCATCAAATACTAAGTCAATTGTATAAACTGCGCCACCAATAGTAATTGCAGCTTCAAGATGTTGCTTTTCGTCATCTTTTTTGACCCATTTAGTGCTTTCTCCAGGATTACCTGCACTTTGTAAAATCGCTTTAACGACATTTCCAATCTTTGGATCTTTTTCTTTATTTTCTATAGCAATAATTTCTTGAGCTCGACCTATTGTAACTACAGCCCCACTAGTTACCACCTCTTTTAATAAATGTACCGCTGCAACAGTATCTGTATAATTTTTAAGATCGTCAATCTGCTTACGGACTATATCTTTACTAGCGCCCATCTTTAGTTTCCCCTCGAATACTTTTTAGAGATTTGTTTTTAAGTTAGGTCATTGTGATATTTGGCTAAATAGTTAGGTCACAATTTACCTGGCGAGGATTATACAAAAAAAATATTAAGTGACTATTAAGTGATTCTGTTGGTGGTTAATTGATCACACAAATAAAAATTTTTAGGGGGATGATGAGGGGGAATGACCTATCTTAAGATCAATCAAATAACTGCGACAAAGCTTGAGAAAATCCGAAAATTTTTGCGAAAATCTTTTTTTTATCCATTGAATTCAGGATATTAAAACTCGATATCACTTCGTAAGCTGAAGTTTGAATTGGGTATCTGAGTTCGGAACCTGATTATAAAACCCCCCCCGCAGAGGGCGGAGGGGTAGAGAGAGATTTAATCCATATTACATAGTTAATTTACTGTTGATTTCTTCCATTTGTTGGAGCAAACGCTCTTCTTCAACTTTCATTCTCTCCAAAGATATGGTTCCAGTTTGGATTTCTTTCTGGAGGCGTTCTATAGAGTCTGCCAGATTGGTTATTTCTTCTCTGACTTCTTCAATAGTTTGTCTCACTTCTCTTGTTTCCATTTTAAGTGACGCTCTTATAAGAGTCGTTTTTGCCCACATGCAATAAAGAGTTGGATTACGAGCATAATCAGTTGGAAGCGGGCTTCCTATTGGTTTTTTGCTCATTCCAGGAACGATATCCCTTAACTCGCTTTCAAGCTTTTCTACTTCCTCAAGTTTACCCAGTTCGAGTTTTTTGGTTCCTAAAGTTTTCTGTTGGTCCTCTAAATGTACTTTTTGTAACTCCAATTTCTCGGTGAGTGCCTCAATTTTTTGATGTAAAGGTACACATTGTTGGAACAATCCAAAAGTTTGGAAGCCTCTGATCACGCTTTGCAAGAGAATAATTGCTTCCCGTTCTTTTTGAGCTTGTTCTTCCCTGTTCTTCATAACTTCTCTTGTTCTTTCTGCTGAGTTTTTAGGATCAATGATCGCATCTACGGTAAGAATTAGACCTTTGCCTTCATATCGTTGATCAATGTATTGTTGAACACGAGCTTCGGTATCTTTATTTCTTACGCAACGGCCAGCTGCCTGTGGTCCTGACAGGATTCCGTTAATCACATTGATATCTGATTCAATAACGGGCGAATTAGTATTGATAATTTGCACGTTCAAGATATCTCTGATACTTACCCCTGTTGCAATCACCTGATCCGCTACGATATGGGTTCTCAAACCTACTTCGATTTGAGCAAGTTGCTCATCAATTGTAGATTGTGGCGTACTCATATCAATTGCACCAGAATAATTCTCAGTTGCTTGCAGAGCGACTAAATTAGGCTGAGGTGCTCCTGTTATCACTTCAGATACGGGTTGTGATGCTTTGACCTTAGTTACCATTGTCTCTGCTCTGTCCAATATCAATTTGGTAATGGCTTCCTTTTGTGCAGTAGGCAATTTGGAAATAGGTGCACCTAACTTTTCTAAAGCTTCTTTTAGTGTTTCCCTGTTTTTTGTTTCACATGATTCAAGCTTGGTAAGAAATGGTTTAGGTATTTCATCATTTTTCGTTTTATATTTCGCAATATGCTGATCCCATTCTTTCAAATAGTCCTCAAGTTTGTGAGTTCTGTCCTTTTCCGCGATATCTGTATGCTTTTCATTGAAGACAAGAGCAAGAGCATAGCTATTGATTGCTCTTTGAATATCTTTTTGTTGTTCTGTAGCGATATCCTGTTGTAAATTCACTACCGGTAGACCTACAGTTTTTCGGAACTCTACTTCATCTACGGCGCCAAATTTCTGAACCAATTGCAATCGTGCGTCACATTCAGATTTTTGTCTGTGTTTTGCAACTTCACCTTGGTATTTTTCAATAGTCTCTCTATCTCCATTGGCGATCTTTTGATAGATCTCAGCCAATTTTTCACGAGTTACTTTATCGTCAGAAAAACCCATGTTACGTTGGCAACGGATGCGGTTTAATGCTAAAGCCTGATTAATAGCTCTTTCTTGTGCCACAGAATCTTCGATTCCTGTTTCCGCTTGTATGATCTGTTTCTTTAATTCAACAGGATCAATATAACCACTCATCCCTTCTTCAAGATAATAATCATCAAAGTAGTGGGCTACCGCTTGATCAATTAAACTTTTTTCATTCACATAAGCGACTTCATCCTTAATTGGGCGAATAGTCCCAAGTTCAATTGCAGCACCAAGACTTAAGTCATCTAAAGGAGTACCCTTAAAGAGATCATATAATTCAGAAGTTGGAGTGGCAGTTAATGCCAGGATTGAATTACGATCCTTTATTCCTTTCAAAATTTCTGCATCTTCTGGTTTAAATGTATGGCGATGACTTTCATCAATTAAGACCATAGAATCTTTTATTTCGCTTGCAATGATCTTGAATAAGGGATGCTCAGCTTGTAAAACAATTTGATCAAAAGGCTCAGTACCTGCAATTACCTTGCGAAAATATGCTTTGATTTTTAGTACATCTTCTTCCTCTATATCACTTAAATCCTTTTCCAAAGCTTCCCAAAGAACATCCACTTTACCTTTAAGAGTATCCAAAGTGAAAACTCGTGGAGTTGCTTTAACACCATTAACCAATCCGGCACCAAGCAGGTCAGATGTTTCTTTTGATTGTTGGTTCACTAATGTTTGATCAGGAACAATCATGACTGTGCGCCCAACCGCTTGAGCAATACCAGCCATAACAATACTTTTACCCGAACCGGTTCCCATAATTGCTAATCGTTGTTCTTTATGATCTTTTAAACTGTCATGAAATTTAGATAAAATTTCATTCTGATATGCGTATGGAACAAACGATTTAGTATCAACGGATAATCCTTTTTTGGTTACCGCACGAAGATCACCATCTTTATCATAGGTAAGTTTCACAGTAGCTGTATGGTCATGATCGAAGAATAATTTTCCTCTGCTCACTTCAGAATTTAACTTACTTGTAATATTTACAGTATAATTTTGTGTCGTACTTACCGTGTGATCATTGCCTTCAAAGACCAAATCAATTGTATAAACTGCGCCGCCAATAGTAATAGCAGCTTCAAGATGTGGTTTTCCGTCGCCTTTATCTTCCCATTTAGTGCTTTCCCCTGGCTTACCTGCTTTTGCTAAAATCGCTTTTACGACATTTCCGATCTTAGGGTCTTTTTTATTGTTTTCTATATCAATACTTTCCTTCGCACTTCCTATTGTTACTACCGCACCATTGGTTACGACTTCTTTTAACAAATGAACCGCTGCAACGGTATCTGTATAATCTTTTAGATCTTTAATTTGTTGTTCAACAATTTCTCGACTTGCGCCCATCTTAAATTTCCCCTTAAATATATTTTTTTGACATTAATTATTAAGTTAGGTCATTGTGGATTTTATTTGAGTAGGTAGGCCACAATTTACCTAATGGTAGCCATTATATAAAATGAATCTTAAGTGACCATTAAGTGATTTCATTGAAAATAAAATGTTCATTATTGAGGGATTAAAATAATAAGAGAAAGAGGCTGTATTTTTATTATTTACTATATTTAAAATATACTTTCTTTGTTACTATCTTGATCTCAATGACTCTTTTTTTGGTGATATACGCCAAATAATAAATAAAATTCATTGATATTTATTTGAGATACTAAAGAGAAAATGGCACAGGACAGTGAGGCGGTAATGACATATCTTAAGATTAATCAAATAACTGCGGCAGAAGGTAAGATTATGACTCTCTTAAAAAAATTAGGTTTGGATCCTGATGATCGAATGTTGAAAACCCTTGAAGAGAATCCTGAGTATATTAATCGGCTTGCCTCCTTATTCATGCGCTTAAAAAAATGCAACATTAAGCTGAATGATACCCTTCATAGCCTCATTGCAAGTAACGTTTCTTATGCAGGAAGTCTAAGCAATTTATTAGATTTTATGCACAATGAAAAAATAGATGTAACTCTTTTTCCTCTAGAGCGTTTATTTGCTGCTGCACAATCAGACACAGCGTTAATACAGGGAATGCAGCTGCTCAAAACGCGTACCCCCCTTGATTTGACTACTTTAAAACTTTTCTTTGCCTATCCTGCGCACTCTTTATTGCTTGCTGATTTAATCATTAATTTTCAACAGCACGCTTATCCTACAGAGAAAATAGTCGAAAAACTCCATAAGTTTTCTGCAAAAAATATGGATACGGCTATAAGACTGCTTACCCTCCTTTTAAATAAAAATCTCTATTATTTTGAATGTTTCGATGTTCTTGCAAAGCACCAGGAGTATATCGATAAAATTTATGAGGGCACGGCGAAACTTACTGCAAAAAATAAACTCGCAGCAAGTTACTTCAGTGTCATTGAGAATAATCCAAAGAATGCCAATGTCCTAGCTAATCTTATTTTGCTATTACATAAAGAGTCACTCATTGATTATAGAAAAACAGAAGATTTATTAACGGTAAGCAAATTGGAAGTTGGAGCATTCCATTTCTTGAGTCACCTGCAGCAAGCAGGTATGTTAAATTCTGAAAGTTATAACAAAGTGTGTCGAGATACTTCAATCCTCACTCAGAAAGAGGTCATGGAGTTATTCAGTAGTCTTCCTTTATTTGAAGCATTCGATAAAGTCGAATTAGAAGAAATGCTTCGTTTAATTGCCGAACCTGGTGAGTCCCATGTAGGTGAATTTATTGAAATGATTGAAAAGCATCAATTAATTAAAAACCAAGTTTTAAATAAATGAAATTTGCTTTAAGATAAGCATTTGTGTTATATTTTCCTCCTTTGAGAACAATTTACGGACAGAGGTATGGCTGGACATAATGACACCAAAAGCTTAGAAATACCGAGCATGAGCACCCAAACTATGATTCAAGGTTTAAATCCTGGAGTTATCCAAAAAGTAGTGAAACCCTCTTCTTCTGGAAATGATAAAGAAGAAAAAACTTCTATAAGTAATGCTTTTCTTAAGCGCTTGAATAAATTGGGTCTGGGAGATGATCCTCGAATGCTCAATCTTATTACAAGATATCCTGACTGTGGTAACCGGCTGATTTCCGTATTTAAGACATTGAAAGATCTCAAAATTTCTCTGTCTGATCCACTCGAGAACATTATTACCCAAAATATTTCCAATATTGGTGGAGCGGTTAATTTATTGAGCGTGATGAATGAACTCGATATCAATCCTAATTCTGTTCCAATGGAACTGTTGTTTAAGGCTGCACGCTCCGATTCAACGGTGGCACAAAGCGCACGAACGCTACATGATGCACGTCTCCTTGATAAATCGAGTTTTAATTTAATCCTTGCTTATCCTGATGAATCAACCAATATTTCCCAATTACTTATTGAACTGCAGGAACATGCATACAACCCCGACTCTTTAATAGATAAACTTCGTGCAAGTTTGATTTCAACACCGCACATGAATACAACGCTGAGTCTGCTTAATCTATTATTAACAAAAGACATTTATGATCTGGGGGTCGTTGATATTCTTTTAAGACAAGAACGATTCATCGATAGAATTTATGAAGGTGCTAAAAAGCTTTCAGCAGTGCCCGAATTGTTAAATAACTATTTTGACTTACTAGAAAGAAATCCCGAAAATGCTAATATTTTTGCGAAAAATCTTTTGTTATTACACAGTGTCTCACTTATTAGTCGGTGTTCATCAAAGGAAGACTTTTTAAAGGTAAGTCAATTGGGTGTCGGGGCATTTCATTTCATGAACTACTTGCAGCAAGCCGGCATGCTGAATGCTGAAAATTATCAAAAAATTTATGAACATAATCGCTTTTTAGAAAGGGAAGACGTCGCTCCGACATTAACTGGTCTTCCTTTAATGACTCAATTCACGAAAGAAGAATTAGAGAAAATGTTGGCTTTAGTGTCTAAGCCTGCAATTTCCATTACCCAGAGCGATGTGGGTCGATTTAATGATGTCCTAGAGGAACATCAATTTCATATGAGTAAACAGTTGGGTCCACGTCAAGGCACAGCGCGTTAATCAATAAGCAAGCAATGAAACTTGCTTGCTTTTCTTTCCATGAAAGGACATTTCCATGCCCATTATGTCGAACTTAAAAGATGCATCCAATTTTTTTAAGGGCTTGGTGGTTCCTTAAGCTGTTGCATCTTAAGCTGTTGTATCCTAATCTGCTGCATAATTACTTGCTTTTCCGCCTCCTCCTTTTGCTGTCGAATGGCAATCGAATCATTTATTGCATTAATCGCATGTTCTTGCTCAATGACAGCTTCACTGTCTAGAGATGTATTTGCATCTGTTGGCACATCGGGATAAGCCACTTGTGGAGGATTATATCCAGGAGCATAAGTGTAATGGATTGGTTGATATGTGGTACCAACTACATAAGCTGATGGTTGTCCACAGCCGGTTAGAATAAGTATCATTCCCAAGCTAATAAAATAGGTAACTTTTATCATAAAAATCGCCTTTAAGGCATACAGGAAATCAACCCTATTACCTTTTTGGTTAATTTGTATAATTATAGAACAGAAAGAGCATTATTTTAACAATTTGATGAAACCTGGATGTATTTAATTATGTTGGAAAAACCTGGGCGTCATTGTTCTGTACCCAGGCTTGCGGTTAAGCGTTATAAAGGCTCGAGGAAATTTCCTAGATTAGGCTTTTGACCCAAACGGTATTGATAGACTATATAGAAAGCCATAATATTTTTTAAATAGTTACGCGTTTCTTGCCAGGGAAGGGTCTCTATCCATACATCAATTTCTTTAGGGGGATGCGTTTTTAACCAAAAAACCACCTGTTTGGGTCCTGCATTATATGCTGCTGCAATGAGTATTGGATGGTTGCCAAAGCGTTTTGCAAGTTGTTTTAAATAAGCCACTCCGATATTGATGTTCTTTTGAGACAAGAACAATTGCTTTTGATCGTTATAAGGAATCTTATCTGCTTTTGAGACTACTCTCGCGGTATAAGGCATAACTTGCATTAAGCCCCGAGCACCTACCGAAGAAGTCGCATCGTCTCTGAATCCGCTTTCCTGACGAATGATGGCATAAATAAATTCTGGAGCAACCGCATATTTTTTAGAATAAAGCGAGACACTGTCTTTATATGCCAGAGGAAATCTTAACGAAAGTTGATTATTCAGGGTCTCATTATTGCTTAAGTAAACCGATTTACCATGCCATTGCAATTGCTTATCTATCCAATAAACCAAAGCGCTTGCCTCGTCTTTAGGTAATTCACTGATGAAATCATTGAGTAGGCGTGATGCCTGCAAGGTTTGCTTGGTCATGTAGAGTGTTTGAATTTGATCAATAAACGCTTGATAGGGTTTCAATACATCCAGATTTTTTGTAGGAACTTCATTGGCAAAACTGGGCGTTTTATTAAGACGAAGGCTTGCAAGAAACCCATAATACTGCCTATTTTTTGCAAGAGTTTCGTAAAGAACCTGTGCTTGTGCTTTTTCCCCTTGTGCTTCTAAAGAACGTGCTAGCCAATATTGCCAACAGGGTTCATCTTTATGTTTTGAATCATTAATTAATGCAGTGACTTGTGCCCAGTTTTTTCGTTTTAAAGCAAAGCGTATTTGCCAGTCCAATAACACATCATTGTAGTATTGTGGTTTTACTTGGGCAAACCATTGTAATGCATCTTCATGATTACGCATGGCTTTATAAAGAGCTACATGAGCTAAAAAAGCTTGTTGTTGTGCTTGGGTAAGCATTTTTTGGGTTTTGCTTTGTTGCCATAGCTTAAGCGCTTTATCCATATTAATCGAAACCATACGCTTCAAGCCGTAGAGATAGATGTCATCATTTAATTCCCCTGGGTTTAGTTTACTGATGTTCTCAGGATTTTGATAAACAGCATTTAAAGTATTCAGTTCTAGTGGATGAGGTTTTTTGTATTTCGTTAATAAATAGCGGGCTAATTGGATATTGCGTCGATCCAAAGCCAGGGCAATTCGTTGGGTAATTAAGTTTTGATCAAAATTATTATCTTTCAGAAGCAAGTCAAACAAACTGTTGCAGGAGGGGGGCCTTGAATCACCATTTAGCCACAGTGGAATGGATGCTTTTAATGCTTCCTGTTGCTTGCCTGTATTGTAATTTGCAATCTGTTCATAACAAATGAGATTGAGGTCGTTAGAGGGTTGATAATATTGGCTAAATTGAGTCCAGTCCTTGCTTTTGGCTAACTCATACAGCCATTTTTCACGTAATTTGGTCGATAAAGGTGTGGTTCCACTAATGAACTCCAAGAATGGCGCACTGGGTGTCGTAGTCGGTAACTTTTGACTAAAGGACAAGTAGTTATTAAAACGCTCCATATATTGTTCTCCCGAAAGAGCGAGACAACTCTGGAAATTAATAAATACGCATAAGAATAAAATAAATTTTTTCATAACTTTTCTTAATTAATGTCCTTTGATGGTTGCTAATTGTTTTCGCATGGCATCAATTGTTTCTTTGTAATTGTTGCTCTTGAATACTGCAGCACCAGCCACAAATTGGTTTGCACCTGCGCGCGCCAAAGTAGCAATATTATCTATGGTCACGCCACCATCGACACAAAGGTCGAGTTGAGGATAGCGTTCGCGGACTTGGGGTATTTTATCAATAATTTCAGTGATAATTTTTTGTCCTCCAAAGCCAGGATTCACGGTCATGATTAGGACAAAGTCAAGTTTATGAGCGCACCAGGTTAATACTTCAATTGGTGTTGCCGGGTTTAATACAAGACCTGCTTCACAACCTGAATCTTTGATAAGCTTTAAACTGCGGTCCAGATGAATGGTTGCATCAGGATGAATACTAATTCGTTTTGCTCCAGCTTTTGCGAATGCTTCAATCAATGTATCAACGGGGTTGATCATGAGATGGACATCAATAGGGAGCTTCGGGAACCGTTTGAGTAAGGCTTCACAGAACGCAGGGCCAAACGTTAAATTGGGGACATAATGATTATCCATAACATCAAAATGAATAAAATCTGCGCCTGCATTCATAACTGCTTCTACTTCATCACCCAGACACGTAAGATCTGCAGATAAAATGGAGGGTAAAATATGATAAGTCATACAGTATTTTTTTTAATTTGAATAAGTAGGTATATCATATGCTGTCTTGAAAAAACATTCTACGATGTTAAGCAATGAGTGTGGTATTTAATTGTTTTTGATACACTCATATGAGTGCTTCGCCGAGTTCTTGCACTTGAGAATTTGGTCAAAATATGAGACAATATGGTTCTATTTCTGCTCTTGTAATTTTGAAATTTATCTCAAGATCAGGGGTTGTTAAGCCTTTCGCTAGCCTGAGCTAAAATGGTCTGGTTCTCGAGTACCGAAGCAGCTACAGGTAGTAGAAATGTAAACAGACCCTTGGGAAATTACAGAGACCTAATCATGCTTTTTAGGGAGAATAATATGAGTCAAAACTGGCCTACCAGAGACAAAGATTTACAAACCGCCCGTGTGATTATGGAAGAATACGCTAGTGAGCGTGAAAGTGATACATTAGGTCTTTTTGAAATTGTTGTAGATCAAGCGGAAAAAAAAATGAGTTTCCGTTTATCAGGATGGGTTGTCATTTTAGCAAAACATTTTAATTCAACGTATGGCGTGAGCCAGGGTGATTTTATAACACGGCAAGTCATTACACGTTGTCTGACTCAAGGACACACATTACATTAAACGCAGACCCTAGCCTAGGGTCCTCTAATTAATATTGATTTGATGTGACTGCAGATAGTGAGAAAATTTCTTCGCATGATGCCTCAAATAACTCGGACAGGTGCTAAGCATTTAACTTCCCGGGTTTATGGCACTTTCCTCATCTACTCTTAGAATTGATACAGGTATTTATTATAATTTTGTTTGAACTCATCGGAATTTTGATATTGGACCAAGGCTTGGTTTAGTTTTGTTAATAAATCAGAATTAGCAGGATTAACAGCTATCCCATAGCCATAACCGTACATATAGCGTGGGCCTATTAATCTAAATGTGTTTGCTGAATTGGACGCCCAGTAAGTCGCCGTCGGGTTATCCAGAAGAATAATATCTACATTTCCTGCACTTAAAGCTGCGAGTTGCTCTTGAATGCCGCCATAATACTTCACAGTGGGATTTTTTACCCCCATCTCCTTAATTTGGTCGAAAAATACCGTGCCAGTTTCCAATCCTATTTTTTTAGTATTTAAGAGATCCAGGCTAAACGATTCTTTTGTATTAGACATTCTTTCTAGAAATCGAGAGAAGCTTTGCAGATAGGGTAGGCTGAAATTGACTATTTTTGCGCGTTCAGTAGTTATAGTTATCGAGCTGAGTGCGACATCTACTTTTTGACTAGCCACTGCATCAAGTAATTGATTGAAACGCATCACATGGAAGACACAAGTCCTATTCATGATTTTGCATAGACTGTTTATCATATCCACATCAAAACCAAAGAGTTGATTATGATTTCCTTGCATGACGAACGGAGGATCAAAGCTTTCGACACCTACATTTAAAGGTTCACCTTGAGCAAAAAGTGAAGAAGTGAAACAAATAAATGCAATCAGAATTAAACGGATCATTTTATATTATAGAATTGTTATTGATTTTTATAGGTTATATTATAACGGCAGTATTCATTTTGGAATGAAAAAAATAAAATTTATGCAAATCGAAATTCCTGAGTTATTGCAATCAAAAGCATGGTTCATTGAAAAGCATCTGTCCGATTTGCACCATCCCTTGCGTGAAAGTGTCATCAAATTACTCCTCATCAGTGGTTATGCATGCAGGCAAATTCAAATATTAAAAGCATTACTCATTGAGGATAAGTGTTCTTCTTTGATGGCACGGGAAGATTATTTTCGTACTTTGAAAAATGTGTCATTTAATGTGCCGCAAGCAGCTTATTTGCGTGCATTACGTCATTTCCGCAATACGCATTTTTTGCGGTTGCTTCTTCTTGAAATATCCGCTATTGCCAATACAGAGCAGATTCTGCGTGCCTGGTCTGATTGTGCTGATGCGCTTATTTTGCATGCGCTAGAGTATTGTAAACAAGGTTTGTCCTTACGTTATGGTATTCCACGTGATGCAGAGGGAAATGAAGTAGAGTTATTTACTCTGGCCATGGGGAAACTAGGGGGCAGAGAGTTGAATTACTCTTCTGATGTAGATCTTATTTTTGCTTATACGGTGGTAGGAGAAACTGATGGTGAAGAGCGCATCGATAATCAACACTATTTCAGTAGATTAGTACAGCAATTTGTACAGACCTTACAAAATGTAACCCCGGATGGGTTTGTATTTCGAGTCGATTTAAGATTACGGCCTAATGGAGACAGCGGCCCACTGGTTTCAAGCTTGGCTGCCATGGAAACTTATTACCAAGAACAAGGTCGTGATTGGGAACGCTATGCTATGGTTAAGACACGGGTAATTACTGAGAAGGTGGATGAGATACAGCCATGGTTTCAGCGATTGATTGTGCCTTTTGTATATCGCCGTTACGTAGATTTTAGCGTAATTGAATCGTTGCGAAGTATGAAGGCGATGATAGAGCGAGAGGTGCAAATAAACCCTCGGCTGGATGATATCAAGCGAGGCAAAGGCGGAATCAGAGAAGTAGAGTTTGTTATTCAGAATTTTCAGCTAATCCGCGGGGGACGTTTACCGCAATTACAAGAGCAAAATGCTTTGTCGGCTCTTGCTGTTTTAAAGCATGAAAAATTGTTACCGCATACTGATGCTTTAAAACAGGCTTATCTTTTTTTACGCAAACTCGAAAACACACTCCAGAGTTTAAATGATCAGCAGACTCACTCTTTGCCAGAAGATCCAGTGAAACAGGTACAAATTACTTTGACGATGGGGTATCGTTCCTGGGACGATTTAATTAACAAATTGCATAAATATCAACGGATTGTTAGTTATGCTTTTCATTCAGTGCTGGGCAAAGTCAAAGACTATGAAGATGAAAAAAGATTACTAACGAATCAGTTAGCTAGCCTTTGGCAAGGGCATGTTGAGACCACGATGGCAATTAATTTATTAGCCAGCTTAGGTTTTGCCAATGCCCCTCATTGTTATCAAATGATTCATTCCTTTCGTCATAGTCCTCGTTGTCGACGTTTAACACAAGGCGCACGAATGCGTTTGGATCGATTCATGGTGATGTTGCTGGTTGAATTGACTCAGGTTGAAAAAACGGCCGAGGTTTTATTGCACGTGATGCATTTGCTCGAAAATATTGTGGGACGGAGCGCGTACCTTGCTCTATTAACAGAGAATCCACAGGTTTTAACCGAATTATTGTTTTGGTTCGCTCAAAGTCCATTTATTACTTCCTTGCTAGTAAATCAACCCTTTTTATTGGAAGTATTGCTGGATCAGGGGCAAGAATGGCGGCCTCAGTCGTTGCATCAATTACAAAGACTATTAACTGAAAAATTAGCGCATCATCATGATGTTGAAGTGCAAGAGGAAATCTTACGTCAATTTAAGCTAACCAATTGGTTAATGGCTGCACGCGCGGAACTTTATGGATTCTGCAATGCTGTGCGTATTGGACAATTTTTGTCGGATGTGGCTCAAGTCATTGTAAGCCAGGTTTTAGTTATTGCCAGCGAACAGTTATGTTCCCGATATCCAGAAATGGAACACACAAAATCACATTTTGCGATCATTGCTTATGGAAAGTTAGGTAGTCGTGAAATGAATTACGCTTCTGATTTGGATTTAGTGTTTTTACATTCGGCAAAACTATCAGAAGAAGCCTTAATTACTCGTTTAACTCAAAAAATTTTGCATATGTTGACTACTCGCTCCCAATCTGGGGTGCTTTATACAGTAGATACACGTCTTAGACCATCCGGAGCAGCGGGGTTATTGGTGAGCCATGTTGATGCTTTTGTTGAATATCAAAAGAATCAGGCATGGACTTGGGAGCACCAAGCTTTATTAAAAGCGCGTATTTTGACAGGAAACGCAAGGATTAGGCATGCTTTTTTGCAGTTGAAAAAGTCCGTATTGTTATTGGCGCGCGATAAACCTACATTACTGCATGATGTGGTGGCGATGCGATCCAAAATGGAGCAGCATCACGATCGAAATCCTATTTCTGGTGGTCTATTGGATTTGGAATTTTTAGTACAGTTTTTAATGCTTCATTTAGGAGATCCTTCCTTAGCCCGATATACAAATACATTAACCCAACTTCATCATTTATTTTTAGCAGGGGTCTTAAATAAAAAACATTACTCTTTGTTAAAGAAAGCCTATAAAAAACACCATCAATTATTGCATCAAAATTTATTGCGCCCAGGGATTGGAGAGTACAAAAACATGCAGGATGAAATACTGGCTGTATGTAAAGCGCTTTTTAACACAGCTTTTGTATAAGAGATTAGGGTGTATCTCCTAATCTCTCTTGCTGCCAAAGAGAACCTTCCTGATGGTTTCTTTGGCCAAAAATAGGAGGGATTAGTTATTATTTGAATTCAGCGTAAAGATCGTACTCATCACTATCCGTAATCAAGACCTCTGCAAAAGACCCCACTTTGACCCCGGGGGTTGGCGGTAAAATAACGACACCATCAATTTCCGGAGCATCACTTTGGCTTCGTGCAATGATTTGTTCCTGATTGACTTCATCAATTAATACGGTTTGCATACTGCCAATTTTATTTTCGAGCTTATCGCGGCTAATTTCTGCTTGTAATTGCATGAAGCGATGATAACGTTCTTCTTTAATTTCTTCCGGTACTGGGTCGCTTAACTCATTTGCTTTGGCGCCTTCAACTGGAGAGTATTTGAAACAACCTACTCGATCTAGCTGAGCTTCCTCGAGGAAGTCGAGCAGCTCTTCAAATTCTTCTTCGGTTTCTCCGGGAAAGCCAACAATAAAAGTCGACCGCAGGGTAATCGTCGGGCAAATTTCTCGCCAAGAAGCAATGCGCAATAAAGTATTTTCACTGCTTGCGGGGCGCTTCATTGCTTTGAGTATTCGCGAATTGGCATGTTGTAATGGAATATCCAAATACGGGAGGATAAGGCCGTCTCGCATTAAAGGTATAATTTCGTCTACATGGGGATAGGGGTAAACATAATGCAGACGAATCCAAATGCCAAGGGCCCCTAATTGCTCGCATAAATCATAAAAACGGGTGTTAACGGTTTTTCCTTTCCAGCTTACTGGTTGATAGCGTGTATCCACACCATAGGCACTCGTATCCTGAGAAATCACTAAGATTTCGTTAACACCTGCATCTTTTAATTTTTGGGCTTCCGTTAGGACTTGAGCCATTGGGTAACTTTGCAATTTTCCACGCATGCTAGGAATAATGCAAAAAGTACATTTTTGATTGCATCCCTCAGAGATTTTCAAGTACGCATAATGACGTGGAGTTAGTTTAATTCCCTGAGGGGGAATAAGTTGGGTAAAAGGATCTGCAGGCGGGGGTAAATGCTGATGAACCGCATTGACCACTTCTTCATAGGCGTGTGCACCACTAATGTGCAGAACATCTGGGCATGCTTCTTTAATAATCTCTGCTTTAGCACCTAGGCAACCCGTGACAATAACACGCCCGTTTTCTGCCATTGCTTCTTTAATCGTATCTAGCGATTCTTTAACGGCGCTATCAATAAATCCACAGGTATTGATAACTACTACACCTGCATCTTGATAACTGGACACTAATTCATATCCCTGAGCACGCAATTGGGTGATGATGCGTTCTGAATCTACCAGAGCTTTGGGACAACCCAGGCTAACAAAACCTACTTTATGATTCATAAAACTCTAACTGTAAAAAAAGTGAACGAATTATACCTCTTAATGCGCCTTTTTGTCGACAGGATTATGGTAAATTTAAGTTATTTTAAGTTGCGGTTTTTATGGTACTTATGAGGCTTTTCTTAAAATTTTTTCATCCCGTTTCACGCTCCTTCCTACGTACCACGCTTTATGCGCGGTATCCAGGAGATCGATCTCTTTTGAAACTGAACTCAAATATATCTTGGTATCTTTCTGGATACCGCGCATAAAGCGCGGTACCTAGGGGAAATTATATGACAGTAACCTATTCTTTAAGTTTGCGACTACCTCCCTAGCAATCATCTTTGTCTTTTTATTATTGTGTCTATTGGATTATTTTGATTTAAAAATGCATGTACTTTGGCCATGGTTTCGTTCCACGAGGGGAAATTGTGATAAGCAGCAAGCGAAGAAAAACTCATCTCTTGTAATAATCCCCGGTTTTTAATTAATTTTATAATGTACTCCCTGAGCATGGTACTGTCGCCAGGAGTTATCAAGAACCCGTTAATTGCATCATTTACAATCTCAGGCACGCCGCCAGTATTCGTCGCAATGACTGGAATGCCTGCTCCCATTGCTTCCGTATAAACAATTCCGTAGCTTTCGAAATAAGAAGGAACAATGAGTAGGTGCTGCGAAAGGAGTTCTTTTTTTAAATTTTCAATATCAAGTAAGCCATGAATTTTTATATTATCCTCAAGTTTTAAATAAGTAATCATCTTGAATATTTTTCTTGTATACCTCAAATCAAAATGAAGATCGCCAACAATTGATAATTGCCAAGAGTTGTAATCTATTTGTGATAGAGCCTGGAGCAGGACATGCAGCCCCTTGTTATACAAGAGGTTGCCAATAAAAATAATCATGAGCTTATTGTCTTGGCATTTAAGCTTGATGTTATCCCTTAAAATATCCAGTTGCAGGCGATCTTTTCCAGGATAGGCAATTAAGGAGTTATGGTTTTTCCCAATAATTTTCGAAATGGATTTTTCTGTGGAAATGCTATTGAAAATAAAACCGTTTACCGATTTAAGGTAGATACTCTCTATTTTTTTAGTGAGCCATTTCCTTAAAGAATTTTGCAATGCATTTGCCTGTAAAAGATGAACAATACTTATAATGGGAAAATTTGCTATTTTTTTTAGTTTTTTATTTAGAATAAATAATGAATTAAAATTCATCTCATCTTCTAAAAGGACATCAGGAGAAAATTCAATAATTTCATGGATTAGTTTTTTCGAAAAATTATTTCTGATTAATCCCCAAAAATTCTTTTTCTCTTGCGAAAAAATCTTAACAACCACACCTTGTGAACGTAAATATTCAACTAACTTATAATCATAAATATATCCACCGGTAGTGGTAGTGATAGACCCATAAAGAATTAATCCTACGCGCATTTGGTTTCTCTATAACTGGCTTGAGCAATATCATCCTCCCATAATCTAATCGTAATTTGACTGTCAACCGGGAGGTCAATGTGATTATTAAATTTTTGCCAGAGAATTTTAGAAAACAGTTCGAGACTCGGATTTTGGTTTTTAAATTCAGGAAGCTCATTTAATATCTTATCCTGAAAATAAGATATTAATTGATCGATATGCGCCCTGACTTCAACGATATCAATCAGAAAATTGAACTCGTCAAGCTCTGTATTTGCAATTTCCAATTCAAAACTATAGTGGTGGGAGTGTCTTAAATTTTCTGCTCCAAAATCTTTCCCAATCAAGAAGTGTTGTGCAATGAAATTTTTTCTTAACATTAAATGATGCATCATTTTACTCCCCATAGGTTAAAGTGATAAATAAAGTATCATGTGGATTAGAATCCAATAATTGATAGGCTTTATTCGCATCAGTAATATGAAATTTATGAGAAATGAACCGTTCCGGCTTTATTTTCTCCAACATTTTAAAAACAACTTCGAATCGTCGATCTTTTGTCCATCTCCCTTGGAGTTCAGAGGCAATCGTACTGACCTGACTTGCAATGACTTTAATACGATTTCGATGAAAACGCCCCCCTAAATCAATAGCACATGGTTTTCTTCCATACCAAGATCCCAGAATGATGCGCCCTTCATAAGCAGCAAATGAGATAGCGCTATTGAGTGCATCAGGATTACCTGTCAATTCATAAATAAGATCGATCGTGTTTGATTTTACGTTTTTAAGGTAATTGGTTACCTGCGAATGAAGATCAGATTGGGATGCATCAAAAGTACGTTCAGCTCCTAACTGCATACAAAGATTTCTTCTTTTGGCATGTAAATCAATCCCAAGAAGACTGGTTAACGGGAATTGTTGCAATAAAGCAGCAGTAAGAAGGCCCACAATTCCAAGCCCCAAAATAAGTACGTTTTCTCCGATTAAAGGGGAACCATCCAATACCAGGTTTATTGCTGTTTCCATATTGGGTATAAATAATGCGTCATAAGGAGATATGTGCTCCGGTAACACAATAATTTGTGTTTCCTTGGCACAAAAATAACTTTCGTGTGGATTAAATACAAACACCCATTGATTGAGTAAATGGTTTAATTTTCTATTACCTGCTTCAATTACTTTCCCAATAGAACAATAACCGTACTTGAATGGGTAACTTAGTTTATGTTTCAGAGAAGGAATTGTTTCATCCAGGCACAGCTCAGTGGGCATTAAGCCGCGATAAAAAAGCATTTCTGTACCCGAACTTATTCCTGAAATAATGTTTTGAATCAACACTTCATCCGTTTTCGGTCTTGGAATAGATTCTTCTAAGACAGATACTTGCTTGGGTTGATTAAAATAGAGCACATGATTTTTCAAGTTGGATTCCTTTCTATATCAGCCATGATGATAATGTCTTTGCCTAATTTATACTGAAGTACATTTTTTAATTCAGGAAACCCCAAATTTTCCTTAATTTCTTTGGATAAAACAGAAACTCCGCCGACAAAAATTGGAGCCACGGTAATGATTACTTTATCCACATGATTTTCATTAATGAAATTAGTAATAATGGCTCTTCCCCCTTCAACCATTACTGTTTTAATACCAAAAATAAATAATTTCTCCAGAGTTTGACTTAAATCAATACGACCATCTGCAGTTGCATCCACTACCACAATTTTAGCATTCATTTCTGTAAGAAGTTTTTGTTTTTCAGGATTGGCTTGCTTTGTTGTAAAAATGATGGGGGGATTGGAGTTTTTTAAAACTCGCGCAGTTAAAGGAGTGCGGAGCTTACTGTCTAAAATGACCACTTGTGGATTCTTTCCTTTATAATGGCGTACGGTGAGAAGAGGATCATCCGCAATAACCGTACCTACTCCAACCAATATTGCATCATTTTCAGAGCGTAATTTATGGGTCATTACCAGCGATTCTTGAGAACTGAGCATCAGTCTTTTTTTTCGGTGAAATGAAATAGACCCATCCAGGCTTTGTGCATAAGCCAAGGTCACTACAGGTTTTCTTTTTTTAAAGAAAGAGGAACATTTTTCATACAATTCTTTAAGATCATTCTCTTCAAAAAAATGATTCATTTTTTGTTTTTTAGTTAACAAGTAAAAAGCATTTTGAGGATGAACAGAACCTTTAATAGGAACTCTTGAAGTAACATTCAAATTATACTGATTCAGCGCTTCTATTTTTTGAGGATTATTAGTAAGCAACCGCAGCGATTTAATTTGTAACTCTTTTAAAATATGAGCAGCTACCTCATAAGATCGTTCATCTTCCTCATGACCTAGCGCGAGGTTGGCGTCAACTGTGTCTTTTCCTTGATCCTGCAAATTGTAAGTATGCAATTTGTTAATTAAGCCAATCCCTCTTCCCTCTTGTCGGAGGTAAATAATAATGCCGCGTCCTTCAATAGCAATTTGACTCATGCTCATTTGCAGTTGTTCCCCGCAATCACAGCGCAAAGAGCCCAGGATATCGCCAGTCATGCATTCTGAATGAATTCGCACTAAAATATCATCTGCATGGTGCACTGCTCCAAAGGTGAGCAAAAGATGTTCTTTATCATCTTGATTCGTAGTAAATAATGAAAGTTCAAAAGAACCATATTTTGAAGGAATTGCAGCAGAAACTTCTTTTTTTACAATGAGTTGATTATCCATAATCAAATCCTTAGACGGAATCTCCGACTCTTATGTTTTTCAGTGCCTTTATAACTATAGTTCATTAAAATTATGGGTCAAATTTTATTCAAAGAAATTATAAAATAGTCAAACCTAAGAAAAACCTGGGTCAGAAGGCCAAAGCAATTACATGACAGGGAGTTAAAACAATGCTGCAGCCTCTGTAGTTTATATACTTCGCAAAATCCCCCACAAGCCATAATTCTTTCTTAATGCCCAATAATTATACTACCTGAAAATAAATTATCTAAAACTATAAAAAAAGCAATAAATGAATGTAAAAATATGGAGTCGCTAAAATGTCCCAGATAACTGGCCGAGATATTTACTCACTTAATGAATGGCAAACTATTTTGCTTTCTTCAAGTTATAATAAAGAAAATAGAATTATTATTGAAATAACGGATGCGATAACAAAATACCACCAAATTGAAAAGAAAAAAGCAGACAACATCATTGGCCGCAAAGAAGCGTTATGTCGCATAGAAAAATTGTGTGAGCTTTATATTGCAGGGCGTGGAGACGCTTTATGCCAAAAACCAAAGGGGTCCCCCAAAAAACTAGAAAGCAGTATCGATTACTGGATTTTGTCATTGCAAAAAAAGTCTAATCATAAGTCACAATACCTTAACAAACTAGAATCGTTCTTAGCTAATGCTAAATCGCATCATATTAATCGCAATGAAATGATTGAACATCTAAAAGTACGCAACAAATCGAACACACACTCGCGATTAAAATTATTTAGTGGGACCTATCTCGAAAAAATTGATCCATTACATCGTCAATTTGAATTTAATATGAATAGATTACCTAATAAAAAATTCGGACTAAATTCTGCATTTTTAGACTGGGTAGAAAGCAATGAGACTACTTCATTCTTTCTATGGCTGGAAGATCATGAGGTATTAACCCAAAATCGAGTTTCTAAAGAAAAGTACGAAATTAGTTTGATTGATTATAATTTGAAGGCTGCACATATTGCGACATTTAAAAATATTGATGGGCAAAATTATATTGTTTCAAATCCCCAAAATAGCGATGAAGAAACTGAGAAATTAAATTCAAGACAAATGAAAAATTACAGCTTTAAAATGGGTACGGCATATGGATCAACAGCATTTGTATGGTGCATTGATAATGAAAATCAGTTTCTTACCCATCCTCATCAAGCTGGGAAATTCCATCATTCTTCATTGAGTGCGGGGAAAAGTGTCCGATGCGCAGGTATGTGGGTAGTAAACGATGGAATTATTACACACATAAGCAATAGCAGCGGACATTACAGGCCAAGCTCGCTTTCGTTTTATTTGCTCATCAAATTCTTAGAAAGCAAGCAAGTGATTAATGATAATACGAGGGTAGCTGATTTGCGCAAACCCGATGAACTTGTCGATCCCAACCAACCATTTGGATCCACAAAAAGCCTCTATGCTCCCCTAAGAGCCTATCTTGATTGGGCGGAGCAATTATCTGAAGTACGGGAATACCTACAGACCGTCAATACAAGTGACGATACACCAAACGTGAAATGCATTATTTTTTAATTCAATCTCCAAGCCATCGCCTCTGAATGTGAGGCTAAAATGGCGGCTTTTATACCGAACAAATAGAACCATGGGATGGTCAACATTGTTTGTTGTATTTTCAGGATATTGTCTCCAGGCTCTAAATTAATTTCTTTTTAAAGTTTCGGGCATCAAAGATAAAAAAAGAATCAGGCCAATCAGTGCAAAGAAAGCCAAAGTATAAAAGCCCATATTATAATTATATAATTTTACAATGTATCCGCTGGCAAAATTACTAATTGCATAGGCCAAACCTTGGCAAAGAACCATCAATCCAAGCATAAAATTAAACCGGCCGGAATGTGTCGCAAGTTCTGAAACCATTACAATGCCAATTACACCAAAAATACCGCCACTTATCCCATCCAAAATCTGTAGTGCAATAATAAAATAGGGGTTGTGGGAAAAGGTAAACAAAATTGCCCGTATAAAAACACACAGAAATGCAAGTAAAAATAAAGGCTTACGCGGAATATTTTTAATGAAATATACTAAGAGAATTGAAACGAACATCATGACTATATGGGATATTATTATACTATTTGCCATAAAAATGGAGCATGCTTTTGTGCTGACTTGCACAAAAATCAAGCCAATCAGTGTCAATTGTGCTGCACTAGAAAAATGAAATAAAAAAACAGAAATTAGGAAAATAATATTGGTGCGCGAGAGTAAGATTTGTTTAAGAGATACAATTTCCTTTTTTTCAGTATCCAAATCTACAGGTGCTAATTGGCGTGCAATATCATGATCAATATCCTTTTCTTTAATCAGGAAAATTGGCAAGATGCCTAAAATGGAAAAAAGGCCATATGAGTAGATAATCCAAATATTTCCGCTGTAATAAGAGCATACGCCAACAATTAGGGCGAGAATTATATTGCCAGCATGACCTAATGTTTCATTAATGCTTTCTCTTTGTGGAAATTTTCTTGTTCCAACTAAACCAAGTGTTATGGCTACGATTGCTTTGGGCATAATTGCCGTTGCCAAACCAATCAAAATTTGAGCGCTTATTATTGCTGGAAAATAAGGAAATTGGGCAATGAGAAAACAACTTATTGCAAAGATTAAACAACTTCCTACCAATAAGAGGCGTTTTATTTTGTATGCATCAATAAGTAATCCACTAGGGATTTGATTGAGCATATTTGCAAAATTCATTATTCCTAGAGTAATACCAATCTGACCAGGGTCCCATTGCAATTCTGCTTTTAGATAAATTGTTAGAAAAGGGCTGATGCCAGTTTGGAGACCGGCAAGTAAAAGAATGACACAACTTAAAGCAAAATAGCTTTGAAATGATGTAATTTTTTTCATTTATGGATAATTCACATTACAAGAGTAATCAATATTTATCATCTTAGAGACGGTGAACAATTCGCCCGGGGGTGCCTGCAACCCGCGTTTTATGCCTAAGAGTTTTTCTCATAACCTAAACAGGAAAAAATTGTTCTACAGTCTAGACTGCTGCTTAAAAGACTGTCATCCCTGCGCAGCAGGAATCCATCGACAATGTACATCTAAACTTAGTCAGAATATTCTATTGATCCCCCAATGTGGCAATACTGCTCTATCGCATTTGGACTCTACGTTGATATTCTTGCAGTAAAAAATATGGAACTATATATGTGGCGTTCCAGTAATTTAACATAACGTATCTAAGAACATAAAAAAAATTTAGTCTATGGATTCACTTCTAGTCTATCTTTTTTAAAGTGTTTAAAAATTTACTTGCAGAAATTTCACCAACCAGTTTGAGCCCCTTGATCTCATTGCCTTGAGCATCTAAAAATATAAAAGTGGGTGGGGCTACAACATGGAAATAATTAAGTAGCGCTTTATCGTCAGCATTATTTTTTGTGACATCAATTTTAATTACGCTAAAACGTGCTAAGGCCTCTTGTACACGAGGATCTTTAAATGTAGTTGCATCCATCACCTTGCAGGATGTACACCAATCGGCATAAAAATCAAGCATTACCGGTTTGCCCTGAGCATTAGCGATTGCTTGCTTTATAGTGCTTAAATTTTGTTCTTTCTGTGTTTTAGCCGGGGCAGCGTTTGCTGATTGGATTGTTAAGGGTTGCAAGGGATTTGTTGCACCCATGCTGGCACCTACCAAAATCAAGAATCCATAGACGAGTAGAATAAGTCCCACTCCTTGGTTGAATTTTTCGCGATGCGTTGCAGAATACGTAAGAGCACCACTGTAAATTCCTGAAAAAATAAGTAAGCATGCCCATAAGATCATGCTGACTAATGGAGGGGCTATTCGAGAAATAAGCTCAATGGCAGCAGCAATAAAAAAAATGCCAAACAGTGCCTTGATGGTATTCATCCAGCTGCCTGTCTCCGGCAACCATCTACCTGCGGAAGTACCGATGAGAAGTAATGGTGTGCCCATCCCCAAACCTAAAACGAACAAAGTCAGGCATCCTAAAAGAACATTTCCACTTTGGGCAATATAGGTTAATACTCCAATTAATGGAGCAGTAACACAAGGTGAAAGGATTAAAGTAGATAAGCAGCCCATGACTGCAGCCCCAAGATAGTGGCCGCCTCGTCGATTACTGGAACCGTGTATTTTCGCCTGCCAAGAATGCGGTAATTTGAATTCATAAAATCCAAACATGGATAAGCCTAATAGAATAAAAATTAGACTAAATATCCCAATGGACCAGGGAGATTGCATACTAATTTGCAGATTGGCTCCAAGCAAGGCCACTACTGCACCGATGATTGAATAGGTAATGGACATGCTCAGTACATAACTTAATGAGAGAAAAAAGGCTTTGCTTGTGGTAATTTCCTTACCATGCCCAATAATAATCCCGGATAAAACAGGGACCATGGGCAAAATGCATGGGGTGAATGATAAAAGCAAACCAAAACCATAAAAGGTAAGCAGAATCAGGAACCAATTGTGGCTTAAAAAGATTTTAGTGACGCTGTCATTTTGTGATTCTTCAGTGTCTGCTGTCTGGGTGCTTGAAGGTCCCTCCAGACTTACTTCCGCTAAAGCCAAACCTTCATCTATGGTGAGCTGAATTGTTTTCGTTTCTGGGGCATAGCAAAAACCATCATCAGAACATCCCTGGTAATGCAAATCAATTAAGGCTTGTCCTGGATTATTCCCTAAAATTCCAACAGGAATGGAAACTTGGTTGCGATAAACAGTATACTTATGTCCTTGTTTGTCAACTTTGTGTTCTGTCGGTGGGAAACGCAAAGGGCCTAAGTGAATTGTACCGTTTGTATTTGTTGTTAATTTAATGCGATCACTATAAAGAAAGTAATTAGGTTTTACCTCGAAATTGATGGTAAAAGTATTGGGATCAATTTTGTTTACATTAACACGAAATACTTCTGCAGCAGGAAGTGGGTTTGCATGTAGAGCAAATGTAGTTATATAACAAAATAATAGTAAAAACCATTTTCTCATTCTGAAAACCTTTATAATACAGAGGAGTAAATTTATATATGTAACTATATCAGAACATCATGGGGTATGAATAAAATTAAAACTAAAATTTTTTTTTATTTTTACCCTTGAAACTCTTTGTCTTGTCCCCATATGACAGTCAGTAACATTGCAAATTGACTTTAAAGTTTAATTAATCAGGAGATAAAAGTATGAAAATTCGTCCTTTACACGATCGAGTTGTTGTTCGTCGTATGGAAGAAGAGCGTACCACAGCGGGTGGTATTGTTATTCCAGATAGCGCTACTGAAAAACCAATGCGCGGTGAAATCATTGCTATTGGTGCGGGTAAGATATTAGACAATGGTGACGTTCGTGCTTTGGCAGTAAAAGTGGGTGATATCGTTCTGTTTGGTAAATACTCAGGTACCGAAGTGAAAATCGACGGTAAAGAAGTGGTTGTGATGCGTGAAGACGACATCATGGGTGTAATTGAGAAGTAATCGTTTCATTAGGAGAGAGAGATAATGGCTAAAGAATTACGTTTTGGTGACGATGCGCGTCTACAAATGTTAGCTGGTGTTAATGCATTAGCGGATGCAGTACAAGTAACCATGGGTCCACGTGGACGAAATGTAGTATTAGAAAAAGCTTATGGTGCACCTACTGTAACTAAAGACGGTGTGTCTGTAGCTAAAGAAATCGAATTTGACCAACGCTTCATGAATATGGGCGCTCAAATGGTTAAAGAAGTTGCTTCTAAAACTTCTGATACTGCTGGAGATGGTACTACTACCGCTACTGTATTGGCTCGTGCGATTGTGGTTGAAGGTTATAAAGCAATTGCTGCTGGCATGAATCCTATGGATTTGAAACGCGGTATTGACAAAGCGGTAACTGCAATCACCAAAAAATTACAATCAATGTCTAAGCCTTGCAAAGACAATAAAGCAATTGCTCAAGTAGGTACTATTTCTGCTAACTCTGATGAAGCAATTGGTTCTATTATTGCCAGTGCAATGGATAAAGTAGGTAAAGAAGGCGTTATTACTGTTGAAGACGGTAATGGTCTTGAAAATGAATTATCTGTTGTTGAAGGGATGCAGTTTGATCGTGGTTATATTTCTCCATACTTCATCAACAACCAACAAAACATGACTTGCGAGCTTGAGCATCCATATATTCTATTGGTTGACAAGAAAATCTCCAGCATTCGTGACATGTTGTCTGTATTGGAAGGCGTTGCAAAATCAGGCCGTCCATTATTGATTATTGCTGAAGATGTTGAAGGTGAAGCTTTAGCAACTCTGGTTGTAAACAACATGCGTGGTATCGTTAAAGTATGCGCTGTTAAAGCTCCTGGTTTTGGTGATCGTCGTAAAGCAATGTTGCAAGACATCGCAATTCTGACTCGTGGCGAAGTAATTTCTGAGGAAATTGGTAAGAGCTTAGAAGCTGCTACTTTAGAAGATTTGGGTACTGCAAAACGTATCGTAGTAACCAAAGAAAACACCACGATTATTGATGGTGAAGGTAAAGCTGCTGAAATCAATGGCCGTATTGCTCAGATTCGTGCTCAAATCGAAGAAACTACTTCTGATTACGATCGTGAGAAATTACAAGAGCGTGTTGCTAAACTTTCTGGCGGTGTTGCGGTTATCAAAGTGGGTGCTGCTACTGAAGTGGAAATGAAAGAGAAGAAAGCTCGTGTTGAAGATGCATTACATGCTACTCGTGCTGCAGTAGAAGAAGGTATTGTAGCGGGTGGTGGTGTTGCTTTAATTCGTGCACAAAAAGCTCTGGATTCTTTGAAAGGCGACAATGACGACCAAAACATGGGTATCAACATTCTGCGTCGTGCTATTGAAGCGCCAATGCGCCAGATCGTATCAAACGCAGGTTATGAAGCTTCTGTCATTGTAAACAAAGTATCTGAAAACAAAGACAACTATGGTTTCAATGCTGCCACTGGTGAGTTTGGTGACATGGTTGACATGGGTATTTTGGATCCTACTAAAGTAACTCGCATGGCATTACAAAATGCTGCTTCTGTAGCAAGTTTGATGCTGACTACTGAGTGCATGATTGCTGATTTACCAAAGAAAGATGAAGCTGCTGGTGATATGGGCGGCATGGGCGGAATGGGCGGTATGGGAGGCATGGGCGGCATGATGTAAGCCTCTCTCGTTCCTATTCCTTTAAAAACCCGCCTTGATGGCGGGTTTTTTATTACTGGATTTCTGATTTATATATGGGATATACGCAGCTTAGATTTGTCTAATTACGAGTTATTAGTAGCAATTAATCTAAACGCGATAATTCAGTCCAAAGCTCAATTGATTACTGTAGACTCGCAAAAACCTGGTGGGAGCGCCATTGGCTGGGACACCGTTTGAAGCTATGGTATCGTATTGTCCGCTATTAGTGGTTTGACCTATGGTTAAATAACTGTAATTGATATCGACGTCTAAGTGCTCCGTCACTCGAAAAAGACTGCCTGCACCAACTTGCCATGCAAAGCGGGTGATAGTACGTCCAAATTCATGTTGAACCGCCAGGGGCCAAAAAATGGTATTAGTTTTTGAGGTTGCTGCACCTACGCCGCCACCGAGATAAGGCTCAACTCGTTGATTCAGGGGGTAAGATAAATAGCCATTGATCATATAGGTGTAGGTGTTAATACGTCCATGAGCTGTTTCATTTCCATCATCTGTAACTGAGAAATGAATGTCTGGCAGTCCTTGCACTCGAAAATCTGTTCGGAAAAAAGGATTGAAACGATAACCAACTCCTAAGGAGTATCCCCAATTATCGCCTATAGAAGCCGCTGGTGGAGTAATTGCATTTGGAGAAAAAAAGGAAGCAGTCTCTGCTCGGTTAAAATCAAATGCATTGTAGGTGGCAAGTCCCACTCCATAAAAACCCTGCTTCTTTTTATAAGTTACAGGCCCCATATCACCTGAGTAAGCAGGGAGTATTGCTGCCGAAAAACAAAAGATCGCGACTTTTTTTAACCTAAGATGCATACCAGACACTCCGTTGTAAGATGAAATTCATCAGTTAGATGCAAGATGGCTCAAGCAAACGATAAGTTAACGAACCCCCAACTTTATAGTTACAAAAAATAACTTTTAACACAATAAGCAATGTCGTTAAGAATTATGAAGCCCTTCAGGCAATTGGGGTAGTGTTGTATAGCACAGAAGAATTGCCGAATAAAAAACTAATTATAAATCCTAATTCGTTGATTAAAAATTCAATTGACTAGCGGAAATGGGAACAAGCCCTGGAATTTTTGCAATGTATCGTCCACAATGATGGGGAATTATAAAGTCAGGAGTAATGATGGAAGCAATAATTAAAAAGTTGGAAGTGGTTTTGGCCGATACCTATGCCTTATATCTTAAAACACAAAATTATCACTGGCATGTTAAGGGAGCTCAGTTTAAAAGCTTGCATGAATTGTTTGAAATGCAATATAGAGCATTGGCAGAAGCGGTGGATGAAATTGCAGAGCGAATTTTAATTTTGGGACATAAGGCGCCTGCTACCTTTACTGTATTGAATCAATTAAAAACAATTGAAGACGGCAATTCCAATATTAATGCGAATCAAATGGTGAGCGAGTTGGCTCAGGATCATGGGATTTTGGTTAAAGATTTAAACAAAGCAGTAAAACTTGCTCAGGAACATGATGATGAAGGAACGGTAGCGTTACTTAGTGAGCGTATTGCTGCTCATGAAAAAGCGCGATGGATGCTGAACGCCTCCGTTGCTTAGAGTTCGTTGCACATCGATACATATAGCCCGGGTGCAGGCGAAGCCGTAACCCGGGTTCCGCTTCGCTTCACCCAGGCTACATTGCTGCGGTTATTTCGTCTTCATCATTTCTTTTTCAGCTCCTTTTTTAATGACGATGATGCTGATTCGTCGATTTTCTGGACTGAAAGGGTCTTTGGTATTCAGAAGCAAAGTTGATCCGAAACCGGATACACGAATCACTTTATCGGGATCCAAGCCTGCTTTAATCAAAGCACGACGGGCGGCATTGGCTCTCTGGGTGGAGAGTTCCCAGTTGGTATATTCTAATTCATCTGGGTTATGGTAAGGGTGGGCATCGGTATGTCCTTCAATGGTAATTTTATTGGGAACTGTCTTAAGTAGATTGGCGATCTGTGTAAACATCGGTTCCATCCCCGGGTTAAGTATGTCTGAACCCACGTCGAACATGGGTTTTTTCTGATTATCGATTAATTGAATGCGTAACCCATTTTTTACTACTTCCATGATTAATTGATTTTTTAAACCAGAAAGAGAAGGATCTTGTTGGATACTTAAATTAATTTTTGATTTTAATTCTTCGAGTTTTTGCGTCTCATTTTCAGTGGATTGAATTACCTGAATGTTTTGCGGTTTTTTATTTGGTGCAGATGAGAGCTCGGTTTTAGAAACTTGCCCATTGGTATCTTTGAGATTAGGCCCACCGCCCTTAAGATTAATTTGCTGATTACCCACATTTTCACCACCAAAAAAAGTTATTTTCATGGGTTGTTTAAAATACTCGGAAATTCCATCTTTTTGTGCTTTATTTAGTGAAGCAATCAACCACATCAACAAAAAGAAAGCCATCATTGCGGTAACAAAATCTGCAAAAGCAATTTTCCATGATCCCCCATGCAGTTTGTGCTTATTCCTTTTTATTTTTCGAATTATAGGGGTTGGACCAGTTTTTCCTTTACCGCTGTTTTCATTCATACTCTAACCTCATTAGCTCGGTGTAGCTTCAGCAGCAGAATTTTCTCCAGAACTGGATGAGGATGCTGCTGGTTTGGAGTTTTTAATTTCTTCATTGAGTTGGGTGAAGGAAGGGCGTTGGGCAGAAAACAAAACTTTACGGCCAAATTCAACAGCAATAATAGGTGGATTATTGTGCAGACTCGCTAATATTGTGGCTTTTACACAATGCAGCATCAATTGAGTCTGATTGGCATGATGTTCCATTGCTGAAGCTACAGGACCGACAAATCCATAACCAATTAAAATACCTAAAAAGGTTCCTACAAGAGCATGAGCAATGAGTACTCCTAGTTCGGGCGGCGGTAAATTGATCGATTCCATCGTATGCACCACGCCAAGGACTGCAGCAACAATACCGAAAGCAGGCATGGCATCAGCGAGTTTTGCTAAGGCATTTGCCGGGATCATTTCTTCTTCATGATGCGTTTCAATTTCCATATCAATTAACGCTTCGAGCTGAAAAGGTTGTATGTTCGAAGTAATGATCAATCTTAAGTAATCGCAAATGAACTCAATGATATGATGCTTTTTCATGAGCGCAGGATAAGCATTAAAAATAGGACTTTCTTCGGGGTTTTCGATATCTGTTTCTAAGGACATCAGTCCTTGTTGCCGCGACTTATTCAACAGATTGTATAATAAGCCTAATAGATCACTGGAATTTTCCTTAACTGATTTTTCACCTCGAAAAACTTTAGGTAATGCTTTTAACAATGATTTTAACACCGTAGCACTGTTGGCAACAATAAGCGATCCGATTGCTGCTCCGGCAATGATAAGCAATTCTATGGGTTGAAAAACCGCCGCAAGATGACCCCCAGCGAGCGCGAACCCGCCAAAAACACAGAGTAATATAATTATATAGCCTATTAGAATTAACATTTATATTCGATCTCCAAGTCCTTTTAAATCGTTCAAATTCTTTATTTAAGATAATCGTGAACAACACGACCATAAGGTGAGAGCCGTTAATAAATGTATACCGCTTACTCTACGTCGTATGGGCAGATTAGCTACCGGAGCCAAGGCATAATGTGCTAATTGCAACTGAGCTGGTCCTTGCCACGCCCCTTTAATGTCAACCTGTTCAAGAGAATATTCAACATAAGATGGACTGATGAGTGGCATGGCAAAAGCATTCGTTATTACCTCTGCTTCATTCATTTGCAGACTCCTCTTTTAAATGTTTATTGGGAGCCATGTCGTATACAGCAATACCCGTTGTTTGTGATACGCGCTGGTCCCAAGGGGATTTTTTTATGGCTTTTTGTCCATCAAGATAGCCATTTTTTATGCGTTCCGAAATACTTTTTCTGGAAAACTCATAATCTTTTGAAGAAAACTCGGTTTCATCGTGTTCATATAAAAAGCGCACCAAAGAAATCGTAGATTGATGCCCACGCGCAATACAAAGTTTTAGCTCTGGATTATCTCGTTCCTCTTTAGGAACATAGCGTGAAAGAATATGAATGGTATTTTTTAACGCATGAATCTGTTGATACATTTCAACTGCCTGGGCAAAACGACTTGAATATTCTATATCTTTTTTGCGTTTCATTACCGCATCTAATGAAGTAGGATACAAACCATAAGAGTCAAATAAATGAATCGCGAAACACAGTAAGTTTCGGGGACATCGATTTACCGATAATACGTAAGTTGCTGGGGAATTACTGGAAATCCCGCCATCCCAATAATATTCTCCATCAATTTCAACAGCGGGAAAACCAGGAGGCAATGCACCACTTGCCATAATATGCTCTGGCCTTATTTTTGTCTCTTGTGAATCAAAATACACCATTTCTCCCGAACAGATTTCAACAGCGCCAACGCTTATCCGGGTTTCTTTAGAATTGAGGCGATCAAAATCGATAAATTGTTCTAAAGTAGATTTTAAATTTCTAGTATCGTAAAAACTTAAGCTATCGGGAGCATCATAATACCCCATAAGAAGAGGAGGAAAGCGAGGTGCAAAGAAACCTGGCTGGCCAAAAAGCAATGCGAATTGTGCGGATAAGAAATGTTCAACCTTTCGACTCTCATCATCGTTGGGAAGAAGGGTACTCTCGATAAAAGAAGGTGTGGCAATGCTCTCCCAAAATTGATACATTTTTTCAACACGTTCTTTAGGTGGATTTCCAGCTGCAATTGCAGCATTAATCGCGCCTATTGAGGTGCCAGCAAACCAAGTTGGATCATAACCTGCTTCATCAAGAGCATGCAAAACACCTACTTGATAGGCGCCTAAAGCGCCTCCGCCTTGAAAACAGCAGGCAATATGGTGATGCCGCTGTTTTTGGGGTTTAGCTTTATTCGTCCGAGCCATAGAATTTACTCCATGAACCACCCATGACTAACAATTAACGATTGACCTGTAAGGGCATTTGATTCGAAAGAAGCAAAAAATAAAGCAGTTTGCGCTACGTCGTCCGTGGTAGTGAACTCTCCATCCACTGTATCCTTAAGCATAACATTCTTAATGACTTGTTCTTCAGTGATTCCTAATTCTTTAGCTTGTTCAGGAATTTGTTTATCAACTAAAGGCGTGCGTACGAAACCTGGGCAAATGACGTTGGCTCGTACATTATGGGCTGCCCCTTCTTTGGCAACTACTTTACATAAACCAATCAAACCATGCTTTGCAGTGACATAAGGTGCTTTCAGTTTAGAGGCTTCTTTGGAATGGACTGATCCCATATAAATAATGCTTCCTCCTTTACCGGAGGCATACATATGTTTTAATGCAGCGCGTGTTGTTAAAAAAGCTCCGTCCAACTGAATGGATATTAATTTTTTCCAATCAGAAAAAGCCAATTGTTCTACAGGGCTAATAATTTGTATCCCTGCATTGCTGACCATAACGTCAACGCCACCAAAGTATTTAGCAACATCATCCACGCCTTTATCAACTTCTTTTTCATCGGTGACGTTCATGGCAACCGCCATAGCCTCTCCACCCTTAGACTTGATTTCTTCAGCTGCACTCTTTGCTTGCTCCAGATTGAGATCAGCAATAGCAACTTTAGCCCCTTCTTTTGCATAGACCAAGGCGATTTCTTTACCTATTCCACTGGCAGCCCCGGTGATTATTGCTACTTTGTTTTTTAAACGCATGATTAACATTCCTTGTATTATTTTGAGTGAATGATCAATCGCTTACGCTTGATCTAAAAATTCTTATAAAAGTATAGCAATGGAAATTTGATATTGCCTCTATTCACTAAGATTTTTTATTTTTATCGTTTACATGAAATATACTTGGCTTAACTGATTAAAATTTAAAACCCTTAACCTCTTTTGGAGGTTAAGGGTGTATTTATTTGTATTGATATTAGTAATAGTAGTAAGGACGATAGTAACCAGAACGATAGTAACTAGGATAGTAACCTGAACGATAGTAATATCGTCTATCTTGTTCTCGGCCAATTGCATTCCCTACTAATGCTCCAGCTCCGGCGCCAATTATTGTTCCTGCAGCACTACCTCCGGTCGCAGCATAACCTATACCAGCTCCTGCAGCACCACCAGCAGCGCTACCTACTTGAGCACCAGTACAACCCCCCAGCATAAATGCCGATATACCAGCAAAAAATAAGGGAGCGATAATTTTTTTCATAGTGAACTCCTTTTTATAGTTTTCAGGATCCCTGCATTGATAAAGCAGATATTCATAACAAGAAAATCCTGGTTGCTTCATCTTCACTATGATTTTAGTACAAAAAAAATATTTAATGCAAAATAAATGAACATAATTTGTTTTAACAATCATTTTTTTAAATATCAGATTTTGCTCCGACCTTCATTTTCCAGTAGTATTAACATAAGAATTATAAAAATAGGGGACCTTATGTTTAAAGGAAGCATTGTAGCTTTATTAACTCCCATGAAAAATGATCAGGTTGATGTGCCGTGTTTACGGGAGTTGGTTGAGTTCCATATTGAGATGGGTAGCCATGCTCTGGTTGCGGCAGGTTCTACGGGTGAAGCAGGTACTTTATCTCACGAAGAAAAACTGTTGGTTATAAAAACAGTAATAGACCAGGCTAAAGAACGAATTCCTGTTATTGCAGGTACCGCTATGAATGCAACACGCGATTGTATTCAACTGACCCAGGAAGCGATGGAATGTGGAGCTCACGCTGCATTAATTATGACTCCTGCTTATATCAGACCTACTCAAGAAGGCTTGTATCAGCATTACAGTCAAATAGCCAAAGCAGTTGCCATACCGATTATTCTTTATAACGTGCCAACACGAACTGCTTGTGATATGTTGCCTGAAACAGTAGCGCGACTTGCCAAGATTTCTAATATTGTGGGAATAAAAGACGCTACGGGACAGATGACTCGGCTACAACAAATTTTACGCCTTTCAGAAGGCAGCATCGATGTATTTAGTGGCGATGATTTTACTGCTGCATCCTGGATGTTGTCTGGAGCTAAGGGAAATATTTCCGCAGCGGCTAATGTGGTTGCCAAATTAATGGCTAAGTTATGCGACTCAGCTTTAGATGGTGATCATGCTTTAAGTTTACGTTTAAACGAACAGCTAATGCCTCTATATGAATTATTGTTTATTGAAACAAATCCGATTGCAATAAAATGGGCAGCAAGCAGAATGGGGTTAATGGAGAATGAATTAAGGATGCCGTTAACTCGTTTATCTAAAGAACATCATGAACCATTGGAAAAGGTAATGAAGAGTTTGGAGTTAATATAAGTGAAAAAGTTGAGTTTTATTGTTTTTTTTGTGCTTTTGTTCTCTGGGTGTAGTCGTTATGCCAGTAATGGTGAGCATCTTTACCTCAGTAGTCGTAATGGCCCCTCATTAGAAGTTCCACCGCCATTAACGAGAACAAATATCAGTAGTTTTTATGATTTGCCGCAACAGAATCAGAATGCACAGGTAAGTATGGCTCCACCTGTATCATAAGGGGTTTATTATGACACCATCAGAATCAGCTGAGTTGCTTATTATACAGGAATTATCGCAGCGTATTGTGGAAGCGCAACGCAAGATCAGGATTCTTGATAGTATTAAATGGGATGAGACAATAAAAAAGGAATTTTTTAAGAATAAAGGCAAAAAGCTTCCAGCTGTTGATAAAGAATATTACGGCAAAAAGCCTTTGCCTTTTGATGTTCATGACAAGCAAGAAGAGTTTCGTATTATTTTGCGCGATACACAAAACCAACTTGGACAATATTCTACCCTAACTCGTTTAATACGTCGTCAGTGTGAAGAATACAGTCGAGCGACACAAATGCTCGCTGTGCGAGGTACTCCTGCATTTTCTGAATTAGCAATGGAATTGTATGGCAGCCCAAACGATGTGTTCTATGCGGGCGGGCCCCGCATGTCCGAAATGGGGACTTTACTCTTTGATGTGTTAACCGGACTTAGTGTTCAATTGCAGTCTGAAGCTGATGTAAAACGTTATACACCACAACAGGCTCAAGAAATTTTGCAAGCCCGTTTAGGGCAGTTTTTTGATAAGCATCCTGGTAAAGTAACCGTTATGGTCAGTGACGATATGATCGCAGATGCTTCTGCTGGAGCGGACAGCATTAAATTGAGTCAACAGGCAATGTTCAGCGATCGTGATCTTCGTTATCTGGAAGTACATGAAGGTTGGGTGCACGTCGGAACAACCTTGAATGGTTCGATGCAACCCAATTGTTTTTTTCTTTCCAAGGGCTCACCTTCCAGCAGCGTTATTCAAGAAGGTTTGGCAGTAATTACGGAAGTTGTTACATTTTCTTCATACCCCAGCCGCATGTTAAAGATTACCAATCGCGTGATTGCTCTAGACATGGTCACGCAAGGGGCAAACTTTCTGGATATTTATAATTATTTTATGGAATGCGGTTTAAGTGAAGAAGACAGTTACAATCAATCGGTACGTGTCTTTAGGGGGAGTACGCCAACGGGCGGACCTTTTACCAAAGATTTATCTTATGCTAAGGGTTTTGTATTAATTTACAATTACATCCGTTTTGCGATCAGTCGAAATCATGTTGACTCTATCCCCTTATTGTTTACCGGGAAATTGGTACTGGATGATTTACCCTTACTTACCGAATTAAAAGAGCGTGGGATTTTAACTAATCCTGTTTATCTTCCACCTCCATTTCAAGATTTGGCAGCGTTAAGTGCATGGATGAGCTTTTCCTTGTATTTGAATCAGTTTGATTTGAATGAAATTCAAAAGAATTTTCGTTTTTTGATTGTGTAAAGTGCCTCTAAAGTTTCTCTACACTTATGCCTAAAAGGTTGTCCTCCCTGCGAGGCTTCAATCTTCTAGGCATTGCTGAAAAACCAGTCAGCGTTCCTCCTACGCCCCGCAGCTTGTCCCTGAACGATCGTCAGTTTTTTAAATTTATCATGTACCACTTAAGTTTTCTCTACGTACTGCTTTCCTACGTACCGCGCTTTATGCGCGGTATCCAGAACGATATTTTAAGATGCCGCTGAGCATTTCTATAGCAAGATCCCCTGGATACCGCGCATAAAGCGCGGTAGGTAGGCGAAAAATTTAGTGGAGGTTTCTCAAAACTGACGATACCGCAGGTAAACAGACCCTGAATGATCGTCAGTTTTTTGAATTTATCATGTACCACTTAAGTTTATCTACGTACTGCTTTAAATTTCTCTACGTACCGCGCTTTATGCCTGAGAGATGGTCACTTTTTGTGACCATCTCTCAGAGCTTGTCCGCGGGGCGTAGGAGGGATCCAATTTGAATAGAAACTAAATAACTTTTACCTGGGTTGCTTCGTTTCACCCAGGCTCCGGTTTTTTTAGATTTCAAATACGATAATCAGGACTTGCACGCTACGGTTTGCATAAGCTCCAGTGATTCTTCTTTTTCTTGTGGTGTAAAGAATCGTTGAGCGAGAGTGTAACTTAAATTGGGCTTCGCTTGGTGTTGTAATGCTCTTTCTAATTGAGGATATTCACCTACGAGCAATTTCGCTTGTTCTTTGATGTATGAATCATCAGATCGATTAATCATCGTTACGTAATGCGCTGCCTTTTTCAGATCGTCAGGCTCCGTTGAGTTACCCAATATTTGGCACATCACCAACATTGCATTGGTACACCCCAAATTAGCAGATTGGCGCATAGTTTGTTTGTACTGAGAAGATGTTGGTGGATAAATATGAGCTAAATGATATAAAGCCATAGGATTATCCTGAGCTAAAGCCATCATTTTAGGTAAATGTTGGACCACAGCTTGCTTTAAAACAGGATCATTAGGTGATCTGTGTAATTGATTTACCAACGTAGCAAATTCATTACTTGAAGACATATCCTACCCCTAACTTTGACTCATTCCCTTGTAGGATAAAAGATCAAGGTTAAGGTAAGATTAAGAGGGATAGGCTTTACGTTTTTTTTACATTATCAAATACTGCCCACCCTAAATGGAACAACATATGCGCAAGGATTGCTACAATAAGTCCATATTGCCAAAATAGATATCCAAAAAATAAAGATTGGTAAAGGCTAAGTAAAATTAGAGAATAAATAAAACGACGGTTTGAGGTACAACCGGCGGCGAGGTAAGCGGGGAGTTGGCTTACTGCAAATACCAAGCCACTAATAAAAATTGAAATCCAAATGATTAAGACAGGATATTGTTTCGTAAAGAGCAGTGCGAAAAAGGTAGTAAGATTCATTAATCCCCATCGGGCTATGATTTCCTCTACTACACCTCCATAAAGAACACAGCCATCGAGGCCAAGGGCCATGCGTAGATTGGTCATGATTTTCATGTTTTTTTCATCCATGATGCGAGCAATAACACCATAGTAAAGGACCAAAAACACCAGCAATCCAAAAAAAGCATACAAAACAGTAGGTAATAAAATAGGAAGTAATGCATTTATTCCTACAGTACCCTGTAACAGTTCTTCAAGTATTGTGGCATGTAAGCCAGTAGTGTTTGATAATACAGCGCCTGCAATACACAGGACCAAAACCATAAATAGGGTTTGCAAGATGGCGAAGCGACTCGCCCGTTTTTTTAGCTCTTCGGAATTATCTGGTAATAAAAAATAAATTAATCGTTTTATTGCAATGACAACACCTGGGATGGATAAGCAGAACAAAACGATAATTAACGGCCAATTGATTGTCATTTATTATCCTTAAATATAAGCGCTCAGCCTAATCAGTGAACAGCCAATCAATGCTCACATACTGATGTATGCTGCGCTTGCTTAGAAAAATTTTCTCACAACCTGCACTCAAATCCAACTGTTCAAGTTAACATGGGAAACGAGTTAATTACTCTTAAATAGTACAGCATAGAAAAATCCATCCATACCTTGTTCCCCGGGTAAAATTTGCAGGCCATGCTTGGTTGCATGTCCACTGATCCTGTATTCTTTTATTATCGTACAGTCTGGATGGGTTGCAACAAAATTTGCAATTTGTTGCTCATTTTCGGCAGGCATCACAGAACACGTCGCGTAAACCAGTAAACCACCTTTTGTGAGCAAAGGCCATAAGCAATCGAGCATGTTATTCTGGATTTTAGTTACAGTAACAATTTCTTCGCTGTTACGTAATAATTTTATATCTGAATGGCGTCGAATGACACCGGTTGCAGAACAAGGAGCATCCAGCAGAATACGATCAAAAAGTTGACCGTCCCACCATTTGGCAGGAGCTAAAGCATCACCATCTATTAATGTTGCATGCAAATTAAGACGGTCTAAGTTTTCTCGAACACGTTTCAATCGCTTGGGATCAACATCTAAAGCAATACATGCCGACAAATTAGGTTCTTTTTCTAAAATATGGCAGGTTTTTCCTCCAGGAGCACAACAGGCATCGAGAAGACGTAACCCTGGTTTTAAAGACAATAAAGAAACAGCTAATTGTGCTGCACCATCTTGAACGGAAATACATCCTTCTGCAAAACCAGGGAGTTGGCGTACGTCGCAAGGCGTAATTAAATTAATTCCTTCCGGTGCTACAGGATGAGGTTCAGCAGCAATGCCTTCTCGCTTTAAAACGTGTAAATATTCGGCAACAGAATTTTTTTGTACGTTAACTCTTAAGGTCATGGGGGGATGCATGTCATTTGCTTGAGCGATGGATTGCCAGTCATCAGGCCAATCTGCTTGCAAGCGTTCCAGTAACCATTGGGGTTGGCCATGAATGAATAAGGGATCAGTACTAAGACGTGCCAAAATTTCTTTTTGCTGACGGCAAAAATTGCGCAAAACAGCATTAACCAAGCCTTTTGCCCATGGTTTTTTGATTTTTTCAAGTAAGGCAACTGTTTCTTTGACTACGGCATAATCGGGTAGCTGCATATAGTATAATTGATAAAGACCGATAAGCAGCGCGACCCAAACATCCACTTCTTTGGGTTTTTTTTGCAGCAGGCATTCCGCTATAGCGTGTAAACGAAAATAATGACGACAAAAGCCAAAGCAAATCTCTTTGGTCATTGGGGTGACTTCAGCTGATGCAGGCATGAGTTGGGATAAGGATGATTTTTCAGTGAGTAGGCGAGTTAAAATTTTTAAGGCATGCAGTCGTTCATTCTTGTTCATGAAAACACAAATCCTGCGTGTACCTGTGATTTGGAGGAATTTAACCAATCTGCTACGGAAATCACTTTAGCGCCTGGAAGCTGGATTCGTTCTACGAGCAAACCTTGCTCTCCGGTGGCAATCAGCATCCCTTTTTTATCGATGCTGACTATAGTACCCGGTGTTTGGGAAAAGGGTAGGGCTACTATTTTGGCTTGATGGATCCGCAAAATTTCTTCACCTAAGTGTGTGTAAGCGATTGGCCAAGGATTGAATGCGCGAATTTTTCGATCGATTTCTACTGCAGTTTGCTGCCAGTTAATGTGTGCATCTTCTTTGTTAATTTTGCTGGCATAGGTGGCTAATTCATTATTCTGAGTTTCAGATTTTGCGGTTTGAGCCGCTAATTCATCTAAGGTTTGCAGTAAGGGTTGTGCGGAGATTTCTGCCAGGCGGTCATGCAAGCTTTGTGCGGTTTCTGATGTACTTATTGGACAGGTAATTTTACGCAGCATCGCACCGGTATCCATGCCGGCATCCATTTGCATAATCGTTACCCCAGATTCTGTATCGCCATGAAGAATGGCCGATTGAATGGGGGAGGCACCACGCCAACGAGGTAATAAGGAAGCATGCACATTAATACAGCCCAGGCGGGGAATTTCCAGAACTGCTTTAGGCAAGATTAATCCATATGCGATAACCACGATGACATCCGGTTTTAATGCTGCAAGCTCTGCGATTGCTTCAGGATTTTTGAAGTTGGAGGGTTGATAGACTGGGATTTGATGGTTTAATGCCCATTCTTTCACCGCAGAAGCATGTAGTTTTCGACCGCGCCCAGCAGGACGGTCTGGCTGAGTATAAATCGCTTGAATATGATGTGTTGAATGCAGTAGTGCACTCAGGCAAGGCAAACCAAATTCTGGTGTTCCAGCGAAAACAATGTTCAATCGACTCATGATAACTACTCACCTCGAACAAGGAGCGCTTTTAAGAGACGCGTCTTGAATGAAAAGCCTGTGAAAAAAATGCAGTGTATTATTTCAGAAATACCCCGCAATGCTCTCACCTTACGTACTTTTATCCAGAGGTCTTATTTTAAAAAAGAACCCGGGAGTGTGTCCCAAAAAAGTGTTCTGGATACCGGCGCATAATGCGCAGTACGTAGGAAGTTTATAAAAGTTTATTATTTAACAATAAACTACTTTTTAGTTTTGTGTTCTACCACAGACATTATTTACGTGCGTGTTGACGTTTAAATTTATCCAATTTTTTACGAGCCATGGCTTTTTTTAATGGAGAAAGCAGATCAATAAACAGTTTACCATTCATATGATCAATTTCATGTTGCAAACATTCAGCGAGCAAGCCTTCGGCTTTAATCTCATAAGGGTTACCCTTTCTATCCAAAGCCTTGACTGTAACTTTTTCTGCACGTATAACCGTATCGTAAGCTCCGGGAACAGAAAGACAGCCCTCTTCAAATTTGTTTTCGCCCTCTGATGCAATGATTTCAGGATTGATAATCACCAGTTGATTCTGTTTGTCGCCTGCAATATCAATCACCGACAAACGCAGGCTAATACCAATTTGAGGTGCAGCAAGACCAACGCCACGAGCGTCATACATTGTCTCAAACATATCGTCAATTAATATTTGCAATTTGTCATCAAAATGAACAACAGGTTTTGCAACCGCTCTTAATCGAGGGTCAGGTAAATATAGAATTGGATGAATAGCCATTGTTTATCTGGTTCTCTACACAAAAATCATGCTAATATTATCCTTCATATATTGTAAGGCTGCAAGATATTCCAACAAAGGATTGACTCTAATGAGATTTATTCTCCTTATATTCTTCTTTTTTTTCTCCAATTTGAATTATGCTTTGAGCTTAAAATCAGATGCCCCAGAGCGGTATGTGGTTCAACATGGTGATACTTTATGGGGTATAGCAGGTCGCTATTTAGATAATCCCTGGGAGTGGAAGGAACTTTGGCAGGCGAATCCAAAGATAAAAAATCCACATCATTTATATCCGGGAGCAGTTCTGATTCTAGCCTATTCTGGAAGCAGACCCTATATCAAAGTACTATCGAATGGCACCATAAAATTATCACCCAATATTCGTCCCTTACCTTTAGATGACCCCATTCCTGCAATTCCTTTAAACGAGATTAAACCTTTTTTAAATGAGTCGCTTATATTGGACCAAGATGTTATCAATCGAGCTCCTTACATTGTATCTCTAATAGGAGAACACATGTTGGCTGGGCAAGGGGATAAAGCTTATGTCAAAGGATTGCATCCTTCACGAGTATTGCCTGTAAGAGGAGTTCCTGCCTATTCTGTTTTTAGAGGCGGGAAAGATTATGTACATCCGCTAACTAAAGAACTTTTGGGATATCGAGCGAATTTGGTAGCTAATGCGGAGTTGCTTGCTGGGGGGGAGCCTGCCACTATTTTATTAACCACCATTAATGAAGGAGTTAAAGTAGAAGATAGTGTAATGATTAATAATAGCTCTGAATTTAATTTGAATTTTGTACCCAAAGCGCCCCTATTCCGTGTCAAGGGATTTATTATTGATATGCCTAATGCCATGTCTGGGGGGAGTGTCGAAGGGGCTATTGGCGGCGTGGTCGTGGTTAGTTTAGGTGCTCGAGATGGGCTCGAAGCAGGGGATGTTCTGGCAATCTATAAAAAATCACGTACAGTCAGAGATCCCAAAAATAAACTATACCCTATTCGATTGCCTCCCGAACGCGTTGGCGAGGTTTTGATTTTCCGTGTGTTTACTAAAAGCAGTTTTGCTTTAATCGTTCGCTCAACCCGACCTATTTATTTATTAAATTTAGTGGCCAACCCATGAATAATTTATCCTGTTACCTCGCATTAAACCGAATGGAAAGAGTGGGGCCGCGTACGGCAGGCAAACTACAAAAGCGTTGGCCTGATTTACAACAAATGTTCCAGCTTTCAGCAGTTGAGCTGGAACAAGCAGGTCTACCCTTTGCTTTGGCACAAACGATAGCTGGTTTTGATTTGAGCTTAGTGCAAGAAGATCTCAGCTGGTTGGAGGCTGCAGACGATCATCATATACTCACTTGGGATTCGCCTGAGTATCCCTCTTTATTGAAAGAAATTACGGATCCTCCTATCGTTTTATATGCAAAAGGACAGCTTTCCTGTTTAAAGCAACCTACATTAGCTGTAGTAGGTAGTCGCAATCCTACTGTAACTGGGAGTGAAAACGCACGGCAATTTGCAAAAGCAATCGCATCCCATGGCGTTACTATTGTAAGTGGCTTGGCACTAGGTGTGGACGCCCAGGCTCATCTAGGATGTTTGGAGGCAGGAGGGCAAACAATAGCGGTTTTAGGTACGGGAATCGATCGAATATACCCTCATCGGCATAAGGCATTATCGCAACAAATTGCTCAAAATGGTTTGTTAGTGAGCGAATTTTCCTTAAAAAGTCCACCGATCGCTGGACATTTCCCTAGAAGAAATCGTATAATAAGTGGTTTATCATTGTGCACTTTGGTTGTTGAGTCGGCAATCAAAAGTGGTTCGTTAATCACAGCACGAATGGCCTTGGAACAAAACCGGGATGTTTTAGCAATCCCTGGCTCCATTCACAATCCTCTGGCTCGAGGGTGCCATTACCTGTTACAGCAAGGAGCCAAATTAGTTACCTCAGTTGTTGATGTTCTCGAGGAGTTACAGATTGATTCAGAACAACAAACAGCTGATAAAGCTATTTTACCTCTTGCCAGCGGGAATAAAAACCTAGTAAAGTTCATTGGCTTTGAAATGACAACTGTTGATCAGATCATTTTACGTAGTGGATGCACCGTTGAGCAAGTCCTTAGTGAGCTTGCAGAATTAGAATTAAATGGGGCTGTAGTTTCTGTGCCCGGTGGCTATATGAGGTGTTAGTATATGAAAGATAACTTATTTGAAATGTTATTGAGTTTATTTGAAAAAAGTCTTACCCAGCTGCAAAAAAGCCATAAAACCGCTGATCAGGATGCATCGGAACAACTTAGTGGAGAAGATATTGAGGCTTCAGAGGAACAAGTGTTGCATTTGAAGTTGCAAGAGCACACCTCCACACGAATTTTTACTTATGACGAGCAAATGAAACTGACTAAGGCCAGTTATCAATTTCTCATGCGTATGCAATTATGGAAAATTCTTAATCCAGAATCGTTTGAAATGATTATGAATCAATTACAATTTTCTGAATCCCGTATCGTAACTCTTCAAGAGACTAAATGGACCATAAGAAATGCCTTGGCGAGTTCATTGAATGAAGAACAGCTTGCTTTTCTGGATTTAGTTCTTTATCAATCAGAAGATGAATTGACATTACATTAAAAAAATCATCTATGCCCAAGAAACTTCAAAATGCTCGTTCTAGACGATTTGTTTTTTTTGTTCTGGAACGTAAAAATAATAGGTTAAAGAGAGTTTTTTGGAGTTTTCTTGAGTATATTACCTATATTACTAGAAGTTGGTGATATTTCATTTTCAGCGCCAATGGGCCGTACTTTTCTTCAGGTTCGGTCATTCCCGGTGCTAAGGGATGAAGTGAAAAGGATAAGGTTGACGTTACTATGAGTAAACATTTGGTGATCGTTGAGTCACCCGCCAAAGCGAAGACAATTCAAAAATATTTGGGTAGTGATTATGAGGTAGTAGCCTCTTATGGACATGTCCGTGACTTGCCAGCCCGCAAGGGTTCGGTCAATCCCGATAAGCACTTTGCAATGACGTATGTGCCCATTGAAAAGAATTCACGCCACATCGAAACCATTGCAAAAATGCTCAAAAAGTCAGATTCCTTACTGCTCGCAACGGACCCTGATCGTGAAGGCGAGGCGATTTCCTGGCATATTTATGAATTAATGAAAGAGAAAAATCTAACCAAAGATAAACCCATCCACCGGATTTTTTTCAATGAAATTACCAAATCAGCAATTCAGGATGCAATAAATCATCCACGTTCTATTTCTATGGATTTAGTGAATGCCCAACAAGCACGACGGGCATTGGATTATTTAGTGGGATTTAATTTATCTCCCTTGTTATGGAAGAAGGTTAGAAGAGGACTTTCTGCAGGGCGCGTACAAAGCCCGGCTTTGCGGCTTATTGTCGAACGAGAAGAGGAAATTGAGCGTTTTATAGCTCAAGAATATTGGAAAATCTTAGCTCAATGCATGCATACAAAGGTATCCTTTGAAGCGCGTTTGACTCATTATAAAAATGAAAAATTACAGCAATTTACGATAACCAAAGAAGATCAGGCACAACAAATCAAAGAGCATCTGATTCGTCAGGCGCAAGGTTATTTACTGGTTACGCAAATTGAGAAAAAGCAACGCAAGCGTAAGCCTTCACCGCCGTTTATTACTTCCACGCTACAACAAGAAGCCGCACGAAAATTAGGCTTTACTGCTCGGAAGACGATGATGGTCGCCCAGCAATTGTATGAAGGGATAGACATTGGGACAGGAACAGTCGGTCTTATTACTTATATGCGTACGGATTCGGTTAATTTATCTGCAGAAGCAATAGAAGAAACGCGACAGTTTATTACCGAGCGTTATGGAGCCGACAACTGTCCTGAAAGCCCAAGAGTTTACAAGACCAAATCAAAAAATGCCCAAGAAGCACATGAAGCGATTCGACCAACATCGATTAAACGTTCACCGGAAATGGTGCAAGCATCATTAACCGCAGATCAATACAAACTCTATAGTTTGATCTGGAAGCGTACGGTCGCTTGCCAAATGGCCGATGCGATATTGGATACGGTTGCTGTAGATTTAAGCTGCGGTGAAGGAATAATTTTTCGTGCCAATGGTTCTACAATTACTTTTCCCGGATTCCTTTCCGTATATGAAGAGGGTCGTGATGATAACAAAGAAGATGAAAATGAAGGTTCATTATTACCCCCATTGGTTGTTGGTGAAAAAGTCAAAGTAGATGACATCTTAGCCAATCAGCATTTTACCGAGCCGCCACCAAGATACTCGGAAGCAACACTTGTGAAGGCACTGGAAGAATATGATATTGGTCGTCCTTCAACTTATGCGTCCATTATTCATACTTTACAGCAGCGCGAATATGTTGTTGTTGATAAAAAAAGATTCTTTCCAACAGATGTTGGTCGTATCGTGAATCGCTTTTTGACCGGTTATTTTACACGTTATGTAGATTATAAATTTACCGCTGAGCTTGAAGACACTTTAGATGCTATTTCACGCGGTGAAAAAGAGTGGATTCCAGTTTTAGAAGAATTCTGGCAGCCATTTGTGCAACAAATTCAAACCACTGATCAACAAGTGCAGCGTAAAGACGTAACCTCTGAAGTTCTGGACGAAAGTTGTCCAAAATGCGGAAAACCACTGTCAATAAGATTAGGTAAACGCGGACGCTTCATTGGATGTACTGCTTACCCTGAATGTGATTACACTCAAGATATGGGGGGGCAGGATAACGAAAAGAATGAACCCGAAGTTGTTGAGGGAAGAGTCTGTCCAGTATGTTCCAGTTCCTTACATGTCAAAACAGGACGTTATGGCCGTTTTATAGGCTGCAGCAATTACCCGCAATGCAAACATATGGAGCCTATTGAAAAACCAGCTGATACTGGCGTGGAATGCCCCAAATGCCATGAAGCAAAAATTTTGCAACGTAAATCAAGGAAGGGAAAGATTTTCTATTCCTGCGGTAATTATCCTAAATGCGATTATGCCTTATGGAATGAACCGATTAACCAACCCTGTCCAAAATGTAATTGGCCAATATTGACGGTAAAAGAAAGCAAAAAATTTGGCCGGCAAATTCTTTGCCCACAAGAGGGGTGTGGTTACTCTTCCAAGGAAGATGCGGATTAGAGTCAAACAGACCTGAGGGATCATCAGTTTTCATCATCCTATTCCTACGTCCCGCGGCTTGTCCGCGGGATCCAGTTTTATTGCAAAGTTCGAGATCCCGCGAACAAGCCGCGGGACGTAGGAGGTAGTAAGCAAGTAGAATGTTTATTGAAAATGGCATACATCAGGGTTTCTTATCAAAAATACTGACGCTCCCTCAGGTCAGACTAGAAATGAACGTGCGAAGAAAGATTTTTTGCGAAACAACCCTGAGGGATTGTCCGTTTTTCATCATCCCATTCCTACGTCCCGCGGCTTGTCCGCGAGATCCAGTTTTATTGCAAACTTCTAGATCCCGTGAACAAGCCGTGGGACGTAGTAAGCAAGTAAATACCTTAGAAATCCTGGGTTACGGTTAAGCCTTCACCCAGGATGCATTTTTTTAATTAGTAAAAATCAATAGTTGTTGTTGTCACATCTAGAGGTCCCACTGGGTAAGAATAAACCGTTACCGGTTGAACAACAGGTGTCACAACACGGGTAACAACAGGTGTGACAACTGGTCTGACAGCAACCGGCCTATAGGTAACTGTTCGTGCATAAACCGGTGTATAGGCTGGTGTGTAGTATGTAACACCACTGGTACAACAACATCCAGCCAAAACAACACTTCCCAACAGAATAATCCATTTCATTATGAAGTCCCCTTTAATGGATGCTTTCACAAGGAAGTGTAGATTATTTGTTCATTTATCTCAAGATTTGATCATATCTAAGGTGTTCCATCCGGGATGCTAAAAGCCAATCCCCGGGATTATCCAGAGGGCAATCACCCCAGCTCCCAGGCGATATAAATAGGAAAATTATCAGCACCAATATGCCTTTTAGCCGAGGATACAAACTGATTCTTCCTGTTCATTTTGAATCAGTATATACTCATCATCTCTTCATAGAAAATACTCAACAGGATGTAGTGATGTTAGACAGGACCATTATAGTTGATGAGCAATTTTTAAAGCGAGTAGAGCAAGCGGACTTCCCAAAACCCAAGAGTACAATGAGTCCGGAAACGGCGGAATTGGATAAAAAAACTGCCATAGAGCTTTTTGATTCGCAAATTAAATCACGCCTTCTTGATTTGATTGCCAGACAGCTTAAGGAAAAAGGCTTGTCTTTTTATACTATAGGCAGCAGTGGACACGAAGGTAATGCGGTTTGGGGGCAGGTTTTTCGCCCAGACGATATGGCATTTTTGCATTATCGAAGTGGGGCTTTTTATTTACAACGTGCCAAGAAATTACCCGGTGTAGATGGTGTTAGAGATATCTTATTTTCTTTAGTTGCTGCCGCAACTGATCCGATTTCAGGAGGACGCCATAAAGTTTTTGGTAGTGTTCCTTTAAATATTCCGCCGCAAACATCAACAATTGCTTCCCATTTACCCAAGGCTTTGGGCGCTGCGTTATCAATTACGCGAGCAAAAGAATTAAACATTCATAGCCACTTAAATCCAGATTCAGTCATCATTTGCTCTTTTGGTGATGCATCAACGAATCATGCTTCGGCGCAAGCCACTTTAAATTCTTGCTCATGGATTTCGCAACAAAATTATCCGTTACCCATTGTGTTTATTTGTGAAGACAATGGAATTGGGATTTCAGTACCTACGCCATCGGATTGGATAGAACGTTCAGTTCGAGCTCGACCTGGATTGCATTATATTGCTTGTGATGGCTTGAATGTCGCTGATGCGTTTGCGAGTGCCCAAGAAGCAGAATATTTGGCCCGTGTAAAAAAACAACCTGTTTTTTTGCATATGCGTTGTGTGCGCTTATTGGGTCATGCCGGTTCTGATATTGAGTCACAATATTGTACACCCGCTGAAATCGAAGCCAGAGAAGCTCAAGATCCTTTATTGCATACAGCCGGTATTCTTTATCGCGAAGGTTGGATGACTGTTCAAGACATGCTGAGTCTTTATCGGAATAATAAAGATTTAATTGAAGCAAAAGCGGTAGATGCGATAAGACAACCCAAACTTTCCAGTGCTGAAGCAGTAATGTCTTCGTTAATTCCTAGCATGCCTAAAAAACAACCGTTTCCTCTACCTAGTGAGGAAAGGCGGACAGAGGTCTTTGCGAACGCATTCTCACAGTTATCCCAAAAACGCAATTTATGTCAGCAGATTAATTTTGCGTTGACTGATTTAATGCTGCAATACCCCAATATGGTGGTATTTGGTGAAGATGTGGCCAAAAAGGGGGGTGTTTATCGAGTGACTGCTGATCTGCAAGCCCGTTTTGGAAAACGCCGGGTATTCGATACTCTTTTGGATGAAACGACAATTATAGGCACTGCAATTGGCATGGCGCACAATGGGTTTATTCCCGTTCCGGAAATTCAGTTTTTGGCTTATTTGCACAATGCAGAAGACCAGCTACGTGGTGAAGCATCCACATTATCCTTTTTTTCCAGCGGCCAATATCAAAATCCTATGGTCCTTCGTATCGCCTCATTGGCGTATCAAAAAGGATTTGGCGGCCATTTCCATAATGATAACTCGATTGCTGTATTACGCGATTTGCCAGGAGTGATTGTCGCATGTCCTTCAAATGGGCCCGATGCTGCAAAAATGTTGCGTACGTGCATGCGTTTGGCTTATGAAGAAGGAAGGGTGGTTGTCTTTTTAGAGCCTATTGCTTTATATATGACTAAAGACTTGCATGTACCTGGCGATAACGGATGGCTTTTTAATTATCCAGCCCCAGATGCCATGATTGCACCAGGTGAAGTAGGCGTGTTTGGCGAAGGGGCAACGGTTATTTTAACCTATGCCAATGGGTATTATTTATCGCGGCAAGCGGCAGCGGTACTGCAAGAAGAACACAGCATTTCTGTGAAAATAGTGGATTTGCGTTGGCTTAGTCCCTTGCCGGTTAAAGCAATTTTGAAAGAATTAGCCAAAGCAAAACAGGTACTCATTGTGGATGAAGGCAGGCAAAGTGGTTCAGTGAGCGAGGGCTTGATGACTTTATTGTTAGAAGAAGCCTCATCCAGGTTGAAAATCAAACGAATTACCGGTAAAGATTGCTTTATTCCCTTGGGTAATGCATGGCAATATTTGTTACCCAGTAAAGAAAGTATTATTGAAGCCGTAATTGCGTTACAGTCTGATAAAAGGGAGAAAGAAAGTGGACGACTTGTTGTTTCTTGATGAGCAGTTGAATGGTGATGAGCGCATGATACGTGACAGCGTAGCGCGTTTCGTCAGCAACGATGTAATGCCTTTGATGGTTGAGTCTTTTGAACATGCTCAATTTCCACGCGAGCTTATTAGAAAATCCGCAGAATTAGGTTTATTAGGTTTGACTTTGCCTGCAGAATACGGCGGTGCTGAAGCATCTTATGTAGCGTACGGTTTAGTGTGTCAGGAACTTGAGCGCGGTGACAGTGGATTACGCAGTTTTGTCTCAGTACAAAGTTCCTTATGCATGTATCCTATTTTTCGTTATGGTTCGGAAGAACAACGCGTGCGTTTTTTACCAGGAATGGCTACAGGCGAGATCATTGGTTGTTTTGGTTTGACCGAACCTGATTTTGGCTCGGATCCGGCGGGTATGAGAACTACCGCGAAGAAAGTTAAGGGCGGCTGGTGTTTGAATGGCGCAAAAATGTGGATAACCAATTCACCAATCGCTGATATCGCGATTGTTTGGGCAAAAACCGATGAAGGTATTCGTGGTTTTATTGTGGATACGAACTCTCAAGGATTAAGCCGTCCTGAAATCAAATTAAAAATGTCATTACGCGCCTCCATTACTGGGGAATTGGTTTTTGATAATGTGTTTGTACCTGACGAAAATTATCTCCCCGGTAGTGAAAAGGGTATAGGCGCACCTTTAAGTTGTTTAAGTCAGGCACGCTATGGAATTGCTTGGGGGGCTCTGGGTGCTGCAATGGCATGTTTTGATATTACCCGCGACTATTTGTTAGAGCGTAAACAGTTCAACAAGCCATTAGCTTCTTTCCAGCTTATTCAAAAAGACCTGGCAGATATGTATACTGAAATTCTTAAGGCACAATGTCTTAATTTACAGATAGGCCGAATAAAAGATAAACATCGTGAGAATCCAGTGATGATTTCCCTTGCTAAGGGCAATGCTTGCCGTGAGGCATTGAACATTGCGCGAAAATGCAGGAATCTATTAGGAGCAAACGGAATCAGTCTTGAATACCATGTGATTCGCCACATGCTTAATTTGGAATCAGTATTTACGTACGAGGGTACGGATAACGTCCATACTCTGGTACTGGGAAAACATATTACAGGAATTAATGCTTTTGCTTAATCAAGGACAAAACGGTTAAGCACTAAGATCAATGACTTTAATCGTAACCCGGAAACCCAAGCCGGGTTACACTTCGTTTCACCAAAGCTTCAACGTCATTGCATCAGTAGCGTTTAATAAGGAGGTTTCTTTTTCTCAAAGTAGAACTTATTTTTCATGCATAGGATTGTGTGAAATAAAACAGGTTTATTGAGCAACTTACAGGAGTATCTATGGTTAAAATAATTTCAACAAGAGCGTTAATATTAAGTTTAATTGTATTCAGCATGAATGTGCAGGCCGGGCCAAGTAAAGAATTTTTGGCCAACCAATGCTACGAGTTGTCGCGAGTCATCATCTCTTTAGCAGAGAATCAGGAAAAAAATGTCTGCTCCAATAAACTCCATATGGCTTCAGTACAGATGAGCACCGCCGCTTTTTTAATTATGGAAGATTCCCCTGATCTGGCAAAAGAGATATTAAATAATGCAGTAGCTGCTCTGCAATATGCAGAATTGCTCAGTTGCAAACACTACATTCAAATCTCACACTCTAAATTTGAAGCTCAGAAGATTAAAATATTATTGTAATCATGATACTCTTCAAGTGCTTTGCAGAAGCCTTGAAGAGTTGCCAGGAGCTTAAGTGTATTCATATTTAAAAATTCTTTTTTTGATTCTCGCGATTTTTGTTATCGGGGTTGCAATTGGCGTCCGCTATCATCCATTAATTCATGTGGTGTTGGAAAAAATCTGGAATAAAACTCAAGAACCAATAACCGAAACGCTGCATTTTTGCCCTCCACCGCAAATTGTTAGAGAACATCAATATAATCCTGAAGTATTCCAAGTAGAAAAATTATACTGGCAGATGGATTATCAGGGATGGAAAGCACCAGACAAAGTTGGTTTTATGCAGGCGCTGATTAATGAGAACAATAACTTGGTTTGTTATTATCGCTGGCCAAATCCAGAAGATAAAGGAACCTATTTATGGATGACCATTCACTTATCGCCCTCAGTGAATCAATTAGTGAAGCCCTATGGCTCCTACTGGACAATACAAAAAGAAGAAAAGCAGGCTTTATGCCGATCAGGAATTAACGCATGCGGCTTTATTCTTTCAGAAAGTTCTAAAAGAGTTATCCCTCAGAAATAAATGCAGATTGTAGCCCGGGTGCAGCGTAGCGGAACTCGAGTAGGGAAAAATTTATGCAAAAATCCCGGGTTCCGCTGCGCTGCACCAAGGCTACAAAATAATAGTGAATCGATAAGCTCTTGTTATTTCCCTCAGACTTAGTTATCATTTGCCACCAAGTCGGGGCGTAGCGCAGCCTGGTAGCGTACTAGCATGGGGTGCTAGTGGTCGAAGGTTCAAATCCTTCCGTCCCGACCAATACCAGAAAGGGTTATAACGAATCCCAAACTCCTAACATGAATTCTTGGCTACACTTCTGGCTACACTTTCAAAAATAGCTCCTCAATTCAATTGCCACTTTGAACTATTGAATTTATAATCGGCACTCTGCTAAAAAATAATTTTGAATAGGGAGATGTTATGAAAGAATATTATTTTAATAGAATTGATGCAGAAGAAGATAAAGATGAATATATGCCTTGGTAACTAAAGAAGAGACCAAGCATCCCGCCTGATAGTGTTGATGTTGATATGAAATTAATTTTAAACAATGATGTGTTTGCAGTAATCGATGATTTCTTAGAGCCATCCGCTTTTGAAAAAATTTGGAATTTTATTCAAACTGAAAAATTTAAGTTTGTTCATTCTTCCAGATGGGTAAATGCTTTTAGTCTCGAAGATGGTGCCCCTTTATGGGGCAACGTTACTATTTCTCATTCAAGGCCAGAACCCTGCACTACAGAGCAAATTTACCCTACCGCTACAACAATTGATTTATTTATACAGGCACTAATTGTGGGCTCTGCCGAGTTTTCTCATTTAATAGGGTTTAAAGATAGAGATTGGGACTTTTTCTATGCTAGGCCCTATCTTTACCCAAGGGGCTCAGGACTTTCTTGGCATACCGACGGAAAATATAAAATCTCAGGCGCGTATGTTTATTACTGTCATCCCAATTGGGACATGAATTGGGGAGCCGAATTATTAATTAATCCTCTACACCAGCAAGAATTTGAATATCCTGAAGTCTCTTTAATTAATAATGAGACGAAAAAAGTAGGGTTCCATCTTAATAGTTCCGAGTTGAATAACTATGTTGGCGATGGAATAGGCTATTATATCGTACCGAAACCTAATAGATTGGTTATTTTTAAAAATAATATTTTGCATTGTATAAAAAAAGTAGAAAATGCAGCAGGAAATCATGTAAGGGCATCGATAACTGGTTTTTTTATGAGTAATGACAAAATACAGGAAGTGAAAGTGGGCTGAAAGAGACCATTCATTTATAAATTAGTTTTAGTCCCACCAAATTATAGACAACTCCCAATCTTGATATGCTTGGAATTAAGAAATGAATTTAGTGCACGAAATATCCCCTACACAGGCTCAAGAAAAAGTAAATTTTGTTATTTTGATACCCAATACTGATGAAGTTACTTTATATAATTTTAAACTTAGGCAAGAAGATGCTCCTTATAATGAACAACCAAGTCATTATCAATTTAAAAAATGGTCTGCTTGGTGTTCTGCTCATTTCTCCTCTTATTACTACTTTGTTAAGTATAAAAATGCTCTCTTAAGATGTAAGCAATTTTTGTATGATTTTGGACCTTTATCAACATTAGATCATGCTGCTTTATACGATCATTGGGTTTGGGAAATGAAACCCCACGTTTTGAATCAGGAAAGTATTTGTTGGATTGGTTATGATTATTCGAAATCTAAAACGTTAAGTTTTTTATCCCATGGGACTAATATTGAACTTCGTCTACTTGAAGGAAATTTGAAGGATGAGGAGTTCTTAGAACTTTGTAAATTTTTTTCTCCTCTTTCATCATCAAGTGAAATTTTAGAAAAGAGCTTTTTTGAACTATCGTATTGGTCACGCTACAACAACTGCGTAGATAATGCGTGCATTAATAGGAATGAATATAAACCACCTTCAAGTTTATGGAATTTAAGATGGCCAATGCATAATATTCTTAGAAATAGCAAGCCGGATTCCTATACTAAGTATTTAAACCATCTTAACTTAGACTTTATTCCAGATAGCCAAATTATTTATGGTAATGAAAATCAAGTAGAAGAAATTCAATTTGTTATGTTTCCGAAGAATGAAAAGAAAAACCAAATTGCATGGTTTCGTGTTTTCAATAAAGCCTCTTTCCCAATAAAGAAGCCAGCACTTTCTAGATTGCCAAATATGAATTCATTTAGTGGATACAGTAATTTTAATTTAACTGTCCTAAACCCGAAGAGTGATATGATTTCCAGCAATATATACATTGCCAGTGTTAATAATTGTTATGGGCCACATGATGCTCTGTGGTGGGATAATGAAAATGCTTATTTACTACAGCTAAGCGCTAGTGCTAATAACTCTATAGAGTATTTTAAGGGAATTTTTTGTCAACTTATGGATGACAAACGATCAGCGGACTCATGCACTTTTAGTATGGATATATTAAGCTAGCACCAAAAGCTACCAGTAAAGCTCCAATCCACTGATATTGGGAAATCTTTTCACCAATAAAATAAGCAAATATTTGCGCAAATACCACTGAGGTATTACGAAGAGTAAGGGCTAGACCAGCTTCAGCATGACGCAATCCAATTAAAAATAGCAAAAAAGATAATGCACTTATAATTCCTCCTAGAGAAGTCATTTTCCAATTGGATTTAACTTGTTCTTTGAATATTTGTCTTTGTTTTTTCTTCATCAAAAGAAAAACACAAGGCAAAGCAATCCATAAAGCTGCAGAAAAGAGCGCAGCTGGGTTTGCACCATATGCTAAAGAACGACCGTAGCATAAATGATAACCAGCAATGCAGATGCCACATAGAACAGGAAATAACAGTTGTCTTGATTGATCAGGGTTAAAAGTTTGGCTTGTTAGTATCAATCCAAAAAGAACAGAGGATACACCAATGACACTAAATAAATTTATATTTTCACTAAGGAAGCATGCTGAGATAAGCCAGACAATTACCATGGCGCTACCTCGCATAATAATGTAGGCTTTTCCAAGTGAAGACTGACTAAGACTAATAGCTAATGTGATTATATAGCCTCCTTCAAATAAACCAGAGGTTAGTGCCCATAAAAAGGAATCAGATGTTTCAAACAATGGGCCAGAGAAAAGAGGAATAAATAGAAGCGAGAATACAGTTGCAAAACTCATAATTCCCAATACTTCGTAATAGGGCGTTGAATTGCGTTTGGCAAATGTATTCCATGCTGCATGGAGTATTGCGGATAAAATTATAAATACACCAGAACCCATTTCAGTTCATTTCGAGTTAAATAATCGATTATAGTAACATTGAATCAACGGGCTATAACATAATTTGTTTAAAACCTAATAGAAGTTTCAAAGTGGTTTTAGAGTTTAAAGTAGTAAAAAAGAAGCCCCAAAGAGGGGCTTAATAGCTTGAAAAAATATATGCCTGTCCACCAAACTCTACCGAACAATAATCACTAATAAAAAGATCCCGAGCAAAAGCCTCAAAATCAAAATAGCAGATCAAATTATCCGGCATTTGATGGGCATAACAGTCATCAAATAACTGCCTGGAAAAATCAACCTCTGAATCATAACAACCTTGGTAATGCTCCTCCAACATAGTTTGTGCATCATCTATCGAATAATCACAGAGAAGGGCTAAGCCCAGTTCCCCATGTTCTTTAATAAATGATGCGTACTCAACAATATTGCATATTGATTCGTACTCATGGATTTTGATGCTGCCGAATCCTTCATAATCGTGTATGGCGTATTCTTCAGCATTAGGTTCAGGGCTGTTAACCAGCATTTCCCAAATTTCTTCCATGATGCCATCTTCGCTTTGCGTGGCATCTATCCAAACACCATACAATATGGAGTTATTGTAAGAGGCTAAACAGGCGACGTAGATTGAAGGGGTGTCCATGGGATTATCTCCTTGTGTTAAGGGGGCAATCCCACACGGGAGCTTGCTCCCGTGGTAGGGTATGATTAAAACGGAATTTCCTCTGGTTGCAGTATTTCTCGCATCTGAGCCATGTGCTGTTCTGCGGTTTTGCTGCTTGATTCATCAGTAGATTTGGGTGTACTAAGTAGCTGAATATGGCTGACAACAATGCTTAAGGCTTGACGTGCTTTACCTTCATTGTCAGTCCATTGATTAGAACGTAGTTTGCCTTCAAGGTATACTTGCGCCCCTTTCTTTAAATATTCAGCGACTTTGGTTAGCTTTCCAAAAAGTACCAGCTGATGCCATTCCACTCTGGTTTGCCATTCATCATTTTGTTTGAATGATTCATTGGTAGCCAAAGTGGCTGTGACAAAAGCTTGTCCGTCTTTTCCGATGATGCTTTTAGGATCAGCGCCGAGATTACCGATTAATTGAACGCGGTTTAAAGATGCAGTCACTGTATTCTCCTGTTATTGTTAAATGTGAGCGCATAACAGAAAAACATCCGCATAGGCAGGTGGTTTTCTGTTATGCGGATAAGACTTAATTTGCTTCAATTAACAAGCAATTCGTTGAGTATCAAACTGTTTGACAAAGGAAATCAGAGATTCCAGTTTGTGCAAACTTAACTCTACATGCTGAATGTCATGAGGATTGATTTGGAGTCGATGGCGACTTAAATCATTGACACAACAATTCAGTTCAAATAGCAAATGTTCAATCTCAAGTTGTGCTGGTTCCTGCTGTTGCATGGTATGCTCCTTAGGGCTAGGGAGGATTAGCCCCAAAGGGACTATGAATCCCAATTGGGTTATGCAAAAAAGATCACCGAAACATCGGTTGATTTACCTGTTTATTAATGATGATGTGCTTAAAGCACTCCTCGGGCGTAAAACCGTAAATACCTCTCCTGATGGGGTTTCCCTGCTAAACGCTTTGCCATGGAATTAGGGAACAAGATGGCATATCACAAGACCTGTAGGTTTCGTCAGAATCGCACTGACTCTTCAGTTGTGTTGCTTTTAGATTATCAAGCCAGAACTGGAAATCAAGCGCTTTTTCCAAATGATAGTAAATGAACTTATTTGAAAATTTATTAATACACAGTTTTCTGATAAGTGATACAATTCAAAGATTAGCTCCCCGTTATTTGAGTATTATTTAGATGATTAAAGCCTCCTCAAATGAGTTGCGTTTTTGTTTCAGACCAATGAATAAATCTCAACATGAACTTGTTCTGGCGTGGATTCATCAGCCACATATTAATGAATGGCTTCATGGTGATGGTCTAAGTAATACGATTAAAGACATTGATCAATTTTTAAGTGATGGGGAATCGTGGGCTACTCATTGGATAGCCTATGATAATGAAATCCCATTCGCTTATTTAATTACTTCTGAAATAGAGAAATCAGAAGAATATCTTGATGGTGCAGTTACTCTAGATTTATTCATTTGCAGATTGGATTATATCGGTAAGGGATTATCAGTACGGATGATTCATGAGTTTATTTTAAGTCAATTTTCTGATGCAAAAATAGTGCTTATTGATCCTGAGATCTCTAATGAGCGTGCGGTTCATGTTTATAAAAAGGTTGGTTTTGAAATTATTGGAGAATTTATAGCTTCATGGCATCCAGTGCCACATTATAAAATGAAATTGTGTATTGAAAAGCTAAAAAAACAAAAAGTGTCAGCCTAAATAAATTTTGGTTATGGATACTCTGGAGTGGCCGAGGTCTCTACTTATAATTCCACGGGCTTCACGATCTATTGCTTTTTCTGATTGAGACAAATATTTAGATGATTTTCCACCCTCAATTGGACATTTTAATGACTTTTTATCTGGAGAAAGCTGACTCGTGATTTCATGATATCTTTTTTGAGCATAGGCATGGCGCAGACCATGGCACTTTTTAAGTCCCAGCTTTTCTGTTTCAGTTTGGTATTGCCTTAAATATTGTTTATAGGTTTTGCCTTTGGGGATCAATGATCGACCATGAGGTACTTGCTTAATCGCTTTTTCTAGCCATTCTTTTTGTTCATCGTTGGTGATATCTATGGATCTCCCAATACCGCCTTTTGTCCAGCTGGATTTTAATATTAGACGGTCCCCTCTCCAAGCATCACTGATAACTAATTTCATTGACTCTTCACGGCGTAAACCAAAGAGGCATTGGGCCTCAAGAGATAGACGTATCATTGGATTTTCGCATTTTGAGAAATCTACGTTAGTGATGGCTTTGTTATGTGTTGGCACATAATTCCGCTTGTCAATTTGATAATGATCATTGCTCGGCTTGATCAATTCTGGTTTATTGAGCCAGATAGATAATTTCCTTAGTTTAGACATGTAATTTTTGATAGTAGCGGGGTTTTTACCCAGTTTTTTCCAGTGCTCTACTAACACATAAATGTGTTTTGATTTTAGCCCTTTAACATGAGCAACCATAAAACCCTGGTCATGTAGATCCTTAATGCAGCGATTTAAGATATGGCGTGTGTCGGCTTTGCTGGCATGGGAATATACGCCTAACTCTTTGACACATTCATTGATCGAAAATAATGCGCTTTTCAGCTTTGATTTACTCATGGAGGTATGCCCATAGTGTGTTGCGGGATTTTATTCCCAGTTCATCATGTAATACTAAACAGGTTTGGTAGTTGCCCAGAATCGGTAGTAAGTATTCGTACATCTGTCTTGCATATAAATAACGCCAGGATTTTTTTATTGGGATGCTGTGGTCTACCAGTGCATGATTCCAATCTAGCTTGATGCGTTTGTAGCTAAAAAAATGTACCAGGCTTTGCCTATTGGTTAGTTGTTCTAAATCAGACAGAATATTTTTTTGGATTTCATTTCTGATAGGAATGGTTCTATCCACCGAGTTAAAAGTGATCTCGCGTGTGAGCGAGAGTTTATGTTCTTTAATATGGATACCTGGCCTAATATGTATTGCTTCACTAAAAGTTAGGCCAAATTGTGTTTGCAGTGCCATGATGATACGTGGTGTACTATCAGAGAATGACTCCCAGAGGTTAGGTTGCCATTTTAATCGTTGGCGTTTTGGCTTTTTTCTTTGCAATTGCAAGGATTTGTTATCAATATTGAGTATTTGACAATCAATATCCTGTAAATAATTTCTGATAATTGTCATGTAACGCATAATCGTGGCGTCTTTGACACGGTCTTTTTTCCAATATTCAACCAGCTTTTGAATATGCTCTGATTTCATGACTTGCCATGAGGTAGGCATATCACCAATGCAAAATAAATCATCAATCATTTTTTGTATGACGTAAGCACGCTTTTTCTTTTCTTGATAGCTGCCTCGGTTATCAAGCTGAAAGTACCGATTAGCAGTTTGTCTTAAGGAATATTGTCTCATCATCCAATCCGAAAATTCATTTGCCCTGTTTCTGGTTTAGTGTTGGTCGAGCGGCTCACTCAAAAATGAAACCTGGCAAAAGCCATAAAGCTCGAAGTTGGGGGCAAAACAATCGTTATAAGGCAAACGATCTCGCCGATTACTGCAGTTTTTCTAGTGGTTATTTCTCCTTATTTTGCTGATTAATAAAAACGACAAGACAATGGGCCTTGTCACAAGTCCATGGTCAAATTGAAATAAATTGACTTAAACTCCCGAGGGAGTTGCCCTGCCGGATGGCAGAGATTCCTAGATGGTTTTCCCGACTGAACGTCTAGCCACAGAGTTAGGGAATGAAGTGGCTTTGCACAAGACGTTGGATACGTTTCGCTGGAATCACACCAGCTCTTCAGTTGTGCTTCATTAAAAAGTACCAAAGCGGTGCTTGCTGCGCAAGGGTTTGAAGAAGAGAATTTTGTCCTGACGCCAGACGGGCGCCAGGACAAAATGCGCTAATGTTTTGATTTTACCCGGTAAAATCAAGGTTGGTTTTCTGCGTCACTGCACAAAATTGCAGTGACGCAGAACAGAGGAGTAGAATACGATGCATTAATGATTGGGTTATATATTGTCAAAGGATACTCTGAATCAGACTTACGTTCATTGCCCCTCAGAAATTTGTTTTGTGTAGTCTAAACTTGGAGGGATTATATGTATGCAGAAGAAGGATTAATATTAATTTTATAGAACTGGGGAACATGAAAATTTTTATTGGAATATCAAAAAAATAAGGGGGCATGACTCACATGAAGCATATCAGACTGTCTAAAATAGAAAAAATGAGCTTTTTTAAGGTTGTTCTTATTGTTATTTTTTTCTTCACAGCAATAAACGCCTATGCAGGCAAGGAATCCTATCATATTAAATATCATAAAGATTCCAAAATAAAAAATGTATCTTTATCCAATATCGAGATATTAATAGAGTTCCATCGTAATGGAAATTCAATTGGGAGAATTACTACAAAAACAAGTAATACTCAAGATATTAAGATAGACAACACTTATGGAAAAAATTTGATTATTCATATCCTATCAATGAATATAGATGGAAAAAGGATAAGATGCTGGGGTGTATCAACACGTAAAACAAATACGATTGAGATTCAGTGTGATAAAGTTGTTTCATTGAAGAAGATGGAAGAAGAAACTAAGCCCTCTGATTCAATTAATTGAGAAAGAGATGCGACAATCAATAATTCTCCTCAGTTCTTTTGATTATGTCTTTTGGTTTTAAAACCCCATGACTTAGAAAGAATAAAAAAATCCAGGATTGCTGAGCTAAAATACTGACTATTGACACAGAGAATCATGTAGCATGACACTATAAAGCACTCAAGTTATCAGGAAAGAAACCAAAATGACCAATAAAATTCGCGGTAAAGTAAAATGGTTTAATGAAGGCAAGGGCTTTGGCTTTATTGAAAGTAGTGGCAAGGATTATTTTGTCCATTTCAGTGCCATACAAAGTAGCGGTTTTAAAACCCTTCCCGAAGGAGCAACCGTTCTGTTTAAAGTAGGCAAAGGACAAAAAGGGCCGCAAGCAGAGGACGTTGAACTCGTTAAATAATAATAACCAAATCAAGGAGGAAGGAAGGTGAATCAACGAATTGCTTTAGTAACGGGAGGAACTGGTGGCATTGGAACAGCCATATGTCAAGAAATGCAAGACCTCAATTATCAAGTGATTGCTTGCTACTTCAAACATGGCCATCACGAATTAGCAAGAGAATGGCAGAAAAAACAATCCATGCAAGGATTTGATATCGACATTGTCTATGCGGATATTTCTTCCTTCAATGATTGTGAAAAATTAACGGATTTGGTGATAGAGAAGTACGGCAAAATTGACGTTCTAGTTAATAATGCAGGCGTTACCCATGATGCCAGCTTGAAAAAAATGACACCGGAACAATGGCAAGAAGTCATTAATGCTAATTTAAATAGCGTTTTTAATATGACGAAAACCGTATTATCCAACATGTTGGATAATGGTTATGGGCGTATTATCACAATCTCCTCCATTAATGGGCGCAAAGGGCAGTTCGGACAATGTAATTATGCCGCCAGTAAATCGGCGTTATATGGTTTTACCAAAAGCCTGGCGCAAGAAGTCGCAAAGAAAGGAATTACCGTGAACACCGTCTCCCCTGGCTATATTAATACGGAGATGCTTGCCGCGATGAGGGATGATATTTTAGATGCCATTATCGCTCAAATTCCTGTGGGGCGATTAGGCAAACCCCAGGAAATTGCTCGGGTCGTTGCCTTTCTTGCTGATGAACAAAGTGGCTTTATCACGGGCGCTAACTTTGATATCAATGGTGGGCAATACATGTAATTACAAAATGACCAAGAATACTTTTAGAGAAAAAATGACTCTTGGTTTATTAGCCCTTAATATTGTAGCCGCTATCCACATAAAGAATCTGACCAGTGATGGAGGCGGCTTTATTGGATACCAAAAAAGAGGTTGTTTCACCAATGTCCTCTATTGTAACCAGCTGATGCAAGGGTGCTTCCTTTGCCGCCTTTACCATCAGCTTATCAAAATTAGCTAAACCTGAGGCCGCACGAGTGCTTATTGGCCCTGGAGAAATCGCATTGACTCGAATCTTTTTACTGCCAAGTTCCATGGCGAGATAGCGCACAGAGGTTTCCAAAGCCGCTTTAACAGGCCCCATGAGATTGTAATTTTTGACCACTTTTTCAGCGCCATAATAACTCATGGTCATAATACTCCCTCCATCGACCATCAGTGGTTCAGCGGCTTTTGCCAATCAGATGAGCGAATGACAAGAAATATCCATCGCCATCATGAAGCCGTCTTTCGAGCAATCGACAACACGACTTTGTAAATCAGTTTTTGGTGCAAAGGCAATCGCATGGATAACAAAATCAAGACGACCCCAGCGGTCTTTTATTTTCTGAAATAGGGCATCAAATTGTGCCTTATCGGTCACGTCCAAAGGCATAACAATAGGAGATGACACTTTTTCAGCCAAAGGCTGTAGTAACCCTTGGTTTTCTCATTTTGATAGGTGATTGCCAATTCGCTGCCCGCTTCATGCAATACTTTGGCACAACCCCAGGCGATGGAGTACTCATTGGCAATTCCAACAATCAATCCTTTTTTATTCTCCATCAGCTTTTACTCCCGTTTGACGTTCAAGAAGTGAGATGGCATGAAGTGCCATCATGCGCTCTTCGTTAGCTGTAACAACCCGTGTTTCAAAAGGCTTAAGAAATTTCAAATGACGCAAGATAGTGTTTCGCACAAAGGCTGAATTTTCACCAATACCGCCCGTAAACACGATGGCATCCACCCCATCTAGGGTTACTGCCATCATCCCCATGAATTGGGCAGCTTTAAGACAGAAATACTCTAATGCAAATTGAGCCTTTGCATCTTTGCTGTCTTGCAAGGTTTTGACGTCATTGCTTAGGCTCGATAAACCAAGAAGCCCTGATTCATTGTAAAGAAGGGACTCAATCTCATCGATAGACAAACCTAGATGACGCATCATAAACGTCACAGCGCCGGCATCAAGGCTCCCACAACGAGTTCCCATGGGTAATCCATCCAAGGCAGTCATGCCCATCGTCGTATCAATACTTACTCCATTGCGTATTGCGCACAAACTGGCTCCATTGCCAAGATGGGCCGCAATAAGCCGTCCCTCAACTAATGAAGGCTCATACCGCCGCAAGGTGTGAACAATCCATTCATACGATAATCCATGAAACCCATAACGACGAACACCTTGCTCCCTTATCTTTTGTGGCAATGCATACTCGGTGAACAGAGCCTTATGATGGGCATGAAACGCTGTATCAAAACAAGCAATTTGAAGTACCTCTGGCTTCAGAGTACTGATGAGCTCAATGGCTTTGAGATTATGGGGTTGATGTAAAGGAGCCAATGGGGCTAATGCCCATAATTTCTGCATGACGTGTGGATTGACTAGCACACTGTTTTTAAAGAGGGTCCCGCCATGGACAACGCGATGAGCAACCGAAGTCACCTGCCATTGTTCACTCCACTCCTCAATCCAGTCCCAAATACGGCATAAAGCCTCTTCGTGCGAGCAATTATCAGAAAGTATTTTTTTGTCAGCCTGCTTATTCTCAGGGTTTAGCAGGGCATCGGTGATTATAAAGGAAGGTCTCCCGCCAATATCAGCCACCTTCCCTTGAACTAAAAGTTGTGGGTTTAATTGTCTTGAAAAAAGCTGAAATTTGACGCTGGAAGAGCCCGCATTAATCACAAGGATACTGGCTGCTTTGATTGCAGTCATTTGATTCGTCCTTCCTTTCGAGCTGTCGCCAGTTTAACAGCCAGGGAGCAAGAGAACAGCCTCGTTCGCAGTGAGTCTGCTCGGCTCACCAGAATGACTGGAACACGAGCACCCAAAACAATTCCCGCAGCATCCGCATGACCTAAAAAAGTCAATTGCTTGGCCAAAATATTCCCGGACTCGATTTCAGGAACCAAAAGAATATCCGGGTCGCCTGCCACAGGAGAAATAATTCCTTTTTCTTTGGCTGCCTCCTTGTTAATCGCATTATCAAAAGCCAAGGGGCCGTCAAGAATGCCATCATTTATCTGTCCTCGGTCAGCCATTTTGCACAAAATAGAGGCATCGACAGTGGCTTGCATCTTAGGGTTGACGGTTTCGATGGCGGCAAGGATAGCTACTTTGGGTTTCTTGTCCTCGCCAAACAATACTCGCCAAAGATTAATGGCGTTTTGGCAAATGTCCGCTTTGTCGGTGGCAGTAGGGGCAATATTAATCGCAGCATCTGTAATGATGAGTGGTTTGTGGTAAGAAGGGATATCCATGACGTAGGCGTGACTCACACGATGTTGCGTACGTAAGCCCGAGGCGGTGGGTACAATAGCCCCCATTAATTCATGGGTGCTTAATGAGCCTTTCATGATGGCATCAATCTCGCCAGAAGATGCCAATTCGGCAGCTTTGTTTGCTGCGGCATCGCTGTGCTCCGTATCAATCGTTTCCCACTGTGATAAATCAATCCCTGCCTCTTGAGCTGCAGTCTTCATCTTGACCAAAGGGCCAATTAAAATGGGAATAATGAGTCCTGCTTTTACCGCATCGTTCACCGCTTCCATGACACTCATACTAACCGGATGCACAATGGCCGTGCGAACAGCACCCATACAGCGACACGCTTTGATTATCGCCTCGAAGCGATCGTGGTTATGTATTTCTATAGACGGTAAATGAGTCCGTGCAACCCGTACTTTTTTCGTTGGCGCAAGCACGGTTGCCAAGCCCTCGATGACCGTTTCTCCGTGCTGATTCACACCCTTGCAATTAAAAATCACACGGGGCTTATTGGCGCCCTTATCCTTGACGATGATGGTGATGGTGAGCGTGTCCCCTAAACGCACTGGCTTTTTAAATTGAATGTCTTGTTTAAGATAAATGGTGCCTGGACCAGGTATAACAGTACCAAGAAGTGTTGAAATCAGCGAGCCAGACCACATGCCATGACCCACAATACCATGAAAAATATCGCTTTGGGCAAATACCGGATCCATATGAGCAGGATTCACATCACCCGACATGGCAGCAAATAAATTGATGTCGTCTTGAGTGAGTGTTTTACTTAGACTCGCTTGACGGCCCACCGTAAGCTCATCAAAAGTCACATTCTCAAGAAACTCCTTCTCCATTTTTTTCCCTTCTATTTCTGCAGTACATAAGTACCTGGTGCAGCGGGTAGTGAGGTATTCATGACCAGTGGAGGGACGCGTTTTTTAGTCGATTGCTGCACTAACCAATCATGCCATTCTTGCCACCAGGAGTCTTCTCGTTTCTCTGCAATCGCGTGCCAACTCTCAGGATTGAGATAAGCGTCACCTTTCTTGCTCTTATGAACCCGATAAGAACGCCCAGGATGACCTGGTTCACTCACAATCCCTGCATTATGTCCGCCGCCGGTGAGGACGAAGGTAATGTCCCCCTCCGTCATCAGGTGAATTTTATAAACAGACTGCCAAGGGGCTACGTGGTCTTTTTCGGTACTGACTGCAAAAAGTGGCAACTGAATATTTTCTGCAGCCACCGGCTTTCCTTCAGTTGTATAACGGCCTTCAGCAAAATCATTGTTTAAGAACAGCTTTTCGAGGTATTCGCTGTGCATTTTATAAGGCATACGGGTGGCATCCGCATTCCAAGCGGTTAAATCAATCATCCCACGCCGCATCCCGTGCATATAGTCTTGAACCATTTTGGACCAAATTAAATCGTAGGCACGCAACATTTGAAAGGAGCCCGCCATTTGTTTGGTATCAAGATACCCTTGTTCTCCCATCATGTTTTTAAGGAAAGCCACTTGGCTTTCAGTAACAAAAAGCATTAGTTCCCCGGCCTCAGTAAAATCTCCTTGGGCTGCAAGAAGGGTGAGGCTATTTAAGCGTTCATCCTTATCTCTACTCATCGCTGCCGCAGTAATCAGGGCTAGCGTGCCACCTAAACAATAGCCCATTAAGTTAATTTTTGTTTGGGGTAGAATGGTTGATACTGCATCAATCGCAGCCATTGCCCCTTGGCGATAATAATCATCCATTCCTAAATCGCGGTCCTCTTTATTTGGATTATGCCAGGAAATGATGAATACGGTATGGCCTTGGCTTACGAGCCACTTCACCAAGGAATTATGAGGCGATAAATCCAAAATATAATATTTCATAATCCAGGCGGGTAAAATTAGAATCGGCTCTTTATACACTGTCTTGGTTTGGGGTTCGTATTGAATGAGCTCAATTAAATGATTTTGAAACACCACCCGTCCTGGGGTAATCGCCACTTGTTTTCCGGGGATAAAATGTTCAGAGCCTGTAGGTGGTGCACCTGTTTGCTTTTCTAGCCAGTCTTCAAATGCAATTTGGCTGCCCTGAATGAGATTAAGTCCTCCAGTGCGCAAGGCTTCATGGAATAAATCAGGATTAGACCAAACACAATTGGAAGGCGACAGGGCATCAAGATATTGTCGTGCCCAGAATGAAACGGTACGCTCCACCTGGCTGGATAATCCTGGCACGCGGGTTGTGGCGTGTCGCCACCAATCCTCCACCTGCAAAAATCCTTCTGCATATAAACGCCAAGGCATAGGCTGCCAACTGTCTTTTTTGAAACGTACGTCTTTGCCACCGGCAGCACGCTCGACACAAATGATATTATTAATGCAATCATTAGCATGAAAGACAGGATAAAAGGCCAGTTCCCATAATACTTCTGGGGATTGTGCCAATTGCCAAAGCCATGTGGAATAGGACGAGCCTAGCGCTGCAGGACTTATCCCCGCAGTCCATTTAGCAAGGTTTGCTTGAAATAACTGACCGAAAAAAGCAAAGGCATTATCTGTAGCGTCTGCATCACTGTGTGCACAACAAGAATCTAAATCTTCTGGAGATTTTTCCTGCGTAGTTAATAGAATTTTCTTGGGACAGCATTCCTTTTCTAGTCCGTTCATCACCGATATCCCTGGTATTAAGCTATAGAATCAATAAAATATAGTAAATCATAGCACAAAATTTAACCCGCCATTTCATTTTCAAAAAGTTCTGTTGGTTAAAACAGTTGAAGCCAATCGTCAAACATTCAATGAAGATAATGGGTTTAAAAAGAATGAGTAACTGATGTGCGAGATGATTCGCTCCCTTGAATCACTCTACGGTGGGGGATGCAAGATGATTACTAAACAAATAAGTAGTGACAAAACTTAATAAGAGTAAGTGGCGCGAATTTGTTCAAGCACTTTTTGTAATTTTTGCCAATTGGCTTCCGTACCTTCTTTATCGTTAGCGTCACCGGTTTTATCAAGTCGCTTTGCTAATTGCTCAGTATAACCGACGTTTTGCTGAAGATTTTTTAATTGTTCTTCGGACAAGTTTTTGCTTAAACCAGGTAGTGCTTTGACTAAGTCCCGAATGGCAAACGCATGGTGGTGAATGGTATCCAACTGATTGTTGGCAATCGCTTTATTAATTGCTGCAACATGTTGGTCAATCGCTTTCCAAATGGCTGGAATGGTGGTTGGGATGGATTGAGCCTGCTCATCCTGGTTGGTTGCTGCATGCAAAGGGGATAATAAAGCCAATAAAACCACCAGCACAGAAAATAAATCCATAGCTTTCTTATTAATACAGTCCATTATTCGACTCATCATGACTCTCCTTGAGGGTTTTGGTTTTCTTTTAAATGCAAATGCTGTTCACGCCATGCTTCAATGGCATTATAAACTGTTGGTACCACAAACATATTTAAAAACGTTGAGGTAAATAATCCTCCCAGTAATACTTGGGCCAAAGGACGCTCAAGCTCCTTTCCAGCAGGAGAACCCCACAACAGAGGGATTAAGCCAAGAGCGGCCGTTGCTGCTGTCATTAACACGGGCACCAAGCGGTCAAGGGTGCCCTGAATGACCACTTGTTCACGGCTTTGTCCTTGGATGCGCAATTGATTGTAGTGACTCACTAAAATAATCCCATTACGTGCCGCAATTCCAAATAAGGTGATAAAACCAATCATGGCCGCGACACTCATGTCACCACTGGCAAGATACAAAGAAACCACCCCACCAATCAAAGCCAGTGGCAAGTTGAACATCACGAGCAGTGCTTCACGGAACGTGCCAAAGGCTTTGTGCAGCAGAATCAACATAATGAAAATAGCAAGCCCACCAAACACAATAATTACGCGTGAGGCTTGTTGTTGACTTTCAAATTGACCACCATATTGAATAAAATAACCGCTCGGTAGGGTGACCTTTTCCTTAACCCGTTGTTGCACTTCTTGAATCACACTACCTAAATCCCTCTCTTGCACATTAAAGGCAATCACTAAGACGCGCTGCACGTTTTCGCGGTTAATCGCAAAAGGCTGAGGCTCTAAGCGAATATCAGCCACAGCACGCAAAGGAATTTTGGTTTCCTGATTTGCCACTCCATGAGCATCAATGAGCATGTTTTGAATGGCTTTAATGCTGTCTCGCCCTGTTTCATTCATACGCAAATACAAATCGAACGTTCGCTGGCCTTCGAGAATACTCGATACCGTCATTCCATTGAGAAGAACTTGCACATCCTCAGAAATTTGCCCTACATTAACCCCATAACGAGCCGCTTTCTCTCGGTCAATGGTAATGATTAACTGAGGCACATTTATTTGCTGCTCTTTGTTAACATCCACTATTCCTGGAATGGTTTTCAAAATCGCTTCGACCGACTGACCCAGTTCGTTAAGGGTAGCAAGATTATCGCCAAAGAGCTTTACCGCCACTTGCGCTCTGACGCCTGAGAGCACTTCATCCATGCGATGAGCGATAAATTGCCCTACATTAAACAGTGCTCCTGGGATATTTGCTAGATCCGCGCGAATGCGTTGCAATAACTCATCCGGAGATATGGTTTTGTCTTTGTCAAAATTCAAGCGCACATCAAACTCACTAACATTAGGTGGTAGTGCGTCTTCATCCAATTCACTGCGTCCTGCCCGTTGGGCAATGGAGATGACTTGCGGGTACTTCAGCAAAGTTTTACTGACTTGATTGCCTAATCGCATGGACTCATCCAATGAAGTTCCAGGCAACGTGCTCATCACAATAATAAAATTACCCTCATGAAATTCAGGTAAGAACGAAGTCCCAAAAAAAGGAAGCAAGGCCAAGGCGAAAAGAAAGGCACCGATTGCCATGATCACGACTGTTTTACAATGGGCCAGAGACCAATTTAACCCAGTTAAAAAATGTTTTTTTAACCAAATCACAAAACGAGTTTCCGCTTGAGCGTGTTGGGCCGCTTCTTCTTCCGTCAAATGATAACGTTCCTCTTGAGATAAAGCATGCATCACTACTTTAGTATCCTGCTGTTTTTCCGTTTTTCGTACTAAAAGAAGATAACAAAGGGCTGGCACCATAGTAATAGAGACCACAAGAGAACCTAATACTGAGGCGATATAAGCAATTGCTAAAGGGCTAAAAATTCGCTCAGGAATACCTGACAAAAAGAAAATAGGCAAAAACACCAAGCTAATAATAATGGTCGCATAGATCACTGAACTTCTAATTTCCAAAACCGCATCAAAAACAATTTCAATGGCGGGTAGAGGTTTTTTGGCCAACCGATTCAGTCTTAGTCGATGTACTACATTTTCAACGGTGATAATACCATCGTCCACTACCTCACCAATGGCAATTGCCATCCCTCCCAAGGTCATAGAGTTAATGCCAAAACCAAAATAGTGTAGTACTAGAATACCCACAATAAAAGAAACCGGCATGGAGAGAAAGGTAATAAAAGAAGCTCTCCAATTCATTAAAAAAAGGAATAATATGGCAATCACAATGATGCCCCCTTCAATAAGGGCTTTGGTCAAATTATGAATGGCTGATTCAATGAAATTGGCTTGGCGAAACACATCGGTGATTAACTCAACACCCGCTGGCAAAGATTTTTTGATATCGGCTAAAGCGTGTTCCACTTTCTGCGTCGTGGTTACCGTATCGGCACCGAAGATTTTAGAAACGGTACCAATGACCGCGTTTTCAGCATTATAAGCTCCATCACCTCGTTTGATTTCGCCACCAAAAGCGACAGTGGCCACGTTGTTAATGGTGATGGGTACTCCATTACGAACTACAATGAGTGTTTTTTTAATGTCTTCCAGCGTCTTAATACGCCCAATGGTACTCACAACAAATTCAGTACCTGCCTGATGAACAAAAGCACCAGGCACGTTTTGATTTCCTGTCGCTAACGCTTGGCGCACTTCTTCAACCGTGATGCCATAGGCCAGCATACGCTTAGGTTCAAGCTGGACCTGATATTGCTTTACTTCCCCACCTAGAGACACCACAGAAGCGACGCCACCAAGAGCCAAAAGACGCGGACGGATGGTCCAGTCTGAAAGTGTACGTAATGTTTCAGGGCTTGCAGTTCGACTAATGAGAGCATATTTAAGTAGCCACCCCACTGCCGAGGTGACCGGCAACATCACTGGTGACGAGACACCTGGAGGAAGACGGTTTATTACTTGTTGAATCCGTTCATTAACCAACTGGCGATTGCGATAGATATCCGTTTTATCATCAAATACCACAGTAATCGTCGATAGTCCGACGGAGGTTTTTGAGCGAACACTGGCCACGCCAGGCGTTCCATTGATGGCACTTTCTAAGGGATAGGTCACCAAAGTTTCCACATCCTGGGTGGCCATACCAGGCGCTTGGGTTTGTACCACCACTTGCGGTGGAGCAAATTCAGGAAAAACATCCACGGGCATTTGTTTTAAGGTATAGCCACCCAGTAAGCAAAGGATAATCGTTAACGCCAAAATCAAAGGGCGATTATGTAAAGACCAGGCAATTAATCGCGTAAACATTTAATGATGCTCCTCTTGGCCTGACTGCGGTTTACTGCCCCCAGTGAGCCATAGTGTATAAAGTTCGCGATTGCCTTGAGTCACAACGAGGTCGCCAGGCACCAAGCCGTCTGTAATCTCTGAGTAGTCATCGTCCACAGCACCTATTTTAACGTCCACCCGTTCATACGTATCCCCACTTTGCACAAAAACGAATTGCTCATTATCCGCTTGTAAAAGGGCGGCATTAGGCACCGCAAGTGCCGCTTCATTGTGAGCTAAAATGACATTGGCACGCACAAACATGCCCGGTTTGAGTAGTCCTTCCTCATTATCTAAAGTAATTCGTAGGTTCACTGTGCGAGTTAACGGGTCAAGATTGGGTTCAATTAAAGTGACTTTGCCTGGAAAAAGCAGCTTTGGGTAACTCAACGCATGAATATTGACTTCCTGTCCTACCTTAACCTTGCCTAAATCTTCTTCATAAACCTGGGCAATGACTAACAGTTTATCGCGGTTGCTGATGTGAAAAAGAACCGTATTCGGTTCAACGGCTTGACCTAAATTGATGTTTCTCGCATCAATGATGCCGGCAATGGGGGCTGTGACCGCCACACTGGGTGGGGGATTACCCACTAGTCTTGATTGCACAGTAGCTAAGCGTTGTCCTGTCTTGACACCATCGCCTAAATTCACATCAATGGCCGTCACGCTCCCACTAATCCGAATACTGACATCCGCCTGCGCATCGGGTAAGAGTTGAATTTGGCCATTCAAACCAAGCATTTGCGCCATGGGACGATTGGTTGCTTTTGCGACTTTGATTTCGAGCATTTTGGTTTGTTGGGGTGTCAAATGCACAGGACCTTTGGCTCCTCCTTCACTCACTTCGATTTCTTCTCCATGGGCAAACACTCCCTGAGCATGGATGAGGAGGCCAAGAAAAACACTGGTGAGTAAAATTGCTCTAATTCGCTGTTGTAATGCCATCATCATAACCATTCCTTTGATAAGCTAAGTAAGGACAAAATCCTTGTGTAGAGCCAGGGCCAATGGCCGTACATAAAGCCACATACACTTGTAAATACTTTTCTAAAGTCGTGAGATAAGTCATTTGCAAATCATTTTGTTGCTTTTGCACTTGCAATACATTCAAAAGCGAAATTTGTCCGTTTTCATAAGAGTCACGCGCCAGTTTCACGCTTTCAACGCCTATTTTTAGAGATATGCTTTGCGTTTCTCTAAGGCTCATCCTAAGTGCTTTCAATTGGGAATAGTTACTCGCTATTTCTGTTTCAATGCTTAAATTCAAGGCGCGTAACGCCATCATCGCCTGAGTTCCCGTGCGACTTGCCTCTAAAATTCGTCCCTGATTCTGATTTAAAAGAGGAAGTGGAACAGAAAGCGTCACGCCCAAAGTGCGATCGGCGGGCTGGGGAGGTCCCTCTTCCACCACAATTTTATCTTGTTGGACACCAAGCCCTACTGTCCAATCAGCAAAGCGCTCCGCTTTTGCCAAGCGGCGATCGGCAATGGCGCGGTTAATTGATAGAGCAATGGATTGGCGATCAGGACGATTATTAAGTGCTAACGTTTTTAGGGCAGGTAATTCAGGAAAATTTTGCCCTGTATTTAGGTCAGCCTTAAGAGATAAAGGAGAATTCGCATCTCGCCCCATCAATTGGTTCAGTGTGGCCATTTGACTGATGCGAAGGCTATGTAATAAATGCTTTTCTTGAACAATGCGCAGATACTCAATGCGCGCTGCATTCTCATCCAACTTTGAAATTTCAGCGGCATGATAACGATTATGGATGACGTTCACTAATTCTTTGTTGATTCTTAATAAATAATTCAATTGTTGCAGGCGACGCTCCGTAATCACCGCGGCATAAAATGCATTCGCCACTTTGGCACTGAGTTGACGCTCGGCCTCCCTAATTTCGGTGATGGCTTTCATAACATCGAGGCGTGCGACTGTCTTTTGTTTTGCAATACGTCCAGAAATAGGGAATGCTTGACTAAAACCAGCACTGCGCGAATACTCTCCTTCATCATTAAATAAGCGATCGTCGTTATTTGAGAGATTAATGCTTGGATTGGGCCAAAGACCGGCTTGGATCAATCGGGCCTTTGCAATAGCTACATTATAGCGAGCTGCTTTTAAATCCTTGTTATTCGCTAGAGCAATTTGGGTTATTCCCTGAAGGGTCAATGTCTTTCCTGCTATTGCCGAATAGGAACACAACAGGAGGAGCACTATCCAACAAGAACACTGCCAAGCACGATAATGTTTCATGACCAGGAAGACTCAAAATGATTATTAATTCGTATTACAGCGATAGGCACGGCCCACCATCCCATGATCCGCCACAAAGTCATTTTTGGGATTGCCTTCATAAGTTTGCTGATGTTCGGTAATCCGAAGTGTATTTGCTCCTAAAAGCGATGCTTTGTTTCTTAAGATATTGAGCTCATCCTTAATCAAATGTTCATGGGATTGGTAAGATTGGCTCATCCCATTGCGATCATAAGCACTCACGTCACCTAAAAAAGTGCAATTCTTTGTGGGCTTTCCTGACTGTACAATGGTTACTTTTTCACCTTCAGGAGTTAACTTAGCATTATAAGAACAACCAACAAGGACTGCCGGAATCATTAATACGAGAGTACGTTTTTTCAGAAAATGGGTCATTAATCAATACCTTTTTTTTGTTATTCTATCCTCCCAGTATCTCTTATCCAATATGATTAAACAAGGCATGACATCAAGAAGAAAAAAGGGACTCATTAGAGTCAATGAACTGTTATTGAGAGACTGGTTTTGTTGGCTTTACTCCTTATGGGGTAATCTGATTTCCACTAAAATTGATTGCATTATTTTTTGTCGTAATCATGGAATTATAGACACAAACCGAACCATTGATTTTTCTTTGTTTTGCTGCATAACAGGCCAAATCAGCTTCTTTAATCACGGTATTCACTGAAGCCGAGTGGTGATTCATCTGGGTAATGCCAATGGAGTAATCCAGATTAAGCTCAGATAGAGTACCTTCTTTTAGAGATTTTTTCGCCTCCGTAATAAGATTCTCAGCAATCTTTTTTGCCTCATCCATGGAGGTGTTCTCCATCAAGACAATAAATTCGTCCCCACCATAACGAGCCACTACATCATCCCTTCGCAAGCGCTGCCTTAGGAGTCCACCAAACATGTGTAACGTGGTACCTCATGACCATAGCGATCATTAACTTTCTTAAATCGGTCCATATCAATAAAAAGAACAATAACAGAGCCTTCATTCATCTTGACTTGTTGAAATCGTGTGTTCATCATCTCAAAAAGATACCCTCGATTATTGCAGCCTGTCAGCGATCATAGGTTGCGTGATGCCGTAATACTTCATCGCGATTTTTAAAATCATCCATCAACTCCATTTTTTGAATGGTATTGGTCATAAGACGGCAAGATGAATAGATATAGGTAGCACCTAATAAATAAAAGCACGCTGGCATAAAAATTATTAAGACAGTGGGGATCGACTAATAGACCGTAAAAATGCTGGCTGAATAACTGAGAATAAAGCAATAAAAGCAAGATAACTTAACCATTGCCTGCGATAATGATTTGTTTTTTGAAGTAACTTATTGATTAAATAAGCTCCACTGATAAGAAGGACAATACCTAACACGATCATTACGACTGGGAACACCATGATTTTGCCTTAAAAACAGCCGATTGATTCTTTTTAGTATAGATTCTGTCTCTTGATTTGTCAGAAACATTTAAGGGCACAAATAAAAAAACAGAAAAAATTAATAAAATTGTCTAAAATTGAATAGCGGCCTATCATTATCGGCCACGTGACACTATTCATCGTTTAAGGGAGAAAACCATGAAGATTAGATTATTTTTAATTCCGGCCATATTATCATTTGGCCTTATCAGTTCATTGGCACAGGCAGCCGACACAGAAAATAAACAAACGACGGCGACATTTAAAACACAGGATGGAAAGATGATACAGTGTTTGATGGCCCCAGAGATCGGTAAGGACATGAAGACGGGTGACATGATGGAAATGATGAGCATGCATAGCATGCAGGGAAGCCACATGAAAGGATGTCACATGCAGGGAAATCAGATGAAAGGATGCCCCATGAAGGCGATGTTTAAAACCCAGGATGGAAAGACGATAGAGTGTTTGGTAACCCCAGAGGTCGGTAAGGAAATGAAGGCAGGTGAAAAGATGGAAATGATGGGTATGGGTATGCATAACATGGAGGGAGATAACATGGAAGGAAGTGGTAAGGAAGGAGACCATCAGTAATTTGAGGATAGAGGTATGGTGGACCATTTGTTTGAGCATGGAGTTTGCAGGGAAAAATCAATTTGGCCTGCAAACTTAAATAAGAATAACAGCGGTCGTGTTTCGCAACCTTGTCTGAAAAATCAGCCAGAGAGTCCACTACACAAACCCTTGATGGTTTTTGGCAAAGGTCGTTATAACTTGGCACTCTCGGTCCATGCAGTCGTTAGATGTCACATAATACATTGATATACCAGTGTATGTTTCTCTCTTGCTACCTTCTTTCGCTAAGCGTATGGTTTAAACAGCACCTATTATTGCTGTGCTTAGAGCCTCAATTGAGCATGATTCATGTCGTACTAAAATAATGTCGTTGCGTCCCTTGGGCCACGACGGCTTCGCCGTAACGATTTAGGGCGTGTATATAGGCCGCTGTGCGCATATCAATTTTATTCTTTTCCATTATTTGATACACTTTTAAAAACTCAGGTACCATAATATCATGTAACCGCTGTTGTACTTGTTCACCACTCCAGTAATATCCCGTTTTATTCTGTACCCATTCAAAATAACTGACAGCAACCCCTCCCGCATTAGCTAACACATCGGGTACTACTAAAATATTTTTATTTTTTAAAATAGGTTCAGCATCCAGCATTGTTGGGCCGTTGGCAATTTCTACAATCACAGGTGATTTTATTTTTGCTGCATTTTCTTTGGTAATTTGGTTTTCTAATGCGGCAGGGATAAGTAAATCAACATCCAACTCCAGAAGTTCTTCATTTGAAATTTTGTCAGCGTCAACTAGTTCACATTCACATACTGATCGGGTGCAGTAAACTGCTTGAATATTCTTAGTGCTGTTTTTTATATGAACCAACTTAGGAATATCAAGACCTTTTGCTCGATATATACCTCCTTGAGAATCACTTACTGCTACTATTTTATAACCTGCCTCATAAAGAAAGAGGGCGATGTGCTGTCCTGCGTTTCCAAATCCTTGAATTGCTACACGAATGTTCTTGGGTTTCCAGTTTTTTTTCTTAGCTAACTCATTAATGCAATAAAAAGCACCACGACCAGTCGCATCTTCTCGTCCATAACTGCCACTTAAAGCAATGGGCTTCCCGGTGATAACAGCAGGACTGTATTCTTGTTTAAGTTTAGAGTATTCATCCATCATCCAGCCCATAATCATGGCATTTGTATAAACATCGGGTGCCATAATGTCTTTGTTAGGCCCAACAAAACTGGCAAAATGCTCTAAGTAAGTCCGGCTTAAACGCTCCAATTCCAATTTGGAAAGTTGTTTTGGATCAACTACAATTCCACCTTTCGCACCTCCAAAAGGAATGCCGATTACCGCGCATTTAATCGTCATCCAAAACGACAGAGCCTTTATTTCTTCGAGAGTAACGAGAGGATGAAAACGAATACCTCCTTTAGTTGGACCGCGAGTATTGTTATGATGAACTCGATAGGAAGAATATATCGCTAAACTGCCATCATCTTTTCGAAGAGGTAAAGACATTTGAATGATTGCTTTAGGATACTTTAATCTCTTGATAGCTTCTGGATCAATTTCTGTATACTGAAAGGCAACATCTAATCGTGCTAATGCATCCGTAAAAATGTTATCCATTGAATATTCCTTATATGGATTCTGAGGAGAGTCCGGTCGGACTGATCCAACCATTCTTGTATCCTATCTTTCTGTAATACTAATTTTATATTGCTACCTTCTCAGGGACGCTTAGTAAAGTGAAAGAAGAAGCAGTGGCCGTTATAGATTTCGCTCTCTTTCACTGTTTATGTTCATAAAGATCATACGGTATCTTAAACCGCCTAAAGCCTGTATTTATACGACTAATAAAAACAAAATCACTCAAATAACATAAGTTATATTTCAAAATTATGAATTTATCAATGGGTAAGAAATTTCACTCAGGACCCCAATCTAAAAAAACGAACATACCAAACGGCTCAAACAGGATACTAAATTTAAAAAATCTTCTTAAAAATTATCTTATCAAGAAACTAAAATACCCTCTCGTTTTAGTGATGCTTATAAAAACCAATGCCTTTGATGTCCGTCCATGCCGTCGTTTGATGACACATAAAACATTGAGTTACTTGAGCATGGGGCTTTCCTGCCACTTTCCTGGATATCATGCGAAAATGCTCCATGTAATGACTGGGTGGCGCTTGATGACATTGTGCGCAATCCTTCGATCTCGGTGAGGGATGGATAAACTCTGGGATGTTCCAATCTGCCGTTTCATGGCAGGCAGAACAATTGTTGCCAAATAAAGTGAAGTGTTTGTCTTCATTCTGATGGCATGTGGTGCACTGCAAGGTGAGCTCGGCAGGAGACACGTGTGGATTGATGAGCGGCGATTGTTTTTGAGATTCATTCATTTCCAAGTAATGCTGAACTTGCTCAAAAATTAATTGCTGTTCTTCATTCTTGATTGCATTTTTTTTAAGTTGCTTCAGCTCAATTGCAACAAACGCATTATGATCCATTTGGGTGGGACGTCTATTTTGGCCTTGATGCTCAGCATGACATTCAACGCAACTTCCAATATCGGCATGAAATGAGGCGGGTTGCCTTTGTAAAAGAGCAACATCATTTGCATGGCAGGTGATGCAGTTTACAGCTTCCACTCCTTTGACAGGCGTATGGCAGGCATTGCAATTGTGACTGAGAAAGGAATGCGCTTGGGATAATGTTCCGGGACTTGCCATTCTTTGCCACTCAACAGGATTAAACCAATTCGTAGGTCCTCCTTGTTCATGGCTGGGCGCATAATAGGCTGCAACAAACAGCACCATTAAAACAGCAAGGGCAGTTAATAGGGCGCCACTGAGTTTCATTGAAACCACCTTAGCCCAAAGTAAATTCCAGACCAGACATGCAAGGCAAGCAAACCATACAAAACAAGGGCAATCACAATATGCAGCCTCAACCATGTCCGAAAGGCACGTCTGAATTGCTCATGAAATTGGATGGCGTATTCCAGCTCCGCAATGGACTCCACCAAACGCAAGGCACGTAGACTTGCTGGGGCTGTGCTTTCGCCATTTAATACGTTCTCATTAAATAGCCAAGCGGCAAAACGTGCGCTCATAGAATGAAAGCGCGTGATGGTTTTCTTTAAATCCGGGTTCGTTTGAATTTCCTGCGCTACCCTTTGATACTGACTCTGCAGGTCTGAAAGGAGTTCTTTTTTCTCACGAACTTCATCGGCTATAAAACTCAAGAGGTAGCGACCCACAAAGCCGCTTATCGTGACAATTAAGGTCATTCCGGTCAGTGCAATACCAAGCGCACTTTGAAATTTATGTCCGGTATGAATCAGTACGAGAATAGGACCAATAATACCGGCATAGATATGCCAAGAGAGCAGGGTGTTCATGGAAACATACTGGGTGATCCAATGCTTTAAAATAGGGATGCGTTTAATAAAGAGGTAAAGTAATGGAACGAGCATGAGTAGGGCGCCACTCATGCCAATGACACCACCCCACAAGCTTCCTGCAAAACGAGGAGACACATGCACCGTAAATCCAAGCCATGTCATCATCATGAGCAGCATTAATCCGAGTGCCATCAGGCGTCCTGGTGCGTTCATCACACATCTACCTCAATATTCTCATTGGTTTTGGCCTGGCATGCCAGGATAAAACCGTGCTGCTTTTCTTCCTCAGAAAGCGCGTCATCACAATCCATGGATACCTTGCCTGTGAGTAATTTCACTTTACACAGTCCACACTGCCCTGTGCGACACGAGTTATCAATAGAAACACCATTGGCCTCGGCGATTTCAAGAAGCGTGTAGTTAGGTAAAATGGGGGCTGTTTTATGAGAGCGCTTAAATGAAACAACCGCCTTAAGTTCTGGCGCAATATCCTCCATTTGTTCCGGTGTTAATGGCGGCTTCATGGCTGGACCAAACGCTTCGGTATAGATGAATTCTTCTGGCACATGAAGCTCTTTTAATATGGCCAGCACCGCATTCATCATGCCAGGCGGACCACAGACATGGATGCGACGCATGGCTATATCCGGCACGAGGTGGGAAATGATGCTGGTTGTAAATTCCCCCTTTAAACCCATCCACACGGTTCCTGATACCCGTAACATGGTGGCAAAGACATTGAGGTTAGGATATCTTTTTTGCAGCCGCTCTAACTCCTCACGAAAGATAAAATCGCTGGTGGTGCGGCAACAGTACAGTAAATAAATATCACCGTGCCATCCTATATCCGTTAAATAACGGATAATGCCCATCATCGGAGTAATGCCCACACCGCCACAAATAAGGACAATGCTCGATGCTTCTTCTCCGGTAAACGTAAATTTTCCATTGGGCCCCATCACCTCAAGCACATCGCCTTCTTTAGCCTCATCATGTAAATAACGTGAGAACAAACCTTGTTCTTCGCGTTTCACCGTGATGGCACAATAGTGAAGTTGGGTGGGCGTTGAGGCAATGGTATAGCTACGCTTCGCTCGGGTGCCATTAATGGTGGCTGTGATGGTGATGAATTGACCAGGGAAATAGGTAAAGGGCAAGGCCACTTCTTTTAATGAGGCGAGCCAATAGGTTTTTACCCCAGGCGTTTCATCAAAGATACGGCACACACGCAATTGCCCCTCCCACTGGTCAAGGGGGATTGTTAGCGTACGCATGACCGGAAACTTTGGTAGTTTCGCAGGTGGTGCTAACCCTCCAGAGGATGGATGAGTCTCTTCAATAACCTCAGCAGCGCTTGCAGGAGGAGGACTCATTGGGCTCGTGGAGGGAATACTTGGAGAAAGAACATCTCCTTTGCTGGTCAAACTCTCAAGCAATGCCGATGCCCTGCGCATTTTAAAAAAATACATCCAAATCATAATGATAAAGAAGACAAGAAACAGCGTGATAATCGTCAAATGAAAAAGCGGACCACCTAAAAGTGTATGGGTAGCTGGGTCTGAGGGGAGTAAATTCATTTCCTGTTTGAACCATAACAAGGCCACTTGGCGCGGTACCTTTCCCTCGGCAAGCGCACGAGATGCAGCCAATCCACTATCATACTGTGAAAGACCTTCACGAATCGTAGCGACTGCATCCTGCATCTGAGAAAAACTCGTCTTAGCGGATGCTTTAAGAAGCGTATCAATCCCTTTCGCCATCATAGACAGACCCGATTGCATCCGTTCTTGTGCCAATTGTTGTATTTCACCGCGCCTTTCCAGTGGGATATCGGGCAGACTCATCAACGAGGGATACAGCGCTTTTTTTTTCGGCACGCCCATTTGCTTCATCATCTCACCCATAGCACCCATCATGTCTTTACCAGGAGTTTGTCCAGTTACACTCGGAATGACACTGAGATTACCCTGGCTGCTTTGATGATGACTGGCATGCTCATCGGATGCCTGAGCATTGGATGATGCGGTGGCGCCCATTAAAATCAAAATCAACAGCCCTTTCAGTAGGGGATGCCATTGGCGAAGTATCTTATTGGTGTTGTGATATCGAATCATTCTTTTCCACGATAAAGTAATATTTCCGAGCTATGCTTATATTATGCTATTGATATTAGTACCATTTTACAAGGGGTGTGTCCTCGCCAATCATCCCCCTTTCGAAACCAAAGAGGGCGCAAGACATAGGTCCTTACTCAATGTCCAAGTGGTGTTCCTTCATGTCATTGCCAATAATCGCTTCCGCCATACCCAACACGATTATAACAACTGGACCATTATTTTTGTCTTAAAAACATCATGATTGACTTCTTTTAGTATAGATTTTGGCTCTTGATTTGTCAGGAAAGGGCACACCTGTTGCCTCAAAATATTGCCTTTCAAATTTTAATGAACTACGCTTATTCGAGTAGAATTAACCAAATTTATAAGGAGAAAGGAATGTCTCATGAAAAATACCAATCTTGTATTGAGGCTTGCCAAGTTTGTGCACTAGAATGTGCGCATTGTACTACAGCTTGTCTTCAAGAAAATGATGTACAAATGCTAGGCCGCTGCATTGAACTTGACATCGACTGTGCCGATATTTGTACGCTAGCAGCTAATATGATGGGTCGCGGTTCACAATTCGCTGCGAAGATTTGCGCTCTTTGCGCAGATATTTGCAAGGCCTGCGGCGATGAGTGCTCAAAACACAAAAATATGGAACATTGCAAACGCTGTGCAGAAGCCTGTTATCACTGTGAAGAAGAGTGCAGAAAAATGGCTAAAAGCGTTTAGGTATCGATTTAGAAAGAAAAGGCGACCTAGTAAACTAAGTCGCCTTGTGGTTTAAAGTAAGAATGCCAATCCCAGGCTAACTGTTGTTTCCGTGGTATTTTCACCCTTAGCCTGTCGAATTCTTTTGAACGCCCCATAATCTTTATCATATTCATACTCTGCATAGACATTAAGTCCAGGCATTAAACGATAATAAGGTCTTACTATATAGCGCATTTGATTTAAGCCATTTCCTAATTCATTTTGTACCACAGTCTTAGTCGCTAAAATACTGCGAATCCCTGTTCTTACTAAGAAGTTATTAAAAAGCTGCGTATCGCGCGATAATTCCGCATCGAACTTCACGCTTCCTTGATGATAATAAGTTCGAATATTGGTATCAATAAAATAAGGAGCAAGCCCTTCAATCCCTATTCCTGGTTGCCAGTAAGGACCACCAGGGCGATAAAAATAATTAACGCCTCCCTTGACAGCCCAGAATTGACTGATTAAGTGCCAGTAAAAAATATCCATATCAGCATATTCAATACTGCCTTTATTAACCTCAGCATCCTCAGTATACAATTCTAATTTATGATAATCAGGACCATATAAACCTTTAAAACTTAATTCCTGAGCATTATGAAATGGATCTTCACTCAGCTCTAAAAAGCTCGCCTTATAAAGTCCAGCATGGTGTCCTATGGGATGTTTCACTAAAGACAAATCAATTGGGATTTGTTCATCAACTCGGACAATAGGTCGATTATAATAACCAGTAGAGGCAATTTCATATTCAGGTTTTCTAAGACCGTTAGCCACTTCAATAATGGTTTCATACTGAAACACCCGGGCCATTCCTGCCATCATGTGATAAAGATGATGGCAGTGGAAAAACCATTGGCCACTGGCATCGGTATCAAAATCAGCAACTGCTGTAGCACCGGGTGGTACCTCAATCGTATGAAGTAGCGGATCATAACTGCCATGGCCATTGCGTAAAATAAACCAGTGCCCATGAATATGCATGGGATGGCGCATCATGGAGTTATTGGTAAAGATAATGCGATAGCGTTTACTTGGTTCAATTAAAATCGGTTTTGCCTTATATTCTGGAAGACCGTTTATAAACCATATAAAGTGGTCCATATAACCAAATAATTCCATTCGAATAACCCCATCAATTGGTTTATGAGGATCATTGGTTTTTATTGCGGCTGTTAATTCCTGATATTTAGTCCCCATGGTCATTGCGGAATATTTTTTATCCATGGGTATTATACTATCCCCTATAATGCTTGGTTCTGTGGGCATATGCATGGGTTTATCCATGGACATATCCATATCCATTGAGCCCATGGAATCTTTCGTTTGCACAGTAGACATCGACATCGATTGATGCATTGATGAACTAGGGGTCATCGAGTGGGAAGGCATACTCATAGACTTGTTCTTAGACATCATAGAATGTCTTACAGTGGAAGATTTATTCTTGCCCTTTGAGATGCCATGCATAGCATGCATCTCTTTTGAGTTCTTTGTCTTTAGTGATACTTTAGACTTGGAATTCTTATCATTCGTTGTCATAGGCATCGAATGCTTCATGCCTGACATATCCATTTGATGATTCATAGGCATGCTCTTTTTATTTGAGCTCATCGACTCTTTTGAATTTCCCCCCTTTGCAGTAGACGTCGATTGTTGCTTATTCGCATTCGTTGATGAGTCTTGAGCCATGGAGTGAGAAGGCATACTCATAGACATACTATCTTCTTCACCATTTTTATTAGACTCCATTGCATCATTTTTAGTGGAAGACTTATTTTTTTCATCTGAAATACCGTGTACTCCATGCATTTCTTCTGAATTCATTGACTTTGAGGACGAAGAACTCTCTTTTGACTTAGAATTTTTATCATCCGTTGTCATAGGCATCGAATGCTTCATGCCTGACATATCCATTTGATGATTCATGGGCATGCTCTTTTTACTTGAGCTCATCGACTCTTTCGAATTCCCCGCTTTTGCATGAGCCATGGAATGAGGAGGCATATTCATTCCCTGCATCTTAGATGCGGACTTTCCCTGTTTTATCATGCTATGATCTGGCATTGAACTTGAACCCTGGTGCTCCTCTGACATCATCATGTTAGCCATCATTTGGCGAGTAGTGGGTAGTGGCTCTGGGAAAGGAGGCACTTGCTGGTAATTGACTGTTTGGGAAGATGAGGTCACTAAGGCACCTACTGCTGCTCCTACCGTATCAATGGATTCGGCATAAATAATATAAGGCTTACTTTTTTGAATGGAAACCAACACATCATAGGTTTCTCCAGGTGCGATATCAAAATCTGAAATAGGAAACGGTTTAACGTCATTTCCTTGAATGTGCACCATTTGCAGGGTGGTATCCTGTATTTTGACGCGAAAGATGGTGCTGCCTCCTGCGCCAATAAAACGAAGACGAACCACATCGCCCACCTTCACTTGTGCTGTCCAAGGGCACATTTTAGGTTGGCCATTGAGTAAAAAAGCATCGTAGGCGACATCACTGAGATCATAAATACTCATGCGCATTTGTTGCATCATTTTATAATCATTAATCAGCGATTTTCGCTCTTTAGCATCCGCACTGCGATAGTCATGAATAAATTTGCTTAAGGAAGGTTGCAGAGGAAATTTCGGCGAAAAGTAGTCCCCGTCTTTTTTCAAATTAGCAAAGATTTGATTGGCTGGAATATTACTCCAATCGGATAAAACCACCACATAATCTTTAGTGTAGCGATAGGGTGGTGGGGTTTTAGGATCAATTAAAAAAGCACCATAAAGCCCTTCTTGTTCTTGCACATCTGCATGGGCATGATACCAATACGTACCTGACTGATGCAAGGTAAAGCGATAATGGAAAACTCCACCAGGCGGAATGGCCTTTTGGCTGACATTTTCGACCCCATCCATTTGCCAAGGTACTAAAATACCATGCCAATGAATGGAGGTTCCTTTATCAAGGTGATTATAAACATTAATCGTTACCCGCTCCCCTTCCTTGAAACGAAGTGTGGGTGCAGGGATTTGATTATTCACCGCAATGGCACGTCGAGTTTTGCCAGCAAAGTATACGGTTTTATAAGCCACCACCAAATTAATCGTATGCGCTGGGCCATGCGGAAGGGACAGGGGTTTTATTGCCCTGGCAGGTTTCTTTTTAGCCGTCTGTTGTTCCGTTTTTTTTCCCACAGGTTTGGATTGATACAGTGTCGTCTTGAAAGAGGTCTCTGTTGGGGTCGCTGCACCATGTTGTTCATGTTGGGCAAACAAAGCAAAAGGACTGAACACCAAAAGGAAAAAAATAAGAAAATAGTACCTTAGTACATGATGGAAGTCCTTTTTTAACATGTTACTATCCTTCTATAAAAATTTAATGTTGAAGTACTGCTTTTTGTGCTTGGGTAGGCGCAAGAACACCATAACCATAGCGATAGACTAATTCTCCTCCATGCCAGGCCGTTGTTAACAACAGTGCTTGGACAATAAACAAAGCAATCAAGAAAGCCAGGGTTGGTTTTTGGGTTTTACTATAACGCAAAACAGACCAGCAAGCCATTAATAGGATAGTGCTTGTTGTGACGAGTGCCCAGTTTCGATGAATCACTTTCACTGCATGCATGACCTCATCATGCTTCACCGTATAATAGGCATAAAACCCGGCTGCTACAGTAGTTAGAGTACTCAGTGCCCCTAGCCACAAACACCAACGAGCCACTATTTCAAATTCGACAACAAAAAGATGTGTTTTCCAGCGGGTATAAGACGCCAAATAGACTAAAGCATACAATAGAGTCGAAATAGTGAATAAGGCCACTGTAAAATGGACAAAAATAGGATGCCAATTAGGGATGATTTCGATCATTGCCTGTGTCCTCCTTGCTGATTTGGGAAATAAGCTATTTCTACCACCATGTCATGAAACACTTCGGCCGCAATAATAGAAAGGATACTATTGCCTTGAATCAAAGATGACCTATCACTCGAAATTACATTCCTCACAGTGTTATCCGCCGCAGCCTCAGCGCATTGATAATAACTGAAACAGAAGAAAGCGCCATAGCCAATGCGGCGATGATTGGACTTAATAGTAATCCTGTGAGTGGATACAAGATTCCCGCAGCCAAAGGGATACCCAATATGTTATAAATAAAAGCGAAGAAAAGATTTTGGCGTATGTTACTCATAGTCCCTTCTGACAAACGGCGAGCCTTGGCAATACCACGCAAATCACCATGCAATAAGGTAATACCAGCACTCTCAATAGCCACATCAGTCCCTGTTCCCATGGCAATACCAATATCAGCTCGTGCCAGTGCCGGTGCGTCATTCACCCCATCTCCTGCCATTGCAACAGTGAGTCCCTTATCTTTTAATTCACTTATTATACGACTTTTATCCTCAGGCATGATTTCAGCCACCACCTTTTTTATACCAAGTGTCTCTGCCACAGCTTCCGCCGTTTTTTTGCTATCTCCTGTCAGCATATAAATTTCAATGCCGCTTTGTTGAAGAGATCGGATAGTTTCAGGAGTAGTTGATTTAATTGGATCCTCTACCACCAAAAGGGCTACCGTTTTATCATTGATTGCCATAAACATCACAGAGGCACCTTTGCCACGAAATTCATCTGCCTTTTCAAAAAGAGAAACATTATCGTTCCCATGCTCTTGCATTAATTTGATATTACCAATGGCAACACGATGACCATTTACTTTACCTATTACCCCTTTCCCAATCGGTGCATCAAAATCTTGAACTGGGTCAAGAGTCAACTGTTTTTCTTTAGCAGCACTCACGATGGCTTTGCCAAGTGGATGTTCGCTTTGATGTTCAAGCGATGCTGCTAGCACTAATGCCTCTTCCTCATTTAAGCCTTGATCAGTTACAATCTGCGTCAATTTGGGGTGCCCTTCAGTGAGGGTTCCTGTTTTATCTACAACAAGCGTGTTCACCTTTTCCATTCGTTCAAGCGCCTCAGCGTTTTTAATCAATACACCACTCTGAGCACCTTTCCCCACGCCTACCATAATAGACATCGGAGTTGCCAAGCCTAAGGCACAGGGACAAGCGATGATTAGTACAGATACAGCAGCAATTAATCCATAGCTAAGTGATGGTTGTGGCCCCAGCAATGCCCACAAAATAAAAGAAAGCATTGCAATTAAAATCACGGCAGGCACAAACCATCCAGATACAGTATCTGCTAAACGTTGAATAGATGCGCGGCTTCGTTGAGCATCGCTCACCATCTGAACAATACGTGAAAGCATGGTATCACTACCAACGTGAAGTGCTTTCATAACAAAACTACCCGTTTGGTTAATCGTCGCACCAATAACTTTGGCACCTGCTTCTTTAGTAACCGGAATAGGCTCCCCAGTCACCATGGATTCATCTACAAAGCTTCGTCCTTCTTGTACTTCACCATCTACCGGTATTTTTTCACCAGGGCGAACGCGCAATAAATCACCGATATTAATCCTATCCAGTGATACTTCCTCCTCACTTCCATCATTCTTAATACGATGTGCACTGTCAGGTGCTAATTTCAATAAAGCACGGATAGCACTGCCTGTCTGCTCTCTTGCTTTTAATTCCAGCACTTGTCCTAATAAGACAAGGGTAGTAATGACAGCTGCCGCTTCAAAATACACAGCGACCACCCCTTCTTGACTTCGAAAAGCTATAGGGAATACCCCAGGCAGCAGTACTGCCACCACACTATAAACCCATGCTACCCCAATACCCATAGCTATTAGAGTAAACATATTCAATTGACGTGTTTTAAGAGTTTGCCAGCCACGCTGAAAAAATGGCCAACCACACCATAACACAACAGGTGTAGCAAATAGCAGTTGAATCCAGTTTGAAACACTGGCAGATATAACGTTTTGCAACAAATGTCCGCCCATCTCCAATACCACGACAGGTAATGTAAGAATCACTGCCATCCAAAACCGGCGCCTCATATCGAGGTATTCAGGATTTTTTTCTTCTTCGGCAGTCACTGTTTCCGGCTCTAAGGCCATACCACAAAGAGGGCAAATACCGGGATTAGTCTGACGTACTTCAGGATGCATGGGGCAAGTATAGATGATTGCACCCTCTGTTTTGGAGGAAGCATCGTGTGACTTCTGTACTCTATGTTCCTGATGACAACAAACGTCCTCTTTTCCAGTGTTTGTATGCTTTTGTTGATGATGGTCGTGTTTCATTGATCACCTATTCGTATTAGTAGTTTCACTTAAGCAGAGAACATGTTTCAATGCCCACCGCCATGGCCAATGACTTTGTTTCATAATGATCTTTATCCATGATTTTAAAAGAAAATAATTAAAATATAGACTGTCATTTAATCACTAGTTAAAATAAATAGCTCTAATTGATTGATCGGATAACATCAAATTCTTCTTCCCAATCCAAAAGATAGACTAGATTATTTTGTTCATGATTACTATTTTTGGGATGAAAACAGAGAGAGATTTTTCTTTTTCCTCTTCAGCTTTTGCTTCAGGAAAGTACACCAAGATCTCCATATCACTCATGATAGTTCCATCGATAAATATAAGATCTAAATAATAACTTAAAATAAAGTGAATTGTTTTAAGCATATCTAATTTTTCTTGTACTTTAATTCGCTAAACTGATTTAAGCAATTGAATGAGATATTGTATAAACTCTAAAAAAACAGTAAACATATAGCGGTTAATGGAAACCTAGGTAGTTAGTGTTTATCTAGGATATAATGATACAGAATGGTTGAGTGTCCTTGGAGCCAAAATTATTGTGAAAAAATTTATCATTACCCTCATTGGTTTGCTATTAAGCAATTCGTATTATGGAATTGCTATTGCTGGAAATTCACATCATCATGCGATGAAAAATCCCTCAAAGTCACAGCAAAGTGCTACCATGCGATTATCAATTCAGAAGATAATTGATAAAAAGGATAAGAAACTAGTCTTCATCAAGTTATCTAAAACAACAAATAATAAATCAGTTACCCTAAGCGATCTTGTTGAGGCACATACGCAAAAGATTCATTTATTGATTATTGACAACAATCTCATGGACTACAGCCATGTTCATCCAGTTGAAACAACGACACCCGGTGTTTACCAATTTGAGTGGCAGCCTAATCTCAAAAATGCTACTTATCGTACTTGGGCCGATCTATTGCCTGCGAATACAAAAATTCAGGAATATATTATTGCCGATTTTCCATCTCCTGAAAACATTGAAGGATTAGAAAATCATATTGATCGCCAGCCTTTATTTGAAAGCACTGTCGATGGTTATCAGTTCAAATTATCTTTTGATAAAACACCCTTACAAGTAGGGCAACCAACCATAGGTAAAATAGATATTGTTGATTCCAAGGGAAACCCAGTTCATACGTTAGAGCCAATTATGGGTGCCTATGCTCACATCGTTGGTTTTAATGAGGACTTTAAAACCATTACCCACGTTCATCCTATGGGGAAAGAACCCCAAAATAAGGCTGAACGAGGAGGACCCGAATTACAATTTCATATTGAGCCCAATAAAGCGGGATTTATTAAATTGTTCACCCACGTACAAATTGATGGGAAAACACTTTTTGCCCCGTTTGGAATCCTAGTAAAAAATACAATGCAATATTAGATCCGCAATACTGGATACAACACTTGAATCACGAATCCATTCATCTCATATTGAACAAATAAAACTGGAGAAACCATCCATTGGCATGGTGGGTTAATTTTCTGGTAGTTGATTGATTTTCAATTTCATTGAATAGATATCAGATGACTTATTTTTGTGGCTTAAAGGTAAAGGAACTCTTACTTTATAAAGTTCTCCCCCATTTACTAAAACAAAAGCCTGCCCCTTTGGCAAAGAAATAATATCCTCTACTCCAATCATAGGCACAGAAGAAGTTTGAACTCTGTCCTCATTGGTTGTATTAAAATAAACCCCATCTTCCCCATGAGGTGTATCATTAACCATAGAAACTTGGGTATGTCCAATAACTCCAACTTGAGGCAGAACCTTAATCAGCAGATTAGCTGTTTCTTCATTTTTAACCCGTAACATAATTAGCGTATTAAAATTCCCCTCAGAAACCTCAGCCTTAGCCCTCGAACCAAGAGCAACTTCTATATCCTGAATAGTCTGGGCATAAGCAGTAACCTGAAACCCAGCTCCACCAGCTTTATTTAGAATCTTCACAAATGAATCCTGGATAATCTCTGATAGCTCATCACAATGCAGATTCAAAGTATAACGAGCATTGGGTTCCTTGTAGATTTTGCCAGCAGTAGAAACAAGATCTGATAAGAAAGCCTTACCTACGGCCTGGGCGATATTAGGATTTGTCAGACTATCTAAGCCAATATAAAGTACCTTCTTATTTTTAATGACATCCATCAGTTCAATATCTCCTGGTTCAATTTTGGAGGACAGAATTTTAGAAGCATTACTTTTATTAATTTCAGATAACACAGGACCGACACTGGCTGTGATTTTGTCATAGTAGTGTTTATCCATAATAGCTGCATCATAAAGGTCTATCAGGATTTGGTCGTGAAGCGCTTCGGCATTGTTACTTTTGATGGTTTTGTTGATATGGTCTTTGACATATTGAATGACTGCCTGGTGGCGTTCCATAGGGGATTTGGTTTTATTGTTTTTACCAATTTTGGTGTCATGTTCCTCTATAATAGCTTCAATCTCTTGATGATAGTTGGGATAGTGATTGGGTAGAATGGTGTCGGCATATGTCATCAATAGTTGATCCAATCGACTGATATAAAAGGCTATAGATTGGTACGTAATGGGTTGTTTCATTTCTTCAAGGCATATAGCCACAATGTTGACGTACTTCCAGGCAAAGGCTGCAAATTGTTTCCCTTCACCTTCTGCGGATATTGCATCGGTGATTCGTGTAGCTACTTCACTGATTTGGTCGTAGTTCTTGAGAGGGTTGTACCGTGCCGATTGGTTTGGAAAGCCTAAGTGAACGATTTTGAAATCTTCTTCTCGTCTTGATACTTCACAAGCAGCCATCATGTCTCGAACTAAGTCCTGGTCGCCTTTAGGATCAACCACGATAACGGCATCGCCGTTTCGAATGTCTTGGTTAATCAAAATACTGGCTAATCGAGTTTTGCCGACTCTGGTAGTACCAACCACAAAAGTATGACCTACACGTACATCTTGAGGAATGTAAACTGGTTTATCTTCTTCTCCAACTCCGTGCAGGAAAGGACTTCCTCCGACGGGAGGTTCAGGTCTGAATGGATTTAACTTGGAGCGGTTGTTAAGCCATTTTGCTAATCGAGTGTGTTCATGGTTTTGGCAGAATTGTCTGGCCAGCTGATAGCTATAGCTCCGTTGCATGAACTTTTCATTTTTGACCTGTTTGATTTGATGCAGCTTTTGGGTATGGCTTGGTCGCCAGCGAAAGCCTTTACCAAGGAATAACCAGTTTTTGGATAAAGGAATTTCGGTGGTAGATAGTGCATAGGTAGGCATGGCTAAAAGTCTACGATGATATCGCTTAACTTTTATTGCTTGCCATAATCTATAGACTCCAGGGATTGATAGGGTAATCGCTGCGTATAGGCTCATGGTTTGCGTAAGCAAGAACAGATGTGGTTGGCTATAAGCGAGTAGAGCCAAAGAGAAACAGGTAATTGCTGCCCAGGCTTCGGTTGGCTCCCGTAACAGGTTATTAATAGGATAATCGCTCATAACATTCTCCAGATCATCATGGCATCAATAAACAAGAAAATACCTAGTAGATACCAGCGAGCTTTGAGGGCTATATTGAGTTGTTCGGATGTGAGTTGATTATTAATCTGTATTCGTGCGACCAGCTTTGGCCATAACAAAATCAAAGCCAAATAAAGCAGTCCATGCAAGCCTAGAAACAATGGTTGAATATTGGAGAATGTATGTTGCCAGCGGATAAGAAGATTTGTATTGATAACCCAAGGCACAATCATCAATAAACCAATGATTGGTAATATGGCCTGAATCAGTACTATAATGGATGAACGGATATAATATTTAATCATAGGGATAGCTCCAAATGAGAAAGGTATTTCGCTTGTTGGCTGTGATTCTTGATGTCCTTGTTGGCGTAGCCGAGGATAAACCTGCTAAACGCTATTTGACTGTTTATGAGGCTCAAGAAAAATTTGATAAGGGCTTGATTAGTATTCGTGAATACAATGAATCCCTTGAGTCTAAATAAGGCCTTCATCGAAGACCTCCTGATATCACTTTAACGCCTGTTTTAGCTACCTGCATACCTGATTGACTTACGTTATCGCTATGGCGTTCAGAACCGCTGACTAAATCCATAAGACCTGCACCAGCGTCACCGCCAAAATGACTAGATAATCTGAGTAACAAAACGGGTGCTACAAAGTAAAACATTACAGCCATATTCTTCATGGCCGAAATAGCATCGTTTTCCCCTAATGGATCAAGCACAGAGCGTTCGAGAAATCCGACCAGATGCCAGAGGTATTGAAGAAAGATAGCCATAACAAACAAGGCGCACAGACTGCCCAACGCTCTTGGACTATAGCAACTTAAGGACAATACTATTGGCGTTAAAATGATTAAAAAGAACATGAAAAACGCTTGCATGACGGGCAGGGTTTGCATGATTGCTTCTCTTTTTAATGGGGTGGATGTCCATGATTTTGTCCATTGTCCGACATTGACCAGGCTATGGGTAATGGCAGATGCGACCTTTCCATTGTTATTATCCATGAGGTTTTGCACAGAACTGGTCTGCATGTCTTTGCTTTCTTGCAAGAGCATTTTCGCAATAAAATCTTCTGCGCTGATGTCTACTTTCCAGGATTTTGGGTGTTTTACTTTATATTGGCGAACCCTATCAAGCATGGCGTAGTAATTTAAGTGTTTATTAAAAACACTGGCCTGATTAGAGACTTCAACCAGGTCAGTTTTGATTTTGTTCCACCATTGCTGACAGCTGGGATAACCATCTTCTGGCAATCGTTCGGGTGGGATATCGCCACGATTCGCTGCCTTTTCAAGATTGCGATTAGGGGCTTGATGAAAGGTAAATCCTGGCACGGGTTGGCGAGCATGAAGTTTGCTGTAATACATTTTTTGCAGGATTTTAGAACCCATCCAGTTTAAGTCATCTTCACCGCCATAGCGTTTGAGCATAGGGTCTAATTCACTGGCTTCATGCTTTTCACTATTGAATTGAGTTCTGGCTTCAATAAAACATTGTCTATGAAAATCCAATGCCTGTTTGCGAACGCTCTGGGGTAGATAGGTTGATACCAAATCTCCTTGAATGGATTGCAAACTATCGGTGCAACCCGTCACCTTCATAAGGCTGTAGGTAAAGCTCGATATAAAATTCTGGATGATGGCAAAGCCTATAGGAATTTTGACCTGGTTAGTCAGTAGATCTGCAAAGGCTTCATCATAAGTTGTGCCGCTGTCGCCAATGACCGCAGTGGTTGGGTTTTTCAGTCCGCATAAGGGTTTAAATTGTAGGGCTTTAGTTTCCAACGGTACACAAGGATAGACAAATAAGCTACATATCAGGAAAGTTATTGCCAATTCATAAAGGAAATTATTTAAAGCATGTTCAACCGCATAGAAAGCGCCAGCTGGATTAAGCACATTTTTAAGAAAGCGATAACCAATGGCTAAAAAGCCAAGATATAATAGCCCTGTTTGCCACAGGGCATTAAATAGAACCTCATACTGTTGCCAGCCTAGATAGGTGGTGTAGAGGGATAAAGGATTAAAGACGATCATGATTAAGCTCCTTTATTTTCTTTAATGTAGATTGCACCATTTTTTACTGCTGGTTGTTCATGATCCTGGCTTGGGATATTTTGGTTTTGTGCTTGGTGGCGAATGTCCATGATGGTTCCCAAAGTCTCATTCATCATTTTCTTGCGGACATCGTTTTCAAATGACAATGAGTGAATGTCATCATCCAATTTTTTCAGTGCAAAAAGGACCATGTTCATAGCAGGTTTTAAGTTTTGCACTTCTTGTACTTGCAATCCTGCTTGTAAAATACGACGCATCATTAAGGCTTTATCCAACATATTTTGGACAGCAATTTCCTCAGCTAACTTCGAGACAGTGAGCATCTGTTCTTCACGGGGTAAATGTTGAATTGTGATAATGACTTCATCAGTAATCAGTAAATTGGAGGCACTGACTTTATGCAGATTTTCTTCGGTCAGTGTCCATGTACCATTGACTAAATTCCATAAGGCTTTGGCAATGTTCTGACTACAGGTATTAGCGTTCGCACAGCTTTGCAATAAGGCTGATAAGCCTATCCCTGCTTTGGCATCGTGATTTTGTTTGTTTTCACTGCTGCTGACTTGAATATCACCCAGAACCTTAACTGCCCAATTGGCAGCATCAGTAGGCGTTGGCCAGCTTAGTGTCATAGGGATTTTGGTACTTGGTTTCTCCAAGGAATTTAAAGGTTTTCTCTCCAAAAGAATGTTGTACCCAGCAATGACTACATCATTAATCACTTTAATGGGGCGTTGGAATTTACCACCAGCATTGCCTTTATCGCTACCTATCCAAGGTAGACCGTATTCATCTCGTTTTTGAGCAATACTTTTTGACGTTTCGGTCACATCGACGTTTTCCTTCTTAGCCCGTTTGGCAGCATCGAGCCATCCCTGACTATCTGATACTGATAAGATGCCTTCCATAGGAGATTGGTTTTGTTCCAGTGCTTGTTTGACTTCCTGACAATCTTTAACTTTGAGGGTAAATTCATTTTGCGCGCTAGATGCAGCATTTTGTAGAACATTGTATAAAGCAGGCATGGACTGTTGTAGCTTATAAAGCGGAAATCCTGCGACAGAGCCTTTCAAATTATCAATTACACCGCCAGGGATATTTAAAGCTGATTTCTTTAAATCCTGAAAAGTATTGGTAATGGATACCACAGGATTAAAACCGCTACAGGAAAAGCCCATACGGCCATCTATATCTGCACCAATAACCAGTGTTTGATCTTTATTGACTGGTGGAATAAATAAATTGGATGTTCCTCCTAATTCATAATAGTAATCAGATTGGCTAGGCATAAAGCTGCCAGCATGGATCAGTGAGGGGATTAATAAACTAAGCAGTAGTGATTTCTTCATGGCATCGTCCTATCGTTTTTGAGGTTGTTCTACTTTGGGAAAGGTTAAACAGTTCACGAGTTTGCCTTGGTGCTGAATACAGCCGCGGTATTTACGCCAGAGGACAAATACATAATTACCATTACCCGCTTTGTCATCTTCTGTACCAAAATCCTGTGCATCCCCTGGGTGAATATTTCGGTTAATGGGGTAGATTTCCTGCCAGATGACCTTTGTGTTTTTGGGGTCATAAATGGCATTAGCCACTACACAGTTTTTCCCGCAAGAATTGTGGGTTGATTTAGTGACATGTAGGGGATTTTTATTGGTGACAATATCTACCGCGTGCATGGCTACAACAACCGAAGCTCTATAGTTGTAGGGTTGAGTCACTCGCATTAATCTCGGAATTTCAGAACCCCAATTTTGAGTGAATGTGCCAATGTCATGATTAATTAATAGATGTGGATGAGTTCCTATGTACAACAATTCAGCGGCTTCTGTTCTATCCATGACTGCATCAGCTTCGGCAAGATAATATGGAACGCCAAAACCTGTTTCAGGTCTGTGCGACAGGTAGGGGATCCGATAGAAAGCAGCAGGGCTGCCAATCACATCAACTATACGAGTACGTTCATCGTTGATATGAAGATCGGTGGTTTGCCCGCTGTCATTGCCAAACCCTAATTCAGAACCAGTTGCAGCTTTATAGGCTTGTTGATACAGTGTTCTTGCCGCTTTATTTTCATAAAGTGTTCGCGCTTCAAGCCAGGGATTTTCTTCTGGTTTATGGCTGACAGTAATGATTAAATCAGGCAAGAATTGCTCAACCGCAGGCGTGACTTCAAGCCTTGGCGGTAGACGGCCTACAGCCCAGGTACAAGAACCAATCACTTTGTAATGGCTGTTTTGAAATAGCTTTTGCAAAACCCGTGTGGCTATGGTGAAGGTGTTCACAGGGTGAGGTGGGCTAGTGCTTTCTAAGGCAAAGGACAATTTAGTCATAAAAATAAGCCCTATTGTGATTAGCCGTTTTAGGTTGTTCGAGTTTTTTAGCCATGATTTCAGCAGCTTCAAGGACATCATGTTCTTTCTCCAGGAGGTGGCGTTGAGCTTTTTCTGATTTTTCAGTCATTAACAGGGCAAGCAGGTAGCGAGGTGGAATGACGCGAAATAATCCTTGATAGCGTGACCCTAATAAAACCGCTTCTGCATACAAGCCTTTTTGCGAATCAATATCTCTGATTAAGGTTTCCTGCTGCGGTGTTAACGATTTAAAACGTTTGACATCAGCGATTTCTTTTTCATCAAGCCCCAATAAAATCCAGGTTTCAATCAACGATAAAATTTTGGTGGCCTTTTCTGAATTCATGTCCGTGACGTTTTGGGTAATAGCAACCAGCCAAAGCCCGAGCTTTCTTGCTACTTTGGCAATCAGTAAACACACGGTCACAACAGAAGGGATTTGAAATTGCAAATGGGATTCATCAATAAAGAGAAAGGTTGGTCTGTTATCGTTCTGGGTGGCTTCCGCCATGGCTAGTATTCTCGGTAGCAAAGACACCATGACCAAGGCCAATTTGCCGGTATCATCCTTAATGGCTGAAATATCAACATGAAAAATATCAAAGTCACCTAAAGGCTCTGTCGACACATTAAAAAAACGAGATTTGGCGCTGTTAATGACATAGCTGTTTAATCGGTCGTGCACATCAAGGATGCGGTCTTTCTTGCGAGCAACTGTTTCTCTATCCAGCCGTCGTTTAAAAGCACTTACGATATGCTCAGTGAGCATTTGCGGTATGTCATTGTTAAAGGACGTTAAAATCGCATCACTTAACACTTCAATTAATAGAGTTTCATCAGCCAAAGTAAATTGTTCTTCTTCCAAAGCATTAGCCTCAGTAATCATGGTACGTAAAGCTAAAGCAAGCTCGGCCAGATAGGAGCGGTGACCATCACCACAGACCACGTCTTCTGAATTAGCAGGTTCTTGAAGGTTGCTCTTTAATTCCATGATTTTTTGAGCAATTAAGGTAGCCTGCTCTGTACTTAAATTATCTGTGATTTCGGGAATGGCTTTATATGCTTCGCAAAATGGGTTTAATGGGACTGCTTCATCTTTCTTATTGCTCAGTAATAACTGTTTGGTCTTTTTACCGTGCGCTTTAGCATGAGTGAGTATCCTGTCAAAAGAGTTTCCCATTTCAAAGAGTACTACTCGGGCATTTTTCATGGCTAATAATGATTGAATCATCCAGCCCGTTAAAACTGACTTACCACCACCTGAATTAGCAAAAATAGCGCAATGAGAATTTTGGCTAATAAAATCATGGTGCAATAAGTCAAAGAAAACGGGTTCACCTAAACGATTGAAAAAGGGAAAACAAGGTAAATGTCGTGCCCCTTGGTTGCGTCCATAGACCGGAAGAAGTGCTGCCAGCTCAGTGGCATACATCAGACGATCAAAACATAAGTATTTACGAGCATAATGAGGATCAAAATTAAAAGGTAGGGCGTTGAGCCAGGAATTAAGAGGATGGAGATCATAGCTAGAATGAATCAAGGGCATTTTGGCATCGTTGAAAATCGCATGCAGATTTTTTTCTATGACTTGAGCTTGTTGCTCATCTTCGGCTTGATAAAAAACAGCTTGATTAACCCAGAACAGCCGATTGCCAGTACTTAACTCATTACGGGCTGTTTTAATATCATCTCTGACTTCTTGAGGTTTTAGACTGGTTCCTACGATTCCTTTTTCCAATCGAGTCAAATGGGAATCGAGGTTTTCATCATGACTAAAGACGACTTGGATTGTGTAGATGCTTCCTTCTGGTAAGGTGTCTAAAAGAGCGTATCGATGTTTGGGATTGGCTTGCTGTCTTTCTCGTGAGACTAAACCAATGATAGGCGCTTCTTTTAACCCATCCACATATAGAATTCTTTGTTTCATTCCTTCAAAGATGAAGCCTTGTTCATCGCTTTCAGGTGGAGCAAAGAATACATTTTGAGCTAGATTAAAACCCGCTGGTATGGGATTAGGATAAGGGTATTGTTCTAATATCTCGTCCGCTGATTTGGGATTAAACCAACGTATCCACCACTGGTAATAATCTTGTCCTTTGAGGCGTTTGATTTCCAGCCCAGGTGAACGCAGTTTGGTTTCAATCTGGCTAATAACTTCTTGATGTTCGAGAAGAATTTGCTTTCGAGGTAGAGTGGTTTGGTGTAATTGTCTATAAAACAAAACTCTGATTCTTCGTCTTCGTCCACGGTAGGGCGCGCCTGTTTTGGGATCAATAAATAAGCCTTCGGGTCGGGTCATCTTATTGTAGAGATCGTGCAGGCGTTCTAAATAATCTTGCGTTAATGGACTTTCTCTAAATTGTTGGGGGATTTGGGTTTTAATATGAGTGATAACGGGATCAAGGCAATATTCGTCTTGAACAAACATCTGCATGACCCAAGGATCAACGGCATGAAGTGGAACTACCGATCCAAAGGTATCCCGAATTTTATTAAATACGGCTTGTAAATATTCAGGTGAAGCGGCTTCTGCTTGAATGTCGCCTAATTCAAACCCCGAACCTAAACTTTTACCATCGGCAAATAAAAAGACCTGCTCTTGTTCATTAAAATCAACAATAGCCAGTCTATCGGCAAAAGAGGGTAAAGGATTGGTGTAACGCTTTTTAACGGTTTGTTCCTTTATGGCTTGGGGACTCATTTCCCCAAGCAACCAGTTAGATAATCGTTTCATTATGTCTCCTTAATACAGTTCTGATGCCAAGGCATACTGGTTTTGCTTGTAAAGGAAAAAGCGAGTCGTGTAGGCAGGCTTGATGATTTGTTCATCACCCAATTGCGCCACATGCGCAAAAACATGGATAGGCACTTCGGGGTTAGGCAGTTGCTTAAATTCTTCTCCCGAATCATCAAGACGCATCTGTTGGTAAACAGGCTTTTGTATTGGTTGTTGCAGGCTCTGCTGATATAACTGTCTGACTGTTAAGCCCTGCTCAGGAATGGCGTTTTGCGACATCCTGGCAGTGGAACAAGCACTTAATGCCAGACTAGCGTAAAGCATTATCAAAGTTTTTTTGTTGATGGTAACCATAATCTAATACCCTCCCTTGGTGTTCTTTATCAATGGCTATGGTTTGGCTGAAATGTAAACTGAGTTGATTAGGGACAAACCCTGTATGGCCGCGGATACTTGCAGGAACAAAGACCATATCGAAGCTGCCCTGGATTCTTTTCTCTAGCCAGTCAGTAATCTTTTGGCTGCCTTCGTTGATTGCGCCACCAGCAGCAAAGTGCGCTAAGTCGCCTGTAGGTGTGGCAATGGCAGAACCTCCCTCTGCCTGATAACTCATTTGCCATTTAGACAGGGCATTTCCTGCACCGTGAATACCGCCAGCTGCCATGAAGGCTGTTAATACTCTGGGGGCATTGGTGATGTACTGTCCTTTGATACAAGGATTACCGAATTGCGTGGTCAGGTAACCAATGCTGTCGTTATTCACCAGCTCCGCGGAGCTTTTCATTTGTTCTTGGCCGACATTCACAAAATGTCCATCCTCAAAGACAAATAGGGCTGAGGTGACATAGGCGCGAACACAGCTGATGTTATCGAGAAAGGAACCAACGCCAATCGAATAACCGCTGATTTTCATACCAGTGATTTCTTCGGGTAGTTGCATCCCATTGGCTGTCATTAAATCCCCTCGACTGACAATTGCTGTGAAGGGAAATAAAGGCTGCATGAGTTTGCCCTCAACAGGAACTTCGCCGATTAAAGCTGATAAGAGCGTGATTTTGCTGAAATCGCTGCCAGATGGAATGGTATAAAAAGGCGTTTTAGTGGGTGCTTCTTCCTTAGTTGATGTGTCATGTTCAGGGAAAATTTTGCCTTCTTTCGGTGCTTTATCCAGCAAGGTATCCAGATCTTTAATTTGACCGGATACAGGCGCTTGATTGCCTTCCATGGGGTAGGATTGCGTTTGATGTTCAGTGAGTGACGCAAATTTTTCCTTTAATGCATTCAGTTCATCTTGCAATGCAAAACTTGTTTCTTGTTTGGGTTGTTTTAATTGTTTTTGCAGCGATTTATTCTCTTTGTGCATTTGATCTAATTTCTTTTCTGTTTCTAATAATCGCGCGGAAACATCACGAATATTGTCATTGAATTGGCTTGCTATAGCTTCGCCAAAATTATTAGGATTGGGCGTGTTGTTGTTAACCGGTGCGCTATGACGGCTATTAATAAGAATCATAATGACCGCAAAAACCACCGAACCTGCCAGAATTTTAATGCCATTGTTTTTATTCATCGGCTGTACCTCGCATGTTGGATGAGTGCTGTTGCAAAAGGTTGATCAGAAATTAAAAAGACAGTAGTGCTTTCGTGTTGATTGCGTGGCGGCAGTGCGCTTTTTGGGTAAAAACTGGCGGTTTGCCAATGCCCCATCAGCTTGGTGAATTGCAGCTTTATAGGTTGATTCAGCAAATTTTTTAAATCGACTGCGGTGACGTAAAGATTGCCGCCACGCCATGAAGCCAGAGGATGAGCTTCAATGCTTGCACCATAAAACAAAGGAATGGTTTTATTGGTTTGCATAGGTGAGCGATAAATTCCCTCTGGAATTTCTCTGACCCGTTCAGGCGAATACAAGGCTTGAATGGCAAAACGGGTTAATTGAATAGCGTTGTATTCATATTGACTGGCTCCTGCATTAAGGTTGATGTTGGGATCATCTATCAGAATCTCAATCGGCGTGGTGTTGACTGCTTTCTCATTGGCATTAAGATTAAGAATAACCACTTCGCCTTCAGGCAATAACTGGACAATCAAGCGAGAATCTTTGAATGATTCTTTGGCTTTAAGATACAAGCTACCTTTGACTTTCAGAATATCGAGGCTGGCACTGAGTTGTTGATCAATTACCTTAATGGCTTGGGGAAACTGGACTAGCCGCTCTTTATTGATCGGTAATTCAATTGTTAAAGGAACTTTTTCCCAAACCAGGTGTTCACTTTGCAGGGCATGGCTTAGGTGCATCACAGCAAAGCACAGAGCGAATAAGCTAATTTTAATGAGTTTCATGGTGTTCCTCCGTGTCGACCAGTAAATCTTGTAAACGTTCTTCAGGACGGGTATAGCCATCCAGAGCTAATTGAAAAGGGTTGTGAAGACGCGACAGGTTGAGCTTGACCACACGAAGGTGATAAGCCACTACTTTGTCAGCAATGACCATGGCAGAGTTGTCTTTGAGCCTTTGCGTAATGCGTAGTATCAGCTTGACTTCCCAGGTATCGGGACCAATTTTTTTAATGTCTTGCGGTTCCATAAAGCGATAGAGACTTGCTACTTGAGTGCGGTCAAAGAGTTGAGCGTTTTTATAAGCTGCCAGGGTTTCACGAAGTAACTGCTCATGCCGTGATGTGAAGTAATAATGAAAGGCTTTAATGTTTAGGTTGAATTCTTCTTTGCCTTTATTAGACCAGCTGTAGAGTGTCGGCATTAAGGAAGTCACATATCCTTGCACGTATTCATTCGGTATTTCGCTTGCCTTCATTAAACCGCCATTAGCAGCCATATTAGGACTAAGCCAGAATTCATAGCGTTTGGGCATGATCATCAGGTTAATAATTAATGCTAAGATGATGATTGATAACACACCGACAAAAGCCAGTAATAAACGATTGTGATGTTGTAGGCTGTCGATTTTTTTCCAGTAGTTAAACATGCGGCTCTCCAACAGATTTATTCTTTTGCCAAGTTCCCTGGTAATGAATCCAAGGTGAATGTTTGAGCCTTAATCGCACCATCCACTGAATCGTTTTCTTCATCACATAACCATAGGGCTTACCTGCTTTGATGCGGGAAACTCCTTTAGGCCACACAGTAATAGACAGAATGAATCCAATCACAAAACCGATGCAGCCAGATGCCAGCGGAAACCCAACCATTGCTCCTAAGAGAACGAAGAACAGGGTAGTTGCTGGGGTTGTGGTGATAACAATCCAAAATAATTCACGAAGACTTAAACCTTTCCAGGCTGGGAAGTCGTGTGACAGATGGCGCGAAGAAGGCTGACTCATATTTCACCTCCTATATTTTGAACTTGGTAATCATGGTGTAACCCACATAACCAGAAGCAATGCTAATGGCTAAATAGGTGATGCCCATTACGGCAAAAGTACCGAAGGCCACCATGGATCCTTCGTTCTTTTTAGACTCTTCAATACCGTGTTGTACCGTGGTAATGAATTTAATAAAGGTCACGACAGCGGTAATGAAGAGCAATAAACCCAGACCTTGTTTGACGTAATTCCCTGTCACGGTCATCATGCTTTTAGAGCCGTCCCCGATGTTGTCCGCGTCGGAAATTTTAGGGAACCAGTTATCTGCCAATAGCACAGGGGCATATAAGATATTTACTACTCCAAGGCAGATTGAGCGAATTGTTTTCATGTTGTCTCCTTAACAAATAAAACTAAAATGAAGATCATCAGACCAATCACTAATCTAATGAGCCGAGAACCCAGACGCAGTAAGTATCCATGTTGTTGTTTTTCCTCTGCGTCCATCATGTGGTTGACAGACCACATCACCGCTAATATCACCAGGGCTATGGCAATAAAGCGGATACTGCCGGAAAAGACTTGTGCCGATATGTTATTGCTTGCTTGTTTAAAGGTGGTGGCAAACATTCTGGCTATTTCGTCTTTACTCATTAGGGTTTCCTCACAAAGTCCATTTCCAAGGCTTTGATCTTGCGTGGTGCAATGATGGGTTGGTTGATGTAGTCAATCAGGCCATTGCGAATATTTAGTAAATCTTCTCTTAAGCCCGCATGATGTTGGCCTTGAGTATCTTCAAATTCTTCAATTTGTAATTGGATACGAGCATTAGGCGTTATCTGTGTTTGTGCTTCATCAAGAAGAGGCATGATGGCGTTAATCTGGTTAATGATGCGCACCAGCGTTTCATTTAAATCAGGGTTATTAGCCCAGCTGTGCAGGCTTATCATCATTAAGGTCAAACAAAGCAATCGTTTCATGGTTTCTCCTTATAAATACTTCTTAAAGCGACTGGCCGTCATGGCCACCATTAAACCCATCAATAAACTGATAGGAACAAAGACATAAGCAGGGGTGATACTCACAGGCAGGGCAAGCCAGAGCATGAGTAAAATCACAAGTCCCTTTTTTAAACAGTGGTTAAGTCTGTGGAATACATAAGAGGATTCACGGCCTAAGCAAGCGGTGCGTATTGCTCTTTGGTTAAGACCATCAACTAGACCTGCAACCATGGTCAGGGCAAATAAAGGCATGGCAGCGAATAAAATAATAAGTTTGATTAACAGACATTGACTGCTTAATAAAACAAGCTGGAAAAATTGTTGTGATTTTTCGAGTAAGTCTGCTGCAAATTCATTAATCGCTAATTTGTTTAAGTAGGGAATGGTTAGTGTCCAGCTAGATTTAGCATCTAAGGGTAGGGCTGCCAATAGTGAACCTTGATAGACAGGGGTGATGGCTTCTCTTTGAGTATTTACGAGAACATTGACCTTATCAAAGGCAAATGGGTAGCCATGAAGCAGCCATTGACTTACTGCCCAGATAATCAATGCTAACCAGCCCAGAAATAGAATCAATGTTAATTGCAAGGTCATTTGTCTGGAATATTGTTTTATTGCCATACAGCCCCCTCAGCAATGATTAAGGGGTAATGTTGTTCATGGATGTAATTCAGCAGTGGATCAACATTGACGGGTAATAGTGGCAATTTAAACTTTTCTTGCAGAGCTACAATGGTTTCAAAGTCATTCACATTGGTGATGAACCCAGTGGCTTGCATGGATTTTAATTGCTCTTGATGTTGTTCTAACCATTTGATGGATTCTCTATCCGCGCCTATGACAAATAGAGCCATGTTTAACAGATTGGTATCCAATTTTTTGCGGCTTACTTTGCCAACAGTGGCTTTGCTCTTTGCTGGTACGCCAATAGGGCTAGACAGATTAAGTCTTAATGACGCATCACTTTGTGACAGCGTTAAAGGAATCACATTCATGCTATGAACATTTAAAGCGACCAACAGCAAGAGCAAAATCCTAATCATTAAAATCTCCCTAAATCGACGACTTGAGAAGTTTTGCCTTTTGCCAGTAAGAGCAATGGTGTTTGTTTCTTGTCGAGTTTTAAGCCCTCATACTGTTGGCTACCTGGGTTCAAGGTGATTTGTTGACTGGTCACCAAATGGATAGGGATTTGATGTCTGTTAGCCCAAAGTTGGATAGCGCTATTGTCCATATCCAGAAAGAGAAGATTGAGCTTGGTGTTTGGTGTACGGCTAATAGCATCGACCAGTTGCAGTACAATGGTGGTTACAGCGTCATCGGCTCTTATAAAGAAATAGAGCGTTTCACTTTCTTTTAATTGAATGGGTTGATGTGCATAGGGAGAGTAAGGAGATGGATCAAAATCACCGACTACAGGAACATCTTTAAACAGTTGGTTATAGGCTTTGTAAAAGGCATTGTTCCAGGCTATGTTTTGCGCGACCTTTTGGGCTTCTTGAAGGGCAGCAAGTTCGGCGAAATGCGCTCGTTCAGCGTCATTCCTAGCATTTAGCCCAAGAATATCAACAGGTGTCATACGCAGATCTTTGTAGTAAATACCACTTCTGCTTTGTATTAATTGCAGATAGCGTTTTTCTTCTGCCTCACTTAATCCCCAAGCTTTGGCTTCTTGTTTTTGTACGTCGTTAAGTTGAAAATCTTTGTCTTCAATAACTTCATCATGAAATTCAGCCAGACCCGCTTTCGTCAAGGCATTATCAGCACTTTGCATAGGTGCGGCGGCAATGCCTGGGATATACAAACCGGCAATTGCCTGTTGTCCCAAGAGTAAACCGATTGTCAGTGTGGACAGCTTAAGCATGGCTCACCTCTTGTTGATTCAGATGAACCAGCAAGTGAGCTTTGTCAGCATTTTCAAATTCTACGGTTTGCTTGGCAAAGTCGATATCAAAGACAGTCCATCCGGCTAAGGAATCGCCTTTTTCCAATGCTTGGGTTTTATAATGGTAGGAAACAGAGGCAACAGAAACTTCTTGGATACTATCTATACTCAATACTTTAAACAGTAGTTGACTTGCAGGAAGCATTTTGACAGGTTGTTTTTTCTCATCCAGATGACGTAATAAATCAGTAATGCCTTCAAGTTGTTTCTTAATGGCAATTTGCTCAGTAGTAAACATTTCACCTAATTGGTGTTCATCTTTATTTTGTATTTGTTGAATGAACGCTCCCAATTGTTTTATGTTTTGGGTAATAGGCGATAAATCTGGTTGTTCAATAGGTTGATTGAGTTGTTTTTGTATGGTGGTTAATCGCTCATCCAGCGTATTAAATTTATTGTTCTCAAGAGAAGGTTGGCTTTTTACACATACGAATACAGCCAACAATCCATTTAACAAAAGAAGAATAAGCCATTTGGCATCCAAATACTTTTTCATCCTGCTCTCCTTGCTATCAGACTAAAATTGATTTCTCTTAACAGGTCATCCTGCTTGAGATTGAATAGATGCTGACCAACTAACACTGTCAGTCCATCTGTAATCGATAAAGGTCCTAAATTTCGGTTAACCTGCGGCAGGGGTTGTTGAAATACTTGTTGCAGGCTTTCGCTTTGTTTTTCTTTTGAAGCAAGGTGATATCCTGAGTAACGAAGCCAGTAATTCACCGCTTCCCCAATAGTCTGTATGGAGGCAGGAAAATGAATTTGTTGAACGGTTTTCAATGGATTAATCTGAGCTGCCAAAGGTTGATTATTGACCGTGGCATAGCGACCGACTTGGGTTAAATTAGCTGCCTGACCACTTAGGCTACATAAAACAAAGCCGCAAAATAGATATTTTCTAATCATTATTGCCTCCTGATTCTGTAGATTTATCCCGTAATTTTTGAGCCAGGGCATGTTGTTCCATTGCTTTTTGGATAAAGACCTCTTTACGTTCAACATCAACATGTTTTGGAGCGTCTATACCTAATTTGATTAGTCCTTCCTTTTCAGAGATCAGAAATACTTTGATTCTGCCTTTATCAATGTAAATTGCTTCGCCCATACGGCGAATTAGAATTAGCATGATGTTTTTTCCTTAGCCTTTTTGAAGAGGTAGTCTTTCATTTGGTTGATATGAAGTTGGACAATTTGGGGATCAGTAGGAACATGTGTTTCAGTTTTTTGTTTGAGCGTTTCTTGACGGGCTTGGATGCCTTTTTGGATGTTGGTGCAGTACTCATAAAAAATCGGCAGACAAGGAGGAACAGCCAGCTTTTTCTTTATTTGTTCTAAAGCAAGTTTCAACACTTGATTGTCAAATTCTTTCAAGCCTTCTGACCATTCACGTTTTGAGACTTCGAGAAAATTAGTGTTGCTGTAAGTAGAGACCCACAGATAGCCATAAATTGCTGCAAGGCGCATAAACAGAGTATCCATTCTCTTATCGTACTCTGGTGTTGTCGAATGAGAGGACATTGCTTCCTGACTCTGGGGGTTCATCAAAGTCGAAATCGAAGTTTGCATCTTTGCAGGATTCAGTAAGGATATCTGTTGCTGATTTTTTTCGAGAACGCGTTTGATTGGCTTCATTTTGCTGCTCCTCTTGGGTTTTTAAGGTAAGTAATTCATCGTTCCAACATTTGCGTGAAAGCCAGGTAGCTGGGTATTTCCAGTTCGGTCGCCACTCGCCGATGAACTCCATTTCTTCACGATTATTAATTTGGGCTTGCAGGGCTGTTAGTATTTGTTCAACCAACTGTGCATCAGGTTTTAAAGAAGCAAATTCACGCCAGGCTTTAGTTCGGTCTTGTTTTAAAGGATAAAGAGACCAAAAATTTTCAAATTGCTGCTGTAAAAAAATAAAAAGATCTTTGGAGTTATGAGGTGTGTCGGGTTTTGTGTTTTGCGCTGTGCTGGGTTTTTGATATTTTTTATCGTAACTTGATGATTTAATATTATTTTTATCGTTCGGGTTTGTGACGGGTTGATGTGTCGGGTTTGTGTCGGGTTTATTTTGAGCAGATAAATCCGAATTGGCTAATAAGCATTTTAAAATGAGTTGTTTACCAATAGATTTGATCTCCACTAACCCAGCGCGCTCAAGCGAATAGATGATACGGCGTAATTGCGGACGACTAGGGCTACCTGAATGTTCAAAACCTTGGTGAGGTTCAACATAGAGGGCTTCAGCAAGCTGTTGATAGCTGATTTTACGCTTAACACCTACCAGAAAGGTATTACGGTCCATATACGGACGAATTCCCAGCAAATAGACTGATTGCTGGATATAAGGCAATCCCATTAGAGCTGATAATTCATCGGTATTAACAAACAAAAATCCCATTTTTCTTTTTCATCCTTCAAAAGCACCATCAAAAAACAGCGCTTGCACTACCAAATGATTTCAATTAGTATCAATCAATAACACGAAATGTGTTGTTGATAACCCATTGTAAATAAGCACTTTTTAGTGTCAATGGGGTATTTCCGTTTGATAGCAAATGAACCTAAATGAACATGAAAAAAATTATTGGCAGTAGAATTACACAGGCTAGAAAGGCGAATGGGTTGACGATTAAGGTCTTGGCTGAAAGGACGGGATTAGGGGCTGCTAGGATTGGGAATTGGGAGCAGGGAACTAGGAGTCCTGGGTCGGGTGAGGCTAAGATTTTGTCTAAAGAGTTAACAGTCGCTGCTTCTTGGCTACTTTGTTTAACTGATGATCCGAGGGGAGAGTGGGTAAATAATACTAAAGTTAGATTAGAGTTTAATCTAGATTGATTTAGTTGTTTGAAACTTAGTAAATCAACTACAACTATAATTTTTTGAGTGATATAGGGTTCCTACCGCTTTTGATCAAAGATTCATTCAAAGATTTTAAAATTTTGTCACTGATCTCTCCCATTGATAGCTTATCTAAAATATTATCAATATTGTATAGGAAGAATGGGGAAGTTTTGCATTCAAACAAGTAAATTAGTAGCTTAGCTGTGGCCTCTGGAAATCTAGTGGGGAAGTCATTTTCTTCTAGATGTAGAAAACTGCCTTTTTGATCAAATTGAGCAGATTTCATTTTTGTTGCGATTTCTACAGCCTCTGGAAATTTTTCACCCAAGTAGGGCAACCAACACAACATGCATTGTATCTCGGAGTTATTTAAGTCCTTTGGTATACCCTTAATGCGATTTTGCCAATATAACTTGAGCCAACTATCCCAGTTTGAAATGACTTTATCATCGTCAATGTTTTGAAGAAAATATTTTATTCTTTGGGAAAGTACCAGCCGTTCTTTTTCCTCAAGTATATCTAATAATTTTGGCAGCCATAAATCGTTCGGATCGTTTATGTACCAAAATATCATAACAACATAAAATTCAATAAATCGCTCTATTCTTGTTGGAAGCAAGTTATAAATTTGGGGTAACATATTTAAAACGATATCTTTTAGTGTTGTAAAAACTAAAAGGGACGGTCCAGAAGAACTAAGAAAACCATGCCATGCTTGTATAACTCGTTGACTATCTTTATCTGTAAAAATAGGCATTATTGTGTTTCTGGACCAGTTTTCATCTAAGGAAAATAAATAATTTAATTCCGCACAAATAATGGGAATGGTATAAGCGGTTTTGGGATCAACTGTAGAGCAGAGGGCAGTAAGATTCTCTTTGTAAGTATTAAATGCCGTTTCTATATTTATTTTGCTATTACAGTATAAGGCATTTATCCAGTATGTTGCTAAATTACCTTCCGTTGTGTTTATAGCTGCGCTATAAAAGTTCTTTTCACTATTGCTAAATGGCTCTTTAGATTTGTTTAAATTGTTCCATAATGTTTGTGCAATGATGTTAAGTTGGTCTGCAATATTAGACAAATAAGGTACACCACCTTGCTTTACTGCACCTAGCAAAATCTCTGAAAGTTCCTTGGGATATTTATTTTGTAGTCTTATTTCATTTAATATTGAAATAATAGCACTTGAGTTTTCAGGATTTTCAGGCCAATTTTTTAATTCGTTTAAAATAACTGGAAAAAATTGACTATCAATTTGGTTCTTCTTGATTAGAAAATTACAAAATGCAATCCCCCAGTCTTTGTTATCTTTTACTGCATCCGAAATTGCCCATAAAAGTCCTTGCATAGAAAATTCTTTTGATTTGTCTATTTTAAAGTTAATTATTTTTTGGAACCCATTGTCATTTTTAATTGTAAGTAACTCTTGAGCTGACCAAGGACTTTGGGGGTTATAATTATCGCTTTCTAACCACATAGTTAAATCAGGATAACTTCGTATTGTTAGTTCGGGATATTTTTCATGGATAAAAGCAATTTCATTGCTTAAGAGTTGACAGTCTATACAGTTCTCTTGCAGCCACGCTAACCATTGAAATTGTTCGTAGGCATTTACCTCGTCTTTATCCTTATCTACATGAGAGTCATATTTTTTAATTTCAAGAATGACTTTCTGACGAAATTGATCGTTTAACTGATTATAGTTATCTCTTAATAAAACAAAAGCTTCATGACGGTAAGATGAATTATGCAAACCTTTTTCTAACAGCCAAGCGACTTTTTTTTCTGGCTTAATCTTAGATATGTTTATTGAATAAAGACATAGCCGTTGAATTATTAATGAAGTAGAGTTTTTGTTATTTTTTATCCAATAAGACAGATTTTTTGGATTGGTTTTGGTCATTGTGTCAATAGCTTCTTTAGCCGTATCGATAATAACATCTATGGATTCTGGGAATTTATCTTGCTCATGTGGCTCTATAGCAGATCTTCTCCAGCTATCAGGATCGTACTTATCATCCCCTATAGACCAATTTAACGATAGTTGACGCCTCTTAATAAGTAGTTCTGTACATAAATCCAGGAGTTGAGTGGCATGATTATCATACCAGGATTGTAAATATTCATCTCTTATTTGGTTTAAGCACCAATGAGAAGCTTGTGTTTCTAATTCAGGCAAAATTTTACTACTGGTCCTATAGGAAGATTCTCTAAGCGTAATTTTTGTATTTGCTAATACTTCATATATTTTATATAGGCACTCAAATAAACCTAATTTATGACTTGATTCCGCTATCCAACTCAGAGAATATTCACATACATAATAAGGTGCAATTTGTACTAATAAATCTACCCATCGTATGAACAATTGGTGATCTTCAATTTCACTGATTTTTTTTGTTAATCTGTTCCAAAAATATTGTCCAGCTTTATACCCATGTTTATTTAACAAATAAAAGATGCATTCAGGTTGTTTATTTACAAATCCAACCAACCAATCCACACATATCCTTATCATTTCAGGTTGAGAAGAATCAGAAAAAATATCTGGAATAGCTTTATTACTATCAAGCCAATATATCCAGTCTGGATCAATTGCTTTCTGTGTAAAATATCGAAATTTAGACTCGTCATTACACATTGAAAGAAGATGATCCCTGTCTTCTAAATCAATATGTTCAGGTTTTGATTCGGCCAGATTCCAAAATATTTCTCTCCATTCACTTGGAGGCCGGTGAATAAATTCACTTAATTTTTCTAATGATAAATGCAAGTGTGAAAAATCACTTTTTGATGTTTTCTGAAAGGAAATAGGTTCAATACCTAGAGTATGCCAGTATTCTTTCTCTTCATCATTGCCAATCATTGCGAAGCGGCTACCTAATGACTTATCAGGTAGTGATCTTGCTAGATAGCGCATGACTATATCGTTATGACTATAACCTATAAATAAAACAATGTAATTTTCAAATAAGCTTACGAGAAAACGTCTTGCCCAACCTTCTGTTAAATACGCTTTTCCGAAGTCTCTATCGGTTAAGACAATGCTTTTGGGAAATCTTCTAGAACCATGAATATCTACAATACCTTCAAAATCATGGCCCAAGGGTAATGCTGGGGCTGTATATATCTGCGGAGGATTTGCCCAAATAGCAGTAGCAGCAAACTGAAACAATAAATCAAAATTTGTAGTAACTATTCTGACATCAGTTGGTCGTTTAAATAATTTTACAATTGCAGTGTGTAACGGCGTAAATTTATTTTCGTCAATAGTAGTTAATTCGGAAGCTCTATTACGAATTACTAGATCATCAATACCAAGGTTACCAAGAAAATAATCTAAATCATTACCATTTGACTGTGGTTCTAATCCTGTACCTCTTGCAATTTGCCTTGCTAACTCATAGAAACATGGTAGATTTGCAGGTTTGCCCATGGAAACACCAGCACCGGCAAAGACAACCAATCTGTTGTGTTTTAAAGCTTCAATGACTTTAACTGGAAAATCAACTCCATTAATGATCATGGGGCAACCTATCTACTTATCATGATTAAATTGAGAAATATTATTTTCTCGCCATTTTTTTGTTAACTTCCCAGTGAATGCTGCATTCAGTATCGATTGAGTTTAAAAATCCATCACTTTTAAATGTTATTAATTTTATTTTCAATTTCAAGAGAAAATAATGATTCAACTTGGTTCACTATTTTCCAATTTTATTGGCAGGCATCCCTTTCTCATTGATCCATTTGTAAACTGTATCTCTTTTGACACCAAGATAAATACCAATTTCATCGACTGATAACCATCTATCATCCATTTTTGGACCTCTGAAAATTAGACATACTTTTTAATTATAATTGATTTAACTAGTTTTAGCCTATTTTGCTTCGACAATTTAGAACTGTTTAGAACCGTTTAATATATGGTATTTTCGTAAGCTATTCCATTTTAAAGGATTGAAATATGATCAAATGGATATAATTGATGCAATATATTATGCATAGATACAGTTTTAGAGCATTTTAAATAGAATATTGAGATAGTCTTTTTCGAGTATAATTATATTTAATATTCATTGTGATAAAAGCCCCAGCCACTAAAACAAATATTAGGATAGATGGTGACGATGCTACACCAGTTGTTCTAACAAGTATTAGTGAAATCAGTGGAGCTAGTCCGGCGGATAAACTTGCCGCAGTAGAATATAATACTGATAAAACTGTACAACGTAATTTAATGGGAAACATCTCAGCTAACATCACTGGTACTGTTGCATAATATGCCCCAGCTGGAATAGCGATCAAGACTTGCCCTAATATAAACTCATTAAGGCTATAGTGGGACAATGAATAAAAAAACGGTTGAGATAGAACAAGGAAGCCTATACTTGCCCAAATAACGATCTTTTCTCGATTAATTTTATCAGACAACTTGCCAATTAGAGGAAATACGCATAGTAATACTATTAATGATATTATGTTCGAAGTAATAATTTCATGATCCTTAAAATTTCCATAAAGATGAGCTTGCATAGGACCATAAATGTAAATTTGAAAAGTAGTTGTAACTCCAAGACAGCTTAAAATGAATACATATAGGGATTGTAATTTATTGGTTTTAATATAGTTAACCGACTCAGTCAGTAATTTTCTAAATTTAGGTTTGGGCCTGTCCGCATAGTACATGATGTATTCCATACTCTCAGGAATACACAATCGAATATATAACCCTATTGAAGATCCCAATAATGCTAGAACAAATGGTACACGCCAGATAAGCCAATTATGCTCTGGATAGTGATTTGTAAAGTAAGTAACAGTAAGAGCTATAAATGAAGCCACCAGCATACCGGACATGGCACCAAAAGAGGCCCAGCTACCTGAGTATCCTTTTTTAGATGTTTCGGCATTTTCAACAAGATAAGCAGATGAGTTCAAGTATTCAGCCCCACAAGAAAAACTTTGGATGATTCTTAATAACAGCAATGTGATTACTGAAAATGTTCCAATTTCGCTGTGGGGTGGGATAAACCCAATTAAACTTGTTGATAAACCCATAGTTAGGATAGATGCTGCTAGAATAATTTTTCTGCCATAAATATCAGATAATAAACCCATGAGCATTGCACCAATTGGCCGGGCTAAATATCCTGCAAAGAAAGTTAGAAATACAAGAAACAGTCCTTTGGAAACATCCCCAATTAGATATTTGGCAAGATATACTGATAACAGGCCACAAATTGCCATGTCAAAAGATTCAATCAGATTACCTAGTGTACCTGCCAGAATAATTCGGGTTTGATGTTTCATCTTGCCTATCCTTTGTTTTGTAATTCTGTCATTGTGGTTAATAATTCTTTGTCTTTCACATGATCAAAAAATAAAAACCCATTTAGGTGATCTATTTCATGCTGAAGAATCCGGGCTTCCAAACCGGAAGCTTTTTTGGTAATTTTATTTCCATCTATGTCAAAGCCTGAATATTCAATCTCCATGGCTCTTGGAACCTCTCCCATTAATTCACCGCAATTAAGGCAACCCTCGTAGCCAGTTTGAATTTCTTGGGACAGGATTTTTAATGCAGGATTAATTAATGCAGTATCGGGGATCGGGTATTCTGGTTTTCTCCGTTTGGTATAATTAGTACCAAATACAATAACTCGTTTGCTGATGCCAATTTGGGGAGCAGCTACCCCTACGGCACCTTTGTCAGCCATAATGCCGAACATAGTCTTAATCAGCTCTTTTAACCAACTGCTACCAAATTCTGATTCAGCAATTGGCTTAGCGGTTTGTCTTAAAATAGGGTCGCTTTTATCCAGGAGTGTGTTCATAGGTCACCTGATTGTTGATAATTAATGTTAATTTCGGCTTAGTCGTTGTGCAGGGCTGTTTGTCAGGGAAAGTGAAATACTCTTGAATTCGCCTTAACGCAAATTTGCCCAATGCTAATAGCTTTTCGCAATGAATGGAGCTTTTGTTCTGGATATAGGGATTTATCCGTTTTAATCCAAATGAAAAGATTGCTCTGTATGAATCATACTCAGTGGGGATTGAAATACCTGTGATGAGTCCAGGTTCTATCTGTTTGTATTTTGTAATTGCTTCTATACAGCCTATATGAGGAAGTTCGCTCCATAATTTCGGTTGATCCTGGCTGATGAACTCTGGTTGATAGCAACCATCAAATAGCCAGAGACTTTTCTCAATTAAATTTTGCTCTATAGCTGGGTTGGAGGACATGAAAAAGATCTGTCCTGCTTGATTGATGAGGGCAATGGAAGCATAGTCTGTTTCTACTTGCCCGAGTACGTCAGAGAACACTTTTCGCATGGTGATATAATGTTCAAAGAGAAAATCTTTTGCTTTAGGGTGAAGCCTTACTTCAACAGCTGTTACATCCATATCTACAAACTTCTTAAACGGCATGACTGTGCTTTTTTCTTTGTTCTTCGTAGGAAGAAATGGAACCAATGGCCAAGTCAATGATTTTTAGTAAATTATTTTCCGATGTGTCAATTGCACGTACTTCTTTGATTAATCCTAACACAAAATCGGCGTAATCGTCATTACTTCCATGAGAAACAGGGTATAAATGATGGCTTTGCTTCAAGATGTAATGAAGTAGTGTTTCATCGACTTCATTTTTCCTAGGAGCTGCATGTCCTTCCTCACCAAATAATAGCCAGCCTGGGTTTACATGAAGATGATGAGCTAATTGTTTAACTTTCTCATAATCAGGTAGAGCATCACCTCTTATATAGCGACGGCAGATTTGTTCTGATGCACCTGTAAATTCTGCTAGGGCTTTAATACAGATCCCATTAGGTGAACGAGATGCAGTATGTCCTTTATCTTTGAGGGTATGGATCAAGCGATTTGCAAACGATTGATAGGGTCCCTTACTCATAAAATTATCCTTTTAATCGAACGTCGTAAAAAAATTATCATATAAAACGGTATCATTCAATATCATATCGTATATTAATTTAAATTTCTTAAAAATACATATTGATAATTATTTTAATATCGTTTTAATATTAGTTTCGCTAAATGATACTTAATGTTCATTTTGCGCGATTTGGACTTTATTACATATGTTTTACAGGAGTATATCGCATGTTTTACGATCAAAAGATCACCATCTATAAGGGTATTATTCAGTATCTACTGGATTCAACCAATTATTCTCTACAACGAATCGCTAATTTATCAAACTCCCCAATTGCTCATTTGCAGTTAATCTACCAGCACAATCGTTTACCTAAAGAAAGTAAGGTTGAATTGAATTTGCTGAAGCTGTTTATCACAGTCATTGATATGGAACACAAGGGTGAATGGAAGGCTCGTTTACAACTTAAATAACAGAGGGATTTGGAGAATCAATGATGCAACCAGTTAATGATCTATTTACACAACAGATTCTGTTTATCAATGACGTTGAAGTCATTATCGGAAAGGACCGATTGACTTTACGCCGTTGGTGGAGTGAAGGGAAATTTCCCAAGCCAGTAAAATTACATGGCAGAACTTTAGCCTGGCATAAAGACGTGATTGATAACTGGATTAATCAATATGTCAGATAAATCCATTTTCATTGCCTGAAGTGGTCAATGACTGCTTTAGACAATGATTAATTTCTAAAGGTTTATAAGTAATACTTATCATCCCCTTTTTCTAAAATGACTTTAAAACCGCAAGTGTGAGAGATGTTGAGGAAGTTACTAAGCTTTACATCTTCTTGCTCACCGGAGCGAATTTTTTGAATTACAGTTGGAGAAAGCCCTGCTTTTTCGGCCAGTTTTCTCACGGTCATTTTGCCATTCTTCATGAGTGCTTTGATGATTTCAGATAATAGAAACTCATCATATTCTTTTTCAAATTGTTCACGAAAGAGAGGGTCCTGCATTTCTCGTTCAAAAGTAGATAAATGTTTCTTAGTCATAATAATCACCTGTTTTTACTCTACTGGTATATTGATCCATAACCTTTAAGGCTTTTTCCTTTTCGGTTAAAGGTAACTTATCCTGCTTCTTCCTAAAGGCATTAGTTAAAATTATTTTTCTGTCTTCAAAAAAGAAACATAAAAATCTATCTGGCTTAGGTTTGAAGGCATAAATTTTGTCTCCTTCATGTCTAAACTTGGTTTTATCGTGAATGATACCGGCATCGCCCATTCTCTTTAATAGCTTCAACAACTGAATGCGTTCGTCTTTATTCAAAGAATAATAATATTCTTGAGATTGGCTATGCTTCTTTTCGTCAAAGTACCATTCAATCGTAAACTTTTCGCCTTGATAGGCAATATATTCAATATCTCTATTCATTATAATTGTACCACTATAGTTGCACAAATTCAAATTTGTTTATTGTTAGTTCTTCTATCAGGCTACTCCATTTATCTAAAGCCTCTTTGCGCTGGTACAGCATTTCGTCTTTGTTATAAGTCGCCATGATCTTAGGCATTTTATGTCCAAGGCATTTTTCTATAACTACTGGGTCGATTCGCAATGTTTCTCCAAGCTGAGTGGCAAAAGTGCGTCTGAGATCATGGGCAGTCCATTGTGGGATACCTACTCGTTTTTGTATGCGTTGAATAGCTTTAGATATCGATTTATCGCCTAGTGGGGAATCATCATCGACCCCAGCTAAAACAAAATTAGATAAGCTGATTTCTTTTATTTCCAACAGAAGTTTTTTAGTAAGCTCGCTCAGATGAATCTTCATGCTAAGTCCGATTTTATTATTCTCGGGAGGAATAATCCAAAGAGATTTCTCGAAATTAAATTCAGACCATTTTGCTAGTCTTAGTTCACCAGTCCTTGCACCAGTTAATAATATGATTTTAATGGCGTTTTTAATCTGAATTGACATCGAGTGATTATCACTATCCAAAAATAGCCATATTTTTTTTATTTCATCAAGATCGAGATTGCGATCACGAGGTTTTTCTACTCCACCTATGTCTCTTGCTCGAATATTTATGGCTGGATTAATTGTAATTTCTCCTCGACTTACCGCGTAATTAAATACTTGTTTCAAGGTACTAAGCACTTTATTGGCGTGAACAGGGGAGCCTCTTTGAACTATATTATCCAAGGCCTTTGCTATGTCTCGAGGCTGTATTTTTTCAATTTCTAATGTTCCTAATAGAGGGATAATGTCAGCATCAATTTGTTGTTTAATCTGTTGAGGTTGCTTACGGTGTTTAACAATATAATTGTTGTACCAATCAGAAATTAACGTTTTCACATTATTATTTTTTTGGAGCAATTTTTTTTGGATAATGTCTTCTGGGTCTTGGTCAGACTGCCTTATCTCCCATAAATCATTAAAGGCTTTTCTAGCTTCAGCAACACCCATTACTGGGAAATTACCAATAGTGAGCCATTTCTCTTTACCGCCAAATTTATAACGGTAGAACCAGGTTTTCGTACCTTTAGGAGAAACCCTTAAACAAAAGCCATTACCCTCAGTAATATGGTAACGATTTTTTTCGGCACTTAAATTTGCAATTTTGTTATGAGTAAACTTTTCCATAATTATGCTCTTATTAGGATATCAGAAATTGGCTACACTTCTGGCTACACTTTTTTGTTTGCTTGTATGAAATCAATTTATATCATTTGAAATATTGAAATGCAAATAATCCTTTATTTAAAAGGATGTTATGGTTATAATTGAATTTGTTTGAAATTAAATGAAATTGGTTGACACTAGCATGGGGTGCTAGTGGTCGAAGGTTCAAATCCTTCCGTCCCGACCAAGCCCAGTAAGGGTTTTATAAAGTCCCCCAAATCTCCTCAGAAATATTTGGTACCAGTTTTGGTACCGATCATTAGGATATAGGAAGCAAGTGTATGCCTAATCTACTAAATCCTATTGAGACTCGCCTAATCAGGGTTGATAACCAAATAAATGAACTTTCAAAAAAAATTTCCGATTGGAAAACTAATGATCCGCCTAGAGTAAAATGCGAATTAAATGAGAGTAGATTAGGGTTTAAATTAATACTTGAAGAGTTTAAAGAACCGAATGTTCTACAAAATTTGGGATTACTAGTTGGGGAGTGTGTACATAATTTAAGAAGCATCTTAGATAATCTTGCATTTAGCTTGGCTAAGCTTAAAATGGATCCACCTATAAATCCCCATAAAATATTCTTTCCGATTTATGATATAGAAGAACTATTTAAAAAGAAAAAAAATGAATTGGGAAGGCAGTTTTCTACTGAGGTAATTAATAAATTCGAATTGATACAACCGTTTCATAGGAATAATCCTTCGGTTGAAGGTTCACCAGAAATTGATCCTCTAATTTTGTTACAGTGGATAAGCAATAATGATAAACACCGTATTCCTTCTATCTCACTTTTAATGCCTCAGGAATTTCAACATTCGCCTAGTGTAGAATTTTATTCGGACGAAGATGCCGCATTAAATGTACCTCCAGTTGTTATTCATCATGCAGGGTTTTTAGAGCCTGGGGTAGTTATTATGGAGAATATAACAAACAGACCTATAAAGAGCGTAAGAGGCAATTATAAATTTCAAGCTACATTGGTCATCCCTTTAAAAAAAGGATATGAACCAATTGATCAAATTCTAAAACATTTAAGATGGTACGTTGGTTTGGTAGTAAATGAGTTCAAGCAATTTTTTTAACAAGTTTAGTAACTTTATATAATTCAAGGTTGAAAACACTTGCTGCGCTTGCTGACTTTTTAGTTATGCCTCATTTTTGGGAAAAAATTATCATTGAAAAATAACTTATTATTCCTTGCACAATCGCTTCAAAATCTGCTTTCCTTTCTTCTTTGAGATTTCGTGGTTATCAAAGCTATTTTGGCTGTCTTCTTTGAGCAGCAAGTAGTTTTTCCTGTAGGTAATATAGCAAAATGATATTCATCAAGACTACGCTTGCTAAATCTTGTCAAGCAAAAGAGTGATGAAAGTCCTTTTTTTCCTCGCGTTGGATAGCTTGGCATCAAGTTTATATAATTTAATTTATTTATAAGATAGACATTTTCTCTCAGTTCCGTCCTATAATTGTACAATGCTACTGTTTATCAATGTAGTAAGACAATATCACTCACATAGTGAATGGACAGGGGTCTTGAATGAGAACAATCAAGAACGCCAAAAAGGAAATATTAAAAGAAATAGAAAGTTATTGTATTGAGCATCACCTCTCCCTCTATGCTGAAATAACTGGGAAAAGTTCAACGTATTTCATAAACTTATTTGAAAAAAAATATGATAGGTCGTTTTTTAGGTCATCACCTATTAAAAGCATTGCAATTGATAAGAATGAGCTCAAACAGTTAAATCATGAAAAAATTCACAAAATCGTTTTAAAAATATTTGAGGATCATGAAGAAGAAGAGTTTCATCAAGGTGTTGGGATAAAAAAATGAGCACTAAAGAAAAGGAGATAAATAAAAAAAAGCTAGATAAAATCAAATCCGATAATACATCGAAACGGTTATGGTCAAGAGTTGACTTCTACTCTACTGAAGCTTCAAAAATTGCGCGCCAATTAGCGTTTACAGAGGGTGCAATTTTTTGGTCACTTTATTTCACAATGGCAGTTAAACCTAAGGGGTTGGTAGTATTATTTTATATAGGGCTTATCTTGTTCTTCTTAGTAGATTTATTTCAATATTTATATGGTACTATCAAGTTTAAACAAAAAATTTTAGCAAGGAACAAAGCTAAAAAAGATAATTTGGTCGTGCCTTCGATAGGAGATAAAATAGGCAAAAATATTTTTAATATATTTATAATAAAACTAATCCTTCTCATCCAGCCAACAATAACCTTAATTTTAATATTTATCGTATATATTTCTTCATAATACTTATATCAATAGCCAGCTAGCATTGATAAGCGTAGCGTAATTAAGGTTTTCTTTCTCCGAAGCGCTAACCATTAACATGTTCCGGTCCCATGCTTGCCCAGTGCCTATCTATTCGACTACTCTGTGTATAATGAAAATGTGGCCAATCATGAAGATCGTCTACGATCCAGCATACATATATAGGGTCAGGCCTTGAGTTTTGAATTTAATGGTTTTTATTGGCTCATAGGTGCAATGCAAAATTCAAACCTGATCCTACACGCACGTACGAGTGCGATTAAGACGATCTCTAATATCAATCCATACTGATTGAAATTGTTATTTAATCAATCGAGTCTGGCTCCATTGATTTTGTTCCTACTAAAATAAACTAAACTAATTTTATTGCCATGAGCGGAGTATTTAATATGGAAACTTATAATGTGTATCTCATTCGTTTTTGTCCTTGGCCTGATGAGAGTCATCGTAAAGAGGGATTTAAATCTATTCAAGAAGCTAGGGATTACATAAAAAACCCTGTAGGTAGTGTAGTAGGACATATGTGGGTGATAATAAAAATACCTGACTCTGGCAATCGGTATGAGTTAATTGAACATATTCCAAAAAATTATTAATAATGAGATAGTATCTCGATTAAAAAGGTCAGACTCGATTGATTTGGCAGTTAGTAGGACTGTATGCTATTCCTCCATTCTGAAGTAGTGGATTAATCGCTGCACATATATAGGGTCAGGCCTTGAGTTTTGAATTTAATGGTTTTTATGGCTCATGGGTGCAATGCAAAATTCAAGGCCTGACCTTACATGTGTGTTTAAACAAGAATCTACATCAATTTAATATTAACTAATTGATTATCAGCGCCTAAATAGTAATAAATCTGATCAATAATCAAAAATGAGACTATAGAATACTTTTGGTTAAAAAAGAATTCAGATGCTGTTCCATGACATACAGTGTGGCGACTAAGAGGCTCATTAAAACAGCCGGGTGTAACACCAACGGGGTCAGGCCTTGAATCTTGAATTTAAGGATAGAGTAAACCTCAGGGGTCAGGTCTTGCCTTTTGCCTTTTTTATATAAATAGGCGAAAGGCAAGACCTGACCCCTATGTGTGAGATTGTACTTCGGCTCTTTAATCTCCTTTTGAGTGTCAAATCAAGGACTTAGTCTAAACTAAGTGGATTAATGTGCCCCCTTAATTGGTGTAGAGCCAATTTATCTTCGCGTTCGGGGTGAGTTAAAGTTATTAAAAATTGCCCTACAGTCTTGATTTAAATATTTTATTCCAACTCATACACGAAGGTTTTTTGAGAAAGCGTATGCCAGTAAGATTGTTAGGCATAGGAATCAAATTGAAGCAAGAAAAGATCTATGAGGGCATTCAACTGCCTTTATTTGAATTAAACTTAGTTCAAAAGCGATAAACAACCCTAACATAAGGCATCAATATTTATGACTGAAGAAATCAAAATTCCAAATCTAAATGAAATTCGCGAAGCCAGAACGCTTCTTGGTGATAAAATTTTGCTCACTCCTGTATGGGAATGGAAGGGACAAGAAAAAGATAATCTTTTTGGAAAGAATACTGAATTATTTCTCAAGCTTGAAACACTCCAATACGGTGGGTGTTTTAAACTTCGTGGCGCCTTATTAAATATGATGGCTCTAAAGATCAGTGAATTAAAAAACGGAGTTACTGCTATAAGTGCTGGTAATCATGCAATTGCAGTCGCATACGCTGCAAAACAATTAGGTATCAGTGCGAAAGTGGTTATTCCAAAAACGGCTAACAAATTTCGAGTTCAACGTTGTCAATCCTATGGTGCCGAGATAATTTATTGTGACACCATTAATGAAGGCTTTAACCGGGTTCAAGAAATTGCAAAGCAGGAATCTCGAGCCTTTATTCATCCTTTTGAGGGTTATCATACTGCATTGGGCACTGCTACCCTAGGTTTAGAGTTTGCAGAACAAACTAAAGGATTAGATGCTGTTGTTGTCGCTATAGGAGGCGGTGGCTTATGTGCAGGGGTTGCAAATGCATTTAAGCAAGCTCAACCATCTTGTAAAGTCTATGGAGTTGAGCCCGAAGGCGCAGATACAATGAATCGAAGTTTCATAGCGAATAAGCCAATGGCCATTAATAAAATTCAAACCATCGCAGACAGCCTTGGCGCCCCTAAAGCGGAACCATATAGTTTCCATTTATGTAAACTGAATGTCGATAAATTAGTAACGGTTTGTGATCATGAACTTATTACTGCAATGAAATTAATTGCAGAAGAACTCAAAATGATGGTTGAGCCGGCTTGTGCAGCCGGCATTGCAGCATATCTTGGCCCTTTAAAAAATGAGCTTCATGGAAAAAGGGTGGGGATTATTTTTTGTGGGAGTAATATTGATATCAGTACCTTTTGTGGTCATTGTAATTAGTAAAACAATATTACCAATACATGAAGCAGCCTTGATAAGAGCCTCTTTAAGAGGCTCAGTAAGAATGTAAACCTCAGGGGGCAGGTCTTTCCTTTGCCCTAAAGGGAAAAAGGAAAGACCTGACCCCTTTGTCTGACCCATTGTCTATTCAGTTGTTCTACTCAAATCGACTAATTATATTGACATATATATGTATTTAAAGTTTTATATGTGAACAATATGTGGGGATAATTTGGGATCTTTGCGTTTCATTCAAATTAAAGTGAGGAAGATATGTTATGGCCGGTGGTAAGAAAATTGAATCTCCAAAAAACAATAAAATATTCGATTCTCAAAAATATCAGGAATTGCTACGTACTGGTGGAACATTCTCAATAAGTGAGGAGTATCCTAATATTGATATTGGATACATAGGTAGCAAGAAAATAGGCAATGGTTTTGGCACTGCTGTGATGCGTCATGTTGCTGAACAAATAATTGAAAATGATGGAACAATCACTCTTCAAGCAGTTTGGTCTTCCCATATTTTCCATCTTTACATGGGAATGATACCCATTGATCGCGAAGTAAACTATCTAAAAGTCACCTATGGTATGGATAGCCAGAGCTGCCTGGAGAAGTTTCGAGATTACCCTGAGGATGAATTATCACCAAGTATTATCAATAAACTTATCTTCATCTTCAGAATGGAAAAACAAATCGCTGAGGATCAGATACTGACATTACAAGATATCTCTAATGACGATAACCGCTCTTTTCTCCTAAAACTACTTGATAAAAAAGGCTCATATTTAATCCATGAATTTATTCCTAACCTATTGTATATATTTGAGACAAATATCACTCAGAAGTTTCCCAGTACTAGTTCTATGAGATCCGTCAATATGCAATTATCCAATGAGGGTAAATTACGATGGGCAAATGCAATCAATGAGCAAATTGATTTTGAACCTTTCCGCGATTTTGCTCAGCTCTTGCCTTATATGACAGAGGAGCAAAAAAAACAATTGCATTCTATTTTAGAACGTCGTGCTGAACATTTTGGTAAACAGAAAGAAACTACAAATGCTGAAATAACTTTACAGACAAATCCAGAGAAACAATTAGCTAAATCATCAGAGTCTGCTCATATCGCTCTCTCTTTGTTTCCACCTGGACCTAATGAGAGACAAGCAACTAATAATACTGTGATACAGCCAAAAATTTAGTTAAATTGTGATTGAACATATATAGGGTCAGGCCTTGAGTTTTGAATTTTATGGTTTTTATTGGCTCATAGGTGCAATGCAAAATTCAAGGCCTGACCCTACATGCGCTCATTAGTACAAGTACATTAGCAATTTGTTTCACCATAAAATCTTACCTATTCAATTGGCTATACACATTTGCTAAGTCTGGCGGTAATTCATATTGTACTGGTTCTGATTTTAGCCATTTATTACTGAAAAAACTTAAATTGGATTTTACAAATTCATAAGCGTTTGATACTGCACTTTTACTGATGTCATAAATTCTTGCGGGGTTGGTGAGTTGTATCATACTATCAATAAAAATCGCATGAAAAATCGCCTGCGCATCCGGCTTCTTATTTTCTCTTAATAAGCGTTCCAGGCTGTTTTGAGCGGAATTGATAAACAGAATATAAAATACTCCTAAACCAATAGATGAAAAACTTTCATCGAGTAAATTAACAATTAGAGACATTGTATTAGTAGTTACCAAGAGCCCGGCTATATATCTAGTTAGTTGCACGTACACCGCATTTTGGAATGCAATTTTAATTCTGCTACTCTCAATTTCAGATATAAGTCTGTAGGTATTAAATAGAAATAATAAGTCATGCTCTTCTTTTAGCGAATTACTGATTATTTCATTAAGTGTTTGATTATAGGTTGCCATATTATCACGCCTAAAGAAGACATCCAAAATTCTTAGTCGCGGAGCAGGGTGCCTCAAAAAATTTGCCTTATATTCGCTTATAAATTGACGATTAGGCAAAAGTCTATGGGCTGGAGCAGTTCGGTTTTCATTAGTTCCATGATCAATAAAAGTCAATAGTTCCTGGATGTTCGTTTCAGATGGATTATTGGTTATGTTCTCTTTGAAACTTCTTAATTGCCAATTGAATTTGTTTTCTGTATCTATCTTGGCAAGAACATCATTATCATCAATAAGGGTATTATTATCATTACTTTTCAGCAACTTGCTTACTAAATCTTCATTAGTAACATTTTCGTGAGAGACTGAGATTTTACTTGATAATTTAAGTGCATAATAATGGCCTTTTCGCCTTGATAAAGGGCAAGAAGAAAGCTTTCTCAGAGTTTCCTCATCTCCGATATAGAAGTAGATGTCTTTTTGCTTTTCATTCTGTTTAGGAACTTTAATTAGAAGAGCGTTTTCTTTAGTAAGTGGTTCGAATGATATTGGGCATTTATTAGTGTATGGCATAGATTATTTCTTCTTATTAAAGTTTTCCGGATTTTTAGTTAATCTCTTTACTCGAAGTCTCTCTATCTCTATAGTTATCGTGTGAAGCAGTCATTAGAGGAAATTTTAAATCCTTCCTTATTACAATGATTAATTGTAGTAATACTGCTGTTGTGTAATAGTAGATTCCTCTTCTTCATCGCTGTAATACGATTGGATTTCTGTAGGCTGGTTATGTCTATCCTTTTCTTTGTAATAAGCTCTTTCCAGCAAACGAAATTGCTCACGTTCAACTTCTAATCTTGTTTGATCGCTTCTCTGAGACTCTCTATGGCGTTCATTATTTTTGTCGTTTTTTGTAGAAGCATATAAAGTCATCTGACCCAGCATAGTTTGAGTGCTATCTGGACAAGTCCCTGCTTCTTGTTGCAATTCAAATTTAGCTTCTAGAAACAATTCCTTCCATGCTACCAGGGCTTCTTTCATAAGAGGTATGCGATTGATAGCGTCTAATTTTGATAGGCTACTGATAATTTCAGTGGCTTTTAGATGTGACAGAGAGCCTAACTCCCAAATTCCAGCACGCAAAGCTGTATCATGGCTTAAGGCTAAAAGATACAAGAGATCAACTCCATTATACTTGTTTAACGAAGTTAACTTATGATGTGCTATGAAATCTATAAAATCTTGCCCTAAGTGTATGTCTTTTCTTGTCGTTAAAAGAGAAAACTTGTATTGCGAAGAAAAAATAATAGGGGCAACAGCCTGATAATGAGCACTTTTTTCTGCTGATTTTACATCTAGGGGGAATGAATGAGATGTCAATTCATCAATGGAATTTGTCACATGGATCTGGGCATTTTTTTTATAGAAAAAAGGCATTTGTTTTCCTTTTTAAAAAGTTAGAGTGAAATTTAGATAAGTACTTATTTGCCTATATGGTAATCTATAGCCAGATAGAACTTAAATAGAACATTTGTATATAGGTTATATAATATTTTTATATTCTTAATGCATGATCTATGAAAGCACACGCGGTTTTTCAAAAGGTTTCAGCACGTGTAGTGATAAGAATTCCTATTTTTCTCAGCAAGCGTAGGTCGGGCCAAACAATTCTTTTTCCTAAGCAACTTGTTAATTTAATCATCAAAATAATTAAATTATTAATAAAACCATAATCTTTTTGAATTATAATTATGCAAAGTGAGTAATTGCATATCAAAAATGACTGCCGGCATCTTTAATACCATAAAACAATGTTTAAATAATTTCTGCGATAACTATTTGAAAACTCCTATTGATGGGTATATTTATGTGCCATTTATGGAAAATGAAATTTCCGAAAAAATGAGAAAAGATATCCAAACATTTAGAGATAATAGTGCAAGCAGATTTAAGAATAAAAATTTTGTAATTTTATATCACAACACCTGTGATCTAGCTAATCTAGCTCCTAACACAAAAATTTATGTGCTGGGACACGGAATTGATTGTTATCCCGATAGAAAATTATCATCAACCTTAGACAATCCCAATTTACCCTATGAGGAATTAAAACATCTCCCCTTTCATGATTGGGCCTATACCGTTTCGGGAGGTAAAAAAGCAATTACAATAGATGAAATTTCCAAACGTATGATAGCTGACGGATTAACTAAAACAGATTCCATTACTATTAAATTGTGGTTTTGTGATCCAAGCAATAAAGCCTATATTATTGCAAGACGATTTGTAGAGGGTTTTGCTAATTATTCAAATTCTCTAAGGGTTGATTATTATGAAAACAAAATTTTATATTCACCAACGATACGAGATGGTGAAATGCATAAATGGGCTAGAGATGAAAAAACGGGCCAAGTAGTAAGAGCAAGCTCAATAAGGGCATCTTTATTTTCTAAGAATCACTCTGATGAAAATGAAACAAATATGCAAGCGTGTAATGAGCAAGTGGAAGAAACAAGATATATTGTTTAAAAGATAGAGTCTGTTTTTGATTCTTTAATCGGTGGCTATACTTCTTGGCAATTTCAAACTACTTCAATTTCAACAGGGGCAATGCCTTTTATACCGAGCTTTTTAGCGGAAGCAAAGGATAAATCAATTATCCTGTTCGATAAAAAAGGTCCTCGATCAGTAATTCGAACCAAAATCGTACGGCCATTATTCAGGTTTTTAACCCGTACTCGTGTAGCAAATGGAAGTGTTGGATGAGCTGCTGTCATCGCATACATGTTGTAGCGCTTTCCGGTCGATGTTTTTTGAGCTTTTCATGTGGGGGTAAGCGGAATTAATATTAACAATATGGCGTAAAAAGAGATTTTCTACACCGCCTTGATTTCGAAAATTAAAAGAAAATTATTCAACAAGCCAAGCTTGAAGTAAATACTCATGGTGAAAATACGGATTTAATTGTCCGGCTCAATGAGAACAAGGAAATTTCCATTGAATCCACAACGAGAAAAACTCATGTTAAAAATAATACGCTACAAGAGGAAGACGATAATGATATAGTCGCAAGTGCTTTAGCTTCTTTGCGTAGCCGTTCTCCATAGCATAGTATTACCTACCTAAAGATAGAGTATCAAATGAACATCTAAAAAATTAAATCTTATCTGCTAAATCATCCTATGGGTTCATTTCTGTTTGCTCTTGGAGGTAATACCCAAATACATGAAACAAAAGTGAGGTTAATCTACCTTTTTGCCAGTAGGTTTCACACTGATTTTTGCCGGAGTAAGGTTGTTGGTGATACGGGAGACCGTTCTATCTACTCGTCGCTGAAGCATGATTTCAACCATTACTGTTTCATTCGGATGAAGAATTTTGTTAATGTCAGCGAGCGAGGAATGAAAATCGAGTAGCTTGTAATAGGCAAGTGCCTGGTCACTTGACTCAGGGTATGCTTTAATACGGAATCCCAGGTTACCCTGCATTTTTGGGGTATTAATCCCGGACTCCATGATATCGTAGTCAAGAAAATAAGTCAGTTTTCCCCGATCATGTTGGTTACGCTGACGGTCTGCGAAGAAACCTGTAGGAAGCGCATACTCGCTATATTGAGGTCCAGCAGTTAGATAAAGATCATAATCTTCAAGATGATTGCCCCGGTCATCAATCAGCCGGAATATAATCATAGAGTAGCGATTGGTGATGTACTCGCGTTTATGTATAAGCGTCTGCACACGTTCTATATGCTCATTTTTCTGGGTTTCTTGGGTAAGCTTATCCAGATCTTTGGTCAATTGACTATAGGAGTCACGATTTTTTACTTGAAGACATCGCAAGACCCATATAGCCGTAGGATGAGTAGCGGCATTGGCCATAGTCACACTGCGGATAATTCCCATTTTTTTACCGGAATGCGAACACCCAGGCAGAACCCCAAATGCCAATTGCTTTGTCCGGGTCATTTTGGAGACAACCAGATTTTCACCATTATTTCCCTCCTGATGTAACTTTAATAGACTGTAATTCATATTTGCAGCAGCTACACGTACAATTCCATCAGACCCGGCTTCTCCCGTGTAGGAGTTAAGTGCATCATAAAGTTGGCGATCAATTTTCTGGCCCGTAAGGACAAACGCATAGATACCATTAGCAGTACAATCGTAATCAAGCCAACTTTCATTAAGTTGCCAGCTCATATTGCTTCCAAGCTCAAGCCAATCAAGCACATGCTGTCCTGGTTCAATACCTTCAAAAAAACTTTTTATACGACCTAGCCGGGATTTACCCAGTTGAGCAAGCGCAGAACCGTGGTTGGGGGGAGCCAACATGATAAGATGACTCAATGGACATTTTGCAAGATTATTCTTAAAGTATAAATCCATCCATTTACGGACAACTGGGCCTCCGGTAGAGTGAGTAATACAAGCAAAACGCTCTCCGTTGCGCAGTTTATCAGCAATTTCATCACGCACTGCATGATTAAATGCACGTGCTATATCGTCGACTGTTACTGTATCGTCAAAGCTGATATAGCGTCCAAGATAGATATTACCCACTTGAATAGTCAGCTTTCCAACTTTGCTCTGACTTTCAAGCCATTGAGGAAGCTCTCCATAAGTATTGGTATGTGTGACACTCCAGCCATGGACGAAGATAACAATCATAACTTTCCTTAACTAATTGACATTACATGGGGTATTGTTGAATAAACCGGATGATATTGCATTATTTTACAATAATATAGGGTTGACCCCATTGATTAATTATTTGAAAAATTAATCAGGAGAGCAAGAGAAAAATCGCATCTACACATGTTTAATTTCAACGAAAAATCTAGTAGGGTTCAATATTGTTAGCGAACTTAATCTTCAATATAATACGATGCTTCGATGATCATCCATCAGCAATGCAGTTCTTTCTCGAGACAGGAGTTTTATGCCATGTTTAGCAAAGCTTTATTAACATCTACATACAAAAATGGAAAACCTGGGCAACGTACTGATGCGCATGAAAGAGCAGAGCACCACCGTTTTAAAACAGAATATCTGTTTAAAAATCCTAAAATCCCCAAAGATTTGTACGTCTCACGATTGATCCAACACTTTTTTATTATTAAAGCAATAGAAACGCAATTACAGAGCTTATCAGGAACTAATAAAGCAGAAATTAATGCATTTTTTTCTTTATCTTATCTTCAACAATTATGGCGTACCTCAGCTATAGAAGAGGATTTGCGACAATTAGGGGTTGAACCTGAAACAATTCAGGAGCACATGAAAGCCAGAACAACCCAAAGTTACCTAGAAAAAATAGAAACATTAAAGCCCAAAGCATTACTTGCCCATTTTTTACTTCATGTTGCCGGTTTTATGCATGGTGGAAATATTATTCAATCAAAATATATTAATCCCAGCAATCGTTTGACTTCTTATAAAATACCAGCAAACCAATATGATTTTTTCCCTGCAGCCTCGTTTCTATCTACGGAGAATCCAATAGCTCTTTATGGAGATATGATGAAGCAAGTGGATAAAATAACTCTGGATGAGGATGAATATAGAGATATTTTTGAGCAATGTACGGGTATTTATGCAACAATGGCAAGTATCTATGATGACTTATGTGATATGCATTCTCTCCACCCAAATCGATTTGTTTCCTCCCTTGCGTTACTCACCGTGAGCATGGTAGCTATTGCATTTATTTTCAAACTAATGACGGATTACTTGAGTCCTAGTCAATCATTTACCCCTACTTAAGACGCATGAAACAATTTAAGGATTCTGGTCTGGGTGATTGTGGCGACAAAGATCAATTGGGGCAGACTCGATTGATTTTACATTCTACCCAATAATTGGGCTGGGGAGGTTCGGGGGAGTTTAAAGAGAAGTCCTGGTTGCGAGCAACCAGGCTTGCTTATCACATTTAGTGCTGTTCAAAGTCTATTTTTATGCATTTGAATCTAAAAATTCTTCCAGGGCTGATTGCGACCTGTTTCCCATAAAATTGTTTTTCATATTATTTTTAAAAGTGATAGGAACGCCTCTAATAGCAGTACCACAAACATTTTCAAATTTATCATTTACCATTTGATAGAAAATCCAATCCTTGTATTTTTCTTTATCAGAAACTTGCCCATAAATTGGCAAAAAAGCCTTGCAATGTGAGCACCATGATGCGTGAACTAATAAGACCGTTTTAGGCATTGCTAAAGCGGGGCAATCTCTGTTAGTAAATGGTCTTAGAGTTGCAAAAGACAGGGTAGGAATCAGCGTTATTAGGGCTATAGCTAAACATTTTGTTACATTCTGCATTTGTTTCTTACTCTGGGTTGATTTCGAGAAGAAATGATAAAGTATATGATAATTCAAATCAATTATAAGGGAATAGCTCAATGAGAGGGTAGGTAGCCACGTCGAAAATAATATTTAAAAGTCTCATTACCCGGAAAGCAGACAGAGATAAAAAGTCGTTTAATTAAGGGGCAAAGACAACGAGAAAAATATTATCTTAAAGATTTAATAATTTACAAATATAAGCCAGCGTAAATATATGGGGTTATGTCTTGAATTTTACATTACGACTTGATCAATGGGGAAGAGTCCGTGATGCTAGATTTTCTTTCGCCTGATAAGTTTTGACTTTTCCCTGTCCCGGGATAATTTTAGAATTAATATTATGTCATTTAAATCAGTCCTCAAATACCATAATACCCTTTTAATTAATGTATCGCGATAAGTTATCTTTTTAAAACAGAGAGTATATAGAGGTAAATGGGGATATCTTTCTGATTAAAATTCAAATATAGTTTCCAACTACTAGAAAATAATATAGGGATATTATCTATGAGATGGGCTATTTCATATACTGGTATTTTATCTGCTTCAATGTTTGTAGCTTTTAGTTCATTCGCCTCGAATATCCATCCAAATAATCCTTCAAATTCCCATGCGAAGGTGATTTATGGTTTATCTAATACACAACACGTTAAAGAAGGTGCGAATGGTCCATTTTACGTTCAAGCCGCTACATTTAAAGATATAAAAAATGCCAGTCTCTATAAACAGCAATTACGAAAAAAATTCCATCAACCAGTAACTGTTAAAGCAACGAGCAAATACTATGTTGTAATCATCGGTCCGCTGAATTCAGTCGCCGAGGTTAGGGCATTGAGTAGCTCCTCGCATGTACCTTTAAACACAATGGCTCATGAGCCTAATAGAACAGTGCATGTATCAAAAGATAAACCTAAAATTAACACTAAAGTCATTATTGGTGATAAAGATGGTGTAGAACCAACTGCCCCTAACCATATAGATATTATAGGCGCTCTTGGGTTTGCAAGTTTAAGTGCAAGTGATGGTTACTTAGGGGTGACCAGCAGTGAAACCGACAGGCTTGTACAAACCAATAATAATCAGTGGGATACATTCGCTGCGCAATTAGGGGTTGGCTATGTTTATCATTTGCGCCATTACAACCCCTTTTCCGACCATGTTCAATGGTTTACCGCTATAGAGCCTGAACTAAACGGATATTACCTCGGTCAAAGCAGCATTAAAGGAGATGTTTGGCGTTTTAGTGATCCTGCTTTTAATGAGATGACCTTTAACATGCCAATAAGAAGTTATCGTCTGATGGTTGATGGGGCCTTAACTGTTGTTTCTAAGAGACAATATTCACTTTACGCCAAGGGCGGTATAGGTAATGCCTGGAATCGTGTAGGCTATCGTGATGCGGATCGTAGCAGTATCCCTTGTGCGGATCAATTTTTAGATCTCAATTCCAATACACGTTCAAGTTTCGCTTGGGAAGTTGGTGGTGGGTTTTTCTATGCGTTCAATAACCGTTTTGCTCTTTCTATAGAGTACTTGTATGCGGATTTGGGCAGTGTGGAAACACCTGGTACTGGATTTACAGGTACTATCACCGCACCTGTCTTAGTTCCAGCCAGTTTTAACCTGACCTCACAAGCAGCATTATTTGGATTGCATGTAGCAATATAACTACACCAGGAATTACAAGGAGATACATGATGTTTAAGAAAGCTCAGCATGGAGTGGTAATTTTAGGTTTATTACTGCCTTTAGCAACGCAAGCACTATCCTGTCGCGGTGTTTCTGAAGGTGGCACATCCCTTGCAAAATGTGACGCAACGTTTATAAATCCCCCCATTTTTGGAGATCTTTGCCAAAACGCAACCTTGACTGGCATTTATACCTTAAGAAACGATACGCCACGTGCTTTGAAGATAAATTATATTAGGATTCAAGATAATGATCCATTGCCTGCCGCTGCTACGGCCATTATTCCAACACCTACGAATGGCTGCGTCATCGGCAGTTTTTTAGCACCAGGTGCTACCTGCAACATTAGCTTGCAACTCCTGCCACTGGCTGCAGGTACTTTCAACCGAGTCCTCCAGGTTGGGATTGATACTCGCCAGGTTCAAATAGATGCTCCAGCGATTACTTCCCTGGTAAGCCTCTGTTCTACGCCAAGCCCTCTCCCTCCTCCAGATTTTATCCCCCCAGTCCCCGTACCCCCTGTCCCGGGTTTTCCTCCCACTGTCCCAGGAGCGCCGCCTCAGCCTCTCTTTAGTACTTCTATTCTTGGGGCATCAACAGTGACAAACACGGGACCAACGTTAGTGAATGGCAATTTAGATCTTACGCCCGGATCATCAGTCACTGGTTTCCCTCCTGGTGTTGTTATCAATGGAGCCATCAACATTAATAATGCTCATGCGACTGGTACAAAAATACAAGCCAGTGCTTATTTCACTGAGCTTAACGGATTGGCTTGTAACTTTAGTTTCGGTCCAGGTGATACGGTGATAACACAAACAATGCTCAATACGAACGGACCAGGCGTTTATTGTTTTGCATCAAGTGCTCAAATTGCCTCTAACCTAAATATTGCAGGTTTACTAGGACAATCCTACACGTTCAAGATAGGCTCTACTCTCACAACAGGTGTTGGTACAATCGTGACGACTAGTGGTGGGATTTTAAATGATAATATTAGCTGGGCAGTTGGCAGTTCAGCCGTTCTGGGGGTTGGTAGTACCTTTCATGGAATCATTGATGCACTTGCCAGCATCACCCTCAATAATGGTGCAATATTAAACGGAAGAGCTTGGGCACTAAATGGGGCTGTTACTCTCGATTCCAATCAAGTAAACCCTACTGGTCCATAATTACCCCAATTTCATTCACTAAGAAGATCTAATTATTAGATCTTCTTAGCTTATACAGTGTAGAAAATAATGATGACCTAATTTTAATCTGCGTGCGAAGACTCCGACCTAAACCAGTGACGGTAACACATCCCTTTTCATTCCCGCTGTTACTGCACACATCAGAATAGCTAAGCGTTTGCAGTGAATTCCAACTGATTTTTGAAGTTGTTTATATAATAATTGCTCGACACGCATTTTTTATTACCTATTAGATTTGGCGACAATAATTGGATCAAAGTACAAAATACGTGTCAATTGATTTTCAATAAATTCAAATAGTTATTGGGGGATATTACAGGTCTGACCCCATTGATTCTCTTATTTTTCAAGTAGAACAGCGTATCTTGATAAAGAGGGCATAAATTCCAATGTTATTTTAAGGGTTACAAGAATTGGAACAGAAATAATCGCACCCGCGAAGCCCCATAACCAACTCCAAATCAAAATGGTTAAGAAAATTAAAAGAGGATTTAATTTTAAACGTCTTCCTAGAAAAATAGGAGTTATGAGTTGGCCTTCTATTACGGTAATTAAAAAATATAAAACAGGCGGTGCAAAAATTTGCAGATAAGTATCAAATGTTATTAATGAAACAAATAAAATTATAATGATACCAATTAAATGGCCGAGATAAGGAACAAATGTGAGTATAGCCACCATGGCACCCCAAAGAGGAGCATTCGGCACGTTTAATAACCAAAATACTAAAGCCATTACTAATCCAAGGCAAAAACATATAATCGAAAAAGTGAATAAATATTTAGAAACTTCATTTTTAAGAGTGAGAATATATAGATTTTCTGGTGCCGATGATTTTTTTCGTTTGTAAATAAGTAGTTCTAGTTGTTGTATAAAAGACTTAAAATACATTAAATAGAAGAAAAGCAAAACCACAACGGTACCAATAGAAATAACTATATCAGTGGTTAAATTAAATAGAGAGGGTGCCAAACTGACGTTAGACGTTACAATCACATTCTTTTTTTGGTCTATACCGGCCATGGATTGAGCACTTTCAGCAGCTTTATTGATTTCCCCTAATGAACTTTTTACTGTTCTAAATTTACCCTCAATAATTTTGAAATTATCTGATGCATTGATGATCCAATTTGTAGCAGGTGGAATTATGAAAGTAATTCCTAATGAAATAATGCCGAGAATGCCGCTTAAAATAAATGCTGAAGCAATAACTTTAGGAATCCTAATTTTGACAAGCCATTCCATAAATGGACTAAGTAATAAATATAAAAGAAAAGATAACAATATAGGAAATAAAATATATTGAGAAATTGCAATAGTATATAAAAGAGCAATGGCTACTAATATTTTCAACTCTAAGGATGATTTCATATTTATCTTAATTTTATCTATTCCACTATTTAATTTATAATAATTTGTTTCAGTTCACTATCTAAATTTTATAATTCACAAAAGATTGTTGAAGGGTTTTCAACTCATCCATTTGAGGAAGCACAGCCGGATTGCTTGCAGCCAGGATTTCCAGCGGTGACACAGAATTTTCGAGGCTTTTTCGCCTTACTCGGATTTCCATAGGTATGCACGTGACAATATTCTAGCCAATAAGGGGGCGGAGAAGTTCAGGGGATAAGAATAGGCAGATTAAATAGAAGTCCTGGTTGCTTGCAACCAGGTTATGCTTGTTGCTATTACACTCTTACGATGTTTCAGCAGATCTTCCTGAACATGCTATGAGTGGAACATATATCTTAGGAAGGACATGGCAGCAGACCTTGCTTTATCTGTCTTAAACCTTGCGCCACTTTTTCTTTACTCAATGCGTAACAAAAACGTAACACATGTTTTCCTTTATCCGGATTTAGATAAAAAGCGCGTCCAGGAACCACTGCAACTTTTGCCCGCTCAAGTAATATGCGTGTCATGGCGGCATCATCTTTAAAACCCATGCGGGAAAAATCAGCCATAATATAGTAAGCTCCCTGAGGAACCGTCACCTCAAAACCAATGTCACGTAACTCACGAACAGTATGATCCCGTTTTTCCAAATAGCTTTGACACATCGTTTGATAATAATTTTCTGGTAATTTGAAAGCATCGATCGCCGCATGCTGTAACGGGGTCGCAGGACACACATACAATAAATCTTGAACCAAGGCCATTTTTGCAATTACATGTGCCGGACCACTGGCATAACCTAAACGCCATCCCGTCATATTATACGTTTTTGAACATCCTGAAATCGTGATGGTGCGATCTTTAAAATTTTTTAAACTAGCAAATGACACATGTTTATAGCCAGGATAAGTAATGTATTCATAAATTTCATCAGTGATCACTGCTAAATTATAGTGTTCTGCAATTTCGCCAATCGCTAATAATTCGTGCTCAGAAAAAACTTTGCCACAAGGATTACACGGTGTGCAAATGATAATCGCGCGGGTTTTAGGAGTTATCGCTTTTTTAAGATCATCGATTTGAATGCTAAGATCATGTAAATTAATAGGTACCGCTTTAACATTAACTTGATACAGCTCCAAAATATTTTTGTGGTAGCCATAAAACGGTTCAAACAAAATAACTTCATCACCTGGATTAAATAAAGACATCGTCGCACAAATAAAGGCGCCAGTAGATCCGTGGGTCACCAGAATTTCTGTTTCGGCATGAACCGGGATTTTATTAAAAGTTTGAATTTTATTGGCAATAGCATGGCGTAAATTGAATACCCCTTCACAAGCAGAATATACATTTTTCTCTTGTTCAATCGCACGTACAGCGGCCTGTTTGATTATCTCAGGTGTAGGTAAATCACAAATACCCTGACCTAAATTAATGCCGCCAATTTTTTCACACTCCGTGCTCGCCGCACGGATACCAGATTGACACAAGTTTTCACTCGCTTGACTTGTTTTCAGCATGTTGTTAGTTCCTCTTTGATTCTTTGTCCTGCATATAAGAAAAAATCTCCGCCTTGTACCGCTCACTACGCGCATCCGCAAAATTGCTTTTAAAAATAACAAGCGTAGCCTTGATGAAGCCCAGCGTAATCAAGGTTTTCATTCTCCGAAGTGCAGGCTATCAACATGCTTCAGTCTCAAGCTTGCCAATGTTCACCTATCCGGCCATTGTGCACATAATGATGAAATGAAGAATATGGCCAATCATGCAGCTCGTCAACTAAACCAGCAAATATTAACGAATAGATTTAAATAATAAACCTTGATTACGCTGGGCTTCATCAAGGCTACGCTTGTTCCCCATCTTTATTTTGCTTGGAATAATGAGAGTTGCAAGGATAAAATAAATTGCGAACTCAGTGGAGTGGGGATAGTTCATTTTTGTGTTTTGCACTCATCTACAATTTCTGGCAATATCCGGCTTCTGTTAAGGATTAAGGAAGATCGTGTCGTGTCGATAAATCTAAATTCCCACTGCTTTAGATTTTTGTTAGGAAGCTTATTGTTCTCTTTCTGTCAAATTATTGTGGCCGGAACTCCTAATGAAAAAGAAAAGAATATATCGCACTATGGCCATGCGATAGCGAGCCAAGAAGGCTTTGGCTTCATTTCAAATGATAACCAAAACAAATTATTTCTGCATGGGCTTTATCAATTTGACCAAGATGCCTTTTTCAATGTAAGGGGGTTAACCATAAATAATGGTGTTGAAAGTACCGATATGATTAACCAGGATAATGTGAATCGATTTTGGATGAGACGTGTACGCCCCATTTTTAATGGTACTTTTTTAAAATATAATGATTTCTATTTCATGCCGGATTTTGGTCAAGGTCAAACTCGCTTATTTGATGCCCTCATTGATTTGCATTATTTTGAAGTGTTCAGTTTAAGAGCTGGCAAACAAAAAAGCCTCTTAACAGGATTTGATCGATTGAGAGGGGCCGCTACGAACAATACAGTTGAACGTGGCTATGCAACGATGATGGCGCCAAGTAGAGAATATGGTTTCGTATTCTACGGAGCTGTGGGGCCAAAGCGAAAAACCAATCAATCTCCTTATAATTATAAGTACAATAAATTCAATGACTGGTTTTCTTATGAAGTTGGGGTATTAACAGGGTCTTTTGATAATACCAATCCCGGATTAAATCCTGTTACACCCACTACCTTTAATTCAGAGACAGCAACTTTAGCGAATAAAGTATTTGAACTTCGTTTGTTTACTAATCCATTTCTAAACGGTTCTTTGCCGCTTTTAAGAAATTTAGGATTTGGCATCGCTGGCAGTACAGAAGAGGTAAACAATCAAAGCAATCCACCAGCTCTAGTCTCTGTTGGCCAAAATCCAATTTTCTTTTATGAAACGGATGTACACGGCAATGGCCCAAGAAAAAGACTTCATCCTCAAGCTTTTTGGTTCCTGGGTCCTTTTGGCGTATTTGGGGAATGGACACAAACTCAGCAAACCCTGTCTAAAGGGCTTGTTTTCCCCAACGCTGATGATCTTCAATTCGTTGAAGTGACAAATCACGCGGCAGAAGTGCAAGTAGTTTATAATTTGACTCAAGAAGCCTTCACGCTCGGGTCGTTAAAACCTAATCGCAATTTCTCGCCTAGAGAGAGGGGAGCATGGGGCGCGTTTCAATTAGTCGCGAGGTGGTCACAATTAGCGCTGGACAATCGTATTTTTAATTCTTTTTCTGCCGAGGAAGAGCAAACTAATTACACCTTTTCTGATCCTAGGCTATCCGTACAAAGAGCGAACACCTGGGGAGTAGGGATTAATTGGTTTTTAAATAGAAATATGGTCATTATGACAGAATATGATCAAACTAATTTTGTTGGTGGTTGTTCAACAGGAGCATTAAATGCTCCTGAGACACCTGGATGCTTAACCGCTGGTGACTATGCAACCGCTTCGACAAGCAAAGTTAGGAACCGCCCCAATGAACGTGTGATTATGCAACGGTTTCAATTATCTTTCTAGAAATAGTACCTTGCCTAGCCTTGATGAAGCATAGCGTAACCAAAGTTTTCATTCTCCAGAGTGAAATGAAGGATATGGCAATCATGCAGCTCATCAACTAAACCAGCAAATATTAACTAATAGCCTGGCCGACAAAATGAGTAGGGTAGATGAGGTCATTTTGCCCTGAGGTAACGTCAGTTTTTTCATGAGAAACCTCCACTAATTTTTTCGTTTACGTACCGTGCTTATTTTTTTCGCCTACCTGCGCTTTATGCGCGGTATCCAGGGGATCTTGCTCTAGAAATGCTCAGCGGCATCTTAAAATATTGGTTCTGGATACCGCGCATAAAGCGCGGTACGTAGGGAAATTTAAGCAGTACGTAGGGAAATTTAAAATGAAAAACTGACGATCCCTCAGGTTTGTTGACCTAAGGTATCGTCAATTTTTTGATGAGAAACCTCCACTAATTTTTTCGTTTACGTACCGTGCTTATTTTTTTCGCCTACATACCGCACTTATTTCTTCGCCTACCTGCACTTTATGCGCGGTATCCAGGGGATGTTGCTATAGAAATGCTCAGCGGCATCTTAAAATATTGTTCTGGATACCGCGCATAAAGCGCGGTACGTAGAGAAATTTAAGCAGTACGTAGGGAAACTTAAGCGGTACGTAGGGAAATTTAAAATGAAAAACTGACGATCCCTCAGGTTTGTTGGCCTAAGGTATCGTCAATTTTTTGATGAGAAACCCACTAATTTTTTCGTCTACGTACCGTGCTTATTTTTTTCGCCTACATACCGCACTTATTTCTTCGCCTACCTGCCGCGCTTTATGCGCGGTATCCAGGGGATGTTGCTATAGAAATGCTCAGCGGCATCTTAAAATATCGTTCTGGATACCGCGCATAAAGCGCGGTACGTAGAGAAATTTAAGCAGTACGTAGGGAAATTTAAAATGAAAAACTGAAGATCCCTCAGGTTATTTTGCCCCAACCTATTATGCTATTAATGCACTTCACCACCGTATTTATAGCAAGCAGCGCCACGTGCAAGTTTACCTTGTTTGTATAATTTACTAAGTTTTTTATCACATCTTTTTTTCGCTTCAGCACAGGCATCCGATGCTTTTAAAGCCTTACCTGATTTTGTAACTTCAGCATATTTGCCATTCTCGTATTGTGCAATATATGTGCATTTTTTAAATACCTTAGCATTGGCATTTTCTGCAAACAAAGTCAGCATTAAGGAGGTAGCTAACATTATATTTAAAACCCGTACTATAGTTTTCATTCCTTGATCTCCCAAAAGTACACTCAACTATAGCTCGTTAGTCGAGCTAATATTTTGTAACTATAGCACCTCAATGTGCAGTGGTCTAATAAAACAGAATTTCTATAACACATAAGGGGGCAAGTCTTGAATTTTGCGTTACGACTTGTACATTAAAAATTTTTCTTATTGCTACTTTAGCAATTAAAATATTCGATAAAGACAAGGTATACAAATACCCCTCCCTTATCAAACATATCATTGAAACAAGCGTGAAACCTGCTCAAAACATAGAGTATGTAACAAGGGAGGCCGATCGACACGACTAAAGGCAGTACCTGCGTTTGCGCAAAATATGAATACTTCAATGGGTGTATTATAATAAGTCCATTGTCGCTATAATTTTGATTAATTCTAAACCAAAGCTTTAGAAGTCTGACGCCTTGGAAATAAATGCAACTGAATAAATCTCAAAATGCTATAGAGCTAACATCTCAACTTATTTAACGCTAGGAGATAACTTTGACTATCACCGAGAGCGCGATGGAACAACGCGTTCTAAAATTATCCATAGTGATGACTTCCTTTTTATCACTGATAGGTATCGTATGTGGCCTGCTATCGGGATCATTAGCTATCGTGTTTGATGGTATGTTTGACATGATTGATGCAGTCATGTCAGTTCTTGCGCTCTTGGTTACCCGACTTTTGACCAGTGAAGGTAATCGCCGATTTCAATATGGTTATTGGCATGTTGAACCAATGGTATTGGTTTTTAACGGCAGCATACTTATCTTGGTGTCAGCCTATGCTTTGATAAATGCCATTGGCAGTATATTGTCTGGCGGGAGAGAAATGAATTTTGACATGGCGCTAATTGTTGCTTCATTTATGTCCTTATTATCCATGGGTATGTATGGTTATGTGCGACATAAAAACTTAAAAATTAATTCTGAATTTTTAAGGCTTGATGCCCATAGTTGGCTCATGTCAGGATCGATTTCATTAGCCCTCTTAATTGCATTTGTCATTGCCCAATTAATGGAAGGGAGCAGATACCAACACCTTACTCCTTTTGTTGATCCTTTTGTGTTAGCAATTATGTCTACCTTTTTGTTTTTTGTACCGATGTCGACAGTACGTAATGCAATGAAAGATATTTTTCTCATAGCCCCATTTAGTCTTGATGAGAAAGTAAGACTATTTTTAGATGATCTCATCATACGATATGAATTTAAGACCTATTCAAGCTACGTAGCCAAAATTGGGCGGGCCCAGTTTATTGAAATTCATATTGTTGTCCCACCTGAATATAAAATTTCTACTATTGACTCATTGGATGTAATTCGTCACGAAATAGCTGTTGCTATGGGAGGAGAGAGCCCGCAACGCTGGTTAACCATAGTGTTTACTGCCAATGAAAGTTGGATTTAGGAAGTTGCCAAAGGGAATAGACCCTGGATATATAACATAGCAAGCGTAGCCTTGATGAAGCGCGGCATAATCAAGGTTTTCATTCTCCTAAATGCAAGCCATTAACATGCCTCAGTCTCAAGCTATCCAATGTTCACCTATCCGGCCATTGCGCATATAATGATGAAATGAAGAATATGGCCACTCATGCAGCTCGCAATCATGTATTACGACTCATACTGTGTATATGGGGCAGGTTTGAATATATTAATTTTAAAGGAAATTCACATGCGCCAGTTTTTGATTACAATTTTTATTTTTTTGTTGTCTCTTGCAGCATATTGTGCGCCTGTCTTCGAAATTATTCCTCTTGGAGTCTATGGTGGTTTGAAAGATGGAAATTTATCAGCTTATTTATTAAAGACTAATGAGAGCGAAAATTATACAGTTCTTGATGCGGGTACTCTGGTGCATGGGCTTGAAGTTGCAGTCGGTAGGCAACCAATGCGTAATAAAAATGTTGAGGATTTGCTGCAAAAACATATCCCGACTTACCTCATTTCCCATGCACATCTTGATCATCTTATGGGACTTGTGATGGCGCAACCTGAATTGCGAGAGCAGCAAACAATTATGGCGCGCGAAGAAACAATGCACGCATTGCAGAAAAATATTTTTAATTGGTCGGTTTGGGGGAATTTTGGCGATAGAGGGGAAATTCCGCACTTGAATTATCAGCATTATCAAACTATGCCATTACTACAGTGGGTTGCTATCCCTAATACTGATTTGCACGTAAAAGCGTTCCCTTTGAGTCATGGTGGCATGGCATCAAGTGCTTTTTTAATACGTTATAAGACGGAATATATCTTATATTTTGGTGATACTGGCGCTGACAGCATTGAAAAATCGACAAACATGGGGAATATTTGGAAAGAAATTGCACCACTTATAAGAAATAAGCAGCTTCATGCCATCATGCTGGAGTGTTCATTTTTAAATTCACAGCCAGGTGATAAATTATTTGGTCATTTAAAACCAAACTTATTTATGTTTGAGTTGCGACAATTGGCGTGGATTGTGGATCCTTTAGATTTAAGAAACTCACTACGGGGATTGCCAGTTGTTGTTACTCATATCAAGCCCAGATTAGTTGATCTTGCAAATTCCAGGAAAGATATACGAATGCAGGTTATCAACGAATTGTCTCAGGAAAATGATATTGGCGTAGAATTAATTAAACCTGAGCAAGGTATTATGTTCCGTTTATAATAGACGCTCACGACATCGGTTAAGAGTGCCGAACCAGTCTTAAGAAAGCATGTTGGGTCTGCGGCGGTGCCCCGGACCCCGTGGACAAGCCCCGGGTATAGGCAGAGACGTGATCAAGGGACAGTTGCTACCCCTGCACCTGCCCGGCAATGATGGATAGCTAAACTCCATGTTTAATTCCAACAACAATAATTTTTCTTCTATCCCTATAAGCTTGATCTGTAGCTAGAAGATCAAAGTGTTCGAGATAGGCCCGAAAAAATGGACTAAACTATTATTATGAAGGAAGTAATGATATTTTTATTTTGGTTTTCTATTTTATTTTTTTCGCCGTTTATAACGGCAGCGGATCCTCTTTATTCTGATCAGACTGTAAAACTACAAATTTATCTGGATAAAAACAATTTTAGTCCTGGAAAAATAGATGGGGTTAATGGACAGTTTACACGTTTTGTTTTTTCTTTATTAGATAAAATCTCCAAAGAGGAAAAGGCAAACCTAAAACATCCCATTAGTTCAATTAATCCTCTTTATACCGAATATAAAATTAAAGAATCGGATAAAAAATTTATTGGAAAAGTACCTAAAACACCGAAGCAGCAATCCCAAAAGAAATTTATTCCCTATGCCAGTTATGGAGAGTTTGTAGCCGAGCGGTTTCATAGTGATATACGTTTATTAAAAGCACTTAATCCAGGAAAAAATATAAATACTTTAAAAGCTGGCGATATACTTAAAGTCCCCAATGTTGACCCTTTTGTCATTGAAGAACTGAAACCAAAAATGTTTGCAAAGCAAAAACCAGAATTCGCAAAACGTGTGATAAAAATAAATACCAAACAACGGATTTTAAGTGTTTATGAGAACGAGGCTCTTTTGGCAGCATTCCCCATAACACCAGGGTCTACCGAGCTTCCAGCACCAAAAGGTGTATGGAAAATTGTAAAAATTACCTTTTTACCCTGGTTTAGATATGACGAAAAAATGTTAAAAAAAGGAAAAAGAAGCAAGTATTTTTTTAATATTCCACCAGGACCGAATAATCAAGTAGGAGTCGTTTGGATAAGTTTAAATAAATCAGGGATAGGTATCCATGGCACGGATAACCCAGAAACAATTGGACGTTCGACAAGTCATGGGTGTATTCGTTTGACGAATTGGGATGCGGTAAAATTAAGCAAATTAACAAGCCCCGGTGTTGAAGTCAAAATCGATGTGAATGAGTAGAGCGATATCTAACATTGCTCCTCTGGTCTTAAGGTAAGGATTTCATGTCCACTATCTGTTACTAAAATAGTATGTTCCCACTGTGCAGATAATTTGTGATCTTTTGTGACAACAGTCCAACCATCTCCTAAAGTTTTAACTTCTTTGCTACCCAAATTGAGCATTGGTTCAATAGTAAAAGTCATTCCTGCCCGTAATTGTAATCCTGTATTTGGTTTGCCAAAATGCATCACGTCAGGTTCTTCCCACATTGCTCTCCCAATTCCATGACCACCAAACTCTCGCACGACTGAATATCCATGTTGTTCTGCATGCTTTTGGATTATGCTGCCTATATCTCCGAGATGAGTCCCAGGACGCACTATCGAAATCGCTTTATATAGGCATTCTTGTGTCACTTCTACTAATTTTTTAGCAAAAGGCTTTACATTGCCAACCAGAAACATTTTGCTTGTATCCCCAATATAACCGTTTTTTTGTACTGTCACATCGATATTAATAATATCGCCATTTTTAAGTCTTTTATCGGAAGGGATGCCATGGCAAACCACATGATTTATGGACGTGCAAATGCATGCCGGAAACCCATAATGATTTAAAGTGGAGGGAATAGCTTGTAAATCTTCGAGAATATATTGACGACAAATTCGTTCAAGCTCATTGGTGCTTGCACCTTCAACCACGTAAGGTTCTATCATTTGCAGTACAGATGCAGCCAAATTACTGGCAATTCGCATTTTTTCTATTTCTTCAGCAGTCTTCACTAACATCGCGTATTTCACCTAATGATGCTTGGTTTATTAAAATTTTGAGAATTTCAGAATAAGTAATTGATGGGTTTTCTTCTGCCAGTTTCCCTATTCTAATCCAATATTCTGCCTGAGAATTAATTGAACGGCTCATTGCTCTTGCCATCAGTTTGGTTGCTTCGTGCAACTCGTCAGAAATTTTTACTATGCCCATATTTTCTCCAAAGCACAAAGAATATAGTGTTTTGTAATAAAATGCTATATTTTGAAATAAAATATATTTCGGGAGAGAGTAATATAATGTACCCCAAAATAAGGGAGATAAGGGTTAAGGCTCGATACACTTGTTGTTTATAAATCCAAGCTTCAAAAGAACTTATAATTAAAAGTAGAATTAAATTCGGAATCTAGATTAGGGACTACGTTAGCTTTCTCTGCAGCAACATCTCATTCTAGGAAATTTAAACAAGCAAACGGGTTACTTCGCTGAATAAGTATAAATTCTTGTTAATAATGTTTATGATTGGCCAAAAATTGCAAATCAATTAAATATATCAGGATTAAATTGATGGATACCACAACTTTAAATCAAACACTCGCAGCGATTCATACCTTTGAAGACTATGAAAAACTTAAGCAGTATATTGAAGAAGACCTCGCTAGAGCGATTATCCATAGACACCAATTACCAGAAGCATCATTAATGCTCTTTTCTGAAGGGACAAATATTGTCTTTTCATATGGGGATACTAAAGTTATTAAAATTTTTCCGCCGTTTCATCAAAGCCAATTTAAAAGTGAGCGATTGGTATTGAAGCATGTGCATGGAAAGCTTTCGATCAAAACGCCTATACTTGAGCATGAAGGTGAGCTATTTGGTTGGCCTTATCTTATCATCAGTAAACTTGAGGGAACGCTTTTAGAAAATCTTTGGGAAAACATGGCTCACAACAACAAAGAGGTCATTCTTCATGAATTGGGAGCACTCATTCGAGAAGTGCATACTTTACCGATCCATGGACTTGAGGCTATTGATTGTCATTGGCCGCAATTTCTTGAAAAACAAATAGCGCATTGCATAGAGCAACATCGAGCTAAAGGACTTTCAACGGCTTTACTGCAACAGCTGCCTGCTTACCTTGATTCAATCAAAGAGGCATTACCGGAAATAAAAAAACCAGTTCTCTTAACCGGGGAATATACTCCGATGAACTTTTTAGTTGGGCAAGTAGATGGCGTTTGGCATCTTAGTGGTTTAATTGATTTTGGAGATGCAATGCTCGGTTTGCCAGAGTATGATTTGCTCGGTCCTGGCGCTTTTCTTATACAAGGCGACAAGCAATTACTGCACACATTTTTAAAGGCTTATGGTTACTTGCCGCATGAGTTGACAAACAGGTTAAGTCATCAATTGACTGCATTAATGCTGCTCCACCAATATAGCAATTTGAACATCCAGGTAAGAATTCCTAATTGGCAGGATAAAGTTAGAAGCTTGAAGGATTTAGAAAATCTAGTGTGGGGCTTTTAAAAACAAGCGGCTCCACCTCTGCCTACGCCCTGCGGCTTCCGCGCGACGTAGGGGTAGAGTTGGAATTCTACGAACATTTATAAAAGGTAATCTTGCGATGTTAATTATTTTTGGTGGGTTGCCCGGAACAGGCAAAACGACGATTTCTAAAATGATAGCCAAGCGTTTAAAGGCAGTCTATCTGAGAGTAGATACCATTGAGCAGACTTTAATGAACTTAGATGGCTATCCTGATTCATTGGTAGTCGGTTCAGAGGGTTACTTAATCAGTTATGCAATCGCTCGAGAGAATTTAGCCTTAGGTTTAAATGTTGTGGCTGACTCGGTTAATCCGATTGCCATAACGCGTAAAGATTGGCAGGATGCGGCAAAACAAACTGAATCAGATTTTATTGAGATTGAACTCATTTGCTCCGATGAAAAAGTTCATCAAAGTCGAGTAGAAGAGCGCATTGCAGATATAGAAGGTCATAAACTGCCTACATGGCAAGCTGTTTTGGATCGTGATTATGATCCTTGGGAAAGCAAGCACATTGTAATTGATACGTCAAAGCATTTAGTCAATGAGTCAGTGGACATCATTATGAGTTTTATAGCCTCGAAGCGAATTTAATTACCATTTGAAGCATTAATGACCTCCTATACCCGGTCCATAACCCTCTTGGAGAACTTGATCTTGATGGCACGCAATAATCTGTTCCTCAAGCACCCAAAGCCCTTCCTGTGTCATATACTGCTGAGTTTCTCTGAAGCAAGCTCCCCTGGATACCGCGCATAAAGCGCGGTACGTAGGCGAAAAAATTATTGGAGGCTCTTATAAAAACTGACGGTACCTCAGGTGAAAATGACCTACTGCTGGATTTCACTTTATTTCATTTATCTTACTAAATTAATCTTATATTGACGGTATTGTATATTCCCTTTAGAGTTAATCCTGAGTAATTAGAAGTTCATTCTAGATGTTTATTGTTCGGAACATAATTAATAAGGGATTAAACGATGCAATTCACCAAAAATATAGGTTTTATTCTTCTCGCTGTTTACCTGATTATAGTGGCTCTTGGTATCTTGGCGCCTGGAGTTGCAATTCCCAGCACCATCACCGCTGTAGTTGCTTTGGTAGCTGCAATTTTTATACTCATAGGTAGGTAAATAAAAGAAATCCCTATAAGCTTTGATGCACCTCAGCGGTTTGCTAAGCAAAGGGCCTGGCTCGTGCGTAGGGTGGTCGGGTTATAGGTTCAAATCCTACCGTCCCAATCGGCTTCTAGAAAATATCCATGGTGACCTTTTTTTCTGTTACTACTGTAGGGCTTACTTTCTCTCTTGAATGATCAAAAAGGCCCATTTGACTTTGAACAACACTAATTTGCTCTTGAGATTTTACTGGTTCAGGTACCACTGAAATTTCATTTTTCTGTTCTTCTTGGAACTTAGTAAGCATTTCAGCGATTGCGGTAAATCCTCTTGCATTTGCATAATCAAGCGGAGTCTTATACTAGTATCCACAATATCCGTTTTAGCACCTTTGCTTAAAGCAATTCAACTACCTCTTTTTTTCCCCGGCATACAGCTAAATGCAGAGCAGTTACCTGGATTCAGTTAAGCAGCCAATTGGCTCACTAGGTTAAAGAAGTCAGGGAACGTATTTGTTTGCATGTTTTTTGATGCCTGCATCTGGCGTACTACTACAATATTTTTTTCAGGGATAATGACAAGGTATTGACCTAGATATCCTTCAGCAAAATACATCGTTGGTTGCATCTTTACCCACCAAAGCAAACCGCACATATAAGTGACTCCACTGCCAAAGCGATTAGAGAGTGGCTCTGGATTCATGGATAATCGAATCCATTCTTTGCTGATAATACGCCTGTCGTTCCAAATGCCGTTATTCAGTATCAATTCACCAATTTTAAGCAAATCTTCTGCTTTAATTTGCAGTCCTGCCATACCATGAGGATTGCCAGCAGAATCTTTCATCCAGGCATAATCAGTAATTCCTAAGGGTTGAAATAAGGTGATTTCGATAAAGTGATCCATTGGCAAACCTGATATTTTTTTAAATAGGCCAGCTAATAAATTGATTGCCTTGTTGTTATAGAAAAATACTTCTCCAGGATGGTTACTGAGTTCTGCAGCTAACGCGAGTTGCACAAAATCTGGAGAAGCATAAATCTCTTTGGTTGTTGGATCAGACTGAATACCAGAAGTATGTGTTAGTAATTGCTGAACCGTAATGAATTTTTTTTCCCCCTGCCTCCATTCTGGGTAAAACCGAAAAATCGGATCATCCAATGAAATCAGTTTTGCGTCATATAATATCCCAATACCCAAGCTAACGATTGACTTGGTCACTGACATGGCTTCAATTGATCCTACGTGCGGCCTTGAAAAATACGCTCCTAGAATTTTACCATTTTGTGCAACAATCGCAGCATCAGATTGGGATGATTTAGCTCCGCTAATAATATCGATTATAATTTTTTTAGAATTAGCATCAAGTTGATCCAGGGAATAGAATTCATTAGATCGATTATCAAAAGACATATTGAAAGACATACAACACACATCAAAGTTACATCATTTTTTTATATAATAGATTACTTTTTGAACAATTTCATAATTGGATGGATTTTTTTTATCGTTTTTGATTCTTTAACTGAGATATTTATGATTAATTTGACCAACAGGCTACCTCGCTGAGCAGATCATTTTTTGCGATTTTTCCCTCATATTTCCACCTGGCTGCGGACAACCAGGGCTAATATTGTTCGATATATCTTAGTACTTGTTACTTAAGGAAAATGTATATGAACTCATTGGCAAACTACTCGGGAAGTTGGATGGTTTTGGCATTAAACCAAATACTGCTAACCCTTTTGCATGAATGGCCGGTGATATATGGTCAAACGCGACATCCACATCACTAGGAATCGTGTCATGTTCAAGCCCAGCTTGTTTTCTAACATCTAATACCACTGATTCAAAATGCTGTACCAACTTTAAAACATCATCTAAAAGTGTGTTATCTTGTTCAAATGCAGTGATGTAGTGTCGACTTTTTAAATCGGATACTTTCATGTTAGGTTTAGGAAGCACTATCTCCTCATTAACAGGAGGGAGCACAGGCATTACCAAATTCTCAATTGCTGTAGCAAGAGTTTCATCGGTAAAGTGCTTTGCAATTTTAAACCAGGATTCAATTGTAAGCTTTTTATTACTCTCTGTTCCATTCGTGTTATATGCCATCGAATAACTTGCCAGGCTGTAACCCGAAGGCTTCTTTTCGCGGGTCTTTGCTTCGACGTTCATGCATTCATCAATGTTTTTATAACCTTGCTTTTTTAAATAATTCTCAATTTCATTAATTGTTGCGTCATTGCTTTCCAAATAAATTCTAATTTTTGCATTATCAAGTTTTATCGTAACTTTGATGCCCACAACCATCTCCTTATTATGTTTAAAATAGTCACAACTATACCGATATAGATGTTTAAAATCTATCACTGCCCAAGAGCTATAACGCTCCACTATATGGGCTTAATTCACAGCAAAGCATTATAACCTCTAAGCGCTTCTTCAGGAGAAAGCACTTCACCTTCTAAAGTCTTGTTTGCTGGGATCACTTTTGTTTTTAGGTGCTCAGGAATAGAAAACTCCGAAGTAAAATACATTTGGTCTAAAAAAATTTTAGTGATATTTTTTCTTTGGGAAATACATTTAAAAATGGTATTGTAAAGATTTTTATAATGACAACGGATCTTTTTGCTTATTATTTGATATTAAAGATGATGAGATGAAAAGATTGTCCTTGGCCTCATAACCATTTCAAGCGCATGCTGCGGCAGTATTCATATTCTGGAGTATGGGACGCTGAGCCACATGGAGAGACAGGAGTGCGTTATCATTTCTGATATTTACTATCGTACCAGCTATTAAATAAATAACAGGGAGGTATTTATGCAGCGATCAGAAAAACACTTGGGCGAGACAACTTTACGAAGATTTTCTATAGCTCTAGGATTAACGATAGCCCTCTATGGGGCGAGTACTGCCGTACAGGCACAAGATTTCCTAACCCACCATATATACCCGGAAATTGCAAATGGAAGTGTGGCATATGTGCGCCCTATGCTTGCGACCAAAGTTTTGCGTCTCGACATTGTATTACCACTGCGTGATCAGGAGGGATTAGACAGTTTTGTAAAAGAACTTTATAACCCTGCAAGCCCCTTTTATCGGAAGTTCCTAACGGTATCAGAGTTTACCGATAGATTTGGTCCGAGTCAGGAGGACTATGACACTGTAATTCATTTCGCCAAAGATCACGGCTTTAAGGTAGTCGGAGGCTCCCGCGATGGTATGGACATTCAGATTGAGGGCTCTGTAGCGAATATCGAGAAAACCTTCAATATATCGATGCAGATGTTCAAGGACGACAAAGAAAACCGCACATTTTATGCTCCAGATCGCGAGCCCACAGTGGACTTGCCATTTCCTCTATGGCATATCTCTGGCTTGGACAACTATTCAATACCTCATCCTCAGTATAAGAAGAGAGATAAGGAGCTGGTTGAACCTTGGGCTATTACGGGTTCTGGTCCTCTGAACTCGTTCTTAGGAAGTGACATGAGGGCCGCTTACTATGGAGTGAATGGGACTCTGACGGGCGCAGGTCAACATCTCGGGTTGCTTGAGTATGCTGGTACAGATCTGATTGATTTGTACCAATATTTCGCTAACATTGGTCAAATCAATAGGGTTCCTATAATCTTGCTCTCCACAGACGGTACGCCAACGAGTTGTGTGTATCCGTCGTGTGATGACACCGAGCAAACACTTGATATGACACAAGCTCTTGGTATGGCTCCTGGACTTGCAAGCCTGGTAATGTACATAGGCTCCACCGATACTGCAATTTTCAGTTCTATGGTATCGCATAATCCTCTACCAACTACTATTGGCTGTTCATGGGGATGGACGCCTGCTGATCCAAACACCCTTAATCCGTACTGGGTGAGAATGATGGCTCAGGGCCAAACTTTTTTTGTAGCATCGGGCGATGATTCTACCTGGACGCAGAGCGGCAGAGCGGCGGCATGGCCAGCAGACTCTCCATATGTTGTCTCAGTGGGTGGTACCAACTTAATTACTACTGGTCCAGGCGGTTCCTGGCAATCGGAAACTGCCTGGTCGCATAGCGGCGGCGGTATTTCCCCAAACAATGTTCCAATCCCCCCATGGCAGACTATTCCAGGAGTGATAAATACCAGCAATAATGGTTCGAGATTTTTGCGCAATGGCCCAGATGTAGCTGCCAATGCGAATTTTACTTTTTATGTGTGCGCCAATCGAAATTGTACGGCAAACCGTTTGGGAGGTACTAGTTTTGCGGCCCCTATGTGGGCTGGCTATATAGCTCTGGCTAATCAACAAACACTGGCCACGCACCAGACGACGCTTGGATTTATTAGCCACACTCTTTATTATCTTGGAGCATCATCCGTTTATAGTATTGTTTTTCATGATATCATCTTCGGCCAGTCCGGCAGTTTTTCAGCAGTACCTGGTTATGATCTTGTAACTGGCTGGGGTAGTATGAAAGGGCCTAACTTGATTAATTTTCTTGCATACTTTGGATAGATGGAACGCTCCGAGCGCTTAGGTACCGAACCACTCCCAGTTGTGGGATGGTTCGGCATTATCTTAAAGAAAACATGTAAATTGGAAATCCTGTTTACAAACAACCAGGCTAGGCGCCAATCTCCTTGATTTATAGTCATTGATTCAAATAGGTAATCCGTTTTCTTTATTGTAATCCACGTGATTAATCAATGTGCAACTCTTTCGCATCGAAATGCGTAATACAAAACGTATTTAGGAACGGACATGTTCAATGACTTGAATTTAAACATGAAACTATACTTCGTAAAAAATATTGGTCACTGTTAAATTACATTCTCCATCACCAACCCGTAAGGTCCTAGTCTCACCAACTCTAGCTTTCAGCAATGTTTTTGCCAAGGGTGAAACCCAGCTTATTTTTCCCGCATTAATATCTGCTTCATCAAGACCTACAATTTTGACAGAATTGGATTCACCATTTTCATTGATATATTGGACAGTGGCGCCAAAAAATACTTGAGTAAGACCCACCTGAAGTTTCGGATCGACTATTTCAGCGCTTTCCAATCGTTTTGTTAAATAGCGAATGCGTCTATCAATTTCACGTAAACGTTTTTTTCCATAAATGTAATCTCCATTTTCCGATCGATCACCATTGCTCGCTGCCCAACTTACTACCTTCACAATCTCAGGCCGTTCATTACTAACTAAATCACGTAATTCAGTTTGCAGCATTGCAAAACCAATAGGGGTCATATAATTTTTGACACTGGGTAACCCTAAGTCTGGACGCTCTGGTTCAGTATACTCATCACCTTCTTTAGTAAAAGCCTTACTCACCACAAACTCCTGTTATAGTCTTTATGATATATTACTTAATTATACCACTCTGTATATAACCTATCTCCAATGGTTTAAGAAAAAAAGCTGGCAATTTTATTGATGAGTTTCCTCATATAAAATCTCTTTCAAAGTCATTAATGAAGCAAGCGCCGCCTGAGTTTAGATGTAAGGCCGGAACCAGGCTGCCTTTCATTGTTCCTGGCAATTGCCTGAGTATTTTGATCCGGTGTTTCTCTATATTTTACTTATTGGTACTTACTGCATAAACTTTCTATATCTCTATATGGGTATCAGATGATTATGATGAAATGGCTCTTGATGGTATTATTTTTTTTTCTTAGTTACGGCGTGGGAGCGAATAATAATTTAAATCAGGCTTCGCCAAAGGGGCTTGAAGCCATATCGAGAGCAGCAACCCAATTTGTATCCAATATCTATTCAAATGCAGCGAATCTGGACTTGTTAAGTTCTTCTGAGGGGGATAGAAAAGCGTTCTTTAATAAACAATTTAGTGCGACGAACATACCTTGTAACATCGTTAAAATAGAGTTTCTTAATTTTGAAGTAGCAAACTGGGCGATGTGGGGCGTACAATGTTCAGAAAAAAAATCGTTTATTTTTGCTATCAAAAATGATTATGTAGGAACTATAAAATTATTAGACTGCAAATTATGCACTAATGGAACGTTTAGGCCCTGCCTGGATTGGTGTACACGAACCATTCCTTTAAGTGAAGTAAATACTAAACCCGAATCCTCATATGTAAAACCCGAATTAGCAAATCTGCCCTCGTCAGTCGCTGAGCTATCAACGGATAATGTCCCTCTAGAGCAGGTTTTTTATGATCCAGGCAATCGGTATACGATTAAATATCCTAGTGCCTGGAAACAATGGTTGGATAGTTCAGGGGTGCAAAAATTTGGTATCCCTCAAAAACCCTGGGTGGTTTTTGTGTCAAGCTTAGATGATAGGTACAAAAGTGTGATTGAATTATTTAAAGAAAAACCTGATGTAACGTACCTGAAAAATGATTTTACCCAATCCATCAATAAAAACATTAAATTTTTAAACGAGGGCCCATTAACTATAAAAGCGTCCGATGGCAGCAATTTAAAGGCATATTATGTCATCGCCGTTTATTCAGTAGATGGTTTTTGGTATGAACTCTTGGCTGTTATGGTCGAACGCAAAACGGCACCCAAGTATTTAAGATTTGTCTATGCGTCTCCCATAGCACAAGAGAAAGATACCCTATCCATTGCTAAAGCCATGTTAAAGTCTTGGTCAATCTCCCCTTAGTCAATACATCAATAGGGTTTGCGCCGAGTGTTGATGAACGACTCGTTTATGGATTTTGGACTGAGGCCTATAATTAAGCATTGTGTCTAACTAATAATACAAATCAAGTTATTCTTGGCAAGATAATACTAAAACTCGCCCCTTTTAATGTCTTCGAATCATTAATTGAAAGCTTTCCGTCATGTAAACCCAATATGGATTTCGTAATGGATAAACCTAGCCCAATATGTTTTCCTGCAGTGTCGGTCGAATTTAATGTTGTAAAGGGTTCTACTATTTTTTCCCTATCCCGCTCAGGAACACCCGGGCCGTCGTCCTCTACGCGAATAATCACTGATTTATTTTGATATTCCAAACTGATGAGTATTTCTTTACGGGCGTGTTTCAGTGCATTACTAATGAGATTATTTATTGCGTGATATAAAAGTTTCGGATCAAAAAATATCAATTCATTATCGTTTTGTTGGAAATTAAATAACACATTTACTTCATAGGATTGATGCGTTTTTAATAAATTTTCAAGCCATTTACGTAGATTAAGTCGTTCCTTATTTATTTTAAGTTCATGGGTCGTACTTTGTGAATAGAGTAAAAACGTATGAATCAACCGGTTTAATTCTTGGATATCTTCTTCGATGCTTTCAATATGTTCTTGCTCTTCACTGGACTGAGTTTTAATTTTCTTTAAGGAATCAAGTGCCAATTGTATGGTGTATAATGGAGTACGAACTTCGTGTGCGACAAATCGTGCCATATTTTGTTGTGATTGTATCAGTAAATTTATTTTGTTACCCATAGCAACAACATTTTCATAGACACCTCTTAAAGTTGAAAAGCGATTCAGGTGCACCTCATAATTAAAGTGACCTTGGCTGTACTCTTGCGTTAATTTATGTATTTTTGCGCTGTTTCTGCTGAATAACCACGTGAGAACTGCCACGGCAAAAACAGCTAAAAAGGTTGTTGTGATAACAAAGTATATTTGAATCTTTGATAATTGAAGTGAAAAATAGGGGTAGTTTAAAGGGCCTACGCGTATTATTTTGTCACTATTAGGAATTTTAAAATAAATCGTTGTTATAGGGTTCTCATCAGTTGGAATGTCATAATCTACCTCACCATTCATTAATTTATTTTTGGTTTTATAAGCAATATGGGTACTGTTAATTGATGTGAGTTCTAAAGGAATCTGATACTGTAGCTGGAGCGTATCTAATGCTTCATTCCATTTGCTCATCGGGGTAGCATTTAACGAATTTAAAATGAGCATTCTCATCAGATAAGTTGAACTTTGAATGATCTCATTCATCGATGTTCCTACTTGTATTTTCAAAACATAAGGACTCTTGCCCAGACGCTTGTAGGCATAGACATCATGGAGACTGTAGGTTAAAAACATAAGATTTTGTTCATCTTTATAAACAACACCACCTGCAAGCAATTGTTCTTTTTCCTTTTCTGTAAGGGGTAGGGAGCTTATAGCCATCACTTGGGCGGCATTATTGTTTTGTGGGAATAATTTTTTTAATTCCTCATGAGATCGCGAAATAGATATATACAATTGTGCTCCATTTGATTTAAGTAATCGGTGTTCGAGTACTGAAAAATTGCCTATCCCTAAAATGTCATGAACTTTTTGGGAACTTACTCGTATGGAGTAAGTAAAGGAGAGATAAAAACCCAGAAGAATGAAAAATAATATCAATAAAGAAGCGCAAATTGTTTTTAGGTATAATTTTATCATTTATCTTTCCATGCATCCGATAAAAATAAATATCCTTTTCCATAAATCGTTTTAATTCGATAAGGATTCTCCAGATCATCACCTAATATCTTTCTTAATCGTGATATCTTAAGGTCAATACTTCGATCCACTCCATCGTATTCCCGACCACGTAATGCATAATCAATATTATCTCTGCTTAAAACGGTATCTGCATTCTTTGCTAACAGAGCGAGTAGCTCATATTCACTTGGGCTTAAATCAATGGGGTTTCCACAATAACGGACACTCTTTTTTATTAAATCAATAATTAAATTATCAAATTGAATTTTTTTAAATTCTGCAATTAAGCTGGGTCTTCTTAAAAGCGCAGAAATTCTTGCTTTTAATATCTCTTCTTTAACGGGTTTCGTGACATAGTCATCCGCACCAAGTTTAAGGCTGGTTACCTCATTTTGCTCTGTGTTCAAAGCAGTTAACATCAATATTTTACCTCGATACGCATCACGTACTGTTTCACAAATTTGCTCACCATTCATCCCTGGCAACATGATGTCAAGAATCACTAAATCGGGCTGGTCTCTAATGATACGATAGGCAGCACTATCTCCTCGAGACTCTGTAGCAACATGATACCCTTCTTCAGTAAGCATTTTTTTTAAATACTTGACTAACTTAAGGTTATCCTCAACCAACAATATATTTATATTCATCGTTTATCATTTTATGCGGTTTAATATTAGTGTAGTCCTGCGGGCTCATTATTCCACAAATCCCCCATTGCCTGTCTAAACATACTCAATATATACAAAGTTTATACAATTGGCGATTTGTATTTCGATATAATGGATTTATCGAACAGTAACATCGTAGGAGAAACAGCATGAAAGCAAGAATTGTTAAATTAGCCACTTCACTTGTAGAAGGTTTAAGTTCATTGACCTTTAAGTCCAAAAGAACAGAGTCTGATGTGGAATGGATTAGGAGGGAAGCCAATATAGAACAAGTAAGTGTGGCTACCGTGCTGGGTAATGGCACTCCTGTAACCCATGGCTATGGGGACGTGAATAAAGATACGGTCTTTGGCGCTGCATCACTAAGTAAACCCGTATTTGCTTATCTTGTATTAAAACTTGCAGAAACTGGCACGCTCTCTTTAGATATGAATAGGCTTAATGACATTTTGCCTTTTAAGGACTTTTGTCAACAACATGGTTTTAAATGGAAAAAGGACGAAGAAATCAATGAAGAGGATATCGCACGTATTAATGCATTGACGCCGGCCATGATTCTTGCTCATAAAACCGGTTTTGATTTAAATAACTGGACCAATGAGGTGAATCATCAATTTGAACCCGGACAAGAATATTATAGATATTCAGGGCTTCCTTTGTTTTATTTGCAAAAAGTGATGGAAAAACTGCACGAACCACAACTTGCTTTAATGCCAGAGAATGATTCTTTTGAAGAAAATAAACTGTATGTTTCAATCAATCCTCCGAATCTTAGATATACAATTTTTGATATTACAGGGGTAGGAAGATCCGGCACCATAGACTTAAACGCACTCAATTGTAATCTACAAAAGCTCACTGATGTTCAGGAGCTTAATCCCTACTTACCCCAAATTATTGAAGAAGTAGCAAAACGGGGGCATACCGCAAATCTTGAAGTGCTTGCTAAAAAATATGTGTTTGACCCTTTACATATGAACCACAGCAGTTTTGGAAAAAAACCATGCGCAGCAAATACTTTAACCACTACCGCTGAAGATTATGCGCTATTCGTGCAAGCCTGGATGAACGATGAAACATTGAACTATGCTTTTAATCCTCAAATTCGAATGACGCAGGATCCTTGGGCAAAAGAGACGGTGTCGGATCACCGTGATTTAAAATATGTAGCAGAATGTTTGGGTTTTCAACTTGAAGTAGATGAAAATGGCAAACCGCTAACGGCGTTTAAGACAGGTGATATGGGGCCATGGAGAGGGTGGGTTGCGATCGATTTAACCGGTGATTTAAAAGAAAGGAAAGCAACAGTTTTTTTTGCAAAGGGCCCAGATGAAGGAAATGGACATATTCTTGCTGAGACACTCATCAAACCCTATTTTCAATTAGAGCATGCGATGAGGTGGTTTAAAGAAAAATATGGCTTTGCTACAGGCTGGGAAGAAAACTGGGAAGCTTTGCAGAAAGTACGATGTGGGCGCGGAATAAACTATCAAAAACACTCACCGAAAGTATCTCAGTCGCAGGATGAAGTTACTGTTCCTAGTGATAGTACACAAAAAATACTTCAGCTTATGCCCAAGCAAGAACCAGTACCACAAACGGTTCAATCTCAAGAAGAAACACACTCAACTAAATCTGTTCAGGCAGTGGAGCAAATAAGAGAAGAGGATAAAACGCAAGAGGAACGGAAATTTAATCCCACCCCATTTTCAAACTCTTATGGCTCATATTACTAGGCTAATTAGGAGAAGGAAATCAATACTAATTGTCGGGGGATTTTAGGATGAGACCAACTCCTAAAGAAACAAGCAGCAAAAACTGCGGTTTCGGTTTGAACCGCAGGTCTTTCAGACCTTCAACCAGGCTTCTTGGGCTGTGAAAGTTCTAAAGTCACTTTGTTTTTTTATTCTATACTTATTAGGGTTAAGCAATAAATTTACACTTGAATTGCTACGGATTATAACTATAGGGAGATTATAATGGCTAGAAATGATTCAAGTAGTAGTGTTGCAATAGTTGCTATAGTAGTGATTGTTATCCTTGTCGTTATTGCAGCATATTATTTCTTTCGTGAGAGTCTTGGCACTACAACACCTACAGCTCCTGCAGTAATTAAGGAGGCTCCAAGTACAACTATAGAGGCACCTAAAACGACAATTGAGGCACCTACTATAGAGATGCCAAAAGCAACGCCAAATAATTCAAGTAGTGGTGATACGAAAAAATAGGGATAATGATAGGAACTTCCTGGTTGCAAGCAACCAGGAGGTAACTGCTTGGAAATGATGGGAATTTAAAGTTATAGTAACACCCTGTGCTTATAAATGATTAGGACATCGCTTCATGGATTGGCAGCCTTTTAAACCGAGAGGGTGGGGCATAAAGACTTTAAGATTCCTTTCGACATTTATTGCGGTGTATTCATTAAATAGTTATGCCGCGCAGCTTCCGCCATTTTCTTTTTCAGAAGTAGAATACTTGGCAGAACAACAGGAAGAGGCATCCTATTTAGGGCATTTGCCTTCAGACTCAAAACAGCTTGATCATGGTTTTGCTCTATCCGAGCATTTAGCAGCAGGACAACAGGTGGCGCTTTTATTTGAGCCAACCAAATCGCCTGAAACGAATGGTTTGCTGCATTTACGCAATGGCCTTAAGCTCACCTATGGGAATATTTTAAGCCTGGGCGATTTATGCGGTATTGTTGGGCAGCCTATTAGTTTAGGAAAAACTCCCAAAGAACGACACCAGCGATTTCTAAATACCTTTTATTCCTTTGCTAAAGAGGTTCGCGCTGTAGATGAAGTCAATCAACTCACTCACGTCATTGAGCAGGAACTACAGGCAATCCAAACGGGCATGCAGCACGGAGAGACACCAGAAGTCATTTATCAACGCATTGGTAATGAAGTAGGTCGACAAGTTAACTGCATTACGGGGGGCGGCTGCCTCTCTTGGAATTGGTGGGTGTTCCCGGGGCGTTATTTGAAATTAGCTATGGAAAATTATGATCATTTCATCCCGAATGCACAAATTGCTTATTTAAGCGGGCATCAAGCTGCATTGTCGCAAGCTTTAAAAGCGCGGGAAACGGGTTTAAGACAGGATTTGGAATTAGCCTATGCAATGGATGCTTTTGCCTGTCATTTTTTGTCGGATCACTTTGCTGCCGGCCATCTGCGTACTCCGCGTATACAACTTGCTCAAGAGGTTTATCCTTCACTACTGGGCTCATTATTAGCAAGCTATATGCACAACGAAGAAAATAGAGAAGGATTACATGTGCATAATGAAAATCAGGAACATTGGATTGTCTATGGTGATTTTTCTTATTTTAATCCCGCCAATGAAGAGAATAGAAATAAACTGGCGCGTGTGTTACAGCAATCTGCCGATGATGTTTTTAACACCTATCATTATGGAATAATCAACGATTACCATCTGCTCCTTGCCTCGATTCCTGAGGCAGATGAAAATAAAGACGAGCACAGCATGGACATTTCACCCTTATTTTATTGGGATGAGCGTACGAAACAACTTTTACGTCGAAAAGATATAAGCAATCCATACGATCGTCGCTTTACCGCAAATTGGTGGGGATGGAGTACTTTTATTTCTCTAAAAAGACACTACGGAATGACCCAGGAAATGCGTTCTATGTCGCATCTTTTAGAGCACAATTCTCAAGAACAGGAATAAGAAAAATAGATATTAAGAGTTTCTGGTTTCAGTGAAAAAACTACAACCATTCCGTAATGGATTGGTTGTTGGTCTCAAAATTGGGATAAACGATAGAACAACCAATTGCAAAAATAAGAGGTATTCCATACAGTGCCCAATACTAGGTATAAAGTCCTTCATTACCAGGATCTAAGAAGATCGGTACTAAAAACACTGGATCCCGCAGAGAAGCCATGGGTCGCAAGCACAGATCTGATCCAGGGAGATGCCTGCAGTCCCGAAGGGAAGATGAGGAGGGAACTTCTTGTTGCAAGCAATAAGGCTACGACACACCAGCTGTTCGGGGCTGGTTAAGGTTCACTTGTTCGTGTAATGCTGTTATAAAATCGCTTACCGTATGAACTGTTTTGCCATTCAGTAATTTATCTGCCAAACCTTGTTTTACAAAGACTCTAATAGCGCCGCCTAATTCACCCTTACGTAAGGTGGATAAATGGGCTAATAGATTCGTTGGATTTTCTTTTAAAGCATTTTTAAGCGCCTCAATAGCCTCTTTATTTGCCGACGCGCTCTTTTTAGAGGCAAAAAATCCAAATGGATAGTCTTTATTTAATAGATCCTCAAGAGCCAGAGTGCTGTTTACATAAGAAACAAAATGTTCATCAATAGCCATATTGGCTTGATGTGCCTTGGTGACTGCCTTTATTAATTGGAATTTTTCAAAGTTGGGGTCGGATGACTTTAAATGGTTTAATTTATGGAGCTCCTTACTTTTATTTATTTGATCTTCAATCCACTTTACGGTGATCTGGGTTAAGTCATCGCTGCTTAATATGACATCAATACAAAGATTATATATAGGTGATGTTTCTGCGAAAGAAGCAGGGTTTGCAAGTAATATTTTCCTTAAAGCATGACGATATGCACTGTTGAGATATCCAATGAGTTCCTTTTCATTAATGAGATCCTCTTTAGTGTGAGTTTTTTTAATAAATTTTAAGGGATCATAATAACCGTAAATCGTATTTAGTCTGGGCATACACGCTACTCCTTAGCCTGTTTCAAAATTTTGCTCGTTCTATCTGGATGCAGAAATTTTTATGAATTAAACATACCATACACTATGTTTAAAATATAATAAGTATTTGCAATAAAAATAATACATGGCGGATAAACTAACTCATTGAAGATCTCGAACACCCTCAACATCTTGTTTTTTTAATTAATTCAACCTCACGATAAAATATATTTGTTCAAAAAACCTAAATCGAATCGATGAGTATTTTTTTAACAAAAACTCATTTAAATATAGATAGACAATGCCTGTACCAAGTGTTATTGAATATACTAAAGAATTTTTAAAATTGAGGTTAATGCAAGAACACCATACCTTTGTAGCTTGAAAAATGGAGCCCCACGGATTATTTCGTTCCGTAGAGGAAATGCAGAAATTTTTATGAATTTAACGTAGCATACAGCGTATTTAAAAATATAAGGATTTGTAATGAAAGTAATACATGATGGTGATGCTGCCTATGAAGATATAATGGCATTATGTTTATTGCTGCTAAATGCTGATGTAGTTGCTGTCACTGTAGCCTATGGAGAGTCGACTACCAAAATTGGTGCCGAAAATATGGAGCGAGTATGTCGGATGTTAAAACCCACAGCAAAAATTCCTGTTGCATACGGAATTAATGCTGCTTTGGATCATCATGGTACACCCTTTCCCGAATATATTAATAAAGAAGCAAATACTATTTTAAATAATACCGATGTGCCCACCATTGCAGATTCTCAAGTTACTGATTCTGCAGTTCAGTTAATGTATGACACGTTAATGTCCAGTGATGAAAAAATAACGATAGTAGCTACTGGCCCTTTAACAAATATTGCTCAGCTGGTATCTGTTCATCCTGATTGCATAGAAAAAATTGAAAAAGTAGTTATTATGGGAGGCGCTGTAAAAGTACCGGGAAATATTTCAGATCTGATTCCTAATACAAAAAATACCCAGGCAGAATGGAATATTTACGCTGATCCAAAAGCCGCAGAAATTGTGTTTACCACAAAAAATCTTTCCATAAGGCTTGTGCCAATCGATATTACCCGTCAAATGCCTATGACACGAGAGTTTTATGCACGATTGGATAAGGAAACATTACCCTCATTAAAATTGGTCAAAGATATGTTAGCGTCCTTATTACGAGAGATGGGAGCCGAATTATTTTATGGTAAATTACAATTTTGGGACAGCTTATCAGCCATGATCGCTTTGAATCCAGCTATGGCAACATTTGAGGAACTCTCACTCATAATTGACTTAAGCACAAGCCAGACAAAAATAGATGAAGCATCAAGCTCTGAAGTAGCTCGTGTTCAGGTTGCAACCTCGCTCAACAATGTTGAGGCTGCTTATGACACCTTCTTAGGATTAATGAAAACAGGAAAAGAGCATGTCAAGATGAGTTCAGATTATAACGGAACCTTTTTTGGATTATCGAAACCAGCGGTGTTTTCTCAAAAATCACTCGATCCAGAAATACCCACAAGCACTCTCACTTAATCCGGGCTGCTTGCAGCCGGGGCTGCACGTATTGTTTTTCTAAGCAAGCTTTTCGTGAACTCGTTTCATGTTAATCAATTTTTGCCATTTTGAAATAATCAATACAGCAATGGCATTACCAATCATATTGGTTAAAGATCTTCCGGAAGACATGAAGCGATCTACTCCAAGAATTATAACCACCCCTGCAACGGGGATCGTGCCTATAGCCGCCAGGGAGCTGGCCAATATAATAAAACCGCTGCCTTTAACACCGGCCGCTCCTTTTGAACTGATAATCATGATAAGCAATAAAAAGATTTGCTGATGAAGCGTTAAATCAGAGTTGGTTGCCTGTGCGATAAATAAAGCAGCAAGGGTAAGATAAATTGCGGTCCCATCCAGGTTAAAAGAATAACCTGTTGGTATCACCAAATCGACCACTGATTTATCGCACCCTAAGTCAATTAATTTTTCCAGTAAATTAGGCATGACTGTTTCAGAAGATGAGGTAGCAAAAACAATAAAAATTTCAGTTTTTAAATACTGGATTACTTTAAATACATTTAAGCCTAAAGCAAAATAGAGAACGCTGCCGAGCAGGATCACGATAAATGCAATGCAAGTTAAATAAAAACAAATCAGTAATTCAGTCAATTCAAGCAAAGAATGAGCGCCATATTGACCAACTGTGTAAGCCATCGCAGCAAAAGCTGCTATTGGAGCGTAATGCATCATTGCATGGATTATATTAAAAAATATTTTTGCCAGATGCTCGAAGCCTTCCAAGATAAATTTTCCTTTGCTTCCATAAGACATCAAACCCAATGCAAATATGATTGCAACAAACAACACTTGCAGAATTTCCCCATGAATAAATGCACTAAAAAATGTTTCAGGAATAATATTTAGAACAAAATCCTGAACATTGTTTATTTGCTCTGCTTTACCAAGATATGATCGTGCTTCAGATATATTTAAAGAGGATGGGTCTATATTCATCCCGGTACCAGGCTGGAATATATTTGCAACAACCAGCCCCAAAGTTAAGGCACAAAGCGTTGTGAGCACAAAATAAATCAATGATATACCCCCAATCTTCCCTACCGTCTTTAAGTCACTCATTGCAGCAATACCTGAAACAAGGGTTAAAAAAATGATGGGGGTAATCATCATTTTTATTAGCTTGACAAATAAATCCGCAAAGGGTTTAAATGAGATAGCGAGTGCTGGAGCAACTATACCCAGAACAATACCAATAATAATTCCCGCGATAACCTGCACATATAACTTTTTAAAAAATTTCATAATGAGCCTGCTCAGTACAATGATGTTTTCTTTCAGTATTCCGACATAGCACGAGAACTTCATTTACAATAATGTGGATGAAGTTGCGATTATATCCGGTTTAAGGCAAAAGAGGAGAAAATTAGCATGCGTGGCCAAATGTAGTGTGAAGCCGAAACCTGGATTACAGGTAATCCAGGTTTGTTGATTCGTTTGGAATAAGTTAATTTTAAGTCAATTTAAAAATAATACTTATTTTCCATGGAGTACAGAAGCGATTAAGTTCTATTCGGGCCTAAACCATAACGAGACACTGCTACTTCTGAATTATCATCATTAATCTTAGTTTCATATCCTTGTATTTCTTTTGCTACTACGCTGGTTTTTTTTGTATTTTGTCTGCCCATCGCTGTAAGCTTATGTAAAACATTATTTATATCGTATTCTCCATTTAATCGTGCAATATCTTTGAGTAGGTAAGTAAGAATAATACCTTCCTTTGCCCTGTCATGACTTTCGTAAACAACTGTTGATTTTTCAGGAGATTGGGACAGTTTAATTTGTTGTGAAAAATAGCGCAATGCCGGCAACATCTGCAGCATAGTAGGTTTGTAGTGCTCGCTTTCATTGCTAATTGAAGAAATTTCACCGGTGTTATCTGTTTCTATAAAACCGGCAGCTTTTACTGGCTGCCCCGCAAAAAACCAGGAATGACTCCAATTATAGCTGGAAGGCACGGCATAAAGATTATTATTTTTATCAAGGACATAGAGTAATCTGCTATCTAAAATTACTTCATTTTTGTAATTATAAAGTTTGCCCTGATTAAAATGTACTAAATAAGGCGCTCTTTCATTCTCCGTATGCAAATAATGACTTGTATCCTCGGTGAGAAATTGACTGTCCATGGTTATTAAGTCCGAGGGAATGTTAGTGGCGTTGATATCATCAGGGGAAGGAGTTAGAGAAGGATTTTCGAATGGATTACTCCGGGAGAAATAGTCTTCAACGGATGAGTGATTACAAATTTGCTGAACCGTTTTAGCTAAACCGGATAAAAAGGATAGTTCTCGTTTTAGAGCATTATTTTCTACTTCAAGCTCTTTAATCGTTTTACTTGTTTCCAAAATACTCGTCTTCAACGCTTCAGCTTGTTGTTCCAGGCGAATTTTTTTTTGTTTCGCTCGTTCTCTCGCATGACGTTGATTTAAAGCATTTTTTGCTTTTTTTAATTCTTTTTTCTCTTCATCTTGGAGATCGCCCCGTCTTTCTTCAAGGAATTCAATCCTACCCTGTAACTCCATATCATTAAGTTTTCTCTTTTTGGAGCGATGTTCGACCTGAGGCGACGGTTGCGAGTCAATTACTGGAAATAAATCAAATTGATCAAAAGGAGGCCAATTCAGTAAATCACTTGGGGTATAGGGGGGTTCATCATTTTGTTTCAGTACTTCTTTTGGATTCTCTAAATGACTTGACGTACTTTTTTCTCCAAAAGTATCAAGGCCGTCAAAATTAGAATCTAAGAAATCAAATTCGTCGATGCCATCAAAAAAATCATTTTTTCCAAACATAAAATACCTCGATTTTTTAGGATCATTTATTTAAGACAAAATGGCGCAAGTATATAGAATCATCATTAAGAGAACCTTAAGGGGTAAAAAATAAATAGCTGACTTAACTCGATATGGCTTAAATTTGAATGATTAAATAATGTGAGGAGTTCTATTTGGATGGCACAACCCAGGTGAACGACCGCGTAATAGTTCATCCCAGGCTATGCGTACTTATCCAGACGTTGAATTTTTTTATGAAGGATTAGCTACTTTGTAGATATATTGTTCGTATCGAATATAACTCTCTTGAAAAGCTTGCGGCAAAATGTTCTGTATTACATAGTTTTTCATCTCATCAACATTTTCGCGGCCATCCCATTCCCAAGTAATTGAAAAATATCCATCCTAGGTGTAGCACCAGCCTGCGGACTCTTGCTCGCAATCATTTTTCCATTGGATATCGCGTAATAATTTAAATGGTCCCAGCGCGCTTTACTCACACTGCCAGGCAGGATATGGGATTGATTCATCATATGGATGTAGTTACGCTCATAAACGAGTTGGACTTCTTCTCTAAAGGCAAAACGGTTGTTAAAAAGTGATTGTTGTACCTCAAGTAGAAATTGGTCTTAGCTAGAGGCTGTGACGGAGGATCTTGGGTTACGGTGAGTCTCACTGTTCCGCTCTTATAAAAATCATCAACAAGATCTTGAACAATATAAGCAGTAGGATATAAATTTTGATATGAAGCAGGGAGCACGAATTTGAAATTGTAAAGATTTCCTGTATTGTTAATTTGTATCTTTTTAGCATCAGGCACCTTGATATCTTTGTACTCAAGAGCGCGTGCTCCGTGAGGAGACTTTACAACAGAAACAGCACCAGCCTCAGAATAGCATAGGCTCAGGGCTAAAAAGAGAATGCCTCTCTTAACCGTAGTAATTTGTTGCATGATAGTTTCTGAATTAAAGATATTTAAAATAACATGAAGATACTTATATGTTAACTTGTTGATGATTTGTTTTTATTGGAAAAAAATAAAGGTGCAATATACTTGTTAATTCATCTTTTATTGGACATGACAGAAATACTATTAAGGAATTAATATGCCTAAATCAAAAGCTCATCAGGCAGTAGAACAATTTTATAAAAATGTAAAAAATCTTGATTATAAATATGGCTATGAACAAGAACACCTTGCAGGAAGAGCTGCATTTCTTCTGGAGGCAGAATTAAGAGCTCTTTTGGCCAAGGATTTGAAAAATCCAAATTCTTCATCCCTTGATGCACAGCAAGAATTAATCAATGATGCTGTTAAGGTTGTTACTCAATATGAAAGTTTAATGAAAGTAGCTCCTGGTACGGTAAATGAACTGAAAGCAATAATTAATTATTTTGTTGGTAAAAAGATTTTCGATGTAGAGGATTCAATATTTTCAGAGTCTTATAGACCCACCGAAGTGGATAGTTCTAAAAAAGATGTTGCTCGAAATTTTAAGCAATATAAAGAGGAACTTGTCGCTATAAAAACATCGGTAGAACTGAATGCGAATGAAGAAATTTCGTATAAAAGTATAATATAGTTTCTAAATTCATACCCCCGTCTGCAGGAGAGGGGAACGCTTTTTATTTGAGCTTGACATAAACAATCAGCTATTTGATTATATCCGCATCGCTTTGCACCAGTATATTTTTCCAGGAATCTGCCAGCAGTGAAAAAAATATTTGCTTTAACTTGTTTATTGATCAGTTTGATAACTTGGGGTATGGATGTGTTTGCCATAGTCAGTCCCTGTGCTTACTGCCGTGTTCAACGAACAGTGATTGGATTGCTTGGACTCATTCTATTGCTTCCATATCTCCGATCTTTTTGTCTTCGATATCTTGGTAACGTGCTTGCTTTTTTTGGAGCAGTAATCGCTGCGATGCAGCATTTCAACGGATGGAACGAGATTTCACAGGGTAATTTTCAATTGGTTACTCCCCTGTATGCAAATGCTTTTATTCTCTCTGGAGCTGCGCTTGCAATTATTATCGCAGAGGCAATGATTTTGAATAATGCAAGGGATGTTCGAGCTACCATAATTTAGGGGTAGGGAGTTAAATGGTCTCAGTTACAGTAATTGGATCCGGAGCCGTTGGTAAATTTTATGGCGGATTGTTTACCCTTGCGGGATGCCACGTTTGCTATCTCGAACGCTCTGATTTCACAATTTTGCAAGAGAAAAAATACTATGAGATTGAATTACCTGATGGTCATGTTGTAAAAATCAGGCCCAGTCAAATTGAGAATGATTCGTTACAGCTTCCAAAGTCCGACATCATTATCATTGCATTGAAAACAACTGAAAACCATTTATTGAAAAAACTCCTTCCTCCTGCTCTTAAACCAGAAAGCAAAATCCTTCTTTTGCAAAATGGCATTGGTAATGAAGAGTATGTATCTGCTTTTATTAAAAATCATTCCATTGTATGTGGCGTGACTACGATTGGCGTTACCCGAATAAATTCTGGATATATCAAAGTAAAAGATCTTGGCGAATTAAAGTTAGCTCCTTTTACTAAGGGTGATGAATCTTCTTGTGAATATATAAGGCAACAGCTCGTATGTGCTAATCTTTCCGATGCCCTTTGTTCCAAAATACACCTTTTTGAAAACCATCGTGCTCTTCGCTGGAGCAAGCTATTATGGAATACTTCTTTTAGCAGTCTCTCTCTGGTGTTTAACACATCAGTGGATGTCCTTGCCACCCAAAAGCATTATCAAAACATTGTTAAAGCGATAATGCATGAAGTATGTGTCGTTGCAAAAGCAGATGGAGTAGAAATTGAAAAAAATATTGAAAGGTTAATTCAACGAACAATAACGTTGCAAGGATATTATCCGAGTATGTATCATGATTTTAAAATGGGCAAACCTATTGAGTCTCAATATATTGTGCTTCATATAATCGATCATGCACGATCCCACCACTTGAATTTACCTTTACTCTCTTTAGTTTATGAGAAGCTAATGATGCTGCAAAAAAATGGCAAATGGTTTAGCGCTTCCGATCAAGAAGAAATTTGTCGCCAGTTAGAGATCAAAATCCAGAAGCTAGACGAGCTCATTGGGTTGTAAACTGGGACTCAATTCGGAACTCTGTTCTCGGCCTGCGTTTGTTCACAGTATGAAAGATTTTATTCTATTAATGAGCTTTATTGTTAGTAATAGAGCGTATTTGATATTATTATTCAGTATTTTTATGATTTACCTGCCTTAGAGATACAATTGAGAAAACCTGGTATCAGCCAAATTTCAACATTTCAATTTTATTCTGCTGATTTGCAAAGCTGGATGCGTTTTAATTTATTGGCCACTAGGATAACTATGTGGATTAGTTTGTCTTTATTCGGTCTTTATATATTTATTTTTTATCTGGGTAATGGGATTACAGGAAGAGGTCTTGAATGGAATCAAAAACTGCCTGGTCTCTTTGAGACCAATGAGATGCTTCCAACAGGCGGAATTTCGCTCCACTTTGTTGCAGGAGGTATTCTCTTAATTTTGGGATTTATCCAATTATCACACTATGTACGCCAGAGATTTGCTTGGTTTCATCGTATATTAGGCAGGATATATATAGCTGCATCGCTGCTGGCTGGCATAGGTGGTTTGACTTTTATTTTCGCTCACGGAACGATAGGTGGTTTGGTGATGGATATTGGCTTTGCAGGTTATGGCATTTTGATGATTACTGCTGCTATCCAAACCTTGCGTTTTGCTAAACGGGGTGAGTTTTCAAACCATCATATCTGGGCACTCAGGCTTTTTTCATTGGCTATTGCATCCTGGCTTTATCGTATGGATTATGGATTCTGGTTCTTTTTTACTAATGGTTGGGGGCATACTAAGGATTTTCATGGATGCTTTGATCAGTTTATGGCATTTTTCTTCTATCTCCCTAATTTGTATGTGGCTGGGCTGATTGCCCGAAGTAAATCTCAATCCCTAAGTCTAATATATCAGTATATTGGGGGTAGCTTACTTGTTTGTGTTAATGTATTTATTATTGTTGGAACTTACATATTTTTGAGCCGGTCATGGTGGCCAGCCATTCTGAAAGTATTTGGTTTTTCGTGATGAGATCAATGGTTAATTTATTCTCTGATTGCTGCCAAAACGACAATCAGAGAATATAATTTATTTATTGGTTTTGAGGATTGGTTGCGGTTTGATTACCTGATTTTATCCCAGAATTTAAGATGACACTCTCAAAATTCTGGTCAGTTCCTACAACCAGCAATCCGTTATTAAGCTTATAAAAATAAACACATTCTTCCTTTCCATTAAACCAGTGCTCCCACGTCATGCAAATACTACCATCATCTTTTACGAGCCAAGTTCCTTTATCATTTTGTGGGGCACCCTCGGTTTGTTTCGCAAATCCTCCCATCATTTTACCGTCTTTACTAAAATAGCCGGTAAAACTATTGGCAAGTACTTTATCGTTGAGCGTAGCGGCTGATATTGTCGTGACAGTCTTATCGCTTAAGGCTTCGGTTACTTCCGATTTACTCATTGAAGAAATCGATGCAGCAAAGCTAAGTGAGGAAGTTGCCAATAGAACAGCGGCAATGGGTAATAGTTTCATAATTATTCTTTCCTTGAAAATTTATTATATTTTAAAGAAGAATAGCAGAAATAAAAAAAGTGAGGTAGCTTTGGAAATTTTATCTTTAGCAAGTGATCTTTTTCTGCTGGCCTTCTTCCTTTAAAGACAAATACGGTGGCGGTGGAGAGAGTAGTTACAAAATAGTGCATGTTTCAGAGTTTTGCTCAGGACCCGTATTGGTATTACCTCCTTCTTTTAATTGCATGTATTTGCTTTTAAAAGGTGTGCTACCAGAATTATCTAACGGATTATACTTTTCGAGCTCTTCTGGAAGCGGCTTGAGTTCTTTTTGTAATGAGCTCGCTCTAGTTGCTAAATCTAGAGCACTGTAATAAACCCTCCGCTCATCATGAGTAATCTCTTTAAAATATGAGTGTTTTGTCATGCTCTTTATTGAAACAAAATCCATAGAACGTATTGACCTATATAATTCATCTAAAAAGGAATTACGATCATTTGAATTATCTGAATTTATCATCCCCCGTAGATTAATTAACAGCTCTTCTCTTTGGGAGGATAATTGGCCCCAGTATTGATCGTATACGTCCTGATATTTTGTTTTCAGTGTTCCATCCAAATCCATATTGGGATCGCCTAATATAGAGCTGATAGCATCCATTTCTTCAAGCTTTTCTAACATTGCTTCATCAGTTTGGCTGTCGGATTCATGGATTGTGGGAATTGCGTCTTTGTATCCTCTTTCAGAAAAGCAAGTCATCTGTTGTTTGGTAACCGAAATGGACTCAACATCATTCATGTCAAGTAACTTAATCTCTGCAATCTGAATCCCATATGTTTCGCATAATGACCTTAAATATCGCTCCATACCTAAATAGGGATGATGCTCCAGCCCTTTTTTATTTTTAGGTGTGCCTATTTCAAAATAAATGGGTTGCCCACCAGAAAGCTCTTTTAATTTTAATAGCCATTCTTTATAGGTAACATTATTTGTATTATCAGGCCGGTCAGCAATTGTTTGTAGATGGTAGAGTCCAAACATAGAGTCATTTTTTGCATAAATTGCGGTACATCCTCCAAAATCTTGTGTACGAAGTTCATCATTTGAATTGATTGGAAGTACTTCTCCATTATTCATCCGAACATCAGGCATAGCTGGCTCCTTGATAAAACACCCTATTATTAATTATATATTAATATTTATAATTGATTAAAAAGAGATCAGCTCCATGTCGGGTAATAACAATACCTAGTGACTTAGACTTGAAACATAGGGAATAAATGCAGGTGCAATCTGGGACGTGGCCCATGTCAGCTTAAGAAGTCCAAGGATGTAGGCTAGCCTGAAAAGCCAGAGGGAGCATTAGCAAGTAGCAATTGTCTTGAAATAAATTTTCAAGACAATTGCTACTCTCTAAATTTTAGAGCCATTTTTTCTTGAGCTTTTTGTGAATGGTTTTCTATCGGCTTTATTGTATGTTGAAGTTGTTTTCTTATGAGTAGGAGAATGTTTTTTTGGCTTGGAAACGATATTGGTCTGGGGGAGATTGTGCTTGGGTTCGAAATCTTCGATTTCAATACGGTTTAACTTGTGTTGAATTAGTTTTTCTATAGCGTGTAATTGATTTACCTCATCAGCACTTACTAGGGAAATCGCTACTCCTGAGGCGCCAGCGCGTCCGGTTCGCCCGATACGATGGACATAATCTTCAGCAACTTGCGGTAAATCAAAATTGACCACACAGGGCAATTGATCAATGTCAATTCCTCGTGCAGCAATGTCTGTCGCGACTAAAATATGTAACTCTCCAGACTTAAACTCGGTTAAAGCTTTAGTTCGCTGGGATTGCGATTTATTGCCATGGATAGCCGCAGCATGAATTTGAGCTTCAGCCAATTGCTTAACTAATTTATTTGCACCATGTTTGGTCTTTGAGAATACTAAAGTCTGCCCCCATTTATTTTTATGAATTAAATGGCTCAATAAAGCAGCTTTTTGACTTTTATCAACTGGATGTACTGTTTGCTTGATTTTAACTACGGTTGTATTTCGAGGTGCAACATCAATTTCTACAGGTTGGTTTAGAATGGTTTTTACAAGATTGCGAATGTCATCAGTAAAAGTAGCTGAAAACATGAGATTTTGTCGGTTTTTTGGCAACCATTTAATAATTCGTTTCATGTCATGAATGAAGCCCATATCCAGCATTCTGTCCGCTTCATCCAGAACAAGCGTATCAACTTCATCGAATTGTATGGCGCGTTGCTGATGCAAATCCAATAAACGTCCCGGGGTAGCGACTAAAAGCTCAACCCCAGAACGTAATTTCATCATTTGCGGATTAATTTTTACCCCACCAAAAACTACTGCGGAGCGAAGCGATAGATGGCGTCCATATTGAATGATGCTTTCATGGACTTGACTCGCTAATTCACGTGTTGGAGTTAGAATGAGCACACGAGTTCTGTTGCTTTTAGCTCGGGGTTGTGTGCTGAGTTTTTGTAAAATAGGTAATACGAAACTTGCTGTTTTACCTGTTCCAGTTTGTGCCGAAGCCAGAACGTCTCGACCTGATAATATCTTGGGGATGGCCTGAGTTTGAATAGGAGAGGGCTCTTTGTAACCTAATTCGCTAATGGCTTGAAGTAAGGGTTCGATTAAACCTAACGGCTTAAAACTCATGCGGTTTCCTTTATTTATAGGGGACAGTGAAAGGGGAAATGGTTCTGTTTTCATTTCAAATTGTTTATTTTCAGGGCAATTGTATCACAAATGTTAGAGAGTATGTTAGTAAATAAACTGTCTTGGGCTCCTAAACAGTTGTTTACCTAAGATCGGGATGAATAATGCTTTCTGGAATATTCCAGAAAGCATTTGATACGTTATGATGTTTTATTTATAAGTATAACCCATCGTTTGCTCATATTTTTGCAGGTATTGCTCTTTAGTTTTTTCATCTAATCCATTCCAAAAAGCTTCTGTGGTTGGTTTGGGCGACATTTTATGGGGAATACCTTGAGTTTCTTCTGATAAATAAGACCTAAATTCAATATCTAATGCATCATAAATTTTTGATTTTTTATGGAGATGATTCTGGAGAATAACTTCTTTTTCTTGTTTTCCCAGCATACTCCAATATTCATTGGTTGGTACATGGTTAAAAAATTCTACGCGTACTTTGCGTGTTGTTTCAGAGATATAGGCTTTAAACTCGGCATCAAGCTGGTCCCATTCATTAGTAAAGAAACTTGAATTGCTTCCTGGAATGGAAGGGTTTTTTTCTGCTTTCTGTATTGCTGAGTGCGCCTCGAGCACTTCGGTAATGCCGTTTTGTAAATCTTCTGGAGATTTAACTTGAATTGCTTTAAACCCATGGGTTCTTGCTTCTGATACATTATGAAAGGAGTCATCAAAAAAATATATTTCTTCTTTATTGACATTAAATCGTAAGGCAATTGCTTCTAATCTCGGCACCTTGCTGCCGTCGGTACCTTTTTCTGGACCCATATAATTTTCAGGTGGAATATTTAAACCATAGCGTTTAAAAAAATCCAGCGCGTGTGGAATTACCTCTTTATCTAAATCTGCACCATTATTTGTTACTAAAACGATGTGGATGCCTTTTTTTTGAGCACGCTGAAGTAACTCAGCGGTTTGTTGTCCTCCAACCATTACCGAATATGCTCCTGGGATCACCTCATTCCCTACACGCATCGGCTGTCCTAGACCATGGTCATCATATTCTGACCCAGTTTGTAATGTCTCTGACACATCGAATGCTAATATTTTTGTCATAATGAGTCCTTGTTATTCAAAAATAGGTAATTATAAACCAAATTTATTCAAATTTCCTTATGTTTGTTTGGTTTTTGGGCAAAATGGGTGAATTTTGCCGAGGGTATTCACTTCATTCACAATTTTAAGCATTGTTTCCAAGATATATTTGGCATAGTCTGTCATTCATGTAATTGGAAGCACTTCCTTGACACGTTCTCATCGCTTTGCTTAAGATGGTAACCATGCTGCCTTCTTCAAATGATTTGTATTATTTTATCGAAGTGTGTCAAACGTTGAATTTGTCACGTGCTTCTGAACGCCTGGGAATTAGTCAGCCCTCTTTAAGTAGTGCAGTCAAACGACTTGAACATGCAATTGGCACCAGTCTCTTTATCCGCATAAAAAATGGCTTGAAATTAACGAAATCGGGGGCGCAATTTTATACCCACGTCAAGCAATTGATTCATTTATGGGAAACCGCTCGCGCAGAAAGTCTGGCAAGTGTTAATGAAATCCAAGGGGATTTTGCTCTTGGTTGCCATCCTTCTGTAGCCCAATATGACTTGCCTTTATTTATGCCCAAGTTGCTTGAACAATATCCGCAAATAAGAATTACCCTGAAACATGATTTATCACGCAAAATTCTCGAAGGAATTATTAATTTTTCCATTGATATTGGTATTGTTGTTAATCCAGTGAGGCATAGAGATTTGATTTTGCAAAAGCTTTACGATGATGAAGTAGGCTTTTGGCAGCCTCAAGATAGAAATCTCATGAAAGAGCAAAAGATTTTAACCTTATTATGCGATGTCGATTTATTGCAAACGCAAAAATTACTCAAAGATTTGGAAGCAATGGGCATCAAGGAATATCGTTTATTGCCTACCTCAAATCTGGATGTAATTGCCAGTTTGACTGCAGCGGGGTGTGGTGTGGGTATTTTACCTCGCTCCGTAGTATATACTCATCATCAGCAGCTGCTTTCCCAAGTTCCGAATACACCCATTTTTCATGATGAAATTTATTTAGTATACCGACCGGAGCAAAGGCAGGTTAAAGCGTTTCAGGTTATAGTGCAAACAATTCGTGATTCGTGTAAAAACATGCCGCATTAAATGGTTAAGCAACATCTGAAATGATGTCTTCGTCTAAATGTTCATTAAACCAGCGGATTAAGGTTTCTTCACCTAATTGCTCGTAAATATAATTCAAAAAAAGCTCTAATTGGTTGGTAAAATCATCTTCAGTAAAGTTCAATTTTTCACGCATATTGGGAACATGATGCAAATACTCTCCAAAGTAGCGATTACAGAATTCATGGTAATCCAAGGTAATCAGAATAAATTCATGCCACATATTATCGACCGGTCTCATTTCTTCATGCATGACAGGAATGAATTGCAGGTCTGGATTACCGGGGTTGGCTTTTAAATCATATTCGTGTTTTACACTGAGCCATAGATATTTGAGCATGTCGGCAAACAGCAGTTCTGCTGAATCAGAATAACCAGGAAAATTTTGTTTAAATCGCTCTATAACTAATGGGTTTTTGTATTCTAGTAATAGTCTAAGATTAGGTAATTTTTTCATGGTCATTCTCATAAAATAGTCTATGGCTAACAGGATATTAGGAATAACGACAGCATTTGCAGCGCATCATCCCTTTTTGTCTTTTGGCTTTAACGATTTGTTGCACTAGTTGTTTTTTCATCTTTTCTCTCCATTGGTAATTGTGTTTTTAGCATAATTTATATGGAGCGTTTTAACTATAAAGAAAAAGCTATCGCTGTAATAGTTTATTGTAAAAATCCCTGCCAGGTACGTTTTGAAATTGTCACGCACTTCCAGAAATCAAACCGTATTCTTGAAAGTGCGCACAAGTCATCAGTACTCATTTTTTCAAGAAATTAATTTCATTTTTTTGTTGGTAATTTACTAATTTCTTCCGCTACTTCGGGCTCATTAATACCACGAATAACCACCTGCTCCTTTTTCTCGACGTTTGTCACTTCATAGGTAACCTTACCTAAGGTTTTATTTAGACTCCTCAAGAAATCTGAAGATCTTACCTGGCGTGTTTGCTCAACTTTTTCGAGAGGTATAAGTGCATCTACACGATGTTGGCCGTCTTTGCGCAAACGGACTGAAACTTCCGGGCCAATTAGAGATTTCAGAATGGAGGCGGTCGACGTATTAAGCTCCTCTGATTCGTAACTATAACAACGAGCACTTATTTGATTCCATAAAGCGGTATCCAATTTTGGATCGGAATTTTGAAAAATATTAATTCCAAGAGGGAAATAAGCATCATAACCTTTTCTTTCATAGGCCGTAACCAATTCTCTGTGATCTGAAGTTTCATTAGCTGGATTATGTACATGGAACCAGAGAAATTGATCCGGATTTTCAGCGTATTGTTTAATCATTTGTTGGAATATGCAATGACCAAACCCCAAAACGACCACAATTCCTCCATCATTTTTCCTGGCTTCTTTTAAGGTGTTATCAGTAAGTGTTTTTTCTCTTCTTTCGGAATTCAGACGCTTTTCTTTAAGCTGCTCAGAAACCGGTAAATCAATTCCGCCAAGTTTAAAACCTTGGTCCCTCATTGCTTCAAAAAGTTCCAGTTTAGCAAAAACGCTTCTTAATTTTTCAGCTTCGCGTGCATAATCAGGATGGGCAGGCGGCATTTCCTCTAATCTTTTTGCTTGCATTGAAACGAGCATTTTCATCATAGAAATATTTTGCTCCAGTGATGCTCCTGGCTCCATTCCATCGACACAAATCGTGGTATAACCTGCTTTTTTTAAATGAGGCAGTTGTTTGATAAGGAATTCGCTTGTGGCCCTATCTGCATGGCTTTCGAATAATACAACAGGGGGGAGTGCATATTTCGCATACATGATTTTTTCCCAATCTAAGTGTACTATTTTAATTATAGTAAATTAAATTTTATACAATAACTCCAAATGTAGAATTAATTTCATCCTAATGAAGAAATAAATTTTGATTTTTCCTCTATAGTTACTCAACTATTGAGTCTCTTGTTCCATATCACTTGATCTACGTTAAGTAGGTGTTTAGCTATTAAAAAGGCTATCAATAAAGTTATTTTCCCTTTCCTGCTCTGTTGGCAACTTACGTTGACCTAATTCTTGTTCCCCAAGAAAAACCGTTTGTCTTTGAGTGAAGAATAGCTGGCTAGCAGCTATAGAAAGGTAATAGAAATGATGGTCATTAGTTTCATAATCCATAGCGTTATCATCAGCTCCAGGCAGAGAATTATCATGAGTCTGATTTGCTTTATGGCGTTTTCTGGAGGAATTGACTTCGTTGTTGTTCCCTCTCTTATGTCTTGGAGTAGTAAAAATTACTTCATCTGGGACAAGTTTATTCTGACTAAAATGAACAAATTCTGTCATAAGAAAATTCTTTTTAAACAATTCAAATCCCATTGATAAAATCATGTCTGGATAATTTGGATCTAAAAAATAGACCTGTTGAGTCGGTTGATCGTTACAACCAATTAAAAGGACGCAGTGAGGGATGTTATCTGCAAACTTGTCAATGTTGTAAATATTTCTTTCTAAACCGCTTGCTGTAGTAATTTTTTCAGAAGGGGATAAATTTCGACCGGGTAAGTTATTTCCCCTAGTGAGCCTTATTGCAATGGGTCCGTATTCTTCTAAAATATTTTTCAGCCCCGGTATGGAGAGATGATCCTTAACAAGATTTATGTCCTCAAGGGTTTTGACGGGTAAATTGAGTAATTTTGCCATGGTAATGTCAACTCCATATTTATCCACAAAATCGACAACCCAATCCCCTTCATAGCTACTGTCTTCCTCGTCCAATATTTCATCTCCAAATCGGGTAAGATCTTCGGCATGATCTGTCAATATATTGATCATGATTTCTCTGTACCCGTCCGTTTCATGTTTGCATGCCTCAACAATTTCTTGTACATAAGGTGGGATATTATTTGGCTGTCCATGCATAGCAAGGAGATGCAAGAATGAAAAGTAGTAGCACTGTGGGCTGTTCTGGACAGGAACATGTGTATGTTTGGGTATGTAAATAATCTCTTTCTTGCTTAACATTTTATTTATCGCTCATTTTAATCTTCTTTGCCATTTAGGTATTTCTATATCTTTTATCGCCACATTCGCTATGAATATATAAAACATAATGATATATTTTAAATCATTATGCTTAGGGAAATGTTAATTAGTAGATCATTGCTCCAGCTGATCGGAGATGTTTTTAATTGGGGAAAAATTACCCGAAAGCGATCGAAAAATGCACTTCTTTTTAGCAAGAAAAAAGAAATAATTGATTAAATGTATTATAAAAGGGGATTTTTTATTTCATTTTGAACCGGTGGGGGCGGGGAAAAGAAATAGAGAAGCAGTAAAATGAGAAAAATAATTATAGAAATATAAAATACAATTTTTGCATTATTTGCTAATGAAGGATCTGTGCTTTTATATCCAATGTATCCTGAAACAATCACTATAACTAAAAAAATAAAAGCTGCAGTTAACATTTTATCGTTCCTTTTAAGAGTCAAAAAGTATTTATTTCCTTGCTTTTGTTTAGCCTCATTTATTTTAATTATAGATATCTTTTGTAAGTTCGTTTTTTCAGGGATGGTTTAGGGGCTGTTTACAATTCTACTTCCTCGGCCAAAATAGCGAATTGTAAACAGACTCTATTAGATCGGTCATTTTTTTTTCTGAATTATTCATGACGAACTCGTTTGTTTTTGTATCGCGATTATGTTAAAAATCATGGCTTAATACCGCAATAATGCGGCAATATCTTTATCTTATAAAGAGATTTTCATGGACGAAAATAATAAATCCCTGGCTCTCCGTGTCTGGATAGTCTGTGCGCTGGGTTTGTTCATAGATGGTTATGATTTATATATTGCTTCTGTAGCAGAGCCTTTTATTAATGCTTTGTATCATCCTTCGTCACTTATGATTGGCCTCACTCAAGCTGCAGCACCTCTTGGGGCAGTATTTGGTGCAATCATTGTTGGTCGCTTGGCAGATATGCTGGGTAGGAAAAGTATGCTCATTATAAATCTTGTATTTTTTGTGCTCATTGCTCTGTGTTCCGCTTTTGCCTGGAGTATAACCTCACTATGTGTTTTTCGATTTTTACTCGGTTTTGGCGTGGGGGCTGATTATCCTATTTGTGCAGCCTATTTAGCTGAAATGATTCCACCTCATAAAAGTGCCCAATTTATCGCAACTGCTATGTTTATCAATTGCCTTGCTTCTCCAGTAGGTGTCATTGTTGCCTGGCTTTTATTTAAACTGCATCCTCAACTCGATGTTTGGCGATGGATATTTGCTTCAGGAGCAATTCCTGCAATTGTAGGATTGTTATTTAGAGCTAAGCTGCCAGAGAGTTTTTTATGGCAAGTCCATCAACGGTTAAAACCACGCTCAAGACGTGCTGTTTTCACTCATTATCAATTTATATTTTCGCCAAGAATGATAAGAGTTACTGTTTGCCTTTGTCTTTGCTGGTTTTTACTCGATATATCATATTATGGAATAGGGCTATTCACTCCTTACGTCTTACAGGCATTTAACCTTTCGAGCGAAGCAAATTTCCTAAGTGCGCAAACGGAAGTTCTAAAAAGCACTTTAGTGGTCAATATTTTTGTTACCTTAGGTGCTTTTGTCGTCATTTTTTTTGTCAATCACGTTTCTTTGATTAAACTGCAGAAAACAGGATTTCTCTTTTCGTTTGTGGGATTGTTAATTCTTAGCCTCAGCTATCTGTTCCCAAGTACTGGCATTATTTTTATAGGATTTATACTGTTCAATTTTTTTATAAATTTTGGTCCAGGAATTTCAACTTACCTACTGCCCGCAAAACTTTATAATCCTGAATTTAAAGCTACGGGACATGGATTGGCGGCTGGAACCGGGAAATTTGGTGCGTTTATTGGAACGGTTTTTTTACCTATCCTTCAGGCTCACTTGGGTATTTATCTGACTTTGGCTATTCTTGCCAGTACTCTTCTGCTGGGTTGGTGGTTAACAAAATGGTTAGAGCGGGAAGAGGGTAAATTAGCTACTGTTTCGGATGCAATTTCTGAAAATACATTGCTATCAGCGTCTTAAAAGGGGAAATCATGAATTATCAATTAAGTGAAGCGCAACAAAGTTTTTGGCAAAAACAGGGATTTGTCCTTTTGCAAGATTTTCTCTTGATTACTCTGAAACACCATCTGCAAACCTGGTGTGATGAATTAACATCTTGGCCTGAAACACCAGGTAAGTGGATGAAGTATTTTGAAAAAAATGCCCAGGGTGGACGCCAGCTTTGTCGTGTTGAAAATTTTATTGATTATCATAAAGGAATGTATGAGGTAGCTAATGGCTCACGTACTTTAAACTTAGTGTCTTCATTAATGGGAGAACAGGCCTCTATTTTCAAAGAGAAAATTAACTATAAATTTCCGGGCGGGGGAGGTTTTAAACCGCATCAGGATGCTCCTGCTTTTATTAGCTTTAACCAACGATTTCACATCACCATGATGGTGGCAATCGATGATTGCACTTTAGAAAATGGTTGTTTACACGTAGTTAAAGGAGGAGCGAATAAGCCTGTAATTCTTCCTCAAGAAGCGGATGGTTCGATTAAAACGGAAATTGCAGAGACTTTCCAGTGGACTCCAATTGAATGTAAAACGGGAGACGTCATTTTATTTGATTCTTATTTACCGCATTATTCTGAGGCAAACCGCAGCAATAAACCGCGTCGGGCGATTTTTATTACCTTTAGCAGATTGTCTGAAGGTGGGGCGAAGCGTGAAGCTTATTACCAGGATAAGCGGGAAAAGTTTCCTCCAGACTGTGAGCGCGATCCCAATAAAGATTACTCAGCCGGTGCTGCGATTTATAATGTCGCTAATCCTATTAGTGAAATGATGCAATGAAGACAATGAATCATATCGACCAAAAAATTGATAGGGTTTTTCAGTATTTGTGTTTCTCCAAAGACATGGATTACATTGGAGAGTCTGTTTCGCAATTAGAACATGCGTTACAGTGCGCCTATTTTGCCGAGCAAGCAGGACATGGCCAGGAAGTCATTCTTGCGTGCTTGTTGCATGATATAGGGCATTTTGCCTCAGATACCAAGCAAAACAAGATGGCAGATTTAGGGGTAGTGCATCATGAATGGATTGGTGCGCAATTAGCCTATAGCTCAGGATTTTCTGCAAAAGTAGCCTTGCTCATTGGTAATCATGTGAATGCCAAACGCTATCTGGCAGGAAAGAAAAAAGACTATTTTGAGCGTTTATCTGAAGCAAGTAAGAAAACGCTTCTCTTTCAAGGCGGGGTGATGTCGGATGAGGAGATGCGGCACTTTGAGGCAAATACTCATTTTAAAGATATATTACGCGTGCGAGTAAATGATGAAAAAGCCAAAGAAATTGGTTTGGAGGTTCCCGACCTTGTTTATTATCGCCCATATTTATATAAGCACTTTGAGGAAACGGTAGGATGCCCAGTAAATATGGTGCTCCCAGATTATGTGGATAATGTATGGGTAGAGCAATTTAAAGCGTCACTTGAGAATGAGTGCAATAAGAATTTATCCGGTGAAAAATAAAGGTGGCTCTATTGGGAAAAAAAGGTTAGAATTATTGCTGAATAATTTTACATTATGTAAATATTTTCAATAAATTTTTTCTGTTAAAGTCGGCTCGCCGCTCCACGTTCCCAAGGGCCAAGAATGAATATGTACGCACAAACAACCCAAGAAAAAAGACAACTCTGGATTATTTTACTCATTGTCTTAATTAGTTTTATTGGTTCATCTATTGCTTACCCCATTTTCCCACCTTTGTTTTTACAATCCACGGATCAATCAATTATTTCCCCGGAATGGAGTGAAACAAGCAGACGTATTTTGCTGGGGCTAACCCTTGCAATTTTTCCTTTGGGACAATTTATTGGCTCTCCTATTCTAGGAAGAAATTCTGACTTGTACGGCCGCAAAAAAATAATGGTAATCAGTTTGGCAGGAAGCATACTGGGGTATTTATTGACTGTCATCGCATTTTGGACAAACAGTTTCTGGTTGTTATTATTTAGCCGCTTTTTAACCGGATTCATGGAAGGAACTTTTGCCGTTGCAAGGGCGTTGGCCACTGAATTAACTACAATTAGCAAGTTTGTAAGCTTTGGTAGAATTAACAGCATGGCTGGCATTGGCTACATCATTGGACCAATCATTGGTGGTTTACTATCAAACTCAAATATTGTTCCCTGGTTTTCATGGTCGTTCCCTTTTACTTTTGCAGCATTCGCTTCAATTATCACCCTGAGCCTTGCCTGGTGGAAATTACCAGAGCATAAAACCCTATCCAAACCTGAAAAAAAATCCATATTAAGCCAACTCAATATTATCCGGCAATTCAAGCTCTTATTTCAAAATCATCCCCATTTAATCCATCTGCTCATCATCAGCACATTGTTTACCTTCGCAGTGGATATGTTTTATGAATTTGGCCCGGTTTATCTGGCGGGAAAATGGTTTATGTCTCCAGGCATGATTGCGGTTTATAATGCTGCATTGTCAGCTGCCCTTGCTTTAGGCGCCGCATGGCTTCCACATCATCTTTCAAAACATATGCCCGTTCATAAAATGATAATCTTGGCTATGATGACCACTGCTCTGATTTTTGCGGCGATGGTTGCTTTTCAATACCCATCAGCCCTATTTTTATTGTTCACACTTATTGGATTTAGTATCACTACTGTGACAACAACGATGACGATTCACATATCAAACATGTCTCATACTGCTATTCAAGGAGAAGTCATGGGTGCACAATTAAGCTTGCGTACTCTAGGTGATGCTATTATTTGCTTTGTTGGTGGGTTTCTAATTGTTTTATCAATTATCACCCCTATTATTTTATGCGGTATCACTGCATTGACTGCTGGCATTTTGTGCTTGGTATATTTAAAACCAGCAGTCTAAATAGGTTTGTGATGATTGAATAGTAGTACCCTTATGCAGGTAGAGCCTTTCGCTGTTGATCATAGTAATAACTCATCATTGATGATTATTTATTTATGAAAAAATGCATTTAAATTATTTAATTTATTGATTAATAAGTAATTTTTTATTTTAGGTGGCCCTATGATTTTTTTGAAATCTCTGTTAAATTAATTCGCTGTTGTTTTTATCAGAAGAAGTTTGCTTAAAGCACTTTTTTTCGTGTAGTTATTTTTTAAGGATGAAGAAATTGTTAAAGAGTAAATATGGATTTGCATTAGCTATTTTTGGATTCACTTCAATTAGTGTTCAACCAAGTATTGCGGCTGCTTCGCCTGTAGTAAAAAAGCACGCTGTTTGGAAAGATCAGATTGAAAAAAAAGTTGATTGGTTTTCAATGAGTTGGCGTCCTTTTGCAACGGTATCATTAGGCGCAGCATTCACTGATGATGCAGGTAAGTCGCAATTTATTTCTATTGACGATCCTGTTCAAGATGAGTCATTTAGTTATTCTGCCGACGATACGGATCAATCTAAATTTATATATGGGGTTTCGCTTGGGATAGAAATTCTATTAAATCCAAGTTGGTTTTTACAAACCGGGTTTAGTTATTATCAACCCATGGAATTTAATACCCAAGGTGTTGTGACACAAGGCGCGTCGGATGTATTAATATTTGATTCATTTTCATATAAGTATGATATACAGGCATACCAAGTATTATTTGAAAACAAACTATTATATAACTGGATGTACCAATCGCTGACTTTCCATCCGTACATTTCAGGAGGTATCGGGGTTAGTTCGAATACTGCAAAAGATTTCACTGTCAATATTGTACCTGAATTTAGCACCTTTAGTAATCAATTTAAGGATGAGACGCGTACCTCTTTCTCGTATAGGGTAGGGGCGGGTGTAGATTATGATGTGACAAATCATATCCGTGTAGGTGTGGGCTATCGATTTTCTGACTTTGGTAAAGTGGAGCTTGGAAACGCTTCAATCGACGGTGTTCCCACATTTAATAATTTATCACAATCTCATTTATATACTAACGAAGTATTAGGACAAATCACTTTTGTGATTTAAAGGAGATGTAAAGCCTGGTTTGGTTTTATATAGACTCCAACAAAGTACAAAATTTACTTCAGATGCTTAAATTTTAGGGATATGATTGGCGTTTTGAGTGTGATCTAAATTGTCATTCAAGTGATTTAACTCATTCTTCTTACTCAATGATAGTTCCTGAGCTTTAGGCATCTGTATTTGAATTAATAGATGTGCTTTTGAGCAGCTTATTTTTTAAGCATTGTATTAGACTATCAAAGGATGAACAATGAAATATAAATATCATTTGTGTGCGGTTGGTTTTTGGGGGATTGTCGCTTCAATGAGCAGCTTTGCCTTACCTTTCAATATTAATCCCCAAGGTACCTTACCTACCACTGTTCCTGTAGGAGCAAGTGTGAATGCTGCATACACGGTGACGAACAACACCTTATCGATGCGGTTTAATAATTTTGTTAAGTGGCTTCCACCTAATGTAACTCAGGTGCTTGAGCCAACAGATCCGACTGTTTGTCCACTTTTTTTTAATTTAGGGCCAAATGGTTCGATTAATCAAAGTTGTACTTTAAAATTGAAAATATCCGGCGCGGTTAATCGGAATGATCCTGATCCTCACCATCATTTATTTGTTTGCTTTCCTGGGGGCAAAACCTGTGCCGGCCCAACACTTGATAATTCGTTAAATGTAATTGTAACCAATGCGCCACCAGAGACCCAAATTTCTGTTGCAGTGGGGGGCTATGGAACTTTGACTTCAGGATTTCCGCTTGTTTATACAAGTAATAATAATGGCGCTACCTGGCCCACTCCGGTATTACCACCCACTGTTGGTCTTCCCGGTAATCAAGCAGCACTTATTGGTGTGGCGTGCAATGGAAATCTCTGTACTGCCATTGGTGCAGTTTTCGGAGAGGTAGATGATACGTTGCCTTTCTCATATTCAAGCTCAGATAGAGGAGCAACCTGGTCTGCACCTAACCTTTTTTTACGGACCGGTCCTCTTGCAACCAGTAATGAGATCCTCCTTGTTACTGTGAGTTGTGTGGGTAGCAATTGTGTGAGTGGAGGAACATGGCGGGACAGTGTTTCTGGAAATCTTTATCCACTGAGCTATTGGAGTTCTAATAATGGCGTCACCTGGTCTCAGCCTACGTTTCTTTCAACTGCAGCTCTTCCACCTGGAAATGAAGGTGCAAGACTTGGTTCAATTAGTTGTGTTGGAACAAATTGTTCTGCAGTTGGTTTTTATAATGACGCTACAGGCGATCGCCAACCTGTGAGTTATTTCAGTGCAAACAATGGAATGACTTGGTCAGAAGCAATCATACCAAGTACTGCTAATTTTCCAGTTGGATATGTAGGTGGTGCTAAGCTGATGGGTGTAAGCTGTGTTGGCACGAATTGCAGTGCTGTGGGTGAGAGTCCTGACCCAGCAAATCCTAACGGAAATTTACCTCTGAGTTATACCAGTGCAAATGGTGGAATTTCCTGGTCTTTAGTAAGGTTTCTTTCAATAAATGGTTTGCCGCCTGGAAACAATGGAGCGTTTCTAAATGGAGTGAGCTGCGCCGGTGTTCGTTGTTCTGCGGTGGGATATTACAGAACAAGTACGGATCAGGTATTGCCTGTGAGTTATTTCAGCGCAAATAATGGAGTAACTTGGTCAGAAGCTATATTTCCTCCTACAAGCGGGATTCCTGCAGGCTTCGAGAATGCCCAATTAACCGGAGTTTCATGTAAAAATAATATATGTTCAGCAGTTGGCTTTTATAACGATCCAATGGGCACTACATTTCCTCTAACTTATCAAAGTTTGGATAATGGAATAACCTGGACCCTCTTTTTGCCGAGTATTGCTTCTATTCCTGGCGCTACTTCAGCTGTTACGTTTAGTGTAGGTGGTTCTGAAAGTGGTCTTTTGCAAACCTAATCTTGGGATAAAGCTAACTCAGGATGTTTCCTGGGTTAGCAAATTACCTTAAAGCAAAATTAGTATTATTTCCGAATCTAATTGCAGGTGAAATTTATCTGGGATCCTGGATAGTTGTTCTCAGTGATAGATACCCTCGATAAAAATCCATGATTGAGTAAGCCTGATATTGGCCATTGCAATTGTTGATGCTCTATGACTTTGCCATTACACGAACTCAAAATAAGTTGTCCGTTATTATTAAAAATAGAGAAATTTTTGTTATCGGGTAAATTTTGGAGTGTCTCCCTGGATAAGGAGGTCATTCTGGGGTTAGTGATGAGTGCTGCATATATAAAATCCATACGACTTTCTATGGGCTCACCATACATTGATTCAAAATATTTTTGCGCGCAAAAGGATAATGAGGCTGCACTGCCAGCAAGGGTTTTTACAGAACTTTTTTCTCCAGAAGGTAGACTGCCTTCTTTCATCAGGAAATTACCTTCCTTGTCTGCCAAATAGAAACTATTGTGCTCTTTACGAATATCCAAACTTCCTAATTTATAGGCTCCATCTTGACAACCTGTGGGCCCCAAGGCATCGGTTACAAGAATAATTTTGTTTTTAACCGCATTGTGTATGAGCGAAATAAATGAGGGGGATAAATGTACACCATCAGTAATGAGTTCCACCCCAGGCGGACAATGCTCAGGATTTTCGAGTATCCATTGTACTACATGGCTTTTGGGGTCACTTAAAGTAAGTGGTCGTGTCTCTCTGCTACACGATTCTTGACACCCATTGCCTAGGTGCGTAAATCCACGAGCGCCCGCCGCAATTGCACGGCTAAGGATCTCCTTATCATCCGGATTGCAGTGACCAATAAATACTGTTACAAAAATACCTTCTTGTTCAAGTGACTTTGTCTGTCTAATAAAATCTTCTGCACCTAATAAATCAGGCGCAATTGTGATTTTCCAGTGTTTAATGTGAGGCGCTACATCAATAATATCCCTAAATTGTTCCATACAAATACTATTTTGTAATGCATCTTCAGCATGAGCACCTTTACAACTCTTTGAGATAAAGGGGCCTTCTAAATGTACGCCAAGAAGCTGAGTATCACCTGGGGTAGGATTTTGTTCTTGTTTGTGAATAAAATCATTAATTTTTATCAGTGATTTTTTTAAGGCGGGGATTGGCATGGATACTAGAGTTGCGAGCGCATAAGAAAGTCCCGTGTTTCCTAGTGCTTTAACAATCCGATCCAAGCCTTCATCACTTATTTCATTGCCTAAATCAGCAAAATCAATACCGCCCTGGCCATGAACATGAGAATCCAGCATCCCTGGCATGAAGAAATAGCAACCTTTAGAATCAATTATTTTATCCTCTTGAAAAGATGATAAATCAGCATCAATATTGAAAATTATTCTTGCCCCATCTTCGGTAATTTGCACGTGTTTTAATTCTTTAATCCCGGCATGGTTATAGACATAAATATTTTTAATTAGCATTTAATACCCTCTTAGGGATGAGCTCCACAAACAATTGCCGGGCGCTTAATCTATTCCGGTCAGAGCTCTAAATACATGTTTTAGAACCGGACCCCCTCAGGAAATGCCCTAGAGTTTCACTGCTAAATTGGCTAAAATCGCACGTCGATAAATCAATTTTTTTTATGATTCATTGGCATCCTGCACTATTGTAATTGTAACAAAATATGGGAATGAGATGAATGGAGTGTTCCATAAGGTTTTGTTTACATTTCTACTGTCTTGGTGAAATGTAACCAAATCCTAAGTGATCTTCTTTAATCTGAATTCTTATTTGTATCGGATAGTACACCTTGAATTCTCGGAGAAAATATTTATGTTTAGCCGCATTTTTGTTAGGGAAACATCTGAAGGCATGGCAAGTAAAGCTGCTCGAGCTATTCAAATGACAATTATGGAAAATAATAAGAAAAAAATACCTACCGTTTTGGGACTGGCAACAGGGAGTACTCCTGAACCTTTATATAAAGAATTAGTTCGTCTGCATAAAGAGGAAAATTTAGATTTTTCATTGGTTATCACGTTTAATTTAGATGAGTATTTAGGATTAGGACCAACGCATGTTCAATCGTATAATTACTACATGCATCATCATTTTTTTGATCATGTTAATATCAAGAAAGAGAATATTCATATGCTTGATGGAACCGTTCCACTTCAGTCAATTGAACAGCATGCGAAAGAATATGAAGAAAAGATTAAAGAAGCGGGTGGAATAGATATTCAAATTTTAGGTTTGGGCGTGAATGGTCATATTGGTTTTAATGAACCCGGCTCTTCATTTGATTCTAAAACACGATTAATACAGTTAGATGATAAGACCCGCGAGGCGAATAAACGATTTTTTAATTCAAAAGATGAAGTGCCCACCCATGCGATAACAATGGGCATTGGAACGATTTTGCAACACAGCAAAGTGTGTTATTTGCTCGCCTCAGGCTCAACAAAGGCAGATATTATTGCTGCTGTGAATCTGGCTTCTTCACCGAATCAAGATATTCCGGCAACCGCTTTATATGCTCATAAAAATGTTACAATCATACTTGATAAAGAAGCAGCGTCCAAGTTGCCATCGTTGGTTAAACCAACAACATCCCCATTACTGTCGCGAAGCATCTATGCTCCTAAAGTTTCGGAAGAACTCAAAACAGTTCCTGTTAATGGGGTCAATGAAGTAAGAATAAATCTAACCTGATAAGACATCTAAAGCAATTCATCCAAACCCTATATTCAGGAAAGACGAATATGGGGTTAATTTTTTTAGTTGCAAACGAAGAGCTTGAAGAAGGTAATGAATTTCTTGTGATACGTTCATTGGCGATGCCGTGTTGGTATTTTTTGAAAATGGGTATTGCAGAAGGCTAAAGCAAGTCTACGGAATATTTACTTGAGAGCTAAATCTTTATCTATAAATTGTGATTTTTATAGGATAAAGTAGGCTGGCTCACTGAGTGCAGCAGCTCAGCACCAACCTACTGAGTTATGATCAATTAATTATCATCATCATCTTTATTGAGAAGCCGCCTGGCCATTTTGATAATTTAACTGGCTTTTTCTATATTGTGTTTGGTAGTTCGGTTGGCCAGCTTGATAATTTACTTGATTATTTTGATAATTTAACTGGCTTTTCCTATATTTTGTTTGATAGTTCGGTTGGCCAGCTTGATAATTGACCTGATTATTTTGATAGTTTAACTGGCTTTTCCTATATTGTGTTTGGTAGTTCGGTTGGCTAGTTTGATAGTTCACTTGACCATTTTGATAGTTTAGCTGGCCATTTCTATATCTTTTTTGATAATGTACCTGGCCATTATCATATCCTACGTTGCCTTTATAATATTTGGTATTCCCATATCCAACGTAGGTGTTATTGTAGTAACCGATGGGTTTATTATAGTTTCTATAACCCCCGTAATGTCTCGTTTTTCCAGTATTATAGACGATATTGTTTGAGTAATATCCTCTTGTTCTAGAGTAAGCGCTAGGCCAATAACCGTTGGTATTACCATAATAGCCATCATGCCAGCCTGCCCCATAACTACCTACTCTATAATAATTAGTAGTATATCCCGGAGGAGTATAACCAGCTGAATAGACATGATTGGCACGGTATCCAGGTGAATTCACGGTGGTCGTAGTACAACCACCTAGACCTATCAGAGTTGCAGCAATCCCCACGAGCTTAATTGTTTGATTCATAATGACCTCCTGTCGTTAAAATGCAATTTCATTGTAGTATGAGATTATAATTTGATCAAACTGGAATTTAATGATCCATGTCTCATTGCATTGGGATAGGAGTTCATTGGATGCTTGAACAGTTGGGAAATCCTCTATTTTTGAGAATGGATAAAGTTTTTTATCTCAATAAAGCAATAGCGGAGAAATGGTTCGTTGAGTTTTATTTTAGAAATTCCTTCTTTATGATCTTTTAAAGGAATTACTTCAATTAGAAGCGTATTGGCATTCAAGTTAAGGGCGTTGATCGTTTCTTTTGTGTCCACTCCATATCGATCGGAATCTAATTTTCCATTTCCATGTAGGAGGCAATTACGAATTTTAGAAATATTAACGAGCATGTTCCAATGCGTGTTATCAACAAGGTAGCCTAGTTCGCTCAGAGCGGGTTCAAATCGTGATATGCTTGCCTTTTTCTTAATTAACAATGGGTCACATTCATAATACAGGGCTTCTTCTAGTTTGGCGTAAATTTGCAGGAAGGTCGATTCAACTAGAGTCTGGACGCTTTGTTTATAAAACTCTAGAGCATGCATTTCTTCTATTGTGAGTTCATTAATATTTTTCTTCGCTTCGAGATGAGCGAGCTCTTTTTGAATGGATGCAGAGATTAATTCGTAGAGTTGTAGTTGATATTCAAAATGAATTGTTTTTAGAAATTTAAATTGCTTCATCGCTCATTATCCATGTCAGACAGTTGTTCTGCCAAGAAAATAGACTGAGTAGGATAACACTTTGAGTCAGTTATGTCTCATCCGAAGATGTTGAGTAGCCAAGAGTGCTGTGCCTTAACTCCTCATTTGCCCGAGTGGTTATTTCTTCGGATCCCAACGCATTCCTTTTTATCACATTATCTCCAGTAGAAGTATTTGAGTGAAATAAAGAATCAAAATGCAAGACATCTTTAGGGCTTTCTTGGTACTCATCTGAATCTGGCGGTAAGATACTGTAACTGTGTTTTACCTGAACTTCTTCTTTATTTAAATTGAGTCGAGTATAGAGATAATTTATTGCTGGGTCAGCAAGTTCATAAGCACCAGTTACTGCCAGGGCGGGCAAAAGTAAAATAGAAACAACTGCAGCTGTTGCTGCAGAAACCACAGCAACCGGTGCAAGCAGCAAAAAGAAAAGGACACTTGTCGTTCATAATGAAGTAATTATGGGGCCATTTCCATAGTTGGAAGTCATAATATTTTTAGAAGGATATAGCCAGTTTGTAAATTTTTCAGACAACTTTCCGGCAGACCATAAAGCACCGCCGATAACTATAACAGGAGAAAGGAGGGCAAGCATGGCCAGTAACAATGCTACTAGTACTACGCTTGCAGCAGCAGTAAATGGCAATAGGAGTACTGTCAATATACCAGTCAGGACCTGTTTCATCTTTTACCATATTATTGGTGTGTTTTTTATTTTAACAGGGTGACCTTAAGCAATACTTAACTACATTTACTGGAAAAACATAAAGCAGGTTAGACTTTAATTTTTGAATAAAAAGCAGCTTTTTTGCCTACATGCCGTTCCCGACCCCCAAGACTTGTTTGCGGTGTCATGCTGCTCCTATAATGCGTGGAGTAAAGACTTTTTGGTTTCGTAATGATGCGCTCACTTGATCATAGAGTAAGTTCTTAAGCTATACTTTTTTTTATGGAATATAGAATAGAACATACTGATTATGATTAGTAGAGAAGAAGCCCAACGACGAAAATTTGTGGATTGCCAAGCTTTAATAAAAAGCATACGTCAAAATCTTTCAGAGTGGGAAAACACTGAAATGCCTCCTCAATACCGTGAGACCCACCAGGACGTTACCCAGGTTGTAAGCAATGAGGTGGAGCGATTAGACAAAGCTTTAGTCGCTGCTGCCCCTCCGGATGAGGAGGGCCGCCTCAATGAGGTTTATGAGTCGCTCCAAGACCTGAGTAAAAAAACTACAACCGCGCAACTGCTGAGTAATGCTGTGATTATGACCTATGATCTCAGTAAAGAGAAACGGCTTGATCCTAAAGCACTACAAGAAGTAGGTATCAATTCCGTGAGAGTCGCATGGAATTTGGCCACTGACTTAGCCTTTGATAAATCCAAATCTTTTACTGAAAAAATGATGGGTTTTGCTAAGGCGTGCGGTAATGGAGTAATTGGCATGTGTCAAGGTGCCCTAAAGGGGTTTGATGAAGGTAAAGGTTTTTTCGACACAATAAAAAATATGGTCACAGGAGGGTTTGAACAGGGCATGGGAGGGTATAATAAATCACTTGCTACGAGTTTGTTGGGCGAGAAGGAGCGAGGAAAGCAAATTATATCCGATCTTAGGGCAGAACATGACAAAGTAGCGAAAGAGTTTGAGGATGATCCTAAGAACTCCATAAAACAAGCACGAAAAGCAATTATCGATGAGGAAGCCATCTATTTAAAGGATCTTGAAGACAGATTAAATAAAAGCTCAGGTAAAGAACTCTCAAATACTGTTCGCTCTTTGGAAGTATTACAATTAAGCCATGCGGGTACGTCACTTCAAAGTTCTGGCTTGTCATTTCTGCATCGTCTTGTTCTTGGCGATGACAAAAAATTAGATCGCAGCGTAGTAGAGAAATTAGGAAAGGATACGTTAAATGTCACCAGAAATATAAATCAACTCCTCGATGATTCGGCTAAAAGTATGCCTTCTAAATTATGGGATATGACTAAAGCTTATGCTAGTGCAGCAGGAGATGGAATAACAGCGTTTGTGAAAGGTTTCGAGGGGGGCAATTTAAAAGAAAAATACGTAAATGCTGTAGAAAAAGGTTTTTCTACTTTTATGGAAAAATTTTCTAAAGCACTGGATAAAAGTAATTCCCCAAAAAAATTAGATGCCGAGCCAGATTCGTTCGAAATGACTGCCCTCCCATCAACGAATAAACCACCGTCTATTCCACCGATTGAATCAACCCTCCCCACCAAGAAAGAGCCAACCGAAACGGCTAAAGTAGAAAGTGACTTGAATATAAAAAACGGCTGATATCTTAAGGGACTACTGAGCGCATGATGGGATTTTGCAATGAAATCAATGTCTCTGTGGATTGAATTTCATCGATAAGCTGAATTTTATTAACGAGTAACTGCTGTAAGGTGTCTATGGATTGGCACATCACTTTGATAAAAATATTAAAATGATGGCCAATCGTGTAATATGCTTCGATGACTTCCTCTAAATCCTCCAGTTTCTTTAAGACCGCTTGATAATCTTTTGCATGATTCAAAGTAATGCCAATGAAACAACAGACATCATATCCTAATCGCTTGGGATTAATATGGACATGTACCCCTTCAATAATACCTGCTTGCCGCATTTTTTCTACACGGACATGAATCGTAGCAGGACTTACGGCACAGGCTTTAGCGAGTTCTGCATAAGCAGTACGTGCATTTTTTATTAACGCATTCAGTATTTTTCGGTCAAGATTATCGATTGGATAATTTTCCAGGTCTTTCATGGTTATTTATTAAAATTTATTTAATTAAATTGCTATTTTAATAGATATTATTTTCTTTATCTATGTTTATTTTAAATTGGTAATAAAAATAAACTAAAAATTCAATATAATGTTAAGTTCATTTATTTTTGAGGCAGTGTAATGAAACAGGCATTTATTGAAAAGCAAAAGCAAATAAGCTTTGTTAAGGGCTTTTTTTCCCGTGAATTGGAACAAAAATTAGGTCTTATTGAGGTGCAAGGGCCATTATTGACTCGTGTTGGAGATGGTGTACAAGATAACCTGTCTGGCACAGAACAAGCTGTTTCTGTGAAGGTTAAAGCCATGCCCAATCATTCTTTTGAGGTTGTTCATTCTTTGGCTAAATGGAAAAGAAAATTACTTGGAGAATTTGCATTTCAGGCAGGGGAGGGAATTTATACTCATATGAATGCTTTAAGGCCTGACGAAGAGACATTAAGCCCGACCCATTCAGTTTTTGTGGATCAATGGGATTGGGAGCGTGTCATAGACTATAAAGACCGTTGCTTAAGTTATTTGAAAAAAACAGTCATTGAACTCTATGAATCGATAAAAAAAACAGAACATATAGTCAGTGATTTGTATGGTTTGACCCCATTCCTTCCTCAATACATTCATTTTATTTATACTGAAGAATTACGCGCTTTATATCCTCATCTATCGCCTAAAGATCGAGAGCGGGCTATTACTAAAAAATATGGGGCTGTTTTTTTAATTGGGATAGGTGGTTCGTTATCCGATGGAAGACCTCATGATTTACGTGCTCCTGATTATGATGATTGGAGTTCAGTGAATGAAGTAGGATTAACCGGCTTAAACGGTGATATTTTAGTTTGGAACCCGATAATTTCAGATGTTTTTGAAATTTCTTCTATGGGTATTCGAGTCAATGAGGCCATATTAAAATACCAATTGGCATTAACAGGTTGTCAGCATCGTTTGGATTTTGATTGGCACCAGAAATTAATATCCGGTTCTTTACCTCAAACAATTGGCGGCGGTATTGGTCAATCGCGTTTAGTGATGCTGTTGTTGCAAAAAAAACATATAGGCGAAGTCCAATGCAGTGTTTGGCCTGAATCCGTAGAAATTTGACCTACTCTGAGAGTAAATTCAGGCATAAATCCAAAGATACTGCATTTGGATTATGCCTATTACTCAACTCTTATTCAGACCGTTTCTGATAATCTCCGTCCTACATCGTTTTACTGACACGGTTTTCAACTTCTTCGCCTACTTCATGACTGTCTTCATAGAATTTACGTAATCGCTCGATAGAGACGAATCGCACACCCTCAGCATTGGTATCGGCAAATTTATCAAAAAAAGCGCTCCATTCGCCATTAGATGCCTTTAACCCTATTCCAAAAGTATCAGAGCGTGTTTCCTGTTGTCTGCATGCATCTAAAAATTGATAGAAGCTGGCTTCAGTAATCACCAATTTGTTCGTCTCTTCATTTTCTTCTGCATAGTCAAGCAGCTCACTCCATCGTTCTTCATTAATGGTTCCATCCAGGTTGTAAATCCGCGTGCTTTGAGGATGATTGAGTACTCCAACTGCGTGTTTGGCTTTAAATATGGAAAATGGACAGCCGCTGACTTTCATTCCACCAGCAGCCGATACGATGGCTGCATTGGAGCGTGCTGCAAGCCAACTATCTCCCAGACGTTCATTTTGTTGGCTAATCGAGGTATAAGAAATTCCCTCGGGTTGGTTGCCGCCAAAATATTTCATATGTTTTTCTAGTGGAGTGACTGTTCTGGATGGGGATTTTTTTTCTTCTTTTTCATCTACGTCTACTTCCATTTTTAATTCCATATCAAAAGCTCCTAATTAAATAGTCCAATTAGATCAAATAGTTACATCGCGAAAAACATAATACCTTAATTTTTTAAAATGATCTAATTACTCCAATTGACTTCATTTTGCATGTAAAATAGCTTCAATGCGGAGTGATAATTAAATGTTCTTTTGATTAAAAATTGAATTAAGTACTAAAATTAGTATATGGGAGATAAACGACACATTTACTTATATGGATATAAATCACAGACTCGCAAAAAGCTCTATTGTTTTCAAAGAATATGTGAACAAGTATGCGTATATAGGATTAAGCATTTCTATTTGTAGTATCTTCATTGCGTCACTTATTGTGTCGTATCAAATAACAGGATTCATCAATCTGAGTGGTTTTGTTAAAGCTCAAACAACAAATCCTGCCATTTGGGTTCTTGATCTAAGTCCTTTTCTCTTTGCTTATTGGGGCCAGTCATTTTGTCATGGATTGGCCAATACAGCAGAATCTCTTGTAGCAGATAAAACCAAGGAACTTCTATATAAAAGCGGTGATCTTGAATCAAAACTCAAATATGAAAGCGAACATGATTATTTTACTCAACTGCCCAATGCGCTCCTGTTTAGTGAACAAATCAGACAAGCAATTGATAAGATTGAGAAACCAAATGAGTTGGCAGTGATTATCTTAAAATTGAATGATTTTAAGACTGTTCACAACAATTTTGGTAATTTTAACGCAAATAGTGCTTTAATTCAGTTCGTTAAAAAATTAAAAGATATGTTGCTTAATCCTTTTATGCTACAGGCTACTATGGGAATAAATAGCATTGCCCGGATAGAAGGTGATGAATTTGCTTTATTGTTGCCAAGATTAAATAAAAATATCAATTTCAACGCGTTGTTAGAAGCTATTATTGGAGCAACTACTCTTAATTTTATTGTAGATGGGATTCAGGTACATATCAGTACTACTGCAGGCGCAGCTATATATCCTCAGGCTGGGGAAAATGATGTTTCATTAGTGAGTCATGCTCGAACTGCTGTTTTCCATGCAAGAAAGAAAAGTAAGCCTTTCGCTATTTATAATTCGAACATGGAAGACGATTTTACTTCAAACCGAATTGTTATGAATTCGTTAAAAAAATCAATAGAAAACCAAGAAATCAAGATCTATTATCAACCCACAGTAGAGCTGGCAACAGGTAAAATAATTGGTGCTGAGGCCAAGGTTCGTTTTGTTCATGAAAAATATGGATTAATCAGTGCGGAAAAGTTTAATCCGCTTATTGAGGGCTCAAGTTTAATCCAACAACTAAGCTCATTTTTGTTAATCGATGTCATAAAGCAACTCGTACTTTGGCATCAAGAGGGACATAAAATATTTGCCTCTGTTAACTTATCTGTTCAAGATGTTATTGATGTGAAATTACCTGATTTTGTAGAAAAATTACTTAATAAAAATAAAATTGCACCTGAATATTTAATATTAGAGTTCAATGAACGAGCCTGTTTATCGGATCAAGAAAAATCAACTGAGGTGTTAAATCAATTAAGCGAATTAGGCGTTAAAATATCGATAGATGATTTCTGCAGTGGTTATTCTTCGTTTACATATCTGGTAAATTTTCCTATCAATGAAGTTAAAATTGAAAAATCCCTCGTTCTGAACATGATTAAAGACAAGAAGAAATCTAAAATTGTCGAAGCTATTATTAAGCTGGCGCAAACTTTAGAGTTAAATGTTTTAGCTGATGGGATAGAAAATCAAGAAATTAGAGAGCAACTGCAACAGTATGGTTGCAGGTATGGGCAGGGATTTTATTTCTCACGTCAGGTAAGCCCTTATGAATTTATGGCTCTGTTAAATTCAGAGGTAACGGGATAGCAAAGAAGAATCAATTTTATCCTTTTTTCCCGTTTCGCAGAAAAAATCTTGCAAATTAAACTATACTAATCATACAAATTGCGCTTTTAGTGATCAGAATTGATACCGTAATCATTGAGGAGTTGATGTATGTCTCATATTAAAAAGATTTTTATGATCTTGTTTGTAAGTTGTTTTGTATCTAATTCCTTTGCAGCTTGGGGATATCATAAATCCACCACTGTTTGTAAAGGAGGCACCTGCCATCATACAAATGTTAAAAAAGGTTGTGTTGATGGTCATTGCGGGAAGGTGCGATATGGTACAACCTGGCATAGATAGTAAGAAGATCATGAGATCACACCCTGATGTGATCTCATTATTTGTAGTTCCATTAATTCAATAATCGAATAATTCAAATAACGCTGCTTTTATGGAAGTAATTATTTTGACCTAGTCTAACCCTCCTTTATCATTGCTCTTAAATAATACTTATTGATTGGATAGTGATATAAAAGTAATGTAATATCATTGCCATATAAAAACTAAAGGACTACAATGATGCCAATACTTTTGTTCTATCCTGCAAAAAAACTGTCTTCTGATACTTAAAACCAACTCAATTATTTATTGGGCATGTCTGACACAAGAGGAAATCTCTAAGGAATCGAGATTTACAAAAAAAGGAGCTTATTATGTTTCATGTAGACAATAGTGGTGAAGGCAATTGCATGTATTATGCCTACAGCATTTCTTTAATGTATTTTTTACGAGCAAAAAATACTCCGCACCTGACAGAAGATATTTTTAACAAGTTAAAACTTAAAGAAGATGCTAAAGTTAATTTGCGAACCCTATTATCTAAGGAAGCAAATCAAGAATTTACCTCCCATGAGATCAAAACGATTATTGAACCCATATTGGGAAGAGCAACGAGAGATTTGGCTGCGGAACATACTCAACATGAATTCAAAATGTTTCCTAAAGATTCACCATTATTTTCTGCCTCTAAATACGGCTTAGAATATTATTTTAAGCTACAGTTTAAGACGAAGCATGGGGAATTGTCAGGACTCATCACGCATGAATTTACTCATGCGGATTATACTGAAGCAGAAATATATCGAGTTAGCGGCATGAAAACTGCGATGGAAGAATTCGCCAAAGCAAGATTCCTTCAGGTCAAAGAAGAGTTTGACCGTGAGTGGTCAACTAAAGAACAAAAGCTCAAATCAAACGGTAAAAGGCTAACCGAAACGGCTATTCAATCTCACAAAGCACATCTGTTAGATAATATCCTGAGAAAAGAAACGGTTGCATTTTTTTCAGCCGATAATGATAAACATCTTACTCAATATAAAAATCACCTAAAAAATGAGCATACGTGGGGTTCGGAAGAAACACTATTTGTCTTACATCGAGCCATTCAAGGTGAACGTATGGTACGTAATACAAAAGGAACTATCGATACTTTCTATGATCATGAGATCGTTTTACACCTTCACAGAAATGATAGTAGCCCTTTTATTCAATCTGGAAATCCAGTAATGATTTTGAATAATAAAGATAATACACATTGGACCTCTAAAATACCGAATTCGATATTTTCAATCAACCAATCCACTAAAATGACTCAAACCGATTACCCTGCAGAAATTGCTCTTTTTGTTAAAGAAAACAGACAATCGGGCCCAAAAGTAGCAAAAGCGCTGAGAGAGATGTATAAAAAAGGGTTGCTTGAAGACAATGAACTATACTCCCCAGAACGGTGTAAACAAATAGCAGAACACTATCTAAATTATGTAAAAAATCACAATCGTCGTTTTATAATTACTGAGGTAGAGTATTTTTTAAAAGAAATGGAAAAACTCATTAAGAAAAAAACAGACATTGATAACCCCCCTGCAGTTGATACAAGTCCCTTGCCAGAAGTGAAGGAAGCGAATTCCCAGCCACAAATGACCACTACAGATAAGCCTATGGGAGAGGTTTTACCCGAGAAATTAGAGCCCCAAGATGGGACATTGAATATCCCAGTTGCAAAGGAGCTTACACCCTTTGTTCTGCCAGAATATCCCATACCAAACAGTGACCTTACGAGCAAGGATAAGCTTTTTGCAAATAAGAAAGACAAACAATTTACACATCCTTATGATGACGAGGACGTCACTATGTTGTGTCAGGCGATTTATGATTGGGTCGATACTTTAACGGATAGATCATTTAGAAGTTTAATCAATTCTTCATTAAGAAAATATGAATCGAAAATATGGGGAAGTCTTTGGGGCGCTTCCAGGAGAGCAGAGGTAGAGGGTTATTTACATGGGAATTGCGGTTCGAAAGCACTTGCCCTGATGCTTATAAATGGAGATGCAGAGTCAACATTCAATGCGTGTTTGTTTGTCAAGATAGTAGAAACAATTAAAAAAGAAATTAATCGGTACCCAGTAATGCGGGAAGAGCCAAAATATCAATTAATTTCTCAATTTAATTTAGAGGAGCATGGGGCGTTTTATCTTACGAAAATGAAATCTCATGATGAAACGATTTCAGTTTCGCAGCGTCAATTACAAGATACTTCGAATTTAACATGTTGAATTCTGGGCTTTTTAGCCCAGTTTCCTTTATTATTTTCAATCGGAAGTGGGTTGGGTGGAACGGGCCTGAGTTATCCTCATTTTTTCATTTAAAATTTCTCTACGTACCGCGCTTAAAATTTCTCTACGTACCGCGCTTTATGCGCGGTATCCAGAACGTTCTTTTAAGATACTGCTGAGTTTTTCTAGAGCAAGCTTCAACCTGGGTACCGCGCATAAAGCCCGGTACGTAGAGAAAAAAATTAGCGGAGGTTTCTTACCAAAAAAGTGACGATTACTCAGGTCATTAGACCCAGCCTTGCTTGCTTTTTTTAGAGTTCAAATGAATTATTATGGAATCCAGAATATATAGGCTTAGATCTTGTCAATAGTTGGCGGAGTCGATATTTTCTGGTCTTCTGTAGTGGGGTTTTTCGCATTGAGGGAGTCTTTTGCTGTATTAAAAACACCAATTTTTATCAATGCATTACTTAAAGTTTGAGGATCTTTAATCTTAACCTCAGCTTGGGCAAGTGCATCTGCATCCGGTTTTGGGGTAGGCATCTCTATTGAGTTATTATTGACTTGTACTTGGGTTCCGGATTGTGGATACGTTTTTGATAGAGCTTCTTCTGTTGCTGACGTTTTGGTTTGAAGAATCGCTCCAACCAGCCCCATGCTATCTGCTAACCGTATGCCAGCTTCGACATATTCCCTATTGGCAGACTCTAGAATTAACTGAACCTCTTTTCCAGGAAAAACTCGATTCAGCGTACCATCGAATAAACAAGGGGTTGGCGCTTTGTTGCCAGTACACAGGTTTAAATCACCTTTATAGGTTACTTTACCCAGGGTTACGTCATTATAGTTTTTGCTTTGCTTAATCGTAGATAGTAGTTCAAGTAGCTTGCTTTTTATATCATCATTGGTATAGGGGTCTGGGATATCTGCCTCTAATTTTTGTAAGTCCGATAATTTTAATTCTTTCTTAATTAAAGCAAAACCATTAGAGAAAGACTGCGTCCTTTCATGATAACTTGAGATGGCAAGCTCTCCTTTGGGGGTAATTGCATAGTGCACATAAATTTTTGGCATGATAAATAACCTCCCTTATTTTGGATAAAATAAGGATGAATATAATTATTATAGACTATTGGACTGTATTTGGATTGAATCAGAAACTTTCGTTGATTCAAGCGATTTATCATAATATTCAATAAAAAAATCTTTAGCTTGGGACGGTAATTCAAATCCCAGAAAATTACTGCATTTAAGCCCCTGACCTATACTCGCATTTTGTATGCTGTAGTAGCTTTCTTTTAAAATGAGCTCCGCATTATCCAGCAACTCCAAAACCAGTCTATATTCGGCCTGTGCTTTTTCCACTTCAAAATTGTTGAGTAACCAGATACAGTAATGACTAATTGCATAGGCTAAAACCATATAACCATAACTGCCATAGTGCGGAAGCATGAGTTTACTATTCGTGATAAGCTCCTGGTAAAGCATGTGGGATTCTTCAGGGCTTGCTTGTTCTAGTTTATGGTAAATGTATTCATTATACCGTTGGATTGCATGAACAGAACCGTAACGAATTGCAATTTTAATTGATTCAATTTCAGAAAATCCGAAATCCCGCTCCATATTTTTTCTTACTTCTTGAGAGAAATGAAAAAAATAGGCGCCCCGTACTAAATCAAACGGATTTAATTGAGGCTGAGAAAAAAACATCATTAATGGTATATTTTTTTGCTGGGATAAAGCGACACCATAGGCACACCATATTTTTTCCCAATATTCCTTTAATTCCGGGACGTTACAAAATATTTCAACATCATGGAAATGATAAGCAATTCGCGCAATTGTTTCAATTTTCTGGTTTCTGATGAGCTCAAGTTTTTTAATATGATTTGCCTGATTAAATAGATAGAGAAACAAACGATCGTGCTCTGTTAATTTTAATGACGTATTTAATGTCTTAAAATCAAAGAATTGGTGCATATTTTTCTATTGCCTTTATTTTACAGATCCTATTGGATATATATTAATATATTTCATCAGTTCCAAGCCAACATGTACTTTTTACTAGTGCCAGACTTTTTTCATCTGACATCAGCTCTAACTTGTTAATTTTTGTTGTTCTTTTGGTTCGTCTTCTTTTTTGGAGGTCACTGTCGACTCTTCTTTTACCGGTATCTCAGGGAGCTGGACACTACCTGAGGAGTGTGGGCTAGTTAATAATGGCTCATCCTCTGTGGAACTTGGAGGTGGTGTTTGTGGCTTTTGAAATTTATCTAAAGTAGGGAGTTTTTCCATCTCTTCTTTACTCGGTCGTAAAGGACCCTCTGTCAATTCCTTATCTCCTCTGAATAGTTTTCCATCCTTTGAATAAGCTAAAACTTTATTTGTCTCTTTATCAATCATGATAAAGTTCTGAGTCTCGGCTAATTTTTTAGCAAATTTGAGTGCATCTTCATCGGACTTAAAGCTTAAACTTGTCCTATTTCCCTCAGTTTTGGGTTCGTGAGTTTTATACCATTCATTATCTTTAAAATACTCTCTAAAAGCACTGACTACAGCATTAGCATTGGGGGATTGAACACTTGTCGTTACGGAAGGAGGGCTTGGATTATGTTTCTGATAATGCTCTTTAACTGTATCCAATTTTTTACCATTTTTTTCAAAAAATGCTTGATATTCCTTATAGGCGTCCATACTTGCCTTATCATTTTCTTCTTTAATTCTTATATACTCATCATAGGCTTTCTCATTTAGCTCTTTGCATTGTTCAGGAGTTATGGCGCCGCTTTTTACTTGATCATTATTCATTTCACAGGTTTTATGATAGTTTTTAGAGGCTTCTTCAGATTTAGCTTTATTTAATTCATCAATTTTTAGATAGACGTCATGAGCCTGCTTGTTGACGGCGTCAAAGGCTTTTACAGCGGCTTCTTGGTCTTCGATTTTAGGAATTCTAGGAGGATGAGGCATAGCTTCGATTATCGCTTTATCTACTAGACGCTGAGCTTTTTCAAGTTTTTTACGCTCCACTTCAAGAAGCTCTTTTATTTTATCTATACCAGTTGACATAATAGTACTCAAACCCACATCTACATATATAAATGTATAGCATAAAACTGCAACAATATTAGTATTTGGGCGTTACTTATTCAATATGGTTTGAAGCTTATCGTTTGGAAAGAATAACTTATTTAATCAATGGACGAAAATTAAGAACGGCACGTAATGCGGTAAGCTCGGAGCATTTGACTCCGAGCTGACAATACTATTTTGCACGAACTTCTTTCCACCAATTTGTTTTGGTTTCTGTTGCCCAGTGCCCTTCGCGCATACGAGCAACAAACGCTTCAGCCTTTTCTGGAGAGGACATTTTTTGATCTAACTTAATGCACCAATCCCATTCACCGGTTGTGGACCACATTTTCTCTACGCCTTCCCATTTTGCCATTGCATTCATGTCAGACATCGATTTGTTACTTTTTACAAAAATTACACTATTCCATGCTTCCATTATTACGATCCTTATAAAAATGTTTAAATGAACTGCTTGAATGATTCAAGCATATTAAGAATAGAATAATTCAAGCGTTCTTTCCATGTATCCCATAATTTTTTATTATTTGATTTTTAAAGTAATTTTACTTATATCGAGTAAGTTGGTATTCGAGGTATTTTGACGGATTGAGGATAGAATCGATATATAACAACCAGGTAACAGTTAAGCTATTAATAAAATAGAACAAATATAAAACAATGTGATAACTAATCTTGATTGATTTCAGTAAAACAGCCATTTGTTAACAATACCATAAGTTTTATTTGATATCATATTGCTTATTTAATTTATTTAATTTTTTAAAATGCGTGATAAAAAATTCGAGATTCTTTCTTGCTCTATCGATCAAGATCAGGTGAATGTTGCCCAACAATGGGCTAAAACATTTATATATAATTCAAAAGATGATCATGCAGTTAATATGACCCAGTTGTTGCTGGCCTGTTTGGCCTGTGGTGACTTCGGAGTACATCCTTATCTATCCAAATCCCCTGAATTACAAGCCCCATCTACTCATCTAAGCATTGTTGATTACATATCTCATGCGAGCCGCGTGATTCTTGATTATCAAGAACTATCGGAAGCGAATAAAAAAGAATTATTAGATTTTTTCCCTGCTCCCGGAGGAGACAATAAGATTTTTGCCCGCTCAGCTACTCATAACGTGTATCGCGGCGGAAAGGGGGAAGTTGTAGAGGGGAAGGGCTTCTTGTTGGGGGTAATAGGACAATTGCCCGAAATGATCAAATCAGCCCTGGATTTTGGGATTAACATCGCCATGGGGGGAGAAGGGCAAAAGAATTTTTATGGTAAAAAAATATCAACCAATGGTTGCAGTGGCCATTTCTATTTTCACCGCAATGACAAAGATAACTTACTCATGCTTGGGCTGGAGCAATCAGCACCAGCAGCTTCTCCATTAGCATTTGTTTGGGGGACAGAAAAATATCCTGAGGATGTGCAACAAAATCATGATCAATTTGGTCAGGGACATTCATTGACAGGTGCCTCTGATACTTACACTGCTGCAGGATCTCTATATTTTAGCGATCCTGTTTATCAAGCAAAACTCTTATCGGAAAAAGGAGTTTTTCCGCCGGATAAATACGGAGCAATGCGAGTCAAGGTTACTGATACAAATTGGCCAAAAATCAAAGAATTTTTAGAGCAATTGAGAGCACTGTCTGATGAAAGGTTTAAGGAACAACTATTAGGCTTATTGCTAACCAAGCCTTCTACTGCAAAGCCAGCTAAAAAAGACGACTGCAAAAGTTATATCGCACTTGATTTCCAAAGTTATTTAAAACGCGTCTATCAAGTTTTTATTAGTGAAGAGGAGTTGGATTCAGAGAGTCAATTGCACTTCTTCACATTACAGTCTAATTTATTATCTACTATTAAAAAATTACAACAAGGCCAAATTGAGAGTTATGAGTTTTTTAAGGAACAGATTGCAGAAATAATTGGAATAAGAAATATTCCACCTGAGTACCGAAAGGCGATAATTCGTATTCAAGAGTTATTTGAATTACAACTTAATATCGATCCGAAACTGAATCAAACACATGAAGAGCTCTTACTCAGAAACCAATATGATGATTTGCAGGAAGAAAGTAAAGTTATCCTGGAAAAACTCTTGGAAATTCAAAGGTATTTCCAAGAGCACCCTCCTACAAAAGAGCAAAAAGAATTACACGCTTTTCTCCTGCAACTGGATACACAAATTAACGAGCTAGAAAACCCGTTTGCTTCAAAAGACCCAGTTGATTTAGAATTAAGTTGGGTGATGTGTGAATCTCCTGTTCCCATTAATACGGATTCTATTGAAAAATTGAGACAAACAATAGAGCGGGCTAAAGCACTTACTAAGCAAAACCCTTTAAAAGACAGGGAAGGAGTTTCTTTCCCTCAAGTAATCTTAGGCTGGCAAGAAAAGCTTTTACCGTTATCCCAAATCAATCTTATTGATTACACCGAATTAAACTTAAGTGATTTGGCGAAACAATTTAATGAATATGTAGATTTTTTAGCACAGCAAGCGGAAGATCTTAATCTCTGGGGACACGAGCCTTCGCAAACGACGAATCTCCTAGTTAAGTACTCCGATAAAAATCCCGAGCTTGCCCATGGCCATGCTTTTATAGCGCAATACCGTGAGAGTACAATTCTCAGACGTTTATTTACCTTAAATACTTTAGATCTGGGAACTTACCGTTTTAAACCCTATGAAGGCCCTAATACACAATGTAGGGAGCAACTACCTGAATCTTATTGGGGCAAAGTCAGCACACTTCTGACAGCAGGATCTGATGTAATTGCGATGCTTCGAACTTTAAAAAACCTGCAAACGCTTAAAGCTTCATGGGAAGATATGAATCGTACAGCAACTTTATTGAAAGAGGCAGTAGCGCGATTTGAAAAAGCACGTGAAGAGGTAGCGAAACATCCCAGCAACATTTCAGAAGAAGAACCTAGAGTGGCTTTTGAAAGTCCATTTTTCTATCCCATCAGCGATGAAGCATTAAATACAATGAATGGTGTGCAACTTGCCACCCTATGTCTGGAAGAGTTGAATGCAAAAACACCGAGTATTTTGGTGAAACGCATCACAAGCAATCAAGAATTATGGCAATCTATGAATGCGGGCTTAGAAACTGAAATAGCGGATTTCAAAAGACGTAAAGATAATGTGGAACACAAAATTGTGGTTTTACGGCAAATTCGCAGTTTCTGGGAATCAGTTAATCAGTTTAAAGAAAGTGCCATTCTGCAAATTAAAGAGACTCAGCTGTTGGAGCTGGAGCGTCTATCGAAAGAGTGTCCTTCTATTTTTGGAGCTGAGGAAGCCATTAAAGAGGCTCAGACGGAATACGCACTATTACAAGACTTCTTATTACAGTTGCGAGATTTAGCGAATAAAGTAGATAAGTACGCAGCACTTCAATTATTGGAGCAAGGATATCAGAAGCTTGCCGAAAATGAACAAGAGTATTATGCACCCCAATTGCTTAGGGCGAGGGAGGCTACTTGCCAGTTTTACTTTGAGAAAATCAATGCATCAAAAACAATTGATGAGAGGAAAGTATATTTTAAAATCTTCCATCAATTATTTGAAAAACTGCGTGTTGAGTCACAAGAACAATTTAAGGATGAACATGAGGTAAAACAAAAAGAGGACAGTTTATACGCATTACAAGAGCGCTTAAGAACAGCGATTTTAGTAACTGACAAGCAACAAATTTTCAATAATGAATTATTTGCTACCACCGTACAGAATTTTGAAAATATAAGAGATGACCTGACCTCTGAATGTGCCAAAAAAGTTCATAAACAAATAACAAGGGCGAAAGCGATCTACGAAACACTTTTACGTGAAAAAGTTATTCAAGAGGAAGGTACAAGCAATGCTGTAGACACACTTCTAAATCAGCTGGAACCAATACTTGATGCAATTAAAGAGCCCCTGCACAGCCAATTAGTAAAAACAGCACTCCAAGATGAAGTTTTTAAAAATGCTCTTCTAAAAAACGCAGGCATTAAAAAATTCACCTCAGCATTGGTTCAGGATTTATTTACCTTCAAAGAGTTCCGAGATCAAAAAATTGCGTTAAGTGCCGAGAAAAAATATGGTAGTGAATATGATCAATCAATTAATGATTTTTATGCAAAAACCTTAGACATACGCTTATCAGGACTTCCTCTAAAAAAACAGGGTGAAAAAATAATTGACGTTGCCAATGCTGAGTTTAAACAGCGACATGATGGAATTCGCCTGGTTGCTGATATAATCATGATAGTTACGGTTTTGGGTCTTCTGGCAGGACTAGGGCGTTTGGCTTTAAATAAGAATTTCTTTTTCAGTAGTTACCTCGGTGATATAAAAACAGATAGAGAAGTGGAATTAAAAGATGATTGGCTTGTTAAAGAGTTACCGGAAGATGAGAGTGATGCTCGAATAATAGCTGCTCCTGCTGCTTAAGCATAAGGAGCAGTCGAGATCTAAAAATAGCAATTAAGTGCAAGGGCTCCGGTCACGAATTTAGCTGCATGCGGTCCGGTTACAGAAAACCAAACGCCGCCAATAAGACCGATATTGGAATTAAAGTTATATTCGACGGCAGGGGCCAGCGAGGCTTGTTCATTTGCCCTTCCTCCCAGACCTGCAAGAGTTCCTCCCGGAGTAAATCCTGGATTACCATCAAAGTGGCTTCCCGGACTGTGTACATAGAGCACTTCAAAAACGGGAACCCAGTTTTGTGTTAGGGTATACTCAAATGCCAAGTCAGCAGAGTAACTATTATCCAGTTTTACTTTACCTCTGGTTCCGGAGGTGCCGCCAAAAACATTCAAATTATGTACGGTGATCTCACTAAACCTCGCGCCAACCAAGCTCAAACGTGTTCGTAAGTAACGTCCATTATGGAACTGAAGCAATTTTTGAAAGTTAAAACCAAGGTAGGTTTGGTAAGCACCTAAACCCGTTTGATCGGTACCCAATCTTTGAGGATCCAGGTTTTCAAAGCGTCCAGTGGGAAAAACCTCTTGCACAACTACCCGGAGGTCAGGAAGCCATGAATTTTCTTTTTGTCGCAGAACTTGAAATCCTAAAGCCAAGCTGTAATCGCCAATGCCATTCCCATGTTGCCTATCATCCCAACTGTAATCATAAGGCAGAGAAGTTTGTAAATCTACAAAACTAAGAATCCCTATGCTTAAAATGGGAACGACTTCAAAATTTCTAAATCCTTTGGGATAGCCACTATAAAATGCATAAGGTTCAAAGTTTATATGGCCTGCTGGTATTGTTTTTCCAGCTGGTGCGAGTAGAGGTCCTGTAAACCATGGACTTGCAAGCGCAGTATGAGCAAAAAATAATAATAATAAAAAAAGCAATCTAAAATGCATAGTGAAATAGTTCTTATTATGAATGGAAAATAGAATTTAAAACTTTTTTCATATTAATGGAATCTATTTTTACTCACTTCTTAAACTTTTTTTGCTATCAATGATTTATGCGTCAAAAAAATTTTCACAGTCTGCATTTTTAGAGTACCAGGCAGCATCCAAATCCGAAAAATGCCGCTCATTTATTTCAGCAGATGGCTCATCATAGGAAGAAGCAGCACATTTAAAAGACCTGATAAAATCATGACCAGGCTCGCAATAGCTCCTTCATCATGCCCTATTTTATGGGCTTGTGCAGTCCCCGCGGCATGTGCTCCAGCGCCCAAGAGCGCACCTCGGGCCAGGGTCGAATGAAACGAAAAGCGTTTTAGAATGGATTCCCCCATAATAGCTCCCAATATACCTGTAATCGCCACGAATATGGCCGTCAGTTCAGGGAGACCACCAATATTGTGTGACACTTCCAGCGCGAAGGGCGTGCTAATCGATCGGGGAAGCAGGCTTAACCGTATATTTTCATCAAGGCCTACCAGTATTGCTAATGACCAACTCGATAATATTGCAGTGAAACTTCCGACAAGTACGCCAACTAAAAGTACTAGCCAATGTTGGCGAATGAGTGCATGTTTTTCATAAATGGGAATTGCGAAAGCGACGGTTATCGGTCCAATTATTTGAGCTAGCCATTGTGTTCCATGAGCATAATCCTGATAACTTACATGCAGTAAAAGAATAAGACCAGCAATAATTACTGGTGTTAAAATAAGCGGCATTAACCCAAAAAATGACCACCGTCTGTATAAATTTTTGGTAATAAAATACAGGCTTATTGTTATGAAGGACCAGAAAAGTGCTGGTGCTACTGGTTTAAAGAGAATGGGGCTTAGCACGATTAGTTCTCCGATAAAAATAATCCACAACAATCGCAGTGACAAGCATCACACAGAGCGTACTGAGTAAAATAACAAAGAGAATTTTAAGGCCTAAGAGACCTATAAGCTCATGATGCTCGAGTACTGCAAGTACGGCTGGGATAAAGAAAAGCAACATATCTGCAAGGATTAATTCAGCTCCATTCTTAATCAGATTCAGTGTTAAGCGTTTTGTTGCTAAAAGCAATAAAACCATTCCTAGGCCAAAGATTCCACCAGAAAAAGGAAGTTTTAAAAAATGGACAATAAGTTCGCTAGAAAGCCAAAATAGGCACACTAACCCCACTTGAAGTACCGAATTGTTCTGAATTTTTAATGTTAAATATCTGTTCATTGTGTTCATTCCCATTTCAGTGTATTTTACACTTTTCTATAATATGAATAAAATGAATTTATAGACTAATGATCATTCTAAAATGGAATAATTATGGAATTTAAACTACTCCGTGCATTTATCGAGGTTGTGCGCCAAGGCAGTTTTTCCAAGGCTGCTGAAACTCTTTTTGCTACTCAGTCCACGGTGAGTAAAGCGATAAAGCAGCTTGAAGATGAACTGGGCGTTGCTCTTATTAATCGATTTAAAAAATATAATGTACCAACTACTGCGGGTGAAATTGTTTATCGCAGAGGCGTTAAGTTGCTTGCTGATCGTGACGATCTTCTCAAAGAGCTTGATGCAATCCGTGGTTTGAAGCAGGGACATCTGCGTCTGGGTATTGCTCCGGTGGGGAGTAGTATTTTATTTGCTCCTCTTTTTGCGCAATATAACCAGCGCTATCCAGGCATCGAGGTGGAACTCATTGAACATGGAAGTGTTAAGCTTGCGGAATGTTTACGGGCAGGTGAAATTGATTTTGCTGGAACATTATTATCTGTTGTTTCTGAAGAGTTTGATTGTCAATTAATCCGTAGTGAGCCTCTTGTTGCACTTTTGGCGTCAGGTCATCCTTTGGCAACGCGGCGTTCAATTTCCTTGCTGGAGCTTAAAGAGACGCCGTTTATCTTATTTAGCCGTGATTTTGCCTTATATCGAATGATACTGGATGCGGGGCGTCGAGCAGGTTTCGAACCCAAAGTGGTAGCCCAAACCAGTCAGATTGATTTTATGGTAGAACTTGTTGCTGCAGGTCTTGGCGTTGCCTTCTTACCACGAATGATTGCCCATGAACGATCAAACCCACAAGTTCGGTTTCCATTACTTGAAGGGGAGGAGTTTCAGTGGAATATGGCCATGACATGGCGCCGTAATGCGTATCTTTCTGATGCTGCAAAAGCATGGTTGGCTCTGGTACGTGAAGTACATGGTACAACTCCCCCTCTATTTATTTGAATGATTGTAACAGTCGCTATTCTTTTTTGATTCCATTTATTTGTCTTCAAATTTTACTATATGATGCAATAGTAATATATTTGGAAGGTGTGCTTCGATATGTAAGCCAAATCAGAAGAATGTTCAGGCAATTTTGACCAGATAATCGAAATGACATAATGAAAAGTTTTTGTCAGAACAGATGAGTGTAATGCGGTACATTTCCAACACTATGAACAATACAATGTATGTCCCGCTGTTCATATGAAGGTTATTATTTCTTAATTGTCAACATGCCCTAAAATTCTCTCGCAAAAATAAATTCATGTTGGGTCAGAATTGACCCAACATGGTTATTTATAGAGTATGCAATCGTGCCAGTTCCGATAAGGATTGTTCGAGTGTTTCCAAGATGAAATTGACGTGTTCTCGATTAATTGTGAGTGGCGGAGCTATTCGGAAGACGTTACCAAATTGTCCTCCTTTTCCAACTAACAACCCTTTATCCTTACACAAATCCATTAATTGAAATGCTTCATCAGACGCTGGAATTTTTGTTTGAGGATCTTTGACGAGTTCAATCCCTAAAAGCAAACCGCGACCGCGAACGTCTCCAATGATGGGATATTTCTTTTGCAGTTGCTGGAATCCGTCTTTTAGTAGTTCGCCCATGATGCGCGCATTTTCAACCAGCTGTTCCTCTTTAATAATTTCCAATGTGAGTTTGGATTGAATCATTTGTAAGGGGTCGCCAGCAAAGGTATTAAAATACGTTTTGCCAGTCATTGTTTCAGCCACTTCGGTTTTCATAAGCACTGCCCCAACTGGAGCGCCGTTACCAAATCCTTTAGCCATAGTGACCATATCGGCATCGATATTTAGGGTTTTGGTAAGTAACAGATCACCACCACCGCGACCCGCTCCGGTTTGTACCTCGTCACTAATGTATTTACCGCCGTAATTATGAACAATACGGGCAACTTCGCTAAAATAATCATCAGGAGGGGTAATAAAACCACCTACCCCCATTACAGGTTCCAGTATAAACGCTGCAATCTTTCCATGAGTTGAATTCTGAATGGTTGTTTCAACATTTTTTGCACAGGATAAATCACAACTGTCTGGTTTTTGATTAAACGGACACCGGTAACAGTAGGGTTCAAGCGCCGAGGTTACACCGGAAACTGGCTGTGCCTTGAATCTCCAGATTGAATGGCCACATGAGGCAAGTGCGGCAGAAGTCCCTCCGTGATAAGAGTGGCGTACATTTACTACCATTGTTTCGCCAGTCGCATGGCGAGCTGCCATTATGGCAAGTTCATTAGCCTCTGAACCCGAGTTAGTAAACGATACTCTGTCCATACCATTGGGTGCTTCTTCGAGTAAACGCTCTGCAGTTTCTACGGGTGCCTGGTTTAAATAAAGCAGGGTTGTGTGTTGAATTCCATCATTTTCTATCGCTTCAATAAGTGCTTTTTTGATTTTGGGATGATTATGTCCCGCTGAGATGCAAACAATTCCGCCTATGGCATCAAGGTAGCGTTTTCCTTCAGAGTCCCATACATAAGCATCCTGTGCTTTGACAAGCTGAATGGGTTCTTTATGGTAAAAACCAGCGGTTGGTAAAAAGTGTTTTTTTCTGAAATTAATAAGCTCTTCGTTTGAGCGCAGTTGTTGTTGATTATTACTCTCGTTCATGAGGGTTGTTTCCTTTTATGTTTGTAAAGACTTGAGCTTGTAAATAAAGAGCTTTTGCAAACTCCTTTTACTTCAAAATCTTGTTGATTTATTTTGAGATTTACATCTTTCAGTATTTTTTGAACACTATATTCTTTGGAATTCATAACTTTATCATTCTCCTATTTTGTATTTTCGTTATTAAAAAATGAAAAATATAAGTTTGCGCATGTGCGCTTAAACTAATGAGGAGACCTTAACGTGTTGAGGTCAAGCTCCTCAGGGCTATCATTCTTGCTGCAAGCAGCGTCTCTTAACCGCATCTGCCCCTACGCCCCGCGGACAAGCGGTGGGACATTGGAGTAGCAGCGGAGTTGTTGTTTCAGCGATGTATAGAAAATTCAGCTGCAAGCAGCCAGGCCATGAAATGTTGGGTTTTGACCCAACACGTGCTCAATTATTCTAAATAACCGATTTATCTGTTGCAGTTTCCTGTGCCAAAAATAGTTTATAAACCGATGCAACGGATTTGGTTCCCATAGGATCAGCTTGTGTTTTTAGTTTGCAGAAATTTTCTGCCCATTCAGATGTTCTGATTCTCAATGGAGGATTTTTACTGTTCACTACGTCAACGACACAATCCGCAACCTGGTCACTACTTTGATAAACATCAAGGGTGGACGCATTTTTTAAACGCTCCCGCGCCTCTTCAAAATACCGTTTGAAAATTGGAGCATATTCGTCATTTTCTGAGAAATCAATCGTACTGTTTTTAATAACATTTGTAGAAAATTCTGAAACAATACCCCCTGGTTCAATGGCTGTGAATTTAATATTGAAAAAAGGCTGTATGTAACTTGCCATACTTTCAGTCAAGCCTTCTACTGCAAATTTGGACGCACAATAAATTTCATTAAATGGCTGTCCAATTAAACCACCAACTGAGGTGATGTTAATAATTTGTCCTGATTTGGCTTGGCGCATTGCAGGCAATACTGCCTTAGTTGTGCGGACAACTCCCATGAAATTAATATTCATTACCTGGTTGATCTTTTCCTCCGAGGCGTTCTCCGTGGTTTCTACAAAACCCATTCCTGCATTATTGATCAGGCAATCAATACGGCCGTTTTGCTCAAGAATGGCTGAAACAGCACAGGCAACGCTCTCTGTGGACTCAACGTCCATCTGAATTAAATGAATATTGAGATTCTTGTTTGCTATGGCTTGCTTTATTTGATCTGCTTTATCTAGATTACGCATACTTGCATAAACAGTATGACCTTGCTCTGCAAGTTTAATCGATACGCTTAAACCTAGGCCGGAAGAAGTTCCGGTAACTAATATTATTTTATTCATGATGATGACTCCAATGTCCGCTCAATGATCCACTATGTGTTTATAACGCAAAATATGCGTCAGTATCAAATGAAAACTTTTTCAGCCGGGAGGATTACCCCACTGCTGTTATTGTTTTTCTGCTGTAAATAAGGGCTATATGCGAGAAAGACGTCATTAATTTTTCTGATGTGGCAGAATCTTGCATGAGTGATGTCCTTATTCAAACTTTTAAAAAAATAGTAACTTAGCGAAATGATAGACAAACAGCTCATTTATTTAATTTTTGCATTTCCAGCAATTTGAAGGGCTCCTTGGGCAGCTCTTTCCATAGACTTATCGGGTTTATCAAAAAAAGAGTGATTTAAAAAAGTACCCGAGGTTGGTATTGTTCCAGAAGGTCTGCTAGGTGATAAATTAGAACTGCATTTAGGGGCAGTTTTGGAACTGGCAGGCATCATAATATTCAACGCTGCCTGATTATCGTGTTTCTTTGCAATATCAAGCGCTGTTTCGTCATCGATGTTAATGAGGGTGACATTGGCTTTGGCTTCTAAAAGCAGCCTAAATAATGCAGGTTTTTTTTGTGTATAAGATGATTTACATGCCAGCATTAAGGGAGTCATTCCTTTGGCGTTTTGCATGTTCACATTAATATTGGCATTGCGAAGCAACAATTGTACAACACTTTCATTGCCATACCTGCAAGCAACTCCCAGCGGGGAGTCGTCGTCATGACTACAAGGACTATTGATATCTATTTTGGGAATATTTATTAGTTGATTCATAATATTCGACCGATTGCAGGCTGCCGCATAAAAGAGTGCACTCTCTAATTCAGATTGGCTGATAACCGGTGATTTATTATGTAATCGCAGTATTTTCCAGACCGTACTTCTATCATCATTTTGAACTGCCAAAGCAAGCGCACCATAGCCGCGGCAATTACTGATTTGAATATTCTCTGAACTGACAGGATATAAATCATCAATCGCCCGTATTTGTTGTGCTAAGTTCCGTTTTCCCGACTGTGCAATGAAAGAGCAGTGAAATACCAAACGCTTACTGGATTCAAAAAGGGATTTATAAAGTATGGGGCAGAGTTCCTCGCTGGTTAATAGTTGATAAGGGTATTCTTCACTTTGTTCATATAAGTGATTGATATCCATGAACAACCATGTATTGTCTTTATACTTTTTAAAGCCAATCGTATGTTCTTCGCTACTACAAACCACCACAACATGGTTTTTAGCCGGGAGGATAATATGTAGTTGCTGTAAAAATTCCTTGACGTTTTGGGGGGATGCCAAGCTTATTGTTTTACTAAACAGATTCTTAACGGTGTTTTGATTTCTACAGAGATTAAGCTGGATCATCTTGTAGATAGTATCAATATTAGATTGTTGAATCGCTTGAGCATAAATCTCATGATAATCGTCGGGGGATTGAGCCAGGCATATGGCTTCAAGGAAAGGTTTTATTTCGTTTCGTTTTTGTTCTTTTCTGGAGAGAGTTTGACTCGATCTTATTTTCTCACTAATAGCCTGTAACGTATTGGGTAATGTTCTTTTTTCACGCTTAATCAGATTGAGCCGATTATAAAATTGATAATCTAATCCAAGTGCTGCTTCTTGAGCCCAGGTTAATGTAAATCCATGACAAACGCCGTCTTCATGTTTGTAATTAAATTTATCAAAAAGAGTCAATAAATCTTCATGCTCTAAAGCATTCTGTCTTGATAAAGCAGGGATTAACTGATTCAATGGTATGAGCTTAAGCTGGTGTACTACTACAATCAGCAGAGAGATTAAGAAAAGCACATAGACGACGTATTCCATGTTACGAATCGGTTATTCCTTTACCAAAATCAAATCATAATCCGCATACAAAAGCAACGTCGGGTAAAAAATTGATCAATAATATTCCTAAGGTATTGATACGCGTCGCAAAGTTCATGAGCTAAACCAATGGCCATAGGTCGCTGTTAATTTTTTTATTTTTTAATGCTTTTTTAATAGAGTAACTGCTTCGGATACTGGGCTGACCAACATTTTTTACACCATTAAAACTTTTTAAATTATAGGCAAAAAAATGGAAAAAATGATAAGTCGTTCTACACTTAAGGTATCTGAGGCCTCGTGGTTAATTAGCTCCATATGATTTATTGCGGGTTAAGGGAGCTCCAAATGAGGAAAAGAGTCATGGAGGACATACATGAGAATTTGGCAATCAATCGTCGCAACTTTCTTGCTGTTTCCCTTAAGTCATGCTAATTCACTTACAAGTAATATCACTGATTTTCCCCAACTCGTACAAGCTGTTGAGAGTGGTAATGATGTCCGCGCAATTATTCATTTTGATAACTGTGATGTTACAGGTCCTGAACTTTCGACCCAAGTGAAAAGAAAATTAAACGGAGCCACAACTCGATTTAATTTTACTCAGTATTTCCATGGTAAAGAAGATATTGATGATCAGTTAATCGATACAGTAACCACGTCCATGAAAATTTTTATAAAGAAACCTACAGGGGAATTCTTAACATTCTCTGGTCGTTTAAGTGTTTTTGAAGATAATACTGCGACACTGCATGTGGATTTCTTTGATCCCGTTTTGAAAAAGCAAAAATTGGTTGTTGATTGGTTTTGCAGAATTAGTAATGGCAACGATAATAATGGTTTAGTGTTATTCAATTTTTCGTAGCAGGCTAGGGGCGGCCCTGAGGCATCTTCTGTAAACCTCTATTTTATTAGGGACATTCACATGGTATGGAGACGTTTCTTTTTTCTAATCGGATTTTTGTTATCTTATAGCACCATAGCTGTGGCCTTGAAGGTGGAACTCGGTGAAACAAGCCCAGCATCACCTGCAGTATTACATCAAGATGAAGCGCTCTATGTGCTTATTCATTATCAAAGTGAGCAGCCTTTGCGTTTCCAGGCCATTGGCACATATCTTGGAGCGGAGATCAAGACCAATGCCCGTATGAATCCTTCCCAAGCATACCCTGCAGGTGAAGGGCAAGCTATTGCTTGGGTATCTTATTATAAGCCCACAGAAATTGATTCAGTGAAGGTGACTGTATATAACGCTAATTGGCGGGCTTTAGAAACTAAATCCCTTTCGCTTTCAGCAACTTGGCAAGAAGATTACCGTAAGGTGGCTCATCCAAAGGCTCCCTGGGTCAATGAGCTGAATCAGCAGCAACAGGCAAGCGTCACCGCAAAGCAGCAGCCTCTTTCTACTTGGGATATTTTATTCATAAAACTTCTTTTTTGGTCCATTCCTATCTATTGGATTTTGCAGCTCCTCACGTTATGGAAATGGTCTGGTACATGGCGGAAAATCGCTTGTATTCCTCTATTTTTTAGTATTCCTTTATTGATTTATACTGTTTTTGCTCTATTTGCAGGGTCTAATTTGTGGCCGTTAATGATGCTTTTTATTACACCGGTTCTTCTATTGCTCCTCTTGATTATTATGATTATGAAAAAAATGAGCACTTCATAAAATCTAAAAATGCCCGGATCTATACCCGCTCTGAGCTCAATTCCCAAACTACACTTGATTTGTTAATCAATCCTTAAGCAGCATTGTTTTATACTGGTAAAAAAGTAAGGGGCGCATCAAATTCAATCCTTGAGATAAAATAAGATTCATTCTGTATTATTGAAATACAAAAAATAACATATAATTAAAATATTAACGCTGTCAGTTTTTTATATTCTCACTCACTGAATAATTAAATATTAGTGGGGGTTTGATAATACATCAATCAAAGAGGAGAAAAGAAATGGGTCGGGAAAAATTAATAAATGGTCTTGGACAAGAATCCACTTCTCTTAAAAAAATGGCACCCCCAAAAATAAGAGAAGGCGTATCTACAGCTTTTCTTCAGTCTCTTTCCACACAGGCAATGCTTGATTTGAAGAATGAGATTATAAATAAAAAAGATGATGAGAAATATATAAAGCTTACACTAGAGTATGAACGCATCAAGATAAATTTTAAGAGAGCTGCACGAGAGATAATTGAAGGGGATTTTTCTGAAAGTAAAAAAAATGAATTTGCCCAATTAACTCATCAGTATTATAGCGCTTTAACGATTTTTACTGACTGTCAGTTGCATATAGCAAAGCACTCAAACCGACTGATGACCACTGAAGAAAAGGAGTTTACGCATCTTCAAGATGACATTTCTTCATATAAAAAGAAGGTAGAAGAGGTTGCATTTGCGGTAGCAGATCACCAATTAAGGAATATCCAAAAAGGAGAGAAAGTAAGGCTTAATGAGGTCATTCCTCATATCAAAGCAGTCTACGATAAAGCATATGAGGATGAGCATAATCCCTTTTGGCGATGGATTAAAAGTAAGTTTAAAAAGAGCGACAGAGCCAAAGAAGTTGAATTTCTAAATCAAATATCAAAACATCCCCAGTGTAGTGAATCGATTCGGCTCCAAGCAATACGTTTAGTTCATGATAAAATTATTCACGAAGAAATGTTTGGTAAAGAAGGTAAAGTTTATAAGGGTAGCAAGCTCGGTAAATTATTTGAAAGAGTTCTGGGAAAGGGCGACTTTTTTGCTGATAAAGATGGTGCGACGTTAGTTGATTTTATTAAAGAAAATAATCTGAACGATGCAATTCCAGATGGTTTAAAGGATTATTTAGCAAAAACTGATCCTGAATATGGAAAAAGTGTTACAGTCGTAAATCAGTAATAATCCTAGATCAAACAATCTATCAATATTAAAGCATCTCTTATGCAAATATCGAATAAAAGATGCTTTAAAATTTGAACTACAAAAATAAACGAGCTTACAAGCACAGGAAATCTGACTTTATTTTAAAAATATTGTCTATAATATGATTTGTTTGTCCGTTTATATTTCCTAAAAAATTTATCTAACAAGGGAGAAGATCATGAAAGGAATAATGAAAATGATTGTTTTAAGTAGTATGTTTGTGGTATCAAGCCATGTAATGGCGGATAACGCTACTTCTACTCCAGCAAATACGACAACTGCCACCCAACCCGCAGCAAATACGCATCCAGGCATGTGGATATGTACTACCAATGCGAGCAGTCCAACTTCAGGTTCACCTGATGAGCAGGCTGATGAACAAATGTCTAAACATGCAGCCAGTGGAAGTTCTGCTTTTGATTTTGCTTTAAAAAATTGTCGTGACTGCACAAAAATTACCTGTGAATTGCAAACAAAACCTACAGAATAAGGTAATCATTTACTCAACCCGGTGCTATGTTGCACCGGGTTTTTCTTGCGACAAAAATTTGTGACAGTAGCGATATTATGAAATAAATCAGAGTTATAGCAAAAATTATCCTCATCATGATTAATGCCCATTTCCCTTAGTGTTTATAAGCAAAATCCTCAATTGCGTAAAGAATACCTGGAAATTAAGATAAATCATCCTTGCTTTTATAGTCATTTGAAGTGCTTGAAGTCGTTTCATCAAGCGCATCTTCAACTAAGAAATATTAGGTTCTGAACTGCAATAATAAAGGAATAATGACAATGCCAGAGAAGATAAACGGAACTGTAAAATGGTTTAACGAACGCAAGGGCTTTGGATTTATCCAAAGTAATGGCCAGGATTATTTTGTACATTTCAGTTCCATTCAAGGTAGTGGCTTTAAGACTCTCAAAGAAGGTGAGTCCGTTTTATTTAAGCAAGGAAAAGGGCAAAAAGGTCTCTTAGCAGAAGATGTTCAAGTGGTTTAAGCTCATGGATGTGAGTAAGTTCGTGTTATTTGATAGTTAATGATTACCCACTCGAATTCCGCGGATTGGTCCGTGGAATTTCTCATATTTGTAGTCACATTACATTGGCAAATGTTCTCGCAGAAAATCAGATAATTTTTGCTCTGATAAATGAATCACGTCATTCTTAATATTATAAGTTATCAAATTATTGATATGTTTGTTTGTATGCTGTAATAAAAGCCCATTCATATGCGGTGGTGCAACGATAATGAGTCGGTCATAATCGTGATTATTTCTACCATTATCCAGTTCTTCTGCGATTTTTCTTGCAAAATCATCGTTCTCTATTTCTTTTGGATCGGATTGTTGTGTATACGTTCCTTGAGTAGTGGTTCCGGTGTTGAAGCGACCTGCTTTACCTGATGTCATCTCAATATCTCTAAGCTTACCTTCAGGATGGAGAAATTCTTTGACCAATGAAAATTGATAAGGTTTGGTGGTCGATTTATAGATTCTGCAAGTGCTTGTGTCTGCAGTCAGAATCCATGTTGTATGTTGATCAATTTTCATCACGATATCCTTATTATGAGTAGTGGAAACTTTAATATTTATAACTAAATCGATGAGGCAAGAGTTTCTACTTCATTTTCTTCCTTCAAATGGGCATCAAGCTTCGGGGAAAATTCATTTTTCAGTGCATATTTTTTTAACAGGTGCAATACAATTCCATCTATTTGTTCATCTATTTCTTTAAACAACGGCTCTATGTTTTTATTATCCATAATAACTCCATTCATTAGATTGCTCTCAATGCCTTCATCGAGATGGGAAGTATGTCTGGCTACTGACAATTCGCTAGATTTGTCAACAAACCCTGGCAGAACCTGTTTTCTAAATGTAAATAGCTCCTAGTTTTCCTGAAAAAGAGTTGACTGAATTTCTAATCAGAAATGGGCAATTTTAATTTCTATATACTTTTTTTAACAATCGTGGTCTTACTTATAAAAACTAAGGAAAATAGGGATGCATTGATTTTCCAATTTCCTGAGTGGAAAAGCACCTATCTTATTGCTCCTCTAATACCTATGACCACAGAATTTTTATCCAATTTGACAGCTTTTACTTTCATATACATACCCGCTTCAAAATGACCCGGTAGATTACAGGCGAATACAACATCATGCTTTGGATTTGATTTAAATTGCCAAGTCAATGTTTTCGTTTCACCAGGATTAATTGTGATGGTATTACCCTCCTCATGCACCATACTTGGCATGGCACGCATCATTTTTTGATGTTCTTTTTGTTCTTTTTCATCACCTATAGAAAACTCATGAACTACTTTCCCTCTATTGGTCACTTTAAATGTTATAATTTCACCATCATGAAATTTGGGGGGTTGTAAAAAATTAAATCGCATATCATCTGAAGCAGTCACTTTAATTGTTTTGGTGGTTTTTGTTGCCTTCACTGGACTTCCTATGGAACTTGCTTCGTGGTGAGAATGGGCAAATGTTGAATTGATAAAAATTCCTGAAAAAAAGCCGGTCAAAATAATTGTTCTTGACAATCTAGTTAACATATTTGAAATCCTATTTTAATAATAAGTGCTCAGGCCCTAATCAGAGAAACGAGTAAACAATCACAGGGAGCTGGGCTATTATGTGCACATGGAGTAATCGTATGGGTGATTCTAAATGATCTTAATGTTTCATTGCACCCGGCTGCTTTGGTAAAGTACAAATAAACCAGGCGCCTGTGCCATCGTGATTCTGCACATAAAGTTTGCCGCCATGAGCTTCAATGAGGTTTCTACAAATAGTAAGCCCCAAGCCAGTTCCTTGAGCTTTAGTCGTAAAATAAGAGTGTAAAATTTTATCTTTGTGCTCAGGAATGATGCCTGGCCCATTGTCATGGAAATGAATCTCAATGCATTCATCTTTATTCTTTGTTTGAATGGTTAGTTCAGGGACTTGGTTTATATTCTCTTGCATTGCTTCAATGCTATTTCGAATTAAGTTGATAATAATTTGCATTATTTGAATTCTATCAATATCTAATTGAGGGAGCTCCTCTTCTAAAATTAAATTAATCTTTAACTTTGAATGAGTTAACTCATAATCTAAGAAAATCATAGTGTCTTGAATTAATAGATTGATATTTGCTTTTTCGGGAAAATGCACATCTTGATAAATAAAGCTTTTCATACGACTCATTACTTCACTGGCATGTTTTGCCTGTGAAATAATTTTATTCAACAAGACTAATGGACCAGGATCTAATTTATTTTTTTCAACATGTGCTTTTATTTGTAAAAGGCACGTCTGACTATAAAGAAAAATTGCAGTTAAAGGCTGATTAATTTCATGAGCTAATGCCGATGCCATTCCTTCCATTGTATTTAATCGAATTGCATGAGCTAATTTTGCTTGCTCTTTCATTTTTAATTTTTTTTGTAAATAAAATTCGGTGAGATCTTTAATAAGCAAAATAATTTCATTTTTTTGAAAGGAATGGTTATAGATGGGATTAAAATTTATTTCAAAGCAAAAACTCGCTTCGTCTAATTCACTCGAATTTTCAATTAAAATGGTGGTTTCCTCTCCTAAAAGAGCTTGGTAGCACGCTGTAATTAATTGTTGTTTGTATTCTGAAAGATCAGAAATGAGCGTAAGAAAATTCATTCCGGTTTGAATTTTTATTGCAAAAATTCTGGAAAAAAATTTAATAAAAGAGGGATTTATTATTTTAAAATAAAATTCTTTATCTAAAGTAGCTATCGCATCGGAAACATTTTGTAATAAATTGGTAACTGTCTCTAATGATTGATTTAATTGGATTTGCTGTGATTCTAATTGACGCACATAAGTCATGTCCCTAAGAAGCAGCAGTATTAATTTATCCTTTGTAAAGAGACATTCAATCTTTATATACTTTCGTGTTCCACCTTTTACTAATAATTCCAATTCACAATCTTGTTTCACTTCTTTCTCGATGAGATCGTGAATGCATTTTTTAAGCGTATTGTGTTGAAAAGTACTGACGAAGTTAAAGAAATTTTTATTAATCAATTCATTACGTTCATAATTCATTAATAAGGAGCTTTGAAAGTTTACAGCTTGTATTGAATAATTTTTATCAATAGTTAAAAAAGCAGAGGAATTAAAATCATAAAATTCAGTCAATTGATTTTTTAATTCCTCAATTTCTATATTAAGAAAATTAATCTCCTCTTCTTTTTCATTTAACCTATCTTTTTTGAATAAGAGTCGTTCATGTAATTTTTTAATTTCCTCAGGTATTTGGAGCGATGATTCTTTAATGACTTTTGAATTCATTTCATTTACTTCCAGTTAATTGAAATTAAAAAAGTGTTCACCCAAATTGTTTTTTCTTGAGCTCGATGAATATCCTTAAATAACAAAATGTCCATTTTATCCTGGGTTCACATTTTGCTTATCATTGAGAACTTATAATGAATCTTTTTTAAACAATATCAATAATACAAAATCCAAAATTTTTTGAACGGTTATTTTATAAATAGATTCATTGTCAGCTTCGAGCTCTCCTTGAGAATAATTTTCTTGCTTGTTAAGAAAATCCTCCAAGAAATGCTTTAACTTGTTTCTATCTAATTTTAGGTTTGATTTAAAAATATTATTGGTAATAATGCTTTCTTTATTTTCATTAAATTGTTTCGTTAAGCAATTATTTGTTATGAATAAACAATACTCGCTTCTTTTAAGATGTTTAACTATATACCAAATTTATTAATTCAAATATAGGGTAAACCCGTAATTCAGCGCGTGTATTTCATAATGGTGTTTTTTAAAAAAAGTTCGTACAGTTACTCTTGAAAAGGGAGTTGAGTTGTTACAAATGTGCATAAATATGCTGAATCAACATTTTTAGATTTTTGCTAAGTTATTATTCCGTTGCCAAGTTACTCTATAACCTAAATGTAGCGACTTGTTTTATCTTTGATAAAGATGCTGAGCAAGTCGCAACTCTTCGGAAAAAATAGATTTTTCAATGCAATTAAAACAATGAACCCGATTTAAATGATCTACGTTCACTTTTTTCTGGTGATGTTATTATGTGGGGCACTGGTATTCACGGGTATCGAAAAGGTGTCTTGCAAATCGAGGAATAATTTTTGTGGGATTGGAAACAATATGATGACCCGTAATAAATCAAAGAAAATTGTTGATGATGTGTTAACTAATGAAACAAAGAGATACGATAAGCTTTACTCAGGTACATTTACTATATTTATTTAGAATTTGAAACACATCATTTAAATCGAAAGGTTTGGACAAAAAAGTTTCATGCGGCATTTTTTCCATTTTTTCCAAATTCGTTTTAGCAGAAGTAATAATTGTGGGGATATTTCTTATCCGTTGAGATGTTTTTTTTCTTTCCCGGAATTCAAAACCATCCAGTACGGGCATCATGAGATCCAAAAAAATAATTGCCGGCAGGGGATCTTTTTCAAGCATATTTAATGCCTCTTGGCCATCTCTAACCGTCACTGTCATATACCCTGCATAGTCTAAAGCCCAAACTAAAGCTTCACTTACAGCATTGTTATCTTCGATTAATAAAATAAATTGCTCTTTCTTATCTAGTTCCATGGAATCAATTAGCAGTAAGTAAAAAATTCATTTGCCCCGGTTTCAACGAATCCCCGTTTTTCTATGTCGTGTAAGTTTGATTAATTCCTGCTGCCTATCGAGCGAATGCGATCCTTACACAAAATCAAACTGATTCATTCTGTAGAATCAATGACTCCGGTATAAATTAGATTAATCTTTATAAGCTCAGCTAAAGATTTTGTCTCCATTTTTCTCATGACATTAGCACGGTGAACTTCCACTGTCGATATGGATATATTAAGGTCATAAGCGATCTGTTTATTTAATTTACCATTAACCACCAAATCCATAACCTGTTTTTCACGTCGGGTCAAACTATCTATTCGTTCATGAACATTAGACTGGGAGATTATAGTATTATTATTTTTTTTAAGGCATTTTTGTGTGGCTTCTAATAAATTTTGATGATTAACGGGCTTAAGAATGAAATCCTCGGCTCCAGCTTTCATAGCTCGTATGGCCATTGAAATATCACCATAACCTGTGATTACGATTACTGGTAATTTATTTGGTGAGGAATTTAATTGCTCCAATAACTCTAAGCCACTCATTATAGGCATGCGTACATCAATGATTAAACATCCTGGTTGATTAGTGTAACTATCAAGAAAATCCCCGGCGTTTTCATAGGTTTGAACTTGAAGATTGATTGACTCAAATAACCACCGGAATGATTTGCATATTTCGGGATCATCATCAACAACAAAAACAGTTTTATTAAACGGCATATCCTTTACCTTTGTTGAAACGCTGTAAGTTGAAAACAAATACTATGAGCACATAATTCAGCTAATAAGACACCACTCTCTTGATCAAGAAAAGTATTGCAATAGGTAAGTTCATTTTTAAAATCCTCTTCTTTTATTAAAAAATTACTTTTGATTGTGATTCTCATCGAGCTTTTATCCATGTAAGTTTGGATTTCTAATTTCGCTCTGTGAAGCTTATTTTTTTCTACCGTGTGAATGCATTGTTTCAATAAACGAAATAAAACATGTCTGATCTGAAAACTATCAATGTGAAAATTAGGAAAATCTCTTTGAAAATTTAAGATTAAGCTAATCTTGTGATGTTTTATTTCATAGGAATATAGTGAAATAATCTCTGTAATAACGCTATGGACGTCAGCAGACTTTTCTATGAGTTTTTCTTGAGATATGTGCTCATACAAGGAATCAATTTTATTTTTCAAGAAATCAGCCTGTTCATTAATTTTTTGCAAGACGCTTAGTATTTGTTCCAGGCTTAATTTGTTTTTTTGTATTCTGAGTTCACAACCTCCTAAATAGGCTTTAATTGCTGTTATTGGTTGATTTAATTCATGGATCAATTCTGAAATATATTGATCTTGCGAATCGTCTTTCCTTATTTTTTTCATTTTTCCTTACCCAACAATTTACATACCCTAAATAAACTAAGCATGCTGGGATAAACCATTTTTTACTCGCCATACATCTAACACAAATCCATATTAATTTATATAGTTTCTTTAGTTTATACTGGTTAACCTTAGTTGGAACTGGAATTACATTACCGGTGGTTAAGGCGAATGAAGATGCAACTGTTGATAGTATAGGATTTATGTTTATGCCAGAGAAGGTATAAAACAAAAGTGAATCAGGTTACACTTTGAAAAGTATCAGGGAACAGTTAAAGGTAAGGAATGCATTATATTGGTTTCATCATTGTGTTATTGATGAGCTTCATGAGTGATGGGGCGCTGGCGACTGCTCCCTTTACTTTTAAAGAGGCATTAGAAATTGCCTATCGTAATAATCCCGATTTGCAAGCAGAAATGGATAAAGCACAAGCAATGCGCGGTTATTTTATCCAAAGCGGCCTCTATCCCAATCCCCAACTGACCTTAACTGCTGAAAATTTTGGCGGCTCAGGCAGCTATTCTAGTTATGAGGCTGCGGAAACCACGGCATCTGTAACTCAGCCTATTCCTTTAGGGCATCGTCTTGCTTATCTGAAAAACGCAACCTATGCAGATTATTTGGCTGCTTTGGCCCAGATTAAAGTTCAAAAAGCAGTACTTTATGTATCGGTTGGGGTGGCCTATGTTGATGCTTTGTACGCCGGTCAATGGCATCAAGTGACTAAAAAATTAATTCGCCTGAATGAAAGTATTGTGGCAGCGATCGAACGCAGGGTAAAAGCCGGGGTGGGTACTGAATTGGATTTACGCTTAGCCCAAGGACGTTTAGGCGAGGCGCGTATTCAAGCACAAAAAGCGATGCGAGATGCGTTTTCTCAACGAGCAAAACTTGCCCGTTTATTAGGAGATGGATTGAGGATCGACAGGGCTTTGGTAGATAAAGGGTTACCCGATGTTGTATTAGATTGGTCATTTCTCTTGAAAAAATTACCACAAAGCCCGCAATTAATGCAAATGCAACTGCAACTTCGAGCAAAACGGGCAACAATTACAGCGGTTAAAAAATCAGTTTGGCCCGATTTAAATATTCAACTAGGAGGGCGTCATTTCTCCGATGATGGAAGTAATGCAGCAGTAATTTCTGCTTTTGCACAAGTGCCTGTTTTTGATCGAAATCAGGGAAAGATCCTGACGGCAGAGGCACAATTTACGCAAACAGCCCATGCATATCAAGGAGCACGGCTTGATGTACGGCAAAATGTTTATAATGTTTTTTTACAGGCGCAGCAAAGTCGTTACGAAGCGAATTTAGTTACTGAGTCACTTTTACCTTTAGCCCGTAAATCAATTAAACTTGCTGAAGATGGATACCAAATGGGCCGATACACCTATATTGAATTATCTCTTGCTTTAAATACATTATACGAAGAAGAACGGCACTATCAACAAGCCCATGCGGATAATCATAAAGCATTAATTCAGCTTACGGGACTCTTAGGACTTCATCCTGCTAAGGAGAGTAAATGAAATTTCCAAGACCATGGGTTTCTTTTCTATTATTGTTTGTTCTTCTGTTGGGGCTAAGTTTGACTTTCTGGCTAACGCACGCGACGGATGATGTTCACCAAGAGACTTGGGAAATAGGACCGCATAAAGGTCGTTTATTTAAGGAGGGTGATCTGGCACTCGAGCTTTTAATATTTGAACGGGCAATGCCTCCTCATTTTCGCGCTTATCTTTATAAGAAAGGGGACTTGATTTCCCCGCACAAAGCACAGTTATCCCTTTTATTAACACGATTCAATGGTAAAAAAGAGGCGGTTACCTTTAGTCCCGCCAATCCTTTTTTACAAAGCAATGAAGTGATTAAAGAGCCGCATTCTTTTGATGTCACAGTTCAATTAGAGCTCTCAGGAAAGCAGATGAATTGGCATTATGCCTCGTACGAAGGGCGAGTTCAGTTGAGCCCAACGGTCCTTAACGCTGCCAGGATATACACTGCAACAGCACAAAGTCATGAGATCAAGGCTCGATTAAACGTAGTGGGAAAAATTCTCCCTAACCGCGATACAATGGCACCTATTTATGCACGTTATCCTGGCATCATAAAATCCATGACTAAAAATTTGGGTGATGAGGTCATGAAAGGAGAAACATTAGCCACGGTAGAAAGTAATGAAAGTTTACAAAATTACACGATTACAGCCCCGATTACCGGTACTATTGTACAAAAGAATGCTACGAATGGTGAGTTGACGCAAAATACCAAACCGATTTACGAAGTGGCGAATTTAGCGAATGTATGGGCAGATTTTACCTTGTATCGTAAAGATGCTCCTCTTGTAAAGCAAGGAATGGAAGTCATAGTAACGGGGGACGAAGGAAAACCTGAATCCTTGAGTACCATTTCTTATATCTCCCCTTTAGGCATTGAAGACAGTCAGACTAATTTAGCACGTGCCATTCTTCCTAATGAAGAGCGCTCCTGGTTGCCTGGTATGTATATTAATGGGGCGATCATCATCAACAAAAAAACAGTTTCTGTCGCTGTTCCCCTCTCTGCCATTCAGAAAATGAATGGAAACGATGTGGTTTTTGTCCAACAAGGGGATTATTTTGAGGCAACTCCTGTGCTTTTAGGAGAAAAGGACCAACAATGGGCAGAGGTGATTTCGGGGCTTGATGCAGGGCAACGTTATGTCAGTAAAAACAGTTTCTATATCAAAGCAGAATTAGGTAAGGAAGGCGCAAGCCATGAGCATTAAGGATAAAGATGCTTGAAAAAATGATACGCTTTTCTTTAAAACATCGTTGGTTTGTCCTTTTATTCACAATGATTATTGCAGCGCTGGGGATCTATAATTTTCAGCGCCTCCCAATTGATGCTGTGCCGGATATCACGAATGTCCAAGTGCAAATTAATACCGCAGCTTCAGGTTATTCACCTTTTGAAGTGGAGCAGCGCATTACTTTTCCTGTCGAATTGGCGATGAGTGGCTTGCCTAATTTAGATTACACCCGTTCTTTATCACGTTATGGGTTGTCTCAGGTTACTGTAGTATTCAAAGATGGGACGAATATTTATTTCGCACGTCAGTTGATTAATGAACGGTTACAAGAGGTTAAAGATAAACTCCCTGCAGAGGCAGAAACGACATTAGGACCTATTTCTACCGGTCTTGGTGAGATATTCATGTACGTTGTGAAGAATAAACCTAATGTCCCTAAATCACAACGTTATAATCCAACAGAACTTCGTACACTTCAGGATTGGATCATTAAACCGCAATTACGTAATGTGGAGGGAGTAGCAGAGGTCAATACGATTGGTGGTTATGAAAAACAATTTCATATTACACCTGAACCGAGCAAATTGGTTCGCTATGGCTTAAGTTTAAATAATGTGGTCGAGGCTTTGCAGCGCAACAATAATAATGTAGGAGCAGGGTACATTGAGCGCAATGGCGAGCAAAATCTCATTCGCGTTCCCGGTCAGGTACAAAATATAGCGGATATTGAAAATATTGTCATTGCCAGTTTTGAGGGTACGCCAGTTCACATCCGTGATGTAGCGGATGTTGCTTTAGGGAAAGAGTTACGCACTGGAGCGGCTACTGAAAACAGTAAGGAAGTAGTTTTAGGCACGGTGTTTATGCTGATGGGAGAAAACAGTCGCACTGTATCGAAACGTGTTGCGGCTAAAATGAAGGAAATTAATAAATCTCTTCCTGAGGGAGTTGAGGCTGTTACTGTTTATAACCGAACCGCGCTCGTTAATGCCACGATTAATACTGTTAAGAACAATTTACTTGAAGGTGCTTTGCTCGTTTGCGTTGTTTTATTTTTATTTTTGGGAAATATTCGTGCAGCGCTGATTACCGCTATGGTTATTCCTTTATCGATGTTACTGACCATAACGGGGATGGTCAGTAATCAAATCAGCGCTAATCTGATGAGTTTGGGAGCGCTTGATTTTGGTTTGATTGTTGATGGCGCGGTGATTATTGTTGAAAATTGCATGAAGCATTTAGGAGAGCAACAGCATAAGCTACAGCGTATTTTAACCCATGAAGAACGTTTAAAAGTTATTGCCTATGCAACGACCGAAGTCATCAGACCCAGTATTTTTGGGGTATTCATTATTACTGTAGTTTATCTTCCAATTTTAACCTTAACCGGTGTGGAAGGAAAAATGTTTTTGCCTATGGCTGAAACGGTAATTATTGCCCTGATGGCCTCAATGTTATTTGCTCTAACTTTTGTTCCAGCTGCAGTGGCTATCTTTCTAAAAGGACGGATTCAAGAGAAAGAAAATAGGTTGGTGCATGGTATTTCATTAGGATATGCGCGAATTTTGCGGCATAGTTTTCATGCTCGATATGGGGTGATTTGGGCGGCGGTAGTATTAGTGCTCATCAGTCTTCTGATTGCTTTTCGATTAGGTGGTGAGTTTATTCCAAGCCTTGATGAGGGCGATATTGCCATGCATGCAATGCGTATTCCGGGTACCAGTTTAACTCAGGCGATTGCCATGCAAGATTTGGTTGAACAACGGATTAAGCAGTTCCCTGAGGTACAGATTGTTTTTTCTAAATTGGGCACGGCCGAAGTTGCTACCGATCCTATGCCACCTAATGTGGCTGATACGTTTATCATGCTAAGACCACGTAAAGAATGGCCTGATCCTAAAAAAGCAAAGCAAGAACTCGTGCAAGAAATCGAACAGGCCGTAACACAGATCCCAGGAAATAATTATGAGTTCACCCAACCCATTCAAATGCGTTTTAATGAATTAATTTCAGGTGTACGCAGTGATGTAGCTGTGAAGGTATTTGGTGATGATATGAATACTTTAAGAGAAATTGCAGAATCAATTAGTACGCAACTTAAAGAAGTCCCAGGAGCAGCTGATGTGAAAGTAGAGCAGGTGAGTGGCTTGCCTCTGCTTACTATTGAAATAAATCGGGATACGCTCGCTCGTTACGGTTTGCAAGCAGCCGCAGTTCAAGACGCTATTGTTATTGCAACAGGAGGAAAGAAAGGGGGAGAACTTTTTGATGGGGATAAACGATTTGATTTAATTGTGCGTTTACCAGAATCCTTACGTTCCAGCCCTGAAGTGTTACGACAAGTTTTTGTTCCATTACCGCCGGCAAAAGATGGAGAGCTTCATTTCATTCCATTGAGTGAAGTGGCTAAAACGATACGAAGCGAAAGCCCGAATCAAATCAGTCGTGAAAGCGGTAAGCGTCGAGTAGTGGTTACTGCAAATGTTAGGAACCGGGATTTAAGTTCGTTTGTTAATGAAGCCAAAGAACGCATCGAACAAAGTGTTAAATTACCCAGTGGGTATTGGATTACTTGGGGAGGCCAGTTTGAACAATTACTCTCTGCATCTCAACGCTTACAACTGGTAGTACCTGTTACCTTATTAGGTATTTTTCTATTGCTTTTTATGAGTTTTGGGAATGCCCGCGATGCACTTTTAGTTTTTTCAGGTATTCCTCTTGCTCTAACTGGAGGCGTCTTTGCTTTGTACTGGCGAGGTATTCCATTGTCCATTTCTGCAGGGGTAGGGTTTATTGCTTTATCCGGGGTGGCGGTTTTAAATGGCCTGGTGATGATTACTTTTATCAATAAATTATACGAACAGAAAAAGTTCTATTTAAAAGATGCAGTAATGCAAGGTTCTTTGGCGAGACTTAGACCCGTGCTGATGACCGCACTGGTTGCTTCTTTGGGGTTTGTGCCTATGGCATTGGCAACAGGCACTGGTTCAGAGGTTCAAAGACCTTTAGCAACGGTAGTCATTGGTGGAATAATTTCTTCAACTTCTTTGACGTTACTGGTTTTACCGGGTTTGTACTATATAGTTCATCAACGACGTAAAAGAACACCAAATCCAAGTCTGTAATTTTTTAGTATGTTCCTGATGTTGCATTGCAGTACAGTACAGGTAGCGCGCTTTGAAACGGTCAATTGATTCAGTCTTTTGCAGCTTATCATGAATTGTGTTTGCACTTTTTTTCAGGTAATTTGATATATATAAAACAGATTCTTACATGGATGGTATTATGGCCGACATGATTATTTTGGCGATTCGTAATTTTACATTGACCTGTTTTATTTTAGGCCTGGTGTTTTCTTTTATAGAATGGTTGATAAAATCCAGGCCAATGCAAAAAGCCAAGGTTATTGAAATTATATTTTCCTGGTTTTTATTATTTAATATTGGCTTGGCTTATTTGTTTAATTTTGTAATGCATGTCTTCTTCGGTTATTTTACAGCACAGTTTATTGGCTGGCCGCAAAGCCCGTTTCAAATGGAGGTTGGCTTTGCAAGTTTGGGAATTGCTGTGAATGTGATAATTAGCTTTAGAAGCCAAATTGCTTTTCGTGCCGCAACGATTATTGTTCCTGCCATGTTCTTATGGGGGGCTGCTGGCGTTCATCTTTATCAAATGATGACTACCCATAATTTCGAACCCGGTAATGCGGGGACCATATTTTGGACTGATATTCTAATGCCTGCTGTCGCTTTTCTATTACTCTGGCTTCACCATCGCAACCCGCTTGCCCGATAGGTGAGTGGGTTCAGATAAAACACGTCATTCCTTGGTATTTATTACTTTTTTTTCAGGTGAAGCTTCATTTGACAAAGTTGCTTTTTATTACCAAAATTTATAGATACCCATCGAGTTATGGAGGTGAGTCATGAGCAAAGTAACTCAATTCAAGAAAGGATCTCCTTCTAAAGGATCTTCCATTCAAATTAATCGTACGCACAATCCTTTTTTAAGTCTGCAAAATGAAGTAGATAGATTATTTAGAGACTTTAATGATTTTTTACCTACATCTAAATTCAATTTGGGACAATTTGAAAAGCTGGATCTTTCTCCTTCAATGGACGTTGTTGAGGACAAAGAGCATTTTTGTGTTCAGTTAGAAATGCCTGGCATGGATGAAAAAGACGTTAAAGTGTCTATAGCTGACAATGTACTCACTATAAGTGGTGAAAAGTCCAGTGCGAAGAAAAATGAGGGTAAAAAATTTATATCCCGAGAAATTAGTTATGGAAAATATGAACGTTCCATTTCGTTACCTTCAACAGTTGATCTCGCTAAAGCAAAAGCAACATTTAAAAAAGGAATGCTTTGGGTTGATTTACCTAAAAAATTAGAATCCAAATCAGGTGTGCGATCAATAAAAGTTGAACAAGCCAAATAGATCTTAATAGCCTCATAGTTAAACTATGGGGCATTATCTAAGACTAGATCATTCACGCATTTATCCAAAAAATACGCACTAAAACGTACAAAGTGGCCATGCCTAAAATAGGGATAACAAGAAAAGCAAGAACGTTATAAAATCCTATTCTATTCTCTGGCGAAGCATTGTAAAACGCTTTAAATTTTTTCCACAGGGACATTAGAAACGATCTCCATTTTTTGCTTAAGCTTCATTGAATAAGATTATAGATTCTAAAGAGGTCTAATGGTACTCTTTAGACCAGCCGATTACAGGTTCGATTCAAAATCAATGGCAAGGTTGGGCTTGCTCGTTATGAGGATGTAAAATGTTGCTTTTTAGTGCTGCGTTGTTTAAACATAAATTGAATTTTAAACCACTATCAGAACGCATGGAGTATTTATCGCTGGCTGCAACTTGGGCAGAAGAAGAATGGGGATATATTCGTAATAAAGGAGTTGAATTTCGTAAGGGTGTTCTCAATAATTTGAAGGAGCATGTCTATATAGGGACTTTGAATGGTACACCGGTTGCCTTATTTGCTTTATTCCCCAAAGAAATGGCTCCTGAGTTTAACGAAAAGAAGTTTAAAGCACCTATTATAAGTGACTTAATGTATGTTTATGTGGATAAGCCTTATCGCGGATTAGGTTTTGGCACACAAATAATTGAAAAGGCCAAAGAAATTGCTAAAACACAAAAAGCGGAATTTATCATGCTGGATACATTAAAACCTTCACTAAATCGATTTTATAAAAATGCCGGGGCTGAAGTTATTGCAGAGAATCAGTTGTTTTCTCATCCTACAGATGTTTTAACAATTAGATTGTAGAATTCTGCGGACAACCCCGCGAACAGGTCGTGGGGGCGGAACGTCGGAGTAGAGCTGGCCTGGTTTTCAGCGATGTGTAGAAGATACAGGAAGTATAACCTGGGCTACGCGGATATTTCACCCAGGATAGACAATTGAACGCTTTATAACGTAGCAAGCCTAGATTTAAAGTTTAAAAAGTCGATATCCCCCAGATCAGCCCCAAATTTTGCGCTTGCTTGCACCAGGGTATCCGTAGTAACGGCTTCCATAATATCGATTAAAGGGGTTTCTTTATAGCGTCTCATGGATTTAACGTGTTTTTCCAAATTCTGTCCAGCAACTGTTTGAGGATTAGTATGATTCAATTGAAATTGCCCTAGTCCTATTTCACTGGTTACTTTATCCAGTGCTTGTTGATAGGAAGTGGCCATACCCGATTTAATTGCTTTTACTACTGAGTCAACAGGAGTCCCTTGCTTCAGTAACTGAGCGCATATATCCGCCAATTGATTGATTTCATTGATATAGCCTTGTTGTTTGCGTAACATTAATATTTTCATGGCTGAGGCAGCTGTCGAACTGACTTGGGGAATATCTGCGGTTAATTCCTCTTCAAATAAAGCATCTAAAGAAAATACAGGTTGATTTGTTACATCAATTTTTTTTTGCACAATAGACTCCAAAAATAGAATTAGATGGATAAATTGCTCACGCATTGAGCAAAATAATCAAGCATTATGTAGTAATTTTGCTCAACTGTAAAGGCTTTTTCAAAATAAAAGAAGAGAGAAACCTACTGAAATATGCTTCACTTCATGTGGTATAATAAGACTATTTTTATTGTTTTCCGAGCGAGTAGTTAAATTGATTTCCAATCGTATCGATCTTCGTTCTTATCATACCGAAAGTTGTAGTCATGCTCATGATTTTGCGCAATTGGTTTTACCTCTCGCAGGCTCCATGGAGTTAGAGTCAGGTCTTTATTCGGGTGTGGTGGATACGCATGTAGGTGCATTTATTGCACCTAATGAACGGCATTGTTTTGCAGGAAGTCAGAAAAATCTTTTTTTAGTGGTTGATGTGGCTGCCCAAAATCATCTATTTGAAGATCGCAGATCGCATGCGTTTAATTTAACTGCGGGCGTTAAAAAACTGTTACATTTTACACATCATTATTTAGCAGCTAAAGAAGGAGATTTCTTTACTGATTCTTTAATTAATCAATTACTTATTCATTTTACTACAAAATCTTTTTCGCCCGAGTCGGATCCAATAGCAATTAAGGCAAAAAACTGGATTGATCTGTATTTTGCGGATGCTGTAGATGTACGTAAAGTCGCACAGCACTGTCATTTGAGCGTAAGTCAATTACAACGTCGGTTCAAACATGCTTTGGGATCCAGCATGGCCGAGTATTGGCGATTTAAAAAATTACACCACGCAAAGCAACTGTTGTCTTCAAAAAATCTTTCTATTGAAGCCATCGCTTTTGCAGTGGGTTATGAAAATTTACCTGCATTTAGTCGACGATTCAGTAAAGTATTTGGTGAGTCGCCTTCTCAATGGAGAACAAAAGCGTTATCAGCAAATAAAATGCGTGAACCAGATAACTCATACTGATTTTAAAATTGATAAACTACTGATTCGTTTTTCAATTTAAAGAAGTGATTTATAATGAAAAAATCCAACGCTTATTTTCTGCAAGGCATGCTTTTTCTTATCCTGGCGCAAATTATGGTAGGCGTGAATATTGTTTTTTCCAAGTACGTGCTTTCCTCAATTCCCATTCTCTTTCTATTAACGCTTCGGTTTACTTTGGCAACACTCATTTTATTACCCTTACATTGGCTGACACCTGCCAAAAGCAAACCGGTTCGTTATTATTTTTCCCAATTAAAGCAAAAAGATTGGATTTTTATTGGTGCCCAGGCAATCTCTGCAGGGGTGTTGTTTAATTTCCTTATTTTATGGGGATTAAATTACACTGATGCCAATGTGGCAGGCATTATTACCAGTGCTTTACCTGCAATTATTGCGATGATGTCCTGGATTATTCTTGGGGAAAAAATTTCAGGGAAGAAAGCCATTTGTGTGGGTTTTGCTACACTGGGATTAGTTGTTATCGCATGCGATAAATTAGCTGGCGTGCGGGTAAATCATTCTTTTTGGGGGGATGCGCTTGTTTTAATCTCCCTTTTGCCTGAAGCAACTTATTATATTTTAAGTAAAATGCATAAAAATTCTCTTCCAGTATTTTTAATTTCTTCTCTGCTTAATGCAATTAATGCTTTTTTATTATTACTTTGCCTGAGCTTTAGTACCTGGAAAAGTTTAACCATCCCGCCTTTAGACTGGCTTATTTTGATCATTTTAGGTTTAAGCTCGGGTCTTTTTTACGTTTTTTGGAGTTTTGGTTGTCAGAGGGTGGATGGTGTAATGACTTCATTATCAACTGCTGTGATGCCATTAGCTACAGTGCTCATCGCGTGGATGTTGCTTGGTGAGCATTTAACTCCCGGACAGGCTATCGGGATGGGCATGGTTATTCTTTCTATTGCTGTATATGCAAAACGGTAGAGCAGATAATTTTATGAGCCATTTGCTTTATTAGATGATTTTTTTCAGATCAGGAGGGTGTGACCTCGCATTAATACATAAGTCATTAACAGTAAGGACTTATTTCATTAATGATCTTTGTAATATCAATTTGTCGTTTTAATATCCCATTATTCAAGTATAATAATCCCTTTTTTTCTAATTCACTCGAGTTGTAAAAAGCGTGCAAGCCAAATTCGAATTATTTAATGAATTGCCCCCAGAAATCCGAAGAGAAATAGCACAATGTTTATCAACTCCTGATTTAGTAAATTTTACTATGGCATCAAAGAAGCATTGGGATTTTTTTAAGCCCATATTGAATGTCCGTAAATTATTAAACCATATTGTACGCGGTGAGTACGATTCGGTTCAATCGATATTAAAAAACGATAGGAGTTTAATTTTTAAAAGAGGCAGAGTGACCGATTGCTCTGGTCGAATCTTTGAAAATATTAGCGCCTTTGAATACGCACTTTGGGCCTTGGATAAACATATGTGGTCGATGATGCTTGAATGCTTACCCCAAAACGAAGAAGGTAAAAAGATATTAGCAATGCTACTTTCTCAATATCATAACGTAAATACAAAAGGGGTAACTTACAGGCTTAATGGAGAAACAGTCACAGAGAGTCATTTTGATTTCAAGAACACCATCATTAAAGAACTGCAAATGCAAGTCGATTCTATACATGCACCTGGGGATAAGGATTGGGTTGCCATTGATAAGCAATGGAGAGAAGGTGTTGGTAGTTCACAAAAGAACCTTCCTATGCATGTTGTTTATGAATACTGCTCTGATATGCCTTTTTATCCTATGCCTGAATTTACTTCCCGGCCAAAATCATCAAAGAAATTTTATAATTGGATAACTGAAAAGATGGAAAATTGGTTTGAGGATAATTCTAAATTGGGTAGTGATTTTGCAATATATAAGGCGCGGCAAACGACGTGCGGGTCGGGGGGCGCGTGGGGGCGTGTTCCCACTGGGATGCTGAGTGTGTTTGTGGCCGACCTGGATTTAGCCGCCATAGAGACATTATGTGAAGTAAGAACAAAGGAGTTTATCAATCTTGAGTCGCAACTTGAAGAACAGATGATGGTTGATAACCAGCACAAAGCACGTCAAAATTTCCCAAAAACCATAGATCCTGGTATTTTCTTATTATCTATCTAATCCAGGCCTTTCTCCGATATTAAGAAGGAATCTAATGATTGCACAAAAAAAATGGGAGCATTTTTCTCATGAATCAGACATAGGGGTGAGGGGGTGCGGATCTACAATAGCCGAGGCTTTTGCAATGGGCGCTTTGGCCCTGACCAATGTGATTACTAGCTCAGAATTAATCCAACCTCACAAGACGCTGCGTATAACGTGTGAGGCACCGAATCAGGAGATTTTATTTGTCGACTGGTTAAATGCCATTATTTATAACATGGCAATTCACAATATGCTGTTTAGTCAATTCGATGTTTCCATTAAGAGGCAGAAGTTAACTGCTATAATTGCAGGAGAGCTTGTGGATATCAATCGACATCAACCTGCAGTAGAGGTCAAAGGTGCTACGTTCACGGAGTTAAAAGTTTATCAAAGTGATGGCACCTGGGTGGCTCAATGTGTGGTGGACGTGTAATTTCTTTTTCATATCCTGTATTCCTTAATTTTTAAAATAAGCTCTTGGAGATAAGGTAGAAAATCAATGGAGTTAAACCGGTTAGAAAAAATTAGTGATTTTGAATGGCGAATCCCAAAACATGGGAAAATGCGTGTACCAGGGGTGATTTTTGCCTCAGAGGAGCTGATACTCAATATGGACATGAAAGTCTACGAACAAGTCACGAATGTGGCAACTTTACCTGGTATTGTTCACGGTTCATTTGCCATGCCTGATGCGCATTGGGGATATGGATTTCCTATTGGCGGTGTTGCTGCATTTGATCCTGACAATGAAGGAGTTGTCTCGGCTGGCGGTGTAGGTTTTGATATTTCATGCGGGGTAAGACTGTTATCCACAGGGCTTAAACGTGAAGAATTTGAACCGTATAAGGAACGTCTGGCAGATACACTGTTTGCTCATATTCCAGCAGGCGTAGGCAGCAAAAGTCGTATTCACCTCACCATGAAGCAAATGGATGATATGTTACGTGGCGGCGCGGTTTGGGCTGTAAAACAAGGATATGGCGAACGGGAAGATTTAGAGCGAATTGAAGATAATGGTCGTGTAGAAGGCGCATTGCCTGAGCATGTTTCAGAGCATGCAAAAAAACGACAAAAAAATGAAATGGGTACTTTAGGCTCAGGGAATCATTATTTGGAAATTCAAGAGGTCCGCCAGATATATTGTGAAAAAACCGCTGCCGCATTTGGTTTAGCACAGGGAGATGTGGTTGTGAGTATCCATTGCGGTTCGCGTGGTCTGGGCCATCAAATAGGAACTGATTTTTTGCGCTCCATGTTAATTTATGCTCAGCAGCATGGTATTCAACTCGTGGATCGCGAATTAGCTTGTGCGCCTATTCGTTCACCAATGGGCGAAAGCTATTTAGGTGCTATGCGTTCAGGAATAAATTGTGCTCTGGCAAATCGTGAAATCATTACCCATTTCATGCGTGAAGTTTTTCAGAAGGAAATGCCAGGAACCCAAATAAAACTTATTTACGATGTATCCCATAATACCTGTAAAGAAGAAACGCATCAGGTAGATGGTAAGACAATGCGTTTATTTGTTCATCGTAAAGGGGCAACTCGAGCTTTTGGCCCAGGCCACCCTCAATTAACAAAAGACTTTAGACAGGCAGGGCAACCAGTGATTATTGGCGGCAGTATGGGAACTGCGTCTTATATTCTCGTAGGCACGGCGAGTGCTGAAAATAAATCATTTGGTTCAGCCTGTCATGGTGCTGGACGTGCAATGAGTCGACATCAAGCAACCAAAAAATGGCGTGGCAGTGAAATCATTGAACAACTGGCGCAACGAGGGATTCTCATTCGCAGCAGTTCCTACCGTGGTGTAGCAGAAGAAGCTCCCGAGGCGTATAAGAATGTCGATTTTGTTGTGGATGCCGCGCAAGCATCCGGTTTAACCCAAAAAGTTGCAAGGCTTGCACCGATTGTTTGTATTAAAGGATAGGGTCTGTTTACAATTCTACTCTCTTGGCCAAAATGCTGCGATTTTATGCGCTCCGATACTCACATACTTTATGTATGCTCCGTTTCGGTGCTCTAAAATCGCAACATTTTGACTCAAGATAGCGAATTGTAATCAGACCCTGGTTATAGTTTACAATTCTACTCTCTTGGTCAGAATGCTGCGATTTTATGCGCTCCGATACTCACATACTTTATGTATGTTCCGTTTCGGTGTTCCTATTTGATTAGAAACATTTCTGAGCAAGTAAAATTCCAAACAGACCCTGAATGGGTTTGCCAGATTCATCAAGCTTATGCAATTTTCCCACGACTTCTTTATATTCCAAAATGGACCAGCCACAGTTTTGATAATAATGGTAGAGCTCCTCATGTTCTGCCAAATAAGTAAAGAATGTAGGTAATTCAAATTGTTCTGAGCGGATTGGAAAGACAAAAAAATGAATTCCTTGTGCTACTGTTGCCTCCTGTAATTCCTTTAAAAGAGATGGAATTCGTGCAGCATCTAAAAATTGCAGGGATACGGTTGCAATAACCAAATTATAAGCCTCTCTTTTAAGGGATAGAGGGGTGTGGAGATCATGAACTATGGGAGTCAGTGTCGTTATTTCTTCCTCATGAACGATTTGACGCATTTTCTTTATTGCTGCTTCATTATGATCTATTCCTGTTACTTCATGCCCCATGAGCGCTAGGAAAAGTGGGTTGCGGCCTGAACCACAGCCTATATCGAGTACTTTTAACTTATCCTTTTTCTGGAGGTAGGTGGTATAAACATAGTATAAATCGGTATGCACATTACCCAATTTGTATTTCTTATCAAAATAGCGATGTGGTTTACAATAAAAATCCAAAGATGCATTAAAAACAGCGCTAATGGGGATTATTTTGTGCCAGGATGCGGGGGGAATGACGAGGTGATTATTTTTTTCATTTAAATGGTGGCGAGATAATTCCTGTCCATTTCCATCAAGAAAAAGAAAATCAATTTCACCAGTATTAATTTGCAACTTGCCCCAAGTTCCCTCTTTAGTACTATGTTTTTCAAGGAAAAATTTGAGTTTCCCATCATGAGTTATTTGCAACTGTTTATAACAAATCAGGTCCTCATAAAAAGCAGTCATGCTTTTTTCTCCATGTCAGAATAAGTGGGTACGATCCCTTTCAGTTGAAATTATAGCTTTATTTGCATAGTGTATTAAAAGGATTAAGTATTATTTGTTGTTTCTTGCTCCAATTATGAGTAAGGCTACTTTATTTAATAGGTTAATTTTGAGATGAAGACCACGTTTAGCTTACATCCAGTAGCTCCATTCCAGCTGGAGTATACAGTCCTTGCGTTGCGTCGAAGAAGCAAAAATAATGTTGATCTTTGGGATGGGCACCGTTATACGCGATTATTGGTCATAGAGAATGTGCTTGTTAAAGTCGTCGTTGAGCAAAAAGAAATTAATAAACCAGAATTACTTTTATCCATTGACAGCCAAAACGAGGTATCTCAAAATCAAATCGCATCTCAAATAGAGAAAATGCTGGGTATAAAATGGGATCTAAACGATTTTTATCACCTGACACAACATGATGCTCAATTAAATCCACTTGTTGTTCAATTTAAGGGAGTTAAACCACCGCGATTTCCTTCTCTTTTTGAAGCGCTGGTTAATGCGGTTTCCTGCCAGCAAATATCCCTTGATGCAGGATTGCACATTCAAAATCGATTGGCTGAATTTCTGAGCATGAGAATAAAGGAAAAGGAGCGCATTCTCTATGCATTTCCAAGACCAGAAGAAGTTGCTCATTGCACTGTTTCTGATTTAAAGAAAATAGGCTATAGCACCCATAAAAGTGAAACATTAAGGCAATTAGCAGTGGCAATCATGGAAGAAGAATCAAGTTTTGGATCTTTGGAAAACAAAGCAAATGGAGAGGTAATCGATTTTTTATGCCGTTTTAAAGGAATAGGGCGTTGGACTGCAGAATATGTTTTGTTGCGTGGTTTGGGGAGGATCGAGACTTTTCCTGGCGACGATATTGGTGCACAGAATAATTTATACCAATTGCTGCATCTTGATAAGAAACCTGATTATAAGAAAACAGCGGAAATTACTGCCAAATGGCATCCCTACGCAGGATTAGTTTATTTCCATTTATTATTACAGCGCTTGTATGATAAAAGAATCCTAAAATAGCCATACTTAAAAGAAATTTTGTTTTATAATAATTTTTTTTTATAAAAGTACAAGATCAGTTTCGTGAGTAAATTAAAAAGCGCATAAGGAATGTGAATGAATAATAAACCTCAAAGCTCAATGGAATCTACGAACTTTGATAAAGTATCTAATGTCTTAAAATGGATTCTTTTAATTACTGCAATTATCTGTTTCATCGTGCTGATTTGGGGTACTTATAAAACCTATCAGCTTGCCCCTCCTTTACCGCAGCAATTTCAATCCCCTTCTGGACAAATCGTGATGACCGCAGAGGATATAGTGGCTGGTAAAGCGGGTTTTCAACGCGCTGACCTTATGGATTATGGAAGTCTTTATGGAATGGGCTCTTATTTTGGAGAAGATTATACTGCAAAATACTTAGTCAGTCTTGGTAGACTCACCGAAGATAAAATAGCACAACAACATTTCGGTAAGCCCTTCATGAGTCTGACTGTAGGAGAACAATACACCGTGCGTCAAACGATGCAACAGGATCTGCAGAAAACTGATCTGAGTCAGCCAATCAGTATTTTGTCACAGCCAGTAGCCGATGCAATTGTGCAACTGCGTAAGCAAATTTCACACAATCTACTTAATCATGATCCAGAAACAGGTTGGACCAAAGCTTATAGCTTAAATGAGCAAAGTGCTTTACAAACGGCAGATTTCCTTATTTATTCTTCGCTCACTACGATTGCGCATAGACCCGGGCAAAATAGTTCCTATACCAATAATTGGCCCTATGAACCCACCATGGGAAATACGCCAACAGCCAATACCTTTTACTGGACTTGGGTATCGTTTTGTTTTGTATTTCTGGGGTTTGGAGCAATACTTTATATTTATCATCGATATTTGAGTGTGCCTGATGATGCATTGAGAACTCCCGTGTTTTTAGGGTTTGAGCCGCTGACACCAAGTCAGCGTAAGGTAGGGCAGTATTTTGTTGTCGTTGCACTTGTTTTACTGATCCAGATCACTGTGGGTGTGATTATGGCGCATTACTATACAGAGCGAACGGGTTTTTATGGAATTAATATTAATGATTATTTACCTTTTAATTTCTTGCGCGATGTACACATTCAAACACCAATCGTTTGGATCGCTCTTTCATGGGTGAGCGCTGCTGTTTTTATGGCTCCTCTCATCAGTAAAAAGGAAGCGAAAAGACAAGGCTTTTTAGTTGATCTTTTGTTTTGGGTCACCTTGTTTATTGTTGGCGGAGCGCTTGTTGGCAATTATTTGGGGATTATGGGTTATGTGAATGAATCCTGGTTTTGGATCGGCAATCAGGGATTGTCCTATCTACAGCTTGGTCGCTTATGGCAAATTGGATTTTGTTTAGGGCTTTTTCTGTGGAGCTTTATTATTTTTCGTGGTATGTGGCCTACCTGGCATGGCTTAAAAACTGCTACTGTTGAGTTTTGGACTGGGCGTATTCGTTTAGAGCATCTTTTTTGGGCAAGCACGATGAATATTGCTGTATTGTATTGTTTTGGAATGATCCCTTTAACGGGAATTGAAAAATCATTCACAATCACTGATTTTTGGCGCTGGTGGGTAGTTCATCTTTGGGTGGAGCAGTCATTTGAATTTTTTGCTGCGTGCGCCACTGCTTATCTTTTAATGGGAACAGGATTGGTTTCACGTTCTCTAGCAGAACGTACAATGTATTTTGAAACAATTTTAATCTTTTTAGGCGGGATCATTGGAACTGGCCATCACTGGTATTGGACAGGGACGCCGGATATCTGGGTACCACTAGGAACTATGTTTTCCTTTATTGAAGTATTGCCTTTGGTTCTCCTCATTATTGATGCCATCGAACATCATCAATTGATTAAGGGCCAACGTGCATTTACTTATAATTTGGCTTTTCTCTATATTTTGGGAGCATCCTTTTGGAATTTTGTTGGTGCAGGAGTATTTGGTGGGGGGACACTCAATGCGCCACTTATAAACTATTATGAGCATGGGACATTCCTTACTTTAAACCATGCGCATACCGCATTATTTGGTGCATTTGGTTTGCTTGGCCTAGGTTTAATTTATTTTTGTTTGCGCTATGCGGCTGGTGATCGGTTTGCTTGGAGTGATCGTTTAGGAACTTGGGCATTTTGGTTGTATAACCTAGGTCTTGTTTTATGGATTGTGTTGAATTTCTTTCCTATTGGTTGGGCGCAATTAATGGATGTTTATGAACATGGCTTTGCCCATGCAAGAAGCCTTGAATTTTATAATACAACATTGTTATGGCAATGGTTGCGATTGCCCGGAGATGTCGTATTTGCTCTAGGTGCATTATTCATGGCCTATGATTTTATTAAAAAGTTAGGTCCCTTTTTCCCAAGATGGTCGGGAGCTAAGCAATTAGAACAGCATCTTGTTCGCGATATTTAGAGGAAAAAGCAATCCAGAAGGAAGATATAATTATGTCTGAGCTTTTTACGATTGGCCACTCAACGCATACTTTGCAGGAGTTTTTTGAAATAATCCATGCCCATCAAATAACTCATGTTGTTGATGTGCGAACCATACCCAAATCGCGCAAGGTTCCTTGGTTTAATAAAGAGGAATTCAAGAAATCGCTTGAAAAAGAAAAAATTGCTTATACACACTTACCTAAATTAGGAGGGTTACGTAAAGTTGAAAAAAACTCCATCAATATGGGGTGGAAAAATGAAAGTTTTAGAGGATTTGCTGATTACATGCAAACTGAGAGGTTTCTCGAAGGCCTTAGTGAATTAAATAACTTAATTAAGAAGAGCACTAAGGTGGCGATCCTGTGCGCTGAAGCAGTGCCCTGGCGATGTCATCGCTCGCTTATTGCTGATGCAGAGTTGATTCGAGATTATGCGGTTTGGGATATTATGAACAAAACCACTGCGAATCCTCATCAATTAACTTCCTTTGCGGTGGTAGACAGAAAGAAAAACCCAATACAAATTTATTACCCCTAGTCATTTCTTATCGCAACAAAATTGGATTCATAGTGATGTAATTACTGGTAGACTCGCTGGCTTAATTCAAGCTGTTCGATTCTTCCAAAGAGTTTTGGTCCGTATCATCCTTCTTAGTTGTTATTCTGACTCCATTGAAACCCAATGGTGAAATATGAGTACCATACTGCTGTACATTTTTAAAAAGAGTATAAAAATTCGGAAGTTTATAGGTTGATGCAGAAACGGTATCTTTTTTTTGCAGAGCGTTCTCAATAGATTGGCAATTTTCTTCCTGGGCTTGCTCGAAGTTAGATACTCCAGCGATTAACAGATTCAAATCTGGTGATAATGATTGAAGCCAGTGATAAAATGTCATCTCGCGTCTGAAGTAGTTATCCTCAAGCGGATAAATACATTTCCCCTGGTTATAGTTTTTCTCGGTTAATACGACCACCTGCTTGATTCCAAATTCTTTTAATTGCCCCAATGTTGGTAGTTTTGTAGCGTCAATGGCAGTGAATCCATGATTGGGTTCGAGGATTAAACCTAATGAAGCGTCATGTGATGTAGGTGATTGTGATAACAGTTGGTCACGCGGTAAAGCGTCTTGTAGCTGATCCATTATCCGTGTTTGGGAAGTTTGATCATTCATTATGGATAGCTGCCAAATGCAATCAACACCATTCATATATAATGCGCTTGCAACAGGGGCTTCATGGCCGGTAAAGTTTATAAACAATGTATTGTCGAGCCTATGTTGCGTATTTAATTCGGCTAATACAGCATGTGTGTTGTCCCTAAACACCTCATCAACGGCTTTTGTTATAAAGTCCCGTCCTTTGGGTATCACATCAGACGGACTCTTAAGACGAATGAAATGAAGTTCACTTCCAAACCTGGATAATACCTTTTGTGAGGGGGTCACAATGTCTACTAATGTCTGTAAATCATGTTGGGTTCTTCTCATTTCAAAGCTTTTTGGGGGATCTTGTTTTACAGGGGGATTTTGCAAGGCATTTATTTGATGGGTGATGAGCTTTACTTTGAGTAACTCATCGATAGGGATCTTAAACGCAAAATTGCCGTCTATATTTTCTACTGAAACACCTAAATACTTTTTAAAGAAATTATCGCGTAATCTATATTTATTGATCCTGCTTGCCTCAACATTACCATGCTCAATTTTGCTAAAAATCAAAAGACAGTTTTCATTTTCTAAAAACTCTATTTTATCTTGGTAGTAACCAAAATCTTCGGTCTCGTCAATTACTGCATTTAAAGCATCTATAATCAGTTGTATCTCAGGTTTCATTTATTCACTATCTAAAAGTTACTGTCTCGAAAATTAATAAGATACCTGAAACAAATCTGTGGGGTATGCGCGTCAAGCACTTATTTGTATAATTATTGTACTATTATAAATGAATAACATTAACGACAAATTAAGAGGGTATGGATATTAGCCATGGAATGATCGGGATAAAGGGTTCTATTACGCATGAAGAGCGGAGCTGGATTCCGCGTATAAAAACGCGGAATGTAGCCTTTTTGATTTTATATCATCTGGCTCGTTACTGGAGTTCATTTCTAACCAAATATTTAAAGACCGATGTTTATTGTATTTTCGCTGTCTAATGTGGTCTCATTGATAATCTTATATATTGAGTCACGAACCTGTCTAGGCACGTTATTACTAAAGATTAGGTGTATGTCATCTTTATTTTCTCTCGAAACAGCTAATTGAATCATTTGCGATCTGCTTCCTGTAATATTCTTTTGGTATAGGTAAGAAGGACGTCCTTCTACTATTCCAACTCCTGCTCCTTGATTCATAAACATGAACCCTGCCTTATTAAGAAATGCTTCAATTCTTTCAAATTTCATTATTAGTACCCAGTTAATAAATAAAAGTGGCATTATGAATAAAATTTATATTAATTTCAATTCATTATTTGTTATTGCGTGTGGACTTGGGATCAGAGAGGTTAATCTATTTCACAGAACGAATGTTTTGATATACTTTAGATGAATCCAATATTAAATCTGTGTGACATGTACATCAAATCCGGCCAATTAATTTTCTCGCCATCCGATCTTACCCAATTTATGGAGAGTCCTTTTGTATCTTGGATAGAACATCTTGCAGTGGTGCACCCTGATTTATTGCCTAAACCCGATGCAAAAGACGAATTAATTGATGTATTGCAACATTTGGGAAACCAGCACGAATTGGAACTCTTGGCATTATTTGAAGAGCAGGGATTATCCGTTGCTAATTTGCATCGACATCCCAACTCTTATGATGCAACCCTAACTGCCATGAATGATGGAGTAGATGTGATATATCAGGCGCATTTGCAATTGCCTCCATTTCAGGGATACGCTGATTTTCTAATAAAGAAAGCAGGTAAAAGTCGATTGGGTGATTATTACTATGAAGTTTGGGATACTAAGCTTTCCCGATCGGTAAAACCAGGTTTTCTGCTGCAATTATGTTGCTATGCGGAAATGCTTGAAGCAATGCAGGGCAGTAGAACAGAATACATTACGATAACTTTAGGTAATAAGGAAAAAAGACGCTTTCGTACCGCCGATTATTTTTATTTTTATCAAAATCTGAAACAACAGTTTTTATTGGCGCATCAAAATTTTGCTCTTAATGCCTGCCCTGATCCTGCTGTATCTAAAAGTTGGGGCAGATGGAGTACTTATGCTGAGGAGTTATTAGCTAAAGAAGATCATTTGATCCAGGTCGCAACCATTACCTCAGGGCAAATCAAAAAACTGCAGCAAGCAGGAATTAAAACCATGACTGCATTGGCTCATGCAAATTGTTCCTGGATCAAAGGGATTAAACCGGAACGTTTTGCACGTTTGCAAGCACAAGCTAAAATCCAAAAGAAAAGTAGCGGCAAAGATACTCCGTTATATCAGATACTTCCTCATGTCCCGGGACAAAAGCAAGGCTTGGCGCTGCTGCCTCCTGCATCACTGTCCGATATATTTTTTGATATTGAAGGTTTTCCTCTTGAGGAAGGGGGGCTGGAATATCTTTGGGGTATTGCTTATTTTGATGAAAATGGCCAGCGCCAATATAAGGATTTTTGGGCTCATGATGCAGAGCAGGAAAAAGAAAGTTTTCAAGCTTTTGTGAAGTGGGCTTATGAACGTTGGCAAGAAGATCCACACATGCATATTTATCATTATGCCAATTATGAAATTTCTGCTTGCCGCAAATTAATGGGGCGGTATGGTGTTTGTGAGGATGAAGTGGATCAGCTCTTACGTAATGAAGTTTTTGTTGATTTATATAAAATTGTTAAAACATCTCTAATTATTGGCGAGCCACGCTATTCCATCAAAAATATAGAGCATTTATATCGAGGGAAACGAGATACAGAGGTGGGGTCCGGGGGCGACTCAGTCGTTGTTTATGAACATTGGCGGGAAAATCCAGATGGGGCAAGTTGGCACACGTCCAAAATATTAAATGACATCCGCGTTTATAATATGGATGATTGTAATTCCACTCAGGAACTGGTGGATTGGCTAAGGGCGCGGCAAAAGGAAGAAGGTATATACTACTTAGGTAAAACTGAGCGTGTTGAGCTTGAGATTAAGGAAGAGGTCAGTGAGCGTGTTCAATTGCGCGATCGATTATTGGCACAAGCAGAACGTTTAAAGTCTGAAGGGAACATAGAATTAGCGAAAATACATTTGATTTTTGCATGGTCTATAGAATTTCACCGACGTGAAGCGAAACCGGTGTTTTGGCGTATGTTTGAGCGATTGGGGCTAACTGGAGAGGATCTACTCGATGATATTGATTGTTTGGCCTATTGCCGACGAACCGCTAAACCACCCTACAAGCCCTCGCCAAAATCACGCAATATGGCCTATGAGTATTTTTTTGATCCGGAACAGGAGTTTAAAGGAGCTGCCAAGCAATATTTCATTTTAGATAAAGAAACAGAAGACGGTAAGACGGTTACCGCAAATTATTATGAAGAAGACAGCGATCTGGAGCATGGGATTATTGTCTTGCAAATGAAAAATGAATTGGCTGATCCAATTACTTTAATTCCTAATGAATATGTAGATCCCCATTCGATTCCTGATGCGATTGCAAAACAGGCTGCATTATTTGAGCAAGGCATGCTTGAAAATACTGCGATATTGGATTTTCTGAGCAAATCATATCCGCGAATTAAAGATCATCCTCAAGGATTCGCGATTGCGCCAAGTCATCATCCTGAAGAACGATTAACTGAAATTATTCGTGCTGTTTTAAATTTAAATAATAGTTATCTTACTCTTCAAGGTCCTCCCGGTGCAGGTAAAACCTATACTGGAAAGCATTTAATCGCAGAACTCATTCGGAGAGGAAAAAAAGTGGGTATCTCGTCCAATAGTCATAAAGCAATCAATAACTTATTGCTGAATACAGTTACCTATTGCCATAAGGAAGGGATTAAGGGACATTTTGCATGCGCTCGTAATACAGATGGAGAAATTGAAGCTTTAAACATTACAGTTTTGGAGAATAAAAAAATTGTTGATTTTATTCAACCGGGATGTGTTGTAGGGGCTACAGCTTGGGGATTTACCAGAGAAGAACTCGTTGATGCTTTTGATTATCTTTTTATTGATGAGGCAGGACAAGTCAGTGTTGCAAACTTGATTGCCATGAGTCGTTCAACCCGCAACATGATACTCATGGGTGATCAAATGCAGTTGGGTCAGCCTTCCCAAGGAAGCCATCCAGAAGAAAGTGGTTTATCTATCTTAGAATACTTGTTACATACAACGCCAACAATTCCAGATTCCATGGGGGTTTTTCTAGGGACTACCTATAGAATGCATCCCGCGGTAAATCAATTGGTTAGTGATGCGATTTATGAGGGAAAACTGGAAACTGCTCCTGAAAATGCCCATCAAGCAATAAGCATCCCAAAGGGATATCAAGGTGTGCTGAATAAAGAAGCCGGAATTATTTCTGTACCAGTCATGCATGAGGGAAATACGCAATCCAGCGATGAGGAAGTAGAACAAATTGTCTTATTAGCCAGGGAGCTTTTAGGTCGGACTTTTAAGGCAAAAGATGGGTCGCAAAAAGCAATCAGTTGGGAGGATATCCTTTTTGTCGCCCCATACAATCATCAGGTGAATAAACTGAAAATGGCACTGGGTGAACAGGCTAAAGTAGGAAGTGTGGATAAATTTCAAGGACAGGAAGCGCCCATTGTTTTTTTGAGCATGTGTGCGAGCAATGCAGATGAATCTCCTCGAGGGCTTAATTTTCTTTTTGATAAAAACAGAATAAATGTTGCGGTTTCAAGAGCTCAGTGTCTGGCAATTGTTGTTTATTCTCCTTTTTTACTTGAAACTATTCCTACGAATGTCGAGCAAATGGCGATGATGAATGTATTTTGCCAATTGGTAAAAAATTAGAGGATCTTAGAAAGCAATTAGCTGAAATTCATTCTGACCTATAGAGGTATAACCACAGCTCCTTTTGCTTGCTACGAGCCCACGACTGCTTTTCCCGAAATTACCCCTTCATTGAATGCCCAATGATTTCCATTAATAAACACGGCGGGGTTTTAACTTATGAGCAATAAGGGCAAGTATACTTATAATAGGTAATATGATTGGAAATATTATAAATTCAATCATTCTCATCAGATATTTTTTAACTCCAGTCGATAAAGCATAACGTTCACTAAACTTTTTAACAATCGGCCAGTTACTAATTAAAAAACCGGTTGGTTCTTTAAACCCGAGGAAAAAATATCCTGTAAAATACCCATAAATCTGCAGTATTTTTTTAGGATAAAAAATATAACATGCAGAAGAAGAAGGTTCGAGATATTCAGTATAGTGCCAACAATTTCTTGGCATAAACAGCATATCCCCTTTTTCCAGGGTAACCCTGTACCCTTCAGCTTGTTGTGTTCTTGGATATTGCTTATTAATTTCTTCTAAAGGAGTGCTAAAATCAATCAAGGTATCACTCACAAAAGGAAGTTTATAAAGCGCTTCGCTCTGATCTTTAGTAAATAATAAAAATCTCTTTTTCCCGCTTAAACATACATGAAGATTGGAGCAATGCTCTCTGTCATAATGCATATATGTATGAGTGTTTTGGCCACCAAAAAAATAGATTACTTTTAAAGTTTTATTAAAGTATCTAGGTCTTAAGGGAATATGTTGCCAAAGGGGTATATGCTTTTCAATCTCAGCAGACTGTTTTTCCGTAAGAATTTGGCCAAAGATTCGGTAGGGCATATTTTGTTTTATTTTAGCTATTATTGTACCAAAATCAGCAGGTTGATGTGCGACGCGACGATTATTTTCAAAAGTTGCATAGGTGGTGTCTGCATGAATGTGTTGTTCAAAATAATCTAAAGTAAAGTTACCCCTAAAGTTTTTTATTTTTATGAGTAGGGGCTCCGTAGATTTGTATAGAATTTTCTTGATTTCCTCTTCGTCGCCATAAAAATAATCTATGGTCTTAACATCCCTTATCTTCATTGATTGACCTTTTGAATTAAATAATAAAAATAATATTTTTTACCGTAGAGAAGGGTTTTTTTGCGCTCTTTTTTTGCAATATGGCGTAGAGCTGATTTTTTAAACAGAAAAAACCACCAGGGAAGAAAAGCTAATCCCATGGAACTAACGAAATCTGGAAGTTCTTCATCATCATTCATCATCGAATCAATATAGGGTAATATTTTTTTCTCATTTACGATTAAGCGATGATAAATAGCCGATTGAACCATTCGAGTTATATCTACTTTTTGAATTATTTTTAAAGCTTTGCTTGTCTTAAGATATTCTTCTAATTTTTTTGCTTGTAATTTATCTTTAATATTTATATCAGAATAACAAAAAAAACCATTAGGAGACAAAATACGCTCTACTTCTGTGAAAAATAGCTCAATTTGTGGGTAAAGATGAGAACTCTCAAGGTTTGTTATAATATCAAAACTGTTATTTTCAAAAGGTAAATATTCCGCATCGGATTGAATATAATTGATCTTGTTTTCTTTGTAGAAATTATGATGAGCATGTTGTACTAATTCTTTTGTTAAATCAACACCTAAAGCGTATTTTGTTTTGAGTAATTCGGAACTAACTTTTAACCCAATACCATTACCACACCCAACTTCAAGCAGTTTTTTATCAAAAAATTGCATTCTTACTAACGGTCTTATCAGATGATAGAGAAGTAAGGGAGAATAAATATCTTGTATGTTACATATTTTTGAAAAATTAAAGTTCAATGCAGCATATTCATTATATACTTGTTTATTCCATAAACCCCAATTCAAAAAGGATTTATCAAAAATAATATGTGCAAAACTTTTATAGCTCTCTTGAACCTGATTTTTAATCAATTTTACTTCTGAGGGATGAAGATTCCCTAGTCTCAATAATGAACGAAGTTGTTTTAAAGCCTGGCCGTACGTCTTAATGTTATTTTCCGTGATTAAATGCATAATAAATAACGTAGCATGGAGTGTTGTATTAATCAAATGCAGTACCCGCCAATACTGAAATGAAGAAGTAATCTTGCCTCGTTTTTTGTTCTATTGAATCTTTTGTGCTATTAAATAAGTATAAGTGTCATGATGCCCTTTCGAGTCACTTTGTAAATAAACTTTTGGGCTATGACCTTATTGTTTTCATATGAAATAAAGGTAGTGGGGATATGGTGAATAAGCACATAAAAGAACATGGTATTCAGTAATAAACAAAATCAAGGTGTGGGTCCCGTCACGCAAAAAATTTGTGTCTTGTTATAAGTCCTTATTATTGCTATTTTTTATTTTAATTTTGTGTACTACCTCTGGTGGTCACTGCCATTAAGTTAATGACTTTTGGCCCTTTATCCTACGTCCTGTCTCCACGGCCAGCTCCGGGGTTCCGCAGGATCCAGAAATGTCGCGAGTTTCTGAATTTCTCGGACAAGCACGGAACGTAAGTAAGGCACTTGGTTTCTTAACTTCATGGTATTGTCTCTGGTGGTATGGGAGTATTTTAAAGTGGTGAAAAAAAACCAGGAACGTAATCCAAAAGACATTCTTAATGAACCTCTTGCAATCATTGGAATGAATTGCCAATTTCCTGGGGTTGATTCGGATATAGAAGATGTTGAGGCATTTTATACAATGCTGCTCAAGGGACTTTCGCCTATTAAGGAAATGCCAAAAAATCGTTGGGACGTTGATGAATATTATGATCCTGATCGTGAGAAAACCGATAAAATAATTGGTCGTAAAGGAGGTTTTCTTAATAACCCTCAGTTATTCGATGCATCTTTTTTTAAAATATCTACAGTCGAAGCCAAACAAATGGATCCGCAACATCGTCTTTTTTTAGAGGTAGCGATTCGTGCTTTAAATCATGCCAACCTTCCACTGGACTCATTAAATAATTCAAATACCGGAGTATTCTTTGGTAGTTCAACGCAGGATTACAGCCAACTCAATTATAAAGACCATATCGAATTTAATGCGTATACCCAGATTGGTGCAGCCAGCAGTGCTGCAGCAGGAAGACTGTCGCACTTTCTCAATTTAAAGGGACCCGGTATGGCTGTAGATACAGCCTGTTCTTCTTCACTGGCAGCGCTTTATGTTGCGGCAACCTCGTTGAGAATGAAGCAATGTTCTATGGCCATTGTTGGTGGGATTCACCTTAGTCTTTGCCCTGAAAGTTTTATCAGTGTGACTAAAGCAAAAATGTTATCTGCACAGGACCAATGCAGAAGTTTTGATATCAATGCGGATGGTTATGTTCGCAGCGAAGGGTGTGGTGTCGTTATTGTAAAACGCTTAAGTGATGCCATTAAAGATCAGGATACAATTCATGCGGTCCTCAAAAGTATTGTCATGAATCAGGATGGTGATGATGGAACGATTTTGGTTGCTCCAAATATTAAGGCACAAATTGCAATGCACCACGAAGTGCTGGCACAAGCTCATTTAGCCCCAAGTGATATTGATTATATTGAAGCTCATGGAACGGGTACAATTGTGGGTGATTCAGTTGAATTTAATGCGATCCAACACATACATAAAGGCCATCATAACCAAGCTAAGCCTCTGATTATTGGCGCAGTAAAAAGTAACATAGGGCACAGTATTTCATCATCTGGAGTTGCCTCACTGATTAAAGCAATCGGTGCATTGAAACATGAAACAATTCCAGCCAATTTACATTATACACAACCGAACAAAACGATAGATCCTGAAAGCATACCCGCGCTTTTACCAATACAAGCAATTGCTTTTAAGAAGCAAAAAAATAAAAAGAGACATGTGCAGATATCTAATTTCGGTTTTACGGGTACTAATGTAAGCGCGATCATTGAAGAAGCAGACAATGATGCATTACCCTCGGTACCATTAGATGATGGGCAAACAAAATGTTTTGTTGTTTCAGCAAATAGTGAGTATTCATTAAGGCAGATGTTAGCACGTTATGTACTGTATCTTCGCGAGAGTATGGCGAGTTTGCATGATATTTGTTTTACACTCATCAATTGTCGGGATCATTATAAATATCGTTGTGCCATTGTTACTCAAGATAAAGAAACATTGATCAAAAAGATTGAGTCTGGCGATTATGAGCTGCAAAAGATCACGGTAAAAAAAGAGATTCAAAAAATAACCCCTGATGCACATCAGATTTATGAGGCGTATCTTGCAGGATTTAATATAAAAATCGATCCAAATAATGTTCAATTCAATAAAACAGATTTACCCCTTTATTATTTTGATAGAAAACCTTATTGGCATGAGCCCAGAAAAAAGAATGGGTTAAATACTTTATGCCTGCAACCCAAAGAGCAGCAAGTAGAAGCAATCAAGGAGAGGCTTGCCGCTCAAATACAATCTCTTTTAAAAAGAGAACACTTAGAAGAACATCAGGATTTCGGTTCTCTGGGTTTCAATCAGGAGTCACTGACCGAACTAGAGCAGATCGTTTATGAACTCTTTTCTTATAAAGTGTCCATTCCTGCTTTTCTAACTTTGGATAAGTTGGCCAGACACATACAACAAATTCAGATGCCAGAACCCGTTTCTCGCCAACCTATAGTGAATGTACTCAGCAACGAACCTATCGCAATTATTGGAATGAGTTGTCGTTTTCCCAAAGCAGAGAATATCCATGAATTTTTATCCTTATTGGAACGCGGCGAAAGCGGTATGGCTGATATCCCTTTAGAGCGATGGGATAATGAGAAGTTTTATGATCCTGATGTGAATGCTTTGGGTCGACTCTATATTAAACAACTTGGATTAATTGAAAATATAAAAAATTTTGATGCAGATTTTTTTAATATTAGTCCACGTGAAGCAAAGCTCATGTCGCCGCAATTACGGGTGTTTCTGGAGACTAGCTACCATGCTTTGGAAGATGCAAACTTACCTCTAGCTTCGATTAAAGACAGTAAAACTGGAGTTTTTGTTGGTTGTGGTACGAATGAATATCCACGGTTATTAGCGGGTCTTGGTGTAGGTTTAGAAGATCTAAACATTTATTTTGCAACTGGAAATGTGTTAAATGCGATACCTGGCCGAGTGGCTTATGCATTTGATTTCCATGGACCAATACAAGCCATTGATACAGCATGTTCCTCATCGATGACCGCGATTCACGATGCATGTTTGAGTTTGCAAAATGGTGATTGTGATATGGCACTTGCGGGAGGGGTGAATATTTTGCTGGCTCCAGATTCCAACATTACCCTTTCAAAAGCCAGAATGTTATCTCCCGAAAGTCGCTGTAAGACATTTAGTGAGGATGCTGACGGTTATGCACGCAGCGAGGGATGTGGTGTTGTTGTTTTAAAACGGTTAAGCACTGCTTTAAAAGACAATGATATGATTCTTGCAGTAATCAAAGGCACTTCAATTAATAGTGACGGTAAAAGCGGTGGTTTTACTGTTCCTAATGGTACTGCTCAAGAGGAAGTAATTCGCAGCGCACTTGCTAAAGCAAAATTATTGCCCGTGGATATTGATTACATCGAAGCACATGGCACAGGTACACCATTAGCTGACCCAATCGAAGTAAATACGCTGACGAAAATTTTTAGTGAAGCTCACAGCACAGAGAGGCCCCTGTACGTCAGCTCAGTAAAAACGAATATAGGCCATTCCGAAAGTGCTTCGGGTGTATCCGGCTTAATTAAAGCCGTTTTAAGCTTACAAACACATCAATTATTTAAGCATCTTAATTTCAAAAAATTAAATCCTGCGATCGAGTTAAAAAATACGGTAATTCCTTTGAGCACTATGGAGTGGTCTAAAGAAGAGGGGTTACGATGTGCTGGCGTTAGTTCATTCGGGTTTAGTGGAGCCAATGCGCATGTCGTATTGCAAGAAGCACCCCCTATAAGAAAAATAGAAAAGCGCATACTCCCACAAGAATCCTTATTAGTGCTTTCAGCAAAAAGTAAGCCCGCTCTTGAATTACTTATAGCAAGTTATCAAAAGTATTTAGCGAATACGCCGGAGGAATTTGCGGATATCTGCTATACCGCCGCAACCTGTCGCAGTCATTTCTTATTTCGTGTAACGATTAAGGCACAGACAACAAAAGAAGCCGCTGCAGTTATTGAAAAGAATAACTATACGATCTATCAGATTAAAAAAGAAATAAACAATCCTATGACTTTGCAACAACCCAGATCATTGGTGCACTTACAGGAGGACTATCAAGCAGGAGTTATTATTGATTGGAGCGATTATTATCGTTCCCTAAATACCCAGTTTAGAAAAGTTAAACTCCCTTTATATGAGTTTGCTCGCGAAGAGCATTGGTTTGAAACGAAAGATAAACTCAAAGATGCCCCTTTTCCTAAAGATTGGAGTTTTCAATTGCAATGGCAGCAGCAACTTTGTACTCGAAATAATCGCAAAACTCAGGGTAATAATTGGCTACTTATAGGAGCCCAACATTTAGCCCCCCGGCTTAGTGCCCAGGGATTAGATATTATTTTAGAGGATGAAAACTATCCATTAGGGCAACTGGATGGGATTATTTTTGCAATGGGACTCGATAACCCTTTAACAACCGATATTGAATCCAGCATCGATTTTCAAAAGAAAACACTCAAGAAATTATTAACTCTGGTTAAAGAATTGAGTAATGAAGCCGCAAAATTGCAATTAATTGTACTTACTGTAAATGCAATCGCTGAACTTGCTGCAGGTGAACTCAATCTGAGTAATAGCCCGCTTGTTGGATTTTGCCGAACTTTGGTTTTAGAGCTACCGCAATTAAATACTATTTTGATTGATACGGGAAAAACGGAAGATGAAGACTATGCTGGGCAAATCGTGGATGAAATCCGGCATAATTTTGATCAATGCTATGAGCATATAGTTGCCTATCGTGAAGGAAAACGCTTCGTTGCACGGCTGAAGAAAGCCAAACTGGTGGATAGGAGGCGATCTTTATATGGTGAAGGTCGGTATCTAATTACCGGTGGTTGCGGCGGTTTAGGTTTAGTCACTGCACAAGCTTTGCTTTCAGCCGGTGCCAGAGAAGTTATCCTCACTTCAAGAAATGTGGATAAACCTGCAGTAAAAGAAGCAATTAAAAAAATTAAATATAATTATACTGGCCGCACCATTAGTCCTGTGAGTTTGGATGTTACTGACAAAGAAAAATTACGTCTCTTGCTTCTTGAATTGAATGCTGATGGGTTGTTAAAAGGCATTATTCATGCAGCTGGTACGGCGCTTAAAGCCCCATTACTGGAGCATACAAACGAGGATGTAGATTATTTATTTTCTGCCAAAGTCCAAGGCAGTTGGTATTTGCATGAGTTAAGTAAAAATTTCGATCTGGATTTCTTTGTTGTCTATTCTTCGATTTCTTCAGTTTTTGGAAGCAATAAAGAGTCAGTTTACAGTGGTACAAACAGTTTCTTAGATGCTTTGATTGCTGAACGTCAACGTTTGGGCTTAGTGGGAACCGCGATTGAGTGGGGGCCTTGGGGTGAGGTTGGGATGGCCAAAAAAAGATCTCAAGACCAAAGTTTGAAACAATCTTTAGTCAGTAATGAACAAGGCCAGACATTTATTAAAATTCTTATTAATGATCAATTAAGCCATGTAGCCATTATTTCACCGGAATACCTCAAATTCATGCTTGATTTTGTTCCTAAACCTGTACCTGCTTTTCATAAATATTTAGCAGATGATCTGGCAATAACAGAAAAAGTTGCTGATAAGAATTTGTCATCATGGCTTAATGATTACCTGGAAATTGACGAAAAGAATCGATTCCAAGCCTGCAAAGATATGGTGTGCGCTATTTGTAATGAGATCCTTGAACTAACCGATGCAGAGGATCTGGATGCAGATGAAGGATTTTTTGAACTTGGTTTCGATTCATTGATGATCACTGAAATGGCAACCAAACTTAAAGAAAAGCTGGCACCAATGATTAAAGTGACCGCCACCATAGGTTTTGATTACCCATCAATTAACAAACTGGTTCGGTATATAGAATCTGAATTGGATAAACATTTAGTTATCAAGCAATCGCCAAAACCAGTGGCAGAAAAGACTGATGATTCAATTGCTATTATTGGTATGAGTTGTACTTTTCCTAATGCTCCCAATGTTACTGCTTTTGAAATGCTGCTTGAAGAAGGCAAAAGTGGCATGAAGGAAATTCCATCCGATCGATGGGATAATCGAAAATATTATGATCCCGATATGGACGCTCCAGGAAAATCTTATGTCAATAAACTTGGATTAATCGAAAATATTAAATGTTTCGATGCGAACTTCTTTGGCATTAGTCCTCGTGAAGCAAAATTGATGGAACCTCAGCAACGAATTTTTTTAGAATGCTCCTATAAGGCATTAGAAAATGCAAATTATTTGCCTGAGTCATTACGGGGTAGTTTGACGGGAGTTTTTGCAGGTGTAGGCCCCAATGAATACTATGCGCAACTGGAGAAGTCCGGTTTTTCTAACGAAGAGCTCAGCGTCTATTCGATTACCGGAAATGTGTCCAATCTTATTCCTGGTCGTGTAGCATATACTTTTGACTTTAAAGGCCCATCAATTAGTGTAGATACCGCCTGTTCGTCTTCTCTGGTTGCCATTCATTATGCATGTCAAAGTTTAAAAAATCGGGAAATTGATTATGCATTGGCTGGCGGTGTCAATGTGCTGTTATTGCCTGAAGCAAATATTACTTTGTGCAAAGCCAAAGCTTTAGCTCCGGATGGTTACTGCAAAACATTCGATGAGCAAGCCGATGGATATGCCCGTGCAGAAGGCTGCGGCATACTCTTTCTTAAAAGATTATCCGATGCGCTACGCGATAAAGACACCATTTTAGCAGTCATTAAAGCGTCCGCGGTAAATAGTGATGGGAAATCAGCGGGCTTGACCGTTCCCAATGGTAAAAGCCAGGAAGAAGTGATGCAAAAGGCTTTAAGCCAAACCGATTTATCCAGTAATGACATTAGCTATATTGAAGCACACGGAACAGGTACACCTTTGGGTGACCCGATAGAAGTTCATGCAATCAATCAAATCTATGGAAGGGGGCGTACTCAGGATAATCCTTTATATGTTGGTGCAGTCAAAACCAACATTGGCCATCTTGAAAGCGCTGCTGGAGTAGCAAGTGTTATTAAAACGGTTATCAGTTTGCAAAAGAAAAAAATTTATAAGTTGCTTCATTTCAACAAATTAAATCCCCATATTCATCTGGGGGATACTCGCCTGGCAGTGCAAAAAATTGATTGGAACCCCGATTCCAAATTAAGATGTGCCGGTATTAATGCCTTTGGATTTAGCGGCACTAATGCTCATCTTCTTTTACAAGAATTTCCCAAAGCTGAAGAGCATAAGGCAACTAAGCCCTCTAAAATTCAACTGTTGGTTCTCTCTGCGAATTCGCAAACAGCCCTGGAACATTTAGCTCAAAGTTATCAACAGTATTTGGCAACAACATCTGATGATTTTGGAGATATCTGTTTTACTGCAGCTACCTGCCGCGAGCAGTATACTTATCGATTGGCTTTAATTGCTCAGGATGCTCAAGAAGCATGCCAACTATTAGAAACAGGGCAGTTTGCATTATCTCATGGAAAAATGAATGCACTTGAAATACAGAATGATCCTGCGCTTAAATCAGTATTGGCAGACTATATGCAAGGAAAACAAGTTGATTGGGGCTTATATTATAAAAACAGTGGTTTTGAATTTAACAAAGTCAACGTACCCCATTATGTATTTGATCCCATTGAATTTTGGATTGATAAAAAAACCTCTACCCGGACCCCTGCAGATGTTCTCCATCCTCTTTTAGGACAGATGTTTTCACTCCCTGGCAATGAATTTTTATTTAGTAATAAGCTGGATTTAGAAAATTTAACTTATATCAACCAGAACTTTGTTTTTAATAAGGTTGTTTTCCCGGCAACAGCATTTATTGAGTCGGGTTTGGCGGTTGCCAAACTTGTATTGAAGCGCAATACTTTTTCTATTGAAAAATTTCATATTGAACGTCCGTTTTACCCGAAACACGATCAAGAGCTTCAGGTTCAAGTCAAACCGAAAAATGAAGAACAATACAAAATCAATATTTTTGCAAAACAAGATGATAATTGGCAATTGTATTCGGAAATGGAAATTAATTTGCAATCACCCTCAATAGCTGAATCTATTGATATTGATCATTTAAAATCGACTTTTAAACGTCGATTTGATTTATCACAAATTTATGAACATTTTAAAAGGCAGGCTCTATTTTATGGCGCTGAATTCCAAGTGCTACAAGAGAGTTATATTCATGCCGACAACGTTCTATCGAAGGTAATGACTAAAAGCACTCAGAGCATTAGCTATTATTATCCCCCTATTTTGCTTGATGGTGTGATGCAAAGTATTTTGTTGCTCAGAGGCAATCAGGTTGAACATTCTACTTATGTGCCCTATACATTTGCACGGATGACTACAATTCAGGAAGCACCACGAAGTGTGTGGGTTCATTTAATTCAAAGAATTTCAGAGCATGAGAGTGAACTGTGTTTTGATGTTAAATTTTATGATACTTCAGGGTTATTGATTGGTGCAATTGAGAAGTTGAAGCTAAGAAGAGTGACCCAAAGTCATTTCATTCCTTATGAATCTTATCTCCAACAGCTGTATCAAATTCGCTGGATCCCATTTAAGTCGAACTTATTCACTCAAAAGCAGTTGCCCGAGTTGTTTGTGATAACAAATGAACCGGATAAGGCAAAAACAGTATTGGGTGATGTGGATTATCGGCTGATACGCGATCTGGATGAGCTGGAGCATATTGAAAATAAAAATATAATTTTTTTATACAGTCAGGATCAATTCAACGAGTTATTCTATTGTTGTCAAAAAATGTTTAAGTCACGGCCTAATTGCTTCATATTGGTCACAGAAAATGCATATGCGATTCAGGATTCTGATAAGGTAAATCCTTACCACACTATGGCATGCGCTTTTTGGAAAACCTTTAGCAATGAGCTTGAACTTACCAAAAACTACACCATCGATTTGGGCACCCACAGTGCCTTATCAGAGATTTTAAAGTACCTTTTGGCTGCCAACTGTGTTGAGAATCAATTCGCCATCAGAGATGCGATTTATATTCCCAGATTAAAGAAAGCACAGCTCTCGGCAACTCTTGCACAACAAGAGATGTTATTTAAAAGTGATGCAACTTACCTGATCACTGGCGGTACAGGCGGTTTGGCAAAAACATTAATTGAGTACCTTATTCACCGAGGGGTACACCATATTGTGATTACGAGTAGGTCTGAATGCTCTGCGGATACTAAAGCTCTGATTGATCTCGCCCGGAAAAAACACGTATTCATTAAACATTATCAGGCTGATGCCAGTAATTATCAGCAAATGGAACATGTCATTACAGAAATTGAACAGAGTTCCGAGACACTTCAAGGCGTATTTCATCTCGCCGGCATTGTGCAAGATGGTTTATTGATCAATTTAAATGACGAAGAGATGCAAAGTGTATTAAGTGCAAAAATGGAAAGTGCATTGATTCTGCATCAGTTAACCAAAAATATTCCACTGGATCTTTTTGTTTTATTTTCATCTTCAGCTTCTGTATTAGGTGCTAGAGGACAAGCAAACTATGTTGCAGCCAATGGATTTTTAGATGGATTAGCCTATCTGCGTCAGCACGAAGGACTTCCCGCATTGTCAATCAATTGGGGACCTTTTCATTCAATGGGAATGACTGCAAATCTGAGCCAGGCAATTCAACAACGCGGCTTTACTTTGTTAGACAAGGACAGCATTGATGTTCTTGATGTTTTGTTAAGAACTCAGTTGGCGCAAATTGCTGTATGTCCTATTAACTGGGATATTTATTTCAAATATTCACCGAAACAGGCATGGCTAGTGGAGCTTATGAAGCATACGCTTCCAGCCGATCAGCACTTTTTAAACTCTCTTCGCCAACACACCAAGGAAGAGTGTATCACCATACTGAGTCAGGTTTTACGCGAAATTGCCGTAGATGTTTTAGGGTTAGATGATGTAGAGCAGATTAAGTTGGATGATGGTTTATTCTCTTTGGGCCTGGATTCCCTGATGGCTATAGAAATTCGCAATCGCATTCATGATAAATTACAAAGCCCCACCCTGAACTTATCAATAGAATACTTTATTAATGAGCCAAGTATTAGCAAGATTGCTAAAAACATCACGAATGAATTACACAATTTATTTGATTTTGATCATAAAACTGCAAATCAGGCAGCGATAAACATAGTTGGGGAAGAAGTCCCTTTATGTGATTTTCAATTTGTTTTTTGGGTGCTCAACAGGCAAGATTATCCGTATAATATTGGCACGCAGTTACAGATTCAAGGCAAGTTGAATAAGGATTATGTAGCCCAGGCATTTGATGCAGTAGTAAAACAGAATAGTGCTTTTTGGTTGAGCTTCGAGACGGAAGTACCCATTCAAGTGTTGAAGAAAAAAGGTCAATTTGAATTAATCTATAAAGACATCTCCTTAAATAACGAAGAGAAGGTGCTCAATCAAGAGTTTCAAAATAATATGATGTGGGAGATTCCATTAACACAACAGCCACTCATTAGGGTATCTCTTTATAAGATAAATAGTGATCTGCATGAACTGCACCTAATTATTCCTCATATCATCGTTGATGGACCTTCATGCGATCTTATATTGAGCCAATTTAAAAAATTCTACGGAATGCTTGCTCAAGGCAAACAATTGATTCTTGAACCAGAAAAAGATTCATTTCTTAACTTTGTCAAAAAAAATAATCATCTTTATACAGCGAATTTAAAACATAAAATTAAATTTTGGCAGAATTATAATAAAGGTTTTAAAATGCTGTATCTCGGACGTAAATACTTTATGTCCATAGAACGTCAAAAAAAATATTTATTTCATTATCCTATTGATTCGCAGCGAGCAGAACAATTTATTGAATGGCATAGAGCTAAAAATATCAATGTAAGTACCGGATTAATTGCTGCATGCCATCTTGTTTTTTACAAACTCAGCCGCCAAAAGAAAATACCATTTATTCAGATTCATAGTGGTAGGGAAGGCAGCCAATATAATTCTATTGTCGGTTTGTTTTCGGAATATAAACGACTCAATATTACTTTAGATACCCAATATACTTTCATTGATTTTATTAAGGCCATTGAAGAGCAGCAATTAAAAACAGCTTCTTTTCAAAAATGTTCTCATGTAATTAAAAACAGTGAGTTTAAAGACTCGGGATTCACAGTGAGCCATTATTTGTTTTATAGGTGGAATAAACTGTGGTTAACCAAGCAATTTAGAAAGAGCAAGCTTAATTCAGTGATGATTGATTTTTATCTCAAGTACTTAAGTTGGGCAGAAGCACTAGGTTTTAATACGTCACTCAAAAGAAAATTTAATAAATTATTTAAATTAAATATACCTCTGCAAAAACCAGAGCGGTTAAGAGTTCTTGTAAATATTACCCCTTCTTTTTTCAGTAAAGCAGTACGGGATATGAGTGTTACCCATCTTAAATATCGATATGCCAATCATTTTGGCAGCGAGGATCGTCCGGTAAACAGTCGCTCTTTATGGGTTTTGTTTTCAAAAAATCAGGAAGGTGAGTATTTAATTTCGATTAATGGGCCGATAACAACTCAGTGCAAGGATTTAATTGCTCATGAATTTAATCAGGTTCTTGCTAAGTTACTAGAAAGTGATGAGTATACAGTTGATGAGTTAATTCAATAATAGGCCAATCTTATAGACAATTAAAGGTGGATTTTCTTTAAAACAAAAAGTATAATTTTTATATAATCTGTTTAAAATGATGTATATCTAGATTGAAAAAAAATCCATTACCCTTCAATTTCAATCTAAGACAGGTCGTGTAACGTTACGAAATTATAGGGATTAGTGAGTTATGAAACATGGGCATTGTGATCGCGAACAGCATAAAAAAACGCCACCAGAACCAATGAATGCGCATAAGGCCTGTCATCAACATCCTATGCATAGGCAGCTTCCTAGTCATCCGGATGATCATCGAACTGAGACCGGAATCTATACATGTCCTATGCATCCAGAGATTCGCCAATCGGATCCAGGAAATTGCCCTATTTGCGGCATGGCTTTAGAACCGGAAACCGTTTCCGCAGAAAAAGAAAATCCTGAATACAAAAGCATGAAATACCGGTTTTGGGTGGCACTGATTTTGAGTATCCCTGTAGCTGTATTAGAAATGGGCGGTCATCTGTTCCATTTCATTGCGGCCAATACTTCTGCCTGGATTCAATTTGTATTAGCAACTCCTGTAGTTTTATGGTGTGGTTTGCCTTTTTTTCAGCGCGGCTTTCTTTCACTGAAAACCCGTCAACTGAATATGTTTACACTCATCGCTATGGGGATAGGGGTTGCCTGGGTTTATAGTACTATAGCTCTATTGTTTCCTGGACTCTTTCCTGCTGCTTTCCGTAACCAAGGAGTAATCAATGTTTATTTTGAAGCAGCTGCAGTCATCACTACTCTGGTTTTGCTCGGACAAGTTCTGGAGTTAAAAGCACGAGAGCAGACGGGCGGAGCCATTCGTGCTTTATTGAATTTAGCTCCTGAAAGCGCCCGTCGAATTGATCAGGAGGGCAATGAAGAAGACGTAACTCTGGATCAAGTCCAGGTAGGGGATATGCTTCGTGTCCGTCCTGGCGAAAAAATTCCTGTAGATGGTGAGGTACTCGAGGGAGGCAGTAATGTGGATGAATCCATGGTTACTGGGGAATCGATGCCAATAAATAAAGTGGCTGGCTCAAAAGTGATTGGAGCGACAATAAACCAGAATGGCAGTTTTATAATGAAAGCTGAACATGTGGGTAGTGACACCATACTTTCTCATATTGTACAAATGGTGAGTGATGCTCAACGAAGTAGAGCCCCAATTCAACGATTAGCTGATACAGTTTCAGGATGGTTTGTACCCGCGGTGATTTTGATTGCACTAGCGGCGTTTACTGTCTGGTTTTTCTTAGGTCCACAACCTTCATTTAGTTATGGTTTGCTTGCGGCGGTATCCGTGCTGATCATTGCCTGTCCTTGTGCGTTAGGTTTGGCAACACCGATGTCCATTATGGTGGGTGTTGGTAAAGGTGCTCAGAATGGAGTCTTAGTTAAAAATGCTGAGGCACTGGAGCACATGGAGAAAGTTAAAGTACTCGTTGTTGATAAAACGGGTACTCTAACGCTTGGCCATCCAAAACTAACTCAAATTATTTCTGAAAAAGAATATGAAGCTGATGAAATACTTGCTTTAGCTGCTGCATTGGAACAGCAGAGCGAGCACCCGATTGCCAACGCAATCATCACTGCGGCAAAAGAGAAACAGCTGTCATTTGCTACAGCAACGGATTTTAAAGCAATTGCAGGGAAAGGTATTATAGGTAAGGTTAGTGGTTCAAAAGTTGCACTTGGGAATCGGCAATTAATGAAAGAATATGGGGCAAATAATACATCGCTCGACGAGAATGCTGATGAATTACGAGCTCAGGGAGCAACTGTAATGTTTGTGGCTGTCGACGATGAAATCATTGGCATCCTGGCAGTTGAAGATCCAATTAAATCGAGTACGCCTGATGCCATCCTCGAATTGCAAAAAAATGAGATTGAAGTATATATGCTCACTGGGGACAGTCAAAGAACTGCAGAGTCAGTGGCAAGTCGTTTAGGTATAAAAAATGTGATTGCTGAAATTATGCCCGAGGATAAGCGTCGTATAGTGAGTGAGTTGAAAGATAAAGGCTTTATTGTGGCAATGGCAGGAGATGGGGTGAATGATGCTCCCGCTTTGGCTATCGCAGATATTGGTATCGCAATGGGTACAGGTACTGATGTTGCCATTGAGAGTGCTGGAATTACTTTACTGCATGGTGATTTGCGTGGCATCGTTAAAGCATATCATCTATCTCGAGCGACAATGGGCAATATACGTCAGAATTTATTTTTTGCCTTTATTTATAACGGATTAGGTGTGCCCTTAGCTGCCGGAGTATTGTATCCAGTGATGGGATTATTGCTTAATCCCATTATTGCCGCAACAGCGATGGCATTAAGTTCTGTTTCGGTAATTATTAATGCACTTAGATTAAGGAGAGTCAGGCTATAAGACTGCCTGGTTTCAACAGGTGCTATAAACTATAGTGTCGTTTTATTTGGTTGATACAGAGGTTTTATGTCTAAAATACTCATGAGTGCCTGTCTTCTTGGTCAAAAAGTTCGTTATGATGGAGGCGATTGTTTGCAGAACCATCCGCTTTTACAGCAATGGTTTAAAGAAGGAAAAATAATTGCTATTTGTCCGGAAATGGCAGGAGGATTACCTACCCCCAGACCCCCTGCTGAGATTCAAGGCAGAAAATCAGGCATCGATGTATTAAAGAAAAATGCTTTAGTCAAAACCAAGAACAATCAAGATGTTACTGACTTTTTTCTTGAAGGTGCCCAAAGAGCACTGGAACTCGTAAAGAAGCATCACATACGTGTTGCTATTTTAAAAACCAGAAGTCCTTCTTGCGGATCGAATACAATCTATGATGGAACATTTACGCGTTCATTGATGCAAGGGGAAGGCGTTACTGCCGCATTATTAATGGAGCATGGCATTCAAATATTTGATGAAAACCATATTGAAGAAGCATTGCGTGCGGCACTAAGGTAAACCCTTAATAAACCGCAATTTACAAGTCCATAATTTGTCCCTATATTTAACCAAGATCTATAACACTTTTAGTTTGTTCGTTACGGCCTCAACTGTTTTTTTCTAGGTTGAAACAGATTTATTTTACAAGGAGAAAAAGATAATGGAATACAAATGCCATAAATGTGGAATGGGAGTGAAAAACTTAATGTGTAGCAAATGCAATGCACTACTGGTTAGTGATGTTGTTAAAACCGATAATGGGAAGGTTCAAGTAGCAAAATGTCCTAATGGGTGTGGACAAATTAAATCACCAACATGTTGTGGTCACGATATGGTAAGCTCGGATTAATTGAAAGTTTTTAGCGAATCTTTCACACATCGCTGAAAAAAACGTCGATCGCTCCCCCTACGTCCCGCCCCCACGACTTGTTCGCAGGGGTGTCCGCGAGACGCAGAAGATCTGCGCTAATGAGCACCGAACCCCGCGGACGTATGCAGAGATGTGATCAAGAGTCAGTTGTTTGCAAACAGGTTGCCATTCAAGCATGAAGCAGCAGTTTCTGACAAATCGCTCTAGGGCAAGCTTGCAAACAGGTGGATTTGCAAGTTAAGAATAAATCCATATTTCATGCAATATTCTGCTGCATATTCATGATTACGTTGATTTTTTTCCATATCTAAAAGCCCCGGTTCCCAAAAGCTGACTACTTCATTGATTTCAGAACGCTCTGCTAAAGTAAGATCACGTCCTTTATCACGAATTGTGCTAACACGTTGAGGCTCTTTTTGGTATCTATTCATAGGACTCACAAATACCGGTTTCTTTGTTTTTTCGGCCCATTTATGTGCCCAGGCTGGTATTTCACTATAAGGTACATACTTGTTCTCTTCGGGGGCTGACATGACAAATTTCAAGCAATCAGCACGTTCCAACATTTTTGCATTCGGCTTCAGGTATCGAATAACTTTCCCATCCTTTTCCAGGCACTTGGGGCTAACTACCAAGGTGGTGCTTTTAGGAAGGTCTGCTAGAATGGAAATACCATTCGATTCAATTTGAGTGTCTTGGAAATACGACTTGGCTTCTTCTAAAAATAACGATAAATTTCGTTGCAATAAAGGTTCTCCCCCTGTAATTACGAGGACCATTTTTTTTGCCAGGCCTTTTGCCCAGTAGGGCGTTGGAAGATTACGACTCTGAAAAAACGCAGCAATGACGCTATCTGCTTCCTCGAGTAATGATTTAAAGCTTCTCCATTCACCAGTATCAAAGTAAGTATCGCAAAAGGAACATGCCAAATTACATTTGGCCAAACGAATAAAATAGGCTGGATGGCCGCGAAAAGGTCCTTCTCCTTGCAAGGTAAAAAAACGACTGGTAATAAAAAGCTCGTCCGGCTTTGCTTCTTTAAAAAAAGACTTTCCTACACTGTCGTTCATGCCGAACATCTATTTATCCTCTGGCTGTATAAAAATTTTACATATTATACTCTATTGCATTTAAAATGTGAGCCTCTCCTCTTATTTTTATTCTATGGAATGCGCTGTTCGAATCTTTGGGATTATAGCTTAGTGAAGAACGTAACCATAACTCGGAATTTGAGAGGCTTTATAGAAATGCGGTACTTCCAGGCTACAAAGCTTTTTTGCTGTTGTGATGTGAGCCGTTTAAAGACTGAATTAAGGCAAAACGCTCTATTAAATTGATGTTCTTTGAGGCCAGCTGATAAATTTTTGCAATCGTTTCCTGTCTTTTTTGCTTGAAAATAAGCTTTATTTCATTTTGTTGAGGCAGGTATATAGGGGAATACCGATAGGCGCCAAGTATTTTTCTCATTGAGTTCAAATTAATAGAATCAAAGACATAAAAATTATTGCGGGTGTAAATCTTAAAAGGGAATGATGTTTTTCTTATTTCGGGGCTAAAATTTAATTTACTAAAAGGCAATTTATTTTGACTGAAGCAATTCAATTCTTTGTATCGCTTTATGAAGTTGATTTGATTTAGATAGAAAAAATCTTGTGAGATTCCACTTAGTTTTCTGTTTACGATAGAGCAGTTAATTACGGGAAGGCCAAAGCCTACGTAATTAATAAAAAGCAATTCAAATAAATTTTCAATATAATGTTCTATTGCGTGCTCACGATGGCTTAGCAATGCTTTATGGATAAAATGAAAATCAAGGCCTTTCCAGGGTGTGGTATCGGAATGTAAGTACCACAGAAGATAATAAATTCCATCCCATGGGTTCTTGTAGTACTGCTCTGCTATTTGATTTTGCAGCTTACGAATTTCAAGCACCAGAGAAGGAGTGATAATGTAAGGAATTCTTGGCTTTAAACAAACGGCCATTCCATTTGTTTTTTGATGGCGGATGGCCAGTAGCTCGATATTATGCACAGCAATCCTTATTAAATAGACTAGAAATATCCAAATAAGGGAATAACATTTGAAAGTTTAGTAGAGAAAATCGAGTTTTTCAAAAAAAAACGTACTCTATTGTTTTTGAGGATCCGAAATCAGCCGCACAGCCATTAAATTGGAGATATGTTTTAATTGCTCACAAAGCTGGGGTAGTGATTCTTGAGGACCGCATATATCGATAAGATTCGCTGCAATTAATCCACGTGATTTATTTTCCATTTGTTCAATATTGTATTTTAGCTTTGATATGCTCTGGGTGATCTTACCCATCGCTCCTGGAGTATTTTTATTGATAACCAATATACGGTAACAATTAGGGACTTGAGTAGTAGAAAGGGAGATATTTGGAAAATTAATAGAATACTCAATGATCCCATGTTCTAAATAATTACAAATATTGCGAATTACCATTTCTGCTGCGGTCTGCTCCGCCTCCTGGGTACTTGCCCCCAAATGAGGAAAGCTCAAAACATTAGGATGATCAGCCAAGTTAATTGTTGGAAAATCTGTAATATAACCCATGAGTTTCTGATTATTTAATTGTTGTAAAATAGCTGCTTCACTTACTATTTGTTCGCGTGAAAAATTAAGTAACAGGGTATGGGGTTTCACTAGGGCAATATTTTCTTCATTGATTAAATGGGTGGTTGTTGCATTTAAAGGAATATGCAGCGTAATAATATCTGTGTGGGCAAGCAATACATTCATATCAATGACTTTTTCAACTCCGGGCATCAATGCTAGAGCATTTGTCAGAGTCATATTGGTATCAAAACCTAATACTTTCATTCCTAAGGCTAATCCAGCATTAGCCACTTTAACGCCTATATTACCTAAACCTATAACGCCCAAAGTTTTACCTGAAATTTCATGGCCAACAAATTTCTTTTTTTTCGTTTCTATTTCTCGATGAAATAGTTGGTTATCTTCTTTTGCTAATTCAGTAATGAAGGAGCGTGTTTCATCTAAATGTCTATAGCCTATTATCATGGCTGCCATTACCAATTCTTTCACTGCATTGGCATTTGCTCCAGGTGCATAAAATACCGGGACACCCATATTGGTCAGCACATCGATGGGAATATTATCAATACCTGTTCCTGCCCGCGCTACTGCTTTTAAGTTTTTTGAAAATGGATGATTATGTAATTTATGGGAGCGCACCAAAATAACATCCGGGTCGATGGGATTAAGACCTAATTGATAAACGTCAGGGTGAAACAAGCTCAAACTCTGAGGAGATATATTATCAAGAATTTGAATGGTGAACATGCGCATCTCCCTTGATCAAAACAATAGAATTATAAATCTCTGCAAGTCCTTGTTCATAATAAGCATAATATTGTGAGGGCAATTGTTTCAACTCATCTTGAGTTAATCCTAAAGGGATTATTGAGTAAAAGCTGGTATTGGTGATATAGAAATCGGAATGGTTTTTCACCCATTCTTTAGGATTTAAACCAGCAAAACCAATAAATCGTGTTACTGTTTCTCGAGCTTCCCAGTCGCTTACTCCATCACCTATCAGTAGGGATCGTTCACCTGGTTTAAGTATTGAGGCAATTTCCAATGTTTTACCATTGCCCTGAGTCATATTGCTTTGTCTATCAAAGTCTTGATAGTTCCCTTGTTTATCAAAATACACTTCTACTGCAAGCACATTACTTGAGGGAACTCGGAGATCCTCAGCAAAGGGAACTACGGCCATTTTAATCCCTGCGGAAATGATATAGATTTTTTTATTAAAATGATGCAATAACTGAAAGAGTTCTTGTGCTCCGGGAGCAATATTGCGTTTATAGCGCTCGGCCAGCTCTTCTATTTGTTCTCGTGTAGGTTGAACATAGCTCAAACGTTGCTGATAATCATTAGGGGTCATGCCGGTTTGCCCCATACATCGTTCAGTAATTTCATGTACTTGTTGGGCAACCCCATTCATGGTTGCTAATTCATTAATGCCTTCAATTAGAGAGAGTGTCCCGTCGCAATCAAAGAAAAAGGTATCAATGGGGAGTTCTAAAGCCCAGGGATTTGTATTTTGCATGAATAGCACTCTTATTTTGTAGTTATTACCCGATTTTTAAACTGAGTATCACAGCCCTGGTAGAGATGGGCCATGCGCGTATTCTTCTTTATCCATTAATAGGCGCAATTGTTTCGCAACGGTATACCAATACTCTTTGTCATAGATTGTTTCTTCTTGTGGTTTATATTCATCTCCTTGCACTAGGCAATTGAATTCTGCAAATAAATAAGAGGCGAAAGAGTGGTTTTCACATCGAGTATCAGGATCTTCGAAAAACCGCTGCATTTGCTGCATAATTGCATCAATGTTTGGGCTTGCTTCCGCTTCGGCTTTAACCAGTTCTGCTTTTTTTTGCCCATCAGGCCCGTGGCGCCACCAACTAAACCATCCATTAGGTTGGCGAGTATTGATACCTAGTTCATAGTATTTTTTGTAAGCGATCTGTGCATTTCCTATTGTCTTCTTCAACACGTTGAGCCAGTCTTTAGTTAAGTCTGCATCAATTGATTCACTGTGTTTTGGCTCATTTTTTTTAAAAAAATCCTGCGGGAATGAGTTCGATTTGCGTTGGGGACGTGAAGGATTTCTATGCTCAATTTTGGGCCTTGATTTGGTAACATGAGTCAGGGATGCTTTACCAGGAGGTATCGCATTAATCGATGTTGGATTAAGGGGTATCGGTGGATTATGAGGTATCCCATTAGCATTAAGAGGTATCGTATCAAGGTAAGTTGTATTAAGAGATATCGCACTCAAACGAGAACGTTCTTTTGCGGCAATTAATTCTGCCCTCCTTTGAGCAACTAATCCTGTAGGAATACCAAAATTGTTCCCTTTTTCAATTGAAGTTTTCTGCTTATCCTTTTTGCCCATTGTAATTCCTTATCCCTAAGTTATTCATTTACAACATCAAATTGATATGATTTTAAGGCAATCTAATCATATAGGCTCTTTTTTTACTATGCAACAATCCCAACTCATGTTACCTGAGTTATACAGCAGGATTAAGACTCAGCTATAACCTCAAGAATAAGTCTATACTTGGAAGAATGATAGGCTCAGGAAAAAGGAATACCCATGAATACCTATACACCAGACATTGAACATCCAGTAACTATCCCCAGTAAAAATGTTTATCTCAACGGTTTTTTATTTATCCCTGAAAAAGCTAAAGGAATGGTCGTTTTCGTGCATGGCAGCGGAAGCAGCCGTTTCAGCAGCCGCAATCAATATGTGGCAAGCACCTTGAATGAAGGGAAATATGCTACGTTGCTCTTTGATCTGCTTACCTCACAAGAAGATGTTATTGATAATGTCACTCGCGAATATCGTTTTGATATTCATTTATTAGCTTCTCGACTTGTTGATGTCATTCATTGGTGTACAAAAGAATTTGCAGAATTTCATTTTCCAATTGGTTTGTTTGGTTCAAGTACTGGCGGGGGTGCCGCACTTGTAGCTGCAGCCCAGGAACCTAAGTTAGTCAATGCGATTGTATCGCGTGGCGGCAGGCCAGATTTGGCTGGAAACTATTTGCCTCAGGTCAAGACGCCCACTTTACTTATTGTGGGCGGTGATGATGAAGTGGTGATAGGACTCAACCAGCAAGCGATATCCCAAATGAGTTGTACCACACATTTGGAAATAGTTCCTGGAGCAACTCACTTATTTGAGGAGCCTGGAAAATTACATGAGGTCTCAAACTTGGCCAAAGAATGGTTTGATGAGTATTGTGCTGGATAGTAAGGAGGCTTTTATGAATAAGGATGCTTTGCAAAAGCTAATAGATGAACTCAATGGTGCAATAGTTTCACTTAAACCTGATGGTGAAGATTATGATGCAATAATCAAACAAATTGGAGATGCTCGATTTGTGATGATTGGCGAAGCAACTCATGGAACGCACGAATTTTATCAAACACGCATCGAAATATCGCAACGTCTTATTAAAGAGCATGGATTCATGGCTATTGCTATTGAAGGGGATTGGCCTGATGCACATCGTGTTCATCGTTATTTACAAGGGAAAGGCAATGTAACCGACAGTGAGCGAGCCTTGAATGGTTTTCAGCGATTTCCAGTATGGATGTGGCGTAATTCAACGCTTCCTCCATTCCTGAGTTGGTTACGTCAACACAATGATGCCTTGCCTGCAGCACAAAAAATTGGATTTTATGGTCTTGATTTATACAGTTTAAACTCTTCGATGCAGGCAGTTATTGATTTCTTAAATAAAATCGATCCTGAAGCAGCACAACGTGCCGCACAACGTTATGCCTGTTTTGATCATTTAAATCAGGATCCTCAAATGTATGGTTATCTAATTAATGCCGGGATTAAAAAGGCCTGTATTCATGAAGCGGTAGCACAATTAGTAGAATTACAGCATCGTGCTTTTGAGTATCTTCATCGTGACGGAGTCACTGTTGAAGATGAATATTTTTTTGCAACACAAAATGCTCGCTTGGTAAAAAATGCAGAAAATTATTACCGTTCCATGTTAGAAGGGAGGGTGTCTGCATGGAATATTCGGGATAGTCATATGATGGAAACACTCAATGTACTCGCTGATCATTTGGAAATGCGATTTAATCAACCTGCTAAAATTATTATTTGGGCGCATAACTCGCATCTTGGGGATTCACGTGCTACGGAGATGGGGGATCGTAATGAATTTAATTTGGGTCAATTAGTACGCGAGCAATATGGACAACATTCTTATTCTCTTGGTTTTTCTACTTATGAAGGAACCGTAATGGCTGCATCCGATTGGGGAATGCCTGGAGAGAAAAAATCAGTGCAACCAGGGATGCAAGGAAGCTATGAGGAGTTATTTCATCATCTGAAGCACAAGAATTTTTTCTTGAATTTATTAAATAATGAGAAATTGGAACATTATTTAAACATTCCTCGCTTACAACGGGCTATAGGTGTGGTTTATCTTCCGGCGACGGAACGTTTTAGCCATTATTTTTTTACACATTTGCCTTATCAATTTGATGGGCTGATTCATTTTGATAAAACAAGTGCTTTACAGCCTTTAAGTTAAGAGCCGCTCATGACTCATGAATAAGGTAAAACGGTAGCCTGCATCCAGGCTACTTTTACTAGGTTTTTTACTTGATATTTAATGCAATTAAATCTTCTTCATTTAAGGTTTCTTTTTTTAATAATAATTGCGCACCTTTCTCTAAAATTTTAATGCGCTTTTTGATGATATCCACAGCATCATCAAAGGCAGTTTGAATTATTTTGCGAACTGCTGCATCAATCTCACATGCAGTTTCCTCGCTAAACTCACGTTCGTGGTGCATTATAGGAGCTTCCAGGAAGGGTGAGTTTTCTTTTTGGTACGTTACAGGTCCAAGTTCTTTATCCATACCGTAACGCATGACCATATTCCGTGCAATATCAGTAGCTTTGGCAAGATCATCTGCTGCCCCCGTTGAGAATCGACCAAAAACAACAAATTCAGCTGCTCTACCTCCGAGCAAAACCATCATTTTATTTTTTAATTCTTCTTCTGTCATAAGATAACGGTCTTCGGTAGGACGTTGAATGGTATAACCCAAGCTACCTATCCCGCGGGGAATAATTGAGACTTTGTGTACCTGGTCTACATTAGGCAAGGACAGTGCTATCAGGGTATGTCCCATTTCATGATAAGCTACTGCTTTACGCTCTTCAGGATTGAGTAAGCGATTCTTTTTTTCCAACCCCGCCACCATGCGTTCAATAGCGTTGGTAAAGTCATCCATACTTACAGAATCGGCATTATGACGCGTAGCCAGCAAGGCTGCCTCATTGACCAGATTCGCTAAATCGGCTCCAGAAAAACCTGGTGTTAAGGCCGCAATCTTTTCCGGATCAATATCAGGACCCTGCTGTATTTTTTTCAGATGAACATTGAGAATTTCTATCCGGCCTTTTTTATCAGGTCGATCCACAAGTATATGGCGGTCAAAACGTCCCGCCCGTAATAATGCGGGATCAAGAATTTCCGGTCGATTGGTAGCGGCAAGGAGTATTAATCCTTCACTGGGATCAAAGCCATCCATTTCCGAAAGCAACTGATTTAAAGTCTGTTCTTTTTCATCATGTCCTCCGCCAATAGGATAAGCACCACGTGCTCTGCCTAAGGCGTCAAGTTCATCAATAAAAATAATTGTTGGAGCGGTTTCTCGGGCATTGGTAAACAGATCACGTACTCGTGCAGCACCAACGCCAACAAACATTTCTACGAATTCTGAACCATTAATTGAAAAAAATGGTACTCCCGCCTCGCCTGCTACAGCTCGTGCAAGTAATGTTTTTCCTGTTCCAGGTGGGCCAACTAAAAGTACGCCTTTAGGTATGTGAGCGCCAATACGAGTATAATGTTGCGGGTTTTTAAGGAATTCAACCACTTCCATAAGCTCGGCTTTTGCTTCATCTACTCCTGCAACATCTTGAAATGAGACATGTGTTTCTTTTTCCATGTAGATTTTTGCTTTACTTTTTCCAACATCCAAAACTCCCCCAGCTGTAGAACCCATGCGTCTTAGTAAAAAACTCCACAGAGCAAAAAAGAGCAATGCAGGAATAATCCAGGATAATATCAGGGTTAACCATTTGTTTTCAGCTTGTCCATTAAATTTCACTTTTGCTGCTTCCAAAGTAGATATAAGGGACGGATCATTAATGCGGACCGTAGTGACTTGGGGATTTTTGCCGCCATATTCTTTTATTTCATTAAATTTATCTTCAGTGAGTAATCCTGATAAACCTTCAGTTTTTACATCTGCGGTAATGTAGCTTTCAGCAAGTAAGACATTATTTAACTTATCGGCTTTCAACAGTTTTATAAAATCACTGTAAGCAATATTTACAGGGTGGGCTGCGAAAAAAAAGTTCTGGAATAAGATGATAATCCAGAAAATTATCAAAAAATACCAGAGCGAAAACTGCCATTGTTTGTTTTCCACCACTTCCCCCAATTTATGGCCATCCTTTTATTAGTAGAAAAAACGAACTGGTTTTATACAGTATATACCAAAGGATGAATGATCAAGTCATCAGTATTAGCCCCTTCCATATTTTCAGGCTGTGCTTCTGCTGAAGAAGGATAAACTCAGCTTAACTGAATCTAATTTTCTAAAAATGCACATACTGTTGAATATTGATTCATTTTTAATTATAATTAGGCTATCGATCCGTAACGGGCATTAATTCATGTATCAAGCTGTAGAGAGTACGACTAACACACTTCCTAACGAATCTTATGTTCTTGATTATCCTAATAAAGATGATTTATCTGACTTTTTAAATTATGTCCGGCACGAAGATGCGATGGCTGAAATTTATTTTGAAAATGATGTTGAAAAATTAGATGAGGAAACGATTCTGTTATTTAAAAATAATGGAAAATTGTTACATAACAAGAACAATAGATGTGATTTAATGCTTGTTTTACGTGACAATGGAAAAGTCGTTGGTTTTATTGAATTAAGACTAACTAAAGATACAGAAAACATATCTCAGTTATTTAGTTTATTCGTAAGTGAGAAATATCGTCGTAAAGGGCTTAGTAATTTAATGATGGCCTATGCTCTGGATTTTTTCATAAATAGCGGTCAGAAAAATATGGCCGTCGCTCCTTCAGCAGAATCACTTACCGTTTATAATAAGTTTGGTTTTTATCCACTAGAATTTCATGCAAATAAAGAGTCATTAGAAAATTGGTTCAAAAAGACGGAGGAAGAACGGCTTGAACAGTTAAAAGATGACCCTTCAGAGTACCTTGCGATGGATTTAACCGATCCATTTTGTCGTGAAACCTTTGAAAATCATTGTAAAAAAGTTGCTCCTCATTTTGTTAAATTTAAGATTTCCCAAGATTTACAAAAGGATCTAAAAATTGATGTTTTCGACTGGAGAAAAAAAACAACCACACCAACTTTATCGAGCAGTGGCTTGGGAGTTCTAAGTACTTTAGACGATAGCAGAAAAAGAAAATCTGAGTCTGAAACATCACTGCCGCAAGATGAGTCAGACGAGAGCAAAAAAAGAAAAGCTGAGCCTGAAACATCGCTGCCGCAGGATGAGTCTCAAACCCAAAAAATATTTTTTGAACAATAGAGAAAGTGCGCGCAGAATCAATATTCAGCGCGCGAAACATCCATCGCTTATTGTCACATATTCTTTAATTTACGACTATTATTAGTAGAAAAAAATGAACTATTTTTCAGGTTAATTAAAGGATGAAGGCTCATGTCATCAGTATTACCCCAATTCCATATTTTTTTATGTGGTGATGTCATGACGGGGAGAGGGATTGATCAAATCTTAACTCATCCGTGTGAGCCGCAAATTTATGAATCCTATGTTAAAGATGCACGTGATTACGTCTGGCTTGCTGAAAGGATTAATGGCACGATTCCGCTGGGCAACAAAGGAGCCTATATATGGGGTGATGGTTTAATCGAATTAAAACTAAGAAACCCTGATCTCCGTTTAATTAATCTGGAAACAAGCATTACCCGCAGCAATACTCCATGGCCATTTAAGGGGATTAATTATCGCATGCATCCTGAGAACATAGATGCTATTACTTCGGCACATATTGATGTGTGTGCTTTAGCAAATAATCATATATTGGATTGGGGAAGAGAGGGGTTTTTAGAGACATTGTTGACTTTGGATAATGCTCGAATAGCTTATGCAGGTGCAGGAAAAAACATTCAGAAAGCGACTGCACCTGCAATTCATTTTATTCCAGGTTTTAAAGGAAGAGTTCTCGTGTTCTCGATGGGGCTTTATTCCAGCGGTATTTTAAATGAGTGGGCTGCCACTCAGGAACAACCTGGGTTATGGTTGTTGACTGATTTAAGTGAAGACTCCATAAAGCGAGTCAAGGAAGTTATTGAGTATTATAGAAAAACTGGAGATTTATGCATCGTTAGTATTCATTGGGGAGGAAATTGGGGTTATAACATTCCCGCCCAACATCAGCAATTTGCATACACACTCATTGATGAATTAGGTGTTCATGTGATCCATGGTCATTCCTCACATCACCCAATGGGTATTGAATGGCACAATCAGGGCTTGATTCTTTATGGTTGTGGGGATTTGATTAATGATTATGAGGGTATCAGTGGCTGGGAGCACTTTAAAAGTGATTTGTCATTGATGTATTTTTTCTCTTTTGACCCAAATTTGCGATTGACGCAATTGGAATTAGTCGCAATGATAAGAAAAAATTTCAAATTGCACTACGCAAGTAACGAAGAGTGTCAATGGATGATGAACAATCTTATTCAATGCTCTCAGGATTTTAAGACATCTTTTGAATTAGAAGAGCGAGTGATTTATTGTTCATGAATTCAGTTGCTTAAGTTTGAGGAGAGCGGTGAATCTATCTTTTGGGTTAGCCCTTCTGTAATAATTGAAATTAAAGGTGCTAAGCTTTTTTTGCTGCATTGCTCGAGTTTTTTTCGTGTTTTTTCATGTGAAGTAGAATAAAAATCAGCAGAATCATTATGTTCATAGCAGTAGAGTAACCATTGTATGTCTTTTGATGTTGGTGGCGAAGAAAAAAAGGAAGTCGTCCATGAAGGTTTCTTTAAAAAACAAATTTGTTCCGCCAGATGGTCCGCAACAGCTCTTCGCAATTGGTTTATCAGTGGTGCGGGTGCATTGCTTTCTTGGGCAATTTTGTAGAATAGAACGCATTGATTCATACTCATTAAGGTAATTAATCTATTTTGCAAATGCTCATCCAAATGGAAAAATAATGTTTGATATTTTTTCTCGGTTAACCAATGTTCTTCTTGTGCTGCTATGGAAAGACGCAAAAAGTAGCTCTTCTTTTCTATATCGAAGTTATTGGACTCCTCGAGTAGGCTTAATTGCCTTAATGCAGTAAAAAATTCAAGTATGGCATTGGGCGAAGGTCGATCCTCCCTGTTTTTTTTCCCCATATTCAGGATGAACTTTTTAACTAATTCACAAACAAAGAGGTCAGGTTTTTCTTTAAAATGTTCAAAAAGGCCCTCAGTGCAAAAACCAATGTCGCGAAATGTTCTTATTAGTTCATCTCGCTTCATATGCATGTTGTTATTTCTGAATTCAATAATTTTTTTTAAGGGGTTATGTGCACCAAATAGACTTAATAAAAGCGGGCTCAATGCAAAAAAATCACTCGATTCCGAGTAGTTGCCGTTTAATATTTCGATGGCAACATGTTCTGGGGTTCCTTGAGGGATTTGCGGCATATCAGTGATGAGTTTGGCATAATCGAGATCCAGGAATGACACGTCGACTTTATATTTTTTCCCCTCAGGAGTCTCAATTTCTTTAATTTTTATTTTGATATTTTCCCCTTTAATATCGCCATGAACGATCGCAGGACCGCTGGTATTCCTATAATGAAGCGTATTAAGCTGAAGAATTAATTGCCAAGAGATCTCTACCACTTGCAAAAAAGTTAATTGATTTAGTTCAGGATTATCGCGAGCATCCGGATAAATATGGAACCCGTCGATGTAATCCATGATGAGCACATCTCTACCTTTAATATCTAAGACAGCTATCTCTGAAGCATAAAATTGAAAAGGGGAGGGATGGTGCTTGCCATCATAGAGCTTTATGGCTACCGGGCTATTGTGGTCAATTTTCAATTCTTCTTTTTTTACATGTCGCGGTTTTAAATGAATGGGATTTGCGTTGACTAAAGTACACTGATACCCCCTATAAACAGAATCGCCTAATTCTTCAGAAAAATCAGAGACATAGTACACAATTGAACCCTGTCGTTGTTGTACAGGAAATAAGGTAAAGGGCAGGGGTTTTTTCCCTTTTTCTTTATTTGTCATAAAGCGTAAGCCTTTTTTAATAGGGACTATTTTAGTGCTCAAATCGTGTCAAAAATGAAAACACTAAATACTCTTAATTAGTGACATGAAGCCTCCTGAAAAATTAGTTACTTTTTTTATTTAATGCAACATACCTTTGCATTATTTTTACAAACTGCTTAATAGTCTCTTAATTTTAAAGGAATAAAGTTAAAGGAGGAAAGAAAAAATATTAATGAAGAAGAATTAAATTTTCTTATTTTTAACTGCAACTCCAATCATTACTCTTTAAAGAGGAAGATGACATGATATCTAAAAGTGAAATTTTAAAAAAACACAACGCTGTAGGTATCACAACAGATCATTTTGTTAAGGAATATAAAGAGCTCATCGAAAAAATTTCGGGGCTGCAAATGGATACCCCGCGCCTGAATCGCATGAGTCAAGAAATAATTAAAATAAAGGAAAATGATTCTCTATCTTCTGATGCAAAAATTATGGCACTTTTGGATGTCTTCGTGAGTGAATATGCTGTTATTTTAAATTCATTTGGGGGCTCATACAGTGAATTAGGTACTCTTATTAAAAATTTCTGCTCAAAAAATTTTGGTGTCGAATTAGGTAAAGCGCCTCTATATCGTATAAAACCAGATGGTTTAATGATGCATATTTTTAATGATCAGATAAGAGCTGAGTCCCAGGAGATAGAGGAAGAAAGTTTGCTGCCACCTATCAGAAGGAGAACAACCGAATTGGGTTCTGTCTCAAAGAGCGAACCAATACTCAGCGTGCAAATGGAGTCAAGGCCCAGAGTATCTTCTTCATTAAGTATTCTCGACACAGAGACAGAGGAAATAGGCCAATTCACCGTTCGCAAAACTAAAGAATTAACTCGATTAGGCAGTATGTTTGGTGCAAAACAGTTTTGTTATGCAAAAAAACCTAGTGGTGTAGAGCCAGGATTTAGGGCGATCGATTTAGATAAATTATTTTTTCAGGAACTGGATTCAATTTTAGCTGCAGAACATTTGCCCTCTTCAGAGCGAGTCCCGGATAAAGAACGATTAAAACTTATTCAATTAAGAGATGACTTAAAGAATGTAAAAAGTGTGGAGCAAAAGCGAATTGTATTTTCAGTTTTTATCAATTCGCATATAAAAGGTCCCCATCCTGAAAGCACAGTGGTTCCTGGCATTCAATGGCTATGCAATGAAATAAAAGAAGCTGTTGCCAAGAACAATGGCTTAAGTGCTTGGATGTATAAACTTGATTATGCCGAAGGGCAAAAAGACAGAATTAAAGCCAACAAAGAAGCAATAAGAGAGTTTGTTGGCACCCGTTTGGCCGGGATTTTTAGTGCGCAAAATCAAAAGCAGGAACTTATCTGGGTAAAAAATGGTTCAAAAGGGGTTCATGCATTATTAGCGTGCGGCTGGAAAAATGGTTTGCGGGAGTTAACAAGTTTTCTATATGGCGGTTCTGAGCCTGATTATAATGGTGTCTTGGTAGAGGATAAGCAGGCCTCAATCAAACGCTCCAAATACATTGCTGGATTAGCTAAAAATTTAATTTTTGGCATTGCAATTGGTGATCGAGATGGCATGGGTAAGGATGCGCAAAATAAAGGTTTTGCGGACGATGCATTTTACGGTTTTGATTATGGCAAACCTTATGAAGGCGAAGGCGTATGCTCAAGCTTAAGTGACGATTTTTCATTTGAGGACAGTTTCGCTAAAGCACCTTCCCTCTTTAGAAGCTCTTCAACAATTGGTTTTGCCCGCCACTTTATGTATCGAAACTACAGCGTTTTTTATGATACTACCTTGTCTGAACGCATGGTTGGGTTCCATTTGCTCAGAAAGATGATCACTGGTGAAAACCCCAGTGACGAAGTGATTGAAAGTTATCCAGAGCTTAGACAGGAATTAGAGCGTATTGAAAAAAGTACCCCTTCCTATGAAGAATTATTAGGCTCTTTAGGAGGACTTAGGAGGAACTGTAGAGAAGGAAGTCAATTACAGGCTCTAATCGATACCGATATTATGAAAATATGGACAGGAAAATTATCAAATTTTGATCTTTATTTTACTAAAATAAAAATTGATTTAATCGAAATGGGCATAAAAAATGACATGCCTTATGAAGAACTTGAGGGATATCTAGGGTTTATTAATGATATGGCAGCAACAGCCCATAACAGCAATCAACAGATATTGGCTAAATTCCAAAAACGAATGGTGTTAATGTCACCGGAAATCGATTTAATCGATAAATTAGAAAAATATTTTTCACCTACATCAGTCATGTCGCATGATGGAGCAGTTTTTTTACGTACCATGCGTCTTGATCCACAAAGTGGCAGAATTCCATTTCAATTAAAAAAAGAAGAGAATGGAACTTATACCCTAACTACAACGAATAAAAAAATTGCCCATCAATTGAAAGAGGAGTTTGCGCTTGAGTGTGTTCACAGCGATGAAGGATTAAGCTGCAGTATTATGCCCAAACAACTTTTAAAATTAATGGAAACCGTTGAGTTTAAATACAATCAAAAAAGAGAGATGTTGTTAATTAAACCAACCTATAAATTTGTTACTTTTCCTAATATGTCCTTTTTACTGAACCAGCATAATACGCCATCGGATCCTAAAATAGATGTTGGTTTTTTATGGCATGCAGAGAATACCTTATCTTTGCGGATTATTGCTAAAACCGAAAAACAAGCACAGCAAGTGCAAAAGGTCTTTGGAATACTTCCTGTGCTTAATCAAGCTGAACTTATTGAAATTTCATCAGGCGAACATTATAAATTTCAACAATTCATTGACCAATCCTATGAAGATGCTCAGGAATTAATACGATGCAAAGCGTGTGTAAAGGCGGAACGAAGAGAAGATGTGATTTCTACTTTATCTCGTTCGAGCATGCGAATTGCTTCGACAACAACCAGTAATACCAAATGGAACGGTTTACATGAAAAGGCTGAAGTTGAAGAAGAAGTGCCAATAAGCCAATTATTACTGAAACGATTGCGAGGATTGATTGCTGACTCAGGCATTTTACAACCAATTGAAAAAGTGGTTAACGAGATAACGAGTCCTGTAATTCTCGAAGAATTGATGCAATACAATGATAAAACGCTATCCTCTCGTGATAACCTGAAAGCGATTATTGACGAACGATTTGATGCGATAGTAGAGATTGGAGAGGAATATGAGCTAATGGATTTATCTGCTTCACACAAAATAAAACAAACAATTTTTTAATAAACGAAATAGGTCCTGGCTGGCAGCAGAGCACTTTATGCATATGCTCTTTCTGTTTAGAACTGGATCCCATATAAATAAATGCACCTACACGACATTCCCATGCCTTTTATGTCGAATTCATATTATTTAAAACAACCCCTTTATATAATCCTTTGCACTGCGTGCTATACCAAATGCCTTTTGTAATTCCTGCCTCACTGTATTTATATAAAAAATAATTGATCTGATCATGCCAGGAATTTTTTGCTGTCTTCCCCGATGCAATTAAACTGCCGTGAATGAGATAAATACGGTCTACTTTATCACTTTTAAATGATATTTGTTTTAGTTTAATCCCCTTATTGGTAATTAGAGGCTTATCAATTCCATCATTTATGGTGTGAATAAAGGTGCCAGGGTTATGTTCCTTACAGTATTTTTTTGTGACTCCTTTTTTATTCGGAACTGCTTGATAATAAATTCCTTTCCAAGTGATTAAATCAAGATTGGCAAATAAAATACCAGGAAAAAATAAGAGATATAAAAAAACAAATATGCAGTACAACATGATTATCCTTATCTAAATATATGTAATCTGAATGTAGCGGGCTACATCGTACTTAGCTCATAATAATGGTTTGTGAAAAGGGATTGGAAGCCAATGCGTGTGTAAAGATTAAGGCCAGCTGCGGAGGCTTCTAAAAAGCATGTTTGAACTTTTAAATCCAAAGCTTTTTTCAAGGCATAAACCATCATTGCGCTGGCACAGCCGCGTTTTTGAAAGCTCGGTATCGTAGCTAAGTCATCGATGCGGGCAAGATTGTCTTTTACGGTTAAGGTTACCGATACAACTGCTTCTCCTGCAAAAAAACCTGAAAAATGATACATGTCATTCGATTTTTTCAATGCCTCATCATGTCTTAAGGTATAAACATGGGTAATTTCCGGTGTTGATTGAAACCCATGAATAAGGGGGATACTCCAGGTAGGTAAATCCTCATTCATTTCCCTAAATTCAAGCGGGTTATCCGGAATGTTTAGCGAATTCGCCATAAGATTGAACGCCATACCTACGCCCGTATCAGTTAATTCATAATCTTGGCGTAATTGATTATCGTGTTCTGAAAAAATTGGTGTATCTTCTGCAACAATAATTGCCCATGGTAAATTCTTTTGCGCAAAGTATGATCTGCACTTTGCGAGATCATGTAAAAATTCCTTATCTGTATCTGTCTTGATAGCAAAAGCAGGGTTCAAACCCGTCGCAAGCACTCCAGTTTCAAAAGCAGTTATTGTTTGATAATCAAGGCAATTCAAACTTATAAGAGAGAAAAAGCATCTTTCCATCTCATGAAAATCATGAATCAGTTTTTGCATTAAAATAAATCCAATAAGTAATTTTTTATTGCATTATAACAAACTCATGAGAGGATGATGTATTGAAAAAGGAGGAAATCTTATTTAAGTAGAATGCTAAAACGAAGCACAGCGAAAGAGCGTCCAGTATATGGGTAATCCTTCGCTATAATTCTTAGTTTACTAAAGTTCATTCATTCAGGATTGTTTGCCTCTGATAAGGAGAACTGGCATCGGTGCATTACGGATAACCCCTTCTGCAACACTACCAAGTAATAAATGCTGATAGCCTCGCCTACCATGCGTTCCTACGACAATCAAATCGGCTGGCCAATTTTTTGCTGCGTCAATGATTTTCTCGGACACTTTTTCTTTAGAAGGATTTATTTCAAGTAAATGTGCTTCACAATCTGCATGGTCTTCGCGTGCAATGGTTAGCATCTTGTCCAGAAATTTTTGACCATATTCTTTGAATGAAGCTTCCAACTTCTCATAATCAACACCGGTTCCAACATAAGGAGCATAAAATTCGTTTGCTATATGTACGATGCGTAATTTTGCCTGATGCACTTTGCTCAGCTTAATGGCTTCATGGAAGGCTTGCATTGATGTAGTACTGTCATCAATTGCAACTAAGATATTATGATACATTATTATTTCCTTATGAAAGTAAATTGATTCCAGTGGTAAACGCATTTAAATCAAAAGGCCTATATTCCGCTCTTAATACGGAATACAGCTCCGGTCTTCATGCACGATTGACTGGATGCCCTGCATAAAGCGCGGCAAGTAGGCCCAAAGAGCGGTTTTTATGTTCAAAAATTAGATGCCTTTACCCTTACATTCTGGAATATCTTACCTATAATCTAGAATGAAACCTAGGGCTATTGCCAATCCGCTTGCGTTTCTATGCTCTAAAATCACATCATTTTGATTAATCTAGCGAATTGACCGCAGACCCTATAGAATGTTTTTAATTATAAAAAATACAATGAATTATTTTTTGTGTATAAAAATTGCATGAGGCAAAGAATGACTACGAATAATGAAATTCTGTTTACTCCATTTAATTTGCGAGGTTCAACTTTAAAAAATCGCATCGTGATGGCTCCACTAACGCGGAATCGTTCCATTCATGGAATGGATGCTCCTTCAGAACTTAATGCGGAATATTATGCGCAACGAGCAGATGCAGGTTTAATCATCGCCGAGGCGACACAAATTTCACCGACTGCAAAAGGATATGCTTGGACCCCAGGAATTTATTCCTTAGAACAAATAGCCGGATGGAAATTAGTAACAAACGCAGTCCATGCAAAGGGCGGGGTTATTTATCTGCAACTTTGGCATGTAGGACGAATTTCACATCCTTCTCTGCAGCCAGGAGGTATTGCTCCCGTAGCCCCTTCTGCTATTGCGGCAACAGGGCAGCGCACATTTATTGAAAATGGGACTTTTGTCGAAGTTGGAAATCCGCGTGCCTTAAAGCTTAGTGAAATTCCAAGTATTATTGAAGATTATCGAATAGCTGCAAGAAATGCCATTTTAGCCGGATTTGATGGTGTTGAAATTCATGCAGCCAATGGATATCTTATTCATCAATTTCTGTGTGATGGAACAAATCATCGCACCGATCAATACGGTGGTTCGATTGCTAATCGGTTGCGTTTTGCACTTGAGGTGACCAGTGCTATTGTATCTGAAATTGGTGCAAATCGAACGGGAATTCGTCTTGCTCCAGTAAGTCATGCCAATGGAGTTTCAGATACTTCGCCTGCTGCTGTTTTTTTCCCGCTTGTACGGGAATTGAGCCGATTCGATCTGGCTTATATTCATGTCATAGAAGGAGAAACGCAAGGACCAAGAGAGAATTATGGTCTTGATTTCTCCGCGTTACGAAAAGAATTTAACGGACCTTGGATGGTAAATAATGGTTATACATTAGAAATGGCAACCGAAGCGGTCAGCAGTGGTTATGCAGATCTCGTAGCTTTTGGGCGATATTATATTTCCAATCCGGATCTGGTTAGGCGATTTAAAAAAAATGCTCCATTGGATGAATTAGATCGTGCGACTCTATATGGTGGTGGTACAAAAGGTTACACTGATTATCCTCGAATGAATGAAGACAAATAAGATGATGCACAAACAATTATTACTGGTTCTTTTTCTTTTTATTTTACTGGTTACTCTAGCGTATTTTTTTCAACGCCATTTCATTTATTTCCCATCCGCTGAAAAACCGGATTTGAGTAACTTTCAAGCCGAAGACATGCACATCATCAAGATACCTGTTGCTGATGGGTTGCTTTTAAGTTCTTGGTATAAACCCGCAGTGGATAATAAGCCGACGATCCTCTATCTACATGGAAATGCGGGGCATATTGGTTATCGTATGAATTTGGCTCGCCAGTTCCTTTCACAAGGGTTTGGCGTGTTATTACTTGAGTATCGTGGATATGGGGGAAATCCAGGAAAGCCAACCGAATCAGGATTGTATCAGGATGCTCGAGCGGCAATGAAGTTTTTACAACAACAGGGCATTCAGGCAAATAATATTGTGCTTTATGGAGAGTCATTAGGAACTGGGATAGCGACACAAATGGCAACAGAATTTCCTGTTTGCTCTTTAGTTTTGCAATCCCCTTATACTTCATTAACCGCTATGGCTCGATTTCATTATTCCTGGGTGCTCATGCCTGTAATTGATAAGTATGATTCTTTATCGCGTATTCAAAACATTCATGTTCCCGTCTTAATGTTGCACGGAAAATTGGATGAGGTTGTACCTTACGATCAGGGTTTAGCCCTTTTCAATCAGGCAAACCAGCCAAAAAAATGGATTGAATTTGCTGATAGAGGGCATCATAACTTATGGGATGAACATTTTGCTCAAATCGTTATTCATTTTATTAATACGTATTGTGTCCCTAGCATGCAAAACGCTGCAAAACGTTAATTTGGGTAACTTTTTTTGATCCAATAGATCTTGCGGTAGGAAAAAAAAGTAACATAGAATGCATTATGTTTCTTGTTAAGGGGTTATGGATGACCTATTTGAAGCCTATTGTAGCTTCCCTCAGTCTATCGTTGGCTCAGGGATTGGTTTTAGCAAAACCAAATACTGAAACTCGGATATGCGATGCAAGCATGCATAATCCTTGTATTGTGCAGGATACTGAGTATTCTTTTTCTCCATTAAAGCTATTGCGTCATGCCTCTATGATTGCCGATGCCTACCAAGGGAATACAGCAGGCATTAAAGAGCTGGCCATTTCTGGTAGTGAAGAACCAAGTGAAAAGGGATGGAAAGATATCTCTGATTATATTTCCAGGCATAAGAATTCAAGGAATCAACCTGTTTTGGTATTGGACTTGCGTCAGGAGAGCCATGGTTATCTTAATGGTAAAGCGATTACGTTAGTGAGTGAATATGATTGGATAAATAAAGGGAAAAGCAATAGCCAAAGTCTTAGCGATCAGGAAGATTGGCTTAAATCATTAAGAGTTCAGAACAAGATAAGAGGAATTTTATCCTCACAACAGTTTGCCGCTAAGGAATATTCCAATGGTAAAACCATCCCTGTTAAAGTAGTAAAAAATGAAAAAGATTTAGTTTCTAGATTAGGTTTTGAATATCATCGGCTCTATGTGACCGATCATGCTGCACCCTCTGATTCAGAAGTTGATGCGTTTTTGACCCTAATTAAAAAAGCACCTAAAGATACGTGGTTTCATATCCATTGCCGGGGAGGAAAAGGCAGGACAACAAGCTTTTTTGTAATGTACGACATGTTAAAAAATGCAGACAAAGTCAGTTTTGAAGAAATTGTTGCGCGACATGCCTCAATACCGCCCTATTATAATTTGTTTGAAGTGAATCGAGCTGATCCTTTCCTTACCCCTTATTATGAACAGAGGCTTCATTTTCTTTCACATTTTTATCAGTTTGCTCAGCAGCTTTTGAAAGGGTATCAAGGGACATGGAGTCAATGGAACAAGAGCAATCCAGCGGATTTTGATAAGGCTTAATTTTCTTTTACCCCTTAAAGAAAGAGCTACTTTGACCCAATAGTTTATAGTTGGAGTTGAACTATTAAAAATGGTTGACTCTATACCTGAGAGGATAATATTGAACAAAAATACTGGAATAAAACTTAGTCGCAAATTGATAAGATATGGTATTTTTCTCTTTTTGTTAGGATTACTCACCGGCTTTACATTACCTCTAATGCATAATCCTAGAATGGGTCTCTCCAGCCATCTTGAAGGGATCCTCAATGGTATGTTCTTAGTTCTATTAGGATTAATATGGCCTCAATTACATTTATCACAACGTACATTGAATTGGGGTTTCGTTCTTTCTCTATTTGGAACCTATACCAATTGGGCAACCACTTTGTTCGCAGGGATTTGGGGCATCGGCGCAGACATGATGCCAATTGCCGGAGGGGATTTTCATGGGGTTGGCTGGCAAGAAATACTGATCAAATCCGGATTAATTTCTTTGTCATTTGCAATGGTTATTGTCTGTGGCATGTTACTTTGGGGACTGAGGGGCAGATTTACCTGAGGGATCGTCAGTTTTTCATTTTAAATTTCTCTACCTACCGCATAAATTACTCTATACCGCATAAATTTCTCTACGTACCGCGCTTTATGCGCGGTATCCAGAACGATATTTTAAGATGCCGCGGAGCATTTCTATAGCAACATCCCCTGGATACCGCGCATAAAGCGCGGTAGGTAGGCGAAAAAATTAAGGGAGGTACGTAGGCGAAAAAATTAAGGGAGGTACGTAGGCGAAAAAATTAAGGGGGGTATGTAGGCGAAAAAATTAGTGGAGTTTTCTTATCAAAAAACTGACGATACCTCAGGTCAGATTTACTATGGCGAGAATTAATCCGATCTAATACCGATAGGTTTGTGGATATTGTATCACTTGGTAAATGAAATAATTCACTTGCAGGGGGGATTTGGGGATTAAATCAATCAACATCATATCCATATGAATTCTTTAAAGATTTTTTTTTGGAGTGATAGTTGTATACCATTTTTCTCCAAGAATAATTTGTTCCCACCAGGCAGACATATTTTCCTCATTCATTTCGTGCCATTCAACAGGATGTAATACCAAAGCATCAGCCATTCGTTTTGATAAATCATACATGGCAAGACGTTTAGGAAGGGAATCTTTTTCCCATGTTGCAATTGCTTGCTGAAAATCATCGCATTTCATGAGATGTTCACTAAGACTTAGCGCATCCTGAATGGCTAAAGAAGCACCGTTTCCTACATGAGGGCGTAATACTGCACTTGCATCACCCAATAAGAGAGCTCCCGGAACTGCAAGACGATTGACACAAACATCAACAATTTTCTGCATGAAAGGAGATGGCGTATCAAGAATTATTTGTGCCGCGACCTCAGGTAATTGATTACGAGCTAATTGGTGTAGATGTTCTTTTGCTTTTGCAGAAAAGTCGATTAAAGAGGTTGACCCTAAATTCTCAAGATTTTCACTCGCCATTTTTTCATAAAAAACCCAGTTTAACTTATTCGTTTGATGATGATATACCGGATAAGTTAATAAATGTCCTTGGTTATAGCAGTAATAAAGCCCCTGATCATTGAAAAGAGTTTTATTTTTTATCCTCTCCAATTCCAGTGTTCCACGCCATGCAACATAACCCGAATATTCCGGCTGCACATTGGATATCAGTTTTCTTCCCAGTGAATGAACGCCATCAGCAAAAACAATGAGATCAAAGTACAGTACTTCCCCCGACTCTAAAGTGACTTGAGCTGGGCCTTTATCATGGAGTTGCACATCAATGACTTTTACTCCATGATGATATATCGAGTTGGGTAATCTTTTTCTTAAGTTAGTGAATAAAGTATCCCAGTGGAGGCTTGCCATGGAAATTCCCTGTTTCCATAAAAATTTTCCATAAACCGGCTCATTGTCCGCTTGGCAATAAAAACTGCGAGTGGTGAATGTATGAGCTAATGTATCTGGGTCAATAATATTTTGGGCGATTAAGGTGTTGAGTAATTCAATAGAGAGGGTAATACCCGCCCCACGTGATTTTAAATCAGGTTCTCGCTCAAAAACAGTGACCGGAAACTGGTCTTTCAATAATAAGGCTAAGGTACAACCTGCTATAGAACCTCCAATAATAGCGATTTTCAATGTAATTCCTTCCAGGAAATTGAATGAATACGATGGATTATATAAAGTAACAAAACAAAATCAATAAAGACCAATTAAACGCACAGGGGCTTCGGTTAAATCAGCGATTTTCATAGGTAAAATCATGCTGAAGGCATCTACTGCAGGTAATTTTGTTGCATTAAAAACATTTTCAACAATATATTTGTTGTTTTCGAGCATCAGCTGGTGAACGATATAGTCATTTTCTGGCCTATCCGGAGACAAGGTATCAATCCCGATACCTGCGCAATTTCGTTCCAGAATTAAGTGTGCGGCTTCTTCACTAATACAGGGAAAAACCAAATTATTCCTATATTGCTGGGTATCATGCCAATGCTTTTCCCAGCCAGTATAAAAAATTACAAATGAATGTTCGGAAATTGTTCGATATTTTTTCTCGAAATCCAGGATATCTTTCCCGGTGATACTGTAGCGCTCATGAGACTGATGACTTACATCAATCACCACACATTGGGTAATTAAATGATGGTCGATAAGATCGAGCTCGGCGACGTGAAGCCCGTTTTTAATGCAATGGGCTGGAGCGTCAATATGGGTGCCAATTCCTGCTGGCATGCTCATTTCTTGCACTTTAAATTGTACTGCAGTAGAACATTCGTCATAATTTAGGATTGTTTTATGACTAAAGCCGCAGCCTATATCCCAAGAGGGACTTTCTGGCGAAAGTGTATGGGTCATGTCAACGATCTTAAATGGAAAGGTCATTGGATTTCTCAAAAAAACGATACGTTCTTACGTTTTGCCATAGTTTTGCGAAAAGGAAAATAGATTTTTGTTTATTTCTGCGCGGGTAACCCAGTTACGTGCAAATTGAATCCGATACACATCCCCGAAGAATCAGTCCAACTCTATTTCGACGTCCCCCGGCTTACGAGGGGCGTGGCTAAAGATAGTTACACGCAACCGGAATAAAGGTATTTTTAATTCAAGTTCCAATCAGCAACCGGTGTTTCTGAATATTGATTTTTAATATACTGTTCCAGCATATAATTAAAATCATTTTTATGTTTTGCAAGATGATTCTTTTGCCAGATACTTCCATTTTGATTTTTATAAAGCCTGGTTTTAATGATATCTAAATAAAAATGAGCATCAACAGAGCTTATTCCTAAATCTTCAAGTCCTTTTAAAGCCAGGGGTAATAAGTTTTTTAAAAGGGTTCTGGCCTTAATCTTACCTGTATTCCAATTTAATCTCGCCTCTAATCCATAACGGGCTGACGCATAAAAATTTTTTAAAGTAGATTCATGAGTTATTAAAGAGGTCAAAGAAGGTGATGTGTTTGCATAATAATAAGTGATGCCATAAAAAAACGCAGCATTTGCTATCATATCGATTACAGTTGGGCCTGTAGATAATGCCCGGTGTTCTATTCTCAGATAAGGTTCATTCTGTTTATTAAAATCTAAAATAGGTCTGTTCCACCGAAAAATACAACTATTTTGACATCGGACATGGAACATATTATCAATGGGTTCTTCATAAGCTGCTAAAGGCAAGAGATAAGGAAAATTGTTTAAATTATTTTCAAAAATAGGAAATAGAGTTTCTTGCATATAACTAGGTTCAAAAAAAACGGTTTTTTGCAATGGATAAGGAAATGTATAAAGTTGTTCAAAAATACCAATTCGTGTCTCGCTCCATAAATTTTTCCCACAAAAGTAAGGCGAATTACTGCTCAGGGCTAATAAGGGAGCGGATAATATTTGAATAATATTAAAATAATGAACTAATTGATCTTGGGGAACTTCGATATGAAGTTGCAAAGCACATATTAAACCTTCTATAGCTAAAGATTCTGGAGATAACTGGAGCTGTTCATTTCCTTTGATATGAATAAATAAAGGCTCTTCTTTGCGATATTTGGTTACAAACTCATTCATTAAAAGAAAAGCATTCTTAGGCGTAATATAGGAAGATCGAAAAAGTGCAGGGTTTGTTTGCGGTATTGAACCTATGAGCGCCAAGTGATGCTGGGTATTAAGCGCGACTTCACAACATTTATTCCATGTAGTTAAAATATTTTGATGCAGTAGAGATAAAAAATTATCTCTTAAGTGAAAAACTGGAGTGTTAATTTCCAGTTGAGTACCTCCTGCTTCTCTTACCAGGTCTTGATTTTTTAATTTTTTAGTAAAAAGAATATTATGAGGCGTTAATTGATATTCTTTATCCAAGATAAGAAATTCAATTTCTGCGCCTGCATTCATCCGTTCAGATTTAAAATAATTTTTTGTAAACCATTGTTCTAAAAGCTGGGTTTCAGCAATTAAATTTTTTTCAAATAATTCACAATCAATTTTATAGTTTTCAATTTTTTTAATGCGCATTGCATAGTCCTTAGTATTTACAACTAAAGCTTTTGTAATGAAATACTTAAATTTGCTTCAACCATGAAACAATGGTTCGCCGGAATAATTTGCCATCTAAATCCATTATTGGTTGATAACTTTTCAGAAGCAATGATGATGTATTTGTAAATGGTTTCATTTGTTGTTTTTTGTACAGGATCTTCTCCTACGGAGAAGTACATCGTTTCAGGTTTAATGCATGGAGAAGTACATGAACGAAACGCAACGATCCTTTTTCCATCTGTAATGCAAATATTAAAATAGGATACTCCTTTTTCATGATATTTTTTTACTAATTCGTTAATTATGTTCAATGTTTTTAGCAACGTATCGTATATATCATAAGCATTTTTTATTTTTACATTTTTTGCTAATTGCAAAAATAATGCAAAAATCAATTCTGAATCGGTATTGCCTTTAATCCAATTATAAATATCATTGTCCAATAAATTATGAATTTGACGTTTAATTTTTTCAAAGTAGGGTATCCACCCATTATGCATAAATAACCATTTTTTATATATAAAAGGATGGCAATTAAATTGAGAGATCCCTCCTGTACTTGCTGCACGTATATGGCCAAAAAACAAATGCGACTGGGTCTTTTTTGCCAAATAGGTTAAATTTTGATCGTTCCATGCAGGGTAAAGCGATGTGAATAAAGCCGGTGCTCTAGAGAATGAAGTATACCACCCTAATCCAAACCCATCACCATTAGTCAAAGTACGTGATTCACGGGCAAGGAGGCTTTGTTTTATAAGCGAATTATTCGGCTTTATTAAAAGATCCGCTAATAAAATATTTTCTTTTCCTATATAAGCTACGAATCGACACATAATTTGTCCTTATCGAGGCTTAAAACGATGCAATCATTGTAATTTTAGGCGGGGAAAAATGAGATGTCCAAAATAAACATTCAAATAATTGCTTTTCTGCTTATTTCTACTCATGTCATCCAGATTGTAGTAGTGTTATTCGGTTTTTCCGTTGCTTTTTTAAAATCACTTCCTAAATCCAGGGCACTGTATAGGATGTTGTGTAGTATAATTAATAACAATGAGCGGCCATGGACCTAGGCGGCAAGATGGAAAAAAATAAATGGGAGTTTTGGATCGATCGAGGCGGCACGTTCACCGATGTTGTCGCGTGCAGTCCTGAAGGGCGTGTAAGTAGCCATAAATTACTTTCTGAAAATCCTGAACGCTATCCAGATGCGGCCGTTCAGGGAATTCAAGACATCCTCAAATGCACTTCTATTCCAGCGGATGACATTGCATTCATTAAAATGGGAACAACAGTAGCAACGAATACCTTACTTGAGCGAAAAGGAGCGCAAGTCCTGTTAGCGATTACTCAAGGCTATGCTGATGCATTGCGGATTGGGTATCAAAATCGCCCCGAACTTTTTGCACTCAATATTAGATTACCTACCTTACTTTATGAAGAAGTGATTGAAATTAAGGAGCGAATTGATGCAAAAGGCACAGTCTTACAGCCCTTAGATGTAGCAGCGTCGCGAAAAAAAATGGAACAAGCTTTTGCTCAAGGATATCGCACGCTTGCTATCGTATTGATGCATGCCTATCACTTTAATCAGCATGAAAAAAAATTAAGGGAAATTGCTGAGGCAATAGGATTCACCCAAATTTCGGTGAGTCATGAAGTCGCACCCGTAATGAAAGTGGTAAGTCGTGGCGAGACTACTGTTGTTGATGCTTATCTTTCTCCAGTATTACAACACTACATTCAAAGCCTGCAAAATAAGTTAGGAAAAATCCCATTGTTTTTTATGCAATCCAATGGGGGGTTAGTGAATGCAAAACTTTTTCGGGGTAAAGACAGTCTTTTTTCAGGTCCAGCCGGAGGAGTGATTGGTATGATTAAATCCAGCCAATTTGCTGGTTTTAATCGGGTTATTGGCTTTGACATGGGGGGAACATCAACTGATGTTTCTCATTTCGCAGGCGAATATGAGCGCAGCTACGATTATGAGTTCAGTGGTGTACATATCCGAACGCCAATGATGCTTATCCATACTATAGCAGCCGGGGGAGGGTCAATTCTTAATTTTGATGGCCAACGTTATACTGTAGGACCTCAGTCAGCAGGAGCAAATCCAGGGCCTGCCTGTTATCGTCGGGGTGGTCCGCTCACTATAACTGATTGCAACGTGTTGCTTGGTAAAATACAACCTCAATTTTTCCCTAAAATCTTTGGTTCTGCAGCCAATCAAGAAATTGATGCGCTCGTAGTGAATGAGCATTTTCAGGCTTTAGCAGAAAAAATTCAAAAAGAAACGGGAAGGAAAAAAACAGTTGAAGAAGTTGCAGAAGGTTATCTCAACATCGCAGTGGAGAATATGGCGAATGCGATAAAAAAAATTTCCATACAACGTGGTTATGATGTGCGGCAGTATGTATTAAATTGTTTTGGTGGGGCTGCAGGACAGCACGCATGCATGGTTGCTGATAACTTAGGAATCCAAAAGATATTAATTCATCCCCTGGCAGGTGTGCTTTCTGCTTACGGAATGGGATTGGCAGAAATCAGCGTCATGCATGAACAAGCAATTGAAAGAGCATTGCAGCGCGGTATTCTTTCTTTTTTGCGCTCAAATTTTAAAAAAATAGAGCAAAAGGCACATAGGGCATTAAAATCCCAGGGATTAACCAATAAAGCTGTGGCATGCAAACGGCAAGTGCACTTACGTTATGAAGGCTCAGATACTACATTACTCGTTGCATTTGGAACCATTAAATCCATGCGGCAGAGATTTATAGAGCAACATCGTAAAACTTTTGGATTTGCCTCATCCAGAAAAAAACTGATTGCTGAAGCAATTTCTCTGGAATGTGCCGTTCCTAGTAAAACCTCTATTGAATTGACTGAAGAACCATTTAAGCACCGTCCTGAAAATAAAATTCCACAACGTGAAACCGTTAAAATTTTTACTCAGAATTCTTACCATAAAGCTTCCGTATATGATCGAGGTGAATTAATTCCTGGGGATTGCATTAAAGGTTGCGCCGTCATTATCGAGGCTAATGCGACCACCATTGTGGAACCAGGCTGGCAGGCTGAAGTGACTGTACAAAAATACTTATTATTAACACGATATCAAACCCCGGCTGCTAAAGAAGTAACGACTCAAATTGATCCTGCCCTATTAGAGATATTTAATAATCGCTTCATGAGTATCGCGGAGCAAATGGGCGAGGTTTTACGTAAAACAGCAAGTTCGGTTAATATCAAAGAACGACTCGATTTTTCTTGCGCTATTTTTGATGAGGAAGGCGAGCTCGTTGCCAATGCGCCTCATATTCCGGTACATCTAGGCTCAATGAGCGAGAGCGTTAAATCCATTTTAAAGGACAATCCGCGGATTCATCCTCATGATGTATATGTCTTGAATGCCCCCTACAATGGCGGGACCCATTTACCGGACATCACTTTGATCACTCCTGTTTTTGATAAACAAGGAAGTAATTTGTTATTTCTAGTTGGTTCACGCGGGCATCATGCAGATATTGGCGGGATTACTCCTGGATCGATTCCTGCGGAAAGCAAAATTGTCGAGGAAGAAGGGGTACTGATCAATAATTTTAAAATCATGGATCAAGGCCGTTTTTTAGAAAAGGCCACATTAAATCTGCTCACCAAAGCAAAATATCCAGCGCGTAACCCTCATCAAAATTTAGAGGATTTTAAGGCTCAAATTGCAGCAAATGCCTCGGGTGTACAGAGTTTATTGGATTTAATTGCGCAGTTCGGTTTGAACGTAGTGCATGCTTATATGAAATACGTACGTGATAATGCGACTTCATCAGTAGAGCGTTTATTAGGTAAGCTGGGTAATGGTCATTTTACTTATGCATTAGATGATGGCAGCCCAATTAAGGTCGCATTGAGTATTAATAAACAAACAAAACGGATGCATATTGATTTTACCGGAAGTTGCAATCAACATCCGGGCAACTTTAATGCACCCACAGCAATTTGTAAGGCTGCTGTTTTATATGTTCTACGCTGCCTGATTGCTGAAAATATTCCGTTAAATAGTGGTTGTTTTGTGCCGATTGAACTCGTTATTCCTGAAAAAAGTATTTTAAATCCAAGTTATCCTGCTGCGGTTGTTGCAGGTAACGTTGAAACTTCCCAATGCATTGTTGATACCTTGTTTGGTGCATTAGGAGTAGTCGCTGCATCCCAAGGAACGTGTAATAATTTTACTTTTGGCAATAAAAAATATCAATATTATGAAACGATTTGTGGCGGGGCTGGAGCTGGACCTGATTTTGATGGAGCTTCTGCAGTCCATACTCATATGACGAATACGTATCTTACCGATCCAGAAATTCTAGAGTTGCGTTTCCCAATTCTGCTCGAGCAATTTTCCATTCGCACAGGAAGCGGGGGGGGCGGTTTACATTGTGGTGGGGACGGTGTTGTTCGACGAATTCGTTTTTTAGAGAAGATGATTGCAAATATTATTTCCAGTCATCGTGTCATTCCTCCCTATGGGGTGCAAGGAGGGGCTTCGGGTAAACCTGGACACAATTGGGTTCAACGTGCAAATGGTCATGTAGAAGAATTAGGGAGTTGTGCAGGTATAGAAATGCATCCAGGTGATGTTTTCGTTATTGAAACGCCTGGAGGCGGGGGATTTGGTAAACGATAACCCCAGCTGCAAAAAAATGCCTTCAAAAACCATGTACACTGTAATGGTACTCATTTCGACGTTCCGCGGCTTGTTCGCGGAATCCAGGCGATCTATTCTGCCGGATCCTGGATCCCCCGGAAAAGCCGCGGACGTGGATGAAAAGGATTTTACTCGTTAACTTAGTACTATTAGTATATACCGCGCGCTTTCCAATATTTTTTCTTCGATCATGTCTCTTTACAGTTTGGCGCGAATTCTATTAAAAATGTGCCACAAAGCGCAGTACTCCATTTGTACCTTGGGCGCGATTTCGGGCACCTTGTTCAGAGTACACATTTAAAAAAATAAAGTGGTTTTTGCTAAGACTATAGACCATCCCTGGACCAATTGCCCAAACACGCTCCTTGCGATCGGGAACATCAATACCATTTACCAGAGTGTCGGTAATCTGATTGAAAAAATAGCCATTTAAGCCCACAGTGAGCTTCTCTATTACCGCATATCCTACTGCAATATCCCCAAAAACCGCTTGTCCTGCTTGGGTGGAATGGACATTAGGTCCAAAAGCAACGTTAGGACTATGATTGACACCATTCCATAGATAATGCAGGCGTGCCGCAGCGGATAATTTAGGCGTCATCCAAAACGTAAAAGCCCAGTAGGGATTTAACGACAAAAAATTGCTCCCGGGATTAATTGCATTGAGACTGCTGTATCGTCCTGTTGGTATAACTACATCCAGTTCAAAGCGCTGAACAAATAAAGGCCCTTTGCCGTCTTTTCGCATAATTGGATCAAATTGCAGCGCAGGCCCGACCCACCAATCTCCAGGACCATTTTCAGCTTTTAGAATCCTATTATCTAATCCGTCATCCACACGGGCATTAACTACCCAAGGCAAAAGTGTGGCAAAACCTAAATTAGCTCCGAATATTTTTTTTGTCGTTACATAGATGAACTGAGTCACATTTGCAACAACATCAAGTTCAGTACGTGGCAGAGGAAGCTTATTACCCTGGTTATCATTAAACCGATTGGAAGTGTAGTACTGAAAATAATCTTGGAAATAAAAACCTGGGCCGGAAGGAGGACTCCCATCATAAAAACTGGTATAACCCAGGTTAACAACGGGTTGATCATAAGCAAGTACTGAGGAAGCAGCCAATAAGAATGCTAAGCTAAAACAAAAATGCAGTATTACTTTCCATTGCATAAAAAGTTGTCCTTTCTAAAACCTATCTCTTTCTAGTAGTTACTTCAGAGTGATATCTTCTATTGCCTGCTGAACTGAAATGTACGGAATTAACCTGAGTTTTTCAGCGCTCCTGTTGTGCTATGGGGGATGATTATTCTTTTTTGTATATTTATTTGGCATAATTAAATCATTACTCTTCGATAATTGATGAAATTATGTCTGATTTATTGCAGAAGAACAATATATTAAAGGAGGGATTTTCCCATATGAATCAATGGGTAAAAATGAATGTTTTAGGAATTAATAAATGCATCCAATCGTTTTTATAGAAAATCCAAGTGAAGAGGATCACGGCGCCATTTGCAAGGGGATAGATCAGTACGCCGCCCAAATTGGTCTTGCAGGAACAGGTGGTTATTTTTATGCAGCGTATGACGCGCATCACAATATTATTGCTGCAATCTCGGGATTTGATAATTTTGGCCCAGCTGAAATTGGTGGCTTGTAGGTCGATGAGCGATTTCGAAATCAAGGATATGGAAAAGCACTACTTGCTAAAGCAGAAGAATGGGCGAAAAATAAGGGATGTAACATGATGACAGTTTTTACTTTAAAAGATTGGCCGGCATGTGTCTGGTACCAAAAATTGGGTTTTTCTATAGAGTTATGAACGATCCGACCATGCCAATAATTCTATAGGTTGTTATTTGATAAAAAAACTAGACGTGTAGAACAATTCCAGTCTTCTTGCCCAAAATGATGTGATTTGATGTGCTGCTATGTATGCCCTATATGTAAGCATAAGTAAGTAGATTAATATTGCTCTAGTTTTATTGATATCCAAAAGTATTTGATGGAGGTAATACTATGCGTACTGCATTTATCGGTTTGGATTATATTATTGATATCATGCATCCTCAAGGTAAAATCGCGCGTTCCGCTTCACATGCACAGGAGCGAGATGTAATTAAAAAGGTAAATAAGGTTCTGGAAATTGCAAAACTAAAAAATTGGTTACCCATAATGGTTAAAGTAGGTTTTAGTGCACATTATATGGAGCAACCGAAACACTCTCCTATTTTTGGTAAAGTTCATGAATTGGGTGCACTTAAGTTAGGTTCTGAAGGAACTGAATTTCACCCGGAATTGCAAATTGGTGATAGTTTAGTCATTGTAAAACCTCGAGTTAGTGCCTTTTATGGAACGGCACTTGATGCAGCATTGCGAGCAAATCAAATTGAACGGCTTATTATCGGAGGAGTAAGCACCTCTTGGGCGGTGCAAAGCACTGCCCGAGATGCCCATGATCGTGATTATAATGTGTGTATCGTTGAAGATATTTGTGCAGCGGCGAATCAGGAGGAACATCAATTTTCCATCCAATTAATGCAAAAAATAGCACAAATTGTAACGGTAAATGAATTAAAAGGGATTTGATGCAGGTTATTTCTAAGACAATACAAACAATAAAAGATGAGATTCTGATATGGCCGTTGTTAAGAGGTATTAGTGTAGTATTGCCTTTCGCATTTCTTTATTTGAGCACCAATAATCCACGTTGGCTCCAGTCGTCCGTTTTGACTATGGCGACCCTAATTGTCGAAGAACGACTGGCGCTGACTGCATTAGGTGTGTTACTCCATGGCAGTATGATTATTGCAATGTTTTATTTGCTTTTTTTAACCCAAATAACGCCTATGCTGTATGTTGTTTCATGTTCCCTTGCGGCAACGATTGTGATCTGGGTAACAATAAAAGGAGAGAAGTTGCGTCCTTTGGGAAGTTGGACTTTTATTCCTGCCATTATTCTTGCTACGGAGTTTGCAGCTGAGACTAAGCCCGCAACAATGTTTTATCAAGCGCCTCAATTCTTACCGTATTTAGTGTTTGCATTAATTCCTACTTTATTGATTGCGCAGATTGATAAAATGAGAGCATTTTATAAAAAGCGTATCACCCATTATCATCCCTTGCGATTAGGAGGGTTAGGTGATTTCGGAGAACAAAAGCCTTATCTTGAAAGCATGATCGCTATAGCACTTGCTGTTTTTATTTCTGCATTTTTAGTTGAGTATGTGCAAATGGAAAACGGGCAATGGATGATTTGGGGGGCGGCAAGTGTTGTGACCGGTAATATAACGACAACCCCACAAAAATTACGTCAACGCGTTACTGGAGTCTCCATTGGTGTACCATTAGGTATTTTATTAGGTCAGTTCATTCCCAATACCCCTTTTGATTTGACGTTTAACGTGTGTGGTGTTTTTTTAACTTTAGTGGCTTTTCGTCGTTATGCAGTTGCATATACTTTTCGGTGCTTCTTTGTTACAACAGCTGTGATATTGGCGACTCATTCAGTGAGTATTGCTTCAGAGCGCTTTACTCACGTTATATTGGGAGGTCTCGTAGGATTCGTATGCGTTATGATCTGCCATTTTTGCTTACTTTGGACAACAAAAAATAAAATTTAAAATTGAGATGTTATTTGAATTTTTGAACGGGTTACATTATGGGTTAGAGATATTTATCATTTTTTTGTAGGAAGATTTCTAATAAATTAAGCTACAGGGAGGAGTAACTATGCGTTGTCGAATGAGTTATTCAAACGCTTTTATTGCTGTTTTATTGATTTTATTGATTATCCCAGCTGTTTCTTCAGCAGCACAAAAATTTAATCTGCGGAATATGCGTTATTGCGAGATTATTTTTTCTAAAAGTATTGGTTATTATGCAGTGTATAATACGATTGGACTTAATAATTGCCCACAAAATATTTGGGATAAGATAACACCAAAGGATGTAGAAAAAGCTACAGGATCAACCCATGTTTACTTGAATGGTCCTCGTTACTGGACAATTGATGGAATGCAAAATTCTGCTCTAGTTAATCCGGATATCATGACATTTAATGGGTTGGCTATGCGCGAAGCGGGAGTACTCTATATTCGTTTAAGGGATGTATTATTAGATGCCCCTTATAAGCTGCGGGATGTCGCTCGAACAACAACGTGGATTTATGATGCGGGAAAACCTGTTTATGAACTCATTGACCCCAAAGGCAATGTGTTTGTCATGCAATCCTATAGTGTGCAAAAAGTACCACAAACAGAACAATCTCTAGCTCAGTTGGGTGCAAAACTGAAGTTGCCTGCCCATTGGCAATTTAAAACAGGGATTCTTAAGAAAGCGGGCGCAGTACATGCGATTGATCATATGGCTGTAGTTGTTCAAGATGATTTTTTAAATACTTATCAAAAAGCAACTCATGATTTGCTTGCAGATTAAAGAGAGCTCACAATAAATGGGAAATTTGAGCACTTTAATGGGAAACGGAGGAAGCTTTTTATGGGCTTTTACAAAGTCCGTTATTTGTTCTTCATCCTTAACTGTGGCAGATGAATACAGCTAGTACAGGTATGTTTAGTATACTTTTCGGTAACAATATTTATACTTTTATTTCCATACGAGAATTTCTGGTAATTTGCGCGGTACTACCGGTTGAGGGGCAGCTGGAAACCCTACAATAATGGGGGCAATTGCTGTTATATCAGAGGGAATATTCAGTTTTGTTTTCCATTCAGGGGTATTTAATGCCGAAACCGCAAGGCCGATAACACAGGTTCCCAGTCCTTGAGCACACGCAGCGAGTATTAAGTTTTCGGCTGCCAACCAACAATCTGCAGTTACAAAATGGCCATGATATTTACTGTAAATAATGATGAGGGTGTTTGCATTATAAAATGCATGAAAATCAGGATCATTTATAAGTTCTTGCAGATATTTCATCTGTATTTTTGAATAGTTAAGGGATTCTGAATAAATGAGTGCTTTCACACTGTCTGATAAACGATCTAATGTATCCTGATCTTGAATTACAGCAAAAGACCATGGTTCTTCATGCATGGCAGTAGGCGCTTGAACTGCGGCATCAAGTAATGCATTAATGGTTGTCGGATCAAGTTTTTTTGATGTGTAATTACGTATGGATCGGCGTTTGTAAATTATTTCAATTTCGTGCATTAGGGCTTTTTCTTCCTTAGGTTTTTTTGAAGTAGCCATAATTTTCTCCGTTTAAACCCTGTGATCTTACAATCACAAGAAAAATAACACATTTTTTAATACGATTTCTTCGAGGTTGTTGTGCTTGTTTTTCATGACCAACATAAGAACTCCTTTTTCTGGGGCGATGAATTGGTTGTAGATGATAGGCATGGATGTTTTTTCATAACATCAAAATAATTCCCCTTTTATGGTTCTTAAATTTTGGTTCATCTTCCCGCTTTGTCAAGTTTATCAAATCAGGCTCGATTGATTGAAAAAAACAAAGTATTATTTTGGAGGTTATTTTGAAATAACCAAGATAATCGTATAAGCAGCATTTTTGGAAGGAGCCTGCCGGAGAGTAAGGATGCGTTACTTTTACCCTGAACCACTAAAACCTGGAGATACCATTGGGCTGATTACTCCATCCAGTCCCATGATCCCGGGCATATTGGAAGTTGGTACTTCCTACCTACAGCAAAAAGGGTTTCAAGTGAAGCTGGGACAGTATGTGCGTGCTACTGATCGTTTTTTAGCCGGTGAAGACGAATTCCGGGCAAAAGATGTTATGGGTTTTTTTATGGATGATGAGGTTAAAGTGATCATGGCGATTGCCGGAGGTTATGGAGCGCAACGAATACTACCTCTTCTTGACTATGATCTTATTCGAACTCGGCCCAAATATTTATGCGGGTTTAGTGATACTACCGCTTTACACGTGGCTTTACTTAAGAAGGCGAGAATGATTTCTTGTACAGGATTTGTATTTGGTGATTTAGGAGATGGTCCACTCGATTCTTTAATTGAGCAGACTCTATGGACATGTCTTGCAGGAGAATCATTTCAAATCAAAGAAGGGCAAACAGTGCAACCGGGTATCGCCAAAGGGAGATTGATTGGTGGCAATTTGGAGGCCTTGATTTCATTAATGGGGACACCTTATCAACCCGAAATAAAGGACTGTATTTTATTGTTAGAAGACGTAGGTGCAGAGCCTTATCAGGTAGATAGCCGTTTATCTCAGCTTGATATGGCTGGAGTCTTTAGGGAAGTTAATGGTGTTATTTTTGGACAATTTGCTCGCTGCGTCGCAAAATATTTTCCGGAGCGTGATGGGATTGTTGAGGATGTGATTGAAGAATGGTCATTGCGGATGAACGTACCTTGTATTAAAAATTTTCCGTACGGACATTTTTCTAGGCGATGTGTATTACCTCTTGGTAAAGAAGTTCTTTTGCATGCAGATCAATGTTTAGTGACTATTTTATAATACATTCAGTACCAAATGAGTTATTATATTTTTTTAATTGTAAAGGTTAAATATAATAAAAAATGAGCAATCCCCTATGAACTACAAGAAGATAAAATGGAGCTGAACTATCATGTATGACGCGATTATCTTTGATTTTGATGGAGTTATTTTAGACAGCGAACCTCTTCACTATGAAGCATGCTGTCATGTACTTAAGTCATTAGGGATAACTATAAGCTATTCTGAATATATGAAAAAATACTTGGGTTTTTCTGATAAAGACATGTTTCCAAGGTTATTGCACAATGAGGGAGTTCGTTGTTCGGATAAAGAAATCAAACAGTTGATCCAGCAAAAAGCCATGGCCTATATCAATATTATTCATCATCGAGATTCCATACCTCTGATTGTAGATTTTGAGCAATTTATTTTTAAAATTTCTTTTAAAATTAATAAAATTGCCATTTGTAGCGGATCCAGCCGCCCCGAAATCACCGCGGTACTCTCTAAAGTAAGAAAGGGAAAATTACAGGCTTATTTTGATACCATTGTTACATCAGAAGATGTGCAGAGCGGCAAACCATCCCCTGAAGGTTATTTGCTAGCAGCCAAACGTTTAAAGGTTGCTCCTGGACGCTGTTTGGTCATCGAAGATACATTACATGGAGTCAAAGCAGCTAAAGTGGCAGGGATGCAAGTAATTGGTTTGATGACAACCTATGACAGACATCAGTTTTTAATTGCGGATAAAGTCATTACAGGCTATAGACAGTTATTGGCTAGAGTCTGGTAAGGAGTATTCATATAGCCAGGGAACGTAGCAAAATTAGGGAAAATCCATGGGCTAAAACTTCTGGTTCCGCTACATTCACTCAGAAGACAAGGCTTTGAGCGCGGCTTTATTGATTTGCTAACCAATCTTCATAGGTTAAAGCAAAGCGGAAATGATCGCACCATACGTCGTTTATTTTTAAGTATCTTGGGGAGAATCCTTCTTTAAGAAAGCCATTTTGGGTGGCTAAATGAATGGATGCCGTATTAGTAGGTTGGATGTTTGCTTCTATGCGATGCAGTTTTAATTCTAAGAAAATTTCTTTTAAAACCAGTTTTAATGCTCGACTCATTAGTCCTTGGCCAGCATAGGTTACCGATGCAAAATAACCCATATACGCACTTTGAAACATACCGTGTATCATTTCATTAATATTGAATACACCGATAATCTCTTCATTTTGGTTTAATGCTAAAAAACATCGGCGATCCGCGTGCTGATATTTTTGGAAATAGGCTTGAAACTCCTCAGAAGTTTGGGGCGCCTTAACAAAAGGATAGTGAAAGTCCCGGCTTTTTTGCATGCTCAGGAGAAAATTGACTTCATCATGCTGACTTAATGTACGCAGCAGTATTGTATTTGGTGTTTGCATAAGTATAGATGTTTGAGAAAGCGAACATATTATCACAGTTATCATTTAGGAGTTTAGGGTTTACCTGGAGTTTGCAAATACGACGGAACTGGTTTGAATTGCAAAGTAAGTTCTTCATTTGAATCACTTTATTATTTGGGATAGAATCGGCAAAAAAATACCCAGGTAATTGAACTCATGCCACTTATTGTCAATTTATCAGCCATACATGCCTTGAAACCCATCAGCACCTGTGTTCGAGCATTTGAAGATATTTGCGATCGTTATTCTACTGGGTATTTCAGTTGTTGTTCCAGTTTCTTTCAATCATGGACAAATTATGCTTGGCTTATGTATCAACTGGGTAGAAATGACTCTAAATTGATTCAGCCTTATCGCTTAGGCAAGCTCACCACAGAGCAGTTTCTGGAGCGTTTATTGAAGATTTTTTCATTTCTTGAGGATGCAACTCCTGAAGAAGGGGAGATGGAGGAGTTAAAAGGCAAGCAGTTGTATTCCAATACTTTTGCAAGGATGCTTTTAGAAAATGCTTGGAATTCACAAGTTGAATGGGATGAGTCAAAGGCAGATTATCTCTCAGCATTAATTCATGAAGCGGAGGGAAGCGATTTAAATGCAGAAGTTTCACAAGCAGTTGAGTCTAAGCCTAAAAGAGATCCTATTTATTTCATTGCGAACACCAATGAATTGCATGTGTTACAGATTCTCAATATGTTGCGAAAAGCCTATCCATCCATTAAATTTTATCGAAATATTGATTTAAGTATTAAGGAAGACAAAGAGCCGGTTGAAATTGCTCCGGGCATATTTCTTTGTTTATCTTACCGTTACCAACTATTTAAAACACAAGAGGAAAACCAAACGGTTGATCCCAGCTCAACGATGTCGTTACTCAATTATTTGGTTACGAAACAATTTACAGATGTACCTGTTTCAGAACTTCGTGTTATTAGCCAGCACCAAGAGGATTTGGTCGAAGCGCTACGCGTTGGTATTGATGCGGATCATATTTATCAGGCTAAAGATTATTTTGCAGTTCAAACAGCAAATATAAAGAAAATGAGTTAAATCTATGGATAAGGTGTGCTTGGGGCTCACATTATATTTTTTCTTACTAGGGAGTACCGCGAGTATGGCTATGGACATAGTAACTGTAGAACAACCTCAATACCGCCAGGTTCTAAAGAGCAAGGCTCAAGAAGTCCAGTTTCCTTTAAGCCAGGAAGATAAAGAGTTAATTGCTGCAATGAAGACGAAATTGCATGAACTGGGCGGGGTTGGCTTGGCCGCGCCCCAGGTAAACTGTGCAAAAAAAATAATTGCTGTTTATATTCCCGAAGAAGCGACTTTATTGCGTGATAATGTTAAAAAGTTCTATCCTATGCATATTATGATTAATCCAAATTACGAACCGATGGCAGCTTCTGGGATGCACCAAGATTTTGAAGGTTGCTATTCTGTTTCCAGCAAATCTGGGAAAGTTCCTCGTTATGAGCAAATCACGGTGAGTTATTATGATGAGTCAGGCGATTTTCATCAACAAATTGAAGAAGGATTTTATGCTCGGGTTTTACAACATGAAATTGATCATTTAAATGGCTTTCTAATTATCGATCGACTTACTCCAGATTGCATACAAGGTACAGTTGAAGAAATGATGGCTTTACGACGAGAATCGTTACCTCCAGAGAAAAGAGCTCTCTTTGATCAGGCTATGGCACGAAAGAATAAAAAATAACCCTTTAAAGATTACCTTATATGAGTTTATCCGCATCATATTGAGGAGTGCTTTGTAATAGTTCAGCTAAATTTTGAGCAGTAAACTGAGCTTTTGCTTGTACATAACCCGCTTCAGCAATTTCTTTGTATTTTTTGAAATCCAGAATGCCGTATTGGTCTATTTTTAAAGTAATACCATAATCTGCCATGGCCATCATTTTCGAAGTATTTTGATGAGAGCTTATGGTTAATAGCCTCAATACCAACTCACCTAGGTTAATAGGTAATATGGACTCTTTCCCCATAAATTTATTGTACAGCAGTTTCCAACCAGAAAGTGAATAGGGTAATGGTGTTAATTTAAATATGTTGTTAATGCTGATATTGGAAGCAATAATTTTACTGCTATGAGAGTACTGTCTCATGATATTAGTAGGGATATTATTGAGTATCCCGCCATCAATCAGAAGTTTGTCATTAAAAGACACTGGCGGATAAATAAAAGGCAGGGATATGCTGGAGCGAATGGATTCCCATAATCGTCCTCTATCATGGACATATAAATTTTTGCTGATTAAATCTGTTGATACGCAAAAATAGTTAAGCCATAAATCTTCGATTTGACTGTTTTCACCATAGAGCTCAATAAGACTGTCTGTGGCTCTTCTGCCTGTAGCAATCGCGATGTAGGGAAAGGTAAAGTCAATCTTGGCGCCTTTAATTAAATGCTCTTCCACATATTTCAAAACATCACTGGAGGAATATCCCATGGCAAAAGCAGCCGCGAGCATTGCCCCCATGCTTGTTCCGGCAATGTAATCTACAGGTATTCCTCGTTCTTCTAATAAGCGATAAACCCCTATATGGGCAAGACCTCGTGCTCCGCCGCCACTGAGTACTAAGGAAATAGTATTGTCAGTAAGGATACGCATCATTCGAGAAGTACCTTCCTCTGTATTATTTCGAACATGGAAATGACTGTTGACAGAGGGCCGTTTTTCTAACCAGTTTTGCGTATTGTTTGGTGGGTTTGCAGTTTGATGAAGAAGTACTAATACGTTTCGTTTAATAAAATTACTCTGCATCGTTAAGATGTAATTTTCTACCTCAGATAACGCAGGATCATGTTCTTCTGCAAGCGCTAAAAAAGCGAGCGAATCAGCTTGACGAACGCAAAATTTAGTCCAGCTTGTTATTGTTTCATCGGCTAGGTAGAAAATAAAGGAGTATTCTTTTTCTAGTTGGTTAATCCATAAAATCCCTTCATTACTCATATTTCCATTTACATCCAGCAGATTTGTTTTATTTTCCAGATAACTGCTGTTTAATAAAAGAATTTTTTCTCCATAAGAGAAACGACGAATCATTTCTTGCAATTGAAATTCGAGGTCTTGTATTGGTCTTACAGGGATTAGAGCAATGGATTTATCACGTGCAGCAGCGCTATGAATTCCCTGCAGTGAATTGGTTAGTCGTTGAATGGTGAATTGGGTTATTTTATTCAGTAGTTCAGGAAAAGTTTTGCACAATTTCAAAAAATTTTTTTTCGATAATTTTAATATAATGCTGTCGCGTAAGGTATAGACATTCGCAGAGCGTGGTAAATCAGATAAAAGAGCCATTTCGCCTATAATTGACCCTTCATGTAACTCGCCTTGAAACGTTATATTTCCTTCAATATCGGTTATCTGATAGTAAAGACGACCTTTAATTAAAATGTAAAGATCATTCATATTTTCCCCTTTTTTTATCAAAAGGGAATCACCGGTTCGAGACTCGATTTCCAAAACACGAGAAAGTTTTGCAAGGCATGCATCGCTCATAAACCTAAAAGGCTCATGCTGTTTAATGAATTCAAAAATTTCTTTGGGTGTAAGTAAGGGTTGATCCATATTTTATTGTTAATCAAGATTAAATTAATTATTTCTATTATAGACTTTGTTTTGGGAGTAGGGATGAGTGGAGGCCGCTTATTGCCGTTATTCCTGCGATTTGGCTAAACACTAAGGAAAACCATTATTTTTCAAAGGTGAACTTGACAAAATTAAATATAAATTTCTAAAATGCGAAGGGCTAAATTATATTTTGCCTTATAGCTATATTTAACTAACTCTAAAAGGAATTTAGTAATGAACAAATTACAATTAACAGGCGTTGCTCTTGCAATGGGTGCTGCTTCTATGTTTGCTTTGACCCCTGCTTTTGCTGCTGATACTTCTGCTGGCATGGTAAAATGCCAAGGTGGTAATGCATGTAAAGGACAAGGCGCTTGCAAAACTGCAGATAACGCTTGTAAAGGCCAAAACGCTTGTAAAGGCAAAGGTGTGGCTGAAATGTCTCAAGAAGACTGCCAAAAAGCTGGTGGTACTGTTGTTCAATAAATTTCATCTGAATTTCGCGTAACTCCAGGCATGTTTGCATGCCTGGTTTCACATTTTTCCCCGGACTGAATATGGATATCCCAAAGTATAAAGTAACTGAAAAAATGCCTTTTTTAGGTTTTGGATTGGGATTACGACCTGATTATTATGAAGAAATCTTAGAACAAAAACCCAACTTGGATTGGTTGGAGATACTCACCGAAAATTACATGGTTCCAGGCGGCAAACCACTTTATTATCTTGATCAAATACGAGCCCACTATCCTGTAGTGATGCATGGGGTGTCTCTTTCATTAGGAAGCACAGATGCTCTAGATCGAGACTATTTAAATCAGTTAAACGCTTTGGTCGCTCGTGTCGAGCCAGTATGGGTTTCTGATCATTTATGCTGGACTGGGGTTAACGGCATTAATGCCCATGATTTGTTACCCGTTCCCTATACACGTGAAACTGTAAACCACATTGCATCACGAATTCAGCAAGTACAGGATTTTTTAGGACGTCCCATTTTAATTGAAAATGTTTCCAGTTATCTTACTTACAAACAATCTGAAATGACTGAATGGGAGTTTATCCAGGAAATTGTAAAACAAGCGGATTGTTATATTTTATTAGACATAAATAATATTTATGTGAGTTCTGTAAATCATCAGTTTAATCCTATAGATTATATTATGGCCATGCCCGCTGAGCGTGTAGCCCAAATTCATTTAGCTGGTCATTCAAATCATGGAAATTACATTATTGATACGCATGATGCACCAGTAATTCAACCTGTTTGGGATCTTTACGCTGCAGCATTACAACGTTTGGGACCAATATCATCTATGATTGAACGGGATGACAATATGCCTCCTTTCTCAGAGTTGCTCGCAGAAATCAATCGCGCACGGCGAATTGCGGAATCAATATTGGTTGAAGAGGTATTTGTATGATCACGCTTTCTCAGTTACAAGATCAGTTTCAAAAATTTTTATTATCAGGGCACGCTGCGATTCATGGATCTATAGTACAAACCGATTTGGTATCAGTGGATATTCGTTTAGGCATTTATCGTGATGCTTATAAACTTCGGCTTATTGAAAGTTTGAGTACTAATTTCCCGGCGTTGTATGCTTATTTAGGAACTGAAGAATTTAATAAGTTAGCAACTTATTACCTTGATGCTCATCCTTCTTATTATCGATCCATTCGTTGGTTTGGTGATTTATTACCAGATTTCATTAAACATAATTATCCACAATATCCGTATTTATATGAGCTTGCTGATTTTGAGTGGAAAATGGGTTTGGCATTTGATGCTGCTGATGAACAGATAGTACGAGTTGAGGATATGGCAGTTATTCCACCTGAGGCTTGGCCCAATCTTCAATTTGTTCTCCACCCATCACTGCAGCGAGCCAATTATTTGGGAAATACAATTCCTCTTTGGCAGGCTTTAACTCACGAACGAGAGCTTCCGGAATTGCAACAAAACTCAATACCTACATCCTGGGTTTTATGGCGCTCACCAGAATATATAATTCAATTTTATAGCTTGTCTGATGAAGAAGGTTGGGCTTTAGACAACTTAACACAAAGACTGTCTTTTGGTGCACTTTGCGAAGGGCTTTGTCAGTGGATAAAGCCGGAAGAGGTGGGGATGAAGGCTGCTTCTTTTCTCAAAGGTTGGATTCAAAATGGTATGCTATCGCAATTATTGATTGCCGATTAGTTGCTTTTTTCAAATAAATACTTCCTATTGCGAGTTAAATTCTCTCGTAGCATAATATGTGAACATTTTTGTTTTAGACCTCTTTGGAAACTCGCTGGAGAGGGGAGTTGCGAGGAGACATGGAGCGTCGCAAAACTGGAGTGTACACGCAAGCAAGTACATGAGGATTCGAGCACCGTATCGACGAAGCAAGACGTCGCTACAGTAGAGTTTCCGAAGAGGTCAAATTCTATAAAGTGCAACCGGGGAGCATATCAATGTCTGGAACCAAAATTGAAATGGACAAGGGACCATCCATGACTTATCCGAGCTCCGAAGTCTCCGATGATACTCTTACTGTGGAAGTGCAAGAAAGGATAATCGATAATCCAGGTGGTGGTGATTGCGGATTTTATGCTTTTGCTATAGGTTTAATCGATATTATTCAAAAAGAGCATGCACTTACCGGAACAAGCAAAACTTATGATCAATGGAAGATCCAAAGTCGTTATCACATCAGTTTTCAAGAGATTCTTGGCATTGATTTAAATGAATTATATCATTCACGTGGAAATTATAGGAAAGAACTCCAAGAGCTCCTGTTCAAGTTACAAATGTCTTTACGAACTATTGCCTGTAATATCTATAAAGACGAACCCATTAACAGAATAATAACAGAAGCCGTATTAAAAGATGGGCGAGCCAATATTGAAGCCACTCCAATATTTTGTAAGTTCATGGAATTGGTAGATTTTTTCTTAGGAAAAGGCGATTCACTTGCCAAGATAAGCCAGTTTAACGAATTAGCTTTTTCTCGTGAAGTCCAGGAGTTGGCAATAGAAACTGCTCAATCGCTAGTACCACTGATAACAGATAAAAGCGAGAAGGAAGCAAAAAGAATACAAAATACTCATGTCAAAGAGGCATTACTAAAAGACGTAGTAGTGGACAGGAAAGCAAATCCGGATTCAGTTATTTTAAAAGGCGTTGAAAAGATTAAAGAAAAAGGAAGATGGGCAACTCATTATGACTTGAAAGAAATTGCAGATCAACTTCATGTAAATCTCCATGTAGTCGGTAAGGTGAATGGACGTGATAAACCTTCTTACCCTGTGATTACCTTATATAACGAGAGTAACATCCATTGGACTACAAAAGCGACAATAGTTAAAAAAATGTCAAAAGCTTTAGCAAAGCCCACTAAACTCCTTGAGGTCAGTTCGCTACCCGGTTTAAGCAGTAAGAAAATAATTGAGTTAGAAACAGAACCTAAGCCACTTAAAAAAGATACTGTTACAAAAAAATCACCTATCCAAGATCAAAATTTCCAAAAAACAGAAGTAGGTACGCAAAAGAAAACTCAACCTCAAGTAATGAAGAGACAGCCTCAATACTCTATTTATAACCAAACTCTTTTTAATCACAGTGATGAGATACCTTTAACGTCAATGAGTTCAAAGGAAGATCAAAAAGAATTAAATCGATTAATTCATATAGTCCATCGAGCAGTAATAGCATATTGTACCTATAGTGATGGAATTATTTTTTCACTTTTTCACAGACATGGCGCATCCGGGAGGACAAGAGCCAGTAAGTTTGATGAACAGCTTTCCTTAGTTGAAGACCTTGAGCAGGCCAAGAATATGTTAATGGATTTTCTAGAAGATAGTAAAAACGGCAATACTCATCCTCATTCATTCAGGACTATGTTATTACAAGGGTTATTAGCTGCAAATGACCCGCATCATAAAAAAGATTTAAAATATGTTTCTAAAAATTATTCAGTACTTTTAGAGGAGTTTCAAGAGGAGTTAATTCCTGATGAACTGGTAATTTCTTTGTAAGCGTCCACGCTGGAACGCCATATTTTGTTCGTTCAACCTCAGCGCAAATCTGACGTTCTACTAAGAGTCACAAATACCTTATGAAGTAAGGCGGCATTTATTCATCTGAGTAGGCTCGTTTTCGACTTAATAAAGCAAGAAGGGGGGGTAATATTGAAATAAAAATGATCCCGTAAATTACTACAGTGAAATTTTCTTTGACTAATGGAATGGAGCCGAGAAAATAACCTAAGCTCAACAAGCTGACGATCCATATTAAGGCACTAATCAAATTGTATAATGAGAAATGAACAATTCGCATTGTCCCTATACCTGCAACAAAAGGTGCAAAAGTACGTATGATTGGAAGAAAACGTGCAAAAATTATCGTTTTACCTCCATGTTTTTCATAAAATGCATGGGTTTCCTCTAAGTGTTTTCTATTAAGCAGCCAGGATTTATCGGTAGAAAAAATACGAGGACCTAGTAAACGACCAATCAAGAAATTGATTTGATTTCCCAAAACTGAGGCAAGAAAAAGCAGCAGCAACAAAATTGAAATATTTAATGGGTTCCCAGGTTGCGCTGCGATACTGCCTGCAGCAAAAAGTAACGAGTCTCCCGGTAAAAAAGGGGTCACAACAAGTCCGGTTTCGCAGAAAATCACTGCAAATAAAAGCAAATAAGTCCAAAATCCATAGTTTGAAACAATGGCATTTAGATAAACATCAATATGAATAATATAATCAAAAATAGTGTTTAAAAGCATTTTATATTGAAATTGGATTAAATAAAGTAAATATTCTTACATACTTATTTCTTAATTAATATAAATTTTATATCTCCAGCGTGCCTGCTTTTGCTATTCTTATAGAATAGACCAATACAAGGAGTATGTATGGCTCAGAAGAATGGAATATGGAAAAAACAAAAAACGATTAAGAAATTAAATTCATGAATACTTTATTTCATCTCGCATTCCCAGTGCATGATCTTGCTCTCGCAAAAGATTTCTATCACCATAAATTGGGTTTTTCATTAGGACGTGAATCGGAGCATGCACTGATTTTAGAATTCGACAATCATCAAATTGTGGCACATAAAGTGGATACCATCCTTCCTTCACAAGAAGGTATTTACCCAAGACATTTCGGCTTAATTTTTCTCGAGCGACATGAGTTTGAGGCTTTTTTGACAAAAATTAAAAGGGAGCAGGTTTCTTTTGAAATTCCATTGAAAACACGATTTAGTGGAAGTCGAATTGAACATCTATCCTTTTTTTTGAAAGATCCCAGCAATAATTTGTTGGAATTTAAATATTATCTATTTAGCTCGGCCATTTTTGGCGAAAAAGATTTTAAACGAATTGGCGAGTCATCCAATAAGAATGAATCAAGATAGATCAGTGTAATGATACAATGTAACTCTGTTCTCGCTTATTGATAAATGGTGTGCAACTGTCTTGCATTTTTTTATACACAAGAATTTCTAATAATCAATATTAATAGTAACAATACATTTTGATCTAAATCCCAGTCATTCCCGCGCAGGCGGGAATCCATCTCACAAACAAAGTAATGAATTAATATGATGGATAGATTCCCGCCTACGCGGGAATGACACTCTCAGCTGTGTTCTTTTTTAATTTACATTCGCTGTGCGCGCTTTGGCTTTTAGTCTTCCTTGGAGAGTTGCAAGATTGGGTCATTTTGACCTGAGGTATCGTCAGTTTTTTGATAAGAAACATCCACTAATTTTTTCGCCTACATACCGTGTTTTATGCCTGAACGATCGTCAGTTTTTTAAATTTATTATGTACCACTTAAGTTTCTCTACGTACTGCTTTCCTACGTACCGCGCTTTATGCGCGGTATCCAGAACGATATTTTAAGATGCCGCTGAGCATTTCTAGAGCAAGATCCCCTGGATACCGCGCATAAAGCGCGGTACGTAGACGAAGAAATTAAGCGCGGTAGGTAGGCGAAAAATTTAGTGGGGGTTTCTCAAAACTGACGATCACTCAGATCATTTTGATCCAATCTACTTGCTAATTATTTCAATAGTGTGAGCGGTTACGATACAATATACGACATGGGTTTCACTTTGGGTGAACTCGCAAAATCTGCCGGTGCAATAAAGCCTTTTGGATTGTAGTTTATTGTAATACCAATGGATTTATAACAAATGAAGACATATTCAGAACAAATGAATGCATGTTGTGAGATAACCTCGGGACTTGTTTTGTCAAAACCAAAAGCACTCATTCCTATTCGCGCAGCAATTTTGAGTATTTCCTCAGTATCATAAGGATATCCAAGTAAATCAACTGCTTGTTTTGAGAGATTTGCAAGAGAGTCTGTAGGGAAATCCTGATGACGAGCCAGCATTAACCTTCCAGGATATCCCTGACCGCTTCCATTATAATTACGTACATAACTGCTTAAGGGCACTGTACGTACCCCAAGGGTTTCAACACTTTCCATAATCATGATTCGATCAATGGATTCCAGGCGCACAATAAATGCAACATGACTCCACACGCTGTTTGTTGCCCCTTTAATCATAGTAGACATTAAGGAGTTTCCCGAAGCAAATAGGAGATCTCCCGTTTTGATAGTATCTCTTATTTGTTCATAACTATTTACACTTACATTAGGAAAACCATCCATAGCTACTCCCGAAAATAATGGAAAATAACGGTAAATATAACCTTTGCTTACATCTTTTAACAGACCTTGCCACAATAAGTTGAATAACCGTTTTGGTAATCTTACAATGGATTTTTATAGGTGGAGTTTTCTAGCCAAGGATGCTTAGTGCGTTTTTTATTTCCTATTAGTTTGTTCTTAAGCGCCATTCTTTTATTTAGCATTCAACCTATGGTTGCTAAATCTTTATTACCTGTTTATGGTGGAACACCGGCAGTTTGGACCGTATGCATGCTTTTTTTTCAGGTTGTATTGCTGATTGCTTATGGATATGCCGTGGTGCTTGGTTTTTTTAATAAACCAAGTGTATGGCGAATGATGCACGCCGCATTTGTTTTTTTGAGTTTTATTACTTTACCGCTTGTATTTCAACCCTTGATCCTTCATGAATCTCCTGAATGGAGCATTTTATCTAATTTATTCACCCAATTGGGATTGCCCTTACTTGTTATTGGTGCTTCAGCACCTTTATTGCAGTTTGCGTACAGCCAGACTAAAGAAAAAGGCGCCACAGATCCTTACTTTTTATATGCTGCTTCTAATTTGGGTAGTCTCTTGTCTTTATTACTTTATCCTTGGGTAATAGAACGTTTTATAGGGTTAAAAAATCAATTTTATTTATGGAACATAGGTTATGTAGTCTATGTAGTTCTGTTGTTTTTTATTCTCATTGCTAATCGTTATCAGCCGCTTGAAAAACAAAATGAATTCGCTGCAGTCTGGTCTTGGCAGAAAATACTGTATTGGATTTTTTTTAGTTTTGTTCCATGCAGTTTAATGCTGGGAGTGACTTTGTATATTACTACAGATATCGCAGCAACCCCTTTATTTTGGGTATTGCCTTTGGCTTTGTATCTGCTTACTTTTGTGCTTGTGTTTACTAACAAACCCCTAATTTCATTTCCCTGGATAGCACGAAATAGTGTATTTTTTCTCATTTTTCCAATTATTGGCTTTATTTTAAATGCAGGACAAATAAAGGCTTGGCAAGGTATCTTGTTTCATTTGTTGAGTTTCTTCGGATTAGCATTGCTTTGCCATAGTCAGTTATTTTTCAGCAGGCCTAAACCCCAGTCTCTTACTTTATTTTATTTTTGTTTGGCTCTTGGGGGGGTAATGGCGGGGGTGTTCAATGGAATTTTAGCACCCCGTTGGTTCAACCAGATTTATGAATATCCTTTGGCAATCCTCCTAAGTCTTTTTGCTTTACCTCAAGTCCCAAGAAAGTATGGCTGGTGGGTTCCTGTAGTTGTCCTGGCTCTTATGCTTCTTCATTACACTCTTCGCGGTATTTATTGGCCTGGAGGTTTTTCATCCTTTCAGATCTGCGCTATTTTGGCATTAATTGTTATCGTTATCTGGCAAGAAAGTAAAACCAGTTTGATTTTATCGTTATTCATTTTATTTGGGTTTATTTTTTCACCACTCTTGCAAAATGACTCAATTTTAATCCAGGTACGCAATTTTTATGGGGTAAAAAAAGTAATAAATAAACAGGGAACACATGTCCTGATCAATCAGTCTACAGTGCATGGATTGCAGGCTTCAGGAGAGAAAAAACCTACTGGACTGACTTCCTATTATGGAGCGGTTAAACCCCTGGTGGATGCCATGCAACAAAAATGGAGTTCTTTATCCGTAACAATTATAGGCTTAGGTATTGGTACTATGATCTGTCAATTTCGAAAAGAAGATCAGATTAAAGTAATTGAGATTGATAATCAGGTCATTGATCTCGCAAAAAATCCCCAATTATTTACTTACTTACATAATTGTGCGCCACGTGTCTCCATTATAAAAAATGATGGACGATTGGCTGTAGAACAATTACCGGATCATTCCCAAAACTTATTAGTCATTGATGCCTTTAGCTCAGATGCAATTCCTGTACATTTATTAACTCTTGAAGCATTTACTTTATATCAACAAAAAATTACCGAAGACGGGGGCATATTGATTCATTTAAGTAATCGGCATATGAAATTATTCGCTGTGATCAATGCTGCTGGTAGGTCTTTGGCGTTGAAGGTGCTTTATTTAAATAATAAAGGCCTTCTGTCATTAGGTCAGTTTGATTCTCAGTGGGCTTTTTTGACTTCTAATGAAAATCTGGCTTTTCAAATTATGAAAGGGACTCATTGGCACTTTAATACCAGTGACGAGCAGTTTTTATGGACGGATGATTATTCTAACTTAATCCCATTGTTCAAGTGGTAGCTATTATTTATTGCTCATATAGGGGAGTTTGGAGCGTGGTTTATTGACTGCATGAGGTTTATGATCGCATAGTATTTCCCAAAATATTATGCGGATCTGTTATGCAGTATGCAGTTTGTAAAATCAATTTGAGAATGAGTTTTAATCCTAATTTCAAACAAGTAAAAGTCTTAGAGAAAAGGTGGTTATGAATAATTATTGGCAACTGGGTGAAAAATACTATCCTTTGCTGCAACACGTTCAAGTAACAATTCAAATTGACTATTATCTAAAAATTCTTCTTGGGCATCTTTTAAATAGCCTGCCTCAGACATCAATAATTCTCCACTTTCAAAGGCTTTCAATCCGCTATCACTAAACAATTTTGGATAGTATGAAGGATGAAGATTAGTTAATTGCCTCATGGAATTAATGTAGTTATTTTCAAACAACTTTAAACCATTGGCGGATATAATATGCTCCAGTGAACTCTTATTAAAGTAGATTATTGCAAACCAACCTGAGATGTAGTTTTTTTTCATCATTTTTAAGCCACGAGGTGACACGAGCAGGTTGACTAATGGTTGAAGTTTGGGATTGTCTGATAGTTTTGCATCAATTTCCACGGCATTAGATGAGTCGAGTTTTCCGCTATTGACCAGTTCAATGAGTGTGGAGTTTTTTACTCTGGCGCGAGCACAGTCTTTGCTAAAAAACGTATTACTCCCAATGGGCTTAAATTGGCATAGTTCTAATTTTTTGGCGGCTATGATCTCAGGAGGTAGATACATGAGGCCATGCATGTAACATTGTAATGAGTCCAAATTGGTTAGTTTTTTACCGGAAGATTTAGCATTGGCAATTCTGTTAGCAAACTCATCATTCTGGGCACTGTAATCACCATATTTCAATATCTCTTCAAAAGAAAGTGATGTTAAACCCTTTTTCCTGGCAAATGTCTCAGCATCTATTTTTAAGGACTGGTAAAAAGAATCTTTTTCAATTTCACGTTTTATAGCGGGTGATTTAGTAATTTGATATTCAGATATTTTTTTGTGTAACCACATAGCCCCGGTTCCTTTTTTCCTTAGTCCCATATGAAAATAGGCGGCTGGTGAATTATCAATAGCATCTAGCTCGATACGACCATCTTTACCAGCTTGGATACTCTTGTGAAAGGCATATTCAAACAAAAGAGAACCAACATATTTATATGGAGCATCAGAATTAATCGTATAATTATCCATACGATGGATATAAAGGCAATTTTCCTGGATAGAATACTTCATATAACCAATCTCTTTGCCATTTACAAAAACCCTCACCTCTGTGCGTGGACCAAGTAATGTCTCTCCTGAGAATTTATGAATCCTATAATTAACTGGTTGGTTAGAGGAGGTTCTGATTTGGGTGGTTAAGGGCATTTTGCAGTCTCTGCGTAATGAATGATTATTAAGGCGGCGAAATAGTAGCAGATAAAAAGAAAATTACAATGACTCATGGGGTTATTGAGTCAACCATAGAAATTGAACAGTTAATAACAGCAAAAGAAGCTTTCTTCCTGAAATTCTTTGTTCTTTAACAAAAAATTGGCCTATGCACTTTAATATCTTTTTGTATTGCTTTGCTGCCGATTTCTCAGACACCAAGGCTACTAATAGGAATTATGCCTAGGAAAAATTAAATTTCAGCTAAATTTCCTTTAGACTCCAACCAGACTTTTCTGTCGCTTGCTCTTTTTTTATTTAACATCATATCCATAATTGCTTCAGCTCCTTCTTCATCATCCATGGTTAATTGAATCAAGCGTCTGGTGTTGGGATCCATGGTTGTTTCACGTAATTGGATAGGATTCATTTCACCCAAGCCTTTGAAGCGTTGAACATTTGCTTTAGCTCGGGTTGTTTGTGCCAAGTGGTTGAGGATGCGATTTTTCTCTTCATCATCCAGAGCATAATAAACGTCTTTGCCTGCATCAATTCGATAAAGTGGGGGCATGGCAACAAATACATGTCCTGATAGAACCAGGGGTTTAAAATGGCGTAAAAATAAGGCACAAATCAATGTTGCAATGTGTGCTCCATCGGAGTCTGCATCCGCGAGAATGCATATCTTACCGTAACGAAGCCCACTTAGATCAGAAGAACCAGGATCTACCCCAATGGCTACGGAAATATCATGAATTTCCTGGGATGCCAAGACTTGTGATGAATCCACTTCCCAGGAATTAAGAATTTTTCCGCGCAAGGGCAAAATTGCTTGAAAGTCTTTATTACGTGCTTGTTTTGCTGAGCCGCCTGCCGAATCGCCTTCTACTAAAAATAATTCAGCTTGGCTTAAGTCAGTAAGTAAGCAGTCAGCCAATTTACCTGGGAGAGCGGGTCCTTGACTTACCCGCTTGCGTGCTACTTGTTTTGCTTGTCTTAAACGTTTTTGTGCACGGTCAATTGCCAAAGAAGCAATCGCTTCACCTTGGTTGCGGTGTTGATTGAGCCACAATGCAAAAGCATCTTTAACCACATTACTGACAAAGGCTGAAATTTGACGGGAACTTAAGCGTTCTTTAGTTTGGCCTGCGAATTGAGGTTCTTTCATTTTAACTGATAATACATACTGGCAGGGCTCCCACAGATCATCTGCGGTAAGTTTTACTCCTCGGGGCAGTAGATTTCTTAGTTCACAAAATTCCGCCATGGCATCAAATAAACCGGATCGTAAACCATTGACGTGAGTACCCCCCTGAACAGTTGGAATTAAATTCACATAACTTTCATTAAAACTGCTGTTTGCACCATTAGACCAAACCAAAGCCCAGTCAACAGTTGCTTCATCGCTTTTGAATTCGCCTGTAAAGGGTTCTTCAGGCAAGTACTCTCCATCGGGTAATGATTGATTTAAATAATCAATAAGTCCTTGCTCATAACACCAATGCATTTCTTCATTACTTGTCTTATTGACAAAAGTCATGGCCAAACCAGTGCAAAGCACGGCTTTTGCTCTAAGCACATGAGTAAGATGTTTTACTGAAATACGGGTGGTATCAAAATACTTGGCATTGGGCCAAAAGCGGATAATTGTACCTGTATCCCTTTTTTTAGTAAGGCCGGCTTCATTTAATTCGCACAATTTATCGCCATTGGCGAAAGACATTTGATAAATAATTCCATTGCGTTTAATTGTGACATCAAGACGCTCAGAAAGGGCATTTACTACAGAAACACCGACTCCATGTAATCCACCAGAAAAGCTGTAATTTTTATCAGAAAATTTACCTCCAGCATGTAAGCGAGTCATAATGACTTCAACACCACTTAAGCCTAATTGTGGATGTAAATCGACTGGCATACCGCGACCATCATCTTCTACTTCAATAGAACCATCCTCATGAAGTGTGACACGTATATTGCTTGCAAAGCCTGCCAATACTTCATCCACGCTGTTATCAACCACCTCTTGTGCCAGATGGTTAGGGCGCGTCGTATCGGTATACATGCCGGGGCGCCGCTGAACAGGTTCCAGTCCACTTAAGACTTCAATTGCTTGGGCAGTATAGTTTTCTGACATGGGTATTTCTCAAATAAAAGTTAGCTTTATTTTACCATATATTATGATACAGTAGACCAAAGACGAATATTCCTTTTGTAAATCTATTATAAAGATCCCCTGCTCTGCAAGCGGAAGAAGATCGGAACGTCGTAACTGAACCCTGGATTTGGGCCGTCTAGGTCCTGTTTCCATTTCGCTAGCTTGAGTAAAAATGGTCTGATTTTTGAGTACCGAAGCGCAGCATACATGGAGTATGTGAGCATCGGAACGCAGAAAATCAGGGTAGTTTGGCCAAGATAGTAGTAAAGGGAACAGAACCTAATCTGGGAAATGAATAAAGCCGCTTTCCTGGATTATGTGGTGCTTCATCAAGCGAAACAGAAACATATGCAAAAAAATAGTGTTGAAATTCATCAATTATCCGTAGCTTTTCAAAATCACCAAAAAACGGTATCTGCTTTGGATGAGGTCAGTTTTAATTTACATCCTGGTGAAACATTGGTTTTATTGGGGGAGTCAGGCTGTGGTAAATCCTTAACTTCTTTGGCGTTAATGCGTTTATTACCCAGGTCCGGTGTTTATGGAATTGATAGTGTCATTCATATGGATGGACAAGACATTCTGGATTTACCGGAACAGATGATGCGGCAATTGAGAGGCCGCAAAATTGCAATGATTTTTCAAGAGCCAATGACGGCACTCAATCCGGTGATGACTATAGGAGAACAGTTAACAGAAGCTTTGGTAAAATGTAACGCCTCCTTTACTAAGAAGGAATTGCACGAGGCATTATTATCTTTACTGCTTGAAGTAGAAATGCCTCAGCCAGAAGTTAAAATCCATCAATACCCCCATCAATTGTCCGGCGGACAGAAACAACGCGTCGTCATTGCTATGGCTTTGGCTTGTAAACCTGATGTTTTAGTTGCTGATGAACCCACCACAGCTTTGGATGTTACAATCCAGGCTCAAATCCTTGCACTACTCAAAAAAGTACAAAAAAACCATCAAATGAGTTTACTGCTCATTACGCATGATCTAGGAGTGCTTAGGGCTATGGCATCCCGAGTGTGTGTGATGTATGCAGGGCAAGTAGTGGCGCAATCTTCTGTAGATGATTTTTTTTCACGAGTAAAGCAACATCCCTACGTACAGCAGTTGTTGGCTTCTGTGCCTTCTTTCGCAAAACGTGAAGAACGGTTGTCCGTAATTCGTGGATTTGTACCCTCTTTGGAAGAAATGCCTTCGGGATGTCGTTTTCACCCACGGTGTATGTATGCATTTGAGCGTTGTCCCATAGAGGAGCCGCAATTACAAGAACAAAATAGTCAACTGGTCCGATGTCATTTATATCCTGATTTAGATGAACTACCTCCTTTACAAAAAAATAAAATAGCCTGGAATATTGCATCTTCTGAAACAAAAACAATACTCACAGTGAATAATTTATCTGTTGGGTTTATCCAGAAAAAAGGAATATTCAGTCGTAATAAAGTTATTTTTAAAGCAGTTGATGGCCTTTCCTTTCGTTTGCAGCAAGGAAAAACCTTAGCTTTAGTAGGCGAGTCAGGATGCGGAAAAACTACGGCCAGTCGTGCTCTGTTGCGTTTATTGCCTATTTCTGGTGGCGAAATCCATTATAAAGAAAACGATGTGCTGGCATTAAAAGGACGTTCATTAAGGGAATACAGAAAAAAAGTTCAAATTATTTTCCAAGATCCTTTTTCATCTATGAATCCACGAATGACAGTAGGAGAAATAATAGCCGAGGGCATGCATGCCCAAGGAATGAAACGTTCCATAATTAACATAAGGCAAAAGGAGTTGTTAAATCAGGTTAACTTACCTGGTAATAGTTTGCAGCGTTATCCGCATCAATTTTCCGGTGGCCAAAGACAACGAATTTGCATTGCGCGCGCTTTGGCCACAGATCCGGATGTTTTGATTTGTGATGAACCAACCAGTGCGTTAGATGTTTCTGTGCAGGCACAAATCCTCAATTTATTAAAGGAATTACAGCAGGAAACAGGTATTTCTTATTTATTTATTACTCATAATATGGGAGTAGTCTCCTATATTGCTGATGAAGTGCTCGTCATGAAGAATGGGGTAGGTGTTGAATTTGGAAGTTGTGAATCCCTTTTTAAAAATCCTAAAGAAGCATATACCCAGCAGCTTTTAAATGCCGTTTTAGAGGTTTTTTAATCAAATTTTCAAGTCACTATGAGCTATCTTTCATATTTTATTCATTAAAAATGTGATATATTTGCGCACTATTTGGATAATAAAGTCTTAGTATTATTATCCTAGAAAAAAGCAGTTGAAGCCTACTGCGCAAGCTAAAGGTACCGAATCTGCCGGATTTTTTTGAATTTTTTCACTCACCGTAGTATTGCTATTGCTTTCGCGAAAAAATTCAAAAAAATCCAACATCTTCAGCACCTTTGGTTTGCTCGCTGCGGCCCCAATTCCTTTTTCTAGGATTTATTTGGGGGACATGGTTGTATGAGAATCGCTGTGGGCAAAGATAATTTTAATAATATCAAGGATTTTCTCACCTATTTGGAAACCACCTTCGAGCAAGATAAGTTGGTTTCTGAAGAAGTTACTCTGTCTTTGGGGTGTGATGGATTACTCCAGGAAGAATTCAATGAATTGACTGAATTTCTTTTAAAACCAGAGCGTCCCAGACTTTATAAATTCAAATTTTCTCCCCAGCAGGGGCAATATCAATTGCCTTTCGATAATGTCTATCTAATGGCTAAACGACAAAAATTTTCTCTTGCATTCCAACATCAGGTGGAGTTGCCTGGATTACCCATTTCTTTTCAACCCCCCGCCAATACAATACGCAAAACAAAAAAGAATTGGATGGAGGGGACAAAAGGCCCTAGCATTAGTCTACAATTGCAATATCAGATTCAATCCCAACAGGAACACCCTCAACCGCGATTCCAAAAGGCAACTCTGAGAAAACGAAAAGAGGAACCTGTTGTCGGTGCTGTTGTTGAAGCAGAAAAAATACGCTCGGAAGACTTGGGCGAATTAGTTGATCGTGCCAGTTTAGATAGTAAGAGGTGGCTGAGTTTTCTAAAAAAACAATTGAATCCAGGCAGCCAACTGGCCATATCAGATAAACTGCTACTTTCCATCTGGGATAGGCTGGTAGGTAAGGGGGCCAATCAAGTTAAAGCACTGGATAGGAAAATTACCCATGTGCAGGTGGCTGCCATGGAGAAAATTATCCGAAATTTTCCTGAGTTTTCTTACGGCGTGCTTTTTGAAAATTTACCTGCAGGATTTTATTTACAACAAACTCTGGATGGCAAAAACGTATTGTGCTTTAGTGAAGCGCCAGAACATCAACATCCCGAACAAATAACCCCTCTTACGCTCGTCCCTGAACTTTCTCCAGCGAATGGCCGCAATATTGTTGGCTCGTACCGCCAATTCTTGAAAAGAAATTCTGAAAATGTGGAACGTTATAAAGCTGAGTTTAGTGATCTATTGAGTAGAAAGTGCACGCCGGAACGTCGTCAAGAAGCTGTTGTTTTTTTCCTGTCAGAGTTGACAGAAAATGATGCGCTAAAATTGAAGCGGATAAAAAGATTATTACAGACTTTACCCTTATCTGATCTCAACTATCGTGGTCTGGCTCAAGTGCTAATTCATACTGGAGCCGATGGTGTTTTACTTTTGTTACAACAACTTAAGACCTTCCATGAAAAGAATCTTTTTAAAGATTTTAATGAAATGTTTCTGGATAAACCGGAAAATTATCTCGCGCTCATGTCAACTCAAGGTTTTGCAAACCTTAAAAAGTTGAGTGAATTAAATAGTGAACAGAGAGCCTGGTGGAATTCTTTAGTGGCGCAACATAAAGCAGCAGGTGCCCGTACCGAGTTTAATGAGTTATTTGCTGCTTATGATTATTTTCTGAGACAGCTGGAAAACAAGAAACTGAAATTACCTTTATCCTGTGCTTTAAAAAATATTAGACATATGAAGCCCGCATTAGATCGCTTACTGTTTATCATAAACAACAGCAGTGATCCAGAAGAACAACTTACGTGTCTCGATGGATTGGATTTTGATGTTTATGGCGCTTACTATGCCAGTCGGTATAACAGGTATAAGTTATTATCAAGGCACATGAATTTAAAGCCCAACGTCCATGAAGAGGCCCTTGATTATGCGGCCCCTGCGATGCCGAATGAAATGCGTGCTTGGTTAACGCGTTTGGATGATTCATATGGGGAGGTTATATCCCGGTTTTATCGTTTTATCGGAGAGCAGGAATGGGCATTTACACTGGATGTATATCAAAAAATCGAACATGAAATTAGTAACAATCAAAAGCTGAATAAGCAGAATAAAATATTATTACTCAGTATTGTTGCTTTGATAGCTACAGGACAACAGGCTTGCTCTAAAACCGAAGATCCCTATGCCCAGGTTAAGAATTTGCTGAATCAATTCATTACAATAACCGAGGACTTTGATGAACACTTAAACAGTCAGTTGTCGACAGTACTTCTTGCTTTTTTGGGATCCCTGGAGCAATGTCGTTGGGAATCAATGCCCACTGCAGATGAGTTGCATCAGCTTATTGATATCTTATTGCCCATGCAAAAAGCAAAAGTCCCAGATGTAGCACGTCAAGACTTCCTGGAGATGAGTTCGCTTGCTTTGAAATTCATGGGAGAGTACAACAATGCTGCATCAATAATTATTGATAATTATCAAAGACGCTTTGCGATAGAGCAGACAAAAACGGTTCCTATTCAGAAGTTTTCTTTTCCAACTTTGTTAAACCATTTGGTTACTCCTTCTAAACTGAATCAATTTCTGCCTGCTCTTTTTCACGATCAACCCGAGTCACTTTCTCAGTTCATGGTACTCTTTTCATTATTTGACGATGAAATACCAGAAGGTACCGGAAATGAGCAAGAAGATAGTGAATTTGAGACAAAAATAAAAAATCTGGCACAAGCTGTATATCACATGCTGCCCGAACGTAGGGGACAGTTATTATCCATTCTCGCTGAGATTAATATAGAAGCTTCCTATCGACTGCCTTCGCTGGAACAACTGATAAAAACGGTTGATTCGGTGGCAAAGGCAGAAGAGAAATTAGGTGCACTGCCAATTGTTGAAAATCAAAAAGCAGGTATTCTTGAAATTGTTCGTGCTGAATTACCGAATCTAAAAGTAGGGAAAGAGGCAGTTAACGAAACAGAGATTACTCTTTTTAGTGTGCTGAGACAAAGTTATGAGGAATGGCAACTCGAAAGTAAGCTTGCGAATTTACCAGAAAAACTAAAAGGATATTTGCAACCCTGGATGGATGCTCATCAAGTGGTACTGTATTATTTGAAAAAGCAACCAATCAACCCCAGAATAGTCTTTGAGTTCTTGGCTGAAGAAGAACAGGAAGTTAAAAATTTATTGGGTAGTAGATGGTTTGCTTGGACTTTATCCGGATTTCCTCAAGAAAAAATACAAATGACTCAAGCATTGGGGGCTGAATTTTTTACAAAGAAATCCTACTTGGCGGTGTTGAAATCTAAAATCAAGGCGAATGCTCAATCCAGCTTAATTGCCGCTTTAAAGCCATTACAAACAAATCAGGATTTTGATAATTTTCTATTGAAGCAAATTAAAGGATTAAATACGGATCAACCCATAGATGAATCACTCCAGGCATATGGGCTGCAATTGGATGTAGTAAATGGCTTAATTAATTCCTTAACGCGCATTAAAAACCAAAACAACATTGAGTTTCACCGTTGTATTTCATTATTAACTGATGGAATTAAGTCCATAGCACCTGAAAAGTCTTTTTTAACTGCAGTGCAAATGACGAATTTGCTGGATGCTTTGAGCCAAGGAAAAACATGTTTAGTCGCCTCTCCCTTAGCTATTTTATGCAAAATATTAAACGAAACGCCACAATATACAGCGCAGCAGTTACGTGATGCTTTGAGCGAGGTTACTTATCTAACAAAATACCGGGAAGATCTTGGACAAGAGGTGTATGAAAACTTATTACGTTATTCATTCACTCAGAATTTAACCCAGAAATCCTTATTTCCATTAAAAGGAATGATGGGATTGAAGCCCCTAACGGATGCAGACGCAAAACATTCCGAAACTTTATTCAATGCGCTAATTCATGTTATAAAAAAAGCAGATCCAGATGTTGATGCGGAAATACTCCAAAAAGTGATTGATAAAATCACCTCTATTACCCGGACCAAAACCTCAGTACAGTCATTGGTCCCATTACTCACTTTATTAATAAAAACATGTACCAAAGGCAGCAAGGCTGAGTTGACTCGCTTTTACAACACAGTCGATAAATTGGAAGCCACAGAAGATTCAGACTTAAATAATTGGGCAAAAATATTGCTTATATTGGGTGAGCGTGCAACTGAGGAAAATATTCATCAACTCTTGGATGTACTGGCAGGGCTTGAATTAAATCAACAATATCTACAGGAAATTACAACATTATTTGATTATCCGCCTTACCCCGAGATAGAGCCATTTATCAAAATATTAAATGGGTACGTTCAGGATCTTAGGGCTTATGTTGATGCATTTGATAAAGATCCAAAATCTGGGCGTTCCTCGCAAAAAAATGCATTTGATATCGTTCTAAAAGACTCTGAACAAGTTCTTGATGAGCAATTTGAGAGCTCACAAGTGAAACAAGTCATTACCAACATTAAAGATATTTTTGCAGGAATTTCTTTAAGTAGCCAGGAACAATATGATTTAGCCCAACAAGTTACCTACATCAATGCGATAGGAAGAGATAAACCTCTAACTCTAGTTGTGGGCGATGATCCAACGACGAAACAAATTAAAGTCTATAAAAATTTAACTAAAGTCAGCCGCGTTGAGTTGCGTGAATTATCAGATACATTGATTGCTGCACTTAGAAAACCGGATCTTGAGGCTCATGAGAAGCTAAAAGCCCAATTAAGATTGCTTGCTGTGTTGCGGGAGCAATATTCCCGGGCTACAGGAAAGTTTGTTGACGCCACACAGCTTATTGCCATTTTAATGTCATTAAAAAATCAGCAAAGCAATATGTTGTTGGAAATTGATAATGAGGAAAAGAACAGTATTGCAGCTGCATTATTTGCAGTAATGCAATGGGTTGATGCTGATGGCGGGACCATTGATGTGTGTGCTCCCAGCCGTGATTTGATGGCTCAAAGTTATAAAGATCATGCCAAAGATTTTTTTACCTCTCTGGGTATTGCTTCAAGTAGTATTGAGATAGGGGCTCCCAAAGGAACCTATAAAGTGGGCGGGATAAACTATTCCACTATAGGTGACTTGGCATTATATCGTTCTCGGGCCAAAGCTGAGAATGAAAACTTAACCGCTTACAAGGCTGGTCATCGTGTATCAAGTAATTTAATTCTTTATGGATCTGATTTTTCAGAATTAGATGAAAGGATTTTATTTAATCTTGCTATTAGAGCCGAGGGTAATGAGGGTAGCGACAATAATCCTTATGCATGGATTTATTTCTTAGTGAATGAATTTATTAATCAGCAACAATTTAAAATTCTTCATTTGACTAACGGTTGGAGCGTGGATCAGGATATAGACCAATTAAAAGAATTTTTATATGAGTATGCGCCAACAGGTTTGCATAAGGCACAGTTAAACGCCTTATCAAAGGATAAGTTTAGTTTATGGATTAATTCAGCTATAGCTGCTCAACGTTTCGTTGAAGGCGAAGATTTTGTTATTCCGCCTTCTGATACAGCACAGCATTTTGCTATTCCCATAAATCAAAAAACGCACCAAAGCGGTTTAACCTTTATGGAGCATCAATTTTTGCATGCTCGGTTACAAAAAGCATACCCCGATTGGGAATTCGCTATTGCTCCAGAGATGCGTTTTGTTGATTCTGTTTCAACTAAAGAGCTCATTGATGACTATAAAAAGCAAGGACGTATTGTTAGTATTTCTAGAGCTTTAGAAAGACAAGATGGTTTAGTTGAACAATGCAGCAAGTTTGATATGAATGTTGCGTGTCAAATACCACTTCATCAAAAAAATAAACGTAAAGAAGCAGCTGCAAAAGAAACTGCAAATAAAGAAGTTCATTTGCACGCGCTTAATGAAGCTATCAAGCAAGCAAGAAATGGACAGCCTATTGTCATTCTTGCTCGAGACGCCCATGAAGTAGAATTCCTTGAAGGGAAACTAAAAACACAGTTTACTGAAAAAAATATTGCCGCATTTAAAGATGCCGGCCAGTTACATGAAAACTGGGTAAAGAATCAGTCTGGTAAGGACAATACGATAACTATTGTTACCTCAACACTCGGACGAAAATCCTCTTTTGATACAAAGCATTCTAGAGGGCTTTTGACGATTCAGACTGAAATGGATACTCCTCAAGACACACTGCAAATCATGAATCATATTGCAGGAGAGGATAAGCCAGGCAGGCACATTGTAATTTATGAAGAGTATGGAGCATTTTTGTCGCAATCTTGTTTTTATCAGTCCGAGGAAGGCCGGGAGAACATGCTTGCTAAATTAGCAAAGCTAAAAAGACAACGAAATGAGGACATTGCAGTTGAGCGTTATTACATTCAAACGATTTCTAGTGTACAACAAGTTGTTCTACAGCAATTCCAGGAATGGAAAGAATTTTTGCATCTTGTTTATCCAAAATCTGAATGGAGAACATTGGATGCCGAGTTATTGGCCCAAAGAGATGATTTAACTCTTGCTTTGAGCGAACAATGGACTGAATGTCTTGAACATTCTGATCCCCAAAAAAAATATCCCAATCCTTATGTGCGTCGTAATCGTAATGCAAATAAAGAATTACAAACTGGAGCACTGGATGAAGCTGTAGCTGCGTATGAAATTGCTGTAAATATGATTTGGGATCAGCAACGTGTGTTTCTTAAAGAAAAGGTTATGCCTTTCATTGCAGAAGACTCAGTCAATGCGTTGCGTTGCCATTACCTGGAAGGAGTGTCATTGAGTGAGCAATTGCAGCTTCATCGATTGGCAGAACATGAAAGCAAAAAAGAGATGTTTGCTCAGAAGAAAAAGACGCGTCGTTATGTTGAATCTGGATTGGAAGTAAACGGAGCGATGCTGCGGTTTGCTGATGGTAATGTAGAAGCCTATCGCAATGCTTTTGTTAAAAGTCAAGTAAAATTATTTGCTGCAGACATTAGTCGTATTATAAAAAATAATTCTTATTTAAATAAAACCACACGATCATTATTGGTTAAGCAAATTGAGCGTGCAACGAATTTAGATATTCTTGTTGATCTTTTAGTTGATTATACGAATTATCTGCCTGAAGATCGATTTGCTGAAAAATACGCCCTGCAACCAATAATTCAAGAACTGTTAAGGGTGTATCAACAAGCCGGTCTTGAAGAAACAAGCGAGTTGCTGGATTTAAAAACAATCTATTTGGATCAAGTGGCAGTAGAAATTGTTGACGATTTGGAAAGTACTCTATCTTGGGCAATGAAAGAACATCGCGGCTTGGGATATTTCCTTGAGCGTTCCGCTGTTACTGTTGCTGCGGATGCCATATTGAATGCCACTCACATTTTAAAAGGTGCTAAAACACTTCCTGATAGGCAAATTGCAATTAAGAATTTGTATAAAGTATTGACAAAACATGAAGCGCAGCTGGAGGGTTTATGGATATTCTCTTTTGGCCTCCATAAGAACACACATACATTAATAAAAGAAACTTTGGCTACTCTGGATGGATTAGTGGCGATGAGTTCAAATGAAAATGAACTGGATGCTGATTTCATACATGATTGTAAAGAAGAGTCTCTGTATGAAGTGATGAAAGGAAAATTGGATTGTTCAATTCAAAATGTTGAGAAGGAAGAGCCTCGTTTACAAAAAAATAAGGAATGGAATGCGATTAAAAACGCATTAAGTGTCATGCAAGCTGAAAACAACACGATTTATGGTTTTTATGAAATGCATTACTTTCTCGCGAATAAAGTAGAAGAGTTGGCGAGAAAAGGTTCTAAGTTGCAAGAGTTTGTCATTCGTCTGCGAGGAGAGGTTCGCAATCTTTGTGGACGGTTTAGCGAGGACCATAAAGAATTACTTAATACAAGCAAGTTTTTAACACGCAAAGCGGATCATCTTAAAGAAAAACTTAATGGGTTAAATGGATTTGATGTCAAAGAGGTCAAGCTCAAAGAAGGGCATAATGGCTTTAGTGATTATTTTGATTTGGTAATCGAAGGTGCTGGTTCACATCCTTTATTCCATAATTTTACACAATATAATTCACGCGCTCACGTGCTAATCGAAGAACGAAAAGCTTTGGAATTAAGACTAGTCCAAGCTAATGAGCAACTATTAACGTGGGACCGATTGATAAAAGAGCAATTACCTCTGCTTAAGTTTGGAGCGAAAATTAAACCGGATGCGGAGCAGTTTCCTAAGCAATTTCAGGTTCAGGTCAATGAAATTCTGGTTTTAAAAGAATGGGTCGCAGATCAAATGCCTAAAGATTTAAGCTCTTTTTCTGAAAAAGTCCGCAGTAGTTTTCTCGATAGAGAGTTAATCAAAACATTTAAGTTTCCTGATTTACAAGCAGAAGAAATCGATAAAATTCAGGATATCATGTTAAGAATTGGATTTAGGGATTTGCATGAGCGGATAGTTGAAGGAATGAAGCCAAAAACTACTTGGGGTAGTATTACTTCTTATGTAGCAAGCTATGTCTTTACTCCAGAAGATATGGAAGATTGGCGTTTGGATTTTAATGAATTGCTCAGAAGACCGGAACGAGATTTGAGCGATGCATTGGGGCTGGATATTAAAAATAAACAGAGTGTATTGGCTGCTCAGCTTGGTAAATTATATCAACAAACAGGAGACCAAGTAGAGTCGCTAAAACAACAAGTTGCATTTCTCAATGAGAAAATTGATGAGGAAGAGAAAAAAGGTGGAATGTATGTTATGCGGATTACTAACCCATCTGAGCTTTTGGAGTTTGAGAAGCAACTATCGACTATTCAAATGATGCAAAAAGCGAAACCTGTTCCCCAGCTGGAGCCGAAACCTAAGACATCGTTAGAAACGACACATCCACAAGTTGATTTCTCGGATCAGCTAAACAAAATAGTGGAATTGGTTATGTAACGAATCGTGTAGCGCTGAGTAAAAAGCGCTACTTAGGTTACAGGAACAATCTATTAGCCCCTGACTTCCCTTCCGCAATGAACCTGGTAAGCGGTCTATTGAGTATCGCTCCATTCAAAACGCAATCTCTTTTATGTTTAAATATTGAACTATAATCAGATCTAGGTGATATTGAAATTTGGAACTGCAATGTTATCTCCAGAGGTAGTAAAGGTTATTGATACTATTAGTGAAAAAATTGAAGCCAATAATTTTGAATCATTAACCTTCGAAGATATTAAAAATGCATGTTTTATGGTGATGGGACAGATAGAACATTTGAAAGCCAACAATCAATTCCCTACTGCAGATAATTCCAAAGAAAAAGAACTGATTGCATATAAACGTATCGTGATGCACTTAGTAGAATGGCAAGCACGATTCATAGAAATGAAGAAAAGCAACGTGTTGGGAAATTACATTGCGGATTTAAATTTTTTACGGGAAATGGTCCATTCAATACCTGATGTATTAGGTGCGGTTTATAAAGAAGAAAGGGAAAAAATTAACTTTTACATTTCCAATATACTCGGCAACATAGATAAGCTAAAAAATAAATTGCTTGAAGTAAATTGCTTTGATGTTGCGCTAACGGCACATACGCAATGTGCTTATGAAATTACGTGCTTATACTCTAAGCTTCTCGAAATACACTATACAGCAAAAATGCGTTATTCAGTGGTTATTAAAGGCTATTTTGAAGCAATTCAGGAAACTTTTGATTTTTATTTACAAGAAATAACCTATTTTCGTGATCTTGAAATTACCAATGCTAAATGTTTGAGCTACTGCGTGATGAATTATCTTCCCAAAAACGTACGGCACTGAACTGAACTAGACTTTTATCACACACCTTACTCCAGAGGATAGGGTTATCCGCTTTGGGTTTCTTTGTACTTCGTTTTCTGTACCAAGTTTCTGAAGAAATATACAGAGCCAATCACTCTTAAGTCTCATGCACTCATCCCCATGATTTTGTAGGCAAATAATTTACATATTAAACATAATAAATGCATTAGATATAAAAAATACTATACTTTGATAAAATATGATCATAAATCGGATAGTGAATGATGGGACTCCTTCATATATCACCAGATGAACATTTAAAACGCGTAATGGGTAATCCAAGTGATTTAATCTTAAAGCAACGCGAGTTATCGGAGGCAACTTATCCGCTTTTGGTTTCTTATTTAGAATGGCTCAGAAGACTTAATGCGATTCAAAATAAAAATGATGTAATTCGTCAAAATGAACAATTTTTTGATGAGTTCATCTACTTGTGCGAACATAATTTACTCTTTTTTCTAACTGTAAGTGGTCGTTTTGATATCATTCACGAGCTTTTCAAAGATAAGGATTTATTGGCAAAAGAAGTTGCATTGCTTGAAGAAATTGAAGAAGAACATGCTCTGACCGCAGCAGCAAATCTACAGAATTTTGTGTTTATCCCCAGAAAAAAAGAATCATCAATACTCGAATCCGAACCACCTAAACCATTACCTCTTCCAACATCTGAATGGGAAAAATCGCTTTATGGCATAACTAATATGAGTTTATATGAATATTATGAAGAGGAAATGAAACGAATTACTTATATCCATCATATAAAACAAATTAAACTCATAGATACATCTTATGAGGAACATATTGCCTTGATGCAAAAGGCAGTAAACTTAATTTCCCAAGATGAAAATATTGGTGAAGAAACAAAACAAAAAGCGATAACACTTTATAATAAATTAATTGCAATAAAAAATGAAATGGAAATGGAGTATCCTGAAGGGCCTCTAGTGGATGCAGGTTCATCAGAGATAGAGGTCATTGAGAAACAGTACCAAGTGAAACAAGAAAAACTTAAAGTTGCACAGGAGGTTCTTGAGTCTTTTTTTGAAGAGGCTCGTCACGAAGTGCCACAATTGCAAATGATTTATGAGGAACATCAAGAAATTGTCAGAAACTTTGAAAAAGAAAGCCAAGCAATTCAAACTGAGTGGAAGCAAGAGATGGAGACGCTATCTACTCATTATGAGAATGCACGTGTGCATGCTTTAGAAGATATAGACAGTAGTTTGAGTTTAATCATCGATGAATTAAAAAAGTGTCCTGTTGACGAATTAAATGAAGAACAAATCAACACATTGGATGCTACGTTGATTCAATTGCAAAAGTATAAAGAGAAACTAAAAACAGTTGAACATTATGAGTCTACCCAAATTTTATTAAGCGCATGCAATAAAGACTTAGATACAATAGCAAGTATCATTAAACCTGTACTATCAGAGGAAGCAAAAAAACGTTTTGACCTCAATATAACCTTAATGAAACACCTGTTTGTTGCACCACAAGATCGCACTGAGAACTGGATTCCTACCTCAGGTAATTCGTTACAAGAAACGATAGATACGGAGCCTGAGTTTTCTCCTAAACTTAACGCTACTACTCCTTTACCTGCAGAGCAAGGCAATGACGTAAAATCAAATACGCCTACTATTGAGATTGTGAAGATAGAACAACCTCAAGCAGAAATTTCTAAAGGTGAAAAACTTGAAACTGTTCATTTACCTGAAGAGCTAGGCATTGACGTAAAGTCAAGTACACCAGCTATTGAACTTGCGGCGATAGAGCCGCATCAACCAGAAGTATCGGAGGGTGGAAAAACTGATACGATTCAGTTACCTGAAGAGCGAAACCATGTAACGGATGCAAGTAAACCTGCTATTGAGTTTACCAGTACGGAACGGCATGAGTCTGAAGAGCCTAAAAAGTCAGAACCTATTGAACGATATCGATTTTTTATGAATTCGATAAGGGATGCTAGTGAACTTATTGAATTTGATCCGGAGAAACAGCGTAATTATGAATCTGCACTGAAAAAGCTATCCAGTGTTTTAAGCGACTTGCATGAAGAGGTCGAGCCAGAAATTTCAGAAAAAATAAAAAAAATCGAAATTCTTATTAACGATGCAAAATCAATGGGATTTGCTACAGTAAGCCCATCACATATTCAGAAGATTTGTGATGCGTGTGATTTAGGCATTGATTATGAACCCTTGAGTCATGTAAAGGATAATCTTGCCTCAATGTTTCATTTCAAAAATAGCCACCAAAACAGTGTGGGAATGTAGTACATTTTGCCCAATAATCGGAATATTATATGACAGCATGCCCTTTTTTTGGTATAATCTGGCCAATTTTTTATGATAGGGAGAGAAAAAAATGCCGTCAATTTATGAAGATGCATTATGGGAAGCTGTAAGTAAAAAAGAATATGAAAAGGTTAAAACACTGATTACCGACCATCCAGAGTTGGTGAACGCAGTAAATTCCAACGGCAGGACTCTTCTTATGAGAGTGGTGCTTGCTCTGGTTCCACCATTAGACCTAATTCAATTTATTGCAAAACATCCTGATCTCAGTTTCGAAAATAAAAGTCCAGAGGCCACCCAAACAACTGTTGGGGCAATTTTATCTACAGGACGTCCCGATATATTGGCCATTTTTGCTCAAGATGCACGCATTATTTTCGATGGTGATAAATTAGCCTATACAACAGCCAAGAAAAATTTGGAAAGTGCAACAAAAGGCAAGATAGAAAACTATACGAAAATGTTTACTATCATTCGTGATGCGACCATACGCCATGCTATTGCAACCGATGACTCCAGTTTGCTTGAGCGATTAGAAAAAGCGGGAGATAATCTGTCCGAAGCGTTGAGCGATGGAAAACTTCCTGTGCGTCTAATCACTAAAGAGAATCCTGCTCCTAAAGTGAAATCATGGTTTCAATCCCAAATTGGAAAGAACGGGCCGAGTATCGGAACTCATGTTGATTCATTTTTTGCCCAAACCCTTGAAATGCAAAAAACAAAAGAACAAATTGATGAACTTAACCGTCGTAAAGTGGAAGATAATATCAAATTGCTCGATCAGACTTATACGTCCACTTTAGACAGTATGGAAAAGGTTGTAAGCACCATGAGCCTCTCAACCTAAATTAATTTGATTGAACCTGGGTGAGCGCGAAGCTAAGTAAGTAAAATACAAATGCCTCTACAGTCCAAGGGCTTGTCTGCAGGATCGAAAAGGGAGTCACGAAATAGAGATGTATTTAATAAATGCCTACGTACCGCGCGCTTTATGCGCGGTATCCAGAATGATCTTGCGTCACTTTCAAAATCTATTTCTTCTACTATACTGTCTATGGATATTGCGCATAAAGCGATAGGTAGATTACCTATAGCGTTGATAAAAGGGCTAGGAAATCGCCCATACTTCTTCATTCTGATTTATCTTGTAAGCTATCAATAAATTATTTAATTTGCTTGATTAAAAAAAATTACAGGGGTAATTATACTGTGTGGTATCAACACGATGTTGAAGGCTTAATCCTTCATTTATATGTTCAGCCAGGCGCCAAAAAAACAGAGATTGTCGGGATTCATGAGGGTGAGCTTAAAATTCGCTTAAATACGCCCCCAATTGAAGGTCGTGCCAACAAAGCATTGTTGAAGTATATTGCACAAATATTTAAGGTACCGGTAAGAAATGTTATATTACAGCGCGGGGATAAATCAAGACATAAAATACTTAGGGTTATCAGTAGTGAGGGAACACCTGATAATTTGTTTTGAATCGTAATGTAAATTTTGCGATAGTAAAAAATAATAAACAATTAATCATTTAAACACTATGAAAATTGAACAGTTTTCCATCTCCTTTAATACCTCAGGTCGAGGCACGCAAGATATCACTGATGAAATAAAAAATATTATTGCAAAAGCTTCAATACAACAGGGTTTATGCCATTTATTTCTCAAACATACTAGCGCCTCTTTAATGCTTTGTGAAAATTATGATCCTCAAGTTCGTATGGATCTGGAACATTTCCTGGTTCGGTTAGTTCCTGATGGTGATCCTCTTTTTAAACATGTGATTGAAGGTAAGGATGATATGCCTGCACATGTTCGGACTGTGTTAACGCAAACAAGCTTAACTATTCCCATGCAAAATGGAAAATTAGCTTTGGGGACGTGGCAAGGAATCTATCTTTATGAGCACCGCTATCTATCACAAAAACGTCATCTGGTTATTACGGTTGTAGGAGACTAATCAAGCGTTTTTGATATACTATGGTCAACAGACCTTAATTAATTTTTTTTGAATTGGAAGAAAATATGCCTCATATACCCCAATGCCCTAAATGTGATTCAGAATATACTTATGAAGATGGTAGTCAATTCATTTGTCCAGAATGTTCCTATGAATGGTCAAAAGATGGTGTAGAAGAGCATGTACATGACGAGCACCGAATTATCAAAGATGCGCATGGCCAGATCCTCCAGGATGGGGATACAGTGACAGTAATTAAAGATTTAAAAATAAAAGGATCCTCCCAGGTAGTAAAAGTTGGCACTAAAGTAAAAAACATCCGCTTGGTTGAAGGGGATCATGATATCGATTGCAAAATTGAAGGAATTGGCGCCATGAAATTAAAATCTCAGTTTGTGAAGAAGGGATAAACGGCGATGCATAAACCACTGCACATTACTTTTTTATTTTATGAAGGGATGACTGTTCTGGATGCAATTGGCCCTTATGAAGTACTAAGTCGTTTGCCAGAAGTTGTGGTGCAGAGGGTTGGTTTAAATTGCGGACCAGTACGTGCATGTTCGGGACTCACTCTGATTGCTGAGCATGCATTAGCCGATATTTCACATACCGATGTCCTGTTGGTTCCAGGGGCGGGTAATGCAACCGCATTGCGTGAATTTCCCGAAATTCTTGCATGGGTTAAAGCAACTCATGAACATACATTATGGACTACCTCGGTCTGTACTGGAAGTTTGATCCTTGGCGCAGCAGGAATTTTATCGGGAGTTAATGCAACCACGCATTGGGCAGTAATGAATCGATTGAAAAATTGGGGAGCAATACCAACTCAAAAGCGATTTGTTGAAGATGGAAAAATCATTACAGCAGCTGGTGTTTCCGCAGGTATTGATATGGCTTTATATCTTGCTGCAAAACTTACTGATGAAAACGTAGCACAAAGTTTACAACTTGGTTTGGAGTATGATCCTGAACCACCTTTTAATTCTGGCTCACCAGAGAAAGCACCAGAAACACTGGTCCAATCTCTTCGTGAACGTTTGTTAAAAAATAGGTTTGAATCGGAATAATTTAGGGCATGACATAGATTATCAACGCAATTAATCCAGCAATTGCAATGATTGGATGAACTATTACTGCCAATTTGGGGAGCGGTTTCCCTTTCCTGGCAAGCATCACCAAGGTCAAGCCACCTAATGCTGCAACAATCAAGATAATTAAACTTGCAATAAGCAGGGAAGATTGACCTGACATAAATGTAAGCATGTGCACGATCATAATAAGTAGGCCTGAATAATTTAGGGCATGACATAGATTATCAACGCAATTAATCCAGCAATTGCAATGATTGGATGAACTATTACTGCCAATTTGGGGAGCGGTTTCCCTTTCCTGGCAAGCATCACCAAGGTCAAGCCACCTAATGCTGCAACAATCAAGATAATTAAACTTGCAATAAGCAGGGAAGATTGACCTGACATAAATGTAAGCATGTGCACGATCATAATAAGTAGGCCTAATCCTGCAAAAACTCCATGCAGAGCTTTTACTTTTTGATTAACAGGCCTATCTTGCAATATCGCGGTCAAAAGAAAAAAACCACAGATCACTGCAGCAAGAAATAAAACAATAGCGAGTTTTAACATACAATCTCCTGTTTAATAAATCATATCTAATAACATTGGAGCCTGGGTGCAACGAGCGGAACCCAGTTCAGAAATGGGGCACCGCTCGCTGCTGCCTCCGGGCTACAAAATACAAATTGTTTTATTCAGGTGTCACATAGTTTTCTTTTAACTTAGGGAGATTTAGAAGTTCATTTTCTAACTCTTCGCCCAAAGTATCTTTTTTCATAGAAGGAGAGAAATTGATGATTGGCGCAGGATTTTTCAGCGCTTCCGTCAAGCTGATAAATTTATATCCATTTTTTTGATACATTTCCAAAACATCACCTAACGCATAACTATTTAGAAGATTTGCATGGATTAATAATATTTGTTTGGCATTTTTCCCTTGAGAGCGTTTTTCAGCCTTTAAAGTTTGCTTCCATATATAAGCCAAATAGCGGGGTTTTAATTTTTGAATGTAATTTACTCGAGAACGATATGGAACTTTATAAAGCATCGCATTAAAGTCAAAATCTTTACTGTCAATGGTCACTGGGGCAATTGTGTAATTATGTTCTTTGAGGTAATCATATACTTGTTGCTTTTTGGCTTTAGCACCTTCTGCCAGATAGGGATAGCGAAAATATTTGGGCTGGGTCATGATTGGAGTAAGAATTTTATCGGCGCGATCCAAATCAGCAAGGTATTTTTCGGCACTCATTTGATTCAGGTTATAATGTGAATAAGTGTGATTACCTAACATAAAGCCTGCTTGGCGAAATTGCTCAAGAAAATCCCATTGACCTTTTTCTATAGCTCCTGCAATCACAAAACCTGTAACTGGGACTTTATATTTTTGAAAAGTTTGTACAATTTGCGTAAAACGCTCTGTTGAACGCTCACGATTTCCTGGAGTATTCATTCTTGAGGCAACCAGAGGCAAATCATCTATAGTAATTGCAATTTCTTTTTCATCAGCAAAACAAACTGAAGAAAACAATGCAATAAAAAGAAAAAGTAATTTAAGCATCGACAGTCCTTATCAAACTCTAGTAACAAGATGGTAACATAATTCGATGAATACGTTAAAAGAAGATTAGTGTAAACTCTATTATGGACTGAGCCAAATGATTTAGTATAGAACCCTGAGCTATCGTGAGTTTTTGCTTAGAAACTTTGATGCATGATCCATTATTCAATAAAAAGTGCACTTACTTAACTACGTCCCACCCCACGAGTTGTTTGCAAGGTTGTTCACGGGATTTTATCAATCTCAAATCGCAACCTGAAAAAAAGATGACTGTTGATAATCAACCCCAAGTGAGCGATTTGGTACTTGGTCGTTAAAAATTCTGGCATTTGTAAACATTAAGTGCATATTCTTTATGTCTAAAGGGATAGGTAGGGGTCGGTATTTTTTGACAGTGATCAAAATATTGGTCCAAGCAGCTCTGCCGGTCGTATCGATCGATATACCATGCTTCTTTTAATGTTTTATCGGCAATTTTTTTATTGATGTCAGTGCCCCATAGAGCATATTGATTTTGCGCGGTATCACAACCTAAAGTATAAATGGTCGGTTTATTTTGGAGGAAAAAGAGCATACGTGCCGCAAACCAGCCTGATGTAAAAATCGTGTCGGGTAATTGAGGGTATGTAGCATTAAGTTTTTGAATTAAATGATAAACAACAAGTTTTTTTGATTTAATCACATTAAATTTCGATGTGTTATTAATTAAAATGAAGAGACTGATTACGGCATAAAACATGATCAATAAAATGGCAAATCCACGTTTATAGGCTGTGGTGGCCCAATATCCCAATAAAATTGCACTACTCATTAGATACGGTGTCAGCCAGAATTCCCGGATCCCTGCCTTAGTGGCGGTATATAAGTAAAAACAAAGAAAAGTAATACAAACAATACGGCACAAGGTCACAATTAATGACTTTTTCTCATCCATTTCTTGGTTTCGTACTAAAAAGGGAGGAAGAAGCATAATGTTGAGTGAGGGTACAAATAGGGTAAAAAATGTTTTTATCGCATGGTAAATGGGGTTTACCTCATGATGGAGTTTATGAGCGGTTAACTGATAGATGAATGATTGCCAATGATTTTGATAATTCCAGAGGATAACGGGACTAAAAATAATAATGGCTAAGATTGTAGCAAAATAGAAATGCTTTATTTTAAAAATTGAGCGGTAAGTAAAAATTGTAAAAATAAGCAGGGAAAGAATTAAAACAATTCCGGAATATTTGGATAACATCATTAATCCGGCACTGATCCCGATTAAATAGAGAGCTCTTACGCTGCTTGTTTGGATAAATTTTATAGTGAAATACAGAGTTGAGGCCCAAAATAAAGCAAGGGGGGTGTCATAGGTGGTTTGCTGTAAAATATCCAAGGTGACAAGAGGCGAAAATAGCCATGATAACATGGCGATAAAGCTTGCTTCCTGGGATAAAAAAAATCGGGAACTCTTGTAAATAATCCAACTGCTGAGAGCCATTACGGCGATGCCTACACTGCTCAAGGCAAACAGATTATTTCCAAACAATGAAGTTGCAAGCCTAATAAAATAAGCAATCATGGGGGAGCCATCATAATAGGATATCGCCAAATGGCGGCTCCAGTCCCAATAATAGTAGGTATCAAGAGATAAGATGTTAATGGGGGCTATCAATAACAGGATGACAAAATAGAGGGTTAAACACAGGTAAACACTTCGCGAGTTAAAAAAGTCCCACGAGATAATCTTGCTATGTGCCTCCTCCTCCAGCGTATCTCTATTACCCAGTTGAATGCCTAAAGGTGAAATTATTTTCCTCAGATTCTTTATCATGAACAAGTTCACCTTTAGCTAGGGACAAGTTTTTCCGCCCAGATATGACGAGAATAAGTATAGTAATTTAAAAGGGATATAAAACCTATGCCAATACCCATGATTATATTTTCGCGCAATGGGCCACTGCCAAAGCAAAGAACTCCAAGCCGCAACCAATAACTTTGCAAATTAATGATAAACACTGAATAAATAGTGAAAAGAAGGAGGCGTTTTATTTTTAAAGACCAGGGTAACTTATGTTTCACATTAAAAGTAAGCCTGTTATTCAAAATGAAATTATTAATAATTGCGGTACATACTGCAATTTGCGACGCTTCGAAAGGAGAAAACTGAAAATATTCACGCAGTACATTGTAGGTAATAAATTGTACAAAAATACCCAATGAGCCAACCAGACACATTTTTAAATAACGTTTGATTTCTTGATAACGCAAGGTAAAAATAACGCGTAATGAATCGACAATACTGTTTTTAGGTAACTTGCTGTATCCAATATTGCGGTCGATAAAATCAATAGGGTACTCGCGAATTTTTGCTTTATTTTTATGTAAAAGCCAAAGCAATTGCATTTTATATGCATAGTGATTCGTGAGAAATTGTTGGGGCAGAATTTTTATAAGCTGTTGTCGGCGAGTAGCACGAAAACCGCTGGTAAAGTCTTTATATTGGGGAGTAAGCACTGCCCTGGCAACATAATTACCCAGAATGGAGAATAACTTGCGATGTAATTCCCAGTTTTTCGGAATACTTCCTCCATCCACATAACGGCTTCCCAGCACACAATCACAGGTTTGCAACATATCCAGCATAGGACGTATATATTTGGGTTGATGGGAAAGATCTGCATCAAACTCAAAGATAATGTCCGCATTCAAAGAAACTAATGCAAAATTCATGGCTTGCAAATACGCAGACCCAAGTCCAGATTTGGTGGGTTCAGTTTGTAAATGTAATTTCGAGTAATTTTTCTGTAATGAAGCAACGATTTCTTGCGTATTATCCGTAGAGGCACTATCAAAAATTAAAATATGTATATCATAGTGATCAATGAGTTCTACTGATGTAAAAACTTGTTCTACTGTTGTTTGAATAACGGACGCTTCATTGTGCGTCGGAATGATAATAACTACTTTCTCTTTTTCTAATGAATTCTTTTCAATGGAATCAGAGGGATTATTTGCATCAAAAATCAACTTTATATCTCGGATTGATGGATATTTGAGGCAATGAGTGTATCAATTAGTTTTTAGAAAAAAAAGAGGTTATTTCCGTTCTGAGCTCCTTCTTTTGATTTTGCTCATTTTTTCTATTTTTAACTGTTTTTTTGCAAAAAATTAACACTATTGTTTTAATCTGTTATTGGTAATCCATAGTACAATTTAGCAATTTCTCTCAATTCCTCTCAATGAGTTTATGGGAAAATCAAAAATTGGTCTCATAAAACATACTTTTTTTAACGATTCATTTAAAAAAAACGATTTTTCTTTTAAAGAAGAAACGTTTCGTTTAGATCAATTAAAATATGAGTTTTCATCTTTATATCAAGTGCTGATTTCTAATAAATCGCAATGGACAGAAGAAAATCTCATAGTGCTTTATATGTACTTTTTGTGTGATTTGCTGATTTCTTATTATCACCTGGATTATGTTGGTTCTGATTTGGAAAAATTAAAACAATGCCGCAAAAAAGTAGAAGCATTTTATAAAATAGACCCGATACAAGAAAAGCAAAAATCGATTGCGGGTTTCTCGGAATTTATACGAGAAGAAGTAGAAACGAGCATCCGCGATTTTCTGTCTTCATTAATTAGAATTTCCAAGCTGCGCCAATATATTGGTACTATAAATACCAGGCGTTCCCAATTTTCCTACAGCCGCGGTTTAGCAAATTATGCAATTATTTATCTGCAGAAGGGTTCTATTTCTGAGTTGATTCAAGAGATAAATAAAGTTTTTGGCAATAAATACAGTTTTATAGAAGGCATTAACTTTTTAAACAAATCCCGTGAAGCCATTACTGATTTGGGTATTTCGCTCTATGCACTTCGCTTCTTCATCAATTTAACACTTATGATCAAACATATTGTCGAGTCGGCAATGAGCGATGAATTATCAACAAGAAAAGTGCTGAAACAAGAAATGGAAAAGCGTGGCTTTACAATGGCTAATGACTTGGTTTGGGCCGTAGTGGGTTTATTGACTACATATGATAAATTTTTTCACGTTGCTGAGACAGCTGTCCCGCTCATCACACTTGCTTTTTTGACATTTGATACACTTTTACTTTTAGCTCAATGGATTTTTGAAGCGAGTCTGCATCATGGGCGTATGCTTGAATTACAGGAGCAATTAAAAGAGGCAACAGTCCCGGAGCAAGCAGTGATTCAGCGTCAGATAGATGTTTTAAACGATGAATGGGAGGCTCAAAGTACTTATTTTGCAATTAACGTTTTAGGAGCAAATATAATTGCCACCTGTTTTGCAGTAAGTTTACTCTGCACCGGTCCGCTTGCTTTAGCCGGGCTTGCATTATTTAGTATGCTGGGCAATGCATTCTATAACACTTCCGAAGAATATAAAAAATATCAAAAATCCTCTATTGCCGTGCGGCGTGAATTGGCAAATGGTGCTATTCTGGATGATGAGCATCATCACCAACTTTTAAGAAGACTCAATGAAGTGTGTAACAGAAATTACTGCGAATTTTGGAAAGGATTGGCATTCAATGTGGGCGGAGTAGCATTTATTATCACTGCAGCCGTAGCTTCGTGGCCAGTTGCTGTAGGCTTAACGCTTATTTATGGGGCTTACCGATTGAACAATGCCTATCAAAAACAACTTCATAATCAGGAGGAGGAGCCTCAAGATATTTACCGGCTTTTAAATCTGGAGCAATCAAATAAACCTTTTTTAGAATTTGCCTTTTAACCCGCTTTTCAAGATCCATTCACTCAATTGATTGATGCACTATTTCTCACTCTTGTTATTTTTATATCGGCTTATATTACAAAAAATACCAACTACACTATATATAACATTATAATTTTTAAGGAATAAAAATTATGACCATGACCACAGGGCTATCAGGAAATGAGATATTTTGTTTGCAACTTAAAAATTATTCTCCTGGGTCGATTGTTGTAGGGAATAGTGTTCATTCCTTGGGAATTATAGGGAGTGTCGGTTCGGGTTTTAAAGCAATGCTAGGTGGTGAATTAACCCAGATTACTTCCCTTATAGAGCAAGGTAGAGAAACAGCATATAAACGCTTATTAGAGGAGGCAGTGAGCAAAAATGCAACAGGGATTACAGGAGTTACCAGTCAATTGATTCTCCATGGGGCAAATGTTGAGTTTTTATCGATAGGCTCAGTGATTTATGCAGAAAGTGGCGCGGATAAGGAAAAGTTTTCAACTTCAGCGGATGGTCAGGAATTATATGCCCAGCTTGATGCGGGTTATAAACCTATTTGTTTTTCTTTTGGTAATGTTGCCTATTCTATGGGTTTAGGCCGAGGGTTAATCGGTAGTTTAAAAACCTTAGGACGCGGTGAGATCAAGGAATACTCTGATATTTTTAATAAAACAAGACACTTGGCATTAAATCGTATCGCTGCTCATGCGCGACAATACAAAGCAAATGCGGTATTGGGCATTAAGACCACCGTTTTGCCTTTTGGCGGTGTGAATGAAATGCTCATGATAGGAACTGCTTCTCAAAATCCTCAATTAATAACCGACGCAAATCACGATGTAGTTACCAGTGATATGACAAATATTGAAATGTGGAATATGGCTCGCCTAGGATATGCTCCTGTTAAATTATTATTAGGCACATCCGTTTACTCCTTAGGGTTAGTGGGCGGGATTACTTCAGCAATTAAAGCGTTTGTGCGGGGTGAAATTAACGAACTCACGCGCATGATTTATCATGCGCGTGAGAATGCATTAGCAATTATCAATGAAGAAGCCCAGTCTATAGGTGCAGATGATGTCGTCGGGGTTAAAACCTATGTGTATCAATTAGGTAATGGTTTAATCGAATTCCTGGCTATAGGTACTGCTGTAAAAAAAACCAATCGCATTAAAACCGAATCCGAACAATTGCCTCCACAAGCGATTGTTGTGGATAAAGATACTTTTTATGATTCAACCAATACAGACAGTATGAATGTCAATATAAACACAGGAGCAAAGCCAATTAATAGAGGGAATCTCTCTTTGCTTGTTCCTTTATTCATAATTATATTTTTTATATTGATTCAATTTTTTATTTGAAGCTATGTTCAGATAGTTTTTTTGATGTAACTGACTCTGGATTCTTTGTTGGCTCAGCAGAAAAAAATCGTTTAAGTTCCCCCAAGACGGGACAATTTCAAACTGAATTATTACAGTTAATTGATTATTAATGAATTTTTAATTATGACAAATTGTTCTAACATCTCTTGAAATTATGGGCTATTATTAAAACCCAAAATAAATAAGGAGATTATCATCATGTCACAAAATTCTATGAATCAATTCTGTTGGAACGAATTAGCCACTGCAGATGTGAAAAAGGCGAAAGAATTTTACAGTAAAGTATTAGGATGGCAATTTAAAGAAATACAATCTGGTGAAATGACCTATACCCTGATCAAAGCTGACGATAAGGAGTTTGCAGGTATATGGCAAATCCCTACAGATCAACAAAATGAAATTCCCCCCCATTGGATGGCGTATATTTTAGTGAAGGATGTGGCGGATACTTTAGCAAAGGCAAAACAAAATGGAGCTCAAGAAATAAAAGGAGTTACCCATGCTGGAGATATGGGGCTTTTTGCGATTATTAAAGATCCTACAGGGGCTCATATTGCATTTTGGGAAACAAAATAAAAGATTTTGATTTGGGTCTGTTTGCAGCCTCTTATCGTGTAGCCCGGGTGCAGGCGCAGCCGTAACTCGGGTTTTGCTTTGTTCCCAGGCTACAAGATACTGCAAATTTTTTGACTCTAACTTTTATTCTTTTGATTGAGTTCTTGCCAGAGCTTGTATATTTCGATTGCTTCACGGTGGGCGTGATAAGTCATTGGCAAATTTCTTTCCTGCCAGGGTTTCGCAAATTCATCATAAAAATTATCCAAGGTGAAATATTTACGATCGTCAATATAATATTTTTTATAATCATCTCTTAAAGTAATAAATGTTACCTTTAACGGACTGCAATAATACATCGCGGCCAAACACATGGGGCAAGGATGAGCTAGAATATAGAACTCACAATTAAGAAGATGTTCTGTATGCAGTTTCGCAGTCGCTTTTCTTATTGCCACAATTTCTGCATGCGCGGTAGGGTCGTTGGTTTGGGCTACCAGATTGGTTCCTTCGGCAATAATTTTACCCTTTTCTACAATGAGACAGGCAAAAGGCCTTCCGCCTTGCTTCACATTCTCTTTAGCTAATTCAATGGTTTTTTTAATAAAATCCATTTTTTAAAGTCCTTAGAGTCAAAGTTATTTAAGAGTATAGCCTCTAATATTTAACCCAATCTTGTTCAGGAGGGTTCTCCAATAACAGTTCATAAGTTTTGAAGACATCTCCATCCCGAGATAAAAGAATTGCTATAGACCTGGTTTTTTCAAAATGAGCAAAGATAATCATCATCATGACTGTGATTGGTACTGACAGGAACATTCCTAATATTCCCCATATTGCTCCCCAGACGGCTAATGCAACTAAAATAACTAATGGGCTTAAGTTCAATGAATTACTTAAGTAACGCGGTTCGATTAAATTCCCTACGATAAATTGAATGGTCCCCAAACCCAGAATTATTTCAGTAAAAGGAATCCAACTGGTAAATTGTATTGCTGCTAAAGCGGTTGGGAAAGCAATGGCAATAATCGCACCGATATTAGGAATAAAATTGAGGAAAAAGATAAGAAGCGCCCAAAATTCGGCAAAATCTAATCCTACCCACTTCATGATTACCCAACTGGAAAGCGCAGTAATGAGACTTAAAATGGATTTTAGGCCGAGATAAGTTTGGGTGTTATTCACGATATGGCTAATGATGTTGTTCATCAGGATACGGCCTTCCAAAGTAGGGAATAGGGCATCAATTTTTTTTAGAAAAAAATGTTGTTCGACAAATAAAAAAACAACATACAATAAAATGAGTACCATAGAACCCATAAGTGTCGTAAATACCCCATAAACGTTAACAAAAATCGTTTGGAGGTTCAGGCTTTTGATCATAGTATTCATACTTGCCAATACTTTTATATTAAATTTTTGATCAATATTGTTGAAAATTTTTAATAAATTTTCTTGATAGCGCCCGGATGCTGCAATGACATTATTGACATTATCCGTAATGATACTGGTAAAAATAAAAATACATGCGGTAACTATTGAAAAAGCAAAAATCATACTCAGCCAATCGGGGAGACGGGGGCCTACAGAGGGTATGCGTTGAATGATGTTACTTATGGTATTAAGAAGATGCCAAATAAAAACTGCAATCACAAAAGGAATCAGCACATGACTCCCTACAATCAGGAAGTAGCCAACGATCCAAATAATAATCAATCCCGCTGTAAAGAGAAGCGTTTGGCTCATAGGGTTAACTCCTAAAGAATGACTAGGCTGAGCTGAATGACGTGGATTATTTTTGATACATTTCGGCGCATGAGACAATTCCTTTTGGATTTAGTTATTTATTCACTGATAATAGCATTGATTAGGTAGGATAAGAATTTAAAAATAAAGATTAAAGAATTGATTTTTGGAATGCGAAGATTTACAGAGTCCCGGGCGCATCATAGCGAAACCCGGGAGCTATTTGAAATTTATTCTTATCAGAAGAGTCCTAGACCGCAAGTATCCTCAGAACCGTCACTTCGAAAAACTTCTTTAGTGAGTTCACTTTTTCTGTTGTTATAATTTGTACTGAATTCCGCTTTCAATCCAAGAGCATTTTTCTCGGTGTTAAAATATGACTCAACTCCAAAATAATGTTCCAGAAAAGCATTGATGTATGCTCTGATCTTGTTCAAAGCGCCAGGAGCAGCCATTAATGTGGGCTCGTACCTATAGATGGCTGAGCGACAATCATTAGCAAAATCTCGAACGCGGTGTTGGAATAGAAACAACGGTATCCCTTTTTTAAAATCGTTATCAAACTGTCTTTTGCTATCATTTAATTGGGCTTTTAATTGCTGTACCGCATTGAAGATGTCTGGATGAAGTGGTTCTTCACGATCCTTAGCTAATCTTTCTACGTGGGCTAATTCATCAATTAACTTTCGAACTGTAGTGTAAATTGGCGGGTTGTTTGTCGCAACCTCATCAAATGCAGTGTTTGCCTTGTCATAGTATTTTTTAAAAAAATTAAACCCCATTTTAGTTACCCTCTTTAGAATCTTATTTCTTTTTTACTTTCCACAAAAGCAGAAAGATAGCTAATTTTAACCATATAGACTAGAAAATGATAGTCAAAGTCAAAATAAAATCATTTGATGATTTACTAAGCATCTAACTGTTCAAAAATTGAATACAAATATTTGCTATAAGTTCAGGATTATCCATATGTACATGATGACCGCCTTGGACCTCATGAAGAGTTAAATTTTTTATTGATTGCATTCTATCTTGAAAAATGTTTTCAGGATAAGGTACTCCTTGCTTGGCGCGAATAAGGCAAGCGGGGGCGGCCAGGGTATGAAACATCGCCCTTATTTCGTCTTCATAAGGAAGCGTAAAACCAACACAGCGTAATCGCTTATCAAAAGTCCAATGCCATCCTTCCTTACTGTTTACAGTACCTCGAGAAACTAAAGCTTCAGCAGCTTGATAACTAATGGACCCGACTTTCATACGATCATGGATTGCTGCGATGCGATTATCAAATAGAGTGCGTTGGTTTTGATTATAGGATAAATAGGTCGCCACATCTTGGGGGAGGTTTATTGTGGCCTGTTCTATCAAATTGACTGTTGGTCCCAAAATATCAAGAAAAATTAATTTTCTGACACGTTCGGGTTGGGCAATTGCGATTGTTGTTGCCAATAAGGAACCCAAAGAATGTGCGATAATATCAAAGTGCTCCCAATCCAATGCTTTGATTAGATGCAACATCAATAACGCATCATTTTTCCAATGGGGCATAACGCCTGGAGGGTAATGGCTGGAAAATCCCGTACCTGGATAGTCAACAGCTACAAGTTGCCTATGAGGTATTAAAGGAGCTAATAGATCAAAGCTTGCTGCGTTATCCAGCTTCCCATGCAAACACAAAATGGGATTAGGTTTTTCGGGATGCCAAATTTTTAAGGCAAGCGTAAAGCCTGGGATATGAATCGTTCTTTCTTGATAGTTTTGCATAAGCAGTCATAGGTATATCCTTGAGCTGAGCGGCGATTATACCTTTAATTTATCTTTTGTGTAGCCTAAGTACTAGGGCTGCATTTTGAATCGAAGAATTTCATTGCAAATGTGCTGGATATTCATTTCTTCGGTATTAATACACAACTCACACTGATCTTGAAAATCAAATCGTTTTAACCAATGAAGTGCTGATCCCTTTAATCGATCCCCTCGAGCTTCTTCTCTTTGGCTAATTACGGCTTCGGAAGCATAAAGATAAACAAATAAAACGCCATATTTTTCCAATGTTTCTTTATAACTGTTAAACTCATCCATGGTTGTAATAAAAGAGTCAACAATAATATTGAACCCTTGCTCGGCAATGAGCTTCAGGACGTTTGGTATGGTTAAGTAGAGTTTTGAACATAAAGCTCCAGGTATAATTTCATAGGTGCCATCGGGATATTGTTGCGCATAGCAAATATCATTAGGCACACCTACTTGAGGGTTATCAGGATGCAATCCGCCAAATTTATCACCCAGCATGCTTAAATACCCATCTGTACTAAAATTAAGCCAGCCATTATCAAGTCGGTTTTGCAATTCTTGGCAAAGAGTTGATTTTCCTGAAGATGAAGTTCCACAAACTATAATAATCATTTTTACCTTGACGTAATGAGATGTATCGTCTCGCCTATATTAGGGCTATATAAGGATTTTGTGCAAATCTAACTTAGACTGCAACTTATTTTTCTTGTTTCGAGCAGGAACGATAAGTTTTTTAATTAATGCTCAAATGATGCTAAAGTATGCCGTGATTTATTTAATCCACAAAGGAAACAGAGGAATGTTGATGTTAGAAAAATATTTGCATAAAGGCATCGATTTTAAAAGAACAGAAGAAACATTAGATGTTGGAATAAAGTTGGCGAAGCAAGCAAATGAAGGAAAAAGTGATTCTAGTTTAGTACAGCAAACAAAAGAAAAAGTTAAGGAAATCATTTCCGAGTACACTAAAATTTATACCTCATCCTCATTATGGGCCGTCAAGCAAACCCAATTAATGCAGGAGTTACGGGAAAAGATAGCAACAGAACAGCCCAAACCTGATGAGTCCGAAATATCTAATGGCATGAGTTTGAAGAGATAAAACAGTTGGTTATTTGAGTGAATAAAAGGAGAGAAGTATGCCGCATCATAATTCGATTCGTCCTGAAGATGTATTGCCTGATGGAGTGGATAGCACATCCATCAATGGCAAAATAGTAAGAAAAGGTACAATTGCTGCTTTTTTAGCAAATGTTGCGATTTTCGAAACACAAGACAGTACGGAAAAGCAAAAGCAGGACGCTATGAAGGCAATGAAAGAATTAGCCCCAGGAGTAATTGCTATTGGTTTGCATCAACATGTTGTATTTAAAAATAGAGAAATCGAGCAAATTCTTATAGATGCTGAATAATAACTAAGGGCTATGTTGATCAATCATCTGTAGCCAACCTCCCGCGATGTGTTCGCGGGATCCAGGACATGGAGAATAAGGTTGGAAAAGAGCGATGCGATGCGTTTATACCCGGGTAATATTCTATACTATGTATTGAATTCGCTCATTTATCATTAATTTTATGAATCCACCAAATCATCAAAACCTAGCTTGGGCTCATCCGCTCGTACAGGATTGGTTTATCCAGAAAGTAGGTCAACCTACTGAACCACAGGTGCAAGGATGGCCTTTTATTTTAGCAGGTCATGATACGCTTATTTCCTCACCAACGGGTTCAGGGAAAACTCTGGCTGCATTTTTAGCGTGCTTGGATGGGTTGGTTCGCAAAGCGTTGTCCGGAAATTTACACGATAGGACTGAGGTCTTGTATGTTTCACCGCTTAAAGCGCTCAGTAATGATGTGCAAAAAAATTTACTTATGCCGCTTGAGGAAATTACTGAATTAGCCAGGGAGCGCGGTATGCATTTGCCAGAAATTCGAGTGGCAGTGAGGACAGGAGATACACCCACTGGCGAGCGCCAAAAAATGCTGAAACAACCGCCGCATATTTTAATAACCACACCGGAATCCTTTTATATTTTATTAACTGCTGAAAAAAGCCGCATCAATTTGGCTAACATTCATACGGTGATTGTTGATGAAATTCATGCTTTAGCAAGCAACAAACGAGGGACGCACTTAGCTTTATCTCTTGAGCGTTTGGAAGCTCTCACTTTAAAACCCTTTATTCGCATTGGATTATCTGCGACCCAAAAACCTTTGGAAAAAGTGGCACATTTCTTAAGCGGTGCCAAAAAAAACAAAGTCAAATTAGTCAATATTGGGCATGCACGCCAACTTGATTTGCAGGTTGTGGTGCCAGACAGTGAGTTAGCTGCCGTTGCTTCCAATGAAATGTGGGATGAAATTTATGAAAAAATTGCTGCTTTTGCACGAGAAAATCGCTCTACCTTGGTATTTGTGAATACACGAAAATTAGCGGAACGGGTTGCCCATCATTTGGAACAACGTTTAGGTGAACACAAGGTTTTAGCACATCATGGAAGTTTATCGCGAAAATTGAGGCTTGAAGCAGAAACAAAATTAAAAAAAGGTGAGCTGCAGGTATTAGTTGCTACCGCCTCTTTAGAGTTAGGAATCGATATAGGGAGTATCGATCTGGTATGCCAAATCGGATCACCGCGTGCCATTGCTACGGCATTGCAACGCATCGGTAGAGCCGGACACTGGCATGCCGCAATTTCCAAGGGGCGAATTTTTGCGACGACGCGTGATGAATTGTTAGAGTGCGCCGCATTGGTTTATGCAATACGTGAAGGGGATTTGGATCAGCTAATCATTCCACAAGAGCCCTTGGATATTCTGGCTCAACAAATTGTGGCTGCATGCGCTACTCAGGATTGGGAAGAGAAAGCACTCTTTCACCATTTTAAAAATGCTTATCCATATCAACATTTAACGAGGAAAAAGTTTAATGAAATTCTTACGATGCTATCAGAGGGAATTGCCGGTTCGCGAGGACGTTACGGATCGTATATTCATAGAGATCAGGTAAATCATGTCATAAAAGCTCGACGTGGCAGTCGCCTTGCAGCGATTACAAGTGGAGGAGCCATCCCAGACAATGGATTGTTTACGGTTATTGCACTGCCTGATAATGCGATGGTCGGTACTTTGGATGAGGATTTTGCAGTAGAAAGTAATCGTGGAGATATTTTTTTATTAGGGACAAACTCCTGGAAAATACTTCGTATTGAAAATGGGCGTGTACTTGTGGAAGACGCACATGGTGCTCCACCTAGCGTACCTTTTTGGTTAGGCGAAGCGCCTGCGCGAAGCATTGAGTTATCATTACAGGTTTCGCAGTTGCGGGAAAAAATAGATGCATTGCTGCCAGAAAAAAGTCCACAAATTGTTGATATAAAACATTACCCCGAAGTTAAGGCAGCCATTCAATGGTTGATGAGTCATTGTGGCCTGGATCATTCTGCTGCAGAGCAGGTACTGGAGTATGTCCGTTTGGGGCGACAAGTCCTAGGGGCGGTTCCTACACAAAAAACAATCATTGCCGAACGTTTCTTTGATGAAAGCGGTGGAATGCAGTTAATAATCCATGCACCTTTTGGTGCTCGTATTAATAAGGCTTGGGGATTGGCATTACGCAAGAAATTTTGTCGATCATTTAATTTTGAATTACAAGCTGCAGCTACCGATAACGGGTTAAATATCGCTTTGGCAGAGCAACACAGTTTTCCTTTGTCTGATGTGTTTCATTTTTTGCATACAAACACATTAAAAGAAGTTGTGATCCAAGCGGTGTTGCAATCCCCTTTATTAGGTGTGCGATTTCGCGCAGTGGCCGCGCGTTCCTTGTCATTATTGCGTTTTCGCGGCGGCAAAAAAATTCCTCCAAACATTCAACGTATGCTTGCAGATGATTTATTGGCAGCTGCTTTTCCAGATGCAGCCGCGTGTCAGGATAATTTGGGCGGCCGGGATGTCATGTTGCCTGAGCACCCACTCATCGAAGAGACTATGAAAGATATTCTCACCGAAGCTTTAGATATCGATGGATTCGCTGAGGTGATTCATGCTATTGAATCCAGGCACATTACGTGTCTTGCAGTAGATACTCCAGTGCCTTCCGTATTTTCTCATGAAATTTTAAATGCCAACCCCTATGCATTTTTGGATGATGCTCCTTTAGAAGAGCGGCGATCACGAGCGGTCGAAATGCGTCGCGTACTCCCTGAGGCTCTACTGGAAGAGGTGGGTAAACTGGATCCCAAAGCCGTAACTGAAGTACAAGAACAAGCTTGGCCAGATATTCGTTCTGCAGATGAGTTGCATGATGTCTTAAACACCGTGATTGTTTTTCCAGAAATAATTCATTTGTCCGAGTACCAAGCTACTTTACCAATATGGAAACACTATTTTATTGAATTACAGCACAAAGGAAGAGCGGCATTGGCCACGGTTGGGAGCAAGAATTATTATGTATCTGCTGAAAAAAAGAAGACTTTTCAGAGTATTTTTCCGCAAGCAATGTTGGTTAACGAGATGATTGATATTGATGAAGAGCCAAGTTCACAAGATGAGGCCATTCTGAAAACTTTACGTGGTTGGTTTTTGCATACAGGTCCAGTCACCCAAAAAATACTTGTTGAATGTTTGCAACTTTCTTCACTGGATGTGGAACATGCTTTATTAAAACTGGAAGCCAGTGGTTATTTATTGCGCGGAAATTTTAGGGCAGGGTATGCTGGTGAAATCGAATGGTGTGAACGTCGGTTGCTGGCACGTATCCATCGTTACACTACTGAATCTTTGCGGAAACAAATCAAACCCGTGACCCGAGCACAATTTATGGCTTGGCTACTCAAGTGGCAACATGTAGCAAAAGGAAATCAGATGCGTGGCGAGAGCGGATTGTTGGAGGTAATCAAGCAACTGCAAGGTTTTGAACTTGCTGCAAATGCATGGGAGTCTGATATTTTTCCTGCGCGTGTCCACGATTATGATTTGTTGATGCTCGATAAACTGTGTATGAGTGGTCTTGTAGGTTGGGGACGCATATCGCCTCATCCCTCTGTAGTCGTAATCGAAGAGGAGACGAAAAAATCAAGACGCCTATCCCCCACGCGAAATGCACCGATTACGTTTTTTGTCCGCGAAGAATCCGATTGGATCCCACCGCATGCCCTAGTGGATAATATTGAGGAGGTGAATAGTTTAAGCCATCCTGCACGGAATATTTATCAATTTTTACAAAAATATGGGGCTTCATTTTATGCAGACATCGTTCGCGGTACGGGAAATTTAAAAGTTGAAGTGGAAAATGGTTTATGGGAATTGGTTGCAGCGGGCATGGTCACAGCAGATAGTTTTGATAATATACGTACTCTGATGAGTACAAAACGTAAATATCATAGTCGACATCGACGCAGACCTCTGTTTCCCCTCAGTACAGGTCGTTGGTCCTTATTGCATGTACATGCACAAGCTGACCATGAAAAACGCGTGGAAGCCGCGTGTTGGGTTCTGCTAAAACGGTATGGTGTAGTATTTCGTGATTTACTTGCACGGGAAAAAAATATTCCGCGTTGGCGAGATTTGTTGATTTTCTTGCGACGTCTTGAATTACGTGGTGAAGTGCGTGGCGGTCGTTTTGTTGATGGATTTTTAGGTGAACAATTTGCATTACCTTATGCTGTGGACTCGTTACGAGCTATGCGAAATGAGGAGCTTGATCCGATATCACAAACCATTTCATCTGCGGATCCTTTAAACTTAATAGGAATTGTATTGCCAGGTGAGAGAGTTTCTGCTGCGATAAAATCGGAGATACAGCTAATTGGAGGACAAGTTGCTTCACACCTGTAGTGAAGCTCAGTCGATTTGTAATAATCTTACCTACGTCCCGCGGTGTGTGTCTGCGGTATCAAGCTTTGGCGGCCATTCACGGAGATATTGTGTTGATTTTTCCTGAAGCTCGGATCTGGATTCCGTGCATAAAGCGCGGAACGTTGGCTTTTTGATTTTCGAACGCAGATATTCTTATTCGTTTTCTACTTCATTCCAACAATGTAGATACGCATTTCATGATTTTATTTCGTGGCTATGTAAGAATTTAACGCCCTTATGTAAAAGTTCAAGTTTAATTCTTTTAAAATCAAGTTTATTTAGGGGGCGAGTAGCATCTTCAATTAAATGACATGTGAAACCTTCCTGAAGCGCATCTTTTATCGTGAAGTAAACGCAAATATCGGCACATAAACCACAAAAATAAAGTTCTTGGATGCCTTTTGCGTGAAGATAACCACCTAAGCCAATGTCTCTTTTATGGTCATTATCAAAAAAACCGCTGTAACTGTCGATTTCAGGATCCATGGCTTTTCGAAAAATAGCAGCTACAGGTCGTGTATCAAGTGTAGGATAAAATTCTGCACCAAAGGTTCCCTGTACACAATGATCAGGCCATAGTATTTGCACTATTCCGTGCAACATAATGTGTCCAAAAGTTTTTTTTCCAGGATGATTGGAAGCAAAACTTTTATGATTTTGCGGATGCCAATCCTGAGTGGCAACAATCAAATCGAACTGGGGAAGTAGCTGATTAATTACTGGGACAATAGAGTCCCCTTGTGGAACTGCTAGGGAACCACCTGGCATAAAATCATTTTGTACATCCAGAATAATTAAGGTTTTCATTCGTAAGTTATTTTTTATATTTTTTAATTAGTTCATTTCGTTTTATTTTAAGTTTCTTACTTAATCCTACCTGATAGGAGCTTGGTTTTTCAAACCGTTTGTACTCCTCAGGTAGCTGGCATAACCGCTTCCTGCTGTATTCTGCAATTTGTTCCAGTGTTTGCGATGGAATTAATCGCTTGCCATTTTCCATGACTTTTTGCAATAAAGGTTCTTGCTGATCATGATCAAGAGACAATAATTTTTCGGTTTCAAAAGGAGCATAAACTCCATCTAAATTCGTCTCATCCATTAAACCAACAACATCAAAACCTAAAAAAGTGTTTCTTTGTAATAACCTGAAAACCTGCTTTTTATAAGGCAAAGTGATTTTAGTTTTTGATTCAGAAAGTTTAAGGCGAGGTTTTTCATTAGCAAAAGCCAGTTTATATACGCCGTCCAAAGCAGCATCCGGAGCGCCAACAACTAAATTTGTGCCCACCCCAAAAATATCAATAGGTGTTTTCTGGTCACGAAGGATTTTTATTCTCGTTTCGTCCAATTGATTAGAGGCTACAATTTTCACATAATGTAGATTAGCTTCATCCAACATGTGACGTGATTTTTTTGCCAAATCCTCCAAGTCGCCGCTGTCTAGTCGAATGGCTTGCAATTGATGGCCATGTTGTTCCATTTCTTTGGCAACACGAATTGCATTAGGTACGCCACTTTCCAGAGTGCTGTACGTATCAACTAAAAGAGTACAATTGTCAGGCCAGACTTCAGCAAAATCACGAAATGCGGCTAATTCACTATCGTAACTTTGGATAAATGAATGCGCCATAGTTCCGGAGATAGGGATATCGTAATCACGTCCTGCACATACATTGCTTGTTGCATCAAACCCTCCGATAATTGCGGCGCGGCTGGCATAATAGCCTCCAGGACCTTGAGCCCTGCGCAAACCAAAATCAATTAATTTGCAATCGCCTGCAACGTGGCGAATACGGCTTGCTTTTGTTGCAATCAGCGTTTGAAAATTAAGTATGTTCAAAAGAATTGTTTCGATGAGCTGTGCTTCAATCATATTGGCTTCAATCGTAACTATGGGGCAAGCTGGGAACACTAAATCTCCTTCAGATGGAGCATAAACAGTTCCATTAAAGCGAAAGTTTTTTAGATAATCGAGAAAGTCGGGATGCATTCCTTTGCTTTGTAAAAAATGAAGATCACGTTCGTTGAAATGATAGTTTTCCAATAGTTCCAATAAGTCTGCTAAGCCAGCAAAAACGGCATATCCTGAACCCAATGGTAGTTTTCTGAAAAAATAATCAAATACAGCAGGATTGTTTTTATGACCTTTCAAAAAATAAACTTGCGCCATAGTGAGTTGATATTGATCAGTATAACTTCCAGTAAAATCAAACATTAGGGTAAGTATCCTTGTTTTGCGGCAATAAAAATCCAGGTCATGGTAAAGCTCGTTATATTGCCATAATAATTGGTGAAATACACTTCCATGAAGCATTAACAAGAATAATGTGGCATGCGGTATGTTGCTCTAGATTTAAAATAATTATTTTGTTATATATTTAGAAAAAATGACAATAATTTGCATTAATTGTTGACCCAAATTTGTCGTGTTTCAGTTTTTCCAGTTCATAATTTTTTTGCAATTACTTTCTTAAAAATAACTGCTCAGTAAAGACATGGAGTGAAAAGGATGAAAGTCTATGAGTTAAAAACACACATTGAAGAACTATTTAAAAGCAAGATTGCTCCATTACAAACCCCTGGAGCAATCATTGACTTCATCGCAAAATTAGTTGAGATACTTGAGCCGCTCGAGAAGGAGAGTGAATTCTCTCCTGAAATGATGCCTCCTGTTAAAAAACTGATTGATCAATTTTGGAATTGGGTTGTAGGTAATTTACCGTATGATCAATGGAAAGTGGGGCTTTATGTCACTCCTTGGCTTTCTTTCCAACAGCTTTTAGTTAAAGAGGGTTTATTAGCTACTGATTTTCATCATCCTATTTTGTATGAAGCACTTAAAAATCAGTTTAATTACTTGGCAGGAAATCGCTTGGAAATAACGGAGCTTATGCCTTTACTGATTCGTGCCAGTCGAATGCTTGGTTATAGGGAGTCCACTGAGGATGGTTATCCTTTTGTAAAATTATATGCAGGAATCGCTGCACACATGCCACAAGAGACTGTAAAAATAAAAGATATCATGTTTTTGCTGAGATCGGCTTTTTATTTAATTTATAAAAACTGTACTGTGGAGCAATTAACGTTAATGCCTTTTCTAATTTATTTTCGAAATTTTACCACAGATGAAGAGCGGCGTTCTGAATTAGCGATTTTTGATTATTTAACCCAAAATACAATAGATTGCATCGAGTTTTTTAATACTTATGATGAATACATCGATACTCGATCAATCACTCTAATTGAAGCTTTACGGAATGTATCTGCTTGGATACCCACGAAGCGTACGGATTTTCTTAGTGCTACCAACCGAAGTCGTTGGATTTACCCTTTTATTCAGCACGTACGGCTTGCTCCTGAGAATGATTTAGATGTTGGAGATGATTTAATCAATAGAACACTTCATTTATTAGAGCTGGATTTTGCGACTCGAAAAGATCAATCGTTTACTGGGGCTTTGAGTTTTATTGCTGCAGTCAAAAAGCAAACGCAAGTGCTGACAAATGAGGAAGCAAAACTCGTTCATTCAGCAGCTTTTTTATTTTGTTTGGAAAAGTACATAAAACATCGTAAAGAAGATCCTCGCGGTGACAAACATTCCTTTTTATCACTCTCTGGAGAGACAAAGTGTCACGCAGCTGAAAAAAGAAAGTCGGCAATTCTTGGCAGACCGAGCAAGTTTGGTTTTTTTGAAACCTTAGCCATAAATCAAGGGCGTTTAAAAAAATTGATTGATTTTCTTGAAGAGAGTCCAGAAACAAATTCAGAGGATTATGTTGTGTCGATATAAGCTCAAATTAAATCGATAGGTTTTATTCTACTCACTATGTACTTGATGCCTCAATCTCTCCAAGCTTGGACGAATAGGTTTTGTACAAAAAATTACTTTTATCTCTACAAATGACTTTTGATAAAGTTTTATGAATATTGTATAATTTAATGATTACTTATTGAAAATTAATTCAAATAATTAGGTGTTAATTATGAGGTCCAAACATCTTTTAGATTTAATGTACGATGATGAATTTGATAAATTCGATGAATTCACTGACTTACTTCAACAATGTACCTCTGAAGACTTAAAGCAAGAAGTTACCACTTCTGGTGATAACATTTTATTTAGGGCATTTTACTTTCATGATGCGAGGTATTTTCAAGCATTGCTAGCTAGCAATGCTTGTGATCAATCGGTTTTAGAGTGGGCCACTACGCCAGGGAAAAGAACCATTCTGCATGATGCAATAGAAGAAATTAAAGGTAAAGGAACTTCAGAGATTTCAAAAGTTGGGTTGATTTTAAACCATCCTGGATTCAAAATAGAGTATCTTAAGAAAGAAACGTCTCTTGGGAGCACTCCTATTGAACTGGTGATAAAGCACCAGCATACCGAAGCCCTAAAACAAATTATTAATCATCCCCAATGTACTGCACCTATCTTTCGTTCTCTTCTTACGCATGCGGTTGTCCATAACAATATTCAAGCTCTAAAAGAAATTATTGGACACCCAAAAAGTCCTGAAGATACCTTTCGTTTCATTCTTCAGGAGGCGATTGTTCACAACAAGCCTGACGTTCTAAGAACAATTATGGAGCATCGTGACTGCCCTAAAGATCTTTTCAGTTTCACCGAAACCCATACGGCTTTACATGACGCGGTTAGAAAAAATCAGCCCAGTCCAGTAGTTATAAAGCTCATTGTTCAGTCCAAGAAAATTGATACTGATTTCTTAAGGATAAAGGATGATAAGGGAAAGACCGCTTTGGATCTCGCCCTGGAAGCTGGCAATGCAGCGGTATTGGAAGTACTCCTCGAGTCTCCCCATTGTACTGTAGATTTTATTAAACAAGAGAATATTAGAGGAAAAGCAAATAAGACCCATGATAAACAGATTATTGATTTAGTTAAAAAACATGAGGGAAGAGACTCTTATAAAAAGATCTACCAATCTGTGAAAAGTGGAGAAGATATTCGACTTCAGCAGGCCGCAGATTTACTCCGTGATTACAGTACTCCATTGCGCTATGCTCGTTTTCACTGGAATAGAAATCATACCAAAAAGGTTGATGAAATTCTTAAGGAAATCGGTAAAGAAATTACCACCATAGACGAATTGGTGGATCGATTAAGTGCACTTCAAGAGACACTACCCAATAAAATAGGTTCCTTGTCAAGACGCATCGAATTCATTAAAAAAGAGTTTGCCCATAGTGAAATCGAAAAAGGTAATGATTTAACCGTGTAAATGGAAGAGGGCTTCTTGAAAAAACAAATTCTAAATAGGAAAAGATGTGACGAAATAAATCAGTAAAAAAGATTCACCAGCGTCTTTGTTGCATTAAGAGGGCTGTTTTATATAAAAATTTTTCCGTTTGAAATTTGCTTTTCCAAAGGGGGTAACATATATTTATTATTAGCTTCAGTACCTTAAAATCATTTTTAAGTTATTTAGAAAAGGAGTTCTTATGCGTGTCATTAATAAGCTTTCACTAGCAACAGTGTTAGGTATTTTGGCAGTTTCACCTAGTGTTTACTCTGCGGATGCCCCTGATATTTCCGGATCCTACAAATGTTCCTATCATGATCCATTTACTACTCCTAATGATGGAACCGAAACTGTAGTGTTCAAAAAAAATGGAGATGTTTATAAAATTTCAGGAATTCCTACAGGGAGTGTATTCCCCTATTATATTGGTAAAGGCATAATGAATAAAAATGTCAGTAATGCGATTGGCTATATCTTTTGGCAACCCAAATCTCCATCCGTAACAACGATTCAACTGTTTACAATCAAACCTGATGGTTCTTTGGATGGTGTTTTTGCAGAAAGCAATAAAGATAAGGGTGGTACTGAAACATGTACTAAGACAGCACAACAATAATAGAGAGTTATTCGCATAAGATGATTATGAGAAAAGGAATTTTATTATGAAAACTGTGATGAAAAGTGTTTATTTAATTACTGCATTATCTCTGCCCACTTTGACGGCCTATGCAGATAATGCCAGTACAAGCAATACCAATGCTTCGACCTCGCCATCGACACCGACTACTGATACTGCGCCAAGCAATACCAGTACCTCGACAAGCAAAACGGGCGCTTCTGCTTTTTTGGGTGATTATCAATGCCAACGTGTTGATGCCGCAAATAATACCGCTTCTTATCCGCTTACCGTATCAAAATCAGGGGATACTTATACGTTACAATGGGAAAATAGTAATGGGGATCCAGTTCTTTACGGCACGGGAGTTATGCATCCCAATATGACTAATGTTGTTGCGACTTCATTTTGGGATCCTAGAAAGCCAGATACAATTGGTATTCAAATGATTGAGATCAAGCCAGACGGATCCTTACAATCCAATTGGGTAGTACAAACAGACAATCAGGTTGGCTCAGAGACGTGTACTCGAAGCAAGTAATTGAATCTTATCATAATCCGCAAAATAAAAAGGGGGTTCCATTAAATGGAACCCCCTTTTATTTGGTGCCAATTGCATTAATTAGTTGAAAGCTCATAATCTATTTCTCATTTTATAATAGAGAATGGCAAGAGGTTCTTTGAGAAAATAACGTGATAGATATTTGTTCTTGGTCCAACAGGTGCTTTTTACTGCAGGTGAGCTGATTACTTTAATCCCTAATTTTTGAGCGACTAGAATGGCTCTGGGGGCATGAAAAGGTTCAGTTACCAACATAATGGATTTAAATTTATTCGTTTGAACTATTTTTTTGGAAAAAAGAAAATTTTCATAAGTCGAAGTTGATGCTGATTCAAGCAGGATGTCTTTGGCAGGAACACCCAAAGAAAGTGCAATTTGTTTCATGGTTTGTGCTTCATTTGCTCCATCTTCGGTGTCAGTACCGCCTGAGAAAAGAAGTTTGGGCGCATAGCCGGCTTTATATAAATCAACCGCATGTTTTATGCGAGCTACAAGACAAAGATTGTATGCGTTATTGCGATAAGCCTTTGCTCCAAGGACTAAAATAACATCCGCCTGTTTTTTTTCATCGTTTTCTGCATTTTTTATAATATAAAGAGCAAAAAAAGAATAAGCAATAATGAATACGAGTAAGACAAAAATACCGATTTGCATGAACAGTTTCATGAAGCCTCTAAATCCATAAATTAAATAATTGGGTTTGGTCCCTTATAAATTTAATCTAATTATTGTATGGATGCTGAATCGAAAGAACAAGCAAAAATCTTTTTACTTAATCATGATTTAGCCAGAAAAATAAGTATTTTACACGCTAAAGTGATGTCAAAAAAGCTGTCATCCCTGCGTAGGGGATGACAGAAGATGCTGAGATGACCGCTTTTAGGATAACTGTGAAATTTTACTTCTTTTTTTATAATCAGTAGTGTTGATGGTAGTGTGGGTATGGAGTGTTGTTTTCCACTACAACGCTCGGTGGAGGTGTCCATCGATAAACATTTTTCCATCTTGAATGATGATGGTGACGATGGAACTTGAATCGTGGATAATCATGATGTGAATGATAAAAAGCGAAGGCTGTTGTAGTGGAAAATAACGTAGCTGTGCTTAATATCCCACACAGCAATAATTTTTTAATCATCTTGTTTTCCCCTCTTAGATTATTATCTGCAGCCTAGTCTAAATAACAAATGTAACAGGGATATAACAAGACACACTGTAATTGTAACAAAGTTGTTACAATGAGGTTATAAATAAAATGCACCCAGCTGCTCCTGTGGTGCATGATTTTTTAGGGACTGGTTTTTAGTTTTTGGGATTCAATATCATGAACCACATCAGTTAAATCAATTTCTTCATTAGGAACGCTAGGCGTTATTCCGCGCGCTATCCCTTTTGCAAGCAAAATAGTAGCGCAGGGGCTAAAACACGCAGTAACAATTATAGTGACAGGTATACATGCAAGAAAAGTTACCGTGGTTGAATAAGATGCTCCAGCTGAACGTAAGATATAATAGATACCAAGATGTATGCCGCTACCCACGGCTGTCATCGCAAGCCCCGTGCCATTTTTAAAAAAACAGTTTGTCTCAATGCGAAAGGAACGGTCATTAACTACCTCTTTTCGTTCTTTTGCATTGGCGAAATAAATATTTTCATGTTCCTTAACCAGGGTCTGTATTGAAGGGTTAACATATTGATCTTCTATTTGAGAAGGCAGGTCTTTATTTTTATATAAAGTAAAAAAAAGATGAGGATTTGTTTTCTTGATTACTTCTGCTGTCAGACTAATAAGCTTGGGAATTTGTTGTGGTTGAATATTTTTTTCATGCATTGTCATAACCTTTTAAACGGATAAAAATTTAATTATATATTAACAAGTTACTATGTCATTATTTTGTTCAAAGTTTTAAATAATAATTTATGTAAAAAAATATGATGTTCTAATGTACCCTTAAGTTATATGATTGGGAGCTGCACGCATATTTCAACATTGGGGAGAAAAATGAAGGATTTTTTTCATGGTATGAGTTATATGTTACGCGGAATTCGTCATCTTTTTACTCGAGGATTGAAACGTTTTGTATTATTGCCTTTAGTAATTAATTTCATAATGTTTGCAGGCTTGTTTTATCTCATTTACCACTATTTGTTGCCTTATGCTTATCATTATCTGGATAAACTGCCTTCTTGGCTAAGCTTTCTCAGCAGCATTTTTTTTGTTATTTTTATCCTGAGTTTTTTCTTGATGTTTTTGTCACTTTTTACGGTATTTTTTAATTTAATCGCAGCGCCTCTAAATGGACTTTTAGCAGAGAAAACCCAACATATTTTTTTTGGAAGTGCCATTCCACCTGTACCATTTTATAAAATCGTGCTTCGCAGTATAAAACGTCAAATTGAGTTTCTGAGCTATTTTTTACCTCGTTTTTTAGTAATAGGAGTTTTATTTTTTGTACCCTTTCTACACCCTATTTACCCTTTTTTATGGTTTCTTTTTAATGCATGGATATTGAGTATCCAATATCAAGATTTTGCTATGGATAATAATCTGATTGGCTTCAAAGAAACACGTAAGAAAGTTGCTCACAATAAAATGTATTCACTTGGATTAGGTTTTTCTATAAATCTGGTCAGTTTTATACCCATTTTAAATATATTGACCATGCCTGCAGCGGTTATAGGGGGCACTATGCTTTATTGTGATCGCAATAAACACTTACTTAAATCTCTTCAAGGCAAGGATTTAATTTAAGAAACTCATAATGCCTTAGTCCGACAATTTCTGAATTAACTCAAAATTAATTTATTCATTGCAAGGGTGGGTCAAAATGCCCCACCCACTTGCTACGTCCCGCGGCTTATCCCTGAGAGATGGTCACAAAAAGTGACCATTCTCTCAGGCATAAAGCGCGGTACGTAGAGAAATTTAAAGCAGTACGTAGAGAAACTTAAGTGGTACATGATAAATTCAAAAAACTGACGATCATTCAGGGTCTGTTTACCTGCGGTATCGTCAGTTTTGAGAAACCTCCACTAAATTTTTCGCCTACCTACCGCGCTTAATTTCTTCGTCTACGTACCGCGCTTTATGCGCGGTATCCAGGGGATCTTGCTATAGAAATGCTCAGCGGCATCTTAAACGCCTACCTACCGCGCTTAATTTCTTCGTCTACGTACCGCGCTTTATGCGCGGTATCCAGGGGATCTTGCTATAGAAATGCTCAGCGGCATCTTAAAATATCGTTCTGGATACCGCGCATAAAGCGCGGTACGTAGGAAAGCAGTACGTAGAGAAACTTAAGTGGTACATGATAAATTTAAAAAACTGACAATCGTTCAGGGCTTGTCCGCGGGATCCAGGCTGCAAGTCAGGATTAATAAGCTTGAACTACAATTTTCCCTACCGCTTTCCCTGACTCAAGCAACGAATGCGCTTTATCAATGTTCTCGAAGTAAAAAAGATGAGGGTCAATGAGCGGATTTAAATGGCCATCCTCTACTATCCTTGCGATTTCTTTTAAAATTCTGCCATGACGTTCGCGTTGTACATTATGTAATAATGGCAATAACATAAAAACAGCATGTAAACTGGCTGATTTGGCATGTAAAGGTGAAAGATCATGCTGGGATGCTGCTTGAATACTGATGACGTTTCCATATGTGGCAACAGCAGCCAATGATTTATCAAGATTTTCCCCACCAATTGTATCAAAAACTATATCAAATCCCGTACCATTGGTTAAGCGATTAACATATTCTTGAACCGAATCAATCCGGTAATTAATTGCTTCTTTAGCACCCAACGATTTTGCTATATCTGCTTTATCTGAAGAAGATACAGTAGTATATACTTCAGCGCCAGCCCATTTAGCTAACTGAATTGCAATATGTCCCACTCCACCAGTACCCGCATGGATCAATGCTTTTTGTCCTTTCTGGATATTTACTTTTTCAAATAATGCTTCCCAGGCAGTGATTGATACCAAGGGTAATGCAGCAGCCTCAACCATGCTGAGTTTCTTTGGTTTTTTTGCAATTAACTTGGCATCAGCAAGCATGAACTCAGCCAAAGCACCACTTTCATTGAGAAAACCTCCTGCACATCCATAAACTTCATCACCCGCTGTAAACTCAATAACTCCTTCCCCCACTTCTTCTACGATACCTGCAACGTCACTATGCAGAATTGCTGGGAATGGAGGTGAAATCTGCCTGTATTTACCTGAGCGAACTTTACAGTCAACAGGATTAACACTCGTTGCAATAACGCGAATGAGCACATAGCCTGGTTTAATTTGGGGTTTGGGAAGCTCAATTGTTTCAAAAATTGAAGAATCACCAAAAGATGATATAACTTGTGCTTTCATAGCGTCCTCCTAACTTGATGCACCAGACGTTTTATTAAAAATTATGAAGAGAGAAAACTCATCTTCATGCATGCAGAAAATAACATTCTAAAAAAATCGCAGAACATTTTCCAGCAACTGTTGATTATCTTATTGATCTTTCTAATCAATAATCCGTTTTTTCCCATTTATTTTTCTATTTTAGGCTTTAGCACTAATAACCTGGGATTAAAATAGCAGTATAGTATTCATTAAGCATCAAGTTTATGATTAATAAAATTTAAAAAGGATGTAAACCATGTGGCGGACACGATTGACTGAAAAAATTGGTTTAAAATTTCCAATTATACAGGCCCCTATGGCAGGCGGCGCTACTACTCCTGAGTTAGTTGCTGCAGTAAGTAATTCAGGCGGCCTAGGTTCGTTAGGTGCAGGATATATGACTCCTGCTGAGATAAGGCATGCTCTAAAAACAATTCGTAAATTAACGAACAAGCCCTTTGCAGTGAATCTTTTTATTCCAGAGGCGCATTATGCTTCTGGGGCGCAAATTCAAAAGTCCTGTGCGGATATAAAACAGTCCTGTCATGAATTAAATATAGAGATTGAGCCAGTTACAACACCTTACGCCCAATCTTTTGAGGAGCAAATCAATGTAATTCTTGAAGAAAAAATTCCTGTTTTTAGCTATGCATTTGGTGTGCTGGACTCTGAATGGATATCAAAATTAAAGAAAAATCACACCATTTTAGTCGGTACTGCCACAACCTTAGCTGAGGCGCGTGTACTTGAGGAAAGTGGCATTGATGCAATTGTTGCTCAAGGAAGTGAAGCAGGAGGCCATAGGGGAACGTTTATAGGTAAAGCAGAAGATGGATTGATTGGTTTGTTTAGCCTGGTACCTCAATTTGTGGAGCAAATCAAAATTCCTATTATTGCGGCGGGTGGAATTATGGACGGAAGGGGAATCGTTGCTGCAACTTATTTAGGTGCTGAAGGCATACAAATGGGAACTGCTTTTCTCGGTAGTTTTGAAGCCGGTATTCCCGATGTCTATAAGCACGCTTTACTGACACAGCAACAAGATAATACTGTGCTTACCCGTGCCTTCTCGGGAAAGTTAGCCCGGGGAATACGCAATCAATTTATTGAGCGCATGGAGGAAAGAAAAATCAATATTCTTGATTACCCCATTCAAAATGCTTTAACAAGCATGATGCGAAAGAAAGCAAAGGAACAAAACGACATTGATTTTATGTCAATGTGGGCTGGCCAATCGGCACAATTATGCAGAAGTACGAGTGCAAGTGAATTAATAAGAGCCTTGGTCCTTGAAGCAGAAGCTTTGAATACAGGAAAATCTGATTAATATGTTAATGAGGACTTTTTTTTGATCTTTTGAGAATGGAAGGAGAACTCCCAGTAAACTGTCCTGGGAGTTTATGGAAACTTTAGAAATGATAACTGTTAGTAGACTCAATTTCTTGCATTTCATCTGCTTTTGGGAATTCTTTTCTAAATTCCTTATCAATTTCTTGTCTTTGAAATTTATAGCCATTCTTTGCATCATCTAGGTTTGCATGAAGTTCACTATTGTTTGAGAAAAATGAATGTTTCTCTGAATAAGCGCGGGAAGCCGAGGTGCATTTGGCAAGTTGTTGATACATCTTGCAATAACTTTCGATTTTACGAACAATGTATTGATTGTCCAAAATGTCGACAGAATACTTCTGGGAGTTTACTAATTGTGTTTTAAGATCAATCAGTAAAATAACATATTTATCTCGTGTAGATGAATTTTGAAACGTGATGCATTCAGTATCAATACAATCAAAAATTTTCTTGTGATCTCCGCTGGATAATGCATCCAATACTTTTTTAAAGGAATCACGACGTTGATAATAATCTTTACCTTTAGTTTTACTTAATAAAGATGTTTCCTTCCCCAGAGCATGCAAATGCTGGTGTATCGCTTTTAACCCTTGGACGAAAGGCAGAGGATTAGGTTTCTCGGATAAATCCATTGTCTGGATAGGTGGAAATTCTTTTACCTTTTCTGCATAGCAAGCAGAATATTGTTCCCAAGTCAGCCTTTTCTTTTTAATCGTGCGCATCGTATCATCATAGGTATCGAGTTCTTGTTTTTCCATGAAGAACTCGCCTTGAATATCCTCAATAAGACAGTCTTTAGCCAAAACATTACGCTCATGCAATGCTTCTACTACTCTGTGCAGGCTATATCCTCCTGGTCTGTAATGGCCGCTGGCATTGGTAATTTCAGTGATCTTGCCATTTTGAACAGAAATTTCTCCAGCACAGGCAACAGCTTTCCCACGAGTAAATGCAGGATGACCAATGCGTTTTCCATCTTTAGATTGATTGTCTTCGTGTACAAATAAATTCCCCTGCGTATCCATAACGAAAATATATCGCTTTTTACCGGTTGAAAGCGGCTCCGTTGTTCCGCCAAGGCAAAGTTCATTTTTGATATTTGCGGTGAGCATATGGGAGAGTGATTCTTCATAAGAAAAATAATAATTATTAATATTTGCTTGAGATTTTTTGGCTTCATTAAACTCAACTTCTACGGTCAAATCTTCGCGTTTTGGTTGCTGTTTTGCCCACTCATCATGAATGGGCTCCAGTGCGTTTCGGACAGTTGGGTACAAAGTACCCCATGGACGATGTTGGGGATCTAAGTGTTCTTTTTCCAATCTTTCTGGTAATGCTAACCCTTTTTGCTTTAACAAAGCATCTACATCTCGGTTTACATCAAAAATGGAGTCTTCTGCGATGAAATATGGGCGGGCTTTTGATTTTTCTTGATTAGAAATGTCCCTTGATAAGAGATGCGGTATCTTGTCAAAACTTTCTTTAACGATAATGCTCTCTGCCCATACATTGAATTTTCTACCTTGTCTTAAGAGCATAAATGCTTCATCCCTTATAGCTTGGTAGTGTTCTTTAGTAGAATTAGAGGTTGTAAGAGACGCTTGGCGGCTTGCGTATTTATAAATTTCAATTAATTCACCACGGTTATGTTTGATAAAATTATAAAGCGCAATAATTGTTTCGGTATTTGAAATATTATCCAGGGAAAACTGCTGGAGAACAGGAAGTAATTTAAAATTAAATCGGTCATGATATTTTTTTATTTGGTAATCCAGATAGGTATCTTTTGTACCATGAGTTCCTATCTTTGTTATAAAGTCAAAATTCTTAGCTTTAAGTTGATTTACAAATGAAGTAATTTTCATTGTTCTCTCCGTCGATTGTTGGACTATGGTGTTCATGGTACCAACAAGGATTTAAAGAACGCTTAAACAACGTACGCAAATTGTGTAAAATACGATCAACCCGGTGTCTTCGTCACTCATCGATTTGATGTATTGTGGTGCTGAGATATAAATTAAGCCTGTTACCGGCTTAATTTATAATCACGCTTGAATGGATCAAGGAGGTATCCGATTGTAAAAAAACAGAGTTGAGGAGTTTTACATGTTCATTCCATTGCCATCAACATCCATTTCAAAATCCTTATCAAACTCCATAGAATTGTCTTCCTTTGACTCCTCATGTAAGGATTGAGCAAAAAAACCTCTTCCTGACTGGGTGGCTGACACTGATCTTTGACTTTCTTGAAGCGAAGAGGGAGTTGTAAAAGAAAACTGTGTTTCTTGGATACCCGGTTTCTTCCGTAGATACTCTACCTGTCCTTGCAAATGTTGAATTATTTCATGGTCACTTTTTTGGGGTACTTTGATCGTTTGTAGTGTTCTAATGGCGTGTTTATATGTTTCAATGGTATCTGTTATCCGTTTGTTTTGAACATGGGATTTGGCGAGCGCTAAAAGTTGCATTGCCATATTACGATAAGCGCTATCACTAGGGGTTTCATTGATTAAAACAGGGTTAAAGGGATGTTTATCTGCTGATAAAGAAAGTTGGTTTAACATACTTTCTATACTGTGATCAATTTGCTGCATTTCACTAATGGATATTGCTCCAAATTGTTCAAAGAGGGACTGTTCCTGCCTTGCAAATTGTCCTTCAGCAAGCAGATGCTCGTGATTTGCAAATTTAGATGAAGCAAGATATGACTTTGTTGAGAGTTTCTTTTCATAGTATGCATGAAATTGTTGGAAGTTAATTGCCGGATCACCGATTCGCTGTTCATCAATAGTTTTGTTTTTTATCAGTCCAAATGCTTTTATGGCATTTGACATTGCTTCATCTCCTCCAAGTTGATTGACCGACTCATAACAGGCATCGGCTAAATCAATATACAGTTCGGTTAATTTTCTATAACTTTCATCATTTAATTCAGTATGCAGAAGTTGTTTTATAGCATCCAGGTAACATTGCCCTGCTTTTACATATTCCGTTTTATTAAAATAGAAAGTCGCCAGATCATAATAGGCATTGGTGAGATCATGAAAGTCAGCTGGTGTCTTATTGATGATTCGTAAAAATGCATTGATCCCTTGTGTGTATTCATCGATTATTATTTTTTTTGCAGCATGTTTACGTTCTAGATATTTAGCATTTGTAATTTTTGATTTGGCATATTTTCGGTATTCTTCATCCATAATTTAAACCCTCCATTTAATTTCATCGATTGACTTCACAATCACAGTATCATCAACAGATATAAAAAAACAATGAGCTCTGCTTGTATATGAAAATGAGGGTATGTGAATGAATTTGTGTGGTGTCAAAGAGAAATCCCGAGCTCTTATGGACACTCGGGTTATGATTTTTGTATGAGATTTTTCTATTACTCTACAGTGATTAGGGTTGATAATTCGCGCAGAGCAATGAAGAAAATTGTGTAATCAATACTTGAACTACCAAGCAGCATTTCCAGTAATTTTTCCCATCGTTGGTGGATAAAAGGGTTTTTTTCGAACCAATAGGCAATGAGCTCATCCGAGTTTAGTGTTTTTTGATTATTCATTAAAATGACGATGGTCAGACGCCGTTGCAAATTATCGAGTTCATCACGTAAAGACAATCGTGCCAGACTATTCCAGTGGCCTTCACGAGAATCATTACCAATTTGATCACGGAACCAGACCAGACTGAATTTACTGCCTACTTTAAAATAAACTTCAGCGGTTTTGCCTAAGTCAAATTTATTTTGTGTTGCTACTTCCACTACATTTAATACAGTATACATAGCACGCGTAGCAGCGATTTTTTTTGCAGCCTCTTCAGGCAAACCAATATCTACAAACTGAATCACAATTTGATTAAGATATTCTTTAGTGACACCCGCCATTAAATCAGGAATTGATTTTTCAAGTTTCGCTATAGATTGACTGTAATGAGCAATATTATTGGTAATTCCACCGGCTAGACGTTTATGATGTAAGAACCACCGAGTTGCTAAATTCATTAATTGTCTGACGTGGTGTAGTAACTCATATTGAGTGTGTACTGTTACTTTATAATTAAGTGAATCAATCAATCGATGTAAGTCGTCAATTCGATAGGCTTTTGCAGCAATAATATAAGCACGAGCAATATCTGCTATTGTTTGTCCAGTCTCAACTTGCAAGCGGTACATGAACGTAATGCCCATACTATTAACAATCTGATTGCTCAGTTGTGTTGCGATAATCTCACGTCGCAAACGATGTGTTTGCATGGCTTTGGCATAAGATTTTATCAGCATTGAAGGAAATCCCGTCTCGAGTATGGTTGCAAAATAGGGATCATCCGGTAAATCAGATTTTAATAATTCACCCGTAATATAAATTTTTGTATAGGCCATAATAATGGACAATTCGGGTCGAGTCAGAGCTTGGCCTGCAGCTTTACGATCCAAAAGATGTTTCTCATCAGGAAGAAACTCAACACTTCTGTCTAAGTGCACCACTCCTTCCAGTTCTTTAATGTATGCCTGATATAAACCACTATAAGCTAATGCATTCGTAGCAGAAAAACTCAAAACCAATGCTTGATTGTAATTATCTTGTAAAACGAGCTCTGCAACTTGTTCCGTCATTTTTGTTAGCAATTGATTGCGTTTTTTCTCAGTCAGTATTCCCTGAAGCATTTCCTTATTCAGCAAAATTTTGATATTAACTTCATGGTCAGAGCAATTTACCCCTGCTGAGTTATCAATTGAATCAGTATTAATCAAGCCGCCTTGAAGCGCAAACTCCACTCTCCCAAGTTGAGTAAAACCGAGATTGCCTCCTTCGCCTACAATTTTGCAGCGTAATTCATTACCATTAACCCGACAAAATTCATTCGTTTTGTCGCCAACATCCGCATGTGATTGAGTTGACGCTTTTACATAAGTACCAATACCCCCATTAAATAATAAATCAACGGGTGCTTTTAAGATTTCCTGAATCAGCTCATTAGGTGTTAATGAATCAGCTGTAATCGAAAGTGCTTTTTTCACTTCAGGGGTGATGGAAATGGATTTGCTTGAACGTGGATAAATTCCTCCACCTTTGGAAATTAATCGAGGATTGAAGTCTTCCCATGATGAGGTGGGCAAATTAAATAAACGTTGACGCTCTGCAAAGGTTTTGGGGCCGTTAGGATTGGGATCAAGAAATATATGGCGATGATCAAATGCAGCAAGCAAAAGAGAATGACTGGTGTAAGTCAGTCCGTTACCAAATACATCACCACTCATATCCCCAATACCAACAACAGTAAAGTCCTGCTCCTCTATGCGAATATCCAATTCGCGGAAATGCCGTTTAACGGACTCCCATGCGCCGCGAGCAGTAATCCCCATTTTTTTATGATCATAGCCTGCAGATCCTCCGGAAGCAAAAGCGTCTCCAAGCCAGAAGTTGTATTCTTTAGCAATACCATTTGCAATATCAGAAAAAGTTGCTGTTCCTTTGTCTGCTGCTACTACAAGATAAGGATCTGCACCGTCATAACAAACCGTGTTTTTGGGTGAAACAACTCGGTCATCTTCAAGATTATCTGTCAGATCGAGTAATCCTCGTATAAATGATTGATAACAGTAAATGACTTCTTGTTTTATCTGTTCTCGATCGAGTGCATTGATTGCTTTTTTTAAAATAAAACCTCCTTTAGCTCCAGAAGGTACAATCACAGAGTTTTTTACTTTTTGAGCTTTCATCAAACCAAGCACTTCTGTACGAAAATCCTCGGGACGGTCAGACCAGCGAAGACCCCCACGAGCTACTTTAGCACTGCGTAAATGTATGCCTTCAAATCGTGTTGAATAAACAAAAATTTCGTACATGGGTTGTCCGGGAGGTAAATCAGGCACTTTCGCTGAGTTGAGTTTAAATGACAAATAGTCTTTATGCTGGCCTTCGGAACCTAACTGAAAGTAATTGGTACGTAGTGTCGCTTTGATTAAAGACCAGAAAAAACGGATAATGTGATCTTCATCTAAGCTGGTAATGGCATCGATATCGGTTCGAATTTCTTTTTCCAGTTCGGCCTTTTTATTTTTATTTGTGGTATTTTGTTTTAGACCAAATTTTAAATAAAAAAGTTGAATTAATTTTTTGGCAATTACGGCATATGTGGAAATGGTTTTTTCAATGTATTGTTGGCTAAAGCGAAATCCAATTTGTTGCATGTATTTGGCATAAGCTCGAATAATAACAATCTCTCGCCAGGATAATCCTGCGCCTAAAACCAGTTTATTAAACCCATCATTCTCACAAATTCCAATACTTATTTTTATTAGGGCTTCGTTAAAAATATTTTTTACTTGATCGAGGGTGAGTAGATTGGAGTGGGCATAGGTAACATTAAAATCACTGATCCAAACAAATTGATTGGGTGCGATGGAAATTTTATACGGTCTTTCTGTGTATGTCCTTAAACCCATATTTTCAATCATAGGCAGGATATCGGAGAGAGGAATTGGTCTGCCATATCGATACAATTTAATATGTAATGGATATTCGCCGCGTGGTGATTCGAAAAAAACAATTGTTAATGGGTCCTGCAAGGAAAGCTTCTCAATTTGCATGAGGTCGGTGATTGCTTCCTCAACAGTATGTTGTTCACAATAACTCATTGATAGTGATGGGAGGTATTTTTCGGAAAATTTTTTTCCTTTTTTACGGCCTAATTGTTTTATTAGTTCTTGATCCAACTGATCTTTCCATGAGTTTTCCATTTTTCAATCTCACAACGGTTCTCTATTGCTATTCAATAAGTATAGGTCATGAAAATGATTTGCATGTAATCGAGAAAATATCTTAATGAAGCAGCGTCTACTCCTTACAGCATGTGGTTAATAAAATGTTAATCATGTATTGATATAATGCAATAAGTATATATTTTATTCTTCATGAATAGAGGTTTGGATCTATTTTTTAAGAGTAAGTTTAGGAAGACAGAAAAGAAAATGAATTTTTACAATAATTTAGAATCTTTTATTTTTGCTTATGAATTAGGCTCCTTTTCTAAAGCGGCTAAAAGGCTAAATATAACACAAGCTGCGGTCTCACTTCACATTAAGAACTTAGAAGTTTATCTGGGGGAAAGGCTCTTTGAACGAAATGCCAAATGTATTATACCGACTCAGACTGCTAAGAAGCTTTTTACTTTAATTTCAGAACCTTTCGATAAAATTAGAGGGGTAATAGATAATTTCTCAAAATATACAAATTCAATGAGAGGGGAGATACATATAAGCTGTATCAATGAATTTGCTGAAAATCTGTTAATTAAAACGATCGGTGTGTGTCTTGAGCATGGAATTAAATTAAAAGTTAATTACATCTCTAACGATTCAATGATTATTAATGACTTACAAGATAATACCATTGATTTTGGTATTACCTCGGTTAAGTATGACAATCCTAATCTAGAATTTATTAAATTATTTGATGATGAACTTGTGTTTGTTGGAACAGAGCGCTGGGAGAAGTACCTAGATAAAACGAGCGAAGCTGCTTTTAACAAAAGCCTTAAATCCATGAGGTGGCTTGTTTATGAGGATGCGATGCCTTTTATTAAAAGGTATGCTGAGCTTGCACTGGATATATCTCCTAATGCCATTGATCCTTCTCTTACATTTGTTGATGTAATGGGATTAATTCGGTCGGTAAGAAATGGGTACGGAGTAGCCTGTTTGCCAAAGTCTTATATATTACCTTACTTGGAAGATAAATCGATTGCTCAGTTGCATTATCCACAAACAGCGCCTCGATATACTCTTTATCTGGTGTATAGGGCTAAAAGTTTGTTGCATAAACGTATGAACTTTTTTAAAGATGCCGCTACTAAAACAGTGCCATGCACAACTTATGAAAATACTTGATTCCAAGAGTTTCTCTGAACATCCATAAAAAATTATAGATAATATTCTTAGTGCTCTATTTTTTATTGGCAAGAATATAAATGGAGTATTGTACTATGGAGAGTTGTTGCCCAAAGACCTAAATTTTTTCTCGAAAAGTCAAAAACTTATGTCCCAGATAAGTGGTAAACGCAGGAGAGGCGAGTCCAATTGCGTGCGCTATTTCTAAAGATTTAATGTCCATAGCGGGCAAAAAATAATGAGCAAACAATAAGCTAACAAGCAAAGTTTGCGACATGCCAATTAAATTAATCAGAATAAAATAAATAATGGATCGAGTTAATGTCTGCTGGCTTGTCTTAAATACAAAGAATTTGACAAGAATAAACGAGACAACCATTCCAGTAATATAGGCTAAGAGAATGGATGTTGAAAAACTGAATGAATAGCTATAGATGATTCTGCTACAAAAGTTTACGGTAACCGCTATTGCTCCCGCTATGATAAAAGCAATAAATTGTTTTGATTTTAAATAATAGAACACAGAGCAGTCTCTTTTCAATTGATGTATTAAAAAATAATAGACCTTATTTATTCATTTGGGATGTTTGTTGTAGGGCTATGATCCATTGTTCCTACAGTGGGTAAGTCATACTGAATGCAGCGAATGCGTTGGGGCACGTGACAGGAGGATAGGGATCAATACTTCTACAGTAGAGGGTTGGTATGTAAAAAGTAGGGATCAAGATATAGATAATCCTACTGTACTCATCACAATCCAGGTGCCGCGGCGTGTGCGCGGCATCCAGATTTATCAGAGCATCAAACCTGAATATTAGACGAGTTAGTTCTTGTTTAAACTATTCCAAATCTTTTTTCCTATCCAATAGACAATCAGGCAGATAAAAATCCATAACACAATTAACGGTAAAAAATACACAAAAAATTCAATCAAGCCGTAAGTCACAGTACGTAATTGATCTACTAAGGCATGATAGGAATCAATAAATGCTTCTGTTATTTTCCATTGTTTTTGTTGCTCTGTCTGAATTATTGGATTCATATTCAAGTTAATATTGATTAATGAATAAGCCACTGATTCTTTGTAATATTTAAGTTGTCCTTGGATTACATCAATTTGTCCCTGTACATCACTTAATTGTTTGAACACACTAAGAACATCTGATGTTTCTTTTGCTTTGGCCATAATTTTGGAAAGCTGCTCTTTAGCAGTTTGTAAGTTGTTAAGCTGGCTTTGTAGATCGACGAATTGTTGCGTAATGTCTTCGCCCGTTATTGATTCTTGGGTAACTTGTGTTGCTAATGATTTCAATGCAGTTAATGCATTATTTAAACCTTGGGCAGGTACTCTTATGCTGATATTTGCAGTGGTATTATTCGCATCATTATTATCTTGCATTAAATTGGAGCTTACGACGTAACCTCCTGAGTTTTCCGCTAATTGAGAGATTTTTTCCATTGCTGAGTTAATGTTATCCACTTGCAAGGAAATATTCGCGTTACGAATAATCATACCGCGCATTACATTTTCTGGCTGGCTTGCATTAGACTGATTTTTAACTTGCATTGCCATCGAGCCAACAGCGTAATCAGGCCCCCCAACTGCCGCTTGCATTGGCATAGGACTTCCTGCATACATGGTTTGGCCACTTCTGCCAAAAAACCATTGAGCGATAAGAAATAATAGGGCTATTGTGCCAATGAAGGCTAAAAAATAAAGGATGATTTTTTTCATTATTATTCTGTACTCATAAGTGAACAGGTCATATAAAGTGTGGCAAAGGTTTTTTAAATTGTAAAATAAATATACTGGTTATATTTCTGCAGTGTTTAAGGCAATATCTACTACTCCATTTGCTGCAAACATACTGATGAAGTGTGAGTAAGCTTGAGCTTTATTTCCATACTCCGATGAGACAGAAAGAATCTCTTCAGTATAAATAGCGATATCCTCTACGATTCGTTCACATCGGTAATAAGCTAAAAGTGCTTTATTGATCTCCGTTTCGCCATAGCCTCTATAGAAAAGAGTTTCTTGATAGGGTTCATTCCAAACATTGGCGATTCCACCGCCTATAAACATCAGGTCGCGCTCTTTTGGCGCCATTATCGGCTCATCCCAATCTACAATGTAGATAGAATGATGAGGACTTATTAATATATTGCCAGCATGGATATCAGAATGACATAAGACCAATTGAGGGGAGTCGTTTTGTATCTTTTGCGCGAGATGTTCTGCGCGGTCTACTAAGTTAACAATCACCTCACGGTTTGTTCCCATGAATGAGACCAGCTTGAACGCGTACTCATCCACGGCCGATGATTTTTCAATGTGCTCCCAAAGTGCTTGTACACTCTTTCTCCATTTCGGTGCATACGATTCGTGTCGAAGTTGTTGTTGAATAAGTGCCGGTACATCGATTGCATGAATTTGCTTTAAAGTGCTTCCAAGTGTAATCCATTGTTCTTTTGTCAAGGCCTGATTAAAACCATTTTGCCCGTGAATAAAAGGATAAACAATGAGACTAAATCCATCAGCATACAAAATGGGTTGATTTGCAACTGTGTTGATGGGTCTAATAATTTGCGGGATACCGTTTTCGTATAAAAGCTCCAAAATATCAATCGCTACATCATGATGATAACCTTTTTTTAGCTTGACAAAATACGACTGATTTTTTGTTTCTGCTTTATATACTGAAGCATTCATATCCGCACCGATGGGGAGATAGGTAAGCCTAAGTGTATCGATGTGATAATCAGTTTTTAGGTGTTCAATAATTTTTTGGTTCGCCAGGGATAGTTTTTCAAGCATTTTTGACTACCAAGCAAGGATTCATCTAATGCTATTCGTATTAATCTCGAAGATCCAGTTATTTATAGTGCTGTTTAGTAAGCAACCAGCAATTTATTGAATTAAAAATTGCTGGTTTTCTTTCGGGTATTTCGGGTAGCCTAAGCCTGAGAATCCTTATTTTTTATTGACGCTTGTCACAGAAAGCAACGCATACTTTATGCTCTTGGACTTCACCGCCACACGCTGAATAACATGCTCTATAGGTAGGTTCACATCGACATGAGTTGGTACAGCTGCTGCCTCGATCAAAATCATTCACGGATTTATTAACCGGTAAACCCATTTTTTTGCGGTCTTCTTTATATTGCTTGTACTCAAACATCGCGTTTTGTTGTGCCCTCATACGGCAATTGTCATTATCCACACGACAACTTTGTTCGCAATCATTTTTACCTTGAATACATTGGGCTGTGCACATTCTTGCGATATCTGATTTTGGGGGAATAAAACTGTATTCTGTATTATAGATAGGACCACAGGCAGTTAACATGCCCACGAGAACCAGAATGGAAAAAATGAAGAACTTTTTTTGCATATTATCCTCTTTTGATGAGTTATGTGAAGCAATAGTTCTGGCATAGTGTTCATGATGCATGCAGACGAGTGTCATACAGAACAAATTAGATGTATTTTATTCATGCCCAATTGAAAAATCAAGCTGAGATCCTCTTTGCAAAGGTTTGGAGATGGTTTGCGATCTTAAAAAAGTGTTGTTACTTTTAATCAATTTTTGATATATAATTAACCAACTTATTTCATCGATGTTCCTATTTTTGTACCATCAATATTTAATTGAAACAATGTCTATGAATACCTCATTTTTATTTGGCTTTTTAACGGGTTGTCTTACTACTGCTGTAGCTGGATGGCATGTACAAAAATTTATGAATAATAGAAAAAATACCAAAAATATAAAGAATAAAAAAATATTGGATTTGGATAAGCTTTTTAATGATTATTCTCATTTTATGAATATCATTAAAAATGATGTGACTCATCCAGGCAATAAGGATATAAGAGAGTTTCTTGTGGTTGAAAAAGAGGCAATATTGAATTCGTTTGTGCCTCGATTTCGCTATGAATTGTCTACCGATATTCTCCCTGCTTTAAATAGATTAGAAGAATTGGGTTATATTGAAAAAATAAAAAACAATTGCCTTCATTATAAAATTGAAGAAGAGTTTATAATGCAACTCAAATCAATTAGGGACTCTAATTAACACCCATTACTTCAATGGGTGCATTTAACTTTCAAAGTAGTGTCACATTGAAGCCTCAGTAACCACAGCCGGTTCTGCCGACTTTAGATTCTTCTGACTCTTGATATGTTTATGAATCAAATAAATGAGTACCGTTCCCAAAAGAGCACAGGCTGGTATCAACATCAAAGCATGATGATAGGAGGAAAGGCTGTATTGTTTTACCCCGCTCGCAGCCAGGTTCCCTTCCCAGTACCAATCCATTATTTTGCCTATTAAGGTATGAAAAAATGATCCGCCAAGCATATTGATGCAATTTAAAAAGGCTATGGTTATTCCTAAATGTTTGTTGGAAACAAGAGCGGATCCTGCCGCAAATACAATGACTTGATAACAACACATAAGCCCAATAGTGAAGAATAAAGTTCCAAGAAGCCACCAATTGGTTACGTTTCCAGAGAGAATCACCAAAAAAGCTAAGGCTAATCCGATTCCACAAATTCCTATAACTGTATAATCTCCTATTTTTTTACTAAGAAACGCAAGCAAGGGTCCTCCAAACAACATACCTACAAAAATCAATGAGGCAAGCAGGGCTGCATCAGATTGAGCGAAACCATAGGCAATAGTTAAAAAGGATACTCCCCAAACATCAGCAAACCCTTCAAGGGCACCAACCATTAACAAATTGGCTAGGGCAAGAATCCATAATAATTTTGAGGTGAACACAACAGATAAATGAGATAGATTTAACTCATTAGATTTTTTTGCTTTAAAACTTTTGGGTGTACGCAAGACCAAATAAGCGAATACACCTACGCTTATAGAGCATAGTGCAAGCACTAACCCTATCCGTTGACTGCCGTAGGTCGAAAGCAATTGAGTCAATGGTTTGCCGCCATAGACCGCTCCTAAAAGCCCAACACTGAAAGAAAATCCAACCATTTGGGAATATTGGGTGCCACTAAACCATTCAGAAATAACTTTGGATACGCCCAAAAAACCAACAGCCGAACTGGCCCCGATTAAAAATCTGCTTAATAAGGCCAGATAAAAATTATGAGTAGAGGTAAAGAGTAGGGCACTTAAACCACAAAGTAGCGCAAAGATAAAAACTACTTTTTGAGCTCCAAATTTTTCGAGCAATAATGCCATGGGAATTTGCATTCCTGCATATCCATAATAATAAAATGCAGCTAAGAGGCCAAAACTGGCTGCATCAATTGAAAATCGATTCATTATTTCCTGCATCATCAATCCTGGCCATAGACGCAGTATAAATTGAAGCGCAAAAAACAATAATGGAAAAAACCACATAACAAAGGGCAAGCAATTGTTTTTTAGGTTAAACGAGTTAGTTTGAGTCACGATACCCTCCAGCATTAATATTCAGTTATTTCAAACTCCCGATGTTTACCCCTAGAGAGGTTCGGGAATAAGAAATAGCTGACCGCTCTAGGGTAAAGAGGGCAAAATAATAATATCTACTGAGGAGTTTGCTGTAAGTAAAGAATCATGGCATAGCGGTAACTTTGCAGTGAAAACTGCAGAAAAGTTATTGCTTTTGTTCGTATTACCCTGATTCATAGTGATATTTGATTAAAATTTTATCTACACAGAGTAACATATCAAATAAAACTCCATTGTGTCAATTTAATTCTTTTAATGTATAAATTCTGGGTTGATTTATTTTAGAATTTTCGATCAAGGAGTAATAGGAGATTAGCCTATAATATAGATAAATCATTACAGGAGGAAATATCTATGAAACACATCATACTGTTTTTATTCTTCTTTCTGATGATTTCATTGAATAATGCGTTTGCTCGAGACAGCATAAAATGGACTCTTTCGCCCAATGGCTTGGGTCCTATTAAGATGAATATGACCCTCAAGCAAGCAGAACATGTCACTGGGAAAAAATTTAATTCTACTAAACCTGATCCCAATCAAGCTGAAAATGAAAGCTGCTTCCTGGTCACATTAAAGGGAATTGATGATGTATCTTTTATGATTTCGGGTAATAAAATTGTGCGTATCAATATTACTTCCCCTGCTTATCACACATCAACGGGAGCAAAAATCGGTGATACTGAATCACAGGTACGCGCTCTATATAAAGGTAAACTAACGACAGAGCCGCATCATTATGATCCAAAGGGGCATTATCTAACCCTTTTTGAAAAGCCAGATAATCGCGGCATTCGATTTGAATCAAATGGTAAAGTTATTACCTTAATCTATAGTGGTAATCACGAAGAAGTTCAATATGTTGAAGATTGTCTTTGATTGAAAAAAGCGGGAATTCAATAGGACACTTTTGCGTTCCACTTGTTCCCGTCCAAAATGATAATCATGCTCAAGTCGAAAAATAATAATTGATTGTGCTTTTGCAGCCCTGCCTACGATTAGGATACTGATTAAAATTATTTCACTTTTGCATAAGATAATGCAGTCATTTCATGAATACGTATTTTTTATGTATTATCAAAAGATTATCTAATTTATATAAAAAGGACTGCCATTATGATAATTGAAAAACAAGTTATTCTAGGAGGGATCCTTCTTGGAATTGCTGCCGGAATAATGCTGTTGGTTCGAGGTAGAGTCCTTGGTTGTAGTGGTATACTTTTTCGTGCATGGAACTTTGAAACTTATAGGCCAAATATCGATAATATTTCATTTATTGCGGGATTATTCTTAAGTGGAGTTCTCTTTAATTTTCTTCAGACAGTCCCCAATCCTATTGCTGTTTTTAAAACAAATCATGAGCTATTGATGCTTGGGGGAATATTGGTTGGTGGAGGCACTTATCTGGGGAATGGTTGTACTAGTGGACATGGACTATGTGGAATATCACTTTTACGCAAACGTTCACTAGTTGCTGTGAGTATCTTTTTCCCGGTTGCAATAATCACATCCTGGCTAATACACTAAGGAGTTAAAATATGAATCCTCTCATCTCATTAATCGCTGGCCTAATTTTTGGGTTAGGTTTAATTTTAACGGGTATGTATAGTCCAGATATTATTATTGCAGGTCTAAAAATTGGGGCTGATACATTTAAAATTAATTTATATGTTACTTTCCTTATAGCCTTATTGGTTACTTTCCTGTTGTTTCAGTTGCGAAAATGGTTGGCAAAGCCCTTACTAAACAACTGTTATGAGTTACCTACAAAAGAAAAAATTGATTGGCAACTTATTCTTGGCGCGGCTGTTTTTGGTTTGGGCTGGGGAATTAACGGACTTTGTCCCGGACCGAGTATTGTGGGGCTTGGAATTTTTTCATGGCCATTTTATTGGATAAATTTTGCAGGAATTATTATTGGCTTCTTACTTACACGTTTTTTTATTAAGCAAATGACTCATTCGAAATGACGGATTGAGAGTTATAAATAATCGTTTTATAAGAAGCGGAACCCTCGTTTGGCGTTCTTCAAAAACTCTACTTAAAAGGAGAAAAAAGTTTATATTATTGTATTAATTGCAATTTTTTTACACGACGGCTTTCTTCTTTTGATTCATTGCTTTAAAATTATCCTGAAAACAATATTTGCTATTAGGTAAGTGAATATTGTTCATTATATTGACTTCATAAATGAGGCACTTTATGTGGCGTAAACTCAAAAGATTTTATCTGGCGATAATTTTACTCACGGTAAGTCCTATTCTTTCTGCTAGGGCTATTATTGATGCTGATGTTTTCCAAACTTTAAAACATTCCAAAACTTCTACTCAAACTCCTTTGTCACTTCTGGTTTTTTTACATAATCTTTCAGAAAAAGAATCGTTTATAGAAGAAATAAAAAAAATTCAGGATGTGCGCGTTCAAGATGTAGGGTTCATGCCTGCAGTAGCAATCCAAGTTCCCAGGAATCGTAACTTACTTTATCAAATTGCTAATTTTGATGCCGCAGCACAAATTTCTTCACATTTTGCCGCTCAATCGGAGCTGGAAGTGACTGCTCAAGTTTTGAAACTTGCACCTTCATCTTTTTACCCTAATGTAAGTAATTGGTGGGATCATGGTTATACTGGTCAAAAAGGAATTATCGGTATAATCGATACTGGCGTAGATCCTTTGCACCCCGCATTATCCACTAAGCGATTAATAACGCATCAAGAGCTTGGTTCCGGCTATTCTAATCTCATTAATGGAGTAAAAGAGCCGCATGCAACCGGTGTAGCCTGTATTTATGCCAGTAATCATGAAAAGTATAAAGGTATGGCTTATGGTGTTTCTACAATTATTTCTGGATTAGCAGGAGAGGAAACAGCCGATCCATCAAGTATCATGCGCACTATGGAGACTTTGGATTGGATGTTGCACCGTTCTGAACTTAAACCTACGCTTATTAATTACAGCATGGGGAATGGACGGCTGGATTTGAATTGCCCTGCTTGTCCAGAGTGGAGTGGGCTTGCAAAAATTATAGACTATGTGGTGAATGCTCAAAAAATTCTCTGGGTAAAATCAGCCGGGAATGCAGGATATATAGAACCCGCACATCAATTTACCTTTGCCTCCACCCTAACTGTTCCGGGCGATAATTATAATGGGATTACTGTCGCCAATATGAATACGCTTGTTTCTGAAAATGAGACCGTTGTAAAAACTGCAGATAGAAGTAAACACCATATTAAGGACACCAGTAGCCGAGGTCCTACACCTTTTGGTAGACGTAAACCGGATTTAACTGCACCTGGCCATGATACTATGACTTGTGCCCCTGATCCCAAGGTGTATGGCTTTATCTATTCCAATGCAATGAACTACAAAGATGGCTATCGTCTTATGGGAGGGACCAGTTCTGCAGCCCCGCATGTAGGTGCTTCGGCATTGTTATTACAAGATGCAGGGATTCAGAATCCTATGGCCATCAAAGCGCTACTCATCAATAGTGCAGATACCTGGACTGATGCAGGTACAGCAGATTCTGGACATTCTAAAATTATGGGTTCAGCCTGGAATAGAACTTATGGCTGGGGTTATCTCAACATGGAAAAAGCATTTCAACAAAGAAACAATATTATTGAAAGTGAACTCACTGTAGAAAACCCAATATGGGAATACCAAACCATACTTAAACGGGGAGAAAAAGTTACTTTAGTTCATGAACGACGTGTGGGATATACTTCTGAAGGAAACGAATGGAAGCTCAGCCATCTGGAGCTAACTCTTATCGATGTAGAACATCAAAAAGTAATTGATAGCGATACCAGTCCTATAGACACAGTACATCAAGTTGCAAATTGTAAGCGTGAGCCGCAGGAAACAAAATGCTCCGCGGAGAGCAAAACGATGAGAGTTTTAATAAGGGTTAAGTTATTGAATAAAATTATCGATGGCAGTTCAAGCGAACCCTTTGCAATTGTAGTTCCTCCACAAGAAGAAGCTGATATCACTTAAGTGATGTAAATCCTAACGAATGAGTCAGAATATTCTTATCTTTCAACAGAGAAAAAAATGAAGCTTACTTATCTTCTTGAATTCAAATTTATATACACTATGATAAATATATGCCCCCAATTATTTGTTTGCGAATCAATTTTTTTCTCTTTTTAGGCATTATTCAAGAAGAAATTTTTACACAAGAGAAAAATTAGAGGGCACGCTCTTATGATTCGCAGATAAAGCGATGCTCACAAGGCGACACTGGGAAATGACTCAGGGTAAAAATATATTTAGGATTTAAATTATGAGAGTTAAATTTTTCAGACGAGTAGCCTCAAATAATGAATATTATAGCGCTTTGAAAGAAGCGCACAGAGCACAAAAACCCGGGTTAATAAGTGGCGCCTTATCAGGTTACAGTTGGCGTTATAAAAGCATGGGAAAAACTATAGAGGTGATAACAAACCTTGAAGAACAAAAAAAGTTACAACAACACGCAACAGATAATTTAAAACGTTGGGCAAAAACAAAATCCAGTGCTCCTTTGAAAGTTGAAGTTGTACCTAAAGATTGGGGATCTGCAACTTTTGAGGCAACGAAAGAACATGGTGAACCTTATTCTGTATTGAATATGGCGAATTCACTCTACCCCGGAGGATCCGTACTCGGAGGAGGAAATGCACAAGAAGAAAATATGTGGCATCGAACCACATGTGCGCTTTCATTGATGGATAAATGGATTGAGTTTGATAAAACTACCTACTCATTTTTATATACTGAGGAAGGAAGAAAGCTGGTTGAGGCAAGGAAGAAAATGACTGAGGTGGAAATCACTATTCTAAAAGAACGTTGTCCCGGAGTCTTTTCTTCTGATGAACTTTATAAAACCTTATTTAGTAAAAAACCCAGAGTGTGCTTTAGAGGCGAAGAACTATATTTTGACCCATCATCAGCAGATGAATACCTATCAAGAGGATATGAGCCTAATCCTGATCTAAGTTACCTGTTTCTTCCTGCATCAAGCATTTTTCCTTTTTATGAATTGAGATCGGCTGCTCCCGAACACTTTTCTGAATCACAATCACAAGAACCTAAAGTATTAAAAGCATATGAAGATAATTTGCGCCGACGAATTGCAGCACAATTGGACACACTAATTCTTGAGGAACGACCTTATGCGATCTTCGGTGCATGGGGTTGTGGTGCGTTTAAAAATGATCCCGAACGTGTAGCAAAAATTTATGCTGAAGAAATTGAAAAAAGGGCTAGCTTTTTTCAACATATCCTGTTTCCCATAATTGATACCAAATCAAATTCCCAAAATTTCGATATATTTTCAGGAGTCCTCACTGGAATAGCACTTGGTGAAAGCAGCGCACCTCGCAATACGAATAAAGTTTAAATATTTCTCTTTGAAGTACCAGGGTTTGGTTACAATTTCGCTATCTTGGCCAAAATGCTGTGATTTTATGCGATCCGATACTCACATACTTTGTGTATGCTCCGTTTCGGTGCTCTAAAGTCGCAGCATTTTGGCCAACAGAGTAGAATTGTAAACGAACCCTAGAGCTTAAGGGAATACGTTAAAATGGATTAAAAATGTTTGGCTTTCCTTCGCTATATGTAGTATTAAAATAAAAAATAGATTTAAATATGCAATTGGATCAAACTGGACACTTAGCTTTCTGAAAGTACTGCTGAAAAATAAGTAGCGTGCGCACAGACATTTGCGTGCCTGCCTATTAAAGAGTTCCTATTATAAGGACAAAAAATGATTTTAATGAACTCTTGGAATTTCTTAAAGGAACTATTTAATAATTGGAGCCGTGATAGGGTTTCAAGTAAAGCCGCAGCACTTGCTTACTATACATTATTTTCCCTTGCTCCAATTTTATTAATTTGTATTTTCATTGTAGGAACAATATTTGGTGAAGAAACTTCTCGCGAACAAATTTTGGCTCAAGCAAGCAATTTAATAGGAAAAGAACCTGCTTTACAAATCCAAGAAATAATTCGAGATAGAAATCATTCAACTCCTTCTTTTTTAACAAGAGTAGTCAGCTTTATAGTTCTCTTATTTACTGCCTCAGGAGTTTTTATTGAGATTCAAGTGGGGTTAAATGAGATATGGGGTGTCAAAACAAATCCTGATGCAGGATGGTTTGTAAAATTAAAAAGTCGTTTTTTTTCTTTTGTTATTGTTTTAGGAATTGCTTTTTTATTATTAGCATTCTTAATTTTGAGTACTGGCTTCACGCTCTTAAGTAAATATTTAAATTATATGAGTACAAATATTTTAGTGGATTTAATAATAAATCACTTAATCTCTTTTTTTGTTCTCACATTATTATTTGCGATGATATTTAAGTTTCTACCGGATGTAGTATTAAATTGGCGCGATGTGTGGTTAGGAGCATTAATCACTTCTTTATTATTTAGTTTCGGAAAAATTCTCATTGAATTTTACCTGATACAATTTCCTAATTATTCAATATTTGGCGCTGCAAGCTCTTTAATTATTATTTTAATTTGGGTGTATTATTCATCCCAAATTTTCTTTATTGGTGTGGAGATCACAAAACTAGTTTCTATAAATAAAGGCAAAAAAATTAGAGCAACGAAAAATGCCATCCTTAAATAAAATAATTGGAAATACATTAATCTGTCCCTCGCATTAACGCTCAAACAGAAATATCTTCATCAATCTTAGACCAATGTACGCCTAATTATGCGATTAGATATTCTTGAGTTGACGGCAATTTCATCGCATAAGGATTATTATACGATGCGAGCTCTTACAACCAGGTTTCATTGGAAAAACAATTCGAGTGCAGCTGAATTTGTTTTATGTTCTAACAACTAGGTTTATAAGATTCATCTACCGCAAGTTCATTACTCATAGGCTCTCTTATAGATACGTTTATGCCTTGATCTAGTTGCATACTCTTTTTGAATTCCTTGAGCATCTCGGACTTAAATAAACAAGTATGCTGACCTGATCTTTCTCTTAGTGCCGTCATGGTTTTAGAGAGTGCCTCAGAAAAATTTACATGTGCACTTTTAACAGCACAATGACTGTTTGGTGATGGTTCTTCGTAATAGCGAGCCCCTGGTTGTTCTGGTCGACTTGGATGAGCTTCAAGCACCTTTGGTTGAATTTTACTTTGATGAGCTTCAACTTGATCGGGTGTTAAACCTCCAACCTCAAAATGACAATTTTTTAGTCTCAAACTGACAGTACCTACACTTCCTTCTAACTGATGTTGTACTCTATAAAATTGGCCTCCTAAAATATCATTTTTTAAGTGCTCAGGCATGCCATCTGCATCATTTATATGTGTATATTCATTAAATGAAAATCCAAATGCATGCGAAAATGCTATTGCATGAGGAGGAAATATAATGGAGCCTTCCTCTAATTTTAAAGGTGCTGACTCTGGCTCCGGACTTTTTAAATTAAGTTCATTTAATGTCATCCTCATTATCGGGCCAAATACTAATTCACGTTCTAATGGGTGCATTACATTAGCTACTACGAGTAAGTCTTTCATGCTATTAACTGTAATTTCAGGGACTTCTCGATTAAAAATTTCGATTAATTTTTGAGAGCCGGGAAATTCAGACATGCTCTCTATCACTTCCGGATCTTGAACACAAAGCGTATGAATAAATCCTTGAAAAAAACAGTTTGCTCCGGAACCAGTTGTGTAAGCAGTTTTTGTAAGCGATTCTATTAACTCGGATTCATTCATCGTGCATTTAATTTATTTAAATTAATTATTATTATAGCATACTTGGAATAGCTCCAGAGCTTCAAATCTTTTAGACGGGAGTTCGAATTCAGTTGTATGAATTTTAGGATTACTTTAGATTAAATTGTACCTAATTCAAACGACACGGGGCATTCCAGTTTGCATTTATCCCTTTTCTGTAATTTAACCCTTTATTCGAGATTGTGCTCATTTTCGCATGACCCATGATGAATCCCATAAATCTCCTTTTGTACCCTATCATCCAGGAATCTTATGAGTTGGTGTGTTGGTTTTTATTTATCTTCGTGATACAACTTCATAGTTTTTATTTCCTGGCTTATGGACATCAGATTTAACAAAAAGGATTGGTTCATGATGAGAAAAGCTGCTTTATGTCTTTTGCTTATACTGAGTGCAATGAGTTTACCTCTGTTAGCTAAGGATAAAATAATAAATTCTGCATTCCAAGGGAATGAGTGTGTTGAAAATATAGAGTCATGTGTCAGCGATGGCGGTATATTTATGGATCAATGTTCCATACATGATCGAGATATTCCGCAAATTCTATCTTATCTCAATGAGCACCCCGAAATTACCCGCTTGAGCCTCTCCGATAATCAGATTGGCTATCAAGGAGCAGAATTGCTCTCAACGAATACTCATATTCGTTATCTGTTTTTAAATGGAAATCGTATTGGCTCATTAGGGGCTGAGATATTGGCAAAAAACACCTCCTTGGTTTATCTCCTTTTGGGAGACAATCATATTGGTCCCTATGGAGCTGAAGCTTTAGCAAATAATACTACCTTGTTTTTTCTTTCTCTTGACGGTAATCCTATAGGTTCTTCAGGTGCTAAATCATTAGCAAAAAATAAATCACTGATTCATCTTTCGCTAAGAAAAGCTCAAATTGGTGCAGCAGGTGCAAAGGCATTGTTTGCGAATAAGACATTGAAAAGTTTATATCTAAGTAGTAATCATTTAGGTAATGAAGGTATAGAATTTCTTGATAAAAACCAATCCCTCAAATTTATTGATTTAGAAGACAATAATATTGGTAAAGATGGGGCGAAAATTATAGCAAGAAAACCTAATTTGCTTTACCTCATTGTTGATCACAATCCTTTACATAATGAGGGAGCCATTTTTTTAGCCCAGGCCAGGGCCCTTGAGTGGCTTTCAATTGTTGATTGTGATGTGGGTCGAGAAGGTGCTCAAGCTTTATCTGAGTTAAATCATCTTACCCTGCTGAACATCGACAATAATTTAATCGATGATGAAGGCATTGCTGAGCTTGCAAAAATAAGTTCTCTGAATAATTTATATGCGGGTAATAATCTTATTGGAGATTATGGAGCAAAAATCCTGGCAACAATGATACAACTGCAAAATTTGGGTTTAAGTCACAACTATATCGGTGATGATGGCGCATTGGCTTTAGCTGAAACAGCAACCCTGTATACGTTAGATGTAGGATTTAATCACATCACTGCAATTGGAGTAAAAGCATTAAAAAACAATGAGGTACTGACTTATTTGAATACTCAGGGGAATCCCGGGGATGAAAAGTAAGTGCAAGGAACGCATCTTGCGAGAAAAATCCGACCATTCGCTCCTCCTGCCTACGTCCCGCAGCTTGTCCGCGGGATCCAGCTTCGATGGCCATTCATGGATGCCGCCGACAAGCCGTGCACCTGGGTGATATGTCTATTGCAATGTAGCCTGAATGCATTGACACGAAACCCAGGCTACAGGTAACAGAGGTACTTATTTTGAGATTAATTGCATGATTGCGTCAATTGCTTTATCCAAGCTTAATTGTTGTGTTTCTCCGGTAGCACGGTTTTTATATTCGACACAATTTTGTTCCATATTTCGTTCACTTAGGATGATACGATGCGGGATACCAATTAAATCGTGATCTGCAAACAATACACCGGCTCTCTCATTACGATCATCAATTAATACATCAACCCCCAGCTCTTTTAGACTTTTATATAAATCATCTGCCTGACTTTGGACTTTCATTGATCGATGCCCATTTAAAGGAATTATGACTACCTGGAAGGGGGCAATATTTTGAGGCCAGATAATTCCCTGTTGATCATGATGTTGTTCAATGGCTGCTGCAACCACACGGGTGATACCTAAGCCATAGCATCCCATTAACATGGTTTCTAATTGACCTTGTTCATTAATCACTGTGGCATTCATGGCTTTAGCGTATTTATCCCCTAATTGAAAGACATGCCCAACTTCGATGCCTCGGCAAGAACGTAGTATCCCTTTACCATCCGGACTGACATCTCCTTCTTTTACATTACGCAAATCAGCAGCAAGGTACTCGCTGATATCTTTATCCCAAGCAGCATATTGGTAATGTTTATCTGCCTGATTCGCGCCACAAATAAAAAAATCCATAGCAAGTGCATGATGATCCACAATTACCGGAATGGATAAATTGACTGGTCCTAATGAGCCAATTGGTGCTTTCAAAGTTTTTAAAACAGTTTCTTCATCTATAAATTCTAAGGGGGAATGGACCGAAGGATGTTTTATTGCTTTGACTTCATTCAGCTCGTCATCACCTCTTAAAACCAAGGCAACCATAGGGTGCTCTCTTCCTTTTACAATCAAAGTTTTGATGGTTTGACTGCTTGCAACATCTAGGAATTTTGCCACTTCTGCTATGGTTTTTGCGTTTGGGGTATCTACCAAAATCATTTTTTGGCTGGTAGGGGTTGCCTTTTCTGGTTTTAGGCTGGTAGCTTGTTCGATATTTGCTGCATAATCCCCTTGGTCACTGTAGAAAATCAAATCCTCTCCAGAATCAGCCAATACCTGGAATTCATGAGATGCGGAGCCGCCAATAGCTCCTGTATCTGCTTCAACTGCACGATATTTGAGTCCTAGGCGATCAAAGATACGGCAATAAGCTTGGTACATATCTTTGTATGTCATCTGCAGGCTTTCCAAATTTAAATGGAACGAATAAGCATCTTTCATAATAAATTCACGAGCACGCATTACACCAAAACGCGGTCTGATTTCGTCACGGAATTTGGTTTGGATTTGATAGAAGCTTGCTGGCAATTGCTTGTAGGATTGTAAGTCATTACGCATAATGTCAGTAATGACTTCTTCATGGGTAGGGCCAAAACAATAGTCTCTACCATTAGCATCCTTCATGGTAAGAAGCTGTCCGCCAAAAGTATCCCAACGTCCAGTTTCTTGCCATAGTTCAGCAGGTTGAACTGCAGGCATGAGCAGCTCCATGGAATTAATGCGATTCATTTCTTCGCGAACTATGTGTTCTACTTTGCGTAGTACTTTTAAACCTAAAGGCATCCAGGTATAAAGGCCTGAGCCCAGTTTACGAATCATTCCTGTTCTCAGCATCAATTGATGGGAGACTATCTCCGCATCGTTTGGCGTTTCTTTTAGAGTTGTTAAAAACCATTGAGACGCACGCATTTCTACTCCTGAATAGTATTGTTCTTAATGGAACAGCATTATACAGAAGTTTCCGCTCAAAAACAGGTGAGACAACGTTATACCTCTTGCCAAATTCGGTGAGCAGAGTGAAGTGAAATTTATTCGGGGTTCTGCTTTGGTATATAAATGTGCCATAAAAATTATACCCCCATCTTGGCTTCTTCTAATAATCCATTTAATTTAGAAGCTAGATGTTCATAATTTTTTCCACCCAGCTGACTCAGTTCATACTCATAATTTTTAAAATGAACTTTACCTGTTTGAACATTATAAACGGCACCAACCATGGAAATATCATTTTGTTCTATCATTTCATGCAGAATGGAACTGCGCTCATAAATTTTTTGCATGGTATTGGCTACGTTTAACTCAGTGACGTTATTCATAAATAATGGATTTTTACTGTTACGACTTGCTTCTGTTTCGCTTTCAGCATTGATTGCGGGTTTTATTTTATTAAGCAATTCCGTAATATGACCTTTTTCAACTCCATCACATGCAGATTGAATGGCGCCACAACGGGTGTGACCAAGAATAATAATGAGTTTGACGCCAATAACATCACATGCATATTCAATACTAGCCAGAATATCATTGTTTACCACATTCCCGGCAACGCGCACGCAAAAAATATCGCCAAAGCTCATATCAAAAATTGTTTCTACAGGTACCCTAGAGTCAATACAACCAAGAACGATGGCAATCGGATGTTGTCCCTTGGCAGTATGCTTAATGTCCAGTTGGTTCGAACGGTGGATCAAGTTATCATTGAGGAAACGTTGATTTCCTTCATATAAAATATTTAATACTTGCGCTGGTGACAGATTCGATTGTACGTCATACGTTGTGACATTGATAAAATCAATATAATTATGAATTTTATAATGCTCCTTAAAGCCAATCAGATTCAAGGAGATTTTTTTATTGGGGGCTTGTTCCTCTTTGAATTCTTTTAACAGCTCGGAAATTTCCTTATCAATGTACTGAGTATATCGTGCATCAATAATTAATTGCGATTCTCTAGGTATGGAAGCAAGTTCTGCAACCAGAGCTGCCTTATTAAGAAAGGTCATTTGTTGTGGAAGGATCAGGCGATTAATTTCTCCAGTAGGATGCATTTCCTTAAGAATGTTAATCCGCGCCTGACTGTTTGATTTTAAGATATAGAACAAACTGACGGCCAGCCCAATTAAAATACCCGTTAGCAAATTAAATACAATAATACCAATCACCGTAGCAATAAATGGAATAAAGCGATCACTACCTTGAGCATATATAGTGCGATAAATAGAAGGTTTATTCAGTTTATAACCTGTATAAATCAAAATGGCAGCTAACGAGGATAAAGGTATTTTATTTAACGTACTTGGTATCAACAGTACTGCAAGGAAAATAAAAACCCCATGCAAAATAGTAGATATTTTGCTCTTAGATCCGGCCTGGATATTAATGGATGTTCTAACGATTACAGAGGTAATTGGAATTCCGCCAATTAAACCTGCTGTCATGTTTCCAACTCCTTGAGCAACTAATTCTCTGTTCGAGGAAGAATAACGGCGTTTTTTATCCAGCTTCTCTCCTGCCTTAAGGTTCAATAAGGTTTCAAGAGAAGCAACAATGCCAATGATAAAGGCATAAACATAGACTTTAGGGTTCGTCAGGGCGGACCAATTGGGGTATTCCAATTGGCCAAATAGATCATGAAAACCATTTGTTTGGGGAATGTTAACCAATTGCGGCGAATCTTGAACCAGGCTTGAATCGGTCCATTGAAACAATTCATTAAGTAGTACCCCTAAAATAACTACAAGAATAGGGGCAGGTATTTCTTTTAATACTTTATTTTTTGTCACATCAAAATAAATTAACGTAGTCAGTGAAAGTACCGTAATCAACATTGCCCCAGAGTTGACATGGTGGTATAGAGCAAGAATAGGGCTTAACGTGATTTCTTCCGTTGTTTCTAGTAAATGTGTTTTGAGTTCATTAAAATCTGCAGAAAGTGTGAATGCCAGCGGCAATTGTTTGATTATTAACAAAATACCGATCGCACAGAGTAGGCCCTGAACCACATTAGAGGGAACGTAATCTGCTACAAATCCAGCTCGGAAACTTCCTATTATGATTTGTAGTAAACCGGCAAGTAAGAGAGCAACTAAAAATGAGTTGAAATCCCCAATATGGGCTATGGCAGTAACTACCACAGCAGCCATACCTGCAGCAGGTCCACTGACACTCACATGCGAGCCGCTTATGCAACCGACAACAACTCCTCCAATAATTCCACTTAAAATTCCAGAAATAAGCGGCGCCCCCGAAGCGAGAGCAATACCTAGACATAAGGGGATGGCAACAAGGAATACGACTATGGCTGCTACAAAATCAAATTTAAAATAACGCTTTGCATAGATTCGAAATATACGTGAGTCAACCGTTGCATTTGTAAACATGGATCTATTTTTCCTCTAGTAACAAAGTAAAGTAAATTATTGATGAAGGTTAAATTATTTTAATTTTAGATTATAGTGTTATTTAATAAAACATTATTGTAACAAAAATGTTATTAAATTGTTACGGTTTGGTTAAGATTTTGTGGTTCTTATTATCTCATTGGCTTATATCGATACATTGTGTGTATTTAAATGGTTCATTAAATGATCGGATAATTTAAGGATGAAAAGATCGAAGGAATTTTTAATATTGGAGAGAATGCAGGGGAATGTTAACTCTAAGCCTGGATTTCATTTCTGCACCCAGGCAACTGAACGTTATTTATACTTCAATAGGCTCAAACTCTTCTGTACTAAAGAGTTCGTCGGTATTGGTTGTTTGATTTGTAATCAATCCATGCTCAAGGTTTCTAAAATCCCACATATCTTGATCCATAAGTTGGCTGGGTTTGATGCTCTGCAGGGCATGAAGAATATTACTTGGAACTTTGGGGTTTTCTTCAGCAAGCTGATTAATTAAATTTGCTACTTTTTTGCGCATTAAGTTTTCCTGTGAACCACAAAGAGTACACGGGATGATGGGATAGGATTGTTCCTTGGCAAACGCAATAATGTCTTTTTCTTGCACATAGCATAATGGGCGAATCACTATATGCTTTTTATTGTCGCTAAGTAATTTAGGTGGCATGGAGCGAATATCACCATTGTAGAGGATCGACATCATTAATGTACGAACTAGATCATCGCGATGATGGCCTAGAGCAATTTTATTGAACCCATGTTCTTCAGCATATCGATAGATAATGCCGCGTCGCAAGCGTGAGCACAAAGAGCAATACGTTTTACCTTCAGGTATTTTTTCTTTAACGATACTGTAGGTATCCCGTGTCAGAATTTCATGAGAGATGGAGCGATCAACCAGCCATTGACGCACTGCAGTATCATCCCAGCCAGGTTGGGCCTGATCCAGGGTAAAAGAAAATAGTTCAAATTTATTCCCGGAGCGGCGTCGCAAGTGATCCAGAATCGTTAAAAGGGTAAAAGAGTCTTTACCACCTGATAAACAGACCATAACCCGATCGCCACGCTGGATCATGTTAAAATCTGCAATTGCTTTACCCGTATAATGGAGTAATTTTTTTTCAACTTGAGAAGGATTGGACATTATTAAAAACCTGAATAAAAGTTGTTATTTAGTGGTCTTGCTTTCAGCTGGCGGTAATCTGCTAACCCGGGTTGTTGCTAACCATGAATTGATCAGTTCGAGATCATTTACATTGAGTGTTCCGGCAAGATATTTTAGAGTTAAAACGGCATTAATTAAATTATATTGGTCATTGGCAAGCTGATTCTGCGCTTCAAACAGACGTTGTTGGGCATTTACCACATCCACCATGGTACGAGTACCTACTTCAAATTGAGCTTCTGTGCTTTCCAATGAATTTTGTTGTGAAATAATAGTTTGTCGATCTGCCTTTACTTTGCTAATTCCGTCGGTAATTGTGTTAAAAGCAATTCGGCTGTTTACTACCACATCTCGATAAGTTTGTTCGACCTGCTCACTGGTAGCTTGAAAATTATGTTTTGCTTGTCGTGTTTGTGAGAGTACCAGTCCTCCTTGGAATGCAGGAAAGTTCAAAGCTAAACCAATACTGGATTGCTTTTGATTTGCAGGTAAGAAAGGGCTGGATGTATTGACTTCATTTGTTGTTTCTGTCGACTTTCCCTGGATGGCGATGGTAGGCCAATTTCCTGCAGAAAGCGCCTTCATATTTTGCCGGGCTACTTCAAGATTGTATTTCGCAGACCATAATTTATAGTTTTGCCTGAGGCCTGTATCGATCCACTCGTCCACATCGTTAGGTTCTGGCTTAACAAGGGGAATGGTGCCATTTCGCAGCGGTGCTATGGACTCATAAACATGATTGGTTAATTTTCTTAAGTTTTCGCTTTGATTTTCTTGGTTGTTGCGTGAGGCAATAACTGTAGCCACTGATTGATCATAGGCTGCTTTTGCTTCATATACAGAAGTAATGGGATCAAGTCCGACCTCAAAACGTTGTTTCGCTTGTTCATACTGGCGCATGTTTGCACGTTTTTTTGCTTCGGCAAAATTTAATGTATCTTGGGCAAACAGTATATCAAAATAGGCTTTGGCCGTTCTAAGAATTAAATTCTGAGCTGCATCGTTAAACGTGGCTTGTGCTGCTTTAACAGATGATCGTGCTTGTTGTACTCTGGCCCAGGCTTGATAATTGAAAACAGCCTGTGATGCAGAAAATTGCCATGCTCTGGATTTATAATAGTCGTCTTGGATAGTAAAAAAACCATCATTCACATGGATGAAGTTTCGAGTTGTTTGTGCCGTAAGGCCTGCTTGAGGAAGCAATGCAGACCAGGCTTGAGGTAGCGCTTCTTTATTAGCCATATAAGTATCATAGGCATTTTTGAAGACAGGATCATTTTCAAGAGCTTGATGATAGATATCCATTAGGTCTGTTGCAGCAAATGATTGCGACATCAGACCCAAAGTCATGAGATAGCAGATCAACAATTTTTTCATTTAAAGTAAATCCTAAAATACAAATTCTTTGGGCTTTGATTTATTGATCAATAAAGGGATGTTTGTTTCAAAAAGCAGTGATTCATGCCAATTTTCATGGTGATCCAATTCATATAATCGACCTTGCATTACAGGAGATGTTCCTTCAATAACAAATAATTTCCCCCCGGGAAGTACCTGTAAACGTTGGGTCTCGGTTATTTTTTCCATTGCCCCGGTGAATATGACCACATCATAAGGAGCATCTTCTAACCAACCTTGGTTGGCATCCCCAGTGATTAATTCAACATTATCGCAGTGATGCTCTTTTAATTTATGAGCGGCATTATTCGTAAAATCCGCATAATAGTCTATGCTAATTACTTTTTTACACAATTTACTCAGCATGGCGGTAAAAAAGCCACTGCCTGTACCCACTTCTAAAACTATTTCATGGCCTTGTAAATCAAGAGCCTGCAAAATTTGTCCTTCTTCTAAAGGGGTGAGCATGCGTTGACCATGATTAAGAGGTATCTGCATATCTGAATAAGCAAAATTCATAAATTGTTCGGGAACGAATTCATGTCTAAGTACTACATCATACAAATTAAGTATGGATTCGTCTAAAACATCGCCAGTTCGAAGTTGTTGCTTGACCATGTTAATGCGCGCGCTTTGATAACTCATTTGTTCTACCGTGTTGGTTGTTCTATGTTAATATTGACTATTAATTTGCCATAACCCCGCTTTGCGATGTGTTCGCGTTGATTTCACATTTGGGGATTTCAGAATTCCGCAAATATGCTGCGAAACAAGGTTGTGGAAGCGAATTGTCAACACACTTTAAAAACTTTGGCACAATCTTAGCAAAAAAACAGCGTATGTGCTAAGAAATAATGCTTGAATCCCGAATTTCATGGTGACTCTGTTTAAAGTTTGCTATGATCCACTATTTTTAATAGTTTTCTTAAATAGATTTTTGATTACCTCAGTGGATTTCTTATGAAGTGAGCGATCTGGGGAATTTACGATAATTCAATGAGAGGAGAATGCAGTGCTTGAGCAATTTACTGATTATTTGCAAACTGAAATAGCGACACTTAAAAAAGAAGGCTTATATAAATCAGAGCGGGTTATTTCCAGTCAGCAACAAGCCGCTGTCACAGTAAATCATGAAGAAGTACTCAATCTCTGTGCTAATAATTATTTGGGTTTGGCCAATGATCCTCAACTTATTGCCGAAGGGCAAAAAGCACTAGCTCAATACGGCTATGGTATGGCTTCTGTGCGTTTTATTTGTGGTACTCAAACGCCTCACAAACAGCTTGAACAGAAAATCAGTCAATTTTTAAGTAAAGAAGATACTATATTATATTCTTCGTGTTTTGATGCGAACACAGGTCTTTTTGAAACTTTATTAGGAGAAGAAGACGCGATTATTAGTGATGCATTAAATCATGCCAGTATCATTGACGGTGTTCGGCTCTGTAAGGCTGCACGCTATCGATATGCTAATAACGACATGAACTCTTTGGAAGAGCAATTAATCGCCGCTAAAAAAGCACGATTTCGCCTAATTGCTACAGACGGTGTTTTTTCTATGGATGGGATTTTGGCAAATCTACCTGCAATCTGTGAGTTGGCAGATAAATATGATGCCATGGTTATGGTTGACGACTCGCATGCGGTTGGTTTTATGGGTGAAACTGGCCGTGGGACTCCTGAGCATTTTGGAGTTAGTGATCGCATTGATATTATTACAGGTACTCTGGGCAAAGCTTTAGGTGGTGCATCAGGCGGTTATACTGCAGCAAACCAGACTATAGTGGAATGGTTGCGCCAACGTTCCAGACCTTACTTATTCTCAAATACCTTAGCACCAGTGATTGCACATACTTCGTGTGTTGTTCTGGATAATTTGATGAAAAATAACCATTTGGCTGAGAAATTAAAACGTAACAGTCATTATTTTCGTGAAGGTATGACTCAATTAGGTTTTAAATTAATCCCAGGGGAACATCCAATTATTCCTGTGATGTTGGGTGATGCAAGCTTGGCAGGGCGCATGGCGAATCGTTTATTAGAGTTAGGTATCTATGTGGTTGGTTTTTCTTATCCTGTAGTACCTAAAGGGTTAGCACGGATTCGCACCCAAATGTCAGCCGCACATGAGTTACATCATTTGGACAAAGCGATTAAGGCATTTGAAACTGTAGGTAAGGAATTTTCTGTTATATAAAGCAAGTCATCTTTTCTGAATCGCGGGGAAGATCGTATTTTTGAGGTACTTTTATGAAATCATTAGTCAAGGCGAAAAAGGAACCTGGAATTTGGATGGAAGAGGTCGCTATACCGGAATATGGCGTCAACGATGTATTAATTAAAGTAAAAAAAACAGCAATTTGTGGCACTGATATCCATATTTATTCCTGGGATGAATGGGCGCAAGCAACTATCCCCGTACCTATGACTGTAGGGCATGAGTTTTATGGCGAAATTGTTGCAGTAGGCCAAGAAGTACAAGGACTTCATGAAGGACAACGTGTTTCTGGTGAAGGGCATATAACCTGTGGTTTCTGCCGAAATTGCCGCGCAGGTAAACGTCATCTTTGTCGTAATACTTTAGGCGTGGGCGTCAATAGACCAGGCTGCTTTGCAGAATATTTATCCATACCTGCGAGTAATGTGATTGTTCTTCCTGATAATATTACTGCGGAACAGGCTTCAATTTTTGACCCCTTTGGAAATGCTACTCACTGTGCTTTGGCTTTTGATGTCGTTGGTGAAGATGTATTGATTACTGGTGCTGGGCCAATTGGTATAATGGCAGCTGCTATTGTAAAACATATAGGCGCGCGCCATGTGGTTATTACGGATGTAAATGATTATCGTTTGGAGTTAGCCCGAAAAATGGGGGTGACTCGCGCAGTAAATATTAAGTACGAAAAACTGTCTGATGTAACTTCTGAGTTAGGAATGCTCGAGGGGTTTGATGTCGGTTTGGAGATGTCAGGGAACCCTATGGCCTTAAATGAGATGATGAAAGCAATGAATCATGGTGGGCATGTAGCTATGTTAGGTATTCCTCCTCAGGAAACAGCTATTGATTGGAATCAAGTTATTTTTAAAGGTCTCGTGATTAAGGGTATTTATGGACGTGAAATGTTTGAAACTTGGTATAAAATGATTGCCATGTTGCAAAGTGGATTGGATATCTCGCCAGTCATAACGCATCGTTTCCCAGTTGATGAGTACCAACAGGCATTTCAAATTATGGCCTCGGGCCAATCGGGCAAAGTAGTCCTTGATTGGTAGAAAATGATGCAATCAATAACTGAAAGTTAAGGATTAAATTAAGAATAGAGTTGTAGCCTGGAGCAAGGGGAACATCACAATTGCCATGAAGATGGAAAAGGCCTACATCCCGCGGCGTGTTCGCGGGATCCCGAAAACGAGCCAGAGTATTGTATGCTGGATACCACGAATAAATTGCGGTATGTAATATCCAGGCAATAAAGAGTTTAAAAAAGACGGAGTAGTTATGTCACAATATATTTTTACCATGAATCGTGTCAGTAAAATTGTTGAAAATCAACGTTTTATTTTAAAAGATATTTCATTAAGTTTTTTTCCTGGCGCTAAAATTGGTGTTTTGGGATTGAATGGTTCTGGTAAGTCAACTTTATTACGTATTATGGCAGGTGTTGACACTCATTATGAGGGAGAGGCACGACCACAACCAGGAATTAAAATCGGTTATCTTGAGCAAGAGCCCCAATTGGATCTGGATAAAACGGTACGGGAAGTTGTTGAAGAAGGCGTTAAGGATATGAAAGAAAAACTCGCCCGCTTTGACGAAATCAGCATGCGTTTTGCAGAGCCAATGAGCGATGATGAAATGAACAATTTACTTGCTGAGCAAGGTGAATTGCAAAATGCCATTGAAACAGGTGGCGGTTGGGATTTAGATAGAAAACTGGATGTTGCTGCTGATGCACTGCGCTTACCTGATTGGGATGCTGTTGTAGGCAAGTTATCAGGAGGTGAACGTCGCCGAGTCGCATTATGCCGTTTATTGCTTTCCAACCCTGATATGTTGTTACTTGATGAACCAACTAACCATTTGGATGCAGAATCCGTAGCTTGGTTAGAACATTACCTTGAGGGGTTCCCGGGTACAGTAGTTGCGATTACCCACGATCGATATTTCTTGGATAATGCTGCAGAATGGATATTAGAACTGGATCGTGGAGAAGGAATACCTTACAAAGGCAATTACTCTTCATGGCTTGAACAAAAAGAAGCACGGCTAGAGATGGAGCAAAAACAAGAAGATGCTCATATGCGTGCAATGAAAGCAGAATTGGAGTGGGTACGTACTTCACCTAAAGGACGTCATGCGAAAAATAAGGCACGCCTCGCTCGATTTGAAGAAATGAATTCGAAAGAGTTTCAAAAGCGTAATGAAACAAATGAAATTTATATTCCACCAGGTGAGCGTTTGGGTGATCTGGTTCTTGAAGGGGAGAAAATTACAAAATCATTTGGTGATCGAATCTTAATTGACAATCTAGATTTTAAACTTCCTAAAGGGGGTATCTTAGGGATTATTGGTCCTAACGGAGCAGGTAAGTCTACATTCTTGAAAATGATTACTGGTCAGGAAAATCCTGATGAAGGTGAAATTCGCATCGGTGATACGGTCCAACTGGCTTATGTAGATCAGATGCGTGATGAATTAAATCCCAATAAAACAGTTTGGGAAGAGATTTCTGATGGACACGACATCATGCAAGTAGGGAGTTTTCAAATGCCTTCACGTGCCTATGTGGGACGTTTCAATTTTAAAGGCTCGGATCAGCAAAAGAAAATGGCTCAACTTTCTGGAGGGGAGCGGAATCGTGTGCATTTGGCAAAATTACTGAAAAGTGGCGGGAATGTATTATTACTTGACGAACCCAGTAATGATTTGGATGTCGAGACTTTACGTGCTTTGGAAGATGCAATTCTCAATTTCCCTGGTTGTGTTATTGTGATTTCGCATGATCGATGGTTTTTAGATAGAATTTGTACCCATCTGATGGCTTTTGAAGGTGATTCCCAAATTACCTTTATTGAAGGAAATTACAGTGATTATGAGGCGGATCGAAGACGTAGGTTAGGTGATGCAGCAGATAGACCATCACGAATTAAATACAGAAAATTAGAGTCGTAAGGTTCAAGGTAACTACTCCCTCTTGCCGACGTCCCGCGGCTTGTCCGCGGGATCCAATGATGTTATGAGATTCCTGGATCCCGCGGACAAGCCGCGGGACGTAGTGTGGTAAGTAGTTATGTTCAAGTTTTAATTAAGTGGAGATAAAATGAATAAGTTGTTTTGGGCAGGTTTGTTACTGTGTGTCGGGGGGTTAACATCCTGTGTCGAGAATGATCCATCTACTTTAATTACTGATGATGCAGGTTATGTGCATCGGACGGTTCATTATACAAAAGATAAACGAGGTCGTGATTATTATCCTCAGAAGATTCAGGCAACAGGTGAGAAGCGCTTTATTTTCGATCCGAACGTCTCTGCATGGGCTGCTTATGATGAAGAGGGTAATCGTTTACTGACCGGCGGCGGATCAGCAGGTATTGATGTATGTGAAGAAAATTCAAATCAATCATGCAGGACGGTTACCGGAACTTTTAAAGTTTATAATCGGAGAGGGGTTGATTGTAAGTCCGGGGAATATCCTGTAGATACTAAAGGCGGTGCAAAGATGCCTTATTGTACCTATTTCTATCAAGGATATACCATTCATGCTGCATATGAAGTTCCTGAACATCCTTCAAGCCATGGTTGTGTCCGTATTTTCCCAAGTGCTGCCAAATGGTTAAGTGAAAACTTTTTCCAAATAGGTACAAAAGTCATTGTATTGGAATATCCGAGTGAGCCTGGTGCTAATAAACCAGCTGTTAAATCCGCATAAACTGAGTTAAGTTAAGCTATCTTAAGCTAATCTTATTCTAGCCCTTGGGTGCAACATGCTTCACCCGAGGTTGCTTTCAATGAGCACATCTCTGCCTACGCCCCGTGGCTTGTCTGGGGGATCCAGAAGATCTGCACTAAAACACTGAACCCCACGGATAAGCCTCGGGGTGTGAGCAAATGTGAGCAAGAACCGGTTGCTTGCATCCAAGACTTTCATAAAATGAACTATTTTTATTTGAGCCTGGCTGCAAGCAGCCAGGCTACGCCTTTTCTCACTAAAAAGACAATATCAAATTAAGGAGTGTTTGCTGGAAGTGAGGGTTGTGTGGATCGATTCTCTGGCAAAGTAGGCTGTCCAGGAGTAGCTGGAGTTTGGGTTGCCGAAGGATTTGCAGAAGTTGGCTGTGTTGAGGTAGTAGGAGGTGCAGGTTGAGTCGTTGGATTTGTTGGGGTGGTCGTTGTTGGTGCAGTTGTTGGGGTGGTCGTTTCTATATTTGGATTCATAACAGTAGCTGGATTAGGATTAAAATCAGACGGTAGTTGTTGAGTTACTGTCCCTCTTGGGGCAGCAATCATTTGGGTAATTCCTAAATCTCCAGTTATCTTACGGCCTATAGTTACGTCAACACTGAGTAATTGTGTTACTTTTTCTTTATCATTCTGGTAAACAACTTGCAGTGGCAAATTAATTTTCCATTGATTATCTTTGGCTTCTGTTACTACAATTTGCCCCATTACTTGACTGCTTACTGTCAGTTTTTGGGATTTAATGGCTTCCAAATTACCTGATTTTTGTAGCGCTGTGTTAAAGCCAGTCCATCCTTGTTCCGTAAAACAGGGCTGCAATTTTTGCAGTTGGGAGTCCAAATTATTTGAATTAAAATCAAAAGCCTGAGTAACGGCTTTTGTCGCCCATTTAATAACCAGTGATTGATCTATCGTTTTGGTTTCTGGAGGAATTTTATACTCACAATTGATAGGTGCTGCTGGTGCTTGTGCAGGTTGTACCGATGGTATATTTTGGCCGGGAGGTGTAGGTGTAACAGGGGCTTGCGGCATGGCGCCAGGTGTTTGCTGAGGTGGCGGCGTTACTGGCTGAGTAGTAGTATCAGCATGTACTTGAGTACCAAGCAGGGCAAAAAGGGTACTCCAGAGTATTGTATTCTTCATGAAATCGACTCCTAAATAGTATGTAGCAATTCTGCGATAATAAGGGCCGCCAGTCTAGCAGTTTTTTGTTCGTGATCCAAAGGCGGTGACAGTTCAGCAACATCAAAACTAACTACTTTGCCACTTTGGATAATGTATTTCAAGAGTGGTAAAATTTGCCAAGGAGTAAGTCCCAAGGGTTGTGGTGCACTGACGCCTGGGGCAAATGATTCGGCTAAAACATCCAAGCATAAAGTTAGATAAATATGATCTAGATTTAGCATGAAATCATCAAGAAAAGCCAAGTGCCAGGCTAAGCTATTCGCATATAACTCTTCCGCAGTCAGATAATTAACATTAAGTTCATCAGCTCGTTCAAAAAGGGAGGGCGTATTTCCCATTTTTTGGATTCCAATACAGCAATAATGAAATGGTTGATTGTTTTCTTTACAGTAGGCTGCAATTTGCGAAAAGGGAGTTCCCGATGTGCCTGGTTGGTTTTTTTGATGAGGTCTTAAATCAAAATGTGCATCAAAATTTATAATCCCCAATTTGGCATAATGAGGCGCTAATCCTTGATAATGCCCCCATGCAATTTCATGTCCTCCCCCCAAGGCAACCGTTTGATGCCCTTGTTGATGGCAAAAACTGATTAAATTGGCAAATTGCGCTTGTGCAGTTTCTAGTTCATCCTCTGCACAAAAAATAGTACCTAAGTCAAAAAGAGGTTTATCTATGGAGCAGGGCAGTTTTGCCAATTGCGTTTTGATCTGATCGGGTCCTAATTTTGCCCCAGGTCTTCCCATATTGCGACGAACACCCGCATCACTGGCAAAGCCAAGGAAAACAGTTTTTTTCTCTTTTGTAATGAGATCAGTCTGTTGCGCAGGAAAAATAATTTTTTGAAAGAACCGTTCTGCATTATTCGTATCTTTTCTACCTTGCCAAAGCGAAGGATTGGCGCGTTGGTAATTGGTAAGATGTTCAAACATTAAATTCTCCCTATGTTCATATTAGGATCTGTTCACAAGTGCTTACTTCAGGATAAAAAATGCCGTAACTTCAGGATACAAAACTACAATTTTATCTTAGGTGCTTTTTATAAAATAAACATTCTTTTTCATCCTTTAAATCTTTTTTATAAAATTCCATTCCCGCTTTATGAATAACACGTTGTGAAGCAAGATGATTTATCGGTGTAAATGCAATAATTTCATCCACTGAATGTATTTTTTGTTTTGCCCACTTCAACAAAGTAATTAATGCTTCAGTAGCCAAACCTTTCCCCCAGAATTTAGGCAAGAAGACATATCCCACTTCAATTTCTCCACTAGGAATTGCTCCAAAACCACACCGACCAACAAATTCGCCAGTAAGTAATTCAATTGCAATAAATACCCCAAATCCATTTAACATAAAAAAATCCATATTCTTTTTTATATTTGTTTTAACTTGTTCCGCATTTAGAGTTCCACTCGGGAAAAAGGCTCTTACTTTAGCATCGCTATCAAGCAGTAAATAATCATCAAAATCACTTTCTCTGAGTAATCGATAGCCTAGCCTTTCTGAAGTAAAAATAAATGGTTCATTGTTTTGAGTCATAAAATTTATTCTTGCCTTATTTAAATAAAAATCAAATTTTAACTGTGTATTTCAAATGCACTTAATGGCCATTACTTTAGAAAAATTTGCATTATAAGTCACAGTACAGCTTTTTGTTCCAGCAGGAAGCTTACGAATCAGTTGAACTTTGGTATGTGCATAGTCACATGCAGCCCAAGTTTCTTGTTTCCCAAATGTCCAAGTCAGTTTTTTAGCTTTAGAGTTTTCGTGATTAGGTGCAAGGCTTGCATTTTCTTTAGGATGGCCCGAATAAAATGTAATACGCTCAAATTGATGAACACCATTTAAATCATCTGTAAATACATCCCAATCTTTTATTTCATGGTGTAACGATTGATTTGTTTGAATGACCTGTGGGCATTGTAGCGTAGCAGCATATGCTGAGTGATATAAAATGCCTAATCCACAAAGAAAGTTGATACACACAGGAACTCTCATTAATGACCCCAGGTATTATTTATTAAATTCATTATAACATGATGGCGCGATTCCAGTTCTGCCTTTCTTTTCTAGCTCAATTGTTTTTTTGCCAAAGTTCTTAATGTCCTTCGATCAATTTTTCCCGTAAAACCATAGGGCAGTTGGTCCATAATAATGATTTGAGAAGGACGTTTGCCTGTCGGGAGCGATTCGTTAGTCCAATCCATTAATGTTTGAGCAGTCAATGGGTTATTCTTAATTTTTAGCACTACATAAACAATAATTTTATCATCATTCTTCCTACTAGGATTAGGTAAAGCAATTGCAGCAGCTTCTTTAACCGCATCATGTTGATAAAGAATATTTTCAATCTCCATGGGAGAAATCAATTCTTTTCCGCAGCGAATAATGTCTACTTTACGACTTACAAACCAGTAATAACCCTCGTTATCTTGATATGCAAGATCTCCTGTATGAAACCAGCCATTCTTTATAGTTTTCGCGGTCAAAGGAGCATCTTGCCAGTAACCGGAACACATGCTCTCACCACGCACAATAATTTCGCCTGGTTTATGTGGCTTTAAAATAGGTACCCCTTTTTCATCAATTAAGCGCATTTCCATACCTGCTATAGGAAATCCAATCGAACCGGTTTTCTTTTTTCCATAAGGGGGATTCATGGAATAGATCTGAAGTTCGGACATACCACATCCTTCGGTAATTTCAATGTGGAATCGCAAGTTAAATTGTTCCTGGAGAAAAACGGGTGTTGCATCACCACCTGAAAAGCAAAAGTTGAGTGTGTTGATTTCATAATCCAAAAGTTTAGCTTGATTAATGAGCTCAAGATAAAGTTTAGGAAACCCATAGATTTTCGTAATTCGATGCAAGTGAAGTTTTGCTAATGCTTCCTTAGGATCAAACTTGGGTAATAGCACTACAGTAGCTCCAACAGCGTGAAAAGGTAAAATTTGCGAGCCAAGACCAATCAAATAGCATGCTGGAAACATCACTAATGTTTGATCGCTATGATGAATCTGAATTTGCGTTATTTGATTTTGTGTACCGTGGCTCAAGCTTTGTTGACTGTGTACAACCGTTTTGGGTAATCCTGTAGTGCCCGATGTAAAAAAAAGCAGGGCTGGTTTTTCCAATTCAATTTCAGTTGTTGAAACGGGCGCATGCATAGGTAAGAGTAATTCTTGAAAGTCAAGGACGCCAGGATAACGATTTGCTTCCGAAGTAAGATAGCATTCCTTAATTTCTTTTATTATTTTTTCATCGTTGAGCAGCTGTTTATAATAATCTGACGTGGTTATAAAAATACTCGCTTCACTGTGTTTCAACACGTAATGAATCAGCTCATTATTAAATTGAATATTAACAGGAACTGCTATAGCTCCTATCATAAAGCAAGCATAGTAACATAAAATAATTTCAATGCTGTTTGGTAGAAGAAAAGCAACACAATCTCCTTCTGAGATCCCTTTTTCTAAAAAAGAGGCCGCAAGATGATGAGTTAATTCATAGAGTTTCTGGTAGGTATAACATTGTTGATTAATCACCAAGGCAATTTTATCAGGAAATTTTTCTGCTGAGTCACTGAGTAGTGTACTTAATCGATACATAGATTATCCATTATTCCTTTCGAGAGATAATCAAATATTTACTAGCTGCCCAATCCATAAAATTATTTCATTTTGAAAGATGGGTCCAAGTCATTCAGATCAGCTTCTTCAATATCGTCAATCTCATATAAAGCTTGGGTCACTTTATCTCGTGTTATTTTGTTTTTAACTTCACCAAAAAAAGAATAGAGCGAATTGGTATTTTTAGCAGATTCATCAGATTTTCTAATTTTATCTATTTCATCTTTAAAATCTATATAAGAGGAAAATGAGTCTGCGTCCATCTTCATCATTTGGGCTATTTTCGAAGGAACTTTATAATAGGTGCCATTATACTCGACAAGTGTTCCTCCACCTGCTTTTGTTTTTTCTTGCCAGTATGCGAGGTGTTCATGATTGTGTCTATCTAAATTTAACTTTTCTTTCAGTAGGGTAATTTTATCTAATTCTCCCGCACGAGCTTCACTTAATTGGGCTTGATCCTTTATTTTGTGGATTGCCTTAAGCATAGAATGAGATATATCGATACCTTCAGCATAAGCTCTGTTTTCTGAAAAAAATTCTTTAAGTTCACTTTTAAATTCGCTCTCGCAGTCATCGATATTTAGATTCGTTATAAATTCTCGAAATCCTTTGCTTTTTAAAGCCTCCGTTCTGAGTAAGCTTATACGCTCTTGAAGGAAGTTGTCGATTTCCTCTTTTAACTGAAGATCAGATGGAGCATTTACCTCTTGGATCTTCGTGAGAACTTCCGGGGGATAAACTAATATTCTTAAAATTTGAAGATATACTTCCTTTTTGAATTCTTCATTTTTTCTTAATTCATCTTTTATTTCTTTCTTGAGACCTCCCGCCCATATTGTGGGTTTGAAGGTTTTTGGCGCCAAGATATCATCAAGATCCTCAAAGCTAAAATTGACTTGATTGAGATCATTTTGCATTGACATAATTCTTCTGACAATCGGCCATAAGGAAGAGTCATGATCGATTTTAACGCTTGTTCCGCCAGAATTTACACCAATGTTATCAGCCTTTAGATCAGTTTCAGCAAGAACTAGCGCACTAACGAGAATGCGAGCTAGAGTTTTATAGTCAGTAGGTTTTCCTCCTTGTTCCATAATTGATTTAAACGTTTTAAACCCAGGAACTCCTTCGGAAGCTACATAACGTTTATCTAATTTGTCAGTTACTAATCGTGTTTTAGGTTGGGTATTTCCAATCCAAAAACGATAAACTTCCCCAGAGATAACCTCAAGTTCTAAAGGCTCATCAGGGGAATAGGCTTCTTTGACAAACCAAGATTTTTTATTACGCTGACTATTAGGGCGAGTCTCTTTCGCTTTCTTTTTGTGAATCCCCGCCGTATGTCCGCCAGATGTATCTTTAGCACCTTGTGACTCAAAGTTTTCAAGTGATTTTTTTAATCTATCGTCTTTCGAGATCATATTTACTAGTCTTGAAAAATAATTAACTTCAATATAATTATATCAGATAAAGTATATTTATTGGTCACTTGGTGATAATATTGATCACTTCGGGTAAAAAAATATGATCAACAATAATCAAAATGGAATAATATTGACGCTTAGTCTAAAATGGTTATTTTTTTGATCATTTAGGGCTTAAACATGGGATCCGCCTCACTTCACCCTTATCATTCTATTGAAGAAATGAGAACCGTATGGAGAATCGCCATGCATCTCATGTACATTACTACGCAAAAGAAAACTCATTCGGCTTTGGATTGTTCATTATGCGTGAACCAGGAAGCAAAAATGGAGACAGTTAACCGATTGCAATTGACTCTTGCCGATACAACTTCAGCCGATTTAACATCATTAACTCTTTTCTGTTTAGGTGTTTTAAATACCATTTCACAAGAAGATGAAATAACTTTTCAACGTGGTCTTGAGTATTTAAGGCAATCTGTTTCGAACAAAAATAAGCATGCAGCTTATTACTTAGCTCTAATCCATGCCGGGCGTCATCAAGATAAGATCACTTTAACTCTTAGAGATCAAGAAAAAGCGATCCAGTATTATCTTATTTCTTTTAGATTAGATTATTATGAGGCGTTAAACGATCTCATGTTGAGTTTAAGAACAGGGACGGGAGTCATTTCTAAAGATAAAGCTCGTTGGCATCAATTGTTTATTCAATTATTTATTGAGGCGGGACAGAATAAAGATAATATTCTAATATCTCATTTAATTCGTTGTCTTGTGCAACAAGATTATGTTACTTCAAATAGTGAGCATTTCTTATTTCTTGCTGCTGAGATTATCAATTTTTGGATGAAAACACCTTATTGGAATCAACGTTACACAAAGCTTGTTGAAGGCTACCTGCAACAAGAAAGAACAAAGGAAAATCAAGGAAGCCTCTATTTCTTTTATAAACTCGGGTTTTCCCAATCGCAAGGAACTTATTTCTTTAATTCCAAAGTCATTTTGAATGAAGATGATATCCATTTCATTCAATCCATCCAGCAATTAGATCATGAATTTGAAAATAGAGAAACTTCCGCGCAAGGAGAAAGGATGGAACAATTCAGGACCTGTACTATTTTATAAGTTAGAGAGGGTAGTTTCTAATTGGCTAAATGATTCCATGATTTTTGAATGCTCATTGAAAAATGAATAGGGATTTCCATTGGAAAAAATGTGATGAGTCACTTCACCAATTAAAAAGAGAACATGTTTCAACTCATGATGTCCTCCCCATCTCTGGATTAAATCCTGCTTTGCTTGGCGAATTAATTGAGAGCATTGGTTATGAAAATGAAGCATTTCTCCACGTTCACTTTTTTCTGCATCAATTAAATGATAGAGCTCCTGTTTTATAAGGGATATGGAAGCCAATGAGCATTCAGCCTCTTCCTTAAATTGGGGGGAAAGATTTCTGATTTTTTCTTCTATTGTTTTTACTGCTTCGTATATAGTGAAAAATTTTTTACTCTTACTGAGTATTAGGGGATGATCCTCATTCCACTTTTTGATTGAAGGATTTGTGGCAGTCATCAAGATAGAGCGTCTCAGAGACCAATTCTTTTCCAATAAATTAATAAGGCGTTGTTCATCTCCATATCGCATACAATAGGTATCTTTTGGCTCAAGCGCTTTGCCTATTAATGCATCAATAAACTCTGCGATGTAAGAAGTAGGATTGGTCAAAGGTAGCAGAAGAGAATCCGTCAGATTTCTAATGTTCCGTTCTTGTCCTGAACTCAAAGTCCAATGTTGAAATTCTTTTTGATCAAGGAATGGAGCACAAAAAAAATCCAAGTTGGCTTTAATAAAATTAACTGCTTGTTGAGTGTCTTTATGCATTTGTTTTAGAAAAGTGAAGATTGATATATTTGTACTCATTATAAAGTTCCAGAGTGCACAGCGCTAGAGCATAATGACCTAGAACAAAATTAATTTACAAAGATAAATTAGCAGCTAGATGACAGTCATTGCACGAGTTTCATTTGTCAATGAACAATTAGGTTTATATTGTTAAACCCCTACACGACGCATGCGCATAAAATTATGCCAAGTTTATTCAATGTCTGGTATTATCTGCGCATGGCAAATCAAAAGAGTAAGAGGACATTGTGATTGTTATTACCGGTGGAGGAAGTGGGATAGGAAGATCATTAGCTTTTTCTTTGGCAAAACGAGATCAATCAATCTTAATCGTAGGTAGAAGAGAAGATTTATTGCAGGAAACAGCGGCTTTTTCTTCACAAATCCAATATATCTGCGCTGATGTCTCAACACTTGAAGGTTTAGAGTCGATCAAAAATCGCCTGAATCATGTGAATCAAGTGAGTGCCCTGGTTAACAATGCAGGAACTTTAAATCCCTTGGTTCTCCTTAAGGATGTTGCGCCTAAAGACTGGAGTCATGCATTTAATACCAATTTGAATCCTGCTCTTTTTCTCCCGCAAATGATCTATGATAAATTGACGCATGGCCGTGTTTTAAATATCAGTTCTGGCGCTGCTTATTTTGCAATTAAGGGATGGGGGGCGTATTGTACATCTAAAGCCGCCTTATCGATGTTAACCAGATGTTGGCAGTTGGAGTCTGATTCAATTGCTTTTGCCAGTGTTATGCCAGGAATAATTGACACAAAAATGCAAGAGATTGCTCGAAGTAACGAAAATCCTGCTTATGAGCAGATAAATTTTTATAAGCGCTTACACGATGCAAATCGCCTAATTTCACCGGATACAGTTGCCGAATTCTTGACTTGGCTTTTATTGGATGTGGATAAGAACACTTTTATATCCAAAGAGTGGGATATATATGATACCGAACATCATAAAGCCTGGCTCAAACCGCCTCATCAAGTTCTTTATTGGGATTTTTAATGTCTGCATGTGAAAAATTATTATTAAATGCAACTACCATTGATGCTCATGGAAACCAGTTAACTGAGCAAGCTATTGCGATTAAAAATGGTCTTATTGAATGGTGTGGGCCGCAAGCACAAATGCCTTCGCAATTTTATGAACTGCAACATAAAGAAGAATGTCAGGGACAATTAGTTACTCCGGGGCTTATCGATTGTCATACTCATTTGGTTTATGCGGGGAATCGATCAACCGAGTTTCAAATGAAACTGGCGGGAACGAGTTATGCTGAAATTGCTAAAGCAGGTGGTGGAATCTTATCTACAGTACATCACACACGAGCAGCGTCAGAGGAGGAATTGCTCCAACAATCCTTACCAAGAATTCTTGCCCTACGTGCTGATGGCGTGACAACAGTCGAGATTAAGTCAGGTTATGGCCTGGATTTGCCTAATGAATTGAAAATGCTGCGAGTAGCAAGACGTTTAGGTGAGCTAACCGGATTAAGGGTTAGGAAAACCTTTCTTGGCGCACATGCAATAGGCCCAGAATTTCAAGGAAACAGCCAGGCTTATATCGATGTTCTTTGTCACGAAATGCTGCCCGCATTGTTTGAAGAAAATTTAGCAGATGCGGTGGATGTATTTTGCGAGTCTATTGCTTTTTCACTCAAACAAACAGAACAAGTTTTTACGGCAGCACGGAAATTAAATCTCCCTATAAAATGTCATGCGGAGCAATTATCCAATCTTGGAGCAAGTGAGCTTGCAGCAGAGTTTGGCGCTTTGTCCTGTGATCATTTGGAATTTCTGGATGAGAAAGGAGCATATGCTATGGCAAAGGCAAACACAGTTGCTGTTTTACTTCCAGGGGCCTATTATTTTCTGCGTGAAAAACAAAAACCCCCAGTGGAGTTACTACGACGAGCTGGAGTAGGGATGGCAATTGCCACCGATTGTAATCCTGGTTCATCGCCAACTACTTCATTACGTTTGATGATGAGTATGGCCTGTCAATTCTTTTCATTATCAGTTCCGGAAGCACTAGCGGCAGTTACAAGTCAAGCGGCAAGAGCATTAGGTTTGCACAAAGCGCTTGGTACACTTGCTAAAGGTATGCAAGCTGATTTGGTATTGTGGTCTGTTAGTGACAGTGCCGCTCTATGTTATTATTTTGCCTATCCCTTATCACATCGTATGATGATTGCGGGGGAGTGGGTTTCTACAGAGAATAATTACTAGGAAATAAAATGATGTTGAAACCATTAAAAACAATTTTCTCTTTATGTTTTATCGTAAGCTCTTTCGCTGTTTGGGCTGTAAATCCAGTATCGATTAAAAAAGAGACGCCTGTTTATATTCTTGATATCAAATACCCACAAGAATTTAAAGACCCCCGTATCAATGCTGCAGTACTGAGTTTCATTGAAAAAACCCAAAAAAGTTTTTTTAAAGAAATCACGAATGATGCGGATATTCCTGCTGATGCACCAGGAAAAACAGGTTTAAATGTCACTTATTCTTTGCCCTATAATACGAAAAATGCCTTAAGTGTGTCTTTTAATATTTCGATTTATCACCGGGGAGCTGCACATCCTTCAAATACAGTGGCGGTATTAAATTTCATTAATGGTCGTCAGGTTAATTTATCTGAGTTATTTCGTCCTGAAGTAAATTATTTAAAACCTATTGCCAGCCTCTGCAGCAAAAAAATTACTGAGAAAAATATTTCCGATAAGAAATGGATTGAAGAAGGTACGAGGCCTATAGATAAAAATTATAAGATTTGGTCTTTTTCTTCAGATGGAATAAATATTATTTTTGATACGTACCAGGTCGCGGCTTATGTCTATGGTCCGCAGACGGTAAAAATACCTTTGTCACAAATTTCTTCTTTACTCAATCCTGAAATAATGCATAGTGTTTGGGGTCGTTAATGGCTGATACTCCTTTTATAGCTGCTGATAAAAATGTAGCAGAACTTACTTTTCGAGTTATTTTTCTTGCAATAATACTGACTGTTTTATTGGCAATGTCCAATGCGTATCTTGCCTTGAAGTTGGGGATTTTGACTTCTGCATCCATTCCGGCTGCGATTATTTCCATGGGGATTTTGCGCTTTTTTAAAAACTCAACCATTCTTGAGAATAATGCAGTGCAAACCGCAGCATCCGCTGGTGAAGCTGTGGCAGGAGGGATTGTTTATACCATTCCAGCCTTAATTATTATTGGTTTTTGGAATCATTTTGATTACCTTACTAATTTTTTCATTGCGGTTTGTGGTGGGGTTTTAGGGGTATTATTTTCCATTCCGCTGCGTCGTATTTTAGTCCATGATCAATCTTTAAAATTTCCCGAAGGAAGGGCCATTGCGGAAGTATTAAAATCGTCCGTTGAAAAAACGAGCCTTAAGGACATATTAATTGGGGGAGCGGTAGGTGCTCTGGTTGAATTATTCCAAACAGGATTTAAAGTAATTGCTAACAGTTGGGGTTATTGGTTTGTGGTAAAACGATCGCTATTTGGTCTTGGCGCGGGTTTCTCCGCTACGATGATAGGTGCTGGTTATCTTGTTGGCCATGATATGGCGATTAGTATCTTTTTGGGTGCAGTGATCTCTTGGTTAGTTGCATTGCCTGTTGTCAGCCACTTTAATCCTGAATTTGTAAATCATTATCCTGCTGAGCAAGCTGCAACTTTTTTATGGAACAGCGAAATGCGCTATCTGGGCATAGGTGCTATGTTGTTTGCAGGAGTGTGGACTTTTTTAAAATTAGTTAAACCACTCTCTAGAAGTATTCATACTTCACTGAAAGCATATATGTCTAAAGGGGGAAAGGTTGATACTGAGTTGCCGCGAATTGATAAGGACATCCCACTACCTTATATATTGATAGGAACTGGTGCATTTGCCGCAATCTTGTTTCTCTTTTTTCAGTTTGTTCTGCCTCTGGGACAGGTAGGATTGGATAATCAATATTCACCAACTCTAGTTTTTTTTGCTGTACTTTATGTCTTATTTATAGGTTTTATTTTTTCGGTTATTACTGCCTATTTTTCAGGTATGGTAGGGGTTACGGCAAGTCCTGGGAGTTCAGTGGTCATCTCAGGAATGCTTTTTGCCGCATGGCTGTTGTTAGTCGCTATTGATCGTTTATTGCCATTACCCTTAAGTGCGCAACAAATCCAGGCAGCTGAAGCAATTACGATTATTATTGGCGCTGTAGTTACCGGCATTGCGGCAATAGCGAATGATAATACCCAAGATCTCAAAGTGGGACAGCTTGTCGGGGCTACACCATGGAAACAACAATTGATGTTATTGTTGGGGGTGGTGATTTCTTCTTTAGTTATTCCACCGGTAATGCAGTTGTTATTTAATGTATATGGAATTGCGGGGGTAATGCCTCATCCTAATATGGATATAAGTCAATCGTTACCTGCCCCAACCGCCGCTTTAATGGCTGCGATTACGGAAGCTGTGTTCAGAAATTCATTACCATGGAGCATGATGTTGATTGGTTCTGTAATTATTCTGATTAGTATTTTTCTCAATTATATTTTTAAATTACGCCGTTATTTAAATTTATCTATTTTAGGAATCGCCATAGGAATGTATTTACCACTTTCCTCTTCATTTCCACTTTTCATAGGCGGTATGATTGCATTGTTCGTTCAGGAACGTTTGAAACGCACGACTCCTGTTAAAGAAGAAGCGATGATCCGCAAACAACGAGGGACTCTAATTGCTTGTGGTTTGGTAGCTGGTTCTGCAATTATGGACGTGTTGCTTGCTATTCCTTTTTCAATCTTTCAAAGCCCAGATGCTTTGCAATTGGTCGGTCCAGGTTGGGAAAATATAGGTGTATATTTGGGAGTGTTATCTACTTTGTTGCTTGCTTGCTGGATCAGCCATAGGGTTGTTGGGAAAGATAAAGAGAACGTCTCAGCTAATGGTTAATTTAACAAGCTGACTGCTTGACAGCCAGGATTGATGAGGAATACGAGCATGATTTCAAGCAACCTGGCTTGTATCTTTAATCTGTACCCAATTAGCCGACGTATGCGCGGTATCCAGACTTGCCCCGCTTTCAGAGATCTTTCTCTTCATTGGATTCTCCCTGGATACCGCGCATAAAGCGCGGTAAGTAAGTTGTTTTAAAATTATTTTAAAACAGAATATTTTTATAGGGACTCTACCCGGGTTTTATGTTGTAACAGTTTTTCTTTAGTTTGCTGTGCCTGCGCCAATTTTTCACGTTCTTTAGCAATAATTTCTGCAGGTGCTTTATCAGTAAATTTAGGGTTATTTAACTTACCTTCAGCAAGCCCGATGTCTTTTTCTAATTTAGCTAATTCCTTTGTTAAACGTGCCAATTCCGCGTCTTTATCAATCAAATCAGCCATAGGAATGAGTAATTCAATTTCACCCAATACCGCAGTTGCAGATACAGGTACCTTTTCATCTGCTCCCAGATAATGAATATGGTTTAATTTACTCAGCGCTTTTAAAGTATGCTGATATTTTTCCATTCTCTCTTTAAGCGCTGGTGTAATATTACGAATATAAAGCGGAATAAGTTTAGCCGGTGAAATCGACATTTCACTACGGATGGTGCGTACAGCTTGAATCGCTGATTTTAGCCATTCTAATTCTTCTTCAATGGTATCATTGATGAATTCATGATTCACTTGAGGGTAAGCGCTAATCATAATGCTTGTGCCATCATCAGTGGTTAACTTTGTAGTACGCTGCCAAATTGCTTCTGTAATGAATGGCATTAAAGGGTGCAGCATTTTAAGAATTTGATCAAGAACGTGAATCAAGGTTCTGCGAGTGCCTCGTTTTAAAGCACTCAAGGCATGTTCATCTTGTAATACGGGCTTGGATAACTCCAGATACCAATCGCAATATTCGTGCCAGACAAATTCGTAAATCGTGTTTGATAGCAAATCTAATCGATATGTTTCAAAATAATGATGTACTTTGCTTATGGTGTGTTGCAAACGGGATAAAATCCACTGATCTGCTGGAGTATACTGAAACGCTCCATCATCGAAATCTATTTGTTCCTCATCGGTATTGAGTAATACGTACCGCGCAGCATTCCACAGTTTGTTGCAGAAATTGCGATAACCTTCTACTCGACCTATATCAAAGCGTACATTACGACCTGTAGATGCAAGAGAGCAATAAGTAAAGCGAAGGGCATCTGTTCCATAGGCACTAATGCCTTCAGGGAATTCTTTACGTGTGTTTTTGATTATCTTGTCACGAACTGATTGCAACATGAGATTAGAAGTTCGTTTTGCAATAAGTGATTCGAGATCAATTCCATCAACAATGTCCAGTGGATCAAGCACATTACCTTTAGATTTGGACATTTTATGTCCTTCACTATCTCGAATTAATCCAGTAATAAAAACTTCTTTAAAAGGAATTTTTCCGGTAAATTTTAAGCCCATCATAATCATACGGGCAACCCAGAAAAAGATAATATCAAAGCCGGTAACGAGTACCGAAGTGGGGTAGAACTGTTCTAATTCTGGGGTACGTTCAGGCCAGCCCAGAGTTGAAAAAGGCCAAAGCGCAGAAGAAAACCAGGTATCCAGGACGTCTTCATCTTGCTTTAGCACCGTTGAATCTTTTATTTTATATTTAAAACGTACATCGTTTTCACTATACCCAACATAAACATTACCATTACTGTCATACCATGCAGGTATCCGATGTCCCCACCATAATTGACGGCTAATACACCAGTCTTCAATGTTGTCCATCCATTGAAAATATGTTTTGGTCCAGGTTTCTGGGATAAATCGAATTTCACCGTTTTTCACAGCAGCTAATGCTGGCTCAGCTAATGGTTGAGTTTTTACATACCATTGGTCGGTGAGCAGGGGTTCTATAATGACATGCGATTTTTCGCCACGAGGTACTTTTAACTTATGGGGTTCTGTTTTAACTAATAAGCCAGCTGCTTCCAGATCTTTAATCATTTGTTCTCGGGCTACAAATCGGTCCATACCCTGATATTTTAAAGGAGCATTCTTATTAATAGAGGCTTTTTTGGTTAAGATATTTATAACAGGAAGGTTATGGCGTTTACCTACTTCATGATCGTTAAAGTCATGGGCGGGTGTAATTTTAACGCAGCCGCTGCCAAACTCTTTATCGACATATTCGTCAGCGATTATGGGGATGGTCCGATCACAAAGTGGTAGAAGAACTTGTTGCCCAATAAGATGTTTGAAGCGCGGATCTTCAGGATGTACTGCAACTGCTGTGTCGCCTAACATGGTTTCAGGACGAGTCGTAGCTACAATAAGTGATTCTTTTGAGTTAACAACTGGGTAGCGAATATGCCAGAGAAAACCATCTTCCTCTTCAGAAAGTACTTCAAGATCAGATACTGCAGTCCCTAACTTAGGATCCCAATTCACTAAACGGGTTCCGCGGTAAATTAGTCCTTCGTCAAAGAGTTGCACAAATACCTTTTGTACAGCAGCTGATAATCCTTCATCCATGGTAAATCGTTCACGGCTCCAGTCTACTGACGCACCCAAACGTCTCATTTGTTGCGTGATGGTATTACCTGATTCGTTTTTCCATTGCCAAACGCGTTCTAAAAATTGTTCGCGGCTAAGATCTTTTCTGGAAATTCCTGAAGCCTCAAGCTGACGCTCAACAACAAGTTGCGTTGAAATTCCTGCGTGGTCAGTACCAGGTTGCCATAAAGTTCTATCACCTGACATCCGATGATAACGGGTCAACGCATCCATAATCGTATGCTGAAAACCATGTCCCATGTGTAGGCTACCTGTGACGTTAGGAGGAGGAAGCATGATGCAATATTTTTTACCGTCACCATGAGGTTGGAAATAATGATGATTTTCCCAATTTTTATAGCATGCTTTTTCAATTGCTTCAGGGGAATAGATTTTATCCATGATTAAACCTGTACTGATAAAAGACGAAATATTATCACAAATTCAATCGTAAGTTGAGTTAATTAGAGGCAACAATGTAAGCTGTTTAAATTTATTAATGGGATACGTAATAACTGTCTTGAATTTTATTTCAAGACAGTTATTACGCTTACTTATTAAAGTGACTTGCATAGTTATATTTTCAAATTCCATTAGAATGATTCATATTGGCATTGTTGAGTGTTTCGCTCTGAGGACGATGAAGATTCTGCTGGAGCAAACAGACCAAATTGACTGAGTCCTTGTGCGCTGCTTTGATGTTCATCCTTTTGCTCGTTATTCGCTTCAAGGTGCTCTTCAAGCTGGAGGTAGCCGAATTTAAGAAGATGCGCCCGTTCATACTCTTTATCCTTATTTAGGGTAAATTTATTCTTGATATAAGGTATAAAGGAGACTATTTGCTCTTCCTCATATTTATTTTTTAACGAATTGATGAAGACATCCAATTTTTCATAAGGGATATCAATCGCTTTTAAGGCTTCCCAATCTTCATTAGTTCTCTCTTCTAATATGATGCCTTTCTCCCAGGCGATTTTAATGGCGTCGCGATTGCTATCATGAATGCTGTCTTTAAAATGCTGGCGAACAAATTCACGAATTTCTTGTTTGATGATGTCCTCGGTAAGGAGAATAAAAAAAGGATGGCCGAGTACGGATTGGAATAAACGACGTTTCACCCCTGAAAAGCAACTGGGTCTGTCGCCTTCGAGATCATCAAATTCCTCCGTGACCTGGTTTTCGTCAGCACCAGCGATGATACGTGTTTTGTCCCAATTATGTGCGCGTCCGATGAGAGCGAGTTCATTGATGAAGTGTTCCAATCTTGATTCAAAGGTATGATGGTCAAGGCATGGCATGGTTTTATCGATAACTGCTAAATAAAGCAGGCCGATGAGCGATTGGTATTCTTCAAAGGTGGACCACTTTTCCTGAGTATTATCCGGATTGACATAAACATAACTGGCATGTTCGTGCATCCAGGGGTTGGGTTTGGATAAATAACGCCATGCAGAATGCACTTTATGTTGATAATAGGCTTTCAGAGCATCTTGATAGGTTGATGCATCGAGATGGAGGGCTTGTAATGCTTCCCAGCCCAGGGGGAGCGTGATTGTGGTTTGGTTTCCTTGTTGCTCGATGGTGAGGGTTGCTGGATTGTTTTCATATTGTTGTGCGAGGGTAGTGTATAAATCCTCCATCACCGCAGGGACACTGGCTTGCTTGAGCATAGGCTGATAATGCGTAATAGCCTTCTCAAGTCGTTTCTGCTCCCCTTGAGTCAACGCAGTCATAGAGGATTCTCTATTTTGAGCTAAAGCCTGCAAATCAAGCCCATTGCGTTGCTCCACACGGTAAAAGTTGTTTTGTGCGGCAAGTTCGCGCACGGCGGGAATTCCTAATAAGAGTTCCGCCGCAGTTTCATTGCCCAAACTGAGGGCAAGACGTAATAATTCATTGGGGTGATTAGGTGTGATTTCGGTATGGGCTAATGCTTTCACCGATGGGATGCCTATCAAGAGTAGAATGTCATCTCTTCGTGCAGGGTCATTTTGGCGGATGAGATTTCTTAAGACATAAAATAAGAGTTTTGCTTCCTCAGAGGAGGTGATATCAAATACTGCATAAGCATTTTCGTGCTCGATGGTATTTTTCAGGGCCTGAAGGTCAGCAAGCTTTTTTGTTATAAAAGGAGTTACATATTCACGATACTCAATCTGGTGCTGTTCGGCGTAGGCAAAGGCATTGGCGTGAGACAGTAAGAAATTGATGATAGGTAGTGGGTCTTGTATTGAAGTAGCCCAAAGAAAAATATAAATGCTGTAATCTGTAATCATTTCTTGAAATTTTCCAGGAACTTTTTCAGCCAGGAATTGAAGGACGGATAAACTACCGTTTTCTATGGTGCGATGAAAAACAGAAAAAATGTTATCACCAATTATTTCTTGCAATTTTTCCGGGACTTTTTCAGCCAAAAATTGAAGAACTGATAAATGACTTTTTTGGAAAGCGCAGCTAAAAGCAAGATAATTCTCAGAAGCGAGCATCTCTTGCAATTTTTCCGGAGCTTTTTCAGCTATGTATTGAAGGACATATAAATGACCGTATCGGATAGATTCGATAAAAATGTAATTGTTATCCGCAGCAATCATATCTTGCGATGAACTGGAATATTTTGTCATTAAATCCTTAAAATAACTCTCATTACCCCATAAAACCGCAGCGTGAAGCATCACTTTATCCGACATCCCTAACATATCTCCTATATGCTGAAGGGATTCTGAATTAAATTCAGGATGACTGAACGCAATCCCTAACCATAGACATAGTATTTCGCTTTTAGAGACTGGGAGGGGGATTGCTTTTAGTCGATCAATTAACAAATGCTCATCTTTCGTTTGCATTAGGGGAATTAAACAGTCAGGGAGTTCTTCTAAAAAAAGTATATCCCAGAGAGTTTGCGGGATTAATTTGGCTTGTGGATGCTGCATTCTTTCTTCATGCGTGGAACATTTCATTTTTATGACCTTGTGAATTATGTGATGAATATGATTTATGATTAACCAATATGCGCATAATAAATGCTCAAAATATTTATTAAAAATTGATTATTTATATGTGAGGTATACAAATTTCTTATGGAGACTTAGGGAGGTTGTTATCCGCAGCAATTTCTGAGGGAATTTGAAAGACTTGCATGTCTTTAAACATGCAAGTCTTTTACCACTTGTTCAAATCTTTAATGCTTGAACTGACTAATCTGGATAACCAATGTACTCCTTCGTCATATTGACTCTTACTGTGCATTACAAGGTAAATAGGGGTTGGTTCCAGATTGAACGGTAGAGGTTGCATTTTTAAATTAAATTGTTCTGAAAAAATATTAATCAAAAAACTAGGGGCCGTGGAGATAACGGTGTCGGAATTGGCTACTGCAAAAATAGCGGGCAAAATATTTTTTACAAAGAGCATGTCATTACGTACTTTTTTCCTTTTATGTAAATATTCCGCTGAATGGCTGTATCGGGCTGGATTAAAACTAAAGGCAATATGTTTACTGGTCAAATAATCTTTTAAAGACATGGGCTGGTTTATTAGTGGATTATTCTGGCTCGCAAAACAAATAATTTCTTCCTCATATAATTTTTCAGCTTTAAGCAACGAGGGGAGTGAGTTTTCATTAATAGCCCCAATGGCGATATCGACGTTCTCATCAATAAATAGAAGAGGGTTATCAGCCATGGACTCAATAGTGGTTTCAATAACAATATGGGGTAGTTTTTCCAGGGCTGAAATTAAGGAAGGCAACAAGATTAATTCAACATAATCCGGTAGCGCAATCTTAAATGATCTCTTTGAATGAAGGGGATCGAAGCGTTCACTAGGGTGCAAGATATTTTTTAAATCAAACATTACTTGTTCTAATTGTGGTTGCAATTCTTTCGCTTTTGGAGAAAGAAGATATTCCCCTTTAGCGGGAATGAGCAGCGGATCCTTAAATAGTTCTCTAAGTTGCTTCAAAGAAGTACTCATTGCAGGTTGACTGACGAATACTTTAGCAGCAGCACCACTGACACTTTTTTCAGTTAATAAGGCATCCAGATGCAATATTAAATTTAAGTTAACTCGTTTAAAAGGCGTCACAATTTTACCCTTTTAATGATTCTCCCTTATATGAAGTATAAGAAATTTAGAATTGATTACAAAAGATTGAAGACTTAAAGTTAAGTTTGTGGCTGTTAAAATTATCCCGGGTTTGGCTATGCCTCGCCCAGGCTATTATCGTTAATGATTATGAGTAGGTACTTGAACATCTGGAATTTTTGCTTCATCAAACTGAGGTTCGGATTTTTTGGAACGATGGTCTTCAGCAATGTAAGTATACAAAGTTGGAACTACAAACAAAGTGAATCCCGTTCCGATGAGCAAGCCAGTTGCAATAACCAGTCCAATATCAAAACGACTTACTGCGCCTGCTCCACTGGCAATCAAAAGAGGTAATACACCAAATACCATCGCAGCAGTTGTCATGAGAATGGGTCTTAATCTGATTCCAGCAGCCTCTTCTACTGCTGCTCGTTTATCCAGATTTTTTTCACGTTGTAAATGGTTGGCAAAATCAACGATTAAAATTCCATGTTTAGAAATTAATCCAATTAGGGTAATCAAACCGACCTGGGTGTAGATATTGATACTTGCCAAGCCCAAATTCAAAGGAATTAAGGCACCACAGATGGACATAGGCACGCTGATTAAAACGATTAAAGGATCGCGAAAACTTTCATATTGGGCTGAAAGTACCAAAAAGATAATGATGATTGCAAAAACGAACGCAAAGAGCAGGGCGCTTCCTTCTTGGATAAACTGTCTTGACTCACCACCATAATCAGCGGAAAAACCTTTAGGCAAAGTATCATTGGCGGCATTTTGTAAGAACGCTAGACCTTCTCCTAGTGTTTTTCCAGGCATCATGACTGCTTGAATGGTCGCTGAATTCATTTGTTGGAAATGTGATGCTGCGTTAGGTGCCGTTTTTTCCTTTGCAGTGACTACGGTTGAAAGGGGAACCATGGTGCCGTTCATGGTTTTTACATATATTTGTCCTAATTGCTCGGGAGTCATACGAAATGATCGGCTTAATTGGGGTATTACCTGATAACTGCGGCCTTCTAAGTTAAAATAATTCACATAACCGCCTGACAAAGCACTGGTTAGACTGCTTCCAACTGCTTGCATATCCAACCCCATTTCTGAAGCTTTGGAGCGATTAATGTCCAATACAATTTGTGGCTTATTGAATTTGAGTGAATTATCGACATAAATAAATAAACCACTTTTTTGGGCTTTTTCGGTCAGTTTATTGGAAACATCGAGTAAGCTTTGAAAGTCATTCGTTGTTTTGATGACGAATTGTACTGGTGTACCGCCCCCGCCGCCTGGAAGAGGAGGAGGAACAATTGCAAAAGCATTTAAGCCTGCAACTTGTGATAGCTTATCTTGCAAAGGTTGTTTTAAAGCAAACTGGCTTTTACTGCGTTGGTTCCATGGTTTCAATACCATTCCAGAGATGGTTTGGCTGCTGTTGTTTACGGTAAAATAATTTTCTGTTTCGGGGAAGCTTTTATAAATCGCATCAAATGGTTTGGTGAAGGCTTCAATATAATTAAGTGTCGCATATTGAGGGATCATCGCCATGACAAAAAAGAAGCCTTGGTCCTCATCAGGAGCAGTTTCTGCTGAAGTATGAGTATAAAGATAAGGCAGCATAATAATAACAACCCCCGCAAAAAACAGCATAATTACTCGGGTGTTCAGTAAACTGTGTAATGCATTTTGATATTTTACTTTAAGTTTATTGAAAAAATTATCGAGAAAATGAACAAACTTACCACTACCAATCTCTTTAGATAACACCCTTGAGCACATCATGGGAGAGAGGGTTAAAGCAATGACTCCAGAAATGATTACTGCACTGGCCAATGTAAAAGCAAATTCTTTAAATAAAGCTCCCGTCAGTCCACCCATAAACCCAATGGGTGCATACACTGCAGCAAGTGTAATCGTCATTGCAATAACAGGGGTGGCTATTTCCCGAGCCCCAATCAATGCAGCATCAAAAGGAGTTTTTCCTTCCTCAATATGACGATGAACGTTTTCTACGACCACAATTGCGTCATCAACCACCAAACCAATAGCCAAAACAAAAGCAAGTAAGGTAAGTAAATTGACGCTGTATCCAAGCATAAGCATCAAAGTACATACCCCAATTAATGAAAGGGGAATAGTGACGATAGGAATGAATACTGAGCGAATCGATCCCAGGAATAGAAAAATGACTACGATAACAATTAGGCCTGCTTCAATAATGGTATGAGTCACTTCATCCAAAGATGCTCTAATAAACTCTGTTGCATCATAAACTATTGTTCCTGATAGAGACGGTGGAAACTCTTTAATGACTGAGGGAAGTATTTTTCTTACATCGCTGATTACAGTAAGAGGATTTGCTGTGGGTGTTGGGGTAATGGATATAAATACTGCTTTTTTTCCATTGAATGTGACTGAGGTATCATAATCTTGTGAGCCTAATTCAACTTTGCCGACATCGCGTAAACGCACAATAGATCCTTTATCGCTTTTAACAATTAAATTACTAAATTGCGTCGTATCATTCAGATCTGTTTTCGCAGTGACACTGATTGCTACATATTCACCTTTAGTATTTCCGGCAGCTGTGAGGAAATTATTTTTAGCAAGTACGGCAGAAACATCTGAAGGGGAAACTCCCAGCGCGGCCATTTTAATTGGATCAAGGAAAATTCGCATGGAGTAAGTTGCGCCACCTAAAATTTCTGCTTTTGCTACCCCATCTACAGTTTGCAATTGCGGTTGTACGACACGAGTGGCGTAATCCGTGATTTGCTGAGGGGTCATTTCTGTACTGTCCAAACTGATGTACATTAATGCTGTGGAACTATCAGATGCTTTTAATATAACCGGTTGTTGGGATTCTTTAGGAAGTTGGTTCAGGGTTTGTTGCACTTTGCTCATTACATCAGTAAAGGCTACTTGCGGATCAAAATTTAATTTAATATTCAAGGTGATGGTGCTTAAACCTTGCGTGCTTGAAGAGGTCATGTAATCAATCCCTTCTGCACTTGCTACCGCTTTTTCTAGAGGCGAGGTAATGAATCCTGCAATAAGATCGGCATCTGCTCCCGGGTAAGCTGTCATAATGGTAATTACGGTATTATCCATGCGAGGATATTGACGAATTTGCATGTTATAGATGGAGTTAATACCAAAAAGAAAAATGAGCAAACTAATTACCATGGCAAGTACAGGCCGCTTGATAAAAAGATCGGTAAATTTCATAACTGTTCCTGATTAAAAAAATTTTTGTAATAGGCCTATACTCAGGCTCACTGTTATTAAGTTAAGAAACCAAGTCTCTTGTCTACATCTCGCGGCTTGTCCGCGGGATCCAGTGATGTCGCATTATTTCTGGATTCCGCGGACAAGCCGCGGAACGTAGGATAAGCTCAAGGTAAACTTAACTTCATGGCATTTCTGTTTCGCCGCATTTAGGCTACGTTACGCGTTCAACTGATTTTATTGTTCCAACATATCCGGATTACTGAGTTCATTTAATTTGACATCATTATTGATTACAACAGGCGTACCGTTTTGTAATTTTATTTCTCCGGCGCTTACAACGAGTTGTCCTTCCTTAACTCCTTTCTTGATTACGGTATAATTTCCACGTTGCTCACCTGTGGTGACAAAAACGCGCTTGACCGTAAGCAGATCGGAACCATCTGGGTTTTTCTTTCCGTCTGCATTTTTTTCTATAATGTAAACTGCATTACCGTATAAACTGTAAGATACAGCCGTTGAAGGAACAATGACCGTTTTAGGTTCAGGGGGTTGGCTTATTTCAATCGAAGCAAACATGCCCGGTACAAAGGTAAAATTATGAATTTTATTTTTACTGTTTAAATCGGTACTGCAAGAGACAATTTGTTTATCTCCCATAGGCTCTTTTCGGGTTTTTATTAATGGAGATTTTTTGGGATCTTTAATTGCTGCTGTAGGGCAATTAGCAAGAGTACCCTGAACTAACATATTGTGTGTATTGACATCCACTTTAGCATTAATTGCAGTGACCTTAGCCTCGAAAAGAGCATTAGGGAATGCTTCTACGGAAAATGTAATGGTTTGATCCGGTCGGATACGTTTGTAGAGTTGTTCTGGGAGATAAAATTCCAGATACAAAGGATCAAGTGCTTGCAAGGTAACAATTGTTGTTTGCCCAGGGCTGATAAATTGCCCAAGGTTGACTTGTCGTATACCTAATTTTCCAGCAAAGGGAGCAGTGATATGTTTTTGATTGATTTGTGCTTGGGTTTGATCCAATTTTGCCTGGGCTTGATCAAGATTTGCTTTGGCTTCATCAACATTGGAAATTGGCGAGGCACCTCGCTTGAATAAATCATTTTGGCGTTTATAACTTAAGGTTTTCAGGGTTAATTCTGCTTGATTAAATTTTAATATTGCTTGATCAATGCTGTCATCAATCGTAATTAAGGGAGCGTCTTTATCAACGTACTGCCCGGATTCAAAATCAATTTTTACTACGTTTCCTGAAGCTTGAGAACTGATATCAACCCCATTAGATGCAACGAAATTACCCACCGCATTAATCGTCGGTTGCCAGTCTACTGCCTGGGCGACAGCTGAAGCAACGGAGACAGCGGGAGGTTGATAGTTTGCAAAGAAACGCTTAATCAATACTCCCTTGATCAGGTTAAAAGCAATGATTCCACCAAAAACAATCAATAAGGCTATCCCCATGATGATCATTCGCTTTTTCATTAATGCTCCCCTGAAATACTTAAACCTAGAAAAAACAATACGTTTTTAAAATTTGCCAAATATAACATGAAAGATGAATTTATTACCCTTATTGTGCTTATAAGTTTCAATTTTATTTATTTCATGGTTATAAAAATATCCTATTGACTAAATACAACACTTTGCTACTATGCTGCTTTCATCACACAAAGGAGAAACCATGAAGTTGAAGTCCTTGTTATTTGCTCTTTGTTTTTGTTTGATTGGTCAAGTTTTTGCAGCAAATGCACATTTGCATCCAAAAGCTACCGAAGCTGACAAAAATCATAAGTCCGCTGGTAAATCAACGATGTATCCAGGTTATTGTGAAATTGAAATCATCAATAACAGTATCGACAATGTCCGTGTATACGGTACTTTTGATGATGGGGCTCCCTTAAATCCTTTCACAATATTCTATTATGATGCACCTCATTACATCGACTTGTATTATTACGGTTACTGCCATTCTGGTATGAATCTTTTAATCCAAGGCCCTTATGGCACTATTTATTCAGGTTGGACTAACGTAAATAGTACTGTACGTATCGTTAATTACATGAATAAAGGTGTTAAAGGCGATAAAGTTGAAATTACTGCAAAAAAATAAGTAATTTTTAAAAAATAGGCAATAGCTTATTTGATGATAGGGAAGTTGCATCCAGTTGCACCTTCCCTTTTTTATTTGTGTTTCAGGAGTTGTTCATGAAGCGTTTTATCCCTTGTCTTCTGTTGTTACCTTTTTTGACTGCGTGTGAAATGACCCAACCGGAATATTATGAGGCCGGTTATTATCACTCAGTTCCTCCCCGCTCTGAAATTTATGGTTTCGATGAACGTCCACATGATTATCGTCATCCTTCCCGTCATCATCGAGGTCATACAAAAACAAAAGAGGCTTCTACTCAAGTTAAGACACATGGCCATGGTCATCATGCCAATGAACAGAAACAAGTTACTGTAAATAATGCCAAGCCAAACAATGTTCATGGACATGATAAGAAAAATAACCAAGTGGTTAAGCATCCTTCAGAATCTGGACCCAAAGTCATAGTTAATGATTAATTTCAAAAGAGTTATTCGATAGAATCAGAATCTAACCTTCCCCGGTTATGCATTTTGCAGCTGGGGACGAGTTTTTAATCAAAATAACAGCATTATTTTCGATTTGTATTCACAATTCGTAACCAAGTAAATTTTGTGGTAGTCTTATGACGTTTTTTCTTTAGGGAGTTTTTGGATGCGTAACTCACTTAAAATGCTGTTTTTGGGACTTTTATCTATAATTATCATAGCATGTGTTGCATCTCCAGGTAGTGAAAGCACAGGAGAGTTTTTGGATAGTTCGACTACCACTGCTAAGGTGAAAGCAACGTTAGTGAATCAATTAGGGCGTACAGGTATAGCTATACAAGTTAAGACCTTTAAAGACGAAGTGCAACTCAGTGGTTTTGTTGCTTCCCCAAGATTGAAACAAAGAGCAGGGATTATAGCTGCGAGCGTGGATGGTGTGAGTAGAGTACGTAATGACATCATCGTTAAACCTTAACATTTTCCCAAGGATTACTCATGTTTAACCAAAGCTATACCATAGAAAATTTTGATGACGAATTATATCAAGCTATTGTTGATGAACAACGCCGGCAAGAAGAGCATGTAGAACTTATTGCATCGGAAAATTACGTAAGTCCGCGCGTTTTGCAGGCCCAAGGTTCCGTATTAACGAATAAATACGCTGAAGGATATCCAAGTAAGCGTTATTATGGTGGATGTGAGTATGTTGATGTTGCTGAAGAGTTAGCCATCGCCCGTGCAAAAAAACTTTTTGATGCGGATTACGTTAATGTTCAACCACATTCAGGTTCACAAGCCAATGCCGCAGTAATGATGGCTCTATTAGCTCCTGGTGATGTTATTTTAGGTATGGCATTACCTCATGGGGGGCATTTAACTCATGGTTCCAAAGTTAATTTTTCAGGTAAGCTTTATGAGGCAATACCTTATGGCGTTGATGCCCAGACTGGTTTAATTGATTATGATGTTTTAGAGGGTTTGGCTCTGGAGCATAAGCCCAAATTGATTATCGCGGGATTTTCCGCTTATTCACGTACCCTTGATTGGCCCAGATTCAGAGCAATAGCAGATAAAGTAGGCGCCTATCTAATGGCAGATGTTGCTCATGTTGCTGGTTTGATTGCGGTAGGTCTTTATCCTTCCCCAGTTCCTTATGCAGATGTAGTGACAACTACTACGCATAAGACACTTCGAGGACCAAGAGGTGGGATGATTTTATGCCGTGCCAATGAAGAAATAGAGAAGAAATTAAACTCCTCTGTTTTCCCTGGTAGCCAGGGCGGCCCATTAATGCACGTAATTGCTGCCAAAGCTGTTTCTTTTGCTGAGGCTTTATTGCCTGAATTTAAAACCTATCAACAACAAGTATTATTGAATGCCAGAACCATGGCTTCAGTACTTATGGGACGTGGATACAAGATTGTCTCCGGCGGTACAGACAATCATTTATTATTGGTTGATTTAATTGATAAGAACATCACGGGTAAAGATGCGGATTCGGCTTTAGATAAAGCCAATATTACCGTGAATAAAAATACGGTTCCTAATGATCCTCGTTCTCCTTTTGTAACCAGTGGCTTACGTTTGGGCACCCCAGCAGTAACCACAAGAGGATTTAAAGAAAAAGAAATAACGCTTTTATCCAATTGGATAGCAGATATTCTTGATGATATTAACAATGAAACGACTATAGCAAAGGTTAAAGAGCAAGTGTTGCTTTTATGTCGTGAGTTTCCGGTTTATAGATAATTATGTTTTGTCCTTTTTGCCATGCAGAAGAAACTAAAGTAGTGGATTCACGCCTGGTCGCTGAAGGTGCTCAGGTACGTAGAAGGCGAGAATGTCTTGTATGTCATGAACGCTTCACTACTTTTGAAACCGCTGAATTAATCATGCCGTTAATCGTTAAACGTGATGGTAGGCGTGAGCCGTTTAATATCGATAATTTACGATCAGGTATGTTACGCGCTTTGGAAAAAAGACCGGTAAGTGTCGATGCACTGGAAGCATCAATTATTTCGATTACGCAAGAAATTCGCCGTAGAGGTGAGAGAGAGATTGATTCTCAGCTCATTGGTGAACTGGTCATGAAAGAATTATATGGTTTGGATCATGTTGCTTATGTACGGTTTGCATCTGTATATAAACGTTTTAAAGACGTCAGCGATTTTAGACAGACAATTGATCAGATGAATAAAGAATAGGTTCTCGTTACATTTCGCTAGCTTGAGCCAAATGACCTGATTTTCGGGCACGGAAGCAGGGCAAACACGAAGTATGTGCGCATCGGATCGCAGAAAAATAGGACAGGTTGGCCAAGAGGGTAGAAATTTAAATAAGTCCTGGTAGTGACTTTTTATCCCCTCTCTTAATGTAATGAGAGAAGGGTTTTATAGATGTTTAAGAAGAGTTCATGAGGTTAAGGTGGAAAAGCAGTCAATAAGCGGTAAAAGAAAAGCCCGAAAATTAGCACTTCAGGCTCTTTATCAATGGTTCATGTCCGGAAGCGAATTGCATGAAATTGAAGCACAATTTCGTGTTATTAATAATATGAATAAGGTGGATGTAGATTATTTTTGCCGTATTTTGCACGGTGTGCCTGCTCATGTTGAAACTTTGGAAGCAAGTATTACTCCTTTTCTTGATAGAGAGATCACAGGACTCAATCCAATAGAACTAACTGTACTGCGTATTGGTTCTTTTGAATTACTTTATTGTCCTGAAATTCCTTATAAAGTTGTTCTTGATGAGTCAATATCATTGACCAAAGAATTTGGTTCCCAGGATGGATATCGTTATGTTAATGGCGTATTAAATAGTTTGGCACGACAGGTGCGTTCAATTGAAATCAATCATGGATGAATTCTCACTTATTGAGCACTTTTTTAAACCACTTGATTGCAGACGAGATGATGTATTATTAGGTATTGGTGACGATGCGGCCTGTGTACACATCTCTCAAGGTATGAATCTACTGGTGAGCACAGATACTTTGGTTTCAGGGGTACACTTTCTCCCACAATGGAATGCTTATGACATTGCTTGCAAGTCAGTTATGGCTAATGTTAGTGATATGGCTGCTATGGCAGCAGATCCTTGTTGGATTACTCTTTCTTTAACCTTGCCTGAATTCAATCAACAGTGGCTTACTTTATTTGTGCAAGGATTAAAAGATTCACTTCGCCAATTTAATATGACTTTAATAGGTGGTGATACAACACGAGGCCCTTTATCAATAACGCTCACTGTTTTTGGTACTGCACCAAAAGACAAAGCGATACCACGTAGTGGAGCTAAACCTGGAGACATAATTGTGGTTTCAGGGGAGTTGGGGGCAGCAGCCTTAGCAATTAAATTTCTTGAAAATCAGAAGATATCTAAAGAAGATAACTCTGAATTAATGAATAAACTACTGCATCCCAAACCTCGAATTGATTTAGTTGATTTTTTACGGCGTTATGCAACTGCAGCTATAGATATTTCAGATGGACTTAGTGCAGACTTAAATCATATTTGTGTCGCAAGTAAAGTGGGTGCGTGTCTCAACGAAGAGGCAATTCCAGTACATCCCTTACTGGATAAGTATTGGTCTGATAAAGCAGTTGATTTGGCATTGACTGGTGGTGATGATTATGAGTTATGCTTTACAGTACCAGAGCATCGGTTGGCTTCGTTGATGAATGAGTGCAAGGAAGTTCATTTACATTGTTATCCTGTTGGAGTAATTGAAGCGACACCCGGTTTAAGAGTGAAGGATGCGAACAATCATTGTCATGTGTTAAAACCAGCAGGTTACTCACATTTTTAGTGGGCTGAAGGCAAGAACTGTCACTTGATCATCTCTCTGCCTACGCCCCGCGGACAAGCCGTGGGGCGTAGAAATAGAGCTTGACTGGTTTTCGGGGATATTTAGAAAGGCAAGAACTAGGGTGGTCTATGGTACATTAACGTATTTGGATACAGCCTTTAAAATGAGCTAAGTATAGAGAAAAAGAAAATGAAACAAATAAATTTAACAAAAAGTGTTTTCCAAGATCCTATTTACTTCATCGCTTTTGGATTTGGTAGTGGTTTAATGTCTACTGCTCCAGGCACCTGGGGGACAGCGGCAGCAATACCTCTCTATTTGCTACTTATGGGAACTAATTGGGTAGTTTATCTTTTTATTACGCTAATCGCATTTGTATTGGGAGTTTGGGTTAGTGAGAAAGTTTCGCAGGATTTAGGGGTGCATGACTATAAAGGAATTGTTTGGGATGAGGTTGTAGGGTATTTATTAACTATGTTTTTGGCACCCAAAGGAGCAATCTGGATGCTCTGGGGATTCATTTTGTTTCGAATTTTTGATATTTGGAAACCACAACCCATAGGTTATATTGATCAAAAAGTACGCGGCGGGTTTGGGATTATGTTGGATGATGTATTCGCTGCTGTGCCTGCTTGGTTAATAATGCAACTTTTAGCATGGAGTTTTGCGTAAATGAATGAGAACCATAAAGAGCTCATTAGTATGGGTTTGACTGTTGGAATTGTAGTTCTTAGTTTATTCATTATTCATCGCTTTATTCCATCATTGATCTGGGCTTCCATAATTGTTATTGCTACCTTCCCTTTATATGAAAAATGGCGTTATTTTTTTGGGAATAAAGATAATTTATCTGCCTTACTCTTTACAACTTTAATCGGCTTATTGTTTCTACTTCCATTAAGCTGGTTATTGGGTTTGTTGATTAAGGAGTTACAGATATTTATTAATTTCTTGCAAGATATAAATCAACAAGGTGGTGCAGCCCCTAAATTTTTAAAAGACTTTCCATTTATGGGAAATGATTTGATTACCTATTGGGATAATTATATTGGTAAGCCAGGGATGATTAAAAGCTTGCTGTCTAATGTTCACTTATCGTTAACTCCAACGAGCTATTATGTAAAACAAATAGGCTCCAATTTAGCGCATCGAAGTGTTCAAGTAGGTTTTACCCTTTTGAGTTTGTTTTTCCTTTATCGCGATGGCGATCGATTAATATTGCAGATTTATCAAGTTGGGGAATCGTGTTTAGGGAAAAGATGGTTTCGTTATGCAGACAGACTCCCTAGGGCATTGAGAGCCACAGTAAATGGAACAATTGTTGTTGGGTTAGGTGTGGGGGTCCTAATGGGAATTTGTTATGGCCTGGTTGGTTTTCCCGCACCTACTCTTGTCGGATTTATTACAGCACTTGCAGCAATGATTCCCTTCGTTGTGCCTATAGTTTTTATTACGGTAGCGATTATTCTGTTTTCATTTGGTAGTATGATTGGCGCAATCGTTGTTCTGGTTTGGGGGACTTTAGTGATGTTTGTGGCAGATCATTTTGTCAAGCCTGCGTTAATTGGTGGTGCAATCGAGTTACCTTTTTTAGCGGTGTTATTTGGAATTCTTGGGGGAGTAGAAACTTTAGGTCTGCTTGGTTTGTTCGTAGGGCCTTTAGTTATGGTTTTATTTATGACTTTATGGCAAGAACCGCAAATACTGGCTTATTCAAGAATCCATCAACCGCCAGAAAAAAAATAAGCACCCAGCCCCAACTAGGGGGAACGGCTGTATTTGGTACCTCGTGCGAGAAAAACCGCGCGTCAATCCAACCGTCCTAGTATATATTTGAATAAATCCAAGTCAGATTTATTACTTATAATCGCAGTTATTAAAACGATAAACAACGCCAGCACTGCCCATTTGCGCCTGTAATGTCCGACCAAAACTACCAGAACTTGCTGTTGCCAAATAACGATAGGCAGCATTTAATGCCCAGTTTTCTGAAAAATTAAAAGTGAGCCCGGCAGTTCCTTGATAAGCAAATGCATGTTGATGGTCGTCAAAAAGAGTTATGCCAAAGGGGCCTGTACCTTCTAAAGAAGTTTGAATGTAAGCATATCCAATACCAACTCCTACGAAGGGAGAAATTGTGGGTAGGATAACGTCAGGAAAATCATAATAAAAATTGAACATGCCTATATTGGCATTAGTGTTTCCTGATACCCCGATTTGATCGATGAAATCAACCTGAAAGTTTTGGGTGTTGGCACGTAAGTAAGTGTATTCCAATTCATAGCGCATAGGATTGCTTTGATAGCCTAAACGTAATCCAGCATTAAAACCACTTTCGTAATCAACGTTATCAAACTGAAATCCCAAAATGTTTTTAGATACATTTCCATTTAAATGAGTATATCCGCCAAATGCGCCGGAATACCATCCATTGACTGGAGTTGCTGCTGCAGCGATACCACTTGCTAATAATGCGGCTGAAAAAAATGCAAATTTCATAACATCCCTTTGTTATTATTTTTTATCGAATCATGTTAACGTGTTACTTTAATTTTGCAAGTACTCGAAGCGCATATTTTAGAAAAGAGAGGCGCGTAGGTAATTTTTTATTATCAAAATTCAATCGACACATTTTTATGGCAGAATTTAAAACAGAGTCTATACTTCCAATTGGCATCATTTGTATAAAATATTTTATATAAGATGCTGCGATGATTATGCCCATCGAGATGCGGCTGTGACAAATACTTCGTGAATGCACAAGTTTTAAACCTGAAATAAGTCCAATTTTGCCTTTAAAAAATAAGTCTAAGTCTTCGGTTGAAGGAATGATGTTTGGGGGAAGATAATTATTATAACCTCGCATGATGTAGAAAAATTAACATGACTATACGCATGCGATCAATTTAGCATAATAATTTTCTGCTTGTATGAAATTAATATTAATGTAAAGATAAATTTTGCATCATGAAAAGGAGTTTCAAAATGCCAAAAAAAAAACCATTAAAAATATCTAAAGAATTTGTTGAACAGGTAGTGGCTATAATTGCAAACGAGTCAGAGGAAGGACGCAAAAGAATAGTTGCCATTGCTCAAAGAGCAGAAAAAAAATACGAACAACCTGTGAAATCATGGATAACAGGTTGGGTTTATCAATACACTAGAACTCGTGGTGAAAAAATAGGCCACTCAATTAATGTGATGAAAGACTTTCCTGATGCTTATACTCGGTTGCAGGAATTAAAGCTCATGATTAGTGATGGTGAGTGGAATGTTAAAAGCTCCTATAATTATTTTCTCTTTCTTGAATTGATTGACGCAGTCCCGGATTACCAGCCTTTGGAAGATCATTTAATGCCTAGCTTCATCATGGATCTGAAGGACGAAGTATTGACAGAGATTAATAGCTTTATGGCTCAATATAAGGCTACATTAGAAGATAAGAAAATCCGAGATATTGAGCGTCAAGCAGCTCGCGAAAGCGCACGTCAAGTAACTGAAAACGTGTTGGTTTTTAATAACTTAGCTGCTGCGAAACAATGTCAATCCACGCAACAAGGTAAAATTGTTTTTTCTGTAAGTTATAAAAATGATCAATGGCATATTTCTTGGGTCGATGTAACAGGTGACGTTTATCCGCTTACTCCAGGCGACGAGTTAGCACAGAAGCTGGCAACATTAGAAGACCGAGATGTAGAAAAATTAAATACAGTACATTTAAGACGGATTAAACGAGAGTGTCTCAAAGCAAGAGAACAATATCTCGCTAAAGTTCAATTAGAAATCAATCCAGAAAATCCCAAAACTCACGGTGCTTTGACTAACGAGGAGCTTATAGCAAATAGGAAGACATCAACTTTTGTTTTACGACACTCAGAGAGTGAAACAAGTCTTTGCTGGATAAATAGTATAGGAGTGCCGCATAACATTACTTTAACTGCTCATTCAAAACTGAACTCCTGGTTAGCTGATCATAAAGCTGCATTAAATGAAGCAGATGTTTTACAATTAAAAGCTTATTTACTGCAATTAAATACTGCTCACTCAATTGCTACATCGAAACTGCATGAAATGAATAACAAGTTATCTCATGTGTTGCAAGCAAACAGTATGTTATCTCAAACGTTGCAAAGGAAAGACGAGCAGGGAAATCCGGTGGTTGATAAAACCCGGGAATCTAAAGGCAGAATAGACCTAAAACAATTTGCCTTGATCGAGCAACATATGAAAGCCCGTTTAGAAAAAGCAGCCACTGATAAACCTACTCTATCTAAACCGGAAGTCGTTGAAGAACCCATCCAAGATCTTCCTAAAAAGTTAGATAAAAGCAGGTATGCGGCGCTTTCACAATTACCTACATTCTGGCAACAACGCAAAGTTGCTGAAGAACAATCAGAAGTATGTGAAACTAAATCTTTAGGTCTTTGTTAATGTCTTATGTTCCGACGCAAAGCAATGCTGCATTTTAGTGATTTATTTTGAATCTTTTCCTTACGTCCCGTCCCCAAGGCTTCTGCGCGGGGTTGTGGGCAGGACGTAGGGCAAAAGATTGGACCTTAACTAAAGGACAATACCGCAAAATTTAAAAACCATTGGTGATTGGGTAACGCCAATCTTTCCCAAAAGCGGTTGGGCTTATTTTAATTCCTGGTGCGGATTGGCGGCGTTTGTATTCGTTGCGTTTAATTAAGTGAATTACTTTAGTTACGGTTTCTGCGGCAAAGCCTTGCTGAATTATTTCTTCGGGAGTTAAATTCTTCTCCATATAGGCCACAATGATTGCATCTAATGTTGTATAGTCAGGCAAGCTGTCCTGGTCGGTCTGATCGGGTCTTAATTCAGCTGATGGAGCCCGGGTTAGAACGCGTTCTGGAATGATTTCAGAACGACTATTACGGTAGCGCGCAAGAGCATAAACTTGAGTTTTAAGTACGTCTTTTAATACGGCAAATCCACCGGCCATGTCTCCGTATAACGTAGCATAGCCTACGGCAGATTCACTTTTATTCGAAGTGGTAAGTACCATTTTGCCCGTTTTGTTAGATAATGCCATAATCAACACACCACGAATTCGTGCCTGAATATTTTCTTCAGTTGTATCGGGGCCTCGCCCTTTAAATACTGGTTCAAGAGTGGTCATTAGGACATTAAAAGCAGATTCAATCGATAGGGTGGAATGTGATACGTGCAATTTTTCTACTTGCGTTAAAGCATCTTCATTACTCATTTGCGCGGTGTAACGTGAAGGCATAAGCACCGCATGTACTCGATCTGCTCCTAAAGCATCCACTGCTACAGCTAACGTTAATGCTGAATCAATACCTCCTGAAAGTCCAATCAGAACTCCGGGGAAATGATTTTTATTCACATAATCTCGAGTACCACACATTAATGCTTCATAGATTAATGGCTCAAACTCAAGAAGGGGAGACAATGCTCCTTCAACATGATTTGCTTGGATCGTTACGGTACGTAAATCCTCTTTAAATGCAGGGGAGCGCGCACACACCCTGCCTTGTGAATCAATTGCTAACGATTGACCATCAAATAACAGTTCATCCTGACCCCCAATTTGATTTACATAGATTATGGATATGCCGCGTTTTGCGTATGATTTTAAGAGGTCCTCTCGTTTTTGATATTTACTGTAATCAAATGGAGATGCATTTAAAACAAGTAAGACAGAAACTCCTTTCTCAATTAAATCTTCTGCGGGACCTGGATACCATAAATCCTCACAAATAATCACGCCTATTTTGTATTGATTTACGTTCAAAATACATGGATTTTTTTCACCGGGGGTAAAATAACGTGCTTCATCAAAAATTTGATAGTTTGGTAAATATTGCTTGTGATATTCTGCAACTTTTTGTCCTTTATAAAAAATACTCACGCTATTGTACAGGCATTGTTCTTTTTGACTTGGGTGTCCTACAAGGACATAGCAATCGTTTGTTACGGATTGGATCTGTTTTAAATGTTCAGTAACTGCTTGTTGAAATTCCTTGCGAAAGAGCAAATCTTCAGGGGGATAACCTGTTAAAGCCAATTCTGGAAAGAGTATTACATTATGATCAGCTTGGTTGCTTTTTATAACCTCTATTATTTGATCCCTATTGGATGCCAAAGCACCTACTGTGGGATTGATTTGTGCCATAAGTACAGTAAGCTTGTTCTGCATGATATATACTCTAAAAGACTCCAAGGTGTGATAAACCAGGAACTGTTTCCATTTTCTACTATGTTGGCCAAATTGTCCTGATTTTACTGCGCTCCGATGATCTCAACACTTTATCTATAACCCTGTGTTTCGGTACGCGAAAATCAGGTCATTTTGTCTTAATCTAATGAATTGTTCAACAGCTCCTAAATATAAAAAACCATTAATTTAAAGATAAAAATGTTAATTAATTTAAAAATTGACTAAAATAGATCCTTTGTCCAGTAAAAAGCACGCCTATGTTAAATGAAGCACTCTCAAAAATGCCAGAGGTCTTTGATGCCAAAATATTATTGCGAGGCCAAGAATATTTTGAAAATGGACATGTGCTCAATATCCGTTTTAGTGACGGTCTATTAAAAGGTCGAGTTAAAGGAAGTTCGAGTCAAATTTATGATGTACATATGGATTTGAAACTCTGGCCAAAAAAACTCGCGCATTGCACTTGTAATTATCAATATAATTGCAAACATGCCGCTGCGTGTCTATTTGCCCTACGTGATAGAGAAAAAGTAAGCTCTCCTTCTTTTGCGGGTAATAAATTAGATAAAAGGCTTGATAGCTGGCTGAAAAATTTGCGTGCCCAAGAAGCTGCAATTGTAAAAGCGCCCGAAGTGACCCATCATTTAGTCTATCTCATAGAACTAAGGCTCGATGGCTATGAGCATCGAATCGCGATTAAGTTAGCTTTAGCCAAGCTATTAAAGCGTGGTGGTTATGGAAAAATGATCCCGTTTAATAGTCTCGCTGATTCTAAAAAACAGCATTTTATTGGCGACGATAATGATTTGGTAGCACTCCTTCTGTTTAAATGCGGTATTTCAGGTTGGTTTGATACATTAACCATTCGCAATAGTGAATTATTAGAACGAATCATCGCAACTGGACGCGCTTTTTTTATACAAAACCAGGACGAGCCAATTCATTTGGGAGAAGCTATTCAAGGGACTTGTGAATGGGTGTTATCTCATAATGGTAATCAAAATTTATTGTTAATGCATGAAGGGAAGGTACTTGAACCTTTGCTGTTGGATGAAAGTTGGTATTTTAATCGTTCCGAAGAAGAAATGGGACGTTTAATTACTTCATATCCAATAAAACAATTGAGTTATTTGTTGAAAGCGCCTCCAATTCCAATAGAACAGGCAGAATTACTAGCAAACAAAATGGCTAAAACATGTCCTGAATTTCCCGTGCCGCAGATTTTTGTAAAGCGAGAGGTTCGACAAGTTACGCCAGTACCTGTACTTATTCTAGATGCCATTAATGAATTGGATAATGAATCTTCCTGGCTTTATGACACTGAAGAAGAACTGCATGCTTTATTTACGGTGCGTATTCTTTTTGATTATGCAGGTTTAATGATTGCAGGTTCTGAAGAATGTAACACCGTCGTATGTCAGCAGGAAGAACTTTTAATTGAATACCCACGCCATAAGAATTTTGAGCAATCAAAATGGGATGAGCTGCAGGAAATACTTCCGTTAAGAACACCCACAGCCTGGGAAAATGATCAATGGAAAAAAGTAAAACAGGCTGATTTTGTTTTGCGGAATATAAATATTTTGGCAGATTTGGAATTTGTTTGCAGTCAATTGATACCCGAGTTAAAGAGCCGCGGTTGGCGGGTCGAATGCATTAGTCCAATGTATCACGAAGTGATTCGCGCTGATGATGTAGAGTGGTATTCAGACCTGCATGAAAATGCAACCGATTTTTTCTCATATCAATTGGGAATTTTGGTTGAGGGTAAACCAGTCAGTATAGTACCTTTGGTAGCAGATTTAATTCATCGTTATAGTGGTAATGATTTGGATAATCTTCCTGACACACAATTAGTCAAGCTGCCTTTACATGACGGACGTGCTTTGCAGTTAGAAATGGGGCGAATTAAACCTTTGGTTCGTCTTTTATTTCAATTTGGCGTACGCCATATAGATGAAAATCAACATTTACAAATTAACAAATATCAACTTATTTTAATGCGTGAAGCTGAATTAGCTATTGCGGCAACCAGAACACGTTGGCAAGGCGCTGAAACTTTAAGAGATCAAATAAGACAATTGTCTCAATTAACCCATATTCCTGAAATACCACCACCCGCTGGCTTGCATGCTCAACTAAGGGATTATCAACGCTATGGTTTAAACTGGTTGCAATTTTTGCGAACAAGCCATTTCAGTGGCATTCTAGCTGACGATATGGGATTGGGTAAAACAATACAAACCTTGGCTCATTTGCAATATGAAAAAGAACAAGGTCGTATTAATGCAGCAACCTTAATTGTTGCGCCAACTAGTCTTGTGGGGAACTGGGAGGCTGAAGCCAAACGATTTACTCCATCATTAAAGGTTTTGGTTTATCATGGTTCCGAGCGTCATCAGGATAATTTTAATGACTATGATATCGTGGTTTCTACTTATGGACTAATTCATCGAGATAAGGAGAAATTTGTCACTTATTCTTTTTATTATCTGATTTTGGATGAAGCACAATTTATTAAAAATGCACGTACGAAAACGACGCAAATTATTCAGCAATTACAGGCTACCCATCGCTTATGTCTGACAGGAACGCCTTTGGAAAATCACTTAGGCGAGTTATGGTCTTTGTTCCATTTTCTGATGCCTGGTCTATTAGGTGATGCAAAGCAATTTAGGCTCTGGTTCCGCACGCCTATTGAGAAATATGCCGATTTGAATCGACGAGAGGTGCTGACGAAGAGAGTACAGCCTTTTATATTGAGAAGAACAAAAAATCAGGTGGCTCGTGAATTACCTCTTAAAACAGAAATGACACGTACCATAGAAATTATTGGCCCGCAGCGCGATCTATATGAAGCAATCCGTATGAGTATGGAGAAAAAAGTTCGTGATGCGATTGCAAAACAGGGCCTGGGTAAAAGCCATATCCTTTTGTTGGATGCACTACTGAAATTACGGCAGGTTTGTTGTGATCCAAGATTATTGTCTTTGCCTGAAGCAACGATTGCGCATGGTACTTCTGCAAAACTAGAGGCATTAATGGATTTGTTGGATAACTTGGTAGGCGAGGGAAGACGGGTCCTGGTTTTCTCACAATTTACTTCCATGTTGCAATTAATCGAAGAAGAATTGCATGCCAGAAGTTATGATTATTTAAAGTTAACGGGTCAAACCGTACATCGGCAAGCAATGGTAGAAAAATTCCAGGAAGGAAAAATTCCAATTTTTCTTATCAGTTTAAAAGCTGGCGGTACTGGACTTAATTTAACGCGCGCCGACACGGTAATTCATTATGATCCCTGGTGGAATCCTGCAGTAGAAGACCAAGCTACAGATCGAACCCACCGAATAGGTCAGGAAAATCCCGTGTTTGTCTATAAGCTAATTACTTCGGGTACAGTAGAAGAAGCTATTTTAGGAATGCAAGACAAAAAGAGACTATTAGTTGAAGGCGTTTTATCTGCTGAGCCGGCCAAAGCAATGGCTTTAAGTGAAGAAGATGTGGAGCAGTTTTTTACGCCACTAGATTAGGGTCTGCTTACATTTCTACTATCTTGGCCAAACTGCCCTGATTTTCTGCGTTCCGATACTCACATACTCATGTATGCTGCGCTTGGGTACTCGAAAGGCTATTTTGACTCAAACTAGCGAAATGTAAACAGACCTTGGGGTTGCAGCGGGTTATCCCATTTATAAAAAATTACTTCTTAAGGCTAGCATAGTTTTCAATCATAGCATAAGCTATTAAATGATTGTAAACATGGAGAAAATTATGAACTTATGGAAGCTAGCTTGTGGTTTTTTTGTTGCTGTGTTTTATTTACCTACAGCACTTGCCGCATCGCCAGTAGGTACCTGGGTCACAACTGATGATAAAACGGGTAAGAAAAGAGCTGTTGTCACCATTAGTGAATCTGGAGGTACTTTAAGTGCGGTTATTAATAAGGTATTTCCGCAACCTGGTGATACTGGTATTTGCCAGAATTGTCCTGGGATGTTTAAAGGAAAGAAGGTTGAAGGATTGACTTTTATGTGGGGATTGAAGAAGGAAGGAGATAACGAGTGGGGTGGTGGCTCTATTTTAGATCCTAAGTCAGGGAAAATCTATCGCGCCAAAATCACTGCCCAAGGAAATAAACTTTTAGTCAGAGGATATCTGGGTATTTCTTTATTAGGACGTACCCAAGTTTGGAGAAAACAATAGCCTATCAGTATAATTCATCCCGAACAGCTTTGTTCGGGATGACATCCATGTAAAAGAACATTACAATATACCTCGTTCCAAATTTCTCATTACATCACGACCATGTACGATCTGCAAAACTCCAAAAAAACAGTTGATCCATTAAAACGTCCCCCTCATTCTGTGGAAGCAGAGCAATCCATTATTGGTGGATTAATGTTGGACAATCAGGTTTGGGATAAAGTCAGTAATAAATTATGTGAAACCGATTTCTATCGCACCGAGCATCGAATTTTATTTCGAACAATTTCCAATTTGGTAAAAAAAGATCAACCTTTTGATGTAGTGACTCTGCTTGATGCCTTAAAGTCTTATAACGAATTAGATGATGCGGGTGGGGAAGCCTATTTGTTCGAACTGGCTAATAATACCCCCAGTGTTGCTAACGTATCTGCATATGCCGATATAGTTCGGGAAAAGTCGGTACAGAGACAGCTTATTACTGTAGCCACCGAAATTGCTGATTCAGCATATAATCCTGGAGGCAGGCAAGTGCCTGAACTTCTTGATATGGCAGAAACTAAAGTGTTTGCTATAGGTGAGCAAACAGGCGGTGATGGCGGACCTGAAAATATAAAATCAATTTTGGTTCGTGCGGTAGAAAAAATTGATGCACTCTATCACAATGGTGATGCAATTACCGGGCTTGCTACAGGTTTGTCTGATTTGGATGAAATGACTTCAGGATTGCAACCTTCTGACTTAATTATTGTTGCTGGTCGTCCTTCCATGGGTAAAACGACTTTAGTCATGAATATGGCAGAACATGCCGCGATTAAATCTGGAAAACCCGTACTGGCTTTTTCTATGGAGATGCCGGCAGATTCTTTGGCAATGAGGATGATGTCCTCTTTAGGGCGCATCGATCAGCATAAGATTAGAACGGGTAAACTGGATGATGATGATTGGCCTCGCGTGACCTCTGCAGTACATATGCTTTCGGAAGCCCCTTTATTTATAGATGATACACCCGCTTTAAGTCCTGGTGAAATGCGTGCACGAGCCAGGCGGTTGGCCAAGGAACAAGGTAACTTGGGGCTAATTGTGGTAGACTATTTACAATTAATGAAAGTGCCTGGGTTTTCAGCGGATAATAGAACGGCGGAAATATCTGAAATTTCACGCAGTCTTAAGTCGCTTGCAAAAGAACTACAAGTACCAGTGATTGCTTTATCCCAGTTGAACCGAAGTTTGGAACAACGCTCAGATAAACGTCCTGTTATGTCTGATTTGCGTGAATCGGGTGCGATTGAGCAAGATGCTGATTTAATTTGTTTTATTTATCGAGATGAAGTCTACAATGAAGATAGTCCTGATAAAGGAACAGCCGAAATCATTGTGGCCAAACAAAGAAATGGTCCAATTGGTAAGGTTCGTGTAGCTTTTATTGGTAAATACACTCGTTTTGAAGATTTAGCTTATAATGGTTATCAAGGGGTAGATTAAGGTGTCCAGACCTACCAAACTGGTGATAGAGCCAAGCGCTTTGCATCATAACTTAACGCGAATAAGACATTTTGCTCCAGGCACGAAAATAATTGCTATGGTTAAGGCTAATGCCTATGGTTGTGGGGTACATATTGTAGCACCCATATTGGAAGGACACGTAGATGCTTTTGGTGTAGCTTGTATTGAGGAGGCCCTGGTTCTTCGTAAAATAGGAATACGGACTCATTGTATTCTTTTTCAAGGTATATTTAGCCCTGATGAATTTAAGGCGGTAGCACAGCATCAATTTGGATGCGTTGTTCATCAACCGCATCAGGTACAGTGGCTTTTAAATACTCCTCTAGATACGCCAATTAAACTCTGGGTTAAAGTAAATACTGGCATGCATCGTTTGGGTTTTAAAACTCATGAGCTGCAAGGAGTAATGGATGCATTGCACTCTTGTCCTTGGGTGGATAAAGAGATCGGCTTGATGACCCATTTAGCTTGTGCTGATGAGCCTGAACGCATAGAAAATCTTCAGCAAATTTCTTTGTTTGAACGTATTTCTGCCTCAGGGTATAGTCAACGCAGTATTGCCAATTCCGCTGCCATTATTTCTTTTCCGCAAACTCATATGGACGTTGTCAGACCTGGTATTATGCTTTATGGTGTATCACCTTTTGCCAATCAGACTGCAATTGATTTGGGTTTACTTCCTGTAATGCGTTTTGTTTCAGCAATTAGTGCCGTTCATCATAATCCTCCTTTGGCTCAAGTTGGGTATAGCGGTATTTGGAAAAGTGAAAAGCCCTCCATTATTGGTATTGTTGCTGCGGGATATGGTGATGGTTATCCACGACATATTGCGGCAAACACCCCAGTTTGGGTTCAAGGCAAAGAGGTTCCTATTGTTGGGAGAGTATCAATGGATATGCTTGCTGTAGACTTAACGGAGCATCCGGAAGTAAAACCTGGAGCGCCTGTGGAACTTTGGGGTACGCATATTTTAGTTGAGCGAATCGCACAAGCAGCAGGAACTACGGGTTATGAATTATTATGTCAGATTTCAGAGCGAGTGCGTCACGATTAAATGAATTGTTTTTGATTGCACTCCGTACGCATTGTACCAAGGCATAATGATGCGGAATTAGGATTGAGAAAGTTTATTTATTTATCATAAACCTGCGTTTCATTTCGCTGCATCCAGGCTAAAATATTTAGATTTTCTTTAACTATGGATAATAACTGAGCGTGATGTTAGAATTACAACCGATTTCTATAACCTTTTAATTGGGTGATATGTTATGAAAAAAATAGCTGTTGCATCATTGTCTTTATTATTGGTTGGTTGTGCATCAATGAATCATGAAGACGTAGGTACTATCTCAGGGGGAGTTATCGGCGGATTGATTGGAAGCCAATTTGGAGGTGGCCCAGCAGCGAAATTGGCTGCAACAGCAGGTGGTGCTATTGCTGGTGCTTATTTAGGTGGTCAAATTGGTAAATATATGGATAAAGTGGATAGAATGGAAATGCAACGTGCCTTAGAAACTGCACCTACTGGCAAATCAGTACATTGGTCAAATCCAGACACTGGAAATAGTTATACAGTACAACCTACTCGTACTTATTATCGTGAGCGTTTGCCTTGCCGTGAGTATCTAACTAAGGCAATCATTGATGGAAGACCACAAACATTACGTGGTAGTGCATGTCGTCAGCCAGATGGTACATGGCATGTGGTAAACTAACCACGTATACCTATGTAGGCTGGGCTAAACATAGCCCAGCCCAGATTCTTCGAGCTTCGTGCTGGGGTTCGCAAGCTCAGCACCAGCCTACAACAACTATTTTACTTTTTTAGTCTTTTTTACTTCCACAGCCTCTACTTCCCCATCTTTTTTCTTATCACAACAGACGCATTTGCAGCAACTAAATAAGTTGTATAACCAGCCTATCAGAAAACCTGTAATGAAGGCATCAATGAAACCTATAACACCTCCCAATAAACTTCCCATTATCGAAGGCTCATATCCAGGATATAAACTACCTACAGCAGTTACAAAGCCATGTCCATAGGTATAATAGTAAGCAATTAATCCTATTATTAAAATAGATATTCCCCAGAGAACCCCAAGTGCAAGGCCAAGAGCTACAGGGCTTAATTTGCAACCTTTCATGCTCGTCTCCTTTTTATAGTATCGTCCTATAAAAACCGCAGCCTGGGTGCAGCGAGCGAAACCCAGGAATTTATTTACTAAACCCGGGTTTCGCTTCGCTGCACCCAGGCTACAAAGCTACAAAATTGCAATAAATTCAACTGCCTTTATCAAAGTATAGACTACAACATTAATTAATTAATTAATAATTTTTCACAAATCGAAAAATATAAAATTTCTAATTGGTACAGATCGTTTAAGGAAACACATTCATTCACTTGATGAATTGTGGCATTCACAGGCCCAAGTTCTACTACTTCAACACCATAGGGTGCGATAAAGCGGCCATCAGATGTTCCGCCACTGGTAGAAAGTTCCGGTGAATTTCCAATAAGTTCGAGTATTGCTTCCTTACAGCGTTCCAGTAAGGTACCTTGGGATGTCAAAAAAGGCTCACCACTTAAACGCCATTCAATAATAGGATTCAGATCGTGCTCTTGAAAAGTAGTAATCACTTTTTCTTTTAATGAGTGGTGTGTGTGTTCTGTTGAGTATCTAAAATTTAGATGTAAAATCAATTCTCCCGGAATTATATTTGCAGCATGACCTCCTGATTGGAGGTGAGTAATTTGCATGGATGTTGGCGGAAAATAATTGTTACCCTGATCCCAGAGCGTTGCGGTCAGATTTGCTAGTGCGGGACTAATTTTATGGATTGGATTGTCCGCCAAATGGGGGTAGGCCACATGCCCTTGTTTTCCATGTAAGGTAATTTGGGCGCTCAATGATCCACGCCTGCCAATTTTGATCACATCACCAACACGATGAGTACTTGATGGCTCCCCGACAATGCAATAATCAATGTGAATGCCTTGATTCTCCAGGAGTTGCATGACATAGGGTGTGCCCATATCATAATCATTACCTTCCTCACCACTGGTAATAAGAAAACCTAATCTTCCCTGAAATTTGGGATAAGTGTTTATAAATCGTTTTGCCATAAGCAGCATGCATGCAAGGCTACCTTTCATGTCAGCAACACCACGCCCAAAGAGCATTCCATTTTTATTTTCCACTGTAAAAGGATCAGATAACCATTTTGTTACGTCACCCACAGGAACTACATCGGTATGACCAGCGAATACGAGAAAAGGGCCCGATTCTCCATAAGAAGCAAAGAAGTTGGAAACAGGCCCTTTATTCATACGTTGGCAAGTAAATCCTGCTTGTTCCAAAAAATGGATCATAAACTCCTGGCAGCCTGCATCTTCAGGTGTAATAGAGGGAAAATGAACAAGTTTTGTTAATATTTCTTGTAAGTCTGCCTCCAAATTTGGTGATACTCTATTTTTCTGCCCAGCCATGCTAACTCGCTCTTAATAGTTCATTAATGCTTACTTTTGCTCTTGTTTTGTCATCTACCTGCTTCACAATGACTGCACAATACAAACTGTAGCTTTTGTCTTCACTGGGCAGGCTACCAGCGACTACCACTGATCCTGCCGGGATACGACCGTAAGTAATTTCTCCCGTGAGCCGATTATATATTTTAGTACTTTGTCCCAAGTATACCCCCATAGACAATACGGAATTTCGTTCTACGATCACCCCTTCGACGACTTCGGAGCGGGCTCCGATAAAACAATTGTCTTCGATAATGGTGGGGTTGGCTTGTAAGGGCTCCAAAACACCACCTATACCTACTCCGCCTGAAAGATGCACGTTTTTACCGATTTGGGCGCAAGAACCCACAGTTGCCCAGGTATCAACCATGACGCCCTCATCAATATATGCGCCCACATTGACATAAGATGGCATTAAAACACAGTTCTTTGCAATATACGCCCCTTTGCGAACCATGGCATGGGGTACCACGCGCACCCCTGTTTGTTTGAATTGTTCTTCGGTATAGTTATTGTATTTGAGAGGTACTTTGTCATAAAACTGACAGAAACCGGAATCAATCACTTGATTGGGATAAAGCCTAAAAGATAAAAGAACTGCTTTTTTTATCCATTGATTAACTACCCATTCATTATTTATTTTTTCTGCTACCCGGTACTGGCCGTTGTCCAGACAAGAAAGTACTTCATTCACCGCCGCAGTAAGTTCGGGAGATGCATTATCAATTGATAATGTTTGGCGTTGCTCAAAAGCTTGTTCAATTAGAGTTTGTAAGGTTTGCATCTATTTTTCCTGTATCTTTTGTAGCCTGGGTGCAGCGCAGTGAAACCCTGGAATTCTTAATCAGTTGAGCCCGGGTTTCGCTGCGCTGCACCCAGGATCCCAATTGCATCCTGGCTTTAATATGCAAGCGCATATTCCAAATCAGCTTGTAAATCCTTCACATGCTCTATACCTACTGAGAGTCGAATAAATCCATCTTCTATACCCAAAGCCTTTCGTTTTTCTGGAGGTATAGACGCATGGGTCATAATCGCTGGATGCTCTATCAAGCTTTCCACACCACCTAAACTTTCGGCGAGAGTAAACAATTCACAACGTGCAAGAAAACGCTTGGCTCCATCGATACCACCATCAATTACCATGGAAATCATGCCGCCAAACCCGTGCATTTGTTCTTTAGCTAATCCATGCTGGGGGTGGTTTGTAAGGCCTGGATAAATAACTTTTTTTACTCTGGATTGCGTGCTCAACCAATTTGCTAAATGATGCGCATTCTCGCAATGTCTTTCCATTCGTAAGGAAAGTGTTTTCAGACTTCTTAAAACAAGAAAACTATCAAATGGACCTGCAATTCCGCCGCAGGAGTTATGCAGGAAAGCAATTTTATCCGCTAAATTAGGATTATCACCAACCACTACGACCCCACTGACTACGTCTGAATGACCATTAAGGTATTTAGTTGCTGAATGCAGTGCTATATCAAACCCTAATTCTATAGGTTTCTGAATCCAGGGGGTCGCAAAAGTGTTGTCTGCAACTGCTATGAGATTATGACGTTTGGCTATCACTGCTATTTCACGTAAATTAGCCAGTTTTAGCATGGGATTCGAAGGCGTTTCTACCCAGATCATACGAGTTTTTGGGGTAATTGCGGCCTCTATATTGCGAGTATCCGACATGTCTACAAAAGAAAAGGATAATCCAGATGTACGAGTTTTCACCTTATCAAATAAACGAAATGTGCCTCCATAAAGATCATCCATGGCAACGACATGATCTCCGGCATCTAATAAATCAATAATTGTGTTGATTGCAGCCATTCCAGAAGCAAAAGCAAAACCACGTTCACCTGACTCCAAACTGGCAATACACCCTTCATAGGCTCCACGCGTAGGGTTATGTGTCCTGGAGTACTCATAGCCAAGATGTTCACCTGGAGCAATTTGTTTGTAAGTAGATGTTGCATATATGGGGGTCATAACCGCACCAGTACTTGGACAGGGTTCCTGGCCAGCATGAATGGCTCGAGTTTCAAAGTGATGCTTTTTCATTGGACTATCCTTAAGGGCTGTGAATTTCTTATGTCGATTACTTTCTTCCATTTATTATAAAGTGATCTGTTCAGAGTGGTTTATGTAGGATATTCTAGTGGGGGTTGTATGTATAGGCAAGTTCTACTTTTGCGGGTATAGAAAGGGTATAGCGAAGTGTTCATGTACAGGCAATTAATGTGTCAGGGGTCGTTTTGACAATGAAATTTGATCTTCAAGCTTTATTTTCAGCAAAATACGCACAATGGATTATTATTGCCTTAATTTCACTATTTTCCATACTGATTATCGCTGAGTACGCTTCTTTAATCTTTTCCCCTATAACTCGTCAAGCGGTACCTGAAACCACAAAAGAGATACCGGTGATAGCAAAACAGAATTCCTTTGATGCGATTTTACATTCTTCCTTATTCGGTGTGTATGTTTCAAATAATTTATCCAGTATTAAAAAATCCATGTTGAATGTTACTTTAGTAGGGATCTTATTTGCTAATAAGATAGAAGACTCCCAAGTAATCATTCGTTCTGCGAATGGGGAGGAAAGCACTTATAAATTAGGTGATACGATACCTGGGGGGGCTGTGATCAAACGTATTATGGCTGCTGGGATTTTAGTTGAACGTAATGGTAATTTAGAGAGTTTAAGTTTACCCAAAAATGAATTAATCTTTGAACCAGTAGCAAAGCCTTTGGAAGGGGAATAAAAATTTATGAGACGTTTATTTAATCGATTAATCGTTGTAATTTTTATTTCTGCTCTAGCTGGATGTGCTGTTACTAGCGCGATGAATTTGCGTGAAGGGATTGATAGTTTCAGGGTTGAAGATTACCGTAGGGCTTTTATTCGCTTAAAACCATTAGCTCAGAAAGGGCAGCCTGATGCGCAATACGCTGTAGGTTATATGTATTATTACGGCAAAGGAGTAGTAGAAGATCGGAAAAAAGCGTGGTTTTGGATCAACGCCGCTGCTAATTTAGGCCAACCCGATGCAAAAGTAGCGATTCAAATATTAGCTAGTGGTGGTTCATTAAGTTAAATGAATTTGTAGCCTGGATGGAGCATAGCGAAACCCAGATTAGTGTGGTGTCTTTTAGCAGTTTGAGATAGGGTTAATGCCACATGACTTCCAGTTTAAAAGCTATCTCACGGAACACTCATTTTTTACATCAATGTTGTAATGAAATGTTAATATTTTGCTGGTGGGCTGAGCTAAGCCTAAAGAATTTATTTGTTCTTTTGCAAACCACTGCCCCTGTTTCTCAGACAATGTATTACCTAATGCTTTAGTTTTTATGCTGAGTGCATTAATTTGCAAATGAAAATGACTAAAGCGATGTTTAAATGTCATGAGTTGTCGAGGCGGCTCTCCTGATAAATCATAGTTCAGACGTATAAAGTCAAGTGGACAATCTTCTTCGTCCACACTGGGTAAACACCATAAACCACCCCATAACCCTACAGGAGGCCTTTTTTCTAAATAGATGGAGTCTTGTTCATTGTATAAAACCAGGAACTGTTGGTTTTGAACGGGGATGGTTTTTTTTACTTTTTTCGTGGGATACAGATGTTGTTCTTCATATTTCAGTGCCAGACAATTATTCTGTAAGGGGCAATTAGGACAATTTGGATTTTTAGGGGTACAACACATGGCACCTAAATCCATAATGGCTTGGGTGTAATCAGCGCAGTTTTCCTGTGGCATGCATGAATTTGCCAGTTCCCACAATGTTTTTTTTACTTGCGCTTGTTCGGGATACCCCTTAATCATGAAAAAACGGGTTAAAACACGTTTTACATTTCCATCAAGAATAGCGACAGGTTGATTAAAAGCTTGGGATACAATGGCTGCTGCAGTAGATGGGCCAATTCCTGGCAACTCTTTTAATAATTGATAATCATCAGGTAAAACACCACCATGGGATTGCATCACTATTTTTGCTGTTTGATGAAGATTCCTGGCGCGGCTGTAATAACCAAGCCCTGACCACAAAGAAAGTACTTCATCATCATGTGCTTTCGCCAAAGCATTTATATTAGGAAATCGTTGCATAAAACGTTCAAAATAAGGGATAACGGTTTGTACTTGAGTCTGCTGAAGCATAATTTCAGAAATCCATACTCTGTAAGGTGTTCGAGGAAGTTGCCAGGGAAGATTATTCCGTCCATAAAGGGCATACCACTGCAGTAAGGGTTGACTCATTTTTTTGTATAAATTTTGTTTATCCACGCGCGTAATTCTTGATGGTTTATTGTTGGCGTACTGTAAAAAAAGTAATGGCGCAGGTCAATGAGTAGCGTTCATTAATATCCATTTAAATGATCCGCACTCGTGGTCTGACCTCAGTATTGTATTCAGAATCTTTAGTTTTGTGCAGAGAGTTGAGGAGAATGTCCAGTTTCTTGTTTCTTGGCTGGTTGATAAAAGAAAGAACTTGGGTCAGTAGTGTAAAACTCATTATTAAATTGTACTCTTTCCTCGTCATTCACAAAAATACCAGGACCCAATGCTCTCATAATTGATAATACGGTGTTATTTTCAATCAAATGAGATTTTGTGGGTTCCCCATTATCTAGATTCGTTTGAATTGATAAAACCGGCCTCAGAATTTCAATACACTGTGCAACGTCCTTTTGAGTTTTTAAATCCCTAATACTATGAATAATATTAGAAGGATAAGCATAAATATTTGTATCAGCATAGACTTCACGAATTTGTTGAAACGTTTCCTTATGCGCCCAGCTTTGCTTTAGAATGATTGCATCATTGATCATCTCTTTAACACGTGTAAGCCCATATTTCTTCATTAGATTCATAAGTAAATCATGCAATTGTTGAAATGATTCATCATCATAAATATCCATAGAAAATTGATTTATATTTTTTTTCTTTAAAAAGTCAATAAAGCCATCGACAAATGATGTTGGATTAGTTTCGCTATCTGAAGCAAAATAGGTTTTAATTAAAGTCCAACAGTCTGCAACTTGTGGACTTAGGTCGACGATAATTACTTGCGGTACACTATTTACTTTTTCTCCTAAATCACAGGCCAAAGCAATAGCGCCAAAAATAGAAGTTCCTACAAAAACAAAAGGCTTGTCTGTTTTATACGGTTCCAGATCTTTTTCTTTAATGGGATCATTTCCTAACCAAAATGCAAAGCATTCATTTAATTCCTGAGTCGGTAGTTGTTTGACTTTTGATAAAAGTTGAACTCGTTTTTTCTGATTTTCTTCAATTTGATCAGTTGTTTGTAATTTGCTCTGCATGTTTGTGAACCCCAATAATCCAACAAGTGGGGATATTATATGTCAGTCGGCGCATAAATTAAACACAGCGATCTAAATTAAATCTAATTAAATACTTGAGTATCTTTTTTCGTGGAAAAATAATTGCGAAGATGGTGTGTGTTGTTACATGGAAAGTTAATTCAATGATGAGACAAAGATTTTCATGCGGTGTTGCCATGAAATAAAAAATGGATGGTAAAGATAGCCCATGAACTTTATGTATATTATGAAAAAATTAAAGTTGACTCGCTAAGTGCCGATATATGGTCTATCGTTTTAAATAGGGGTCCTTTCTGTACTCAGGATGAGTAAAATCAGCTGAATCATTTGCTAAATATTGTAGCGAATTCACTTAATGCATTGACGATGTGAGTTTTTTTAAGATTTTTTTAATCTAAAAATGGGGCGGTTTTCATATAGTAGAAACGTAACAGCCCTCCAGAATTAAATGCCACAAAGAAAAATAGATCTTAAAAAAGCTTGCAGGTTCAATGCATATGAGTGCGTGCTGTAATTTGTTGGTGAGTGATTTAGGTCAAATCAAGGAGAGATCGATGCACTACGGCCAACATGAAATCGTGGTATTAAAACCTACAGCTGTCTTTTTATCATTTCTTGCTTCGCAATTGCCTGAAACCAAGTTACCGGATCTTAGATTATTGCAAATTGATAACACTGCATATCTGTTGCACAAACAAAACTCTGATGATGCAACTCTGGATGAAATAGAAAAGCATTTTTCAATAATGTTTCGTCATGAAATTTGTCGTTGGCTAGGCGATAAAGCACGCAATGAAATAGAAACCAAATTTCTTGATTTTCTTTGTTGTTTTAAATTTGAATTGCACAACCATATTGTGTTGATGGATCCTTCAATAGAAACAAGCCATCAATTATTGTTCATTAAACCGCGTGTGGCTTTACTTAGCTGGATTAAAAAAACCATGGAAGACCAAGATAATTTGGTTGGTGTTATTGAAAAAGTAGAGTTATCGCATCTGGAGGAAAATGCTACTGCTTTGGTGAAAAATTTTTCTAATTTAACCGACATAAAACCTTTTATCAAAGAAAACTATATTTCCATTTTTGCAGCAGCGATGAGTCGCATGTCAAGTCAGCCCGATCAATGGCCAAAGATGGATTCACTCCAAACTTTTAGCCAGTATTTTTCTATTGAAATTCATACTCAATTGATTCATTTGTCTAATTAAAGGAGTTGACTATGGAGCCAGTCAGTATAGCGCTTATTTGTACTGCAGCATTGGGAACTGTTGTTATTTTGGCTGCGTTTATAAGACAAATCCTGTTAAGCCGAGACAAGCAGTTAAATGATAAGGCACAAAGTAAGGCATTGACCCAAGAAGTAAAGGAACTGGAGCAAATCCGCGCACAAATGCAAAATGAGAAGCGATTTGATTCGCATTACCAAGTGCTAGGAGCGAATAAAGATGCAATTAGATATATAGATACTAAAATAGAAGAGATTTTACACAAAAAAACAGAGTTGGTTGAGCGTTATGCCCAAGTCATTGTTAAAGAGTCAGGCTCGATAGTCAGCGGGGCAGTTTCATCCGAGCGTAAAGCCGTCTGTGATCGATTAAGAGAAGAAATAGATCGTGAAATAGCATTCTATGATAGTGAACTCAAGGAATTACAGGAAAGAAGAGGTTCTCTATGGGATGCGCATACTGACTTTCAAAGATATCTTTTAAACCAGGAAAAGTCACGAAATGCCAGTTTGGATAGTGTATACAAACAGCATTCAGCACTTTTAGAAAAAGTATATTTACGTCATATCGATGATACTGAAATTGTGGCCGTCAAAAGCATGGAAGCATCAACCATAACTTTTAAAGACATGCTCATGATGCCAATACAATTTTTGATGCAATATTTTGGAGTATCAGTAACTCCCGGAATTTCGCTGATTCAAACGCGAGTAGAAAATGTGGCGCGAGCAAACGTAGATAAAGTTCAACATGAAATAAATGATCCAGTACCTGAGAAACAAGAAGATGTAGCGCATAAAGAGGCTAAGCCGTCAAATAAAGTACACAAAGAGGACCAGCATGATGATGTTCATCAAGAGGAAAAAGACAAAGATCATGAGAAAACTAATTCAATGACATTTGCTTGAAAATTATTCTTTTGACTCATTTGATGACATTTTTGTGGTTATATATTACAATTCGCTTGCATTTGGGAGGAATGCACGATTATGGTCCTAACTTGTGGAGATATATTGATGGAAAGACAACGGTTTTTATGGTTTATTACTTTTATGCTATGTTCAATTCTGGCTTTACCAGGACATAGTACAAGTGTAAATTCACTACTTCCTGATGAACAAAATACGGTACAAGTTTTTCATGAGGCTTCCCCAAAAGTAGTTTATGTTCACAGATTAACAACAGTAACCAATAGAGGTTCGCTACAGAAAAGACAAGTTCCTGATGGGGCCGGCTCTGGAATTGTTTGGAGTAACAATGGGTATATAGTTACCAATTTTCACGTGATTAAGGGTGCAGATAAGTTGGCAATTACTTTAGGTAAATTGACTGTACCCGCTAAAGTAGTTGGAGCAGAACCACGTAAAGATATTGCTGTATTAAAGATTGAATCACCGCAAGCTTTGGCTCTGTTAAAAGAGTTTAAACCGTTTGAAATTGTACATCTTAATGATCTCATGGTAGGACAAAAGGCAATTGCGATTGGTAACCCTTTTGGTCTTGATCATAGTTTATCTAAGGGGGTGATTTCTGCTTTGGGTAGAAAAGTTCCTGGCATCGGCGGAGTTACAATTCGTAATATGATTCAAACAGATACGCCAATTAATCCGGGCAATTCAGGTGGTCCATTATTGAATAGTGCTGGACAGTTAATTGGTATGAACACGATGATTTATTCACAATCAGGTTCGTCTGCCGGAATTGGTTTCGCTGTTCCTGCAGATGATATTGATCGTATCGTGACGCAAATTATTAAAAATGGGCGAGTCGTATTGTCTGGGATTGGGATTCAAAGTGTTCCACCGAGTATTGCTCAGCGATTAGGTATACGCAAAGGAATATTAATTGCAGATGTTATACGCAATACCCCTGCAGACAAAGCTCATTTGCGGGGTACTCACCGAGATGCTTGGGGGCATATCGAGTTAGGTGATATTATTGTTGCTTTGAATGGACATGCGGTTCCTAATTATGATGTTTTATACAATATGCTAACTGATATAAAAGTTGGGGAGCAAATAACGGTATCCATTCAGCGAAATAACAAGCAGATGGATGTAAAAATGAAAACGATTGATATCGCTGGGGTTTAGAGATTTACTGTGAAATTCCTCTGCTGATGTACTTACAGCCTGGTTTGTGATTCATCTCACTCAGGCTGTAATTTTTTCTTAGGGTCTGTTTGCATTGCTACTATCTTAGCCAAACTGCTGTGATTTTTCTGCGCTGCTGCGCTCGGGTACACGAAAATTATGCATTTGGGCTCAAGGAAGCGAAATGGGACAGACCCTATGCTTTAAATTCAAGATGTTCAAATTATTCACCAAGGAGAATAAGGATGTTACTTAATAAAGAGGATTCACTCTTATTATTAATTGATGTACAAGAGAAATTAACACCAGCCGTATTAGATAGTGAAGCGTTTATTGCACGTTGTGAATGGCTTTTAAAATTAGCTCGGCGAATGAATGTTCCCATTCTAGTGAGTGAACAATATCCCCAAGGTCTTGGTGCAACTTTGAACCAATTTCAATCCTATTTTAATCAACAAAATGGTGTTGTTGATAAAGTAAACTTTTCTTGTATGGGTGAGCCTAAATATGTGGAGCGCTTAAAACAATTTCATAAAAAACAATTAATTCTTATCGGCATTGAAACTCATGTTTGTGTCTTACAAACTGCGCTGGAAATGAAAGATGCTGGATATGATGTTTTTGTTGTTGCCGATGCAGTAAGTTGTCGTGGTGAACAAAATATGAAATATGGATTGAAACGAATGAAACAAGCAGGGATTCATTTGGTTACCACAGAAATGGTGTTTTTCGAATGGTTAAGAAAGGCAGGGACTTCTGAATTCAAGCAATTGAGCAAGGAGTTTTTTTAGGGTCTGCTTACATTTCTACTATCTTGGCCAAACTGCCCTGATTATCTGCGTTCCGATGCTCACATACTTCATGTATGCTGCGCTTCGGTACTTAAAAATCAGCGCATTTTGGCTCAAGCCAGCGAAATGTAAACAACCCAAGGCTTCAAATCTATAATTTTAGGGAGAATCATAGTGAATTTTACGAATCAAATCGCCTTGATTACAGGCGGTGCCTCTGGTATGGGAAAAGCAAGTGCTCAATACTTACAGAAGCGTGGAATGCGGGTTGTGGTATGGGATAAGCATACAGAGGACCAAAGCGACGCTGATTTATTTATCAGTTGTGATGTAACCAGTGATGAATCGGTCGAAAAGGCAATGCAACAAACAATAGAGCAATTAGGAGCACCGAGAGTTTGTGTCAACTGTGCAGGCATTGCTCCAGCTAAGCGTATTGTTGGGAAAGATGGTGCTATGCCTTTGGCTGCCTTTAAACAAGTGATTGATGTAAATCTTATTGGTACTTTCAATGTGATGAGAGTTGCAGCGCATGCAATGAGTACTTTGGAATTAGTACATAGTTCCCAGGAGCGCGGTGTGATTATTAACACAGCCTCTATTGCAGCATTTGAGGGACAAATTGGTCAAGCCGCATATAGTGCTTCCAAGGGTGGTGTTGTGGCCATGACCTTACCCGCTGCGCGAGAGCTCGCTCAGTTTGCCATTCGCGTCAATACCATTGCACCTGGATTAATAGCGACACCAATGCTGTTGAACATGCCACAAGAAGTACAAGATAATCTGGTGGGAACCATGATTTTTCCCAAGCGTTTTGGTAAGCCCGATGAATTTGCTTCGTTAGTGGCGCATATTATTGAAAATGGAATGATAAATGGTGAAGTGATTCGTTTGGATGGTGCTCTTCGCATGAGGTAACCATTCATTTTTAAATGGGGTTTCAACGAGTAGTTGTCGTTCGACTTGAGGTATCGTCACTATTTCATTTTAAATATCTCTACGTACCGCGCTTTATGCGCAGTATCCAGAACGATCTTTAAGATGCCGCTGAGGCATTTCTATAGCAAGATCCCTGGATACCGCGCATAAAGCGCGGTACGTAGGCGAAAAAATTAGTGGAGGTTTCTCATCAAAAAACTGACGATCCCTTAGGGGGTGAGTTTTTGAAGATTTTAAGTTTCTTGATGATGTGTATTCTCTTTTGCTGATTGAATCGTTCCATTGGAAGTATAAACACTGATTGCATTCGCTTGATTTCCTGACAGTGTATTGACAATTTCTTGACGAACATAAAGGTTGTTGGCTATTATTTGTCCATTTACTGCATTTAATTCACGGCAGCGTGTTAATAGTTCAGCAAGCTTAGTATTTAATTGATTGATTTGATTTGTTTCCTCAACGGTACACTCTTTAAGAAACTCAGTTAAAACTAAGTTCATATCTTGATTAGGATTCGTATAGTTAATAAGTTGTAAGCGTTGTTTGGCACTTTCCTCTAACTTATTTGATAATTCCTGTTTTTTATTGGCAAATTCTTCAAGTCTATTAAATTCCCGAGATGTTAGTATTTCCTTCTCCTCGGCCAGCAAAGAATTGAGTGATTCTATCCAATTAATTTCTTGATCCAGGTGGCTACTCAATGTTTTTATCTTATGATCCATATAATAATTGCCCTTAGAATTTATGCAGGTTCTACATTTAACATTTTCATGGCAATTTTGTCACTATCAATCTGATAGTTTCCGAGCGCTATTTCAGATTTAAAATATAAAACTCGAGCCTCATTGATTTCAGAAACTTCCTTAAGGGAGTTTTTTATAGCTTCTAATTGTTTTGACGTATCACTAATGTTGACATGTGATGCGGGATCGTCAATCAAACTTTGGATTTTTTCTTGATGTTTCATTTTTAAACGATTTTCTGTTTCTAGAGTTTTTACAGGAACTGCATCACTGATTTGATTAAACATAATTTATCCTCAATCACGTTCGACTTCTAAATGTATCGGCTATTTTGTAAAAATCTTTAGTAAATTTTAATTATAAAGGGCACGTTTGCGTTACTAATATCTCGGCGAAACTCTCCTGATTTTTGTGCTCAGCTGCTTCATACACGCATGTGTGCTACAACGATCAGAATCAGCCCATTTTACTCAAGCTACCAAAATGCAAATGGTCCCTAGTTATTAAATAATAACATTTACTTTCTTTGAGTCAGTAATCTGAGCTTCAATAATTTTTTTAGAAGAAAGATTGCGTACTTTAATGGTTTCACCCAGCGAGCCTTCTTCCAAAGCAATACCATCCATACTTACAGTTAAATTGCTATCACTAGCAACAATAGAAACATGTTCTCCTTTATTAATCAATTTCGCTGCTTCTATATTATATGGGCTAAGCGGGTTATTGGGGCCAATATTTTGTTTGCATATTTGTCCTATTAATAAATCCTGGTTAGTAAAATAGCCATGATTTAATCTTTGTACATCCATTTCTGCTTGATAAATATCATCTTTAGCCAGTCGGGTTCCTTTAATAAGAGCACGTTTTGCTACGTAGATCGTTTTTAATACTGTTATTTTAACAGGAACGTATAAAGACCAATGATTGTCATTTTCTTGGCATTTTATTCCCATAGTACGGGTATTTAAAATAGGAGATTGGTAGGGATTAAAAACTACTAATTGCTCATCAGCACACGCTTTGAGATTTAAACGGGAATCAATTTTATCCGCTGTAACGCGAATTATTCCTTCTTTATAGGAAGAAAGCTCATTACGTATGTATTGTTCTATTTTGTTCGTTAGTATTTCAGGAGACTGCATTGCTTCAGCATGTAATCCTGTACTTGCAAAAAATAGTAAAACACTTAGTATGCACTTTTTCACAAATAATTCCTTTTTAAATGACTTCTTCCAACTGCAAATATTATGCCAATTTTCAGGAGAGTATTCCATGATGATTCATTTCATTGTATATGCCGTGATTTTATTGATATTCCAATCACCGGTTCATGCAGAAAGCCATCACCCCCAAGAGTTCTTGAAAGCAATTAGTGGTACCAAAGATGAAGGCGAACAAATTTACAATCATTTTTGCGTCAATTGTCATGCGAGCAAACCATTAATTCCTATAGGAGCTCCTAGAATTGGTGAGAAAGCAGATTGGAAAATACGTTTAAAACAGGGAATGGACGCGCTCTTTAAACATACTGATGAGGGGTTAAACGCGATGCCGCCTCGGGGAGGATGTTTTGAATGTACTGATGCACAGTTAATGAATGCTATCCAATTTATGCTCCCAAAACAACCAAAAAAGTAATCATTAAATAAGCGCTGAGTAAATAAAAAATACACAATGTAAAAAAAATTTATAAAAAAACCTAAACCTATTTTTAAATCTCCCGATAAATATAAAAAAAAGAGGGAGAAATAAAGTGAAAAAATATCTAGTGTTAGTTCCAGTGTGTGCTTTAGCAACATCCTGTGCTTCCATGGATAGATCAGTCCCTATCGTTGATGATGCAGGACACACGCATTATACGATGAGTATGAAGTCTGACCACAAGGGTTCTAATTACTTTCCTGCGAAAAGACCAGCAACAGGGAAAAAAGTGATTGTATTCGATCCTAGAGCAACGGCGTGGGCGGCTTACGATAAAGAAGGTAATAGGGTAAATACCGGTAGTGCTTCGGGGGGTAAAGATTTTTGCGAAGATGCAGGTAAACCCTGTCGTACGGTAACTGGAACATTCCGCATCTATTCTAAAAAAGGTGAAGAATGTACTTCCAGTATTTATCCATTAGAAACAAACGGCGGTGCAAAAATGCCCTATTGTATGCATTTCCATGGAGGTTATTCTATTCATGCAGCGTACGAAGTACCTAACTACAATGCAAGCCATGGTTGTATCCGTGTTTTACCCAGTGCAGCAAAATGGTTAAACCAGGATTTTGCTGATATTGGTACTACAGTTATTGTTAAACCTTACTAGTCAATTTGACATTAGATAGTAATTTTTGATGCAAAATTGACCTTAATAAAGGTGATAATCTCCACTACTGCCCTGCATTTGCAGGGTTTTTTTTATAAAGATACTCTGACGATGCCAATTTTTAATAATAAAAATAAAATCCTAACTGAAAATCAATTATATCGTAATTTAATGGGGCCATAATATTTGAGCTATATTTAATAGAAACAGTCATATAAAGTAAAATCAAAATGAGCACAGAAAAATTACCAGATGATTTGATAGAAAGGATTCTTAGAGGGCAAAATCTTGCAGAGGAAATGTCAAAGAAAGTGCAGATTACGCCCGAGGCCCCGGAACAAAAAAAATTTATACTTAGATTACTTATAGAGAAGATTCCATTGCTTTCTGGTTTATTACAAAGTTTAGGAAGTTCCGGGACTGCAACTACAGCTCTAATCAAAAGTCTGGGTGATACGTCTCAAGCTTTGCAGGGAGCGAGTGCTGGCTTCCACTATGCCGGCCTAGGAGTTGCAGCTGTTAATTTTGTTCGTATTCCTTTGATTTATTTCTTTGCACTTATTGCTAGAGAGCGCCCGCCTTTTACGCTATCTAATAATGCGCGTTGGGCTTATTCCGCTTTATTATTGGGTTTGACCTTAACTGCTATTTTGGTTCCTGCAGCAGCCCCTCCTATTGCCTTGGCTATGGCCAGTTTAACTTTGATACTTAGTTTGGTTTCTATAGGGCATATGATTTATAAACGTTACACCATTCAAAAATCGTTACGAGAAACTACAGAAAAAATAAAGACCAAGGAGGACTATTTAGAGGATATGCGGAAAAATGCTCAAGTGTTGATCTTGAAATTAAAAAAGCTGGATAAAAATGCTCAGGATTATGAGGAAAGGGCCAAGGCTATTTGTAAAGAGATTGAAGACTTAAATGCTAAGCATCAGGTTGCAAAAGACGAACTACAGGAGCTTTACAATAAAAAGCTGGAGGATGAGCAAACACTTAAAGGTCTGGGAACTGCTGCATTTATGGATAGAGGTGTCACTGCAGCCCTTACTTCCGTGGCTATTATTGGTTTAGCACTGAGTCTATTTTTCCCTCCTGTTGGTCTTGGTATTGTTGCTGGCAGTGCAGGGTTAGGTGCTCTTTATGTAGTGGGGCGGGTTGCTGTTTCCCTGCTTGCTCCAATAGTTAGTTCCCAAATAAAAAAACTAGGGCTGTGGAATTCCAAAACAAATGAAAATGAGGAATCCCCGGAGCCTTCTCTTAACCCAGACGATTCATTAGAAAATCAATCCTCATTATCATTAACAGATGAATACAAAGGTCCTATGAATAATGAAACTTCTCCATCAGCTGAAGCAAAAAATGAGGATTCTACTTTAAAAGCAACGAGGAAACTATTTGGAATACACGCAAGCAAGAGGTTGCAAGAATTAAAAGACGATGCCCTTGAGATGGAAAAACTAGATACTCGATTATCAGCAATCGTTGAAACTCAGAATCATCGAGAAACTTTAAAATTTTTTCAAAATTTAGCAGTAATTGCCCAAATGGAGGAATGTCCTCATGGTGATTTAAGATGTTTATTCGACAAATTTTCTAGCATGGATAAAGTACTCCCCTTACTTGAAGAAGCGCTTGATGAAGTAAAAGAGGGTACGCTGATCATATCAAAAGAAGAAAAAGCTGCCTTATATGCTTCTGAACCTTTAATAGCTATTTTAAAACAAAGTAAAAGACTGACCGATTTAAGCTTTTTAGTTTCACCAAAACAAGACAATGCATCGCCGGAAGAAGACAAACAATTTAATATGGAACAGCAACAATAGCCACTCACGTAGAAAACTTACCCATCTAAATTCTATTGTAGAACTAAATCAAAACACTTTCTTTTTTTACTAAAATTTTTAATTTGCGAATTTCATTTTTTCTAGCGAACAACTTGCTAATATGAACATCGCAATTTACTATCATGTTTTTTAAACTGGATGCTTGGCATTATGATTCTTTGTATTGATGTTGGAAATTCTCATATCTATGGTGGAGTTTTTGATGGAGAAGAGATCAAGCTTCGTTTTCGTCATACATCTAAAATAAGTACATCTGATGAATTGGGCATCTTTTTGAAAAGTGTTTTGCGAGAAAATAATTGTTCTCCTGAAGCAATTAAACAAATTGGTATTTGTTCTGTTGTCCCTCAAATTGATTATTCATTGCGTGCAGCCTGTGTTAAATATTTTTCTTTAGAGCCTTTTTTGTTACAGGCGGGAGTTAAAACGGGTCTAAATATCAAATATCGTAATCCCATAGAAGTGGGTGCTGACAGAATTGCAAATGCAATTGCAGCAACACATATCTATCCAAACCAAAACGTAATTATTATTGATTTTGGCACTGCAACTACTTTTTGTGTCATTAGCGCACAGAAAGTATATATGGGAGGCGCTATTTTGCCAGGAGTTAGACTTTCAGTCGATGCTTTATCCAAAAATACAGCGAAGTTACCCGCTGTAGAAATCATAAAAATTGAAAATTCAGTCGGACGCTCGACCATAGAGAGCATTCAATCGGGTGTTTATTACGGTGCTATTGGTGCTTGCCGCGAATTGATTCAACGCTTGAATCAGGAGGCTTTTGAGGCGGAGAAAGCATTGGTTTTGGCAACAGGTGGATTTGCTTCCTTATTTGAAAAACAGGAATTATATGATCGCCTCGTTCCTGATTTGGTTTTGCAAGGGATAAGATTGGCTGCTTTAATGAATAATTAATTTTAAATAGATTATCAGCAGAAAGAAAACTCATCTTTGTTGTTTCTTTTTTATTCTTTTCTTGGGTAAGTTACAGATAATTTCAAAAAAATTAAATTACAAAACATAAGAAATGTACTTTATACGCAGACGCCTCGTACTTGGCTCATTCCAGCGAGTTTCGAAAAGCCTTTCAAAATATGTTCATTATTTTTAAATAAAGATCTGTTTTTAATCATTTTTCCCATGCGCCTTAAATAAATTATCTAAAAAGTGGGTTTTTATCTTGACGCATGGAGAAATGTGTTTCTATAGTGTATAAAAGTGGGGTAAAATAATAAAAAAGTGGAGAATTGTGGAAGATAAAAACTTCCGCATAAAAGAAAACCATGTTTCGTGGAATAAATGCCATTACCATTGATACTAAAGGGCGCTTAGCTATCCCTACGCGTTATCGAGCCGCGCTGGGAGCTGAAGAAAAAACTCCTTTGGTAGTGACTATTGATACTGAGGAAACATGTTTGCTTCTCTATACCGCAGCTCAGTGGCAGATCATTGAAGATAATTTGCAAAAATTACCTAGCTTTAATGCTGCGGCACGCAGAATACAGCGTTTACTAATTGGTCATGCGACCGATGTTGAAGTGGATGCAAATGGCCGGGTGTTATTACCCACAGTTTTAAGAAATTATGCGCAATTGGAAAAAGATGTAGTGATGATAGGTCAAGGTAATAAATTTGAAGTATGGAGTAAGGATCTTTGGGAAACCCGACGTGAGCAATGGTTGGCTGAGGAAAGTTCCGGAACTGGTGGGTTACCCGATGAAATGAAAACGTTTTCTTTGTAATGGAAACAAAAATGGCAACGCATCAATCAGTATTACTTCATGAATCAATAGAAGGTCTAGCCATTAAAAGCGGTGGGATCTATTTTGATGGCACTTTTGGTCGTGGAGGCCATAGCAGAGAAATTTTGCGACATTTAAATGATCAAGGTCGTTTATATGCCATAGATAAAGATGTGGAAGCGATTGCCTACGCCAGAGATCATTTTAGTCAAGATAAGCGTTTTCATATATTTCAAGGTTCATTTGCACGAATTCAGGAGTTTGCTACTGAAGTGGGTGTCTTGGGAAAAGTAGATGGTATTTTGTTGGATTTGGGCGTGTCTTCACCACAATTGGATAATCCAGAAAGAGGTTTTAGTTTTATGCAGCAAGGACCTTTGGATATGCGTATGGATTTATCTCAACCCATAAGTGCTGCACGGTTTGTTAATGAAGCCGAAGCAGAAGAAATGGCTTCTGTTTTCAAGCTGTATGGGGAAGAACGTTTTGCAGGACGTATTGCAAAGGCAATTGTTGCTGCCAGAAACATTGCGCCTATTTCTACAACGTTGCAATTGGCAGAAATTGTGAAGGAAGCAAATCCCAAATGGGAAAAACACAAACATCCAGCAACACGCGTGTTTCAAGCAATACGCATTTATATAAATCAAGAATTAAACGATTTAAAGAGTTGTCTGGAGCAATGCGTTAATGTTCTGGCTCCCAAAGGAAGATTGGCGGTGATTAGTTTTCATTCCCTTGAGGATCGCATCGTCAAACAATTTATGCGCGATAAAGAACAGGGAGCCAAACCCCCTCCTGAGGTGCCCATTCGTTACGAAGCCCTAAAGACAAATTTTAAAAGAATAGGTAAGGCGATTATGCCACAAGAAATAGAAGTAAAAGAGAACGTCAGATCTCGAAGTGCTGTACTTAGAATAGGGGAGAAATTAGCATGAACGCTGCAGCGAGAGTAATCAATCAAGGTACTTTATTTAATGGTCAACTGGCAGATATGCATATGTCAAAATCATTATACATGCTGATTATATTATTAGTTGCTGTATTAGTGAGTGCTTTGGCGGTTGTATACAGTACCAACTCATATCGGGTGACTTTAAATAAGGTGGAACAACAAGAACAGTTAACACACTATTTACAGCTGCAATGGGGGCAGTTACTTCTAGAACAAGCAAGCCTGGCTAGACCGGCGCGCGTAGAAGAGCTGGCCACTGAAAAATTACAGATGCTTTTGCCAACATCTAAAAATACTTATTGGTTACAAGCACAGCAGTAGAAGTTTTTGTTTTAAACGAGTACCATTGCCATTTAGTTTTAGTAACGTAGCCTAGGTGGAGACAAGGCTATAACCTGGGAGTTCTTGTGCAATATAACCTGGGTTATGGTACTTGCCTCCACCCTGGCTACAGATGGATAAATATCCATGAAAAACTCAACTCATTTAAACAGACTGATTGTAGTATCTACTTTTTTTTTATTGCTCTTATTCATTTTGATTTGGCGTATGGTGGATCTGACTGTACTCCATCGTCAATTTCTACAAGGCCAAGGTAATGCTCGTAGTTTACGTGTTGTAGACATTCCTGCTCATAGAGGAATGATTATGGATAGGAATGGTACCCCTTTGGCAATTAGCACTCCTGTGGAATCGGTGTGGGTAAATCCCAAAGAGTTTTCACCCGATAAAGAACAATTTATGTCCTTGGCAGAATATCTGAATTTAACTCCCCAGCAGCTAAGCAGAAAAATAGTAGATGCAGAAAATAAAGAATTAGAGTTTCTCTATTTACAAAGACAATTACCGCCTCCATTAGCTAAAAAAATAAAAGCATTAAAAATCCCAGGCGTTAACTTTCAAAAAGAATTCAAACGTTATTATCCTGATTCAGACAGTATTTCTCAGTTAGTCGGATTTACCAATGTCGATGATCAAGGCTTGGAAGGAGTTGAGTTTGCTTATCAAGATTGGTTGAAGGGTGTTGTTGGCAAGAAAAGGGTAATTAAAGATCGTTTAGGAAGAGTTATTGAGGAATTAGGTGTAATAAAACAACCTCGCCCTGGGCGTGATATGACTTTAAGTATTGATCGCCGTTTACAATATTTGGCCTATAGCGAACTCACTAAAACAGTTGAAGAATTTGCTGCAAAATCGGGTTCTGTTGTAGTTGTTGACACGGAAAATGGCGAGATTTTAGCTATGGCGAATGTTCCATCCTATAATCCCAATTCGCGGGGAGGTTACGATAAAGATACTTATAGAAATAGGGCGGTTACCGATACGTTTGAACCGGGTTCAGTCATTAAGACATTTAGTATCGCCAGCGCTTTGGAAACCGGTCTATTTACACCATCGACGATTATTGATACGAATCCGAGTTGGATGATTGTTCATGGTCATACAGTTCGTGATGTTCATAATTACGGTATCCTTGATGTAACTGGTGTATTACAACATTCAAGTAATGTCGGGGTAACAAAAATGGTTTTAGCCAGTCCTCCAGAGCAATTAATTGGATTGCTGCAGCGTTGTGGTTTTGGACAACGAACTGAAAGTACTTGTCCGGGAGAAAGTGAAGGGGGTATCGTTCATGTCAAAGATGCAAATCCTTTTGTGTTGGCTACTGTGAGTTTTGGTTATGGCTTGTCGGTAACCGCGTTACAATTAGCCAAAGCGCATATGGTTTTTGCAAATCTAGGCAAATTGATTCCAGTAACGTTACTGCATAATGATCCACCAACTCCAGGCGTGCAGGTAATGAAACCCGAAACAGCACAACAGGTTTTATCCATGATGGAGGCTGTTTTAGGTAAAGATGGTACTGGAAAATCAGCAAGAGTGCCTGGTTATCGTGTAGCAGGAAAAACAGGGACGGCACGTGTAGCAGGAAAAGATGGTTACAAAGATAGAAAATATACCGCAAGTTTTATAGGAATTGCGCCAGTTTCAAAACCAAAATTTGTTGTGGTCGTTATCATTCATGAACCTTCTCGTAAAAGTTATTATGCTGCAGCAGTTGCAGCTCCGTTGTTTGCTAAAGTTATGTCAGGAGCTTTACGATTGTTTAATATACCAACTGATGAGTTGGTAGGATAAAATTCGATCATAAGGTAAAGGTTTTGTTATAATGTAGCCTGGGTGAAGCGCAGCGGAACTCGGGTTCGGAAATACTGCATCTCCGGATTCCGCTGCGCTTCACCTGTCTCTTGAGCGCATCTCCGCCTACGCCCCGTGGCTTGTCCGCGGGGTCCAGTGTTTTAGTGCAGATCTCCTGGATCCCGCGGACAAGCCGCGGGACGTAGGAGAGCAGAACAGGACTGGATTTTCAGAGATGTGTAGAAGATTCAGGCGCTTCACCCAGGCTATTTTTAGAATTATTAGGAATCAAGTGATGAAACTCTCACAATTATTGAAACCATGGATGCAACACATTAATTCAGATTGTACTATTGCCGGTTTAGAAAATGACAGTCGTCGTATTCAACCAGGGGATTTGTTTGTAGCTTATGCTGGTGCAGCAGCTGATGGTCGTTTATTTATAAATAAGGCTGTTTCTGCAGGCGCGGTCGCTGTTGCTTATGATCCTATCCATTTTCCCAAGAGTTGCGTATTACCCGAATCAGTTCCTTGTGTTCCTGTCCCTGACTTAGCGACACAACTTGCACCCATTGCAAAACAGTTTTATGAAGATCCTGGTCGTTTTTTAACTGTAACTGGAGTGACTGGAACCAATGGGAAGACAACCATCGCCTATCAATTAGCTCAGGCTCATCATTTATTAGGACAGGGAGCAGCCTACATAGGCACTATTGGTCAAGGCAATGTTGATAAACTTCAATTATTGGATAATACAACTCCTGACTCACTTTGTTTACAAAAGCTATTACATCACTATAAAAATCAAGGTCTGAGACAAGTATGCATGGAAGTGTCCTCTCATGCACTGGCACAACATCGCGTAGATGCTGTTGAATTTAAGCAGGCTATATTTACGAATCTAACGCTTGATCATCTGGATTACCATCTCAATATGGAAAATTACGCGAATGCCAAGGCATTATTATTTGCTAGAGAATCATTAAAATGGGCAATTATTAATCAAGACGATGAATATCAAAAAATAATGTCTGCTGCTGTTAAGTCCCATGCTAAAAAGTTAACTTATGGGATACATCAAGATTGTGATGTGAAAGCTGTAAATTGGCTTATGGATATAAAAGGTACCGAAATTGAAGTGCATTCACCTTGGGGACAGCATCAATTCAGGATAAAGTCCCTAGGCCAATTTAATATATATAATAGCTTGGCCATATTTAGCAGTTTATTGGCTTCTGACTATGCACCTGCCCAGGTTGTCGAAGTGATGACTCAATTAAAAGCAGCTCCTGGGCGAATGGAAATTGTGGCCAATGCGCCCTATGTGCTTGTTGATTATGCACATACTCCTGATGCTCTAGAGAATGCTTTAATTACCTTAAATCAATTAAAAAAAGGTCGAATATGGGTGGTATTTGGTTGTGGTGGCGATAGGGATAAGACCAAGAGGCCGGTGATGGGAAAGGTTGCAAGTAAACTTGCTGATCAAATCGTCATTACTAGTGATAATCCACGTACAGAGGATCCACAGGTTATCGTTGATGAGATAGCACAGGGTATTTCAAATTCATCGAATGTCATTCAACTGGTTAATCGTGAAGAAGCAATTGCATATGCTTTAAATAAAGCAGAGGAACATGATGTTATTTTAATTGCAGGAAAAGGACACGAGGCCTATCAACAAATTGGCACGATAAAACATGCTTTTTCAGATCAGGATGTAGTAAAAAAATTAATGCAGAGGTAAATAAGATCTGGAGGCAATTCTACTATCTTGGCCAAAATGGTGGGATTTTAAGCGCTGAGATACTCCCATACTTCATGCACTCTAAAACGCATTATTTAGCTCAATCCAGCGAATTACCTGTAGACCCTAGATAAACTATAAACGAGGTGTTATGGTTACACATTGTTCCGGCATCCGCGATTCTTCTCGTGTCTTTTGATCACATCACTGCCTACGCCCCGCGGAGTCCGCGGGACTGGTTTTTCAGCGATGTGTAGGAGATTCAGAATGCTTCTCCGGCTACATTCTATTTATGTATATATCGTTTGAACTTCATCGGTGACATTTCTTCATAGCCTTTGATTGCTACTGCAAATAAATTCGGATCGCCTGTCTCATAGATACAAACTAAATCATCATCGCCTTTACCTGACTCAGGAATCCCTGGGGATGTTAAATCAGCTAAAATATCATTGGTGATATCGATTGTATCTTCTTCAGAGTCAGCTTCTACCGGCCCAATAGCGAATCCCCAGCTGGAAGAAGTATTGTAGTTATTGACTGTATAGCCAATATAATAATTGTAAGCGAGTTGAGAAGCCATCGTGATGCCTACAGCTTGAATATCACTCAGTTTAGGACAGACTGGTTCATCAGCAAAAGCAGATCCTGTGAGGACCATTGCAGCTGCAAAAGAAATTAATTTGGTTTTTAAAGACATAATAAAACTCCTTGTTAAATCTAATTATTCCAAGTTGATCCCGAGCTGGATTTTTTTATCCAGACCGAGCAAATATCTATTTTTACTTATGAGCTTTTAGCAAGTGTTGTTTTAATTTCATTGGGCTAATTGCGTAATCTCTAATGGCAACAGAATAAATATAGGGATTGCCTGTGTCATACAAACAAATCAATGTGTCATGATCCAGTTCCAAAGGAAATCCAGGAGTAGCCATATTATTTAAAATTGCATTTGTCGCATCTAATGCATCATCTTCTGCATCTGCTTTTACTGGTCCGATAGCAAAGCCCCAGGTAGCTGAATTGAATTGACTGATAGTGAATCCCATGAAATAGTTATTACCAATCTGTTGAGCCTCTGAGATTCCTTCTGCTTGAAGATCACTCAAATCGGGACAGGTATTATTTGCGAAGGCAGAACCAGCAAGAACCAATGCTACTGTAAAGGTAGAAAATTTTACTCCTAAAGACATTTACATACTCCTTTGTTTTTTTTGTAAAAATCGGAAAAAGAGTATCATTTGATTTACTAATTTACAATGGGACAAGTTTAGGACCTATTTACATTCCTGCTATCTTGGCCAAACCATCCTGATTCTCCATGCTCCAATGCTCGAAAACCTGGGCCATTTTGACTCAAGCTTGCTAAGTGTAAAGAAGCACTGGATTTAAGCGTATTATTATGTAAACAATTTGAAATTATTTGGTTGTCTTATTTCTTACATACCCAATAATAATTTAGTTTTATAATTCAACATTGACTCCTCGAAATACTGAGAGAAATCGTGACGTGTTTGATGATTTTTACGCAAATTTAAGAAAGCGACTTTTTTATCTGAAGCATGCTTTAGGGATAATGTTTCTTCAAGAGGGTTATAAATTTTTAATATAAGCTCATGCCATAAGTTGTCTTTTTCCAAGACCAAGTCACGGGGCAGTGCGGGGACTGCAAGTTGTGGGGGAGTCAGACCAGCAATTTGGTGCAAAGCGACGCTCACCATAGCAACCGCAGAGTATTTTGCCTCAACACTATGACCTGCAATATGAGGGGTGCATATTGTGGATTGATTAATAATCCGTGTATCGATATCCGGTTCATTAAGATACACATCGGTGCAATAGATTAATGGTTTTGAGGAATGGAGGAGTGCTTCCTCATTGACAATTCCACCACGAGCGGCATTCACAATGACACAGCCTGATTTTAATCGAGCAAGAAAATCCTGATTAATCAAATGAGCACTGGGATAGGGGGGACTATTATGTAATTCAGCATGGATGCACAGCAGATCAACCGAATACAATTCCTCGATAGTACAACTTTGAAAAGCGGGATCACGTTCTGCTTTGAGTGGATCGTAAGTTAAGATTTCAAAACCAGCTGCTTGCAAACGTACAGCAACTTGAGCTCCTACTTTTCCCAGGCCAATAATGCCTGCTTTATTCCCACTAAAAGGTTGTTGTTGCTCCAGAAAAGCAAGACAGGCAACGACATAATCAGCAACAGCTCGTGCATTGGAGCCTTTTGCATCAATAATTTGAATGTTTTGAGAATTTAGCCAAAAGTGATCCAGATGATCCGTTCCACTGCTTGCAGTAGCAACATAGCGCAAACAATGATTTTTTAATAAAAATTGGTTTACTTTTAGATTAGCACGGCAAAGCAGAACATCTTGTCCCACAAGTAATCCCGCAATCTCATCAAAATGATGATATCGCGTTAGGCGAAAGGGCATAGGAAAAGCCTGATCTAATCCTGGAAGAGAGGCATCAGCAAGGATATTCATAATAAGTTGACGTTCATATTTTAAAAATGGCACTGAGTGTGATGAGTCCCAGATTAATTATCGGAGTTAATATCATGCCTAAAACTCCGGTAAACACTAAAATAATAAGGATAAAAAATCCAAAAGGCTCTATTTTAGCATAAGCCATAGCTTGTCTTGGAGGTAAAAGGCTACTGACTACTCGACTACCATCCAAAGGTGGAATAGGAAGTAAATTTAATGCGGCCAAAATCAAATTAATAAATATTCCTGCTTGGGAGGTAGCATAAAGAAAAAGTATAGCCATCGATGTGCGCGGGTTGAGAATGAGTGCGAGTTTGTCGCAAGCAGCCCATAAAAATGCCATGAAAAGATTGGAAAATGGTCCGGCAAGAGTGACCAGGATCATGTCGCGCCGGGGATGGTGAAATTGGTTCGCGTTAATTGGGACAGGCTTTGCATAACCTATAACAAAATTAAATTGTGTTAGCACACCAATTAGTAGAGGCATGACTATGGTACCTATGGGATCCACATGACGAAGAGGATTTAAGCTTAATCGACCAAACATTTTTGCCGTCGTATCGCCACATCGATATGCAACATAAGCATGAGCTGCCTCGTGCAGGGTAATGGCAAGCAAAATGGGGATAGCCCAAATACATATTTTTTGGATCAAGGTAAATTCTATCATTGAAAAACTAAGCAGTAATGAAGGTATCGTGATTCTAGCGAATAGTTGCTTCCAATAACAAGTAAAAAGGAAATTAAAAGTCCTTCTTACAGATGGATGTATTTAATTTTTTTTGTCAAATCAGTATGTTAATTGTTGATTAAATTGGAGTCAGAAAGTTGATTGGTTGGTCTATGCATGATATATTTTGCCCGAAATTTAACTAGTCTAGGAGACAAAATGCCAACATTAAATAAATTAACGCCCGAGCTTAAAGATGCTTTAGGGAAAATAAACGATTTAGTATCTCGATATGAGGCGTTAGGTGAAAAAAGCGAAAGTGAATCTCTTAGAGATAATCAAAATGCAATCCAATATGTTGATGACGTTATTAAAAGATATAATCTGCTTAAAAAAACAAGCCCTAGCTCGTCAGTTTTACAAGCAAAAAAAGAATCTTATTTACCTTTATTGAAAGCGCATGCTGCTGAAGTCGGCATACTCGCTTTTTCTAAGCCTGGAGATCTTGCATCTCGACTTAAAGAGCTGGATTTTGAGCCCAGTAAGATTGATGAAATAACTAAGGGTTTAGAACAAGCAGGCGGTGATGATGATTTAGTGGCGATTCTTTTATCATCATTAGTAACCAGTGAAACTTTGTTAACATGCTCTGATAATGGTCATCATCACGGCCATCCTCACACAACAGTGACATCTTATGGTGGTAGTCATCATCACGGCCACTGGTAATTAAAAATAGGAGAGCGGCATGTTGTTGATGAAGGATTGTGCTATAGATCCAGGCGATATAGTGTTTGTCGTCTCAAGTAGTAGAAAACCTTTCATACGTCTAAAACAGGCCGCTCAATCCATTACGACTCCTGGCAACAAACATGGGCATATGGAGGTTGTTACAGTCTTTGTTTGTACTGGCAAGAATGAACACGGGATCATATGCCACAATTATGAGCGACAACTTTCTTCGTCACCGGATGTATTTATTAGAAATCTTCAAGATAAGACCGTAGAGGAACTAACGGTTCTGCTCCTCAATTATTGCAGTAAAGAATTCACATCCGTGCAAATGAAGAACGCACTTGAAGGTGGCGTTAAATGGATGAAACTTTGGGCTTCCAAAATAACAGGAAATGAGGAGGCAGAAGATCTCATCAAACAATTTCTGGTTGCATGCAAAGAGAATAAAGAACGATTAATCCAATTATTGGTTACGTTTTGGCGCGCATCGGGACAAGCAGAAACTCTACTGACAGTTAATTCAAGTTTGTTGGTATTCAAACATACCGACAATAAACAAAGACAACAATTCCTTGAAGCATACAAGGCTCAAGTGAATATTACCAAAAGATTACTTGAACAAGGAAAAAGCCGCACCAGCTTTTGGGCCGTACTTAAATCACTTTTTCAATGGTCAAATAAGCAGGATAAAAAAGATAGAGAAAAGCGCGTTCCTTCTAATGACACTTTTTGCTCCCACAATGTGATGCAAGTTTTAAATCAGGTGAATCCCGATCTTGTAAATAGAGGAAGACATGTTCTGCCCAAATCTTTGGAGGCCGGTCTTCGTGAAGCTACAAAAAATATAAATCAAGCAAACGATGCTGTGGATCAAGAGCAATTCGATGATTTTGAAGCAATGATTGCAGCACAAAAACTCCCCCCATTTAAATTACAAATTTTACCCGTCTCAGGCAAAGAATTGATGCGTACCTTATTAGATGTGGTAGATAATGAAATTCAGCGCATTGAATCCAGGTGGTGGAGTAATCAAAAGAATAGAAAAAAAGCATTTGATTTGAAAAAACTTCTTATGCCTTTTCGTGATCCCAAACTCCAGGATTATCCCATTGAATTACAGGTTGATGAGGCTTTAAAGCTTATCGCCACATTACTTCCTACATTGCAAACAAAAACAGGATTTTTGGGCGAATGGTTTCCCTCAACTTCTTATACTAATCTGAGGGCATTTGCTCGTACTCAAGGCATTTTTGATGGAGATATCTGTGCAGCAACAGAGAAACTAAAGAGTAATCCCAGTATTCAAGGAAAAGCTCAAGAAGAAGTAGTTGAGGTTCTTGAACCAGTGCCTACCGGTCAAATTTATATTTTTTCTGATTGGTCATTTTCCAGCTGGTCAACAAGTAAGCGTGAGTTGATGTTAGCGCATATGATTGAATTGCTTGCTGCTGGGCATGCGTTATATACCTGGGAAAATGGACAATTGGTTCAAATGAACAAAAAGTCCTTACAAAATGCCATAAATGGAGAGGATTTTGATGATTTACTGGCGTCTAAATTAAAACCGGCAACGCGTGCCACAGTACTTGAGCAAGTACAACATCAACAATTAGATACACAACAGATACATTTCCTGGATTATAAGGTCTGTCGAGACTTGGCAGATGACCATCAATCCATGGAAACACAGCTTAATCAGGTAGCGTCGATATTCTCGCCCAAACTGGACGAGTATCATTTGAATCAAACGAAACAAGCTATTCTCGAAGTTGAAATAGCAAATCCTTTATATACTGAAAGAGAACAATTGGAGTTGCAAAGCCTAAAAAAACGCATTATGAGCGAGAAAGAAATAAAACAAAAAACGTATCAAAGCGGTATTGATACAAAAGCTTTTATCGCTCAGCCACAATATAGAAAACCCATATTTACACCAGTTGATTCACTGACTTTTACTCCACCAACTAAGTATTATCGTGATGAAGTTTATCCTGATCTGGTAATTCATGAAAACCCATCTTCTCCATTCCAATATTTTGAATTAGCGGGCATGAATGCTACGGAGAACTTGGTTAAGTGTCGCTATGAGTTTCATGCTGAGGGAATAACAGAAGAACTCATTAAAAAAAGAAAAGAGGAATCCGATCGTGTCCTTTTTAAAGGAAAAAAAAGGTTAAGTTTGACAGAAAATTGGCAAGCCCTACCTTCCTTGCATCCTGGTGAAACCTTGCGAGACATCACAATTCAAGGATTAAAAAAGGATGATTTTGAAATAAACTATTCTAATAAAAATCATTTGTATTATATTCGCTTACTGGAACCTGCCGCAGAGCCTAGAGAAGCGTTTGTCAATTTATTGTTACGCATGCCCAAACATTATAGGGCACATCCTGTTTTTAGCACGTTAACCGCACACCCTGAGCATCAAGAAATACATCGTTTATTAATGAAATACCTTAGGTATGGTAGAGATCGCGGAGAGTTACGCAATTCCATTGGAGTTACCGTCCATAATGGCAAGGAGTATCTTGAAGAGGCAAGAAAGTTAGGTGTTGCAAGTTGCCGTTTAAGAGCAATTGCCTTTAAAGAAGAAATGAGTCGTTTGTATCCTGAGATTCCTGTATCTATTGATGTTAATCCGGATCATTGTTTTATTGAAATGGAATTGGATGGTCAATGGCAAAGGTATTGTCTCGGTGGATACAGGGATACCCCAACTTTGATGGAATCAGTCAAGGAAGATACTTTAAGTTGTCGATTCTTTACCGAAAACACAAAGCAGCAATCTCACGCACCTGTCGAGGAAGTGAAGTTTGTTAATCGTTTGTAACCTAGGTGCAGCGCAGCGGAACTCGGGGAAACTGATGATAAGTAACCCGGGTTCCGCTGCGTTGCACCCAGGCTACAATGTAATACAGGGAAATATATAAAAGTAGGGACTTCATGATTAATCTGTTTGATGCGCATTTACATATTATTGATTACCGCTTCCCGTTGGTTGCGAATCAATCTTATTTACCTGATGAATTTACGGTTGTTGATTACCTAAAAATTACAAAACCGCTGCACATTCTTGGTGGAGCAGTGGTATCGGGATCTTTCCAAGCATTTGATCAAACCTATTTGGTACATGCGTTACATGTCTTGGGCCCAAATTTTGTTGGGGTGACTCAATTACCTACTACAGCAAGTAACGAGCAAATTATTGAATTAGATCAGCAAGGAATTCGCGGTATTCGATTTAATCTGCGACGTGGTGGTTCAGAAAAAATGGAGCATTTAACTGACATGGCACATCGAGTTTATGAGATTGCCAAATGGCATGTAGAATTGTATGTTGATTCCTCTGAACTCGTGGAATTAACTGATTTGCTACTCAGTTTACCTGCAGTCAGCATAGACCACCTTGGGTTATCAAAAAGCGGACTCCCAGTTTTATTTAAGCTTGTTGAACAAGGGATCAAAGTCAAAGCATCCGGGTTTGGCAGAGTTGATTTTGATGTCGCAAGCATCCTGAAAACAATTGCATCGATTAATCCCGATGCGTTGATGTTTGGTACCGATCTTCCCTCAACGCGCGCACCACAACCTTTTAAGAAAAACGATATTAACCTTATTTTGGATGTCTTTGATGACCGTATAGCCAATAAAATTTTATTGACAAATGCCGTTGATTTTTATCGTTTACAACTCAAGTTTTAAAATGTAGCCTGGGTGAGGCGCAGCCATAACCCGGGAAGTTTTATATCTAGATCCCGGGGTTACGGCTGCGCCTTCCCCCAGGTTGTTTTTTGAAGGATTTCTTAGCCGCTATATCGAAGTTCGAGAAAATCGGGTTATATCAAAGGATAATAATTTAAAATAATCATAGGACATATAGAATTCGCCGTCGTCCCCTACAGAGGTGCCCCAAGAGTTTCTTAAGAACAATAATCCTTTATGCTTCACTCCGTGATTATCCACCGCAACTGCATTATCATCATATCCAGTAATGACCATTTCATGAGCTGCTTCGACATAATCAACGTCTGCAATTATTTCTGGCGTTAAAACCCACGTATCTTTATATATCCATGTTTTATATTTGCCGACTGCACCTACAGTACCTAAATCGGTACGTGGAAGAAGTACCGCAAAAACCAATCGGTCACCTGCAGATAGGGCTTGCTTGACATCATTTAAGTTCTTTGCTGGATCGGTTTTTTGAAATACATCAGACCAATTGACTTCCTTGCCAAAGATGAACTCGCTAAGTGAACTAAATTGTTCAGGATCCATAAACGATTCGGGATCATGATCTGTGTATGTTGGATAGTATTTCATGCCACCACAACCGAATTTTAGTTGTTTTATTTTGTTAACGATTCCGTACTGTTCCATCTGGTCAATTACATAACTCGCATAACTTCCATCCCAGCCGCTTAAACCGTAACCGTGTTTTTCCAAATAACTACCCAACTGTAAATGACACAATTGACTAATATAATCACCTTTGGTCATGGTGGCATCAAGCGCAGCAGTTACTGCAAAAGTGACACAGGTTCCATGTATTCCTTGATCCAAGACTGGTACATTATTCATACCTAATTGAACATGATTAGGTATTGGTGAGGCTGCTCTATTTGAGGAAGCATAAGCAAACTGGTGGGTATGTGCTAATGCATCTTGGGCACGGTTGGTCAGCAGGTTTCTCACTTCGTCAGAAAGATGTACTTGCAGTAATTGGATGCTCTTTTCTTCGTTCACAAGACTTTTGCGCGACAAATTTGCAGGTGCTTGCTTTAAGGTCTGCTTCAGAGTGCCAACCACTGTAATATCCTGGGCATACGCTCCATTAATTACCAGCGCAGCAAAAATAAGCGCTTGGGTTGACCTCTTGAAAAATTTTGTTAAATCCATGCTAATTCCTTCCTGCTGCTAAGAATAAATGTTGAATTGTTATCCTTCTTGGCTTTAGTGTCAACAATATCAATGATTTCAAATTAAGCTCGAGACAGCTAATTACAATGAATTATCTTATGATAAAGATTCTTTATTAAGATTTATTGAATCGTTACAATAGGAAAAAAATTTTGAGGTTATAAGGACATGTCATTTATAAATAGAATTTTTGGAAAACCTCTTTCTTTGAAGTCCAAGAAGCAGCAAGAATTGTCCATATTAACTGGGGTACCTGCAATTGGATTGGATTCATTAGCTTCAACGGCCTATGGGCCAGAAGCCGCACTCGTTATGCTATTACCAGCAGGAATAATCGGGTTACATTATTTTTTTCCCATTTCCCTATTAGTTGTCGTTGTTCTTTTGTTTTTATATGTATCTTATTTACAAACAGCTGCAGCATATCCCGAAAAAGGTGGCGCATATACTGTTGCGAGTGATAATTTGGGCAAGAAATATGGTGTAGGAGCAGCAATTTCATTGCTGCTTGATTATTTATTGAATGTTACGGTCGGTATATCGGCAGGCGTTGGTGCTATCTTGTCAGCAATCCCGGCATTGCATCCCTACACACTGACTTTATGTCTCGTGATCTTGCTGATGCTCACTGTATTGAATTTGCGAGGAACTCGTGAAACAGGGGTACTTTTTTTAATTCCCGTAGTAATTTTTATATTATGCATGTTAATTGCTCTATCGATGGGATTAGTCGATACTTGGATTAGTAGTGGGCACCCACAACCTTTAAATCCTCCCAGGAAAATGCAAACGAGTGCAACTGAAGCAGTAACATTTTGGATGTTGTTAACCGCTTTTTCCTACGGACTAACTGCGATGACGGGAGTTGAGGCAGTAAGTAATGCAGTCTCTTTATTTCGCAAACCAAAAGTTAAAAATGCGCAATGGACGTTGACTATAATTGTTGTTACCCTGGCACTATTTTTAATATTCATAGGTTATCTTTGTCCTGTTTATCATATTGAAGCCATGGATCAAAATCAGCCAGGTTATCAAACCGTATTGTCACAACTCGTTGGGGCAGTTACAGGAAAAGGTATTTTTTACTATATTTCTATTGCCAGTATTTTTATTGTTCTAACCTATTCAGCACAAACCAGTTTTACAGGCTTTCCGAGAATATGTCGTTTACTTGCAGAAGATAATTATTTACCTCATTTTTTTGCTGAGCGTGGGAGACGCCTGGTTTTCTCGGCCGGGATTATCATTTTAGCAATTTTTTCTGCTGTCATTCTGATTGCTTTTAAGGGAATTACGAATAATCTGATTCCATTATTTGCAGTTGGTTCTTTTAGTGCATTCCTTTTTTCTCAGATTGGCATGGTAAAGTATTGGTCGCGTAAGGAAAATCGAAATGAGCGATATAAATTAATAGTTAATGCGGTGGGTGCTGTAATCACAGCACTCGCACTTTTTATTATTCTTGTCACAAAATTTATAGAAGGTGCCTGGATAATTGTTGTTCTTGCGCCTACATTAGCAGTTTTAATGTATCATATTAAACATCATTACGAAAAAATTGCTCGTAAAATTGAAAATCCGATAAAGATAAATCCTCGTTCCTTAAAGTCCCCTGTGGTTATTATTCCAATACATGGTTTGGATTTAATCGCAGAAAGAGCAGTTCAATTTGGAATACTGCTCTCAGATGATATTACGGCGATTTTTATTGATGCAGAATATGAAGACGTTGAACGTTTGCAACAACTTTGGCATGAACTGATTGAAATGCCTGCTAAAAAAGCCGATAAAGGGATTCCTAAATTAGAAATTATTAAATCACCCTATAGGCGTATTTATAAGCCAATATTAAATTTTGTGGATAAAGTAAGAAAAGAGAGGAAAGATAGGCTGATTGCTCTTATTATACCCGAGTTAGTAGAACCAAGGTGGTATGAGCATTTATTACACAATATTCATGCCACAGGATTACGCGCTTTACTGTTTTTAAAGCGAGATCCTAATGTGATTGTTATTACCATTCCATGGTACTTACGTGAAAAATGAGGATTTGATTGATGTCGCAATTTGAAAAGTTCTTTAATTTTATGAAAAAGCCTTGGGTTATTATTCCCTATGCATTTTTGGTTATTTTAGCCTATTATTTTGTAGACAAGCCTTTGGCAACTTATTTTTACCAGTTGGATCTTAGAGTCAATATTCCCATTTTGGTCCTGTTGACCGCCTTGGGAAAATGGGTCATTTATAGTATTTTGTTTTTTATTGCGGGATTGTATTTTCGATACATTCAAGTTAATACTGTTTATGAAACCCGATCTTGGTATTTACTGGGTTGTGTACTTTTAGCCAATTTGGTTTGTTTGATTTTGAAAGTGGCGTTGAGTCGTGCTCGCCCTGAGTTGTTATTTTCCAGTAATGAATTTGGATTTTATTGGTTTAAGTTGAGTTCAGATTATTGGTCTTTGCCTTCAGGACATACGACAACGGTTATTAGTTTAGCAGCAGGATTAGGGGTGCTCTTTCCTCGATGTTTTTATGTGTTCCTTGTTGTTGCTCTTTTGGTTGCTGCCTCAAGAATTTTGTTATATTTCCATTATTTGAGTGATGTGATGAGTGCATTTTATATTAGTCTGTTGGTTGTTGGCTTTTTTACGGAATATTTTAAACGGAAGAATTGGTTTAATAAAATGGATTGTACTATGCGATAACTAGGATTTCAGAAAGTTAACGAGTTTTAGCAGTATCGATCCTAAATAGCCAATCTAGGGAGAGGTTATGACTATAGAGACTGAATTAAAAACTCTGGTTAGCATCTATGCCAGTTATGATAAAGAAAAAGATTGTTATACAAGCGATTTGAACCAGGAGGCTCTTTTACGGTTGGACGCCGATTTTATTAAATTAATCAATAAATCATTGCTTAAAGATGGTCCGGATAAAGGAAAAATAAAAAAAAATTATAAAATTTTATCTTTAAATTTTCATCCGGACCTTATGGGAAAATTCAGTTCGGAAGCAAAATGGATTGAGAGTACTCTGTCTGAAAAGCGCAATGATGGAGCTTGTTTTAAAACATTATCGCTTTGCTATGGTAAGTTAATTTCGCCTCAGGATTTTAAACCGATTAAATTTGATGAAATTGCTACTCGCGAAGATCTTAAAAAATGGTTGGAAAACTTAAAAAATACTTCCAGGACATTTACTGAGCGTCATTTCTATGTGAGTCTTCTGGGATTACTTGATCAATCTACCGGATATTTTGATGAAGTAGGGAAAATAAAGCCAAAGGGGATTCGTGCGTTAATTTCATTTCTCCCAATGATTTTTATTAGTTTCAGCACTTTTGTCTTTGCCGAAGAATTATTTGCTGTTTATGCGCTTTATTTTGCTTTATTGAAAAGTGGTCAATTTATGGCAGGCAGCAATTCAACAGAGTTGCAAAAGCTGGGTAATACCTTGCAAAAAATCACTATAGTTTCTGCCACGACCACAACTACCTTATTAGTTCGTTTAGTTGAAATGACTTTTTGGGCATCTCGCCAGTGCTATGAGATGAGCTTGCAAATAGGTTCTACACTTCTTACGCCATTACTTTGTGCCCCTTCAGAGGAGAAATCTGGCAATTCTGCAATAGATGAAAATTTATGTCGCGAATTGATTCTTGCAAGTCAGAATCAAAGTATCAGTGATAATTTTAAAACGCCTGAATTAAAAATGATTGCAGCGCCAATTGAATCCTATCTCGGATTATTAGAACAGCAATTTTTTAGAAACTGGAGAGCAGGGGGGGAAAAACATCGCGCATTAGATGCATTTTTGCTTAGAATGCGTGTAATTGATAAAGACGATGAATTGAAAGTCGAAGAAAAAATTGCAAAAGCCTCTAAAGCATTAGAATTAGTTAAGAAAGATCCCAGTGTTTACACTCAAGGAGGAAAAACTGCCTTGGCAGTTGATCGTGCTGAACGTGTGATTAGTCTGCTCAAAGATGACTCTGGGATGCAACTTGCTGTAGTAGTATGTCCTTCTACAACGTAACAGCTGTATAGGCAGGTATCTCGTTTAATGTCTAAATTTTAGGCGTTATATTCATGGCCTTTACCATTGTCAAATTCAGGGTAAAATTGAAATACCCCTTGAATTTGGCAGGGTATCTCTGGCAAGATGCGTAAGTTTTGATTATCCAGTGAGGAATTATGAAAATTCTCGTGGCAGTGAAGCGTGTAATCGACCCCTATGTGAAAATTCGGGTCAAATCGGACCATTCCGGAGTTGAAACACAAAATATTAAAATGGCAATGAATCCATTTGATGAAATTGCTGTTGAAGAAGCATTACGTTTACGTGAAAAAAACTGGGCTACAGAAGTTGTAGTAGTAAGTATTGGCGGTGAGAGTTCTCAGGAAACCTTGCGACATGCTTTAGCCTTAGGCGCTGATAGAGCAGTTTTGATTCGCACCCAAGATTCATTAGAAAGCCTTAATATTGCAAAAATATTAAAAAAAATTGTCGATGATGAAAAGCCTGATTTAGTATTAATGGGTAAGCAAGCCATTGATGGTGATAATAATCAGACACCCCAAATGTTGGCCTCTCTATTAAATTGGCCCCAGGCAATGTATGCCTCCAAAATTGAAGCAGGCAGCGACTACCTTCAGGTAACCCGGGAAATTGATGGGGGGCTTGAAACAATTCGCGTGAATTTGCCAGCGGTAGTGAGCACGGACTTGCGTTTGAATGAACCTCGATACGCAAGCCTTCCCAATATTATGAAAGCAAAAAAGAAACCTTTAGAAAACTTGGAATTGGATAGTCTGGGGCTGTCGCTTAAAAAACACGTTGAGGTATTAAAAGTCGCTGAACCTGATGCTCGCAGTGCAGGAGTGAAAGTTGAATCAGTGGCTGAGTTATTGAATAAACTACAGCATGAAGCCAAAGTGCTTTGATAAGGGGAACGTGATGGGCACTTTAGTACTCGTTGAACATGATAATCAAACATTACATCCATCTACTCGTAATGTTCTAGCTGCGGCATTGGAACTGGGTGGCGAACCGACTTTACTCGTTATAGGACATCAATGCAAAACGGTAGCAGAACAAGCGGCAATTCTTGCAGGAGCGCATGCTGTTTGGTGCATTGATAAACCGTGTTATGAACATCCGTTGGCAGAGCAAATAAGTGATTTAGTTCTTTCATTTGCGCATTCATTTAAAGCCATATTAATGCCTGCAAGTACCTTCGGTAAAAATATCGCTCCACGTGTTGCAGCACAACTGGATGTGTCTCAAGTTTCTGATGTGAGTAAAATTCTCGATAAAGATACCTTCGAACATCCAATATATGCGGGTAATGCGATAGAGACTGTACGAGTTCTTGATTCAATAAAGGTGTTGACGATTAGAGTAACGGCTTTTAATCCAGTAACTACAAATCAGGCGAGTTGTTGCATTGAGCAAATCGATAAAGAATTTATTGCAAAAAATAGCCAATTTGTTAAACATGAGCTAAGTAAGTCTGAACGCCCTGACCTAGGAAGCGCTAAAATTGTTGTTTCTGGGGGAAGAGGACTTCAAAGTGCCGAGAAGTTTAAGTTGATTGAAGAATTAGCTGATGTACTTGGTGCTGCTGTTGGAGCATCCCGTGCTGCTGTAGATGCCGGGTTTGTTCCTAATGATTACCAGGTGGGGCAAACCGGAAGGATAGTTGCACCAATGCTTTATTTTGCTGTGGGAATTTCTGGAGCGGTACAGCATTTGGCAGGGATGAAAGATTCCAAGATTATTGTTGCAATTAATAAGGATGAAGATGCCCCTATTTTTCAAATCGCTGACTATGGTTTGGTTGGTGATTTATTTGAACTTGTGCCACAGTTAATCGCACAATTAAAAAACCGTTAGAGGGAGAAAGTATGTTAGTAGGTGTTCCAAAAGAAATTAAACCTCAAGAAAATCGTGTAGGTCTTGTTCCTTCTAGTATTAGGGAAATTATACGAGTAGGCAGCTCTGCTATTGTAGAGAAAGGTGCTGGATTGGGAATTGGGATTTCTGATGATGATTATCGACATGCCGGTGCAGAGGTTGTTGATAGCGCGGATGAGGTATTTTCTAGAGCTGAACTCATTGTAAAAGTAAAAGAACCACAACCCATTGAGTGCAAGCGTCTTCGCGAAGGTCAAACTTTATTTACCTATTTGCATTTGGCCCCAGATCCTCACCAAGCACGTATGCTTAAAGAATCTGGAGTTACTGCTATAGCTTATGAAACAGTGACTGAAGACAATGGGGGACTGCCTTTACTGGCACCTATGTCACAAGTGGCTGGACGTATGTCGATTCAGGCAGGAGCGCATTGTTTGGAGATGGCTCAAGGTGGTAGCGGCGTTTTACTAGGCGGAGTTCCTGGAGTAGCTGCGGCAAATGTCGTAGTCATTGGTGGAGGAGTAGTTGGTACTAATGCCGTACGTATGGCAATGGGTATGGAAGCTCGAGTGACAGTACTCGATCGCTCCTTGCAACGTTTAAACGAGTTGGATTTCCAATTTGGATCTAAGATCAATACCGTTTATTCTACTGCGGATGCCATAGAAAGATATACAGCCAGCGCTGATTTAGTCATTGGTGCGGTATTAGTACCTGGAGCAGCAGCTCCGAAATTAATGACGCGCTCAATGCTTAAATCAATGCGACCTGGTTCGGTACTGGTGGATGTAGCTATTGACCAAGGTGGATGTTTCGAAACAAGCCGACCTACTACACATCAAGAACCTACATATGTTGTTGATAATGTGGTGCATTATTGTGTTGCAAATATGCCGGGTGCAGTGCCAAGAACATCAACCTTTGCTTTGAATAATGCAACGTTACCTTTTGTTTTAAGCATTGTAACAAAAGGCATGAAGTTGGCTTTATTGAATGATAAGCATTTACTTAATGGGTTAAATGTTCACCAAGGTAAAATTACTTTTGATGCAGTTGCCCGTGATTTAGGCTATGAGTATACGCCTGCAGGAATCGCATTGGCGGGTCGATAAACTTTAGACTTGGTCTATCTACAATCTTGGCCGTAAGGCCTTGATTATAAATAGACCCTTTTTATTTAACATGGTGGTCCGGTTTTTTATTATACCTAGGATTACATTTTCTCTTCCGTCCCCTCCTACCCTATAATTTATGTTAATGATTTATCAATAAATTGATAAACTCAAGTTCTCTTTCCTAGGCATGAGAGTAATATGAGAGTACTTATTTCTGGAGCGGGTATAGCAGGATTGACCGTTGCTTATTGGTTAAAACGCTATGGTTTTATGATCACCATCGTTGAGCGTGCTCCAGCATTACTCACCGGAGGTTATAAAATCGATGTTCGTGGAGCAGCACTACATGTTCTGCGACGAATGGATATTTATGAGGGGGTTGTAGCAGAAAGTACGGATATGCAAGGTGCATTGCTGGTTGATAGGAATGGGAAAGTAATCCAGGAAATGAGTGGTAATGAGTTTGGACATCGAGTTGGCGATGATGTGGAAATTATTCGTGGAACTTTATGTCAGATTCTCATGGATCAGGTGCTTGATTCAGAATTTATTTTTGGGGATAGTATTCAAGAGATATCTCAATTTCCTGATCATTTAGAAGTTAAGTTTCAAAATAATAAAGCTCGAGAATTCGATTTGGTTATTGGTGCTGATGGGCTTCATTCAAATGTAAGACAGCTTGTATTTGGTGACGAATCACTTTTTTCCCAGGAGTTAGGTTTATATCTCTGTGTATTTACCGTTCCCAATTATTTAAATTTGGATCGATTAGAAATGCAATACTCAGAGTTAGGTAGAGTTGCGTCAGTTTGGAGCGCTTCAGGAGAGCCGCATGCTAAGGCGTGCTTTGGATTTATTTCTCCAGAGAAAGTTGATCTTCGTAATGTAAAACAGCAGCACCAAGTGCTTAGGACTGTTTATGAAGGGATTGGCTGGGAGATTCCTAAATTTCTGAAAATGATGCCTGAGTCACCGGATTTTTATTTTGATGCGGCAGCACAGATCCATATGGATCATTGGTCACAGGGCAGGGTAGTCTTATTGGGTGATGCTGCTTATTGTGCTTCACCTATGTCGGGTCAGGGGAGTAGTCTGGCTATCATTGGTGCTTACATTCTCGCTGGGGAGTTGGCAGCAGCAAAAGGTAACTATCCGCTTGCGTTGCAAAATTATGAAAATCAAATGCGTCCTTTTGTTAAGCTCAATCAGGAATTAGGGATTAAGGCTGCCCAAGTAATGCGTTCTCAAGAGAAGAGTAATTTACTTTCCTGGTTACTCGAACGGCTTATGAAAATTGCACCAGGTTATTTAATTAAATTTTTTATTAATCGTTCAACTCAGCGTATAAATAAAGCTGCAAATTCAATTACTCTTAAAGATTATTAATGAAACATTAAACTTTATTGCCTCGTAGTTTTGGAGCCTGGATGGAGGCGAAGCCGTAACCCGGGAAATTTATGCCAGGAATTCCCGGGTTACGCTACGCTTCACCCAGGCTACATCGATTAAAACAATCTATCTATCAACAAAGCTGCTAATTTAATTAACCTTAAAGATTATTAATCGAAACATTAAGTCAGGTCGGCTCGTAGTACCGTAGGCTTGGTTGACAAGCCTGAAGTGTCGTCAACTTTTTTGATTAGCGATTTAGATGTATTGAACTATTATTCAAGAAATACTTTATGTACTTACTACGTCCCGTGGCTTGTCCGCGGGATCTAGGAAATTTGCAATAGACGCTGGATCCCGCGGACAAGCCGCGGGACGTAGAAACAAAAGATTTAGAATAAACTATCCTCAACAGCAGGCAGTTGTTGCTGATCATTACTCGCATTAAAGACAGGTGTTGGATCTTCTTCCGCAGGAACTTCTTTATTACGAAAATACTCGATGATCCCATTTGCCTGATTAGGACGCGCCAATAAACCACTATTTGGATCAATGCGAACTGCGACTACATCCTCAGGTTGTCTCATTTCACTTTCAGGTTTTCCTTTCAATGCAACTTTCATAAAGTCGATCCATAATGGCAAAGCGAGCCCCGCAGCATATTCATGTAAGGATTTGGGATTATCAAAACCTATCCATGTTGTTACAACGAGGTCGGAATTAAACCCAGCAAACCAGGCATCTACTTGATCATTCGTTGTACCCGTCTTACCTGCTATGTCTTGGCGATTGAGCACACGAGCTGCACGGGCAGTACCATGCTGAATCACATCTTTTAAAGCAGTATACATTAGAAAGTTAATGTCTTCGGGAATAACTCGCGGAGCTAGCGTTGAATGGTCCACACTGTTGTCGCAGTTATTACAAACAACGGTTGGTTTGGCTTGCAATAATATCTTGCCATCTGTATCAGTAATGTGATCAATGAGGTAAGGTTCAACTTTATACCCGCCATTTGCGAAAACAGCATAAGCAACAGTCAGATCCATAGGGCTAATTGATAAACTGCCTAAAGCCAGGGATAACCCTCTAGGAAGTGCTTTCCTATTAAATCCAAAACGAGATAGGAAGTCGATGGTGTAATTGATGCCAATGTCATCAAGGATGCGTATGGACACTAGGTTTTTAGATTGGACCAAGGCTTGTTTTAACCGTGTTGGTCCGTTAAATTTCAGGTTCACATTATGAGGACGCCATAAGTTTGGCTGACTTGGATCATCAACGACAATAGGCGCATCATTAATCAATGTTGCCAGAGTATAACCATTATTCAAAGCTGCAGCGTAGACAAAAGGTTTAAAGCTGGACCCTGGTTGTCTGCTGGATTGAGTTGCCCGGTTAAATTTGCTTTTTTGGAAATTGAATCCACCCACGAGTACCTCTATGGCACCATTTTTAGGATTAAGTGCCACCATTGCTGATTCAGCTTCAGGAATTTGTGCCAATTCCCAATGGTCTTTTATTGAATGAACATAAATAATATCGCCAACAGCAACAACTTGCATGGCTTTGGATGGAGATTTACCTACCCAACCATTTTTAAGTGCTGGTCTTGCCCAAGATAAACCGGCCCAAGGGATAAGAATGGTTCGGCCACTTTGCAATGTAGCTGTTGCCTCATTTTCCCGGACTTCGGTAATAACCGCCGGAAGAAGATGGTTAAGTTCCGGATATTTTTCCAGGTTTTTTTGAATTGAGTGCAAGGATTTGCTGTCTTTTTCACCAATTGTAGCAACAGGTCCTCGATAACCATGCCGGTGGTCATAAGAGATTAAATTTTTTTCGACTACATCATTGGCTGTATTTTGCAACTTTCCATCAATAGTCGTGTAAACTTTATAACCCTTAGTATACGCATCAGGGCCGAAATTATCGTATAAGGATTGACGAATCATTTCAGCAACATAAGGTGCTTTCACTTCGATAGGAGTGCCATGATACTTCGCTGTAATTGGTTGGTTTATCGCATTTTGATATTGCTCTTCATTGATGTAATGCTCTTCCAGCAAGCGTTCTAATACATGGTCGCGCCGTTTTTTCGCAGCTAAGGGGTTTGCAATGGGGTTTTGAGTTGAAGGTGCTTGGGGTAGTCCAGCAATCATTGCGAGTTCTGCCAGATTTAATTCTTTAAGCGACTTGCCAAAATAAACCATTGCGGCAGCACCAACTCCATAAGCACGATTACCTAAATAGATTCTGTTAAGGTAGAGTTCGAGAATTTTTTCCTTACTCAATTCTCTATCTATTTTAATAGCAAGCATAATTTCATTAAATTTGCGCAAAAAGGTTTTTTTACGACTTAAGAAAAAATTACGCGCAACTTGCATGGTAATGGTACTACCACCTTGAGATTTTGTTCCAGTTTTAACCATACGAACTGCAGCACGTCCAAGACCTAAAACATCCACACCAGGATGCTCAAAAAAGCGTTGATCTTCAGTAGCAATTAAAGCATGGATCAGCATGGGCGGTATTTCATCATAAGTAACAGGAATTCGTTTTTTTTCGCCATATTCCTGAATAAGTAAACCTTCTTTGCTGAAAATTTGTAAAGGTACCTGTAATTGCACTGTTTTCAACGAATCTACGTTGGGGAGTTGGCTTTCAAGATAGAGGTAAAATAGACTACCTGCCACGATTAAAACAAAAAACAGGCTCATCAGCGCCCATAGACCTTTACGCCAGAAGTATGCCATTTTCATAGAGTTCATAGTGTTTTAATGAAATTTGGCGTGTATTATACAGTGATTTTTTGTATGATTGCGAGTTTTGTGCAAAAAAGTGGGTCATTTTTGGTGTTTCATTGAATTTTAAAGAGAAAAATTCAATGAAACACAGTAATTGTATCGTTATTCTATAGACAAATTATGCATGTTGTCCTCAAAATTTTCCGGCTTCGGTATACTTTGTGACGAAGTAGTCGTAGGTTGCTGTTGAAAAAATCGAGGGTTAGTTCCTGATTGAAGCATACTTAATGCAGCAAGACTTCCATAGAATGGGGTGTAAGGAGGGAAACGTCTGGCTTCTTTAGCTTTTTGCAATTCCGCTTTAGTTTTTTCCAGGTCCTTAGTTAATTCTTCAATAGTTGCCTGCTGTACTTTATTTATTTCGGTTAACTCCTGTAACTGGGGTTCTAGTCCAGATTTTTGTTTATCTGCCAATTGTTCTAACTCTGATCGTTGCTCTTCTATTTTTAATTTTTGACTCACTAATTCTAATTGTTGTGCTTCTAATTTTGATTTTTGACTCTCTAATTCCAATTGTTGTGCTTCTAATTTTGATTTTTGAACACTTGACTCTAATTTTAGAGTTTCTGTCTCTAATTTTAAGTTATCTTTCCCTGACTCTTCGGTAGCTTTTTTTAATTTATTACGTTGAGACTCTAGAAATAGTTGCTGTTCCAAACAGATGTTTGTAGCAATATCTTTGAGTTCATCATTAGAGTCATCGGTAGTCATATGAAGTACAAAAAGAACCTCATCGATGAGCAGTTGGCCTGAATTACAATATTTGCCTCCCACATACCGATCATTCAATAAACCAAATAACTCTCGAGTTAGAGAACCTTTGGAATTATTTAAAGTTACTGAATGTTTGAATCCCTTTTTTATATTTAATAATTGGCGAAAATCGATGAATAATTGAGTTAATTGTTCTTGCAATGTCTGAAGCTCTTCAGAATTGAGCGGAGTTTTTCTATCGAGTTGTTCTTTTAGATAGGAAATTTCATTTAAAATGAAAGAAAGGAATTCCTTGCGAGCCTGATAACCTCCTGTGCACGCATTGATCTTGCCTTCTAAGTATGGAGCAAAATTGATCTTTGTATCTTGAATTATTTCTACTGCGCGTTCATGAGATTTTTTTCTACGCGTTGTAGGTTCCAGTGCAGCAACAAGTTTATCTTTGGTTGCTATATTATCTTGGCTGTCATGATAACGAACTATGACGGTTGTCAATGCATAAATTAACTCTTCTAACCTAGTCATGAAAATCTCCTTTTTCAATACATAAAATGCGAAATCCCCTTACAAGTTGGTCTTTCACTATATTAAATGTTTTTGGGAGGCGCAAGTTGTTATAACTAAATGGTGAAAATGACAACTTGACATCATTATGGTAAGTTTAATAAAGCAAAAAACATTGTAACTTTTTAAGAGGTTACGTTAACATCACCATATAATCCTAAAGGAGTTTTTTTGAATGCATGGAAGATTCAAAGGAATAAGAAACATGCTCAAATTGTTTCAGTCTAAGCATCGTTCAATTCTCGGAATAGATCTTACATCAACAGCGGTTAAAGTCTTGGAAATTTCAGGTCAGGAAGGTGCATTTGTTGTTGAAAATTATGGACGGGAAGTATTACCAGCAAATGCAATGGATGGGAACACAATTAAAGATGTTGATGCTGTTTCCCAGTGCATTAAAAAAGTAATTGACCGCTTGCAAACAACATGTAAGCAAGCTGCGTTAGCTGTTCCTGATTCATCAATAATCAGCAAAGTGATACAAATCAATGAAGGTTTAAATGATGAGGAGATGGAAGAACTCATTGTTACAGAAGCGGATAAATACATTCCTTATCCCATAGATGAAATTAACCTTGATTTTGAAATTTTGGGGCAGTCTGAAAAAAATTCAACCATGTTAGATGTACTTATTGTTGCATCACGAGCAGAAAATGTGAATCAACGTGTTGAGACGTCCATTCACGCAGGTTTAGATGCTGTAGTGATTGATGTAGAATCTTATGCGGTGGAGAGAGCAGCACAACAACTTGCTAAGGATTTACCTGCATCGGGACAAGATAAAACCATTGCCATCATTGATATTGGTGCCTGCTATACACATTTATTTGTATTGCAAGGCATGAAATTGGTTTATTCGAGAGAAGAAAAATTTGGAGGCAAACAATTAATAGACTCGATTGCTGAATATTATGAAATGTCTTTGGAGCAAGCTGCTCTGGCTAAAGAAAATGGAGAATTACCTGCAGATTATGAAAAAAAGGTTTTGGAGCCTTTTAAAGAAAATATTTTGTTGCAAATCAAACGTACATTGCAGTTTTTTTATTCCACAAGCCAGGATGGAGAGGTAGATCATATTTTGCTGGCTGGAGGGTTAGCCAAGCTGCCTGGATTAGTAAGTTTGGTTCAGGAGCGATTAGGGATGAGTACCACGATTGCCAATCCTTTTTCGTATATGACTCCAGGAAAAATGGTGAATCTGGACTCTATAAATAATGATGCTCCTGCACTCATGGTAGCGTGTGGTCTGGCATTAAGGAATATTAAGTGAGACTATATGACACAAATTAACCTTCTTCCTTGGCGAGAATTAAAGCGGGAGCAGGAAAAAAAGCTGTTTACAATGATGCTGCTGGTGTGCATTGTAGCCTCGGGATTTATTGTATTTTTAATTAATTCGTATGCTTCAGGATTGGTGAGCAATCAAGTCACGCGAAATCAAATGCTTCAGAAAGAAATTAATACTATGGATGCGCAAATAAAAGAAATAAAAAATTTGCAGAAGGCTAGAGAAATGATCATTTCCAGAATGTCTGTAGTCCAGCATTTACAATCCACGCGAACATTAATGGTTCATTTATTTGATGAATTGATCAATATAACCCCGTCAGGAGTCTATTTAACTCAGGTAGAAGGGAAAAACGATGTTATTACCGTTTCCGGGTATACTGAATCAAATACTTTTGTTTCTATGTTAATGAGAAACATAGAAAATAATGAATGGGTTCATAATCCTATTCTGAGTGAAATCAAGAAAGAAAGTAATGAAAAAAAGAAACAGCAATCTGCTTTGCATGAATTTAAATTAACTTTTGTGCTTGCTCCTCAATTCCAGATCGGGATAATACTATGAATAGCCTTAGCCTGAATGAATTAACTCTGGAAAATGTTGGGCAATGGCCGGTAGTGGTTAAAAGTTGTGTTCTTATGGGAGTGAGTATTTTAATTATTGCTCTGGGTTATTGGCTAATCATACAAGACAACTTCACTCAGTTTAATAAACTAAAAGGGGAAGAGGCTACTTTAAAAACAGATTTTGAAAACAAGCAACGCCAATTATTTAATTTGCCAGCCTATCGCATGCAGTTGCAACTTATGATGGAGCGTTTTGCATTAATGCTCAAACAACTTCCTGAAAAAAATCAGATGCCTGGTTTATTGGAAGATATTTCTAAAACAGGAGTGGCATCCGGCTTGAAGTTTGAATTATTTGCGCCACAACCTGAGGTAGTACATGATTTTTATATTGAGCGACCAATAAAAATTTCAGTAGTAGGAACTTATTTTCAATTGGCAATGTTTATAAGTCGGGTCGCTGAGATGGATCGTATTGTAACCTTGCATGACTTCAGTATTGAAGGGGTGTCCTCCAAAGATAAAAAAGTAGTTTCGGAGGATGAATTGGTGATGAACATCACAGCTAAAATATATCGATATCGCACACAATGATAAACCGAAAACAAAAAATTGGTTGTATCTGTTCATTGTCTTTATTACTGGTTGCTTGTGCCGGAAATAATGATGATCTAGTGCGTTACATTAATGAGGTAAAACACAGAAAAACACGACAGATTGAACCAATCCCTTCCTTTGCGCCCTTGCCTACGTTTAAATTTCCTGATAGTGATAACAGGCGTAATCCATTTAAGCCTATAGTTCAAAAAAAGGAGGAGGAGGTTGATGTTAATGCGCCGGATAAAAATAGGCCGAAAGAGCCTTTGGAAGCTTATCCTTTAGATGCTTTAAAATTTGTAGGCACTTTAATGCAAGGAAATGAAATGTGGGCATTGATCAAACTACCTAACTCAGACATTACTCATGTAGGAATTGGTAATTATATGGGCCAGAATTATGGCCGTGTTGTATCAATTAAGAATAATTCAATTCAATTAATAGAAACAACACAAACATCAGGAAAGTGGGAGAAACATAACATCACGCTTGAATTATATACTGGGAAGTAGGAGCAAAAGTGCGGAGAATTGTTGCTTTATTTATTTTAATGACTATGAGCTTTGGGATGGCTTTTGCCCAGAATAATCCTTTGATATCAGTCAAGGTAATTCCTTTACCACTGGGGAAGTTGCGTATTGATTTCGAGTTTGCGCAACCTATAAAGCGAGAGCCTGCAAGCTTTGTGACCCCAAATCCGGCACGTATAGTCCTTGATTTTATTGACTCTAATCTGGAGTTACCTTCCAAACAGAAAACAAAAGAAATTAAATTAGGTTCTCTCGATAAATATACTATTGTTGCTGTGGGCCCCCGTGTCCGGGCTATATTGGATTTAAATTATCCAGTGCCTTATTTAGGCTCAATTTCTGGAAATGTATATACTCTTATTTTGAATGGCAAAAGAGAGGAGTCAATCCAACCTCCTAAAGAACTTCTAATCACCAATCGTCCAGTCAGAACAAGTTATGAAATCAATCATTTTGATTTTCGAGGAATTGAGCGGCAAGGCGGTCGGGCGATAGTAGATGTTTCCAGTACCAGCGTCCCGATTGAAGTAGAAGAGCATGGTAAGGATATTTTAGTTAAATTTTTAAATACGAAAGTTCCTCAGAACTTAAGGAAACGTTTTGATGTTTCCGATTTCCGCAGCCCGGTACAAATCGTTACTTTTCAACAAAAAGGTAAAAATGCACATATGCTATTGGCGGGTACAGGCGCTTTTGGCCATTATGTTTCTCAGGTTAATGAGCAATTCATGGTTGATGTAGTTCCTTTGACTCCAGAAGAGGCACAACAGGCTAAATTAAAAAAGAAAGTTTTTTCTGGAAGAAAAATTTCTTTAAATTTCCAAAACATCAGCATACGTGCTGTATTACAGTTGCTGGCAGATTTTACTGGAATCAATATTGTAGTGAGTGATAAAGTTGAGGGTAATATTACCCTTAGGTTAAATAATATTCCCTGGGATCAGGCTTTGGATATTATTTTGACGACACAAGGTTTAGCGAAGCGTCAGACAGGGAATGTGATATTGATCGATTATAAAGCTTCTTTTGATAAAATGGAGGCAGAAGAGCTTAAGACCCAACGTGCTATTCAGAAGCTAGAGCCGGTACGTTCAGAGCTGATTCAGATCAATTACGCCAAAGCCACCGATCTTGCGATTTTGATTAAAGACAAACAAAATTCCCTTTTATCGGACAAAGGTCGCGTAAGTGTTGATACGCGAACAAATACCCTCTGGGTTCAAGACAGTGGAACTCGGATAAATGAAGTCAGGGAGTTGATTACACAGTTGGATGTGCCCGTCAAACAAGTACTTATAGAGGCACGTATCGTCGAAGTGACTAAAGATTTTGCTCAAGATCTTGGTATTCGATGGGGAGTTTCCAGGCCGACTCATTTAAGTGGTACATTGGCTGGTGCTAATCAGTTGGCGCAAGGAGTTGCTCCGGCAAATGTCGTACCATTTACAGACAGATTAAACCTGGATTTAGTTGCTGCTCCAATAACGGGCGTGCCTCCGGCTTCTGTAGGTATTGCATTAGCTAAGCTTGGCGATAATATTTTACTTGATCTCGAACTTTCGGCCTTAGAAAGCGAGGGCCTTGCCGAATTGATATCTAGTCCGAGGCTTATTACTGCAAATCAACAGCCTGCGGTAATTGAATCAGGGCAGGAGATTCCCTATCAGGAAGCTACTTCAAGTGGGGCGACAGCAGTAGCATTCAAAAAAGCGGTATTAAGTTTAAAGGTAACCCCGCAAATTACTCCTGATAGTAAGGTACTTATGGAGCTGAAAATTAATCAGGATAATGCATTACCTAACCTAACATTTAATGGAGTACCTGTAATTGCAACTAAAGAAATTCAGACGAATGTGCTTGTCAGCAATGGACAAACTATAGTACTTGGCGGTATTTATCAGCAAGATAAGAGCAAAACTATTAACAGAGTACCTTTTTTTGGTCAGTTGCCGGTAGTTGGGAATTTATTTAAAAATACACAAATTGCCCTTAGAAATGATGAGCTGCTTATATTTATAACACCAAAAATAATCACAAACTCATTATCGATTACAACAATTGAAGGTAGAAAACCAATTCGTTTTGATGAAAAATAAGGTTTATCAGGAGTTGAGATGAACTGAGGCATTCAGTTTAAAGGTAGAGACTCCCTATGATCCACTAGGATAAAGGCCTGGATTCCGTACTCTATGCGCGCAGAATCCAGCTTCGGTATTTATGCGATTAAACAGATGTTATGCATAAAGCATCGCAAGTAGGCCAAAAGGTGCGGTTTTATGTTTAATAATTAGGCGCATTGCCTCCTGATCAAGGAATCTCATCTCAACTTAGGTGTTTTGCCGCACCAAAACTACAAATTTTTAGCGCTATAGCATGATTCTACAGACTTATTTTTTAATGAAGTGATATAATATAAATGATTAAGAGTAAATAGTTATAAAATATGCTCATTTGTTGTAGAATGATGGGCGGGAATTTCTAACTGCGAAAAATACAGTTAGGATTGAGCCCCAAATACCCCCACTTTGGCAAATTACCATACTTTAGATTAATGCTAAAATGGGAAGTTATTTTGGACTCGATCTTTAATTAATGACATTTCAGTTAAAGAGGTATGTAATAAAAAATGAGCATAGTTAAAGTACGAAATATTTTTCTCATCGGACCCATGGGTGCAGGTAAAAGCACTATAGGTCGTGCTTTGGCAAAGGAGCTCAAGTTAGAATTTTTTGATTCGGATGAAGTGATTGAAGAGCGTGCTGGTGCCGATATATCTTGGATTTTTGATATTGAGGGTGAAGAGGGTTTCAGACGCCGTGAACAAAAAGTTATTGAAGAGTTAACTCAAAAGACCAACATTGTTTTGGCAACAGGTGGTGGAGTCGTAATCACTCCCGAAAACAGAAATGCATTAGCAGGGCGTGGAACTGTAATTTATCTTAAAACCTCATTACAGCAACAATTTGAACGAACTAAGCGGGATACCAAGCGTCCATTACTGCAGACAAATGATCTTGAAGGAAGATTGGAATTATTGAGGGATGAGCGCGAGCCATTCTACAATGAGTTAGCTGATGTTAGTTTTGAAACAGATAAATTAACGGTCAAAGCGGTTGCAAATAATATAATAAAATATATTTATGGCGAACTTTGAGGTTTATGAGCAAGTTGATGTTTCTTTAACTGAACATCAATATCCCATTATTATTTGTCGCAATGGTTTGCAAAGCCCGGATTTTTTGCACACTATCGTAAAATCTTCGCAGATTCTAATTGTTACCAACCAGACCATAGCTCCGCTTTATTTAAAGTATATTCAAGCTGCTTTCGCTGAAATTCAAAGTGATGTTTTGATTTTAGAAGACGGTGAGCATTATAAAAACCAAAAAAGCTTATTTGCTATTTATGATGCATTAATCCAAAACAAACACCATAGAGATACGACACTTGTCGCTTTAGGTGGCGGTGTGATTGGTGATATGACTGGATTTGCAGCATCAACCTATCAACGGGGAGTAAAACTCGTTCAAATTCCCACAACTTTATTAGCGCAAATTGATGCTTCTATAGGTGGAAAGACGGCAATTAATCATGCTTTAGGTAAAAATATGATCGGCAGTTTTTATCAACCTCAAGCAGTAATTATTGATTTGAATACATTAAACACTCTTCCGGAAAGAGAGTTTCGTGCCGGTTTGGCGGAAATGATAAAATATGGGTTACTTGCCGGAGGTGAGTTTTTCAAATTGCTCAGTGATGCTATCCAGCAGGGATTAACCGCCAACAGTTTGCAGCTACCCCAATTAATTGCTGAATGTTGCCGTATTAAAGCCCAGTTTGTTGAAACCGATGAAAAGGAAGCTGGACGGCGAGCCTTATTGAATCTTGGGCATACTTTTGCTCATGCGCTGGAAACGTATACTCATTACCAACAATGGTTACATGGTGAAGCAGTAGCGATTGGCTTATACTGTGCCGCAGTTTTATCGTATAAAATGCATTTAATTGATAAGCAATTGGTGGAACAAATAGAACACATTCTGCACCAAGCGGGTTTGCCACATAAAATTCCAAGAACTGTTAATTTGAAAAAACTCAAAGATTTAATGCAATCGGATAAAAAAATTAAAAATAACTGTTTACGCTTTGTGCTGATAAAAAAACTTGGTGATTGTTATCTTGACGCCAGTGTAACAGAGGATTGTTTATATAATGCACTTGATGCGGCTGTAGAGGAGAATAAAAATGAATGAGGGAGTAATTCAGTCTGAGGTAGCGGCTGTGATTCAACCAAGAGTATTGTTTAAACCGGGATCTTGGCTCGCTAAGATTGATTTCATTAATCATTTAATTCTTTTCAACAATGTGCTTATTACGATTTTATCAGAGAAAGAGGGGGGCAAAACTTCCTTTAGTACTTTGCTACAAAGTAATTTAGATCAACAAATCAAATCTGTTTCTATGACAGTGAAACCTCCTTGCAATAGAGAAGACATTATTCAGGAAATTGCAAGCCAACTACATCTTAATCACGATGAAAATACAGATATTAGCTCTTTAGTTGCACAAATTAATGAGCGTAAGGCACATGTATTGCTCTTGATTGATGATGCACAACATTTGCCTGAGTCTCTAATTAAAGAAGCAATGTTAGCAATAAAAAATCAAGAGGATTTCAGTTTCTTCCATCTTTGCCTCATATCGGACTACTCGATTGTCGCAACGCTTAATAATTTAGTCGCTTCGTTTTTTGAAAATTTAGTTCATAGCATAGAATTGGGATCATTAAATGAAAATGAAACAAGGACATATGTGTTACAACGTGCCATGGCTGCACATTTGATTAGTAAACCTTTAACTGATGCACAGTTTAAGCAGTTTTATCAACTTACCAAAGGAAATGTAGCAAAAATTAATAGTAATTTGGAATCATTTATATTTAAGTGTACTGCCCAAAAGAAAAAAGAACCACGGAAACTGATAAAAAAAGTAAGTATTGCAGCCAGCCTTGCTGTGATTACAGGACTTATGGGTTTTTATTTTTCTGGAAACCATGATTTTTCATCTTTTTATCATTTTGTGACTCGTCCAGTACAAGATAAAGGCACAGAAGCTTTGCTAGCGAAGCAGCAAGTGCCTCCCCAAGAAGTATTAGTGAGCCAAATCCCTTCTTGGGAGGATTCTTCAACGCGACAATTGGTCTATGCTGCGTTGCCCAAAAAACAAAGTTTGGATGATCTCAATGATGAGATGTCTGTTGATACTGTTGCTATTATTGATAAGGTCGTTGTGATTCCTAAATTACAAATGAAAAATTTAGCGGAGCAAGAGCCTAGAATTCCTGAATCTGAGTTTAAACGGGAAAGTCCGGAATCTGATCTTACACGGGAATCAAAAACAGTCGAGATTCCAACAGCAAAGCAAAATAAAGAAGATCGGTCTTCCAGTTCAAATACAAGCACCCCTCTTTATACCATACAGGTTGCTGCCAGTCATAATAAAAAGGATATAGAGCGTTTTCAACAGAATAATAAATTACTCGCTCAAAATGCCAAAATAAGACATTTCACTAATGCAAAAGGTATTTGGTATATCCTGACTGTAGGGGAGTTTGCAAGTAGGGCTGAGGCACAGCGTAATATAACTAAGTTACCAGCAACTTTAGCTAAATTACATCCTTGGGTTAGACCAGTATCCAATCTTAGCTAATCATAAGAGCGTAGCCTGGGTGCAGCGGATCCCGGGTTTCGCTGCGCTGCACCCAGGCTACGTTCTATTCCTACAAGCTTAAGTGTGCTTGTTTAATGACTCAGTTATTTGCTCAATACGTTCTTCAGCAGCTGCATAGACTTGCTTAAAAAGATCAAAAAAATCAGGAAAAGAAAGTTGTTCCAAAGAATGCGCCGTCACTCCATGAGGGGTACTAACGCCAGCTCTTAATTGGGCAAAGGAGCGTCCAGATTTTTTAGCTAATTCTGCAGCACCCAGCACAGATTCCAAGGCAATTCGTTTGGAGAGCTCTTCGGGAATGCCTCTACTCACTGCTGCTTTTTGCAATGCCTCAAGAAATAGAAAAACATACGCTGGAGCACAACCGATAGGGGCTGTAAGCGTATCAAGCGTGGATTCCTTCTCAACCCAAAATGTGTAACCTACTTGATTAAAAAGAGTTTCAATTAATAATTTTTGTTCCGATGTTGTAAAAGAATTAGCAAATAAAGCAGATGTTCCTTTGCAAAATTCAGTTGGGGTATTGGTCATGACACGAATAACTCCCAAGTCTTTCTTGTTGAGCCAATGAGTTATGTTATCAATATCTGTTACACCAACTAAAGAAATAAAAATAGGTTGTTTTAGCTGTATGGATGAGCTAATTTCTTGACATACATTCTGCATAAATTGAGGTTTTACAGCAAGAATAAGTATATCGGCGTTTATGACTGCGTGGGCATTGTTTTTTGCTGACAGCACCCCTAGTTCTTGAGCCAAACGTTCTGATTTACTGGGATCACGATTGCTAAATATTATGGAGCTTGCAGGATGTCCACTTTTAATGAGACCACGCGCTACAGCACTTCCCAAATGACCTGCACCGATAATTGAAATGGTTTTATTTTTAAACATATTGTCTTATATTTTAAATTTTCCTTAAAAATACCAAGATGCATGGGCTTATGTCAAGAATGGAGGGAGACAAAGTATATGTAAAATAACTATTTTACATTGAATATCTTATATATCCTGATACACTAAAAAATTAAAAAAAGGATTTAATCCTATATCTGTCATGCCTGCTTTGTACGAAAGGATTTTGATAAAGTAAGTTGGGCATATCAATTTATCAATTATTTTATATGGACAAAGAATAGTAATGATAGAAACAGTTCAGGTGCGAGAAAAAATTCCTGTAAAATGGCGTGATATTAATGGTTGGAACTATTATTTCTTATTGAAGTTCGCTCTTTTATGGGGTGGATATTTAAATTTTCATCCTTTTGTCAATCTAGTATTTTTGGCTTTTTTATTATTTCCTTTACCATCAATATTTCTTCACCGCTGCCGTAATTGGATAGCTATTCCAATAGGCATCGTACTCTTTTATCACGATACATGGTTGCCGGGTTTAAGTTCAATTATGAGTCAGGGTACAAATCTTTTTGCTTTCAGTTCTAATTATCTTCTTGAGTTATTAAATCGTTTTATTAATTGGCAACTGATAGGTATGGCTTTTATTCTCTTAGTTGCTTACCTTTTTCTTTCTCAATGGATTCGTATTACTACGTTTACAGTAATCGCGTTAGTTTGGTTAAATATTCTCACCCTGAGAGGACCAGCTATTAATCTTTTGCCGATAGAAAGTAAGACTGCTACGACGAAGGTACAAGTTGGAGCCGAGACCACCCTAAGCGAGACAGCAGAGCTTAACAGTAAATTGCCGCCTACCAATGAAAATCTCAATACATACCTGAATCAATTTTATGAGCAGCAACAAGGATTACATACCATCTTTCCAAGTTCTCTTCCCGCCGATGCACTGCCTTTTGATATCATATTTATTCAAGTGTGCTCTCTTGCGTGGGCAGATATAGATGCGGTGCATTTAAGGGATCATCCTATATGGAGCAAATTTGATATTCTCTTTAATCAGTTCAATTCAGCCGCTTCATATAGTGGACCTGCTGCAATACGTTTATTACGTGCAAGCTGTGGTGAAACATCCCATGCTGGCCTTTATAAGCCTGTAGCCCAAGATTGTTATATTTTGGATAACTTAGCCAAACTTGGTTTTTCTACTGAGATGATGCTTGACCACGAAGGTGAATTTGGTAATTTTCTCAAAGAGATAAAAGAGTATGGTGGTTTAGATGACGTGCCTTTAATGTCACGAGCGGGCATTCGTCCTGATCTTGTTTCATTTGATGGAAAATTGCTTTCAGATGACAGTCAATTACTGGATAAATGGATTAAGCAACAGAAGGATTCAGGTAAGAAACACAATGCTACCTATTTTAATGAAATTTCGCTTCATGATGGGAATACATTTATTGGTGAAAATACTCCTGCACCTTATGAGGCACGGGCAAAGAAACTTTTAGATCAAACGATGAATTTCTTTACCGCATTGGAAAACTCAGGCCGTAAAGTAGTTGTAGTTTTTATCCCAGAACATGGGGCTAATCTTGTTGGTGATAAATTACAAATGCCAGGTTTACGCGACATCCCTAGTCCAGCTATTACTCATGTTCCTGTTGGAATTAAATTTATTGGTTTGAAAGCAAAACCTGCTCAGATACAAATAAATGCGCCAAGTAGTTATTTGGCTATTTCAGAATTAATTGCGCGTTTAGTTGATGGAAAGATATTTAATCAGGAAAAGGTAAATTTAGATACACTAACCAAAAATTTACCCAAAACTCCCTTTATTTCATCCAATGAGGGTGTTACTGTGATGAAATATCAAGATAAGTTTTATATTTTATTAAAAGGTGACAATAACTGGGTTCCTTATCCTTAATCTACTTATCTTGGGTGAAGAGACTTAGATACTGTCTTTAAACGTATTTAGAGCTAACTCATTTGGTGATGAAGCATGAAACTTATCGAGACCAAAAGACACAAGAACTTCTTCATTAAATCGTTCAATTTCCAATTGATTAGTAAGGCCTGCCTCAATTGTGCATGTGGAAATTCGGGTGTTTATCTCATTTAATGAAGAAATAATCATTTTAACTGCATTTACATCATCATTTTCCATTGATTGACGCAATTTAAAATAGGTCATATAGAGTTTGGTGATATAAATTTGGGAGGATCTATCTTAAGCAAAAAAACTGCTGCTTAGAATCTGCATAATCCGCATCAAGCACTTGTTCTGCATATTCAATCAAGGAGAGAAAGTTATCAATAAATTTACTTTGATATGCTTTCTGTAATTTATCTGCTACCCCATCCTCTGGAATAGCATATAATTTATGCCAATTTATATCATGTGACATTAAATTGTTTTCCAGAATTAGGGGCAACGTGTTGCAAGTGATTCAACTTCTTCCACCTTTCGATATCAGCGATGATAATCGCCCTCATAGTTGGAATAGCATCTGCTGCTCTGCTGGAATTGATGTAAAAAATTTATTTCTTTGTGGTTCTTGGGGGAGATCCGCTGCACATCCAAAGACACTTGAAGATGAGCTCTATAATGAGCACTCTTGGTTGCAGGTAACCGGGAACAAGCCGCGGGGGCTAAAACACCTTTATCTAAAATTAGAATAAGGTATTAAGGGAACGATAGGCATGTTCATATCACCTTGCCAGCCTTCAACTGAGTAACGAATGAAAAGAGCGGCATGGCTTGGTGTGTAGTCTGTTGATTGTTGAAGATCTAACCATCCACCGATAACAAAATGAGAACCGAGTCGACGTTCTACCAATGCAAGTACAGAATAACCGTAACCAGTACTAGGACCTCCAGTTTCGAATGAATTTTGTGAAGGGTCAAAATTTGGAATTAGATTAGGTAATGGATAGGCAATAATATCTTGGTTGTGCGCTCGTGACCACGTTATAGAGCCGCCTAATTCATAAGTCCAGTTTGCAGTGCGTCGGCGATAATTTATTGGAAGTGTAAATGATACATAAAAATCAGGGCTAAAGTACCCACCTTGTCCAAGATTGTATCCAAAGAGATTTTTTTCATAGTGCCAGACCATGTTTGTGATTCCAATGGAAAGACGACGGTTTTCTTCATTAATGATTTTGTAATAATAACCATCTAATAAAAGGATACGTGTATTAGGAACAACGTTTTTTCCGGTGAGTCTACTGCCAATGATATTAGCCCAGAGACCATGTGCTTCGCCGCGATCGTAACTTAGTGATAAAGTAAGTCCAGTAGCAACTACTCCTCCCCATATGATTCCGGTGTTTGGATCGACAGTGCCCGAAAAAGAAAGCAGAGAGTTTGTCATAGGGCGCTGGGATGCGGTGATTGTCCAGCCTATATGGCGTATTTTACCGTTGTAATTGATGCCACCAATCCAATTTTTTACCGGAAATCCTATAGGTGTTTGTCCAATATCAAATCCCCAGATGGGATTTTGCCATCCTCCATCCCAGCCAATACCTTTAGTCGCCTGTTTAATATCTGTTGTGCATCCATTGATAGCACAAGTCCCAAAATCATCATCATAGACCCCATCAATTGGAGAAAAGCTTCCCGCACCTAAATTGATTCTATCAGCTCTAAAAAATGCACGACCGTTTGAGTATGCCCAATCTGCCTGTGCAATGGTATCTTCGGCACGTAAATCAGAAACTCCGGCTGAACCCGGCAAACGCCAATAATCTTCATGTACTGTGATACGCGTTTCTTGTTGCCGATAAAGTAAAGCTGACTCGGATCGAATACTACGTTTAAGCCAATCATCTTCGACATGATTACGGGTTAACCAAGTATAGTAATCGTTGCTGGCAGGCCATACTGAAGTAATACTACTTTGAACCATCGCCTTTTTATAATCTTCCTGAGCTAATTTAGGCATACGAAGTTCTGTTTCCAAACGGGCAGCATCGCGAAATATAAGCGCACTATCCTGACTGGGTGCTGCATGAATACTTTCTTGTTTGAGCTGGTTGAAAATAGTTAATGCTTTTCGAGAATTTCCTACAGCACTCCAGGCATTCGCTAACCTTCTTTGCATGTTAAGATTAAAATCCAATTTGAGCTTTTGCTGCTGCTCCAGCAACTGATACGCTTCATTTTTATTTCCCAAAGCGATAAGTGATTCTATTACCCCAAGATTCGCATCGGGATTGAGAGGTTCATGAGTTTTCACCTCTTGATAATAATTCAATGCTTTTGCAAATTCACCATCAAGCAAGGCCCAATCTGCTATAGTGAGTTTGATAGGCGTGGTCTGTGTTTGACGCATTAAATAAGCTACTGCACCTTGCTTATCGCCACTTTCGCGTAATTGTTGGGCATGTTGTAAAATCAATTCCGTGGTTAGCCGTTGTGCCAATTGACGCATGCCTTCATTCCATTGCTTTTGTGGAATAGTATGAAGATGGTTCAGCGCTTGCTGCAACTGGTCTATACTCGATAAATAAAGCGCATAAGCATATACTTGAATCGGATTTTTTCTTTGTTTTGCTATCAACCGCTGAAATAAAGCATGTGCTTTTTTGGTTTCGCCAACCTGATTCAATGCCAAGGCGAGATGATATGTTAACCAAACATTATCCGGGTCAATTTTTAGTGCTTGCCAATACTTTTCTATTGCTTGTTTCCATTGGTTCGCTTTTTCAAGACGTTCTGCTTGCTCTTGTAATAAAGCGCTTTCCAAACTACGTTGGGCGTCTGTAAATTTGCTTTTTAGATCTTCAGGCAAACTATTAAGGTAATTCAAGGCCTTTTGTAATGATTGACGCCTGTAAATGCCAATAAGCCCGAAGACTGCGCTGCCCTTTCCAGGGCTAATGACCAAAGCTCGTTTAAATGCTTGTTCTGCATTGACGAAATTTTTGCGGGCAAATGCTACTTCACCTATCCCAACCCAAGCATCATAATTCCTATCATCTAAAAGGAGGGCTTGCCGATAGTGTTTTTGCGCCAAATCAATATTACCTGCCTGAAATGCAGTTTCGCCACTCAAAACCCATAATTCTGCAAGCCTGTCTTTGAGAGCATAAGACCAATTATCCTGATTGTAATTATTCGAATACACTTTATGTGCATTTAGAAAATTATACAGTTCTTGCAAATGGTTAAATGCATTTTGACGCTGAGCGGGTATTCTTGAGACGATGCGCCAATATTCAGTACTTAATTCGAGTGTGGGAAAAACTCCGTGAAAAAGAGCATCATATTGAGCTTTAGCCAAATCGAGATGCCCAGACATTGCCATTATTCTTGCTTGTTGCAATTTTAATTTTGCCCCAGGCCGTGTAAGGAATAAACTCATTTTGGCTTTTTTGTATTCAACAGAATCAGGGGCTTTTTGTTTTAATTCCTCAAGTAGTTCTTCTGCTAAAATCAGGTTCTTTTGACGTATTGCAAGTCTGATGCGTGCTGAAAGAACTTCAGGATCATTGGGGGCGATCAATTGCAAACGATCTAGAGAGCTTTTTACAAAATCATCCCTGTAATACGTCTCCCCCCAAATCACCTGATCCAATAAAATCTGTTTTGGATTGATATCAATGGCATAAACTTTTAAAGCCATTAAGCTAAACAATAATAAACTGAATCTGGCTATGAACATTAACTAATCCAATTATTCTGTCGAACTATTTCCTTGGAGCTTTCGACTCCGGGTTGATCAAATGAATTTATATTCCAAATTACCCCTTGAACAAAAATTTTATGTTCGTATAAAGAAATCAGCGAACCAAGAGTTTTTGGTGAGCATTCGCTCAAAGAGAGAAGATTGACAGGCATTTCGCCGGCAATGTAGCTGTGAGGATTTTCTCCGTGATTTCCACCTTTGGTTAATACTTCTTTATGGGCATGACATATTTTGTTAATTACCTTACCGTCAAACGTTTGATCGTTAATTAAATCAGCTGCTATTTTATGTGTTCCTTGACACAAAAGCTGGTAGTAACTATGTTGTGCATGATTACCTAGGCCACCCCAGATAATGGGGCCGGTCGCATAATCAACGGTACGGCCTTGTCTGTTTATCGATTTACCATTACTTTCCATATCGAGTTGCTGAAGATAGGGAACAAAATACTGTAAGTCTTGAGAATAAGTCATGACCAGCAAGTTATTAATGTTTAAAAAATTAATGTTCCATATACCTAATAATGCCATAAGGACGGGTAAGTTTTTTGCAAAAGGCTCAGTGCAGAAATGCATATCCATTTCATAGGCCCCAGCAAGGATTTCTGAAAAATGTTCGAAACCAATTGCAATACAGGAAATCAAATTAATGGCTGAGCAGAAGGAATAGCGCCCTCCAACCCATTCCCATATAGGAAGTATGGTTTTAAAACCCATTTTTTGGGCTTTTTCAACTTGTGCGGTGACGGCGATAAAATGTTGATTAAAGTGCTGCTCCTGATTTAGCCAAGATACCGCTTTTTGATAATGAGACAAAGTTTCTGGAGTAGTAAATGACTTCGAGGAAATAATAAATAATGTTGTTTCTGGGTTTAGTTTCGCAACAGTACGTGAGAACGCATTGGGATCAATGTCGGAAATAAAATGAAATCCTAATTGGTCTGTTACTAAATCACTTAATGCATTAATACAAAAAAAAGGGCCAAGCATAGAGCCGCCAATTCCTATATTCACTACATCAGTAATGGGTTTTCCGGAATAACCATGCCACTCCCCATTTCTGATTTTTGTGGAAATTAGTTTCATTGTATTTCGCACATGAACTATTTCAGGAATAATATTACGTTCATTAACCAATATGACTTTATTTTCTGGAGCACGAAGTGCTGTGTGTAAAGCAGGTCTGTTTTCTGTATTGTTAACAGGTTTTCCAGCCATCATGGCATGAATATGTTCCAGCAGATCACACTCATGGGCAAGCTCAAAAAGTGAGTCTAGAATCGGGGGGTTAATATGTTGTTCACTGTAATCCAGAGTAATGTTCTCGCTGGATACACAATAATTTTTGGTTTCAGAACTTTGATTAATGTATGTTTTTGCATACTTTTCGAGTTTTTTCCATGAGTTCATTTTCGTAAGTTGTTCCATATACATCCCCAATTAATAAATAATCTAATCTAAAAGCCATTTGGTAAAATTTTTCCCTTCAGTTGGATGCTCCTTTCCCAAATCTACATTAGCTTTAAGAAAACCAAGAATACTTCCGCAATCATAGCGTTTTCCCTCATAGGGAAGTGCTAAAACAGTTTCTTCTTTTACTAATCCATTAATTGCATCAGTTAATTGGATTTCTTTATGTTTTTCATGGGGTAGCTTCCTGATTTGCGCAAAAATACTAGGGGTCAGGATGTAGCGTCCTACAATTGCAATATTTGAAGCAGCAAGATGCGGCTTAGGTTTCTCCACCAGATGATGTATGCTCAAAAGACTTTTATCCCAAGGTGCGCCTTGAATAATTCCATAACACTCTGAGAGTTCTTGAGGAATATTTTCTACTGCAACAATGCTATGACCGTATTGCTCATACATTTGGATTAATTGTTGGATAACTGGTGTTGTACTCGTCATTAAATCATCGGCAAGAATTACAGCAAATGGTTCATTGCAAATGATTTGTTCCACACATAAAACTGCATGCCCCAGACCAAGAGGTTTGGCCTGACGAACATAAAAACATTCCATATCAGCAGGGGTTACTGATTGAACTATAGATAAAAGTTCATTTTTATCATGAATGCTAAGTTCATCCTCGAGTTGGTATGCAAGATCAAAATGATCTTCAATGGCACGTTTATTATGGCAAGTCACAAAGATCATTTGGCGTATGCCGGCAGCATAGGCTTCTTCCACTGCATATTGAATTAAAGGTTTGTTTACTACAGGTAACATTTCTTTAGGGGCTGCTTTTGTTGCAGGCAAGAACCGCGTCCCAAGGCCGGCAACAGGAAATACTGCCTTACGTATCGGTGGAAATGATGCATTCATTGTTAATCTATCCATTTCGTAACAATTAATGTAGATTGTACGGTTCTGTAAGTATGCACTTAAAAATTTTTGATTTATATAGTTTTTATCAAATTTTTGAAAAGGTTAGGTAAGTTTCAATAAGGTTATTATGTATTCTTTAAACTGGTCATACGTTAATGGGCTGCCAAAGTCCATTGCTCGTTTTAAATGCAGCCCAGAAGATTTTCAGGTGAATGAATTTTTTGCTAGCCCATTTTCTGGAGAGGGGGAACACATTGTTCTTAGAATAGAAAAAACTGGGGTTACTACAGAAGAAGTGGTTAAATCTTTAGCAAAATTGGTGCGTAAGCCAGTAAAATCAATTGGTTATGCTGGATTAAAAGATAAGCAGGCACGTGCTACCCAATGGCTAAGTATCCATGCTCCTGGTGAGCATATTCCGGAGATTGCCCAACTTATGGCACCGGGTTGGCGTATTTTGGAATGGACGCGACATCATAAAAAATTGAGGCCAGGATTTTTAACTGGAAATCAATTTATTGTACGTTTGCGCGAAATCTCCCATAAAGAAGATTTGCTAGAGCGCTTCGAACGAATTAAACAGAATGGTGTTCCTAATTATTTTGGAGAGCAACGATTTGGTCGCAATGCTGATAATTTACTGAAAGCCGAAAAAATGCTCGTTCAAGGACATAGAGTTAAAGACCGATTTCTTCGTGGTATTTATTGTTCTGCGGCACGCTCATGGATTTACAATCTGATTTTGTCTCGTCGTGTTATGGAACAATGCTGGAATACACCTCTGCCTGGTGATGTGATGCAGCTTAAAGGATCTAACAGTATTTTTGCTATTGATCATATTGATAATGAATTACTTCAAAGGATTAAAGATAAAGATATTTCTCCCGCGAGTCCTTTGCCTGGAAAAAGTAAAAACAAAATTAAAGATGAAGCATTGCAATTGGTTAATGAAATTTATATTGATTGGCAGCCATGGTTGGCAGGCTTGGAACATTATGGCTTAGAGGAAGATTGGCGGGCTAATATCTTACATGCAGAACAATTTGCCTGTGTTATTAAGAATGATCTGGCGGAATTATCGTTTAGCCTGCCTGCGGGGTCTTACGCCACTGCGGTATTACGGGAGTTGACGCTTTATCAAAATGGATAAACGCTATATTTAGAGGTAATTTTTGTTGATTTGATTCTCGCAGCACTATTTGTTTCTATTTCTCCTTTCTACAGTCTTTTCTAAAACAACTATACTTTCTTTTATAGTGCAGGAGAAAGGATTTGTTCAATGGGTAATGAAGAACTATTCAAAACTGCGATCAAGCAGGGAAATTTAATCCAATTTGAAAGACTTTTGTCCAGTGTTGATGAAGAGTATTTTCTAATGACTGATGAAAACGGTAATACACTGGCGCATCTTGCAGCAATATACGATCAGCCTGAAATGCTGAAAATGCTTATGGCAAAGTCAGAGGAGTTCAATAGTTCAATATTAAAAACGTTCAATGATAATGGATTCACTCCTATAGAGTGTTGTTATTTACATTCATCAATGAAGACAATGCCATTATTACAATCTAATCCCCAATTTAGCAATTCATCTAAGCTGGTTGTCTTACAGCAGTACGATAAGATGAAGGGATTACCCCCAGGCGGTTTCCGTAGGGAGGGACTTGGTAAAATTGCCATCGTTGCGAGTGCATTAGGCGATGTAATGGCATTACAGATTCTTTTGGGCATAACACGAGATAAAGAAAGTTTACTTCGCCACCAAACAAAAGATGGCTGGTCTTGTGTGCATTTCGCTGCATATAACAATCGAGTAGATGTACTTAAATTATTTCCTGAAGAATTCGTTGTAAAAGTGACGGACAATCAGGGGAATAATCCTCTTATGGTTGCTGTTGGGAGAGGAAATTTAGAAGTTGTTGAATATTTACTTCAAAGCGGTTGTGACCCACACCAAAAAAATAAGCTTGGGGAAAGTGCAGTCACGTTTGCGGCTGAAAACGGACAATTAGATGCACTTAAATTTTTGGAAAAAGTGGGTGCTGACCTCGCAGTAGTGAATGATAGGGGTGAAAATGCCTTGTTCTTAGCTGCAAAAAATGGACATTTGGCATGTGTATCTTATCTGTTGGAACGTGGTTTACTTGCAGATTTGAAAAACAATCAAGGTAAAACAGCTTTTCAACTTGCGCTTGAGTCATCTCAACTTGAGATCGCTGGTTTACTTGTGGCACAAAGCACTGCAAATGAAAAAGATCAAGCTTTAATTGATGCCGTAAGAAGAGGAGATTTAGTATCAGTACAATGGTTAGTGGAACACGGTGCTTCTTTATCTGCTACAGATAAATCCCAAATGACTCCTATGCTATTAGCGGCACATTTAGGTAATATAAAATTAGTCGATTATTTTCTTAGTCTGGATCCTTCACCCGTTCATGATGAGGATAGTGAGGGTGATAACGCTTTATTCGTAGCAATAAAAAGTCGTCAGGATTTTCTAGTTGAACATATAGTCGCTCGTGGTCTTTTTCCACTGGAAGAAAGAAATGCCAAAGGAAAAACCCCTTTGTTAGCAGCAGCTGAAGTTAATTCCGATGTATTGGTCGAGTTCCTCCATAAAGAAGGTGGTTCATTGGAGGCTCAAGATAATGAGGGAAATACCGCTTTTCATTTGTTATTGGCCAAAGGATATTTGGGTGATGCCATGAGTTATATTCATACTCATAGTCCTGCTTTGATACTGAAAAAAAATCATAAAGGAGAATCACCCTTACACACAGCAATAATCCATAAGCGAACTTATGAAATAGAGAAAATGCTTGGTTTAGTTGCTTTAGAACCTAAGATAAAAAAGGAGTTCATTGAAGCAAAAGATGAGCAGGGAAATACCCCTTTGCTGTCAGCTGTAGCGTGCCAAAATTTTGAGGCAATCCCATTACTTTTGGCAGGGGGAGCTGATGTTTTGGCCAAAAACGATAAAGCTCAATCGGTCATCACCATCGCTCCATTAAATACGTTTCCACAGGAAACCCTCAAATTTTTTTTTGAAGCGCATCAGATTGATTATAGGGAATATAATGGTCGACGCAGACTTTATTTTATCTTTGGTGGAGAAAAGTTGAATGAGGTTCTTAAGTTTCCTAATGCGGATGTTCAATTTGGTTCTGGTTTATTTGATGAAGGGGTTCAGGTTCTTAATGTCTATTTAAAGGCGTTTATTCATGAGAAACATCCAGAATATTCTCTACAGTTCGAACACTTATTAGGTGTGTTAGATAAACTCCAATCTGATGCAACAGTTGGGAATATATTAAATCGCCTCAGTAGGGACAGTATGGCTTTTCAGGCAACTGGTTTTAAGGGGCATGGCGTTCTTGCCACTTTAAAAGATTTGCCAGATGGAAGGATGAAGCTCTCGCTTGCTGAACGAGGTGCTCGCGTAGGGGGAGCTCCCTTTTTAAATGATGAAAACAAGAAATTTGCGGCGGTCCGATCAATTATTGTGCCAAAGGAAAAACGTGAGGAAGTGATTCAGCTTTTATATCAAGCAAAAAATGAATCTCAGGCAAAAGGAGTGAATATCCTCTTTAACCAAATACCGGAGATTGTGGGTGAGCCCTATCAGTTTTCTTCCATTTACCAGAAAAAATTCATGGATATTTGTTTTTACAGTAATCCCAAAACAGGTTTGTATGAACAATTTATTGAGATTCTTGGACCAGAGAATGGCAAATCCTTTTATAAGGAATTTGAACTTTATATGCGCGAACAGGAGTTAGATCGATATAAAGAACTCCGTCGACTAGCACACCCAGATGAAAACCTACAAGAAAATCCAATTATTGTTAAAGCACAGGAACTTATTGATAAAAGACATGAGACACTTATATCGTCTGCAACACAAAACCTCCATACTTAGGGTCTATTTACAATTCTAGTTTCTTGGTCAAAATCTTCCATTTCAGTGCAAAACCGCAGCATCTGCCTTAAGATAGCAAATTGTAAACAAACCCTATGAAGGCGAGTTCTAAAATAGCATAACCTGATAGATAAAATTGATCTTTTTATCAAAGCAAGCTATGTTTAAATGGGGAAGTCCGATTTATACACAGCTTATAAGGGTGTACTATGAACAATCAGATATCAGATCCACATGGACTGAGATCTTTTGGGCTTCAGGATGATTTGCTCATACTGAGTAAGATATATTCTTTAACTCAGTTAATGTACGTAGATATTTCAAAACAAGAAATTATCAAAGAAATAATCGAACGCTGGAAAATATTGAAAGAGTTTAGTGAAATTGGCTCAAAAAGATAAATAGGACAAGAGCATGCCAGTAATTGCGTTACAAGGAATCCGTGGAGGGATAGGTGTAACCTCCATTGCTGCGGGCCTGGGTTGGGCTTTAGCGCAATTGAAGGAGTCAGTATTGGTAATTGATTTTACAACGGATAACTTATTGCGCTTGCATTTTAATATGCCGTTTGAACAGGCAGAGGGCTGGGCGCGCACTTATCATGACCACGGTGATTGGAGTGAAAGTATTCACTCTTATAACAAACGCCTGAGTTATTTGCCTTTTGGGAAAATAACCCAAACTGAGCGTATTAACTTGGAAAATGAACTCCAGAAAGATCCTGATTTTTGGAAAAATAATATAGATAATTTAGTCACAAGAAATGATTACCGCTGGATTTTACTTGACCTGGCCTCTGATACTACCTTACTCACTCAACAGGTATTGGACAGAGCAGATATCGTATTCTTATTGTTAAACCCAGACATCAACTGTCACATTCGTTTGCATCAGCAAAAAAATCCAGAGCAGTGTTATTTTTTAATGAATCATTATTCTGCAGCCAAGTTATTGCAAAAAGATTTATATGAGTTATGGCAAAGGCTGTTAACACATTTTTTACCAATAGTACTTCATAGTGACGAGGCACTTGCAGAAGCGCTCGCATCTAAAAAACCTGTAGGAGAATGTCACGCACATAGTTTAATAGCTCAAGATATAAATGCCTTAGCTAAATGGTGCATGAGCAATGATTTTGGAACTACAAAATGAGCAAGATCCTGCATTTGCTTTTGTCACACCCTGCATATAAAAAAGTTGAAAGGATTTACCAAGGTTTTTTTCATCATCACACTTCATTTTTTACTACGATTTGTATTATTTTACTCCAAATAACCGCATGGACTTTTTTACGATTGGAATCACCCCGTTGGCAATGGGTGCGAAGGAATCATTACGCTTGGTTTCCACATATTTCCCGAAAACATCCTCGTCCAGGAGACATATTTCGTTATTTCATTCAAAGCCTATGGCTTATTGTGTTTTATACAGAACAAAAAAGAAGAACAAGTCACAATTTTTTGCAAAGAGGTATTAATTATTATTACTCTTGGATAGAAGGACTGCCGGATAAGATCGAAGAGAACAAAGTAGCAGAACACACTGCGAAGCGTTTTAACCAAACAAAAAGTATTGTACGCCGTGTGTTGTTTATTATATTAGGCATTTTTTCAGTCCTATTATTATTGATTTGCATTACCCAGCCGTTTCAACCACTGGCACAATTAATTTTTGTGATACTTCTATGGGGAATGGCAATGAGTATTCGTAAAGCTCCTGGTCAAGTAGGAACTATTATGCTGGTTGTCCTCTCTGTGATTGTTTCATGTCGCTATTTATGGTGGAGGTATGCCTATACTTTAGTATGGGATGATACAGAAAGTGCTGTTTTTGGAATCTTGCTTATCTTTGCTGAAACCTACATTTGGCTGGTTATGATATTAGGATACTTTCAAAGTATTTGGCCACTACATCGTAAGCCGGTACCACTACCTGCTGATCAGTCTATGTGGCCCACTGTAGATATCATGATCACTACTTACAATGAAGAATTAAGTATATTAAAACCTGGCGTTTACTCGGCTCTGGGCTTGGATTGGCCTAAAGAAAAACTGAATATCTATATTCTGGATGATGGAAACCGTCCTGAATTTAAAGCATTTGCCGAGGAAGCAGGAGTACATTATATAGCACGTCCCTCTCATGAACATGCAAAAGCAGGCAATATTAACTATGCTCTAAAACAAACACATGGTGAATTGGTAGCAATTTTTGATTGCGACTTCATAATTACCCATCCTTTTTTACAATTGACTGTGGGCTGGTTTTTAAAAGATCACAATCTTGCGATTTTACAAACCCCGCATCACTTTTTTTCACCTGACCCTTTTGAACGCAATTTGAAATCGTTTCGAAAAACACCCAATGAAAGTGCTTTGTTTTATGGTGTGGTACAAGATGGGAATGATACATGGAACGCAACTTACTTTTGTGGATCGAGCGGCATCATGCGCCGCTCTGCATTGGAAAAAATTGGTGGCCTGGCAGTAGAAAGCGTTACCGAGGACGCACACACCTCCTTGCGACTTCAGCGTCTTGGTTATAATTCTGCTTATATTCGTATTCCATTGTCAGCAGGCTTGGCAACCGAAAGTCTTGCAGGTCACGTAAGCCAGCGTATTCGTTGGGCACGCGGTATGGTACAGATTTTACGTATGGATAATCCCTTGTTCGGTAAAGGGTTAGCCTTTGGACAACGCCTTTGTTATTTTAATGCCATGTTGCATTTTCTTTCTGGCATTCCTCGGTTAATTTTTTTCATCACGCCAGCGGCGTTTTTGATTTTAAATGCGTATGTAGTCTATGCATCTGGGGTTATGATACTACTTTATGCTGTACCTCATATTGTTCATGCAGTATTGACTAATAATCAAATTCAAGGTCGGTTTCGTCATTTTTTATGGAATGAAATCTATGAAACAGTAATGGCTTGGTATATTGCGGTTCCTACAACTATGGCTTTAATCAATCCATATAAGGGAAAATTTAACGTGACGCCTAAAGGGGATATTATTTCAGAAGAGCATGTAGATTGGCTGACAGCACGACCGTATATCGTCTTATTGTTTATTAATATTGCAGGTTTAATCACGGCCGCTTTTCGATTGACTGTGGACCCAGCTGCTACAATTTTAGCTGTTCTTATTACTTCAGCCTGGTCTTTATATAATATAGCTATTCTTGGGGGTGCGCTGGGAGTAAGTATTGAGGCAAGACAACGACGTAGAGCGCCTCGCGTGACATTTATTATGCCAGCAGCAATCATGCGATCGGATGGACATGTATATCAATGCATCCTTAAGAATTATTCTGATAGAGGAGTAGGTATACAAATGGAGGAGCAAGACTTGTTTCATACAGGAGAAGAGATAACTCTTCTCCTCAAACGAGGAAAAGACGAATTTGCTTTCCCTGGAACTATTGCCTTTACATTTTATCGCAATGCGGGTATCAAGTTACATGAGCTATCTCTCAGGCAAAATATCGATTTTATTCAATGTACTTTTGCGCGCGCTGATGTTTGGTCATTATGGCAAGAAGAATTTAGTCAGGATAAGCCCCTGAAAAGTATGCGTGATGTATTTGCACTGGATTTGCGTGGTTATTACGATATCATAGAATTTACACCCAGTAGAGTTCGTAAGCTACTTATAGACTTTACCCAGGCAATTATTTGGTTGGGGACATTTTTTCCACGACGCCCTAGGCCTATACCAAAGAGCAACCTCTAGGCATCGATTGAAATTGGAATAAAATTTAAAACTAATGGATGAGATAATGATAAGAAAAATAATTTGGATTACATTACTGGTTTTTGGATTTCACTTACACGCTGCTCCTGCTGATACAACAAATCCTGGTCAGATTGCAAAACCTATATTATCTGTTCCGGCCAATGTCCCAACACGAAAAGTTAAGTTATATTTTAATAATTTAAATCAGCAGCAAGGCAATTTTACTTTAGGTAACTTTACTACAGGAAGAAATATCGAGTTTACCATGCGTAAAGATGAATTGATATTTCAAGCAGCTTTACATTTGCAATTTATCCCTTCACCCGCACTTATTCCTTTACTTTCACAACTTAAAATTTATCTAAATGACGAATTGGTCGACGTGATCCCAATTAGTACTGAGCAATTAGGTAAATTGAATTCCATAGATATACCCATCGATTCTCGTTTTATCAATGATTTTAACCGTCTCCGCCTTGAGTTTATCGGTCATTATAAAGCGATTTGTGAAAATCCAGCACACAGCTCCATATGGATAGATATTGACAAGAACAGCTATCTTGAGTTGAATTTTCAAAGCTTACTTTTGAAAAATGATCTCTCACATTTTCCAGCGCCTTTTTTTGATTCACTAGATAATAATCAGTTAAATCTGCCCATTATATTTTCTGGACAACCTAATTTGGCGCAACAGCATGCTGCAGCAATTCTGGCGTCATGGTTTGGAAGTAAGGCTTTATGGCGTGGATCGATTTTCCCTGTTTCGTTTAACCAGGTGCCTACAAGAAACTCCATAGTATTTGCAACGAATACACAAAGACCTAATTTCTTGAAAAATTATAAAACAGTGCAAGCTCCTACAGTCGAAATGATAAGCCATCCCAATAATCCCTATATCAAATTACTGTTGATTTCGGGGCGTGATGATAAGGATTTAGTCACTGCTGTTCAGGGCATAGCGCAGGGTAATGTCCTTTTTCGAGGACCAAGCGTTATTATCGATAACGTAAAAATGTTAGAACCTCGAAAGCCTTATGATGCGCCAAACTGGATGCCTACCAATAAGCCAGTAACTTTTGCAAAATTAAAAGAGTTTGACGAGCAACTCCAAACAAAAGGGTTTACTCCTTATCCTGTCTCCCTTAGATTTAATGTACCGCCTGATTTATTTTTGCATCATACCAGAGGTATACACCTACTCTTAAAGTACCGTTATTCATTGCCACCGGCCGCAAGCAGGTCACAGCTGGATATTAGCCTGAATAATTCTTTTATAAAAAGTTATGTGCTGGAGCCGAAGGGAGAGAGGGCCTTTTCAGGAAATATGGCAGTAACACGTAAAGAACTCTATATTCCAGCAAAATTGGGTGCAAATAACCAATTTACCTTTAATTTTGCATATGGAACGCAAGTGGCTGGAGGAATGCAAAATGAACAATGCATCACTTATCAGGTAATTAATAATCTAGGAGTTATTGATGATGCTTCAACTTTAGATCTTTCCAATTATTATCATTATTTTGCAATGCCTAATCTAAATGCGTTCATGAGTTCAGGTTTTCCTTTTAGTATTTGGGCTGATCTGTCACAAACGGTAGTTTATATTGATCCCCAATCAAAACCTGAAGCAGTGACTTCTTTACTGAATGTTGCGGGTAACATTGGGGCAGCAACCGGTTATCCTATCCTAGCGATGACTTTGACAGATAACTGGTCGCGAGTTAAAAATAAAGATGCTGATCTTTTAATTATTGGCACCTTGCCTAAAGACCTTCGAGATAATGATGACCTTAATCTGCTGATTAATAAAACCCAAGATTGGATTAAAAAGCCTTTAAATAGAAATGCAATGCCAGACATACATCGACTGACTCCTTTCAGTGCAGCTGAAAGTAAAACTACTGTCACTGCAATGGGTTCTGTGGCAGCTATTGTCGGTATCCAATCCCCATATTATAAAAAACGCAGTATTATTGCTTTATTAGCTGAAAGTCAGCAAGGTTTTGATTTACTGAATAGGGCCTTAACTAATAATAAAAATGTGGACAAAATCTTTGGTTCAGTGGCTGTAATCCGTGACTCTGGAATTAATAGCTTACGGGTAGGTAATCAGTACTATCTGGGATATCTACCGTTTTTGGATCGCATTTGGGACTCGTTGCAAAAACATCCGGTTAGTCTAGCACTTTTATCTCTTTTGGCAGCTGTGATTATCACATTCTTGCTCTGGAATGGTTTGTTAGTGCTCATCAGACATCGTTTGAAAGGCACTCAAAAGGATAAAACGTGATTTTTAAATTAAAAATTAAGAAATGCTTATTAATTATTATTTTATTTATGTTGGGTATTTGTAATGCCATGGCAAGTACCCAATGGCCAATTTGGGAGAAATTTAAGCAGTACTACATCAGTACGGATGGACGAGTCATTGATCCACAACTTTCGGAAAGAAAGACTACTTCTGAGGGGCAAAGTTATGCATTATTCTTTGCTTTAGTTGCTCATGATCAGCCTATGTTTGATAAATTATTACACTGGACGGAAAGCAATCTTGCTGCAGGTGATTTGGGAAAGCATCTACCTGCATGGGAATGGGGAAAAAATACTCAGAAAAAATGGACTGTTTTAGACCGTAATTCAGCGGCAGATTCCGACTTATGGATTGCTTATGATTTACTGGAAGCAGGGCGCTTATGGAACAATAAGCGATATAATTCTCTTGGTAAAAAGCTTCTCCAACGTATCCAGAAAGAAGAAGTAGTTCAAATTCCAGGATTTGGACTCATGCTACTTCCAGGTAGATTTGGGTTTAATTTTAAAAACTACTGGCGCCTTAATCCCAGTTATTTACCTCCTCAGTTATTTGCTCGATTTGCTCAACTCAATAGCAAATGGAATATCCTTGAGCGTAATAGCAGGCGGTTATTGTTAGAAACTTCCCCCAAAGGATTTGCGCCCGATTGGGTTATTTGGAAAAAGAATCATGGCTGGCAGCCTGATCTAAAGTCTCCTAATTTAGGTAGTTACAATGCGATTCGTGTTTATCTTTGGGTAGGGATGTTAGCTCATGAGGCACCTCAAGCAGCAAAATTGACAAAACACTTTTCGCCTATTATTGGACTGACGCAACAATTGGGGGCTCCACCAGAGAAAATTAATATTCTGACGGGTAAAACAGAAGGCAAAGGCTCTATTGGTTTTGCCGCTGCACTGTTACCATTATTAGCAAATAATCCTTCAGAGCTTGCAGTGCAAAGACAGCGTATGGACGCAGAAGAACTGACTGCTGACAGTTATTACAGCTCCGTACTGAGACTTTTTGGTCAGGGCTGGGATCAAAATCGATATCGTTTTAACGCTCAAGGAGAATTGATATTACCTTAACAGTCCGGAGGCTGTGGCGGTCAAGTTAATTCTTTTATAACCATTCTGTTTTTACCTTCATTTTTGGCTTGATAAAGTGCTTTATCTGCTAAGGCAATTAAAGTATCAATTTGCAATTTATAATTACCTTGAGTAGAGACTATACCCATACTCAAAGTGATGTGTTTCATTATGGATTTTTTTTTAGATTTCTTATTATTAAATTGATCATTGAATGAATGACATACGCTGAGGCCTTCTTGAATAGTTTGGTTGACCAGAATGATGAAAAATTCATCACCACCAACACGAAAAATTATATCATTGGCACGACGAAATCCTTTTTTTAATAGTTTAGCAAAATAAATTAAAAAATTATCCCCGGAAGTATGCCCCAAATTGTCATTAATCAGTTTAAAGTTATCTATATCAATGGATACTAAAATTATTGAATAATGATTACGCTGCGCTTTATCCCATTCTTTCTGTAAAATAGATTGAAAATAACGCCTATTGTATAAACCGGTTAACGCATCTGTTATCGAGAGCGTTTGTAAATCATCAATTAAGCTTTCTTTTTCTCTGGATAATAGGAATATTTTATTTAATGAAGAGTGATTCATTCTTGCAGAAACGATCAACATTATTAAAAAAAATAAAAGCATAATTGCAAGAGTAATTCGCTCTCCTTTATCTATCCAATAGTTGTAGGCGATTAGTTGAATAAAGATAGGAATGACGTAGGCATAATAAGCAGGAAGATAAACAGTCAATGACGCTATTGCACCAGCACTTAATCCACCTAGTGCTAAAATAATAATAAATTCTTGTACAACTGATATGTAAGAAAACATAAGGCAGTAAAAGACTCCCCATGTAATTCCCATAATGAATGTGAGTAAAATAAAATAGATTAAAATATGGGAATTTTCGTAGTGTCCTAGCCCTTTTTTGAGAAAGTAATGACAAAAAAAACATTTAGCTGCGCTGGCCAGGATAACAGGTGATATCCATATAACTTGTTGCAAAGGAACGTTCACATACAGAAGCTCTAAAGCTAATAATATTGCTAAAACTATATTAAATGGTAGGGATCGAAGTGAGCCTTCAAAAAGAAATACGATTTCCTCTTTATGGGGTAAGGTCATTTAAAACCTCAGGTACAATCCTTTGTATTTATAGTATAGCTCACGATATTGCGCATCTAATTTGCTGCCAATTCACTGTATCCGCTTAATACGTTAAGGAATTGATGTCCATAATGAGCCAATTTATGTTGACCTACACCGGGCACTGTAAGCAACTGTTCCAAATTTTGAGGTTTTACTTCAGTCATAGCATGTAAGGTTGCATCGCTGAAAATCATAAATGGCGGTTTATTTTCTTCATCTGCTAACCGGCGTCTTAATGCACGAAGCAAGTCGAATAACGGCGTGTTTATCGTTTCAATTGGGTGTCGTTCTTTGGTTTTCTTTTTACCCCGTTTAAGATCAGTACTAGGTAACGTAAGCGAGATTTTTTCTTCGCCTTTAAGTAAAGGAATGGCTTTGGGTGTTAATTTAAGAACATTAAAATGATTCATGTCCTGTATACAATAGTCTTTATGAATGAGTTGCCAGGCCAGGTGCTTCCAGTAGTGGGCAGATTTGTCTTTACCAATGCCAAAGGTACTTATTTGTTCATGACCGTATTGTTTTATTTTATCTGAAGAACTGCCGCGCAATACGTCTATGGTATGCGTTAAACCATAATTTTGCCGTAATCGATAAATACAGGATAAGAATTTTTGCGCATCTTCTGTTGCATCAGCGGTTATTGGCGGATTTTCACAGACATCACAATATTGGCATTCCGTGTCACAAGGTTCATCAAAATAGCGTAATAAAATTTGGCGACGACAATAGGACGCTTCAGCGAAAGCAAGCATGTGGTTGAGCTTATTGGTTTCAACTCGTCTTTGTTCATCGAGTGGGTTATTAATAATCCAGGAGCGTAATCTTGCGCTATCCGCTGGGTCATAAAGTAACAGTGCTTGGGCTGGTAATCCATCGCGTCCGGCACGTCCCGTTTCTTGGTAGTAACCTTCAATATTTTTAGGTAAATCATGATGGATAACGAAACGAACATTCGGTTTATCAATTCCCATCCCAAAAGCGATCGTGGCAACAACAATATCAATACGATCATGCCTGAATAAAGTTTGGACTTCTCGGCGTTCTTTATGGGGAAGTCCTGCATGATAGGCACGAGCTTTGAAACCAATTTCTTGTAATTTTTTGGCAAGATTCTCTACGCTTGTGCGGGTCCCACAATAAATAATTCCTGATTGTTGTTCTACTGTTTGCAAAAATTGATTTAATTGCTTCACAGCATTGGTTTTAGGGACTACTTTATAATGGATATTGGGTCTATTAAATGAAGCAATGTATTTTTTGGGTGAATAGTTTAATTTATCAACGATATCCTGGCGTGTTTGTTTATCAGCAGTTGCAGTTAAAGCAATAATTGGAATATCAGGAAAATGTTTTTTTAAAATACCTAAAGCAGAATATTCGGGGCGAAAATCGTGCCCCCATTGAGAGATACAATGGGCTTCATCAATGGCAAAAAGTGCTATATGACATTCTTGTAAGCGCTCCAGGAATGACGTACTAATTAGCCGCTCAGGAGCGATATACAGCAAATCCAATTCATCCTGATGTAATTGCATTAATACGTTTTTTGCCTCTTCACTGGTTAAAGAGGAGTTATAATATGCAGCACGAATCCCCTGTAATCTGAGTGCAGCCACTTGGTCTTCCATTAATGCAATCAATGGAGAAACAACAATACCTATTCCTGGTCTTACTATGGCAGGTATTTGATAGCATAGGGACTTTCCACCTCCTGTTGGCATTAAAACGAGAACGTCATATCCTGCAATAACATCATGAATGATGTCTTCCTGGGGTGTTCTAAACGAGTCAAAACCAAAATATTCTTTGAGTACGGCAAGTGAGTTATTACGAATTACAGGTGCTGCAAGAGTTTCCATGTGTTTATTCTTATTCTTTTCACGACCAGGAAATTTGCAATCATATCATTATCCTTAAAAAAGCAGTAGATCTCTAGCACGAATGCCTATTGCACTGAATTTTAAAGAGTTTTTTTCCAATAGCAGTAGCTATGCCTTCGTCAAAAAAATTTAAAAAACTCTTTAAAATTCAGACACACCAGTCATTCCCACTACGAGATCTACTGTTTTTTTAAGGATTAGGGTTTGGAAATAAAAGCATTATCTTTTATATAAAAACGCAGTAATTTTTCTGCCCAATCTTTTGCATAATGAACCCCAATTCTTGGTTTTTCAACAATGGTAAACGGACTTTGGTTTTCTGCTTCTGCAATGTAAAAAATATCACCGGTTAAATCACATTGGTTCAATTGTTTATCTATATGCATTGCTTTGGAGAGCAATCCGGGCCCTTGCGTTCTTCCTTGAATGTTTTTGATGGGTTCAACACCTCGTAACAAGATTGCAGAACCTGTACCCTCAGTTTCTGTAACGACATTGGTACAATAATACATCCCATAAATTAAATAGATATAGGCATATCCAGCTGGACCAAACATGACTTTCGTTCTTGGGGTAAGGCCTTTAGAGGAATGGGAGGCGAGATCATGTTGTCCTAGATACGCTTCTACTTCAACAATTCTTCCTATATATTCAAGTCCGGATTGGTTATGGACAAGGTATTTCCCTAAAAGCTCTTTGGCAACACTAATTGTATCACGTTCATAAAATGTTCTAGGTAATTTTCGAAGCATATCTCTTTCATGGAGGATAAAAATTCGCAATAATAATACATTTGAATAAATTTTCTAAGGACAGTTTATGGATTTTGAATTCACAGCAGAACATTTGGCCTTTCGTGAGATGGCAGCTGATTTTGCGCGCGAGAAATTGGCTCCTATGGCTGATAATTGGGATGAGCATCATTATTTTCCCATGGAGGTGTTACGTGAGGCCGCCGCATTAGGAATGGCTGGGATGATGGCGCGTGAGGATATTGGTGGGGCACAATTAACACGGTTAGACTCCGCATTATTGTTTGAACAATTAGCAACAGGTTGTATCAGTACAAGTGCTTATCTTTCCATTCATAATATGGTTACTTCTTTAATTGATCGATATGCTGATGCTGAGTTACGAATGAAGTGGGGACCTAAATTAACCTCCATGGAGGTGTTCGGGAGTTATTGTTTGACAGAACCTGAATCCGGTTCTGATGCTGCCTCTTTAAAAACCAAGGCTGTGATAGATGGAGACTATTATGTTCTTAATGGCTCCAAAGCCTTTATTTCGGGTGGTTCAGTAAGTGATGTATATTTATGTATGGTTCGTACTGGTGATGAGTCGCATCATGGGATAAGTTGCTTGTTAATTGAAAAAAATACGCCGGGATTAAGTTTTGGGAAATTAGAGAAAAAATTGGGATGGCATAGTCAACCTACCTGTATGGTGTATTTTGAAAATTGCCGCGTACCCATTGCCAATCGTGTGGGTGATGAAGGCATGGGATTTAAAATTGCATTGAATGCTTTAAATGGAGGGCGGATAAATATTGCCTCATGCTCATTAGGAGGTGCCCTTGCTTGCTTACGCTTAACTCAAAACTATATGCATGAGCGTAAACAATTTGGTAAACCGCTCACCGAGATGCAAGCATTACGTTTTTATTTTGCCGATATGCTTACCGATTACGAAGCAGCGCGTTTAATGGTTTATCGAGCAGCAAATGCGATGGATAAAAATGATTCTCAAGTCCCTCTATATTGCGCCATGGCGAAACGTTTGGCTACGGACGTTGCCTTCCGTATTTGTGACAAAGCAATGCAAATCCATGGGGGATATGGTTATTTACGTGATTATCAAATTGAGCGAATATTCAGGGACTTGCGAGTGCATCAAATTCTTGAAGGCACTAATGAAATCATGCGAGAAATTGTAGCGAAGGCAACTTTGGATGAGGAGCACTTTTTGTGTTGATTGATGTGCTTGGAGTTTGTAGCCTGGGTGCAGCGAAGCGGGACCCGGGTTTTAGCGCTGCATACTATCCCGGGTTCCGCTTCGCTGCACCCAGGCTACGGTATGTTCTTACAGAAAAGGAGTAATGAAATGAATTTAATTGAACAAGATTTAGATAGCCAGGGAATTTTGACTTTAACTTTGAACAGACCCGAAAAGTTAAATGCTTTAAACTCCGAAGTATTAGATGCTTTAGAAGAATTATTCCATTATGCAAAAATAAATCCAAAAGTTAAGGCATTAATAATTACTGGCCAGGGTAAAGCCTTTTGTGCCGGCGCAGATATTAACCGATTGGCTGAATGTACTGCACAAACAGGATATGAATTTGCTTGTCGTGGACAAGAGGTCTTCCGTCTTTTAGAAACTTTAGGTAAGCCTTCATTAGCTGCAGTAAATGGATTTGCCTTTGGTGGCGGGTGTGAATTAGCAATTTCTGCAACATTAAGAATCGCTTCAACTAAAGCTCAATTCGGTCAACCAGAAGTAAAATTGGGGGTTATTCCTGGCTATGGCGGCACACAACGATTGGCCCGTTTAATCGGTAAAGGACGTGCTTTAGATTTATGTTTGACCGGACGATTTATTAATGCAGAAATGGCATTACATTGGGGATTGGTGAGTGATATTGTAGAACCTGAGGCTTTGTTGGAGCATGGAAAAACATTATTGCGTGGAATTTTGAGTATGGCCCCTCTTGCGGTTGCAAGTGTTATCGAGGTTATTGATCATGGTTATGATTTGCCTTTAACCGAGGCCTTGCATCTGGAAGCAATTCACTTTGCTAAAGTATGTGCTTCTGAAGATAAACAAGAAGGGGTAACTGCATTTTTGGATAAACGAGCAGCTGAGTTCGAAGGAAGATAATCATGACTGATGAAGTACTTTTTAATCAAGAAGGTTCATTGGGCGTTATTACATTAAATAGACCCAGCGCGCTAAATGCACTGACTTTAAATATGATTCTCAATATACAAAGACAGTTAAGTCTTTGGAAAGACGACGATACGATTCATGCGATAGTCGTGCGTGCTGCCTCAGGAAATGCATTTTGTGCTGGAGGAGATATACGTTCGCTTTATTTTTCCGGACAAGTAAATGATGCAGAGCAAATGCAATTTTTTTGGCACGAATACCGATTAAATCATTTTATTCACCATTTTAGTAAACCTTACATTTCTCTAATTGATGGCATTGTTATGGGAGGAGGGGTAGGGATTTCCATGCATGGAAGTCATCCTATAGCCAGCGAACGTTTCGTATTCGCTATGCCTGAAACAGGTATCGGTTTTTTTCCTGATATTGGTGCAAGCTATTTACTAACACGGTGTCCGGGATATTTGGGTACTTACTTAGGCTTGACCGGGAATCGTCTTGGTGCACACGATGCGGTGAAAGCTGGATTGGTTAAAAAAATAGTGTCTTCGGAACAAATGCCTGCTTTGTATGATGCATTAATGAATGAAGATTTATCAATAGATGCTTTTGAACGTGTCAATCAATGTTTGCAGCGCTTTTCTGTTGTACCTGCTACTGAGGAGGTCAGTCAAATTAAGCCATTGATTGATGTTTGTTTTGCGCACCCAACAATTGAAATGATTCGCGCCTCCCTACAAAGCGCCAACACAGTATGGGCTGAAGCAGTTGATAATACTCTAGCCCAAAAATCTCCCCTGAGCCTTAAAGTTACGTTAGCTCAATTACAAAAGGCAAAGGGGCTTTCTTTAGCACAATGCCTGCAAACCGACTATGACATCGTAAGTCATTTTATGCATGATTATGATTTTTATGAAGGAGTCAGGGCGTTATTGATTGATAAGGATAAAAATCCTCAATGGCATCCAGCGCGTTTGGATTTAGTTTCAGAGGAAATGGTTCAGAAATACTTCGAACGTTCTCATCCAGGTTTGGAATGGGTATAATTTCTTTTGGTTTTTTGTAAGACAAATTTGGATCGGTGTTGATAAATCTAATTTAACTACACCGATCTTTGAGATCATTCATAACGATAAATGATGGGATTAAAATCCAATTTTCATCCCTGGTCCGGATGCATGCAGTTCACTATCATTTTCAAGAGAAACATTTATATCATTTTTACTTTGCTCTTGTCCTTGCTCTTGTTTTTTTGCTTTTTTGTTAATATAAGTTCCGGCGTGATAAATACTACTACCTACTGTAGCTGCGCCAATAGAATAAGCTGTGGTTTCAAGAACTGGTTTGAAGAACATCCCAAGACGTGACATCATTTTATCATCCTTTTTAATAGTGTTAAAAGCTGCAATATATGGCTTAAAATTATGCATTGCAGCTCTCTATAATACACTATTTTTGCATAGAGCAAACTATTTTATAAAATTTAATAAGTTTGCTCTATGCAATTTTTCCTAAACACTATTGTGGTTTGCTACCAGTGTCTTTTTCCTTTTCATTAGTTTCTTGAACCTCTTCAATACGAGGAGTTGTTTGTTTGCCCCCAAACATACTGTGCTTGGATTTCCCTGGTGAAGTGGGTTGATATTTTTCTGAAACAACTTTTGCCAGTGGTTCCGAACCCAGAGTTTCACCAACACCAGCAACCAGAGCAAAGATAACCCCTGTTAAGCCCATTCGCATGGGAACTTGTTTAAGAGCCATTGATCCAAAAGTTTTTAATGAAGCTTCTGGATTGCTGATGAAGCAGTAAAATAACTCTTTGGTTAATTTAATTGTGCTTGCATTGTGCAGATGTCCATCTTTAACTGTAGATTGTACCAGTGCATAATCTTTAAATGATGTAAACGGATAAGAGAAAAAGGCAGCAGCCATACCACTGAACATTCCAGAAGTGAAATGAGCTACGTTTTTATCTTGAATCGGCAAGCTTTTTGCTATTCTTTCTTCAAGCACACATAAAGCAGCAAAATTAACCATTCCAGAACCATATCTGGGTATAAATCCGCCCATCATTAGTTTCCATGCGTTATTAGGAGTTTTCCATACAAAATCAGTAGGGAGTAGACCTGGAACTTTTTTCAAGGTAGACAATGATTCAGGTATCTGGGTTACCAGGATATCGCCTAAAGCCATTGCCATAACATAACTGTAACTAATAGCGTATTTTTTACCCTCTTCTTTACCGATCTCATGTGCCCCTTCTTCTAATGGTTTGCTTCCACCTTTAGCGCCGGTAACGTAACCAGTTCGAACTAATGATCCTGAAATTGAAGCTCCAGTTCCAGCATACAATAGTTTTGCGACACTCCATATTCCTCCTGTATAAGGAGGTATCATTGTACCGCTCTTGGATAAATTAACTAACATCGTTTTTACCGGACTTTGAACAGCTACGATGCTTAAGCTTGTTGCTAATGCAACGGTTGCAAAGTTTGTTCCATTCCAAAGTTGTTGGTGCACTGTTTCCTTTGATGGTACGAATGACCAAGCGTAGCTAGGTAAATCCCATACCGGTGAAGGCGTAGTTTTTTTCCCGGATTTTTGGCTTTGTAAATTATGTTTTACCACATCAAGTGGAGTGATGAACCATGAAGTAGGAAAGAAATTGGGCATACTCCATACTGGCGTAGTTCCAGATTGTTGTTTCACTTTTGGAGTTTGCATTCTTTGCTTTACTATATCGAACGGTGTGCTGAACCATGGCATCTTGCTTAGATCAGGAAACCATGGAGCAGGGGTTAGGTTTGGAAAATTCCATACCGGTGAAGCACCAGGTTTTTGCCCAGTTTTTGAAGCTTGTAGTTTTTGTTTTACTACGTCCAGGGGCATTGTTAATCCTGGAATGGGTACTATGGGTAAAGACCATATAGGTGTCGTAGTTTTTTGTCCTGTTTTAGGAGTTTGAGTTTCTTTTTTAGTCTGCATGATAATACTTTAAGTCAATTGTTAAATAGGATTTGTATTATAAGGAGCAAAAATTAACTGAACCTTAAGAAAAATGAATAATTAGAACAAAAAAAAATCGTGAGGATTATTTTATGGGCACAAGGGTGCCCAAATTGAGCAAAAACTCCCAGAATTTTGCTTGCTTTATTGAGGCTGGCGATGAAAAAAAGTCTTTTATTTATAGACACTTATATCGAGATACATCTGTAGGTGCAGAAATAAAATTTTAATCTGGGAGATAGAGTATATTTATTTTAAAAAATTTAATAACAAAATTGCTTCAATGTAACAATTATTTTAACCAATCGCTGAGAATATCAATAATTTTCTGTGCTTGATCCTCGCTGGATATATTAAATTTGGATTTTTGCCAATATTGATTATTCCGTTTTTGATAACGTCGAATTGAAAATTTAACGGGTCCATAATCATTTTGGGCGTTATCCCAATCCTGATACTTAAACATAATCGTAGTCCAGGCGCCTTTACTCAATACCTTCTTATCCAGCTCTTTAACGGTGTCTGTCCCATTTTCACTAAATGCAACAGTGATTTCATCTATGCTTGCAGTCATTTCAAAACGTACCTCAATAAGTAGTCCAAAAAAAGCAGTGGCCTCATCAATTTAAATAGAGTTCTGCCCTAAAATTTTGAGAGTTTATCTTATTTTTTTAACTTGCCATAGTGTTGAACTGTGATTTGCGAAAAAATAGAGAACAGAATGAATTAAGTAATGATACATCCGATCACATTTTGCGGACTATTGAATGGATTGCAATTTACCATTAACAAAAGTCATGGTAACGGCAGGTTGGTACTCCCCAGGCTGATAGAGCCAAACTTGAGGTTTTTCCGCTGTTGGGACAACTTCATTGATAAACGTATTATTTACCATAGAAGGAGAACCACAGGAATAATACACTTTTTGTACTGGATCCCCTGCCTGAATGTTTGCTCCCTGACAAATAGATACCGCATTACTATCTGAGCCATTTAATTTAATAGAACGTACTTTTTGATTTACAACATCGACTTCCAATGTTGCGCCGCCGCTGCCGGTGGGGACGTTCCATACTCCGTAAAAGGCGGTTTGAGTTCCCATATTATTATAAATGAGCTGTTGCATGGGAATTTTTTGTATAAGAGGTTGATTTGACTCTTGTTGGCTCACTGGTTGGCCACATGCTGCTATTACTTCATCAGGTGTCATTCCTAAATTAATGTACCCGTGGTTTTGTGGGCAATAATAAGATTGAGTATCAGCAAATAAACTAAAAGGTAAAAGGATTAATCCTAAGCCAGTGCTACTGAGGAACGTCAATTTCATAATTCAATCCTGATAATCCTCTGCTTAAAATTAAGTATAGCCGCTTTTATAATAATCTCCAGGGCAGATTTGCGTTAATGAATAAGGTAATAATTTTCAATAAAACCAGGATGATAAAAGGAGAAAAATCAAAACCAGAAATATCCGGGATAATCTTTCTACCGAGTCTTAGCAAAGGTTCTGTTAACAAACGTAAGAAGTCAGCAATTGGACCTTGCCATTCTGGATTGATAAAGCTCATGATGACCCGGATAAGTATGGCATAAAATAAAATATCGCAAGGTTGAATGATTAAGTCAGCAATTATATAAATGAATATGAATACAATCGGGATTATTCCATTTAAGGCAAGGAGGCTAATGCAGATAATTTTTAGTAGTTCAACTAAAACCAAGGTGATAATGGCTGGGATATCATATTTTTGTCCGGGTTTATAAGGCTGTTTTGATATCAGTTGAATTGGGTTGACTATAGGGTTAGTTACTTTATAAATAAGTTGGCTTACGGGATGAAGTGCGCTGACACGTAAATAACGAAGCGCGATGCGAAGCCATAAACTGAAAATAACTAGTGAAAAAAATAAAGAAACAATAAATAGTGTTACGGCAATAAGACCAGACATATTTTCCCCTATCCTGCATTTATTACAACTGACTTATTTGGATTATATCGCGTCGCTTTATTTTTGTCGCTCACCAAATAATGCCCGGCCAACACGTACTATAGTAGTTCCTGCTTTAATCGCAGGGACTAAATCATCGCTCATTCCCATGGATAATGTATCCATATTGAGTCCGAGCTCCTGATTTAGTGCATGCATGAGTTGATTGAGTTGAATAAATAAGTCATATTGTGTTTGTGTATCTAGTTGGGGGGGCGGGATAGTCATCAAACCTCTTAACTTGAGGTGAGGAAGTTGACTGATTGCCAAAGCCAGCTCAGCAGCATCTTCAGGAGGAATTCCTGATTTTGTTTTTTCATCTACTAAACTAATTTGTAAACAGATGTTGAGTGGATCTAAATGAGTTGGACGATACTCATTGAGATACTGGGCGATTTTCAAGCGGCTAACACTGTGAACCCAACTAAATGAAGTGGCAATCCCTTTGGTTTTATTGCTTTGAATGGGGCCAATGAAATGCCAGCATATAGGCATGTTTTTTAATGCATTTATTTTTTGTTGTGCTTCCTGGAAATAGCTTTCTCCAAAATGGATAACTCCAAGATGAAATAATTGGCTAATCGCCTCGATACTTTGTTGTTTGCTGACAGCAAGTAATAGAACGCCCCCGGGTTCTCTGCCAAAGTCCTGTTCAGATTGCCTAATTAATTGTTTTATTTGATATAGATTTTGCTGAAGACTCATGATTATTTAGGTATATGTACAAACCTTAACAATAGCAAAAGAAACACTATTTGCCGAGTATCACTTCGTGAGTTAATCTAATAGCATCATAATTTTGTGGTTGGACGGTACTAAGGGTTCAACCTATTATTGATTAATAATCAGGACGAATTAAGCAATGGATATAGCAGAACTATTGGCGTTTTCAGTAAAAAATAAATCATCAGATTTGCATCTTTCTGCAGGATTACCTCCAATGATTCGTGTGGATGGCGATTTGCGCAAAATCAATTTACCAGCCTTGGAACATAAAGAGGTAATAAAAATCATCTATGATGTGATGAATGACCGGCAAAGGAAAGAATTTGAAGAATTTTTGGAAACTGATTTTTCTTTTGAAATAACTAATCTAGCCCGTTTTAGGGTGAACGTATTTAATCAACTGCGTGGGGCAGCAGCTGTTTTTCGTACTATTCCTTCTGAAATTTTAAGTATGAATGATTTAGGATTACCGGCTATTTTTGAAGAAATGGCCAGTTATCCTAAAGGATTGGTACTTATTACTGGTCCAACAGGATCAGGAAAAAGCACGACTCTGGCTGCCATCATCGATTACATCAACTCAAATCGTTATGATCACATTTTAACTGTGGAGGATCCTATAGAGTTTGTACATCAAAGCAAAAAATGTTTGTTAAATCAACGCGAGGTTCATCGAGATACACTGAGCTTTAATGCTGCTTTACGTTCTGCATTACGTGAGGATCCTGATGTGATTTTGGTGGGCGAGTTACGCGATCTGGAAACGATTCGTTTAGCAATGACCGCCGCGGAAACCGGGCATTTAGTTTTTGGCACCTTACATACTAATTCTGCAACCAAAACCATCAATAGGATCATTGATGTGTTCCCCGCTGAGGAAAAATCCATGGTGCGTTCGATGTTATCTGAATCACTGCAGGCTGTAGTCGCGCAATCCTTATTGAAAAAAAATGGTGGTGGGCGAGTTGCTGCTTTGGAAATTATGATTTGTACCGGTGCGATACGAAATTTAATTCGTGAAGATAAAGTGGCGCAAATGTATTCTTCTATCCAAACAGGTCAGGCAAAAGGCATGCAAACTTTAGATCAGCATTTAACTGAACTGGTGAAAAAAAATATAATTTCTACTCATACCGCACGTGATATGGCAATTGATAAGGCTTTATTTTAAAGAGTTCCCTCCCGTAGTCTGGAGAGTGCTTAAATGTTTTACTTATTTTTGTTCTAGGTCCCTTTAATATTTGCTTGAAGGTAGATTTAAGCAATGGTACTGACTTAAGGAAATCCAGGCATATAGGCTGGGCTGTAAAAGCCCCGCCTACATTTTGGTGCCAGAATATATTCCTTAAGTTAGTTAGGTGCGTTTACGCATTTTTTTGTAATTCAATTAATTGAGGAATACCCATTTCAGCAAGTGCAAGCATATTGTTTAATTCATCACGATTAAAATGTTTGTCTTCGGCAGTACCTTGAATTTCTATGAAATGTCCTGCTTCATTCATGACGATATTCATGTCGGTTTCGGCAAGTACGTCTTCAGCATAATCCAAGTCAATTACAGCCTGGCCGCGATAGAGTCCCACAGAAACTGCAGCGATAAAATTAAATGCCGGCATTTTACGTATTTTTTCTCGCTCTACCATCCAGTTTATTGCATCTCTCATCGCGACACAGGCGCCTGTAATAGCCGCTGTTCTTGTACCCCCATCAGCCTGAATTACATCGCAGTCTAAAGTTATCGTATTTTCGCCCAGGAATTTTAAATCGACACAAGCTCTTAGCGAGCGACCAATGAGACGCTGGATTTCCATGGTTCTGCCGCCTTGTTTGCCTTTGCTTGCTTCTCGTTCCGTGCGACTGTGCGTTGCGCGCGGGAGCATACCGTATTCAGCGGTAACCCAACCTTGATTTTTTCCTTTAATAAAACGGGGAACTCCGTCAGTTACCGATGCATTACACAATACTTTGGTCTGTCCAAATTCAACAAGAACTGAGCCCTCAGCATGGTTTGTATAGTTTCTGGTTAATTTAACAGAACGTAATTGATTGGCTTCTCGATTACTTGGGCGCATTAGATAATCCTCGATAAAATTAAGAATTATAACGCTTAACTTCTCACGATGCATCCTAAAGTATGTGTGATGTGATAAAAATGCATAATCGTTAATCCCTAGCATTGTCTCAGGAAGTATTACTGGAGCTTTTGAAGTGTTTGTTGACCATCCTTTGTGATCGATAAAAACACTGATGCAAAAAGGGGGTCTTTTAGGTTAAATCCACAAGTATTGTATCGAGGGATAACACTCATGAGTTGGATGAATGAGAAGATGGACGAACTTTTGTCCCAAAATCAGCAAAGAAAATCAATCTCTTCGCCAAAATAAGTAAATTATTTAGTCCCAGATTGAAGAAATAACTCGGGACAATTAGCTGATTTATATTTAATTTTCATGAGAATATTTTATCTTTATATTTAATTAATTATCAAATTGGTGTAATATTGATCACTTGAATTTATGAGCTGATATCACCTCCAGGCAGATTGTCTCTGTCCAATTGCTTTAAATTGGAGTATATTCGCGCAAGGTAGGATTTTTTTATTGGTATCTATATGCTTCAAAGTATGACGGCTTTCTCGCGGGTGCAAAAGCAAATCGAAGAAGGTCATTTTTGTTGGGAAATTAAGTCTGTTAATCATCGATATTTAGATGTTTCATTTCGTTTGCCTGAATCGTTCCGATTTATAGAGCCACAATTGCGCCATTTGCTGCGCGATAAGATCAATCGCGGAAAATTGGAGTGTCAGCTGAAATATCAAGACACAAGTGCTAATAATCAGTCTATGCTTATAAATATAGGCATGGTAAATGCATTAGTGAATTTAAGTGGGAAGCTTGCTGAGTCGCACCATTTGCCGAATGATTTAGGTGTTAGTCGTGTCCTGTCCTGGCCTGGCGTGATTCAAGCAAGTTTGCCCGATGTGGAGGTGTTAGGAGAATATGCACTTTCCTTGTTTAATGAGGCAGTCGAGCAGCTAAGGCAAATGCGCGCCACAGAGGGGAGCGCATTAAAAGCACATGTGGAAGGACGATTAAGTGAATTAGGTCAAGAGATTAAGAGGGCTCGATCGATAGTATTAATGCAAACAGAACAAGTGAAAGACAAGCTATTGACCCGATTGCACTCAGTGAAACTTGAAGTTCAGGAAGCGCGTGTAGAGCAGGAAATTGCTTTGATTTTGACTCGTATTGATGTTAGCGAGGAATTAGATAGATTACAGACTCATCTTGATGAAGTGAATCGGATACTAAATTGCGATAAAATAGCAGGCAGGCGTCTTGATTTTTTGATGCAAGAATTAAATAGGGAGGCGAATACGCTAAGCTCAAAGTCTGACTCTGTGGAATTGACTCAGAGTGCAGTGGAAATGAAAGTGTTAATTGAGCAAATGCGTGAGCAAATTCAAAACATTGAGTGAGTATTATTGTGGGTGATTATTCGGGTAATTTATTTATTGTTGCAGCACCTTCTGGGGGAGGTAAAACAAGTTTAGTAAAAAAGTTAATTGAAACTCTTGATGATATTGAAGTATCCATTTCGCATACAACACGAATGATGCGACCTGGAGAACAGCATGGAGTGGATTACTTTTTTATTGATGAAGAACAATTTATACATATGATTAATGATGGTGCTTTTTTAGAGCATGCCCAAGTCTTTAATCATTTATATGGAACATCGATGGAGCAAATTACTAACCGTTTGCAAAATGGCATTGATGTGGTTCTGGATATAGACTGGCAAGGAGCAGAGCAGATTAGACGTTCCTTTCCGAATGCGGTAAGTATTTTTATTGTCCCGCCGTCATTGGATGCCTTAAAACAACGATTATTGAATAGACGGCAAGATAAGGACAAAGTGATTAGTGACAGGATGAAAAAAGCGCAGGATGAGTTGAGTCATTATTCTGAGTTTGATTATTTAATCGTTAATGATAATTTTGAAAAAGCAGCGATGGAATTAGGTGCAATTGTGATTGCAAACCGTCTACGTATTGGGCGGCAGATAAATAAACAATCAAAATTGCTTTCTTTCCTGTTATCATCGCAGTAAAATGCAAGGTTTTGCTACTGGAGAATGAATTATGGCGCGAGTTACAGTTGAAGATTGTTTAAAAAACGTTGCAAATCGATTTGAACTGGTTATGGTGGCCACTAAACGTGCGCGTCAGATTGCAGTTCGAGGAGATCAACCTATGGTTGAATGGGAAAATGATAAACCTACAGTAGTGGCTTTGCGTGAAATAGCAGAAGGCTTAATTACGCCAGAAATTTTGGATAAAGAATAATTTGGAGGATGGCCCCTGTTCACAATTTGTTAGATTAGCAAGGCTTTGAGCCAAAGACTAGAATTGTAAACAGAGGGCCTAAGAAAAAAGATTGATGTCGCTTGGGTGAAGTGAAATGGCCCCAAGTTTTAAGTGACTAAAATTTCCCAGATTCGTTTCACTTCACCCAAGCTACGAATCATAAAGGATTGTGATTTATACGGGACACCTTAAATAAGGTGAATTATGGGTATAGGGGTATGGTCATGTTAGATACTAGGGAGTACTGCGTGAGCTACTTTAAGGAGCTCGATGAAGAGCTGAAATGCTATCTTGAGCAGTCGCAAATAGAGAAATGTTACCAAGCCTATCTGGTTGCTGAAAAAGCGCATCAAGGGCAGATGCGGCGTTCTGGCGAACCCTATATTACTCATCCTGTTGCCGCAGCTCTGATTCTCGCCCGAATGCGTCTTGATTATCAAACAATTATGGCGACTTTGCTTCATGATGTGGTTGAAGATACCTCAGTGAGCAAAGATGATTTAACACGCCAATTCGGTGAAGAAATTACCTCCCTTGTGGATGGTGTTACCAAACTGACCAAAATCAAATTTGAATCAAAGGCAGAGGCCCAGGCGGAAAATTTCCGTAAAATGGTCTTGGCCATGGTTAAAGATATCCGTGTCATTATAGTTAAGTTAGCCGACCGTTTGCATAATATGAAGACGCTAGGTGCAATGCCTTATGCAAAACGTAGACGTATAGCCATAGAAACTCTGGAAATTTATGCCCCAATTGCGAACCGTTTGGGGATGCATTCGATTTATGTAGGACTTGAGGATTTAGGATTTCAGGCTTTATATCCTATGCGTTACAGAGCTATTAAATCAGCAGTTGAAAAGTCTCGTGGTAATCGACGTGAATTGACCCAGACAATTGAGCGTGATTTGCAACTGGCTTTAGCGCAATTAAACATTCCTTATGAACAAGTATTCGGCAGACAAAAACACTTATACAGTATTTATAAAAAAATGCGCCAGAAAAAAGCCTCATTTACCGAGATTACCGATGTTTTTGCTTTTCGCGTGATTACTGAAGATATTGATTCCTGTTACCGTATTTTAGGCGCCTTACATTGTACTTATAAACCTGTCCCGCAACGCTTTAAAGACTATATTGGCATTCCTAAGGCCAATGGATATCAATCCCTGCATACCACTTTGTTTGGGCCTTTTGGGGTTCCTCTCGAAGTACAGATTCGTACGCGTGACATGGATAAGGTCGCTGATAATGGAGTAGCTGCACATTGGATTTATAAATCGTCTGGCCTTGAAGTAAACGAAGCGCAACTGCGTGCAAGAGAGTGGGTGCAAAGTCTATTGGAAATGCAACGCAGCACTGGAAGTTCGTTAGAGTTTATTGAAAACGTGAAAATCGATTTATTTCCAGATGAAGTATATGTTTTTACTCCTAAAGGCCATATTATGGAGTTACCCAAAGGAGCGACGCCGGTTGATTTTGCCTATTCGGTCCACTCGGGAGTGGGTAATAGTTGTGTTGCGGCGAAAGTAAATAGAAAATTGGTGCCATTAAGTATTCCTTTATCTAATGGGCAAACGGTTGAGATCATTACGGCACAAGGTGCTCATCCCAACCCGACTTGGTTAAATTTTGTAGTTACTGGAAAGGCGCGATCTAATATCCGTCATTTTCTGAAGAGTCAACAAAATACGGAATCAATTAGTTTAGGAAAACGTCTTCTTGAGCAGTCATTAAACGAATTATCCAGTGATTATGCAAAAATTCCGCCAGAATCCTTACAAGCACTATTAAGTGACTTACATTATAAAGCGATGGATGATTTGCTCTATGCGATTGGCGTAGGCAATCAAATGGCTATGGTAATTGCCAAAAGATTGGTAATAACTCAAGACACTAATGAACTGGATAAAGGAATTAAAACACATCCCTTGGCAATTAAAGGAACAGAGGGAATGGTGGTTCATTTTGGTGAGTGTTGTCAGCCTATTCCTGGTGATAATATTGTTGGGAAATTCCAACAGGGTCGAGGAATTATTGTTCACAGCAGTGATTGCGCCACTTTAAAAAATTCACGAACTAATCCAGAGCAATTTGTTGCTTTACGTTGGGATGAGAAGGTTGAAGGTGAGTACTGGGTTGATATTACAGTTGATGTAGTCAACGAGCGTGGTGTCTTGGCAGCTCTGGCAACTGCAATTGCTGAAGCAGGATCCAATATAGGTAATATCAATGTGGATCCACGAGATGGACGACATAATGCCGTTACATTTTCAATTAGTGTTATCGATAGAACGCATTTGGCTCGGGTAATGCGCAGGTTACGGGCAAATAAAGTGGTGATGCGTCTTTATAGAAAAAAACAAGGGGATAATTAATGCAACCGGTAAATACAAAATTGGCTCCAGAAGCTATTGGAACTTATTCACAAGCCATTAAGTGTGGGGATACAGTTTATCTTTCAGGACAAATACCACTTGATCCGGTAACTATGGAATTATGCAGTGAAGATATTAAATTGCAAATTACTCAGGTTTTGGAAAACTTGTCCGCAGTTTGTGAGGCTGCAGGCGGTAGCTTGGCACATATAGTGAAATTAAATGTTTATCTTACGGATTTGCGTCATTTTCCTTTAATTAATGAAGCAATGAGTCGTTATTTTTCATCACCATATCCAGCAAGAGCGGCGATAGGAGTCTCTGCATTGCCACGTGGTGTTCAAGTTGAGATGGATGGTATAATGGTTTTATCTTCGAAATAATTTATTGAAAGGTAGCCGGGGTGCATAAAAAAGTTGTAACCCGGGTTTATTTGGTTTGCAATCTTCAGGGTTTCACCTCGCTGCACTCAGGCTACACGTTTATAATCAGAGTTTATTTATGAGTATTATTTCCCTTCATAGTGTCTCCCTCAATATTGCGGGTAATCAGTTATTGGATAATGCTGATTGGCAGATCCAACCTCAGGATCGTATTGCATTAGTTGGACGAAATGGAGCAGGTAAGTCCACCTTGCTTAAACTTTTATTAGGAGATTTAGTTCCTGATGGCGGTCAAATCAATCAGCTTTCTGGATTACGAGTCGCTGGATTGACTCAGGAAGTTCCAATTACTGAAGAAGAATCAGTCTATCATTTTCTAGTGAAAAGCCTAGGTGAAGTAGGGGAGGTTTTATCGCGTTTTAATGAATTATCTCAGTTGGGTGATGTGGATAAATTAGTTTCGTGCCAGCAACAAATGGATAATTTACATGCTTGGGATAAATTACCACAAATTGAAACCATGGCCAGTCGTTTAGGCATATCCACTAACGAGCGCATGAATAACTTGTCAGGTGGTATGAAACGGCGTGTGCTTCTGGGCGCGGCACTTATTGCAACTCCAGATTTATTACTATTGGATGAGCCTACCAACCATTTGGATATTGAGGCAATAGAATGGTTAGAAGCTTACTTAAAAAGTTTCAAAGGAGCTGTACTCTTAGTTACTCATGATAGGGAATTTTTAAGTCAAGTATCCAACCGGATAGTAGAAATTGATAGGGGAAAACTGTACCAGCATGATTGTAACTATGAAACTTATCTGGACCGAAGGGAATCCATTCGTCTTAGCGAGCAAAAGCAAAATAATTTATTTGATAAAAAGCTGGCGGAAGAAGAGACATGGATCCGTACAGGAATCAAAGCACGACGAACCCGAAATGAGGGGCGAGTTCGCGCATTAAAGGCACTGCGCGAGGAATATAAGGCACGTCGTAATCAATTGGGCAAGGTCAAATCATTCTCTCTCGATGTAACTCGCTCGGGTGCAGTGGTTATCGAAGCAAACCAAGTGAACTATAATTTGGGTGATAAAACAATTTTACGTGATTTTTCCTTACTACTGACTCGGGGGGATAAGCTTGGAATAATTGGACCTAATGGATGTGGTAAAACGACTCTAGTCCGTCTATTGCTTGGGGAATTAGAACCAGATTCTGGGCAAATAAAACTGGGTACTTCTTTGAGCGTGGCTTATTTTGATCAATTACGTCGTCAATTGCACGAAGATCAAACCGTTATGTTTAATGTGGGTGATGGCGCGGATTATGTAACAATTAATGGCAAACAAAAGCATGTTGCCAGTTATCTGCGTGATTTTTTATTTTCACCCGAACGTTTTAATCAACCGGTTTCAGTACTTTCTGGGGGAGAAAGAAACAGATTATTATTAGCCAAACTGCTTGCCAAACCAGTAAATTTGTTAGTAATGGACGAACCTACCAATGATTTGGATATAGAAACTTTAGAGCTCCTTGAAAGTATGTTAGTTGACTATCCTGGAACTTTAATATTAATTAGCCATGATAGGGCATTTATTAATCAAGTCGTTACCAGTGTTCTGGTTTATGAAGAAGCTGGGCAATTTAATGAGTTTGTTGGGGGGTATGATGAATATAAAATGCATAAAAAACAACAACAGCGAGAGCAGACAGTAAAAACACCGGTTGCGAAAAGAAATCCTGTAACAAACAAATTAAGCTTTAATGAGCAACGTGAGCTGGCGCAATTACCAAAAAAAATTGAACAGCTAGAAGCAAAAATAGCCGAATTACATTTACAGATGGCTGAGCCCAAATTTTACCAACAAGATGCCCAGCTGATTACAAAAATTAATCAAGGTCTGGCCGAAGATGAGGATTTACTAACACGACTTTATACGCGATGGGAAGTATTAGAAGATGTTGAGAAAAGGAACACATAAATGTTATTAACACTGGCTTTGGTTGTTCTTTTAAGTTCAATTCTGGTTTTCTTTTCAGAGGAATTTATTAAAGCCTTTAACAAGCTCTTTGCCATAAAAGGAGCTAAATTGTTAATCCCCATGTTTGCTGCTTCCTGGCTAATTTATACGTTTACGTTTTGGTGTTTGTGGGCAATTTTTTATCTGCGTGAAATGTTGCATGAAATACTGAATTTTCTAGTGCGTATCATGCCTTTTCAGCAGGGAGCGGTCTCCGCGGTACTGATATTCATGTTGACTTTTCTTTCAGTAGTTCCAGTTCTTATTCTTGATATTCTTTCACGAAGAAAAAGATTCAAAGGGTATCAGTATCCTTATGTAACAAGTGGGGTAATCTGGATTCTATCTGTTTTCTTGTTAATCATCATATAGTTAGTCTGTAAAGAAATGTAATTTTTATGTAAAGATTTATTAATTTTGTTAATAAAACCTTAAGTTTTCTTTTTTATACTTCTTGCGTCAAAGTTTGGAATTTAATAAAAATCAAAAAGGAGACTAATGTGGCATTCACCAGCAAACAACATCATCATGATCGAGTGACTCTTGATTCTTATCAGCATGGTCGTGAACCTCAACCCCTCTATCCTAAGGTAACACCCTACAATCCCTATGTTGAAGTAACGACCTCACAAAAACCTCATGTAGAGGTCCGTTCTACTGGTCGCTCATACAATAGATATCAACAAACGCATCATAATCATCATCACAGTTATTCTTCTACTGGTCGTGGTGGACGTATCTTATTTATTGGATTTTTTATTCTTTTGCCCATTGTGGTTGTTGCGGCAATACTGAGCTCGACTCTTGGTGCAATGAGTTTAACTACGGCTTCTCTAACTGCTGCTGGAGCGGGTGCTGCAGGTGCAATTGCTTTTAGTGCTTCGACTTTTGGGATCGGTGCACTGATACTCTATGGTGCTCTGGGTTTAGCTTATTTATATTCAAGTGCTAAAGAATGCTATAGCAGCGACAAAAACGTGTTTGATATGATTAAAGCGCATGTTGTAAATGAAGATGGAGTGGGTTTTAAAGGAGTTATGAAATCTATAGGCTCTGTATTGTGGTCTCCATTTTTACTCATTGGTGGTTTGTCGGGTATGGCAGTTAAAGGGGCAATGAATGCTTGTGTTTCAAGTCGTTCGGTGCCGCCTAAAGTGGAACACACCCAAATGACAGAGTCCTATACTTGGATGTCGACCAATGAGTTGGGTGCACAACATAAATCTAAGAGTAGTTCCAAGCAAAAAGAGGAGCCACCGGTTTATTCTCAAGTATTTACTGGAACTCCAGAAAGAACCGAAAAAGAGCATCATCTATTAGACTCTCAGGTTGGTTTTCCTGTTTATCCTACTCTTAACTTTTCTAGTACTAATTAGTAGTGTATTAGCTGCTGCGTGCAGATTTTTCAATCAAAGTGGGTTTGTATAGTTTTTTGGGTTCTGTAATAACGAACCCGAAAAACCAAATAAATCTTCTAAAAAAATTAAGAACCTTGAATTTTAAACCTCTTTGAACTGTGTACAATACTAAGTAAATAGGGCGTTCCCCTAGTGGTGCGTCCGTTTTTCCCGCCAAAATAGCCTATAATTTAATCAAGATGCTTTTCTGGGGGGCTTATATGGCTTCTAATCGATCGGAAACTCCTAAGCGAACAACAGAAACTGTTGCTTCAATGTGGCAAGAGCTAAATGAAGCAGAACAAACACTTATGATGGGGCGACTGCAGCAATGGTTTGCAGATATTGAAAAGAACAATGACCCCAACAATACTGGAACAACTCCATCTTTAGCAACTCAATTTCTTTCGCGTTTTGGACTAAAGAATGCCTCAGAGGTGTTTTATTTTCTTAAAACTGCCGGGGGGAAAGAAGCAGTTACTATGATAGCTAGAGAACTGATGAAAAAAGAGGATCAAATTCAATTGATCAGAGAACAAAATGAAGAGGTACTACGAAAGCGACAACATATAGTTTTTCTTCTTATGGGATTAATTGCAGAGCGGGAAGCTTTAGCTAAAAATGTGGATCAACTATTTAGACTGGAAATAGAAAGGCACCTTACAAAGGATAAACATACTGAACATAAAGAAACAATTTCTGGCCATTCTCAAATAGAAATTATAGACGCTATGATCTCCAACTACCTTATGACTATTCACGCTTTAGATGTAGAACTGAATAAATTGGAAGAGCAATTAAATCAGGTTGAAAAAGAATTGATTGCTATTGAAGAGGAAGAAGAGCAGATCGAAGCTTATCATGACGAGCTTCATACACATATCGATATACTGGATAAGTATCTGGAACTGCCTATTTTGAGTCATCCTCAAGAACCTCCTGCTGCTTTTATGGAACGAAGACGTACTCTTTTGATGCAAGATCTTGAAAGATATAGAGAACAAGAGGCATTACATAGAAATACACTATCTGAAGATCCTAATACTCAGGAAATGGCACGAAACCGTATTAGCCGACACATCAGAACAATTGAGCATGAACTCCATTTTCATCAAGCTCACCTAAGCCAAACAGCCATAAACTATGAGGAATTATTTCGTTTAGCTCTAGAACAAACACGATCTAAAATACAAGAACTTAAATCGCAATCTACTTCAGGACCGTTGGGCGCTGAAATAGAAGGTTTACAATTACGTGAACAAGGATTGGTTTCCGCGTTAAAGGTTATGAGAAATAAGAAAATACTCCTTAACGATAAATTGGAACAAGTTTTTGATTTTTCTCAAGCCCGTTTTATTGTCAAACATGAGGAAGCAAAATGCCTGATTCAAAAAGATGATGGCTCATATGCTCTAATCCCTAAGGATATGGATCCTAAAAAATTGACTCAGGATCAATGGGAGCAAGCTAAGCTAAATTTTGATCAAGAAAAAGAGCGCATTCAAACTCCCCGCTTTAATTTTATGGAAAAGATACAAGAAAATTTGCAAAAACAAATTCAACGCAAAGAACAACACTTAACTCTAAGAGAAGTATTACAAGCCCAAAGATCAGAAATGCATCGTGCCAGAGAAAAAATGGGAGAAACTTTAAGCTTTGCTCAAACTAAAAAAGCAACATTATTAGGCAATACTCCTCGTTTGTCGCAAAGAGTTACTCCAAAATCTGATCCTCATCCAAGCTATACACAAATGATAGAAAAATTTGAATCTTTGGTATTAAAAGCGCCCCAAAAAGAGGATATCGAAAAAGCTCGAGGTGTTGTCAAAAATTTATCAATATCATCTGAGAGCAAAGGAAAGCTTGATGAATTAATCGAACAAGTCACACCAGAGAGGGTTATGGAGCCGCAGCAACGGCTTCAATGGCTATACAGCGCCAAACGAATAATAACAGATACATCGTTAGCTAAGCCTGAAGTGGATCCGAATAAAACGATTAAGTAATATGTTTATGGATACACTCTTCTTTAATTTTTTTGTCTTTACACTCCCGCCTACGTTGCGTGGCTTTTCCGCGGGACGTCGCATAGTAGAGTAAGGCAGGCTTTGCAGCAATTTGTAAATTCAGCTTTAATTTCCAGGCAATATTTTATGCAGTAGAGATGATGAATGTTTACATTCCGTGTATAATGATGGCAATTTATTTTCAGGTTGCCCTATGAATAAACAGGATTTTTACTTTGATTTACCTCCGGAATTAATTGCACAGTATCCTTTAGCTAAGCGCAGTGATTCGCGTCTTTTAACTTATAATCGTCAAAAAGGTGAATATGGTCATTATCAGTTTCGCGAAATAGCTGATTTTTTAAATCCTGGCGATTTACTGGTTATGAATGATTCCAAGGTGATCCCTGCTCGACTTTACGGTCATAAAACTACTGGCGGAAAAGTTGAGTTATTAGTGGAACGTATTACGGGTGAATTTACTTTTCTTGCTCATATTAAAGCCAGTAAAGCATTAAAGCCTGGATCAATTATTAAATTAGAGCAAAATAGAGAAATCGAAGTCCTTGAAAGAAAGGATGATTTATTTATATGTAAAGCAAATAGGGACGTTTTGCAATTATTGAATGGAATAGGTCATATTCCATTACCCCCCTACATTACGCGAAATGATGAAATTTTGGATCAGGATCGTTATCAAACAGTCTATGCAAAATATGAGGGTTCTGTTGCAGCACCTACTGCGGGCTTACATTTTGATGAATCTGTATTATCCAGCTTACAAGCAAGGGGAGTTGCTGTAGCTTATCTCACTTTGCATGTAGGGGCAGGAACATTTAGACCCGTTCGTTGTGACCATATCAAAGACCATAAAATGCATAGTGAGCAATTCACAATTAGCCCGGAATTATGTGCCGCAGTACACGCTACAAAAGCAGCTGGAAATCGAGTAATTGCAGTCGGTACGACTGCTTTGCGTAGTCTTGAGAGTGCAGCACAAAATGGAGTATTAACTGCATGCAGCAGAGATACGGATATCTTTATTTACCCAGGATATGAGTTTAAGATTTGCGATGGGCTAATGACTAACTTTCATTTGCCTGAGTCTACCTTGCTCATGCTGGTTTCAGCTTTTATCGGCCACAAACAAGCAATGATGCTTTATCAAGAAGCAATCGAAAAAAGATACAGATTTTTTAGTTATGGTGACACCAGTTTATTGCTGTAAATCAGGAGATCAGGAATGTTGGCTGCAATACAGAATTTTATACCTGTTTTAACTTCAGATGCAGGTTTATGTCTTACAATGGCAAATTGGCACGAAGTAAAAATTACAGCGGCATCTTATTCTTTGGAGCATTTGTTGTATAAGCCGGGCCAGGATGTACTCGAAAAAATATCTGATTTAGCCCGTTACTTGGCTTGTCCTGGAACAGTGGTTATTAATGCAATGTCGCTTATAGCCAATAAGGAAAAAGTTTATGTGCTCAAGTCACCTTATGATGGGTCTAGAGTCAAAGTTTCCTTGGAGAAGTTAATTGAACTTATCCATCATTTAAAACCTAATGCAGTTATTTTACCTCAAAATATCCTGCGCGATTTTCCACAAATTTGGGATAATTGGGATGAGGCAATTGTTCCATTTATTGATGTTAAAGAATTAGAAAAACATGAGATAGTGAAGCCACATGGGGTTTATTTTAATGTTGTGGATGAGCTGAATTGGGAGCGATTAGATCAATGGTCTCATTTAGCACGTTATATTATAGGACGTTTTAATCCTGAGTTAATCAAACGTTTACGTGATAAGGGAATCGAGTTTATTGAGACAGATGAGCCATCACAAGCAGCGACTCAAGGAAAAGTTTACAGCCAGACAGGAACCGTGGATTTAACTGATTCAAAAATGCAGATGCAATTTGAAACGATTGATGCAGAGTGCTGTTGTCCTACATGCTCTCAACAATTTACCCGAGCTTATTTGCATCATCTATTGCAACATACTCCCTTATTATGTCAGCGATTTTTAATTCAGCATAATGTATTTTATGTGCAAAATTATGATGTTTCGTGATGGATTTTACCCATCCCCCTAGCCCTCTTCCCATGTTCCGTCAGGTGGATGAGGAATTTTTTATAATGTTTGACAGTTTTTTCCATACAAGATAGCATTACCAACAATTTGATGGCGCGGGGTGTCGTGATACACGTCTGAGAAATACCCGTTGAACTTGATCTGGTTCGTACCAGCGTAAGAACGCCTTAAATCTGTATTCATTTTAAAGTGATTGCTCTCTTAAAGAGTCCTCTCTTAATTTTATGGGTTCTCTGAATACAGGTTAATTGCTTCAATTAGGCTTTCAATCGATATCTTTTGCCATCCTTTATTTTATTAATTAATACAAGGAGCCCATGGCATGAGTGCATTATCAACAAGAACAACTCTATTACTCAATTGGTATGCAAATCCTTACCACACCCCAATTTTTGTTGCCCATTCATTAGGGTATTATCAGCAAGAAGGCATAAAATTAGCAATTTTGGAACCTAGCGATCCTAGCGATGTAACCGAAATTGTGGGGATGGGGCATGTTGATTTTGGGGTAAAGGCGATGATCCATACCTTGGCTGCACGTGCAAAAGGTTATCCTGTTACTTCAATTGGAACATTGCTGGATGAGCCTCCAACAGGTCTTATCGCGCTTAAATCCAGTGGTATTAGCTCCTTTCAGGATATTGTCGGCAAACGAGTAGGGTATATTGGCGAGTTTGGCAAAATCATTATAGATAATTTGGCAAAGCTAGCCGGCATTGATCCCTCAAGTTATGAGACAGTGCGTATTGGCATGAATGTTACTGATGCGATTTGCCGCGATATCATTGACACGGGTATTGGTTTTATTAATTTTCAGAAAGTTGAATTAGAGCATTTACGCGGTGAAACTGTATTTCTGCGCCTTGATCAGCTTGCAGGCTTAGGGTGCTGCTGTTTTTGTTCCATTCAATTTATTGTGCCAGAACGCATGTTAACGAATCCTGAAATCCTTAAAGGATTTCTCAACGCCACACAGCGTGGAGCTGCCTTTACCACCGAAAATCCGGATGAAGCTTATGAGCTTTTATGTCGTATTAAACCCCAATTGCGAACCCCGATGTATCATACAATATTCATTCGTAGCCTACCCTTTTTCTCACGCACGCTTTTAAATGTGGAACGTGATTGGAATAAAGTAGGGCGATTTGGCAAACATTTGGGAGTGATTGATGAGTCTTTTGCGGTAAATGCTTGTTATACGAATGAGTTATTACCTAAGATGCCTCATTCTGATTTGGAGCCTATCGCGTGTTGCGTGAGTGAATAAAAAGTTTTGTCTACGTCCCGCGGATTATCCGCGGGAGTAGGGGGGAAACTGCGATGAAAAATGCTGCTGTTGTGGGTGCTGGAATAATGGGGTGTTTGCTGGCTTTGCGCTTACAAAAGGAAGGCTGGATAGTAACATTATTTGAAGCAGAAACTTCTTTCAATAATTGCAGCAATGCAGCAGCAGGTCTTTTGGCACCCATGTCGGAGCTTGATAAGGCGGAACAAGTTATTTTCAATTTGGGGATGGAGTCGGTCGAAACATTATGGACACCCATTCTCAATCAATTGCCAGAACCCATATATTTTCGTCAAAAAGGAAGTCTTGTAGTACATCATCCACAAGATAGAGCAGAATGGCAGCAGTTTAGCGCCAGAATTGTCAGTAAATTAAGTAATTCGTGCTACCAATTGCTCAATGAAGAGGTACTAAGACAGTTTGAGCCAGAACTCAGTCAATTCCAACGAGCCTATTATTTTCCTAGAGAAGCACAGCTCGATAATCAGACTCTGTTGCCAGTACTTAAAAATCATCTTTGCGAGCAGGGGGTTATTTGCCGAGATCATACTTTTGTTTCTGCTGTCTCTCCAGGGAGAGTAGAGGCAAGTAAGGAATCACATCAATTTGATTTTGTTTTTGATTGCCGAGGTTTGGGGGCAAAAACCTCTTTTCCGCATCTGCGGGGACTTCGTGGGGAGCTTGTTTGGTTGCATGCACCTGAAGTTCGGTTACAAAGACCTGTTCGCCTCTTACACCCTAGGTTCATTATTTATATTGCACCGCGTCCTGATTCTCATTATCTTATCGGTGCGAGTGAGTTGGAAACAGAAGATTCCAGTCCAATTTCGGTACGTACATCGCTTGAATTATTAACTGCTGCATACTATGTGCATCGGGGTTTTGCCGAAGCACGAATAGTTAAGACAGTGACGCATTGTCGGCCGACTTTAGTGCATCATCAGCCTCGCATAAAATATGCGAAGCAATTTATTGCTGTTAACGGGCTTTATCGTCATGGATATTTGATTGCTCCGGCATTAGTAGAGGAAATTCTACGTGGATTAAACAGCAATCAAAAAGACATTTGTTATCCTGAGCTTTGGGAGGCTTATTTATGATTATTTATGTAAATGATCAACCATTAACACTTGATACGTCCTGTACACTTCAGGAAATGCTTGCGCAGAGAGAAGAGATTGCGGCGCATGTAGCAATCGCAATTAATAATCAATTTGTTCCCAAATCTATGTTTTCTAGCATCATCTTGTGTGAAGGAGATCGTATCGATCTAATTGTACCGATGCAGGGAGGATAGCTATGTGGTATTTAGCAGGTAAACCCCTATCAAGTCGTTTGCTCTTGGGAACAGCAGGTTATCCATCACTTGAGGTAATGACACATGCCGTTCGGGCTTCTAAAGCCAACGTGATTACTGTGTCATTAAAAAGACAAATGCCTGGTGAATCTGGCACAGATTTGTTTTGGCAAACCATTCAATCTTTAGATTGTTATTTACTTCCCAATACTGCGGGTTGCCGCGATGCACAAACAGCAATTACTACAGCTGAAATGGCACGTGAACTTTTTCAGACCTCATGGATTAAATTAGAAGTAATTGGTGATGATTACAGCTTGCAGCCTGATCCCTTTGAATTGTTGCACGCGGCAACCGAATTGGTAAAACGAGGATTTGAAGTTTTCCCATACTGTACGGATGATTTGGTTTTATGCCAGCGTTTAATTGATTGTGGTTGTCGGATTTTGATGCCTTGGGCAGCTCCTATAGGTTCGGGAAAAGGAGTGCTCAATCCCTTTGCTTTGGAAACTTTACGCAAACGATTACCAGATGTCACATTGATTGTCGATGCCGGGATTGGCAAGCCATCTCATGCGACACGTATTTTAGAGTTAGGTTTTGATGCAGTACTGTTGAATAGCGCAGTTGCTGCAGCAACTCATCCTATAATTATGGCTGAAGCCTTTTCACATGCAGTCATGGCAGGACGAGGTGCTTTTGAAGCAGGCCTTATGCCTGAGCGAATTACAGCACAATCGTGTACCCCCCTGATCGATACACCATTTTGGCATCAAGAGTCTGCATTATGAGCACTGTCTGGACCAATAGTGACAATGAAGCGTTTAGACGAACTGTCCGAGGGTTGGGCCTTGAACTTCAATCACAGCAATTTGATGAAGATGTTCAACCAGGTGCTATTAAAATTAATGGGGAAATTTCTTCTGAGGATTTTCAGCTTCTCAATCATTATTCCGGTCCAGTGGTTTTCGATGTTACTTTATCTTTAGCCCAGCATAGTGTCGAAAAGAGTTTAAGCGAGGCAGGGTTTTCTTTTGCAGATGTTTTGGTACTGAATACGCTTGAGGCGGAATTTATTTTAAAACGAAAGATTAGGACGCATCAATCCATGCAAGAAGGTGCTCATGAATTATTAACCCTTGGCGCGCAAAGTGTTTTTATCTTGGGAGAACATTTACGGGATTCTTCATGGGGGCATGATTATTGGACAAATGGTGCCGCTTCATTTTGGCTGACTCAAAATCGTTTTTCTGATACAGAATACACAGAACTCCGCTCCATTCTCTCAGCAGCAATTACCGCGTCATTGGCTCTTGGTCATTTGCTTGAAGATGCACTCATCATCGCAAAAATGTACGTACATCGAGCAGTTCGTCGAGCAAACGCCGGCGTGTATTATGGTGGTTTTCCGGAAGAGGAACTGGATTTACCTTACCTTTCCTCCAAACCAGTGTACGAAATACCCACTTCATTTAAGCCATGCCATCGATTAGGCCTTTATCCCGTGGTTGATCGTTTCAGCTGGGTTGAAATGCTGTTGAATCTTGGAGTTAAAACCATTCAATTGCGTATTAAAGAAAAAACAAAGACACTTGAAGAGGAGATGCGGCGAAGTATTGCCTTGGCGAAAAAGCATCATGCCACTTTATTTATTAATGATTACTGGGAAATGGCTTTAGAGTTGAATGCAGAAGCAGTACATTTAGGTCAATCTGATTTGGATACGGCGGATATTGAGGCAATTAGAAAACAAGGACTTCTACTGGGAGTGAGTACCCATTGTTACTACGAAGTCGCACGAGCACATGCTCTTTGTCCCTCATATATTGCCATTGGTCCTATTTTTCCGACTACGAGCAAAGAAATGCCTTTTACAGCGCAAGGTATTGCGTCCCTACAACGCTGGAAACGAACTTTAAATTATCCTTTGGTTGCAATAGGTGGAATTAATATTGAGCGCATGCCTGATGTGGTTGCTACAGGGGTTCACGGTATAGCCCTTATTTCGGCAATTACAAAAGCCACAGATCCAAACCAGGCAACCCTAAAGCTTTTGAGTTTAACAGTAGAATGAGTGCCTAAATATGTCTGGTTCATCCGAATTAAAACGTTACGCACAGCAAACCATATTAGAGGAAATCGGTATTCATGGACAAGAAAAATTGCAAAAAGCGCGTGTATTGTGTGTGGGCGCGGGAGGAATTGGTGCAGCTTTGCTTCCTTATCTTGCAGGTGCTGGAGTAGGAACTATCGGCATTATAGATGACGATCTTATTGAAGAAAGTAATTTGCACCGACAAATACTTTATCAAGAAAAGGAAATCCACCAATCAAAAGCAGCTATTGCAAAGTTAAGATTACAGGCTTTGAATTCAAAAATTAACGTACAGTCTTATGAGTTTCGATTAAACGCTGAGAATGCTGAGGAAATTATTGCCAAATATGATCTTGTTGCTGATTGCTCAGATAATTTTTATACCCGCTATCTGACTCACGAAGTGTGTTTTAACCTGGAAAAACCTTATATTTATGCCAGTGCTTATCAATTTAAAGGGCATTGTTCATTATTTTATGGTAAACAAAATCCCTGTTTACAATGCTTGTTCCCAGCGATTCCTAATACGATTGTAAATTGTCAGAATGGTGGTGTTTTAGGAACTCTTCCTGGATTGTTAGGCATTCTTCAGGCAACCGAAATTATCAAATGGATTACTCATAGTGGGGTTTCCTTGTTGAATCGTTTACTTTGTATCGATTTTCTAACCATGGAAATGAAAAATATTCATTTGGTTAAAAATGAAGAATGTCAATTTTGCGTTTACGGTAAAACCATTGTGGAAAAAGAGTTTGCTCCATGTGCATTGCCCACAGAGATACAATTTTCTACCGTATCATCACTAACTTTGCCCAGATTCCTGCAAGAAAATCCTGGAGTATTATTGTTGGATGTTAGAACAGTTGCGGAGCATAATATGAAAAATTTAGGTGGGAAATTAATTCCACTGGTTGAATTACCCACCCGTATAAATGAACTGGACCCTTCACAACCTATCTTGATTTATTGTCAGTCAGGTCAAAGAAGCAAACAGGCTTTCAGAATTTTACAGCAAGCGGGGTTTTCTGTTTTGTATCATTTGGAAAATGGAGTTCAGTCTTTATTCGATAAATAGTTGAGATAAAAAGAGGAGCTAAGAGCAAAGTATGGATCATTGTAAGTGAACGCGACCGAAAAGATACTTGCAAAATGATACAATTAAAATTTTCTCAATCGCTGCGATTCACTCACTTTTTTTCCTTTTTATTCATTATTCAGATTAAAATTTTTGATCACTTCCCCTGTATATTTGTATTTTATTGTAGATATTTCTTTCTCTATGGTTAAATTAACTTTATATATTGCATCATTAATCGCTTCAGTCATAAGCAAACACGTTTTAGTTCTGTTGTCCATCTCAGAATAGCCAGGATCAAAGGAAAGTCCCAAAATCTGATGCTTTCCATCTACTTCTGCTTTAGCATATCCTCCACTGGAAATTCCTTGAACAACCAATGATTCTAATTCTTCCAGTTTTGCAGCAATTTCTGCTTCCATTTGAATTCCTTTCACCCTAATTGTTTTCAATGTGTCTGCTCCAAGAGCTTTCAAAATATTTTCATCTACTGTAAAAGTACGTGCTGATTTCATTATTCTATCTCCAATATAGGTGTGATTTTACTCTGTTGAATTACCTAACTTGATTGTATTTGCCCTTTCTGATTTTAGAGCCTCTCCTAAACCATGCTCTTGTAAGATCTGAGGTATACTCGAAGTCAATTGCACGGATACCACCGAATTATTGCTAACACCTCGGCCAAAATTATCGAGAGCACGTTTTGCAAGTACCTCAGCAACCGCTTGCAGGTCTTCTTTATCTACAGCTCCTCCTCTTTCGTGGAGTATTTTAATAATTTCTGCGGTTGCATAAGTGGAAGCTGAATAGCAATTGGATGAATAAAGATCACAATGTTGTGGATCACAAATAGTCTTGTTCGTTCTTTCGATTACTTCTTTTATTTCCTGACCAGTGAGTACTACAAATTTCGAATCGGGTAAGTCCTTCTCACTAATTTTTCTTAATCCAATTGAGGAATGATAAAAGGGTGATTTTTGTGTAATATCCGCAAAGCCTTGTTTACGCGCAAAGCCCACTTCAAATAAATCGTCGTCTTTGATCGTACTTAAGTCATCACTTAACATCTTCTCTGGTGGAACACGTACACAAGCTGCCCCTTCTTCTTTTGAAAACAGCTCTACTTTAAAATCACTGCGTTCAAATAAGTCATAATGTTTTTCATTATCTAACTGAGTTCCCATGCCTTTAATCCACAAAGAGGTAGCATTTATTTTGTCATGTAAATGTCCTTTAGGTGTTTTTTCAGTATCTCGCACATAACCAGGACTTTGCCTACCAAAAATGAGCCAGTTCTTTTCCTGGGCATCAATAATTGCAGGGGTGATTTCTGGTACCGTTTGCATTTTCTTCATTTTTTGCTGAAGACTTTGGTACTCTACTGTCTGTTGAGTAAGATATAAAGCACCAGCCCCCATTGTGGCTGCACCAAGATATTTAGCACCTCGTAAAAACATTATTAGCTCCTAGGTCCCAATTGTAAGCACATGGGTTTATTATAGACTAAAATGTATTTAATTAGATCATTATATATTCGTTGACGATAACTTACTCCTGTGTAAATATAATTAAATAAAATACAGTCTGTTTTGAATTGACATACAAGGGAGTTGCAAGATGTTTACAAAATTACTGAGGAGTCATTTTTCATCCAATTCGGCGAGACCCTCACTGAGTAGATTCGCTATATTTGCGACCAGAAATCAGCCTAACGGATTGTTGATTGGAAGCAATCTACAAAGAACAATTGATGTGGAAAAATCAGTTTCACTCGAGCCAGAGCCCATAGATCCCGAAAAAATGCGCCCGTTGGAGGATTCATCCAAAGAAGATCAATATGAATTAATGTTTGCAACCAAGCCAGGACTTCCAATCCCTCATCTCCCCATCAGCCATTCTGCTATTGCTTTAAAGAATTGGAAGGATGGTTCTTTTTCCGTATACGGACGTCAAAGTCCCTGGGATTTTTCAAAATGGTTGCGAGATGGAGTAACTTTTCATACGCAAAAAGATAATGAAAAGAAATACTTGAGCAAAGGATATAATTTTATTGGTTATCCCACTGGGGTAACTTTTAGTCAGGTGGAAATCAATAAATTTCTTGATTCAGCGGATAGACTTATCAATCAAAATCAAATGTGCAATATGTATCGCTCCAATTGCTATTCCTATTCAACGACAGCATTAAGCTTTGCTATTGAAACCTTATTAGAGCGTCCACACTTTAATTCTAAAGATGTCAGTGGAGTAATCACTGTTTTAGAGCAACATCCATTACAGGACCATTTTTCTATTGGTGTTCAAAACAATCCAGTTGTGGTTGATAAGCTCAGGTCAGTCCTGTCCTCAGTTCAAAATAGAATTACGCTGTTAAAAACCCCTTCAAAGACAGATAAACAGTTGGCCGGTCAAATCGACACGCTACTTGCCAGGCTTGGAAATGAAAGTCGGGAAGAAAGCACGTACAGTATAGGTGGTTTTATCTAATCGCAAAAGAATGAAAAGCAAAAATATTCTTGAGCCCTCAATAGAATCTTTTCTGAACCATTTAAAATTCTATTTACCTTCGTATTGGGTTTAATAGTCTATATTGCGGTTTTTGAGATAAGTCTAATTCCTGAGCGTTTTTTCTGTTGATGAATATCCAGTGCTCAGATAGGTATCGTAAATAAAAGAACAAACGCGAGCTTAAAATTGTCCAATAAATCTCTTTTTTGAACTGTTCTTAAAAATTGTAGTGCAAAATAGGAACTAATATTATGAAAAACTGTTTTAATTTCCGCTTTGATTCATTTACCTTAAGAGCAATTCACTATATGATGTCACGCGATTATCAATCGTAGATTAAAGGAGACAGTATGAGTTTTTTTATTAGCGATGCTCTGGCTGGAGCGGGGACAGCAGCGCCTCAAGCAGATGGATCTTTTTCGCTCATTATGATCGCCGCTATTTTTGTGTTGTTCTACTTTATGCTGATTAGACCTCAAAACAAAAGAGCAAAAGAACACCGCGAATTAATAAACCGTTTAAAGAAGGGCGATGAGATTATTACCTCAGGCGGTATGTTAGCTAAAGTAGTGAGTCTGGACGATCAATATATTAAGGTCAGTCTTGCAGAAGGCGTAGAAATTAATTTACAAAAAAGTGCAGTAAGTACTGTATTGCCCAAAGGCACTATAAAATCGCTTTAAGAGAGCATAGGGACACGGAAATGCAAAATAAATATCCTCTGTGGAAAAACCTAATGCTGATTATTATTGCGGTTGTTGGGTTTATTTACGCTATACCTAATTTATATACAGAAAACCCTGTAGTACAGATTTCATCTGAGACCCCTGTGGATTATGATGAATTAAAAAATCAGGTAGAAAGTATCTTAAAAAAAGATAACCTGCCTTTTAAATCGCTCATCGCTCAAAATGAAGGGGTTGAGGTTGTTTTTTCATCAACTGACTCTCAGTTATTAGCTCGCGATACCATCAAAAATGCTTTGGGTTCTCAATATACTGTGGCTCTGAATTTAGCTCCATCTACACCACGTTGGTTGGATGCAATTCATGCTGCTCCAATGAAACAAGGTCTGGACTTACGAGGCGGAGTGCATTTTCTGTTAGAAGTTGATGTAGACAGCGTCATTAGCCGTCGTTATGAAGGGATAATGAAGAATATTAGCCAAGAGTTACGTGAGCTTGGTATTCGTTATACAGGTATTCGGTATATAGCAGACAAAGGTGTTAATTTACGCTTCCGTGATAGTGAGTCCATGGAAAATGCTTATTTGGGCTTAAAGGAAAAAATTCCTGATCTCATTTTGGTAAAAAACAAAACAGGCAATGAAATTCTAGCATCGATTTCACCTGTCGAGTTAAACAAGACACGCCAAAATACGATTGAGCAAACAATGAGTATTTTACGTAACAGGGTTAATGAGTTGGGTGTTGGTGAAGCAGTTGTGCAACAACAGGGGGCAACCCGCGTTGCGGTTGATTTACCTGGCATTCAAGATGCGGCACGTGCCAAGCAAATTCTTGGCGGAACTGCGACTTTACAATTCTATCTCGTAGATCAGGATAATGATCCGCAAATCGCGAAACAAACAGGCGCTATTCCTGTCAATGATAAATTACTCATGATGGATGGCCGTCCTATTCTGTTAAAGAGACAAGTCGTGTTGAGTGGGGATTCAATTACCTCAGCAGTTTCTAGTTATGATCAGCAAACAGCTACTCCCGCGGTGCAAATACAACTTGGTGGGGGCGGTGAAAGTCTGTTTACTAAAGTTACGCGTGAGAATATCGGTAAACGTATGGCCATTGTTTATGTTGAAACAAAAAACACCCTACAAACTGTAAACGGAGAAGAAAAAAGAGTCACTCATAGAGAGGAGCGTGTTATTAGTGCGCCAGTTATCCAAAATGCTTTGGGAAATAATTTTCAGATTACTGGTCTCACTGACAGTAAAGAAGCGAGTAATTTGGCTTTGTTGCTTAGAGCCGGAGCTTTGCCTGCTGCGATTTATCCAATAGAAGAGCGCACAGTAGGTCCAACTTTAGGTAAAGAAAATATCCGTAGAGGTCTTATTTCTTTGCAAGTTGGTATGGGCATGATTCTAGTCCTGATGTTGGTTTATTACCGGTTTTTTGGACTCATCGCTAATATTGCTCTGTTGCTTAACCTCCTTTTGCTCGGTGCTTTATTGTCTATGATAGATGCAACGCTGACTCTTCCGGGTATCGCCGGAATTGTATTGACGGTAGGTATGGCTGTAGATGCTAACGTACTGATTTATGAGCGAATTCGAGAGGAATTGCGGAATGGATTATCACCTCAAGCGGCAATTAGTGCAGGATATGATCGTGCATTTTCTACAATTCTTGATGCGAATGTGACTACGTTAATTGTAGCAATTATTTTGTTTGCTGTGGGTACAGGACCAGTACGTGGATTTGCAGTAACGCTTTCTTTGGGGTTATTAACCTCTATGCTCACAGGTATCACTTACACCCGAGGAATTGTAAATTGGTATTATGGTGGCAGGGTTGTTAAGAAACTGTCTATTGGTATTTAAGGCGAGGCTCAGATGGAATTTTTTAATCCAAATTCAAATGTGGACTTTATGGGGGCTCGCCGCTGGACGGCGACGTTCTCCATATTAATTTTTGTGCTTTCTATAGGCGCTTTAATGATTCATGGCTTGAAGTGGGGGCTTGATTTTACTGGTGGAACTCAAATTGAAGTTTCTTATGTTTCTGCTGCAGATTTACCTTCGATAAGGGAAAGTCTGAATAAGGCAGGGTTTAAAGAAGCTCAGGTTGTGAGTTACGGTACTTCTAAGGATGTATTAATTAGTATCGCTCCCAGAGAAGATAAAGAGCAAGCTCGTCTGGTTGATCAAGTTATGAGTGCTCTACCAGGGGCTGTTAAGCAAAGAGTTGATTTTGTTGGGCCGCAAGTAGGGCAAGAATTAGCAACCAAAGGAGCCTTGGCTGTTCTCGTTTCTTTGTTAGCGACAATGATTTATATTGCCATGCGTTTTGAGTACCGGCTTGCAGTGAGTTCTGCTGTCGCCCTGATCCATGACCCTGTATTGATATTGGGCATTTTTGCTTTTTTCGGCATTGAATTTGATTTGAAAGCACTTGCAGGTTTGTTGGCAGTTATTGGTTATTCTCTAAATGATACCATCGTGGTATTTGATAGGGTACGCGAGAATTTTATTAAGGTTCGTCGTTCGAGTCCTATCGAAATTATGAATATTTCGATTAACCAAACATTATCACGTACCATCATGACTTCTGTGCTCACACTTTTTGTAGTAGTTGCGCTTTTTATCTATGGAGGCGAAGCCATACGCGGATTTTCTCTGGCGTTGATCATTGGTATTGTAATCGGTACTTATTCTTCAATTTATGTTGCTGGGGCTTTAGCTGTAGCAATGGGACTTGATAAAAAAGACTTTATGCCTAGCCAGCGCAAAGAAGTTGATAGTCGTCCTTAATAAGTAGCCTGCTCTGTAATCTGGATGCGGCATCTCTACTTCAACGTCCCTGGCTTGTCCGCGGGGCGTAGGACGGGAGTGATCAAACGACTGGGCAGTACCCAAACTACTCGTGGCAATTACCAATAAATGCATGCATTCAATTTTGAGTCAGAGTGTAATCCTGAGTAGGCAGCCCAGCTTTTACTTATACCAGTGAAAATGATGATTCCGAGGCTACTTCATCATCATTTTTCTGAGTTTCTTCTTTTTTCTCTGGCTCTTGTTGTATTTCGGTTGAATCCTGTGTTTTAGCACGAGCAGCTAATTGTTTCTTTAATTCCTCAATCACTTCAGGGGGAATCTGTACCGGTTTTTCAGAATCTTTTATTTCTTCTCCTTCAATACGAATTTCACCTGATTCAGTTATTTCAAGAATTTTTTTGGTATACCCTTGGGGTAATGCATTCTCCGGGACTAACTGAATGGGGATACCCGAAACTATTGTAGCTCCATCAACAATTCGTATCCCATCAATTGCGGCAAGTTGTGATGGTTTACTGTAATAACGACTTATTAGAGAACAAATAGACCAAAGTAAATTATATGCGGCGTCAAAGGGAAGGCCTACCCCTATCCCGATGCCTTGTCCCAGATATCCTCCCGCTGTGCTCATAATATGGGCTAAGCTGATAGTACAAAAAGAAGTGAGAAGTTTTGTCGCAATCACTGGTGCCAAGAGAGCAACTCCGGTTGGTCCGGCGGGACTAAAAACTAATAAAGTACTTCCAACCAGTGCTGTTAATTGAACGCGGGGAGAGATTGCGGTGGTCGAATTGGTTATTCCCTCCGCCACTACGACACCTACAGTAGCTCCTGCATATGCCAAAGCGGTGCCGAAGAAGGGTTGGGTGATTGAAATTACAGGGAAATTTGTGTATTGATCTTTAGGTGGTTCTTTGGCACGAGTCATTTCTTTTAAAAAATCTGTGAATTCTTTCCATTCTTTCTCTGTAAAAGGCTTGAGCCCATCTTTTTCCAGGACTATATTAGCATGTTCAAGAGCATGTGGTGTTTTAACGAGTCGATCTGCCGTCAAGTAACAGGCTTCTTTATCTTCATCATCCAGATAATTAATAACAGTAATTCCAAAATAGTCTTCTGTTAAGCGATAAAGTGTGGAGTTTCGTTTTGAACTTCTAATTTGTGATTGCACGTACAAGCATGCAGCGAGCATAAATCGAGATGCGATCATCTTGGCTTGACGTTGAGCTGGAGTTTTGATGTCTTCTTCGTTAACCAAATGTACTTTAAGTATTGCCCTTACTTTTTCAAGGAATGAAATTTGCTTTTCCCTACTGGCTACATCAGTTCCTCCAAAAAAAATCGGTGTACCTATCATTGACGGTTTTTCGCTCAAATCAATTTTCTTTTCTGCTTCATAATCTTTACGTAAATTGTCAAATTTTGCGATACATCCTGGCGCAAGAATAAAGTGCATGATATCCCCCTTCCATTGGCATATTTTTTTGTGTGATACACGTGTAATTCCTTTTGCATATTTTATCTTACTTCGTAATTGTATAAATGCAATGTTATTTGATTATTTTTTACTAAATTGCTTCAATATATTGAACGTTTTTATTTTATTTAGTAATTAACATGTTGAAATGATGCATTTTTTCAGGATTATGATACTTTTAGCTTAATGACAAAGAGTTATTAGGAAACTCACTATAATGAGAGAAGTGCGGGGAGACGCGGAGCGCAGAGCCAGAGTGTGCACGCCAGTACATGAGGATACGAGCACCGCATCGACGAAGCAATTGTTTCTCTGTAATAGAGTTTCAAAGAGGTTTATTGTACGTTGTGGGTGCAAGTAGGGTACTTGGGCGATGCGAAGCATAATCCAAGCAACGAGCAGATGAAGGATATATTCGGAGTCCTGCTTACTTCTCCCAGACTGTATTTTTACAGGAACAGAGAAGGTGATTGAATTGATAAATGATATGAAAAAAGTGAGTTTCATGGAAAGGCTGAAACATTTATTTCTGCTTCTTCGTGTGTCCCACTGGGCCAAAGCAGTCTTTGTGATGCTGGGTTTTTGTTACACACCCATTCCTGGATATTTTATACCTGCTTTACTTGCATCTTTGGCTTTTTGCCTTATTTCAAGCGCGGTTTATATTTATAACGATATTGAAGACCGAATTGAAGACAGTTTGCATCCTCACAAACGACATAGGCCGCTGGCGAGTGGAAAAGTTTCTCTAGCCGAAGCGATTTTTATGTTGTTTTTATTGCTGCTTACGGGGCTTACTTTGGGATGGTTGATCTCTAAGAAACTGGCGATTATTCTCTGTATTTATTTAGTAATTAATATTGCTTATAACCATCTTTTCAAACTGATTCCCATCATCGATGTACTTTGTATCGCTGCAGGATTTATGCTGCGTGTGTTAGCGGGTACTTTGGGAATTGGCTTACCCATTTCCGCCTGGTTAATTATTGCAGTAACTTTGCTGAGTCTTTTTATCGCTTTGAACAAACGACAAATGGAAATGCAATTAGGCTTAAAGCATGCGACACGTAAGGTATTGAAGAAATATAATCCTTTGCTACTTCATTGGCTGATTGTATCCATAGGTCTTGCCAGTTTCATTACTTACCTTTTTTACATTGTTTATGTTCGAGATGAATCGTTTTATTTTATATTAACTGTACCTTTCGCAGCAATTGCATTGTGGCGTTTTGCCTGGCTAGCACGGCAAAATATTGAAAACGATGATCCGGTTATTGTTTTTTTGAGTGATCAATTGTCACGAATTAATCTTTGGTGTTTTGTGATTTTGACCTTTATGGCTTTAGCTCAATGAAAGTTGGGGTGCGTTGGTATGACAGCATCCTGATTTTATTGTTTTTTTATTTATTTGTTCTTCAGATACAAGCGATTTGGCCATTTACTATCGATGATATGTACATCTCCTTGCGATATGCGAAACATTGGGCGGCTGGAATGGGTATCGTTTGGAATGTGCATGCTCCTCCTGTGGAAGGATATTCCAATTTTAGCTTTGTCGCACTGGCTGCTTTAACCATTCTATTAAAAGGTAACCCAGTCATTGTCTTAAAAATGGCTGGATTAGTAGGGCTGTTTTTTACATGTTACTTCGTTTATTTAATTAGCCGATTTTGGTTTACCAGACGCGAATCACTTCTTCCTTGTCTCGCATTATTATTTTATAAAGGACAAATTATATGGGCAACTAGTGGCTTGGAAACCACTGTATACGAATCACTTGTATGTGGCGCTGTATATTGTTGCTTTAGAGGCATGGGGTACAATCTTTTTCCTGATTCACGTCAAGGAGCTGTGAATTCTTATTTCGTAGGTGCTGGGATTTTTCTTGCTTTAGCGGGAATGACAAGACCAGAAGCTCCTGCGTTAATGATTCTCTTTTTTATTTTGATTTGTTGGGATAGGCCTATAAAAGAAATACAACGCTATTGGCATGGAGTTATTCTTTTTTTGTGTTCCTTAGTGCTGTTCTATGGGCCTTATTTTTTTTGGCGTCTCATCTATTTTGGGTATTTTTTTCCTAATTCGGTTTATTGCAAAGGAATATCTGGGGAGCTTACTTTTTCTTTGGATGCCCATTACCTTAAATTAATTTGGCCTTTAGCATTTTTAGCTGTACCTGCCTGTGTTAAGTCCAAAGATAAACGACATTATTTTTTATGGTTACCCAGTCTTATCTACCTAATCATGTTAATCGATTCAGATCCCGTTGTAGCTTTTGATAATCGACTTTTTTTGCCTGCTTTTGCTTTATTTCTTCCGCTGCTCGTACAAAGTACTCGTGTGATAGTGCACTTTTTTAGGAAAAAAATAGACTTTATTTTTGCAGTGTTGTTTTATTCAAGTTTCTTTGTAATTTTGTTTCTTTTTATTCCAGCAATGCGTTTGACAGATTATCATTATTTTAGTCAAAATCCGGTTAAAGGCGAACAATTGCGCGGCAAGGTAGTCGATTGGTTAAACCGTCATGCTTCGGCTGGAGATTGGGTTGTTTTAGCGGACAGCGGGTTAATTCCTTATGCTAGCAACCTGAACTATATTGATTCATACTGTTTAAATAATTTGGCGATGGCCCATTATCCTGCAAAACACCGGTATGAGCAATTTTGTAAGGAAGTTTTGCGCAAAAAGCCAGCAATTATCATTTTAACTTCGCTTATTAAACAAGACGAAGTAATATATACACCGAGTGATGTTTGTTTAAAAACTGAGTTGAGCAAATATTTTAATTACAAATTAAGTAAAACTTATGTAAGTATTAGCCCTGACGCGATTTATCGCTATGAAATATATGAAAGCTCCTCTATTTCTTCACCAGAAGAGATAAATTTAGATTAGGGTTTACCATGGTTGTAGTGATTTTTTGGTGAGATACTATTCAACATAGTGTACTATCTCACGATAATAAGATAATAAAAATGAGTAAAGGATGAGCTTTGTATGAGACATAAAATGTCAGTGTTGTTGCAAAAAATACATAAAAAAACCCCCGTTTTTCTGTGTGACATTTTTGCTATTCCTGCTGCGTGGTATACAGCGCATTGGTTGCGTTATAACATGCAACCCTTTCCTAAAATATTGATTTCGTCGCATTCCATTATGGCATTGGGTTTGCTAACAGTGATTCAAGTATTTTGCTATTTTTATTTCAAGACATACCGTGGATTGTGGCGCTTTTTTTCATTAAACGATGTAGTTCGAATTGTAAAAGCCACCCTGACTACTACAGTGTTGGGAATTTCCGTTTTATATGTCACTTCAATGCTGCATGAACTTCCTCGTTCTGTATTTCCATTATATTGCATGATCTTAACTACTATTCTTTGCAGCTTCAGGTTGTTGAGGAGGATTTATTGGGATAAGCGATCCAGAGGCAATAAATCAACTGAAATTAAACGTGTGCTTATTATTGGTGCAGGTATGGCTGGCGAGGGACTTGCTCGTGATTTAAAACGTTCCAATCGATATAAGCCTGTAGGTTTTATTGATGATAATTTAGCAAAACGTGGCTTAGAAGTTCATGGGATCCCAGTTCTCGGAACCTCCAGCCAAATTACTGAACGTGTTCATAAGTATAAGATTGATTTGATTTTTATCGCGATTCCTTCAGCAAGTTCTTCAGTAATGCGACGAATTGTAACCTGTTGTGAGGAAAGCCAAACGCCTTTCAGCACACTTCCTAGCCTTAATGCTTTAGCTTCAGGAAGAGTCGAGGTAAATGCATTAAGACCTGTCAATATAGAAGATTTGTTAGGCCGAGATCAGGTTAATTTACAATGGGACCGACTATCGGCAGGTCTTGCAGGCAAAAGAGTATTGGTTACGGGTGGGGGAGGCTCAATCGGATCTGAGCTATGCCGTCAAATTTTAGCCCTTAAACCCAAGAGTTTGGCTATAGTTGAAAACAGTGAATTTAATTTGTATCAAATAGAGCTCGAACTGAAGCAAAATTTTCCAAATATTCCTTTAGAGCTTAAGTTGATCAGTGTTACTGATGAAGTAGCAATTAATCATTTATTTACGAATTTCTTACCTGAAATAGTATTTCATGCTGCAGCGTATAAGCATGTCCCTCTTTTGCAAAATCAAATACGTGTTGCTGTGATGAACAACGTACTGGGCACTCAGATTGTTGCAAAGGCTAGTGTCGCGGTTAATGTTGAAAAATTTATTTTAATTTCTACTGATAAAGCCGTAAATCCGACCAATATAATGGGAACTACCAAACGGGTTGCTGAGATTTATTGTCAGAATTTGAATGGAAGATCTAGAACACAATTCATTACGGTTCGTTTTGGAAATGTTTTAGGTTCGGCAGGAAGCGTTGTTCCGTTATTTCAAAAACAATTACAAAGCGGGGGCCCAATCAAGGTGACTCATCCTGATATGCAACGGTATTTTATGACGATACCTGAAGCATCCCAGTTAATTTTGCAAGCCATGGTTAATGGAAAAGGCGGAGAAATTTTTGTTTTGGATATGGGTGAACCTGTTAAAATCAGCTATTTGGCTGAACAAATGATTCGTCTGGCTGGGAAAGAACCCGGGAAAGATATAATGATTGAATACACCGGATTACGCCCAGGAGAGAAATTATTTGAAGAGTTGTTCCATGAGTCGGAGCAATTGGCTTCAACAGAGCATGAAAAATTATTCAAGGCAAAAGTCCGTGAGCTTAACTGGGACGAATTAATCCAAACAATGCGTTTATTAAATACAGCATGTGAAGAAAATCAGGCTGATGAGTTATTTATTCTATTGAAGAGTTTGGTGCCTGAATTAAATACGACCAGCGTGATACCAGTAGTCTAATCTACTGTTGCTGTGTTTTATTGAAAAGAGGTTTTAAAATGATTATTTCTTACGATGATTTTGCTAAAGTTGAATTACGTTCGGGCACTGTTGTTAAGGTTGAAGAATTTCCTCGCACTAAGAAACCTGCATATAAAGTTTGGGTGGATTTTGGTAATGATTTAGGCATCTTACAAACCTCTGCTCAAATTACTGTGCATTATACTCCTGAAAGTTTAATAGGACGTTCCGTAGTAGGATGTGTCAATTTGGGTGAAAAAAATATCGCGGGTTTTACTTCTCAATTTTTGCTGGTTGGATTCTCTGATGAGAATGGAGCCATAAGTCTAATAACTACCGATCCTAAAGTCCCTAATGGACAAAAATTGCATTAAATAGACTGTAACGCGTAGCCTGGGTGCAGAGTAGCCGGATTTTAAAAGAAATCGAATTCTGCTCGTTGCCTAAGCTACAATACCAAAGGTCATAGTCATACTACGTCCTGCGGCTTGTCCGCGGGATCCAGTACTGTGTTCGGCACGTAGCGGGAATCCTGTGTTTCGCTGCAGCGTTCACTAAGCTACATAAACTTCACATATTAAACTGGGGGGAAAAGGTCCTGAAACTTAACTCGAGATTTCAGATGTAATGCTTTTTTCCTTTTCTTCGATAAATCAAAAAGCTTATAGACAATTATAGGCACAATAAAGCTAACCATCCCTATATAAAAAGCAAGTTTATAGGTAGGATCTTTATTCAGCACCAGGAAAAACAAGGCAAAACACATAAGTACGATTGCAAGGATTCCTGTATAAGGAGAATAAGGCGTAACATAGCGAAGATTGGCTGTTGTATATCCAGCTTGATATAATCTGCTTCTAAAACGAATTTGTGATGTACATAAGGATATCCAAGCCAGGGTTCCAGTAAATCCAGATACTAGAAGCAGGGCGATATAAAGTTGGGTTTGTCCGAAAAAGTAACCCACCCCTAAAAGAATCCAGATGGTAATCAAGGTTGCAATGATTGCATTTTGAGGTACCGAGTTGCTATTGAATTTGGAAAAAGTGTGTGGCGCCATACCATCGCGTGCTAATGCATTAAGTGCACGAACCGTTCCATAAAATCCTGAGTTAGCACAAGATAAAGTAGCGCTTAGGGTCACGAAACTGGTTACCGCGCCTGCCCATTTAAGATTGTAATAGTTTAAGGCATCGGCAAATACAGAATTGGATAAACCGGCTTTTTGCCATGGGAAAATTAGTACCAGGCAAAATACGGGAATGATGTAGATAAAAAGAATTCTTAAAGTTACATTTCGAATTGCGTGGGGAATCATTCGCGCGGGGTTTTCAGATTCTCCAGCAGCAAGACCAATGATTTCAGATCCCTGATAGTTTACCAGCAAAAGAACCATCGCTGTTAACAGGGACATTACTCCATTAGGAAGAAGTCCTCCATCGTCTAAAATGTATCTGGAGCCAATAATTCCACTGGATTCTGGGCCATGGATTAGACCAAAGAAAATTAAAATAGCTAAAATTACAAAGCCTAATAAAGCCAAAATCTTAATCAAAGCCAGCCAAAATTCGATTTCACCAAATGTATCTACTTTAGCTAGGTTAATGTAGGTAATAAGTAAACCAAAGCAAACAGCCCATATATAACCATTTACTCCCGTAAACATTTCCATGATTATCCCGCCCGCAACGCATTCCGCGGGGATATACGCTACCCAACTAATCCAATAAGACCATCCTACGCCACAGGCAACAGATGGAGATATAAAATCAGCGGTATACGTTACAAAAGAGCCCGAAATGGGGATAGCGACAGCAAGCTCGCCCATGCAAAGCATGGTTAGGAAAATGATCAACCCACCTAGTATATAGGCTAGAAAAACAGCAGGGCCAACCAGGTTGATTACTTCACCTGTGCCTAAAAAATAACCTGAGCCGATAATTCCCCCCAAGGCAATAAGTTGCACATGGCGGTCCTTTAATCTTCGACTATAACCACTGTCTTTTACAGGTTTATCTGTTTCCATCTTACTCTTTTTCACGGGCTGTTTGTTTCTCACAGGTTGCCATAATTTTGGGTGACGCTATGTTATATTCATCTTTAATAATTTAAAACTAAATTTTTCCTATTTATACTAATTTTTTTAAAAAACTGATATAAAAAATTAACCAGCAGGACATTATAAATCATTTTTTATCTAATTGAACTTTTTTTTGCTAGATTAATGAAAATTATTACAGGGAAAACCTCAGTTTGAGGCTTATTGAGAGATTAAATCAATAAAAAAGATTATAATCATTGGTTTTTCTGTGAAAAAAATTAATTATCTATTTTTCTTCTGAGATTGATTAATAACCACAAGCAGTTGCATCATCATTTAACTTAAGTATACTTTTCAATACGCCGCTGTAGCTCAGTCGGTAGAGCAGTTGATTCGTAATCAGAAGGTCCGCAGTTCGATTCTGCGCAGCGGCATAGTAAAATCAATGAGTTATGAAAATTTTATGATGTATTTGGTTTTTGTGTCGCAGATGTGTCGCAATTATATCTGACATTTTTTCTTTTTAAGTGTGTATTGGTAAAATAAATTGATTTCCAGTTTTTAGACTATCATTAAGCTATGCACTAATCTGAGCTCATTACTCCACAAGGTCAGCTATGACAATTCCTAATTACTATCTACGTAGAAATTTAAAGAAGTTAATTGGCAAAGATAAGTATCATTTGTATCATTGGTGTTCTCTGAAGCGTGCGCAAAGCATTATAAACGATGGATACTTGCTTTCTAAAGCGATGCTTTTTGGATTACACTTTCACAGTAATATAAGCTTAGTTAATTCTCTTAAGCCTCATGATGTAAAATCGGAAGCTAAAAATGGGTTTTTAGATTGCGTATTTCTTGGCAATACAGATTGGTCTGAAACTGACGGGAAATCATTTTATGGGGAAGTTGGGTTCGTTTTAAGGCCAGAGAAAATATTACCAACGAGGGAGTTTTTTGTGTATGGATTTAATACTGGAAGATTCTTTCATATTAAACCTGATATAGAAAAATCATGTGATTTAAGCATTTTAATGGATGCACTTGAAAAAAAACATACTAGATATGAGATACTGGTACGTAGACGTGTTAAAGTTAATGAATCTAATATAAGTAATATTTTATGTCCCACCAGCTTGGTTGAAAATCTTTCAACATCTATATCTGCAAAACATTTGAATATTCCTATCACACCAATAAGAGATTCCATTATGAATGATGAGACTATTGAAATCACCGATCCCGTGGATGAAAATAAAAATAAAATTATTTTAACTCATAAAGATTTTATAAGAAAATCTGATACATATTTTGTAAAAACTAAATTTTCTAACTGTGTTTTAGAACTACATAGGAACATGAGTGATGAACTTATAGAAGTGGAAACGCAAGCTGTTATTGGCAAGGTAATATCAAAAAATCCCTCTCCAGACCAAACTGACCATTTAATTAAGAAGTTGAGATAACTTAATTTTTTTATTAAAGATATGTCCTGCGGAGACAAGCTAGGTTTTGGGTATTACAGATAGCATGTACAGCAAATTAATATAAAGAATTAAGTTAATACAGTTGTATATATTCAGAAATTTTCATTGATAAGGTGGAAGTAATAAAGGTCATATTTTTAAAAATTCCTGAATGGGGAGTGATGAAAACGCTTTGGTAGATATTATCTACGTGGTACAAATGGGACAAGTGGGAAAGCCTTATTAATACTGGTGTAAAAGCGTTCCACTATCAAAATCGATAGTGGAACGGGTGGGACAATTAAAACTCGTCAGACCAGACTTTCTCAGTAAAAACATAACATCTAGGAATGCCAACCCCTTTAATTCTTCGTTTTTGAGATGCTTTACCGTCATTACCAGGAACTATCCAGCCTGCATTAATAAGCACTTTATTCACCATTTTAGGCTCAAATCCTTGGCAAATCTCCTTTCTGTAGACTTCTGATAAAACCATAAAGATACGATAACCCTGCTTATCCGTTTGAAAAAATCCGGCTCGGTTATAAAGGCGCTCACTGTTGGGATGATTTTCGCTTTCAAAACGACTTGCTCCTTCTTTTTCAAAGAACGCACGAACTTGCGATAATATGGCTCTATCTTCTCGATTACCATGCTCTCCAAAGTCTTCTAGCCAGGTGTTAAAGCACTTTTCTGCTGCTTGACATGCTGTACCTTGTTTCCATCCAGTCAGCTCATAATGAGTCGCTAATTCACCAGCCATGGCAACTAAAGCAAAGCGTCTGGCCACTCGTTGAATTTGACCCGAATGTTCGGGTTTAGTGACCTTATTTACAAATTGCTGGATTTTGTTGGTGAGTAGGGGGATCAGTTCAGCGCGATGATTCACAACTTTATGGAGCCATGCTATACCAACAGCCCCATAATATTGACTGGCAGCTTCTTTTAATGCGAGTGACATGGAGGCTGGGTTTATATGGTTATGTAACTGCTCAAATAAACCCATTTCTGCACCTGCATCCGCTTCAATATCAGCCAAACGAATTTCCTGACCCGCATTACATCGTTGTCCGGCTTTTGCCATTAAGGATGTTAACGATTCCTCGCCAGCAGATAAAAAGAGTAAAGACCAACGCATGGATTGTCTTGCTGTACCACAACGAGAGGCTCGTGTTTTACCTTGGCCATTGGCAAGCAGATAGGCACATTCACCAGCTTCTTTAGGATCCATCTGGCTCAACTCATCTAGAATTAATAAACCATCATTATGAAGTGCTGCTAATCCCTCTAAACCGTTCGCGGTACTTCGCCACAAACGAATATAACTCTCTGGCTTACCCCAAACAGATGCAGCTACTTTTAAAGCCGTTGTTTTGCCAGAAGAAGAGGCTCCTCTGAAATGAAAGCCACCAGAGTCTTCACCAACAAGATTAGCTAGGCTTGGGGCAAATGCTGTGGAAATAGCAAATATTAAGCGAGAATTACCTTCAGCTAATTGTCCAATGGAATTTTGCCAATCCTCAACAGTACCCGAATCAGATAGGGCGGGTTCGAGACTATTCGCATTTTGAAAAACAATTTGGTCACTCGACTGCCCGATGGTTTCATTAGCTGTAACAAATACATCTTGATACCAGCCCAGTTTATCAACACAACGAGCACGTTCCTCAACAGGAGATACTTGTATATAAGATGCTAACAAATCACGAGCTGTTTTACTGGGTGAAATAGTCAATCCCAATCGTGCCAACTCTCGCCTTACATCACTGGAATCCCCTTGTAATAAAGCCAAAGGCATAGCCCATTGATGTTTCACTCCATCATCATCGACCCATTCTAGCAATCGACCCCATTCACCACTATGAGCATCACGAGTTTTAGCAACTACATACAAAGAAGAGCAAATCCATCGAGGAGGCAGCTCATTATTGTCTTTATCTTTACCGATGAAAATCACCCCATCGAAGGTTAATTGAAATAGTCCACCTGCGTAGTGAAAGGATTTAATGCGTTTAGACTGTCTAAAGTCAACGTGATATATTTGATCCGTATTCATTTTTTATCTCCAGCAACATTCAGAGGAAGGTGTTCCAGCACCTTCCCTCATTCAAATAAGACTTAAGCCAAAGCTCTAAACTGCGTTTTGAAGGAAGTTATGAGTGCATTGATGTTGGAGATAATTGAGAATATCTAATTTACGATAGCGAACGGTCCGACCAATTTTAATATAAGGCACACCCTGGCCAGCCCAACGGTTTCGTTCGAGTAATTGTGCGGAGCAATCTAGAACTGCAGCAAGGGTATTTTGATTAAATAGGGTAGAGTCGGGAGCTGATTCGAATTCATTGATGAGTTGTAAGCGTGATACATTTTTTCTAGACATAGTAATACCTCGTCATTAAAAGAATTTTCAATCGGCAATAAAAATGCCGCCAAAGAGGCTTTTTCCATAAATCCAATTTGAAATTCCAGTAAACTGGTACTTTCTATCCAAAAATCCATATAGCTTTATAGCCATTTTCATAAAGCTATTTAAAACAACGAATGGATTATTACGTGTTTTGAAAATTAAAGTCAACAATTGAAAACAAATTCAAAGAAAGTGTAACTAGAGTTAACAAATATGAGTTATTTGTCCCACGTGTACCATGGGAGATTTTGAGGGTGGTACGCTTATAGCTCAGTAATATCAAGGCATCCCTTTTAGTTCCACTTGTACCACTAAAAATCATTAATGTTGCTCTCATTATAGGGTAAATGGAGTATAATTTTGATATGAAACATCATCAGAAATTAATCCTAATCCTCAGGATAGTGAGAAACCCAATGATCTAACCATTGAAGCTATAGAGGAGCTGGAAAGTGTGGGGGAAAGAAATATTCATCTTTTAAATCAATGATTGAAGATTTGGAAGATGATGCTTAAGATAGTTCGTTCAACTCAAGTAGATTTTGGTCGGTCAATTAGATAGTGTCAAATGTACTTTGAGTGTTTCCACCAAAAATTCTTTGATGCATTTTATAGAGATAATTGTCCGTCATGCCACTGATATAATCAGCGATAACCCTTTTTTGGTCAGCTTCCTGGGTCTGCTTGCTATATTTTTGAAATACTTCTGTCGGTAATAACATTTCAGGATTAACATCAATTGCATCAAATAGCTGCATAATTAGTACCTTTCCTCCATGAATAATTGACTTTACGTGTTGAGTTTTAATTAAATTATTGCTTACAAGTAGTTTTAGATTTTTTATAAATGCTTCGACAGTCTCATTTTCAAACTTTACAAAATATCTAAATATCGGTTCACTGAAATTACTATTTTCTTCAATACAAGTATGAATTATTGCTTCGTGAATTAATGTCCCTATAACTTTTTTTCTGGCTTTTAAATCATCTGAAAGAAGAAGTGTTGGATAATTACTCCAATTTTGAATGAAGTTTTGATTTTCAAAGAAATTAACTAATTCATCCATACTAATTTGTCGAAAGAAAATAGCATCTTCTAAATCATGAATACTGTAAGAAATATCATCAGCAATATTCATAACACTGCAATCAAATGTTTTATATTTTGTTTTTTTATGATCTGGTTTTGGGGCTGGAAAAGATCTTTGAAACTCTATTCTTTCAGTGTCAGTAATATAACTTAATAGATTCAGGACTGTTGGGTTGTCACTATCATAATAACACTTTGGAGGATTCCATCTTGAGTTATCTATTAGATATTCCGTAATCTCTTTTTGATCGGAGCTTCTTCGATCTAGATTAGGATATGTTTTTACATTAACCAATGCACTGTAGGTTGCAGGATACTTTAATACTCCCAATAAAGTTCTATAAGTAAGATTTAAAGAATCTACTTTATTAATTAGTCTTAAAGTTTGAGCGTTTCCCTCAAATCCTCCATAGTTTCTCATTTTATAATTTAGTGCTTGCTCTCCTCCATGACCATATGGTGGGTGTCCAATGTCATGAAGTAATCCAATTGTATCGAGTAAAGTGTCTATATCTTCATTTTTCTGAGAATTTAAGAAAATAAGCTTATCTTCAAGATTTTTTTTCTTATCTTGTTGTAATCGATATAATAGATTATTAAAAATGCTTTTTGCTATAGAGGCGACTTCTATGGAATGAGTTAATCTATTTCTATGAAAGTCAGAATCTTTGCCGCTAACAATTTGAATTTTACCTTGAAGCCGGCGAAAAGAATAAGAATGAACAACTTTACATTTATCTTTTTCAAATGGAGTTCTGTGATCTAAGTTTTTTTCTGTTTCCAGTTCAAACCTGAATGTGTGCCAATTGATACTCTTCATGATTTACCATCCCTGATTAAATGAAATTATAGCACATGAAGTTTTTTCCTTATTTTTTGGTTCATTTAACTCAATGAATTGATTATCCCGAAGAAAAGAATTTTCTAAGGGCGCAATATACATTGCTTTGCAATGTTGAAATTTCATACAACAAATGTAACTTCTGTAAGAAATTGTTTGGGATTATAGCTTTTTAAATCTGAAGGAGAGATTATCAAAAATATGGGGCTAATATTATTGATAAATTTATGGAGTAACTTTTTATATTATTGCATGCATTGTTGTCTAATTAGTTTTTGTTTTAAAAATTTACCTATAATTAATTTTAAAACGAGAAGCGTTTTATTAAGGGTTACAAAATGGAAGTCTTTGAATTGTCAGAAATGGAAATCGTTGTAGGAATCGCCTCCCCGTTAGGAACAAATAGGGAAAACTTCATTGAAGAGTTAGAGAGAGAATTTAAAAGAAAAGGATACTGTGTTAAAAAAATATCCTTGACAAAAGATACTTTTGAAATCGATTGCAAGAATTCGGAATCATTTAAATATTATCTTAAAATGCAGCTATGTAATAATATAAGAAGCCAAGTAACGAAAGGATTTTTTGCTTTCTTGGCGTGCTTATATATCTCAAAATATCGTAAATTATTCAAAAAGGAACAAATAAAAAGGGTATATATTATTGATCAGATTAAAAACGTGACCGAGTATGAAATATTAAGTCATGTTTATGGTTTGAATTATATACAAGTATCTTTATTTTCGAATGAAATTGAAAGAGATAGGGAATTAAAGATAAAGTTCTCAAAAGATATATATCGAATTACAGAACTCCCCCCTATAAATATTGATCCACAAAATAAATACTCTGAAATATTTACCGCGAATTTTAAAAAAATAATTAACAAGCTAACGGAAGAAATCATAGATAACTACAACTTAGAGGTTTTACCTGATGTAACTCATAATCTTATGAGAAAAGATTTTGAAGATTTTTATTTAACAAATGAATCGAATAAAAAATCTGGGCAGCAAATAGCGAAATTATTTCATAAGTCTCACTATTACTTTAATCTCGATTTGCCTAAAGTAAATATTAAATTGGAGTTAAAAAAGTTTATAAAGCAAATACTAGGTGAATATGATGAATATCCTTCGCAAGATGAGTTTGGAATGAACCTTGCCTACCAGGTAAGTGTAAGATCAAACTTTCCTGGTGATCGCCATGTTGGTGCTGCAATTATTTCTACCCAAGGAGAAGTATTATCAGTCGCTTCAATTAGAGCTCCAAGTAAGTCCTCAAATACAAATTTGAGCGATCAACTAAAAGTTACTGATGGATATAATATATATAAAAAGAAAATAGAAAATTGGACTAAGCAACTAAAAGAAGCTACCAATAATGAGTATAAGGATATAATTAAGTTTTTAGAAGATACACTCGATTTCCATCCTTGTACACATGCAGAAATAGCGGCAATCATTGATGCAGCTAAAATTGGGGTATCTGTCAAAGGTTCCGTCCTTTATTCTACTACATTCCCCTGTCATCTATGTGCTAAAGAAATTATTAATTCAGGGATAAGTAGAGTGGTATATCTTGAAGCTTATCCTAAAAGTAAAAATCAGGAGCTGTATCCAAATTCATTAGACATTAATCCTAAAAATAGAACGGAGTTAATACCATTTGATTTTTATCATGGTATAGGACCTAAACGATTTATCTATGCATACTCATTAAAAAATAAGTCTAATGAGGATTATTACCCACCTCTGATGAGATATGAAAACCCTAAATATTATGTAGAAAAGGAAAAAGATGTAATTGAATATGTTAAGTTGAGATTAAATAAATCCACAGATTTTGGAAAATTAGGTTTTTTAAAAAAACTTATTGATGAATAGCGTCAAACTATATGCTGCAAAAGGGTGATGATCTTGGAACTCTTATTAAGGAACGGCAACGAATGAGAGATTACCCTGCTGAGAAAACTGATAAGCAAATTACAGCTTCATCAAAATAACTGTTAACGGATAAGAACATTAATATCAAATCAGAAATTGTCCTGCTGCCCCACATTGAGCATCAAAATGGGGACAACTTTAACCCAATGCCGACAGAGGGAGTTCCCCCAGTCCCTTTTGTCCTCCTGAATTTTTTATAAGTGCAAACTGCTACATTGAAATAGGGGGAATCGATTAAATTTTCCGGCTGCTAACAGCGGGGTACGCTCGTTGAATTTTGGTTAAGTGATTAAATGTAATGAGCAATTTTAAGCTCTTTAAAATGATCGGATAATGTTTGTTTATTCAATAAATTAGCAAGAAACTCTTCAGCTTTTATTTTCATCTCCTTATCTGAATCGCGTCCGAAGGCATGTTCTAATACCGCTTTTCTAAACTCAGTTAGGAAAGCATAGGTTTCCTTACCGAAAAGAAAGTAACTTTTTCTATAAAAAGAGTCTAATTTTTGGCTTAAAAGTCTCCAATTTACTTTTTCGCCATCTTTGCTTTCATCATGAAAACAACAATATAATATTTCATCACACTCCTTGAATATGGCAAATCTTTCTTCAAACAAACTTTTTTGATAATTTGTTTGATCTAGTTTTAATTTGAGTAAACTGAAAATTGCGCCAATGATACCTAAAATAGTTGCTCCTGAAGGTGTACTTTTTAAATATGTACAGTATGAAAGATAAAAAATGAATGGTAGAAGACAAATCCAATGCCATTTTTTATATTTGAGCCATTTATAGATTGAGGGGTAATATTTATTTAAGAAAGTAACACTGCTTTGGTAAGGCGTACTTTTTTTACACTCATTGATAAATGAATATATTTTGTTCATGTTTTCCAACAAGGTTCTCCTGGCGAGTGTTCTGACTCAGAAAATGACTAAATGCCTTTAATTTAGGCTTTGGTCTTTGGGACAATACCAGAACTGTATAAATTGTAAATATTAAGTTAACAGTTCTATTTATTAAGGAGAGGAAGCTTTTCTTCTATGACTCGAGGGATCACGTTTTGCTTAATATTTTCTTGTAGAATCCAATCAGGCGGAGTTTGATTTTCAATACGTACTAAAATGCAATAATGAATCAACTCAATTTGGAAAGCACTGCGTTCCAAATTGAAATAAGTCTAGGTTAATCTGCATCCCGAATTAAATTGATAATTAACTGAATCATAATATCCTTTTGAGATGGATCGCTCTGCGCAACCAACAAAGCAATAGCAACCAAGGCATTATCATTGATTTTAACATCACCATTATGTTTCAGATGGTGATGATTAAGCTGCAAAAACCATATAAACATAAATGCCCCAATCCGTTTATTTCCGTCTGAGAATGGATGGTTTTTAATAATAAAATACAACAAATGCGCGGCTTGTTCTTCAATACTGGGATATAAGTACTCACCACCAAAACTTTGAATGATATTACCTAAAATTCCTTCAAAGCTGTTATCTTTGGGGCGTCCAAATAACTCAGTAGCTTGTTGTTCTACTATTAGCTTCTTCTTCAAATTTTCTATGGCTTTTATTGCTATTTGATATTCAATGACATAAGTTACATGGGTATTTAATTCGCCTTTAGGAAAATTACCTGTATCGTATTGGTTCAATAAAACAAAAGAATGGGTGTAATTCGTTAAAACAGATAAAAGGCCACTAGCCTCAGATTCCTTTAACGATTCCGTTTGAACTTGTTGGAATAATCTCAATGTTTTTTCTAATTTTTTTATTTGCTGTGTTTGTTTCTGTAAACGGTTTCGATCAAGGGTATAACCTTGAATTAAATATTCTTTGAGAACATTGGTTGCCCATATTCTAAATTGAGTAGCCTGTTTTGAATTAACCCTATAACCAACAGCTATTATTGCATCAAGATTATAAAACTTTGTTTTATATCGCTTACCATCCTCTGCAGTACGTTCCAAAATGGAACATACTGAACTTTCATCTAGTTCATGGTTATCAAAAATATTTTTAAGATGCTTCGTGATGGCGGGTCTTTGTGTACCAAATAGCTCACTAAGTTGATTTTGGGTCAACCATACTGATTCATTTTGTAAAACTACCTCCGTTCTTGGAGCACCATTTTCAGTTTGATAGATTAGGATTGGATTACTCATAATACTCCATTATAAATTGTGTTTTCCGAATCTTGTGGATCAGGTATTTTTGATGATTTTATTACATTCATGCATTTTAAAATATAATCATTAATAAGCTGCATAGGTTTTCTTAATCGCTCAACATCAACAATAATATATCCAGCAGTCACATCATTACTCATCTTATGGTTCATTAAACGCTTTAAAGCATAAGCAGGAATATCCAGACTTTCTGCAATGGTAATGAATGTTCGTCTCAAATCATGTACTGTGAAATGAACCCCCGAATTTTTTGTCACATGTGCCATTTGCTTGCGTGGTTCAATGATGTGGCCTGCTGCTCCTGGCCCCGGGAAAACATAGTCGTTAATTGTTTTTGCCTTTCTAGCGATCAGCAAATCATAAAGAAAATCAGAAAGGGGAAGGGTATGGGATTCATTGTTTTTGGTTTTACTAATAGTAAATGTTTCCGCTTTTAAGTCGATGTCAGACCATTTTAATGTAGCTGCTTCTTGTCGGCGTAGTCCTGTCAGTAAGATGAGCAGCAAATAATCACGTAATGTTTCATTTTGGATTTGTTGTAATCCTGTATACCATGCGGCGAGCTCATGAGATTTTATATAAGTTTTTCGTCGTTCAATACGATACCAGGCTCGTGTTTGGGATAGGCGTTTTACTGGGTTATCTAAGAAAAGAGAATGACCACTATTATCTTCGTATTGTCCAGCAGCAAAATTGAATAAGGCACGGAGTATTCTCATGGCCAAATTGGCATAGGCTTCACCGCGTTCTTGGCCTAGTTTTTCATGATATTTGGCAATGCGATCTCGGGTAATGGATAACATCGGTTTGCTTTTCCAGCTGGTGAAGGCTTTATCTAATATATGTTTGTAGTTATCTAGCGTTTTGGGTTTTAAGTTCTTTCTGGTTTTAATGTAGTCTTTAAAAACTTGATTAAGGGTTATATCTTGAATTTCTGCTGCCCTTTTCTCAGCAACCGGATCAATACCCATAGCGATTTGCCCTAAAAGATGCAGGGCTTTGTTCTTTGCCATTTCAGCGGTTAGCTCTGGGTAATGCCCTAAAGTAATTCGGCAGCGTTTTTTATTGATGAACTTTTCAACAAAAAATGCTTTTGCTCCTCCCGAAGTCACACGTATGCCAAATCCCTTTAGGTTGTCATCGTAATATCTTTTTTGCGCTGTTTTTCCTGCTTCCGTTGCTTGAGGAAGAGGGAGGTTTTCTATGTTTGTTTTGTTTATTTTCATAGTCGATTCTTATGTTCTGTTTTTTCTGTGTCGCAACTGTGTCGCACAATTGTTTAAAATTAATTAATAGAACTTATAACGTAATAGTGCTGTAACATCAAGTAAATAAAAGGAAATTAAAAGAATTTAAAAAAGTGTCTAATTGGCTAAAACACATAATTCACTAATTCGTAATCAGAAGGTCCGCAGTTCGATTCTGCGCAGCGGCATTGTAAAATCAATAAGTTAAGAATGTCTTTTGAGGGCGAGTTTTAACTCCAAATGCGACAATCATTTTTAAATTGCTGTATAAACAGTTCATTGGGCGTTTTATAGCCGATACCCTTCCTAGGGCACCGGTTCATTTTGGCTGCTATTACATCAAGTTCCTCTTGTGTTATTAGGTTAATTTTAGCATTTTTTGGTAAGTATTTTCTTAATCGACCATTCATATTTTCATTACTTCCTTTCTGCCATGGTGAATGTGCTTCGCAATAATAAACCTCACACTTCATATGCTCTTCAAGATATTGGTGCTCAGCAAACTCAGAGCTCTGATCAAACGTAATTGTTTTCAGCATTTTTTTAGGTAATCCTTCAAACTTCGTAGTGATCTTTTCCATAACAACCCTGGAGTGTTTACTCTTATTTTTTATGAGGAAAACCATTCTGCTAAGAGTTTTCTATCAACGATTATGTGAGGCAGGAAAAGCTTAAATGACCGCTTTAATCGCTTGTATGCGTAAATTACTCATCATTATGAATGTTCTGATTAAGAAAAAACAATATTGGACTTTTGAACAGACGCAACTGTCTTGAAAATTTTTTTCAAGACAGTTGCTACTTGATGTGAAGTGTTCACTGATTTGAACCATGCCGATTTGATATACTTCTCCAAATGCTCCATCGTGGTTGATGATCAGTACTGGGCCGAATTAATATCCATTGATTGTACATTTTTTTCTGGAATCCATCATTTTTCTTGAGTGTAAGCCAATAATTTAAAAAATTTAATAATTGAGGTGAGTTACGCTGTACCATATACGCAATGAGAAATGGTGCAGGAACGCCTGAAGGCACAACAGAAACATAATCAGGATGTGCCAAGACCCACACTTGAGTTTGAGCTTGGCTCCACAAAATGGCATCAATCAGATTCTGCTCGAAGGCTTGTGCAGGCGCGTTACCGCTTATATTTGGCAAGATCACAATACGCGCGTTAGGAAAGTTTTTTTGAATTAATGGAATTAAAACGGGATCATTAAATACACCGATCCTTAATTTTTCCATATTTTTTATCTGATCTGCAGTTTGAAATTGATTTTGCTTATCTTTAGGTACAATTAAAGAAACTGGACTATGAAAATACGGTCGTGTGAACATGCTGCTTGTCAATCGTTGTTCAGTTGCGTAAATGGCCGACATGGCAATATCAAACTTATTGGCTGTCAGGTCGCGAACTAAATATTGCCAAGTAAAAGGGATAAATTCGAGGCGAGAGTTCAATGCCTTGGCAAGTGCATAAGCATAGGCGATATCATAGCCGACTAATTGATTTTGTTTGTTGTAAAAAGCAAAAGGACGCATATCCGCATTAAATCCCACTCGTAATACGCCGGTTCTTTGTATACGAAATAAAGCGTCTTCTATACTTTCTTTCGATGAGATATTTTTTTCATCAAAAGATGGCATGATGGTTGCCTGAGTATTAGCAACAAGTGTTCTGCTTAATGAAAATGAATTCAATCGCGTATAATTTTTTTCTCCCGGGTTGGGAAATACGCTTTTTAAAGCAAAGGTAAGCATGAAGAGTAACGCATAAGCGACGATGAAATGACCAGCTATTTTTTTATAGTTTATTCTTGCATATCCAAAGAACACGAAAGTACCAATGATAGAAATAAAGGCAAAACCCATGACAGACAATAACACTTGTCCATAGCGAATAAGTGGCAATAAGCTCATATAAAGATTAACTGTATCGATAGGCAAGCTCACCCAATTAGCAAGAAAAGCAACAGAGTTAATAGAACTCGATGGTGATCCAATTGATGAGAGATATGAAACAACAGGCAGAAAGATATATTGCAAGTTATTAATTGGCGAATTGAAATAGAGTGAGGCAAACAAGATGAAAAGATATACAAAGAAATTGCCTAATTGTGCGAGAGGATAATTGATCAGTAAGATTGTTTTAATGATATCTTTGTTTTCTTTCGTATCGACCTCATATTTTTTATGAGCAATAAACTTTTCTGTAGTTTTTTGTATATAGGGTAATGCAACGACAGATAATGTCGTGATGGCAGATATAATAAGTGCATCTCGAAGTTCAGGCAGGATTTCTTTATATCGAATATTAGTAAAAGAAGAAATCGTGATGGGGATGATCCAGAAAATAAGCAATAAAATACCAATAAGAAATAAAATCAAAAATATGCTGAGATCATATAATTGGTTGAATTTTATTGTTCCAGAAATATAAGCCAATAAGGCAAAGGTAGCAATAGGAGCGAACTTAACCAGCCGATTCCAAAATAATAGGCAGGTGTCGCTTATTGTTTCCAATACACTAAACAGGGTTGATTTATTTGGTATGAGCTGAAGTATGAATCCAAATAAGATACAAAAAATTACAACAGCCGGAATATAGTTATTTGTTAAATCATAAAATAGATTTTCTGGCAGTAGAAAATCTAAAATTCCCGATTGTTGAGGAACGTTTGTTTGTTCGTAGGTTGATAATGTGGTCCCTAATGGTATTGCTTGGGCTAATATAATCAATGTGCCATAGGTAAGTAACAATAATAAAAAATAGACCCATATCTTTTTTAATAGCTTGATTGAAAGCGAGGGCGATAAATCTCCAAGGCTGACTAACAGTGTGGACATAATATAAGGGAACACAACGGTTTCCATTAACATTGTATAAATTCTACCTATGGGTTCAAAAATGACTGCCTTATCTCCGATCAGCAATCCTGTCAGAACACCAACAATAACCGCTATGATTACTTGTAGAGGTAGAGAGATAGAAAAAAGTTTTTTAAAAATCATTATGATCTAATCCTTGGTGTTATTTGTCCTTTCTCACCAAGTTATTTTAATGATTTAAATCACAGAATGCATGCAATAAATATTTTATTAACCCGCAAGTTATAGCGTCTTCCAGTGAGCTAGGGAATAGTTTCTAACCAAGGCGAAAAAAATCAACTAAAACAAGTAGCAACTGTCTTGAATTAAAAATCAAGACAGTTGCATTTATTCGAAAATCCAACATTGTTTTTTCCTAATCATGGTATTCATTATAATGAGTAATTTTCTCATACAAGCAATCAAAGCTGTCATTTTGGAGTTTCCAGCAAGACATAATCTATTATAGAAAGTCTTTATTTGATGGGTATGTTTTATAGCGACTAGAGTAGGCATATAAAGCGCCGTTCTTATAGAAGCTCCACCACCTCAGATGGTTCGTTTACCTTTTAAAGTCCCGCTGTCTCGATTAAATGGCGCTAAACCGGCTAAAGCAGCAATTTGCTTTGGTGTTAATGTCCCCAATATTATTGGCGACCATTTTCTGTTGCTGCTCATTATAAACAACGTTAGGTTTTGGCTCTATTTTATCTGTCTTAGCTAATCTTCCTGAAGCTTTAGCGAAATCCCTTATTTGTCGTGGATTTACAACACAGATCTTTAGATTGGCTTTGCTCAGCTCCTGGCTTAGAGGGGCTCATATCCACCCGTCGATTCTATAACAATCAATGCATCCGAAAATAGTTGTTGTATTTTACTAAGTAACTTCTGAATGCCGCACATATCATTTGTAAATTGCATATACTTTTTGTTTGGAAGGATAAATATATCTAAAGTTGTTTTGGAGGCATCAATACCGATATAGATTTTTTCTTCTTGAAGCATGATAATAGAGCCTAAATAACTGGATTAAGAGATAATAGATAGGTTTATATTTTATTGCCTACATAAACTTTTAGTTTAACTGTATAATAAAAAATAAACTAATTTCCATTTGATGAATAATATAATTCAATATCCAATTTGGTTCTCCCTGCGGTCCAAATTGGAGACATAATGAAAGGTTATGCTATTTTTGTAGGCTGAATATCAATAACATCAGCAGATTTAGAGACTCCCATACACTTCAAAACATAATCAGTAACAAGCTGCATGGGTTTTCTTAATCGTTCAACATCAACAATAATGTATCCTGCGGTCACATCATTACTCATCTTATGGTTCATTAAACGCTTTAAAGCATAAGCAGGGATATCCAGACTTTCTGCAATGGTAATGAATGTTCGTCTCAAATCATGTATTGTGAAATGAACACCCGAATTTTTTGTCACATGTGCCATTTGTTTGCGTGGTTCAATAATATGGCCTGCGGCTCCTGGTCCTGGGAAAACATAGTCGTTCATTGCTTTTGTCTTTCTAGCGATCAACAAATCATAAAGGGGAAGGGTATGGGCTTCATTGTTTTTTGTTTTATTAATAGTAAATGTTTTCGCTTTTAAGTCGATGTCAGACCATTTTAATGTAGTACCCTTGCTGGATATTGCAAATTTCTTTGTAATTTCATACCCTTGAGGACATTTATAGTTGCCAGAATCTTCAAGGATGTACAAATGATACTAAGAATAATCGCCACTTTAGTTTTGCTCTTTGCGTTCTCCAGTTTGAGTTGGAGTATAGAAAAGAAAGGCTTAATAAACATTCCTGGATTATATCTTGGACTATCCGTAATTAAAGATACTGCATCTTATAATTTTGAGCGAATCGAATCCAGCAATGCCCTACCTTTCCTCGATTTTGATCATTTTGACTGGCATGGTTCAGGTTATGGAGGTGAACTTTTTTTGGGGTATGGGAAGAGATTTATAAATAATTTTTATCTTGCTTTAGAAGGCTTTTATAACGCCAGCTCCAATGAGGGGAATATTGAATTCACTGATTCCAATGCACTTTACACTCGAGCCCTTCATGGAACATTTCGCCAAAGATGGCAATACGGTATTGCAGCACGGCCAGGATTTTATTTTAATGAACACTCCCTATTATATGGCCGTATAGGATATTTGATAAGTAATATACAACTAAGTGGGGGCATCACCCAAACTGGAGTATTAGGTAATTTTTCCGGAAAATTTTCCTCAGATAAAGATTGCCAGGGCCTACAATTGGGTTTGGGAATGGAAATAGCAGTGAACTCCAAACTCAATGCCCGAATCGAATGGGTATGGAACACCCTGCAAGATTTTGCTAATCAATCATTGATCAAAGACTCAAATTTAAACCCATATACCACGTTTAGAACAGCATCTAATGTGACATTGGAGCAAATTAAAATAGGCTTAAGATGGTAATCAAAATTAGGAACGCTGTGAATAGTTCGAATCATCCTTTGGTAACTCTCAAATCATATGAATATGTTCAGGTAAAATTACATAACCTCAGCTCGACATAAGTATTCCCAAATTTTTCTCAAGTGCATGGATTTTTAGGGAAGGTTTTCTCGTTTTGAGCATATAAGCTGCTAACCATGATAAGAGGTTAATAACAAAATTATCAGGCTTATGATGTCTCGTGTGTTCAATTTGGCAAATTGATTTTAATTGTTCAATAACTGTTTCGACAATGCTGCGTTGTCCAAGGAAATATTTTTCAAAAGGTGAGAGCATTTTGGATTTCATATTTCTGCGTACCTTTGTAGCTTTTCTATCGCTTTATTATCTTAGAATTAACAACATAGTGTGCCCCCATCTGCTTGGCTTCGGCTTCTTTATCAGGAAAACGCCGTTACTTCGCATCCCCATTTATTGAGAAACTGTAACGCCATATGGCCAAGTCCTCCAATACCGATCACTCCTTCACGGTGAGTGGGACGAACATCAGATGAAGTGTCGTATTTTTGTTTTGAAAAGTGTCGTATTTTTGCTATAATCATGTTATAAGAAACTATCGGAAAACAGAGCCATGTCACGCGTATCACTTAGAAGTAGAATTGAGAAAAAGATCGGCCGATCTAAACGGCAGGTTTTTTTACGCTCTGATTTTGAAAAATTAAGTGATTATGATCAAGTGGGCAGAGCATTAAAAGAATTATCCAGAGAAGGAAAGTTGCTCAAAATAGGTTATGGTTTGTATGCAAAAGCTAGAATAAATAGAATTACTGGCAAACCTATGCTTGCTGCTGAAGGAGGGTTTACAGCCATCTCTAGAGAAGCATTAACTCGACTTGGTGTAAAGTGGCAATACTCCAATGCAACGAAATCTTATCTCACGAACTCTACACAAATACCCGCAAATGCTGAGTTTGTCGTAAAAAGCAGGTTTAACCGTAAAATAGGAACAGATAAATTTACCCTAAAGGTTGTTAGCCCTTAATGGAAGAAATAGACCCTACGATTTTTGCAGATGTTGCTGATGCTCTTGGTATAGAAGAACCAGTTCTCGTAGAAAAGGACTACTATGCTATTCAATTATTAAAGTTGCTTCATTCTATCAATGATCCTGGATATTCAATTGTTTTTGCAGGTGGGACTTGCTTATCCAAGGCTCACATAGAAATATTTCGTATGTCTGAAGATGTGGATATCAAGTTAATACCATCCTCGGATGTTCAAAACGAAACGAGAGGACAGCAACGAAAATTACGTGGTTATCTTCATCAGAAACTTTATGCATTGTTAGATGCGCGCACAATATTTGAGTTGAGTGAAAAAAGAAAGCGCGATGAGGGCAAATATTTACAATTCCATGTGAAATATCCTCGTTTTCATCCTACCATAAGTGCCATTCGTCCTGAGACCAGTTAGAAATAACGGAATCATCCCTTCTTGATACAACCATTAAAGCACCAATTTCTTCAATGTATTCGAAGATACTTAAATTACCTCCAGAAATTCCTCAATGTGATTGCGCATCTATCGAACTTACAGCAAGTGAAAAACTAGTGGCTTTACTCAGAAGAACCGCGTCTTATGAAAGAAATCCTTCAAGAAATGAAGATGATACATTGGTTCGACATATTTACGATCTCCATCTCATAAATCAATCTAATGCAGATAAGAACAAAATAAGTAAATTAGTCAAGGAAGTCATTGAAATAGATATTAAAGAGTTTGGTAACCAGCACCCTCAATTTAGAGATGATCCTTACAAAGAACTCCTATATGGTTTTGAACGGATTCAAGAACAGGAGAAGTTCAAAGTGAGATATCAAAACTTTATTGGTCCTTTAGTATACAATAAAAATCCTGCTAGCTGGGAAGAATCCATGAAATCACTGAGTGAGATTATTACGAGTTTAATAAAAATATAGATATGCTCTACATAATGTTCTACTAGTACCATTGCAAATTTTGAACGTGGAACGCTGATAGCTCAGTAAAATCAAGTTGTCCTCTTAGTTCCACTTGTACCACTCAAAATTATTAATATGTTGTTCAAATGTTTTTGTCATTTGTTTGAAGGGGACAATTTCTCTTCTCAGCAATTTGGAACGCGCTGCGTGCCAAATTTAATAATCCGGTTGTCTCCCATAAATCTCCAATATTAGATGAAGTATCCGGAAGTTCCGGAATGTTCATTTAATTTAATTAAAATTTCAAATTAATGCAGTTCAGAATTTAACTTTTTATAAATTGCTATTTAGTGGTCAAGGATTACTTGACTACTGAGCTCTCCTGTACGACCCAATAGAGATTTTGAATTGAAATCCATATTCGATTTTCAATAATTTTCTAAGGGCGCAATATACATTGCTTTGCAATGTTAAACTTTTGGAATCAAATTTAATATTTAAAATGGTAATCTCCCACATTACAAACTAATGCAAAAAACCATTTAATTAATTCACTAAACTTATAAAGAAATTAATGTTGAGTAATAAAATCATGATTTATTAATCATTGATGTGCTATATTATGATTAATAAAAGATGAGGTTATTAATCATGAAATGGAATTGGCAGCTTGATAATTGGCCTAATTTTACTTGGGACTCAGATAAATTAGTTGTGTTTGAACAGTCTTTTACTGAGAGTGCTGGGATTATTATTGGTTCCTCACAACATATTTCTCAAGAAGGTAAGCAAAATTTATTTATCGATTTAATGTGTACTGATGCTTTGGATAGCTCTGAAATTGAAGGGGAGCATTTAAACAGAGATAGCGTACAATCTTCTATAAAAAAAGAGTTAGGGTTGTCTACAGAAATTCCTAGAGCGAGCATGGCAGAGCATGGGATCGCTAAAATGATGGTTAATTTATATCAAACGATTCCTAGTCCACTAACACATCAGGTTTTATTTGAATGGCATCAATTTTTAATGGGTAATAGCCATCATTTGGAACATATTGGGCAATATCGTAAGCATGAAGAAGCAATGCAAATTGTTTCTGGGCCTGATTATGATCGAAAAATACATTTTGAAGCGCCTCCCTCATCATCTGTTCCAGCCGAAATGGATCAGTTTATTGATTGGTTTGAACGTAGTTCTCTCACCGGTTCAATTCCTTTACCCACATTGACCCGAGCAGGAATAGCTCATTTATGGTTTGAGAGTATCCATCCTTTTGAAGATGGAAATGGAAGAATAGGGCGAGCTATAGCAGAAAAAGCCTTATCGCAAGGATTTTCAAAACCAGTAATGACGGTATTGGCTAAAATATTATTAAAAAAGAGAAAGGAATATTATCAACAATTAGGTTTGGCAAGTAAAACCTTAGACCTAACATCTTGGCTGATATGGTTTGCTAACATCGCTCTAGAAGCGCAACAAAGTACTTATTTGTATATTGATTTTATTATTAAGAAGGCTGTTATTTTAAGGGAAGCGGAAGGGAAAATTAATCCAAGGCAAGAAAAGGCTTTATTGAGATTATTTCATGCGGGGCCTGATGGATTCGTAGGTGGTTTAAGTGCTAAAAATTATATGAGTATAACAGGCGCACCGATCGCTACAACAACCAGGGATCTAAACGACTTAGTTAAAAAAAATATTCTCAAACGAACTGGCGAACTTAAAGCAACTCGTTATTTTTTAAATCTCGATAAGACTTAAATGGAATGATTTGAGATTTGGTACGCAGTGTGTACCAAATTTAAGTGTCTAGCAGTGAATTCCAAAATAGAACTTACTGGAACGTGTAATTTGGCCGGATGCCAATAATATCAGCAGATTTAATAACACCCATACACTTTAAAAACGTTTGTACTCTGTCTTCATTAGTTGTATTAAAATAAACCGCATCTTCTCCATGCGGCGTATCATTAACCATAAAAACTTGAGTATGTCCAACAACGCCAACTTGAGGTAGCACTTTAACGAGTAAATTGGCTGTTTCTTCATTTTTAACACACAGCATAATCAAGGTATTAAAATTTCCCTCAGATACATCTGACTTAGCTTTGGAGCCAAGTGCAACTTCCATATCCTGGATAGTCTGAGCATAAGCGGTCACTTGAAACCCAGCACCTCCAGCTTTATTAAGAATCTTCACAAAAGAATCCTGGCGCTTGCACTATTAAATGATTTTAATTAGTATCAATCAATAATACGAATCGTGTTGTTGATAACCCATTGTAAATACGTACTTTTTAGAGTCAATGGGGTATTTCCGTTTGATAGCAAATGAACCTAAATGAACTTGAAAAAAATTATTGGCAGTAGGATTACACAGGCTAGAAAGGCAAATGGGTTGACGATTAAAATCCTAGCTGAAAGGACGGGATTAGGGGCTGCTAGGATTGGGAATTGGGAGCAGGGAACTCGAAGTCCTGGACCAGAGGAAGTTATAGTTCTATCTAAAGAAACCCTATCGCTTAGTGCATTATATTAAAGGGCTCCCAACCCATAATGAACTAGATACTTGGTTTTTACATTTGAGAATAGCAAGCGGAGGTCGGGCCCTTGGCCCGACAATCAATCTTTATCCTTAATATGCTTATAAATAAGGAAAAAATGTTGGGTGATGCGCCCAACCTACGCTTGCTAACATTATATGGATTTAATTGATGTTCAATATGATTCGGAGCTAAATACTCAAAATCTGACAAAGAATCAAAGGTGAGCTAATCTATAATAATCACCATGTACTATTTATATTCACTATGGGCAAGATTATTATAATAGGTGAATCTCATCTTGATTCTATTGCTGAGCTTGTTACCTTACATCTGATGTCTCATTCAAATGTGAAAATATCTGCATTAGGATTAGAACTTCCAGACAATTTAACAACAATCGATGAAACAATACATAGTTTAGAAAAAATTGTTGAAGAGTATTCTGCCATTCTTCAAAAGGTTAGTTTGGACAAACACTCCCCGCTGTTAAATGAGCAATTATCTACGGTCGAGTTTATGATTCAACAAGTGTATCAATTGCAACTCAAGCTTGAGATGTTAAGACAGCTTAAGAATTTCACGTTTAATTTTTATGCTATTGATAAAGTTTTGCAGAAACTGCCTGAACAAGACCTTCAAGCCGTAATGACTGATCCCGAGCGAGATGAGACTATGGCAGCTCATATTGTGGATATGGCTCACAATAATGAAGATATTTCTGTCGTTATTGTGGGGCAAGCTCACCTGGAAAAGCTACTTCCTATACTAAACCAACGGCTCACACAAGAAGTTTTATGTGTCCATTGCTTTAGTAGCATGAGCTATGGAGACAGAGTGCTCACGGAGTTACTTGATAAAGCCCCACCTACGCAAACATCCTGGAAAGATGAAGAAGGAATCTATCATTTAGATTGTAGAAATAAATCGATCGAAGAAATAACCGATGAACTTTTGACGATAAGTGACACGCAAAACTTATCCCCGCCGCCAGTATCCTCCAAAAAAATGATTAGTGGTGAGGGTGCACTTGAGATTGAGAGTGGGCAATTATTAAATTCTTTATTTGATATTTTAAGGCACAAGCCCAGCTATACATTTACCCCCGAGTTTTACAATAATTTTTTATTGGAAGATTATTATGAAGCGATTTCAAGGGACCAGCCTTCTAAAATACCAGGAAATCTACAGGAATTTATTGATTACCTTGAAATAAAGCATAGTCCTGCTGATCCCCGGCTATATCACTTGTATCGCTTATTGGCTTTAAAACAATTAGGTCTTACTGAGGATCCGCTTTTCAAAGAATCATTAAATATTCTGGAACGTCTCTTGAATCAGCAAAAAGTACCTCGCCTTGGTGAAGCGTTGGATCAGGCGACTGTACTGGCACAACAAATGGTTAAAATTATAATTCTCTGTAAAAAGGGAGAGGAAACAAAAGACTCAGCTGTTAAAAAAATTAATCAGTTATTAGATAATTATAAAGAATTGATTGAGAATTACATGGATGAAGGAATCACAAAGGAGGAGGAGCAAATATTGTCAGAGCAAATGGGAAAAATTACTCAACTAAAACAGTTCTTGCCCATGATAATGCAAAATGTAACCAAGTTAAATTCTCTGCAATTAGAAATGGTGCAGAACGTACTCTCACCACCACAACATTCTTTTGCTGACGAGGACTCCCATGATAGTTATTATGAGGCTATTACATACTTCAGCCAGGGAATGCTTGCCCTCCACCAACTCTCTTCACAACCCCTCTCAAGTGACTCTAATCGATTTATTATTGAACATTTAACGAAGGCGGGAGAGTTAGGATTTGCCCAAGCTTATGTTGAACTGGGGCATTTCTACAAAAAAGAGGGGGATTTTACAAAAGCATTTAATAATTATCTCAAAGCAGCAGCTCAGGGTTCCAAAGCAGGATATGCCAATATTTCTTTATTATTGGCTGAGTATCAACATGAAAAACCTTTGGCTTTCTTTATGTCCTCTGCGTTGCAATTTCTTGCTGCACGAAGCCAAAAGGTGAACAATAATTATAATCTGGATTTCCAAGATCTTGAGTTTATTGATGAAAGACAACAAATTGTCGCTAATCAATTAAGTACAAAAATAAAAAACAGTGTATTTCGTTCCTCTTTGGAGCCAGAGAAGGAAAAAAGCCATTTTTCTTTACTTTCTGCCTTACATAACCCTTCACGCTCGAACCAATTTTTTAGGCAGCCACCTTATCCGACGAAACTACTTGATGATTTTGAAGCAGGATTGGACTTTTTTCTAGGGCAAGCATGTCAAAATTTATATAGAAAAGACAATGGAGAGTTTTTATGTGAGGAATATGCTTCCATCGCGACAAGCTGGTTGAATATCCTTGATAAATATGAAAATCCACACGAGAGGATGATTGCTGTAGCAATGTATTTCACCGAGTATTGTAAAAATTCCCCTCTAGACGGTAGCGATCCAGTATTGAAATTCATCAATTTAGCTGTCGAAACATTCAATAATGCCATGACTTCAGAAAGGACCCAGTTAGCTTCTGAAAGCATTGAAAACCTAAAATCAGGCAGGAAAATAGCTGAATTAGATCTGACCTCAAAAAATTCTACTAAAAACGAGGTGCTAATGTAGGGGTTTTACAGCAAGCCCGTATTAGGCGCAGCCGTAATACGGGGATTATTGGCTCATTAATCATGTCAATTGGATAAAGACTTTAGTTAACATTTAGCAAGCGTAGGTCGGGCTCTTGGCCCGACAATCAATCTCCTTATCCTTAATATGCTTATGATAAGGAAAAAAGGTTGGGCGATGCGCCCAACCTACGCTTGCTGTATGGTATTAATTTACATGAACGCAAGCTATAATTTTTTTAAGGTGACCGGTTTATTTCATCCCACTTCTGAGTTGTTTGTAATAATTTGGAAGGTATTCCTGTAAATCATTTAGATGATTAAAAACGAGTGCAAAAAAGGTTCATGCACTCGCTGTTCTATTCATTAAACACCTGCCCCACCTTTTTGTTTTTTCTTGATACATAAGTTAAATATGAGGATAATTTATTATGCAATATCCATTGTCAAAATGAGCAAGTAGTCTTATAATTGCACACCTCCAGTTTAAATTTAAGTTTTATATGACTCAAAAAATTACTCTATTTAAAAAATCGTATTTCAAAAATCTAATTGAAAAACAAGAATTTTTAACCCATCCTTATGCCGCTTCTGTGTGGGATGATATGGTTACTCATAAAGATACAAGAAAGGAAATGAAAAAGGATCCTGATTTTAAGGTGTTCTCTTCATATATTACGTCTCGATTTGCTTATGAACACGCTAAACTATTTGATGCAAAGTTAAGAGGAGGCGCAGCAAAGGAACGTGCTGATAAAATTGAGGCTAAGCTCCAAGAAAAAGCAAGTGTTGAAGAACAAATAGAATCTCTAATAGGCTTAGAACAGTTGATTAAAGAGGATATAAACCAACATTCTTCTCAAGAGGATAAAATTAAAGCGATTCGTCGATGGAAGGATGCAGCAGTACTTTTATGGAAAAAAGAAAATTACGAAGGATATTCTCTAGTGTGTCAAGCCTTAGCTTCAATTGATAAAAAATTGAAAGATCTTGCCAATGACGATACAAGTGCTGAGGAGCATTTAGAAATTCGGGAAATATTAGGATTTTATATTAGAGAAGATATAACAAAGCACGAGTCCCAAAGTGCTCAAATTAATGCTTTTCATCGATGGATGGAAACAGCGCTTATTTTAATGAAAAAACAGGATAATCCTGAGGGATATTTATTAGTACGTGATAATTTAAGATCAATTGATAAAGAGCTTGATTTGACAAAAAATAAAGCTTTTAAGCCGTATCTTAAGATGTACCAGCAACTTTTCCAACCTAATGCCGCTTTGGATGCCGCACTTATCGATTATGAATTGCGAAAAAAATATGTTGCACTTTCATTAGAGGATTTTAGAAACCCTAAGGGATTAGAATGCTTTAATAAGGCTAGCCCAAATCTTAAAGCGTACCTAAATTTTAGAGAATCTTTACATAAAAAGCTCATAAAGGAGATTAATGAAGCTAAAGGAGACGATAAAATTAAAGTATTTTGCCACTGGGTTGATATCCTACTTGAGCTAAAAAACAAACACAATTATGAAGCACTTGTTTATTTAGGAATCTACTTACAAACTGTAGATAAAGTAATGGAAGAAGAAGGTTTTCCTAAATCTTATCGTGAAAAGTATGAACAAATAGTAAGAGCATCTAATCCCTCAGGTCTTAAAGATAGAATGGATCAAGATCAGTCTCCTTACAAATTTACATCCATTTTTTCTGTGTCCAGGAAGTTAATTTTAATTGAGGGAAATATTGAATCTCTAAAAATGAGATTGGAGGAGGCAGTTGGGGCGGCAAAAAAAGAACTTAATCAATCATATGCAACTTTGTGCGCTGAAAAAAGTAAGGGCATTGAGCATATCCCTGGAGAGATAAAAAATTCCGAGAAATCTCTTATAGGTTCTTCAACCACTCCGAAGCATTTGCAAACTAAATTTGATGAGGTTCGGGAAGCATTTAATAAGGAACAGGAAGCATACGGAAATAGTCGCGAAGTAACAGCAGTAATATCACCCTCCTAATATTTGGCAGCAAGGTAGATTGTGTCTCTTAGCACAATCTACCTTGCTGTACTTTATCGCAATTTGTTTTAGCGAGGTAGGTCGGGTCAAAATGACCCAACCTATTCAATGACATGCCCTAATCATTACTGCAAAATATTTGTTTTTATCTTTTGCGAAATTTATAAATGAAAATTTTTATTGGCGATGGAGTCATTATCTAAATAAAGAACGTAAAATAATTTTTCTTAATATTCTCGAAGACTTAATGTTAATTTCAGTGTTTATACCTCGATGTGGGATTTACAGCTTATTTTCTTGCGTCTATGATAATTGTACGTAAATCAAAAAATAAATCATTTATGTCACCACGAGGCGGAAAAAGAGCGGGGGCAGGGCGTCCCAGGGGTGAGCCTACCAAAGCAGTTCGTCTTCCGGTAGCTCAGATTGCTGAATTAGAGCAATTAAAAAATCATCCTGATTACCAATTGCCGGTATTCGCAAGTAAAATTCAAGCAGGATTTCCATCACCTGCGGATGATTACATTGAGGGATATCTCGATTTAAATGCCAAATTCATTAAACATCCATCTTCCACATTTGTTTTACAAGCTACAGGGGATTCCATGGTGGATGCGGGTATTTTTTCAGGGGATTGGTTGTTAGTGGATAGAAGCCTGGATCCCTCTGATGGGCGTATTGTAATTGCGGCAGTCAATGGGGAACTCACAGTAAAGCGTCTTTCAAAAAAAGGGAGTAGGGTACAATTACTTCCTGCCAATCCCAAATTTAAACCCATTGATATTACAAAAGACTGTGAGATGGTGATTTGGGGTGTGGTCACTTTAGTGCTTCATGAGCTGGCCTAACATGTTTGCTCTAATCGACTGCAATAATTTTTACGCCAGTTGCGAACGTTTATTTCGCCCGGACTTAAGGGATGCTCCTATTGTGGTGTTATCCAATAATGATGGATGTTGCATTGCGCGTTCAAATGAGGCTAAAGCATTGGGCATCGCAATGGGTGAGCCTTATTTTAAGATTAAAAATTTGTGTGCACAGCATGGTGTGGAAGCATTTTCTTCGAATTACACCCTTTATGGCAACATCAGTCATCGAGTGATGTGCACCATTGAAGAAAGCTGGCCACATGTAGAAATTTACTCGATTGATGAAGCCTTTCTTGATTTAAGAAGTTTACCTGTCGCTCATCATAATACTTTTTGCCAGGATTTACAGAAGAAAATCTTAAAGCACATAGGAATACCCACTTCCATAGGCATTGGACCTACTAAAACATTAGCAAAAGTGGCCAATCATTTATGTAAAAAGGTCTTTAAGATTCCGGTATTTAATATCACATCGAATCGTGAGCAATTATTAAAGCAGATTTCAATAGGGGACGTATGGGGAGTAGGGCGGCAATGGGAAAATAAATTAATCGCCAGAGGTATTCATACTGCCTATGATTTGGCAACAACCAATACGCATCTTTTAAAGAAGAGTTTTAATGTGGTTCTAATGCGTACCGCAATGGAGTTGCAAGGAATTGCTTGTGGTGGTTTAGAGGGTATAGAACCTAAGCAAAGTATCATGTCGTCTAAAAGTTTTGGACAGATGCAAACACAACTCGGCTCAATTGCGGAATCAGTAAGTAGTCATTGTGCACGCGCAGTGGAGAAAATGCGTCAACAACATTTGGTGGCGCAACGTATGTTTGTTTTTGTGCATACCAACCGGTTTCGAGAGGATTTGGCACAACACGTTCAATCCATAGAGTTTCGTTTTATTAATCCAACGGATGATTTGCGGTTAATTACCAAAATCGCCAAGCGATGTCTGCAACGTATTTTTAAACCAGGGTATTACTATAAAAAAGCAGGTGTATGTCTTGAGGATTTAATTCCTACAAACCCACGACAGCGGGATCTATTTCATCAGCCAAATGATGAGCAACTCCGCCACACGGAACAATTAATGAGTATTTTTGATCAAATCAATCAAAAATATGGAAGAAGCACAATTCATTTAGCCGCTGAAGGTTATTCAAAACCCTGGGACGCGCGAGCAGAACTTAAATCACCTGCTTATACCACTCGATGGTCTGATGTTCCTCAAGTTCGTATGTATTGAAGAGTTTTATGAATGAATCAAAGCATAAGAAAATGAATCCGATAAGAAAAATCATTCATATTGATATGGATTGCTTTTATGCTGCAATTGAAATGCGTGATTTTCCTGAGCTTGTGAATAAGCCAATCGCGGTGGGAGGGGCGGCGGACCGAAGAGGGGTTATTGCAACGTGCAATTATGCGGCACGAGCATTTGGTGTACGCTCAGCCATGCCAACAGCACAGGCATTGAAATTATGTCGTCACCTCATCTTACGACCTGTACGCATGGAGGTTTATCGAAACGAAAGTCAGTACATTAGAGCTTTATTTGAAGAATATACCGATCTTATTGAACCTTTATCTTTGGATGAAGCCTATCTTGATGTGACGGAGTCCACCCATTGTAAGGGGAGTGCTACGTGGATGGCACAAGAGTTACGTGCGCGAATTTATCAGGAGCGGCAACTTACCGCAAGCGCAGGAATTGCGCCAAACAAGAGCTTGGCGAAAATTGCCAGTGATTGGCATAAACCCAATGGGCAAAAGGTGATTAAGCCAGAAGAAGTGGCTTCATTTATGATTGATTTACCCGTGCGCAAATTATTTGGCGTAGGCCCAAAAATGGAAGAAAGGCTAAAAACATTGAATATTAAAACATGTGGGCATTTGCAAGATTATTCAATGGACTATTTAATTAATGAATTTGGTGTTATGGGGCAGAGGCTATATGATTTAGCACGGGGAATTGATGAGCGCCCAGTTAATCCTGAGCGAATTCGAAAATCCATTAGTGTTGAAGAAACTTATTTGCATGATTTACCGGATGTAAAAGCGTGCTTCGCTGCTTTACCTGAATTAATGATTCGACTTGAAGCACGAATTCAGCAAGCTGGAGCATTGTCTTCAATACACACTCTTTTTGTTAAATTAAAATTTAATGATTTTCAGCAAACCACAGTGGAGTGCGTGCATGAGCATCTCGATTTAAATATTTTATGCCAACTCATACATGAAGGTTTTTTAAGAAAACGTATGCCGGTAAGATTGTTAGGTATAGGAATCAAATTGAAGCAAGAGAAGATTTATGAAGGCATTCAACTACCCTTATTTTAATTTAGTGGCATTAATACGATCTGCTTAAAAGCAGTATGAAAGAAACAAAAAAGTAGCGGTTACAACTCATCAAGCCTTAATGATTGTTTGAGGGTCCAAAAACTCTGCCAAGGATCTTCTTTTAATTTTTTTAAACGTTTGGGTAGCGTTTTAATGGTAAAGCTATTTTCTTCTTTATGATTGCTCAATTCATCCCAGGATAATGGGGTTGCAACAGGCGCATGAAGTCTTGCTCGAGTAGAATAGGGGCCTATAGCGGTAGCCGTACGCTGATTGCGTAAATAATCAATAAAAATTTTGCCACCACGTTTTGATTTTGTCATTTTGCTGATGTAGTTTTTGGGATTTAATTTTTCTAAAAATTGGACAAATATGTGGGTAAACTGCTTGACTTCTTCCCACTCGTATTCAGGCAAGATGGGAATGACCACATGAAGTCCTTTTCCACCAGTACTTTTTACAAACGATTTCAGCTTATATTGATTTAAATGGTCGCGAACATCGAGTGCTGCTTTAACTACATCTGCCCAAGGGACATCAGGAGCTGGGTCTAAATCAAGGATAATGATATCGGGCTCTTCTAAATGTTTTATGGTGCTGCCCCATGGATGTATTTCTAACACACCCATTTGGACAAGACTTAATAATCCTTGTTGATCATTTAAATAAATGTATCGTTCATGCTCCTCGTCTTTGGGATCATCGATGGGGTGAAGTGCTTTTTCAGTAGCCTTATTATAATGGCGTTGGTAAAAACACTCATTGTAATGGGACGGACAACGTACTAAGGTTAAAGGTCTTAAAGTTAAGTAAGGGAGAATATAATCGCTTACTTCTTCATAATAGGTAAGTAGATCTTTTTTCCTAATCCCATCTTCAGGATAAAGAATTTTATCGGGGTTGGTCACGGTAAATGTCGATTTTTTGGTGGTTTTATGTGTGCTTTTTTCTTTTTCAACCTGTTTTACGGGAAGTTCAGATTCACGAACTATTTCAATGGCTTTTTTATCCAATCGCATTCCTTTAAAGCTCGGATGACGTAAATGGCCGTCTTCAGTCCACTCTGTAAATTCTACTTCACACACTAAAACAGGTTCTAACCAATGTGCTTGAGAGAAACCAGGAGGTTTGCTTGTGAATGGGTTGGTTTGCCCTTTATTTTGTAATAGCAGTTGGTTGATTTCATTTAATGATTTGCTACTAAATCCTGTTCCTACATTCCCTGCATAGTCCAACTTACCCTCTTTATTGTATATGCCTAGAAAAAGTGAGCCAAAATGCGCTCGTCCTCCTTTAGGGGGAGTATAACCACCAATGACGAACTCCTGTCGTTTAAGGCATTTAATTTTTAACCAGTCTTTGCTGCGTTTGGAAAGGTAGGTGCCCTTCACACGCTTTGAAATAATGCCTTCTAAAGCATGTTTGCATGAATATTCATAAAGCTCTTTTCCTTCTTTAATGATATGGTCACTGTAATGAAGGCGAGGAATATTAGCAGTTAGAATATTTTTTAAAATGGATTTGCGCTCTATTAAGGTTAATTTTCGTAAGTCATAGCCTTCAAAATACAGTAAATCAAAAAGAAAATAGATGAAGGGTGCTTGTTCTTTATTCTTAATTGAATTTTGTAACAGTTGAAAATCAGAACGTCCTTCAGCATCTAATATGACTACTTCTCCATCGAGAACAATTTGCTTAAAAGGAAGGAGAGCTACAGCATCGGCAATAGGTTGTAAATCCTGGGTCCAATCTTTATTATTACGTGATTTTAAGGTGACCTCAGATCCATTTTTAAAGGCTAAAATCCGATAGCCATCCAATTTAATTTCATGGGCCCATTGATTTCCTTCAGGTGTTTTGTCAACTAAAGTTGCAAGTTGTGGCGCAATAAACTCGGGGAAATTCGTTTTGCTTATTCCTTCAGGTAAAACAATGGTCGGTTTTGTTATCGCTCTATGTTTTGTTTTTTTTGATTTGACGGCTTTAGCTTCGGAGTTTTGCCAGACATGGGTGTAATGTTCTGCAATTTCCTCTATCGAATGGTTTGATTTAACGCTTTTCGTTAAAGCGCGCGTAATATCATAGTCATTCTCTTCTTTGGCATACTCATCCTGATATTTAATTAAAAACCAATGCTTCTCATCTTTAAAACGAATTAAATCCCAGCGTCCTTTTAATTTTTGAGCATGGAGATTAAAACGCAGGTGGCCTTTTTCATAGGCTTTATAGGGATCATCATCCAAAGGTTCCCATGTTCCTTCATCCCAAAGCATCACAGTACCACCACCATATTGCCCTTTAGGGATAATGCCTTCGAATGAGCCGTATTCAATGGGATGGTCTTCCACATGCATGGCTAAACGTTTCGTTTTGGGGTCAAGACTTGGGCCTTTAGGTATGGCCCAGCTTTTTAAGACACCATGCAGTTCAAGGCGAAAATCGTAATGGAGATGGCTTGCTGCATGTTTTTGAATTACAAAGAGACGAGAGTGGTCTTTAGTAACCTTGCCTTTGGGTTCTGGAGTTTTGGTGAAATCTCTTTTTTTATGGTATTGATTAAGGCCCATTACGTACCTTCTTATTTTTTAGCACTTTTTTTAAGTACAGGGGATTTGTCTGATTTTTTCTTTTTCATACTTTCTTTCAACAGAGATACAAAATCCACTACCGCATCATGACTTCGAGTGGGTTTAGTCACTTTCTTGCCTTTTTGGCTTAATGATTTAATTTGTTTATCCAACCATTTTTGCATCGTTTCGCGGTATTCATTATGATATTTTTCTGGCTCCCAAGAGGTACTCATATCATTGATTAAATCTACCGCCATCTTTACTTCTTTGTCCGAAATTTTATAGTTTTTTATATTTTCTTTTGGAACATTTAGTTCTTCTTCGGAGCGTAAATCTTCTTTAAAATGAATAAGGTATAAAAGAAGGGTATGGTCATGGGGAAGAATAATACTTAAATATTCTTTAGTCCGTAATATGGTTTTAGCGATACCTACTTTATTTGTTTTTTTTAAAGCTTCACGTAAAAGTACATAAGCTTTTTTATTTTTTCCTTCAGGAATCAAGTAATAGGGCTTCGTGTAATATAAGCTATCAATTTCTTTACTATCCACAAATTCTTCGATATCAATGGTCTTAAAGAGTTCGGGGCTTGCTTTTTCAAACTCTTCTTCATTGACAATAATGTAATTGCCTTTATCGTATTCATAACCTTTAACAATTTCATTCCATGGCACTTCTTTTCCTGTTTCTTCATCTACTCGCTGATAGCGTACCCGTGCATTCGTTTTGGAATTTAACAAATGAAAGTGAATTTCATTATTTTCTTCTGTAGAAACCAATGAAATTGGAATAGAGACTAATCCAAAAGAAATATCACCTTTCCAAATTGAGCGCGCCATCCGTATCTCCTTCTTTTTTACATGAAAACGGCCTTTAGGAATAACACTGCTGATTGTTTAATTTTAGACCAAAAATGAATTTTATAATGAAATAGGATCCCTTTTTCCAATAAGTAATTGATTTAGTTTTGCTATGATTAGGTTATCGATTTTTTTTATTTAAAAACCTTATGACCAACCGTGCTGCCATAAGATGGTGTCTTAAAGGGTCTGGAAATCCCCCAGTAATACAATACATGCTTTTGGACAGTAAACTTGATTATTTAATCTACCCAAAAGAATGTATTGTATACGATGTAAAAGATACTGTTTACCAAGTTATTGAAGACATAGAGAGTCATTCTCTCAATACTCCCCTGGAAATATATTATAAATCCATCAATGAGGGATATGGTCGGCATCGAAGAGACTCAGGACAATTCCATCGTTTTCTAAAAAAACTTTTAAATAGGAAAAACTTATTAAAAGCAAATCACCGCTTGGCTTTTGTATTAAAAAAAGAACAGCTAAAACTATTTAAAGACGCCCTTTATTTCCTAGACATTGATTCCAAAAGCCGTGGTAATGCCTTTATAGTCTATTTATGGATGATTGCTTTGAAGGCGACTCGTAGCCGAGTCACTCACGTTATCAAACAAATCTGGAAGGCTCGATTATCGATTCACCGTATGAATAAAATGCATGAAAAAATGTTCGAAGAATTTTATTCTCTTATTCATCATAATAAATAAATGATAGGCATTTTCTTAAGGGGATTAATATGGAGAACAGCAAGCGTAGGTTGGGTCATTTTGACCTGATGGGTCGTCAGTTTTTCATTTTAAATTTCTCTACGTACCCCGCTTTATGTGCGGTATCCAGAACGATATTTTAAGATGCCGCTGAGCATTTCTATAGCAAGATCTCCTGGATACCGCGCATAAAGCGCAGTACGTAGGCGAAAAAATTAGTGGAGGTTTCTCATCAAAAAACTGACGATACCTCAGGTCATTTTGCCCCAACATTCTTTTAAGCATTTTGCTTTATCAAGTCTGATTAAGTTGATTTTTCTTAAGTACATTTGCCTCTTCGGGAAGCGTTTTAAAGCCCCTATTTTGGAGGACACTAAGGGAACAAAATAATCTTTAGCATTGTTTTCAATAAAAACCAAAACCTTCTCATTCTTTACTTAGCCGGGTAATTTGTCTGTCATGTTCCTAGCGTACTGAATTTGACTCATAAGTTTGATGTGATAGGATTAACTATTGTCAATAGGCGATTTTTTAAGAAAATGGCCCACTCGGCTCAATTATTTAAAAAACCGAGAATACATTGATAAAAACTGAGCTAATCGAATAATCGCACTCTTATTCCTCCTATTAGGAGACTAGTTAGGCTAAGAAAGATCACTCTGTTTTTTTATTTAGGGATAGCCATGATATTAAAAAATTTATTGATTGCCAGCGATTTCTCAAAACATGCCGATTGGGCTTTGCAGCGTGCTCTTGATTTAGCAAAGACAAATCAGGCTCAGATTCATTTCCTCCATGTTGTAACATCTCCATTAAGTCGTATTGTGCAGTCTTCAGATACGGAATTGCAGCACAAATTTTTGGCTGAAAAGAAAGAAATCGAAGAGCAGATTTTAAAGAAATTAAAAAGTAATACACTTAAACTCTTTACCAACACGGCAGTGGTATTGGGTAGGGCTTCTGATGAGATTGTCCGATATGCTGATGAAAACCATTGTGAATTGATTGTTGTTGGTGCCCATGGACGTTACTATATTAATGAGTATGTTTTAGGCACTACTTCCGGCTCCGTCATTAGCCAAAGCCATGTTCCTGTGTTGCTGATAAAAAAAGTACCTGATTTTGCTTACAATCGGATAGTGATAGCAACAGACCTTACAGAAGCAAGCAAAGAAACAGTACAATTTACGTTTAACCGCTTTCCCAAGGCTATTTTTCAGTTGTTACACATCATTAATATTCATAACCAAGAATTCTTCAATCCAACCGACATAAGTGAAGAATTTGTAGACCCCAAACAACCTAAAACAAAAGGTATTTTTGAAAAACTGGATGATTTTCTAAATCAATGTCAGGTCGATAAAAGCAAGTTTGAGAAAAAAATTATAGGCGGCTACTATGCTGATTGCATTATTAGACAAGCCCAAAAATGGAATGCTGATTTGTTGGCATTTGGCACACAGAGTAAATCGAGATTGCATTACTTATTTATGGGGAGTGTTGCAAAACGAATTCTTCATCTTAGTACGGTGGATATGCTTGCTGTACCTCCAAAAAAACCAACGAAATGACTGACTTTAAACACAATTAATAGCAAAAATTATAGAAAAGGATAAGATTTAATCCAATGGGCTTTCCGAGTAGGATTAAATCTTATCTTAGTTTGGAGTAGAGATAGAGTTTGTAAATTGTTTATCTAGCTTTCCACTTTTATTGATACTTTTTGTATATTTTTATTATTCTCATTGTTTTTAATTTAAAATTGTTCTTATTCCAATTTTTAATTATTTATCTACAATGGTTTGCTTACGGCATCTGTAAATAATTTTACCAGTAACAAGATCGATGATTTCTCCATTAGCTCCTGAAGATTCTAAATCACATTGTACGCTCAAATGAACCTTCAACGGATCAACTTTTATTCCCGTAATTTTAGATATTATGTGATTCCCAATTTTAACTCGAGCTTCGTAGATATCTTTCACCGTAGATAAGAACATATAGATGACCTCCATTTAACATTTTGATCAAAAATTAGACACGCTACTTTAAGTATAGCTCAAAATCTCATGAGATGTGTGGGGCAAGGAGGATGAATAAAGATTTACTACTTAAGTAAATGATTTATTTTGCGTTTTTGGTGCTAAGTATTTCACCTACTCTGTCAAAAGTGGTCGTGTATTACCGGAGTAGGGGATTGTTGCAAAGTCTGCTTGTACCATTTCTAGGCAGTAGACAAAAAATGCAAGACCAGATCCCAGATATACTGACAAGTGATATAATTTAAAAATAAACGCTTCCGTTATTTGAGTATTATTTAGATGATTAAAGCTTTTCCAAATGAATTTCGTTTCTGTTTCAAACCAATGAACAAATCTCAACATGAACTTATTAGGGAATGGATTCATCAGCCACATATTAATGAATGGCTTCATGGGGATGGTCTAAATAATACGATTAAAGACATTGATCAATTTTTAAATGATGGGAAACCGTGGGCTACTCATTGGATAGCCTATGATAATGAAATCCCCTTCGCTTATTTAATTACTTCTGAAATTGGGAAATCAGAAGAATATCTTTTTGGTGCGGTTACATTAGATTTATTCATTTGCAGATTGGATTATATCGGTAAGGGATTGTCAGTGCAGATGATTCATGAATTTCTCTTAAGCCAATTTTCTGATGCCAAAATAGTCCTTATTGATCCAGAAGTATCAAATGAACGGGCAGTGTATGTCTATAAAAAAGCTGGTTTTAAAATTGTTGGCGAATTTATAGCCTCTTGGCATCCAGTGCCACACTATAAAATGCAATTGGATATTGAAGAATTAAAAAAACAAAAAATTAATAGCATAAGTCAATTTTTGTAATATTCAATTTCTAGGTAGTAGACCTTGAGCAAGACATGTTCCCAAATGTTATTTTTTATAAGTTTAAAATCAATTTCTTTAATGTTGGATTAAAAGTAATGTTGATTAATAAAATCATACTTTATTAATCATTAATGTGCTTTATGTTGATTAATAAAAGAAATTTATTCATCCTGAAACGATTGGCTACCTTGGGAATTTGCCTAATTTTACTTGGGACTCATTAGCAGGATTGACTTAATATCCGTGCTAATTCATAAGGTTTCGCCAGAAATGGTGAGTGTCCAGACGGGAAAGGTTAAGATTCTTTCATTATCAAACCCAAAGCGTTTTGCTATATCAAGTTGTGATTCAGGATGCACAACCTTGTCATGATTGCATAAAATATAAGTACTTTTATTTAAAGATTTCCGGTTAGCAACTGCTCGTTGAGGAGTAAGGTCGGGTAGTTTATTTTTAGGTTTAATACGTTGGCTTGCAAATATTTGATCTTCAAGAGTGCAGTCATGATAAAAAATATTTTTAGAAGCTTCAGGGTCAATAGCGCTCCACAATGGATTTTCTGTATGGATGAATATAGAAGGGAGCTCCGAATTATTATATGCAACAGCCATATCAATTAAAGATTTTCCTTCTCTCGGAAGCCAAGCTGCCAGATAAAAAGCATGATGGATTTTATGTACATATTTTTCTACAAGGGGTGCTGCGAGCAATCCTGCAAAGGAATGTACTACCAAACAAAATGGATTATTTATTTTATGGATCTCAGCTTCAACACTATCTTTCAAAATTTCAAAATTAATATCGTTAATTTCTGAAAATCGAGAGCCACTTCCAGGCAAATCAAATCGACTGACTGAATGACCTTGTTTGTATAAATGAGGAACTAATTTGTCCCAACACCACATACCATGCCAAGAGCCATGAACTAACAAATAATGCATATAATTCATCCAGTTACTATCTACCAGTCAGGGTGTTAGTATATTTTATTTTTGGTACTCTCGCTGCAAATTTAATCAATTGGATTAGACTCGATTATTTTGAGAACATAGAACATAATCGAAAACCCCTTATTAGAATGAACTAATTTGGGGCTTTTTCATCATTTAGGCAACATCAACACTAATCTTATCGTTATCAATACGTACAGGATATATCTTCAGATTTTTAGGTTTGCTAAGCTTGCCAAGTACCGTTCCAACAGCAGGTGGCCAGGGGGACCAGCATTCAGGTTGGCCTGTCTCAAGATTAAAGGCGCTTTTGTGAAAAGGACAAACGATAGTGTTTTCATCCGTAATGACACCTTTAGTCAAAGGTAATTTGAAATGGGGGCATTGTGAGGCAATTGCATGTACAGTGTCATTATGCCAGATCAATAAAATTTTATGACCATCAATGGTTTCGCAGTGACGTCCCTGTTGTTGCAGTTGATTTAGTGAAATTGTTTGTTTCCAAGACATGGTAATTATAATCCCTCGTAGTTTTTTAAAATTTTTCTAGTAAAATGAAAAACACATTGAAAATTAGCATCGGCTATAAGATAGTTTTTAATTGAAACTAATACAAGATGTAATTGTCTCTAATCAATCTGTTCCATTATTCAAATTAGTTACATTAATTTAGAGGGTAAAAATAAATAATCACGACTTTTTCCTTAGGGAACCCGGCCTGACAGTCAACTGATATTCATCGAGCAGGATGCAGACCATCGGCATTAAGCTGAATGAATAATCATTTGATAGATTAAAGATTGTCACCTCGCAAAGTTTACGCCTAGATCAATTGCTGGAGAAACAAATTGAATATTTTGCTAGTTATAGGGCTTTTTATAATAGGGCTTGTATTGGTGATTTATTTTGCTGAGAAATTGGTAAAGGGAGCCGTGGGGACTTCTGTCAGTTTTGGAATGTCTACCTTTTTCATCAGTGTTGTTTTTATTGGTTTCGATCCAGAAAATCTGGCCGTTGGTGCAGCTGGGGCTTTTAATGAAATGTCTGGTATTGCTTTAGGTTCCATCATCGGCGCCACCATGGTAGCGATTGCATTAGCCTTTGGCATCACTGCATTAATTGTACCGATGACATTTAAGCAAACCCCAAAACGTATTCTTATTTTACCTAATCTAGCTATTGTTCTATTGGGGTTATTAGCATTGGATGGTGAACTTTCGAGAATTGACGGGTTGATCCTATTCGTCAGTTTCATTCTCTCTGTAGCCGTTCTCTTATGGTTCAATAAAAAAGGGTATGACATCAAACCATCCCATGAACTTTCTGAAACTATAAACTCAGTCAAAAAAGAAGAACGGTGGAAATCTTTAGGATTACTTCTCTTCTCCCTTGCAGTTATTATTGTGGGTAGTGAGCTCATCGTTATGGCATCCAAAACCATGATTAGTTACTTTGGACTTTCCGGCACCTTTTTCGGAATGATTATTCTTGCATTTTTGGTGAGTATTGAGGAAATCGCTCGAGAATTGCCTGCAGCACTTAAAGGAAGAGTGGAAATTAGTTTTGGTAACGTGGTTGGTTCAATTTTTGCGTTTTTTTTATTTAATGCAGGCATTATTTCCATGATAAAACCGATTAAGGTCGATCAGCACACATTAATTTTCTATCTGCCTTTCTGTTTGTTCACCATGATCGTAATTTCTCTTTTCATGTTAACACAGCAGATATCACGATGGATGGGAGGAGTCTTGGTTTTTTTGTATCTAATCTTCGCTGCAGGGGGATATTTTTTATAAGAATTTCAATAATCGCGCGGTCGTTTTTTATAATGGAAATTTATATATTTTCTCAAATTTATCGGTATTTGTTTCCTGGGTATTTTCACGGAAAGTATTTAATGCCAGCCTAACCCGGCAACTAACGCGCAAAAAAGGACAACAATCCAGGCTGGAACACGCCAAAATTGCAGCAGGATGAAAGCGGTCATTGCTAACAAATAATCATTCAAGGAAAAAATCGCACTTGTCCAAACAGGTTGATAAAAGGCCGTTAATAACAAACCTACCACTGAGGCATTGATTCCAAGTATGGCTTTTTGCATTGATGGATGTCGACGCAAGTTTTCCCATAAAGGCAATGCTCCGACTATGAGTAAAAATGAAGGCAAAAAAATAGCAACTAAGGCAATGAGTGCGCCAAGCCATCCATTTGGGGTATTTGTTGATATGGCACCAAGGAAGGCTGCGAAAGTAAAAAGAGGACCAGGTAATGCTTGGGCTGCACCGTAGCCCGCAAGAAAAAGAGAATTATTAACCCATCCATTTGGAACAACCTTGGCTTGTAAGAGAGGTAAAACCACATGTCCCCCACCAAAGACCAAAGAACCAGCACGATAAAAGGCATCAAACAGTTGTAAGGGATAGTTTGTGATATAAAAAGACAAAAGCGGTAATAAGGTGAGTAAGATAAAGAAAGTAAGTAATACGATAATCCCTATACGTCTACTGAGTTTAATAGTTAATTCACTGGTGGGAAGCGATTTTTCAGATGATAGAAAAAAGAAACCAAATAGCCCCCCAATGATTATCATCAATATTTGCCCACTAGCATAAGGGATAATACTTGAACCTATACAAGCCAATGCCGCAAGGCTTACTCTTATTTTATCCGGACATAAAGAAACGCTCATTCCCCAAAGTGCTTGAGCAACTACAGCTACAGCAACTACCTTTAATCCATGTATCCATGGTGGATTATCATGAATGCCCATCTTGATAAGAGTTAGACCAAATATCACCATCAGCAAAGCAGAAGGTAAAGTAAATCCAAGCCAGGCAGCGACAGCACCACGAACACCTCCTTTGGACAGGCCTAGTGCGATACCAACCTGGCTACTCGCGGGTCCTGGTAGAAATTGGCATAGCGCAACCAAATCCGCATAAGCATGGTCACTCAGCCATTTTAATCGACCTACAAACTCATCACGGAAATAACCAAGATGTGCTATAGGACCACCAAAACTGATACATCCCAATTTAAGAAAAATCAGGAAAATTTTTGCTATTGTTACTGGTTCTTTTTTATGCTCTTGGTCAATCAATAGCTCTCTCCATACCCAGATAATATGGATCCTTTTTTGGGAATCACAGAAATCATTGTGGTTTGGCAACTATTCTTATCTGCTTTGAGGATAGATACAATTGCCATATGAATTGGTTTGTTGGGAACTTATCTCCATTTTAGAATTAGAGGGGGCTTGTGAGTAGTGGGTAATGTATGTCCTGATGGCCAACCCAGAATAATTGGAGCTACGGCAGTCATTTTTTTAGGTATCTCCAACTCTTTTTTCCATTCTGGTAAATTTAATGCTGGAACTGCAAACCCAACAACACAGGAAGAAAGGCCGTAAGTAAGCGCAGCAAGCATTAAATTTTCAGCCGCTAACCAGCAGTCAGCACTGACAAATTGTCCTTTAAAAGTACTATATATAACAATTAAAGTATGTGCATTATAAAATACATTGAATTCTTTTTGTTGCACTACTTGCAAAACATGCTCTTCTTGTAAGTCTATATTTTTCTTTTTCTCCTTTATTGTTAACAGCTTGGCACTTTCTGAAATACGATCTAATAAAGACTTATTCTGAATTACTACAAATCCTCTGGATTCTTCATGAAGCGCTGAAGGAGCATGTATTGCCGCATCCAGGAGCTGATGAATAATCTCTGAGTCGACTTTTTGAGGTAAAAAATTACGGACAGCTCTTCGATTATATATTGCATCCATTACATCAATTTTGTAACGATTGACTGATTCTGCATTTTCCATGGCCTGCTTTTCCTTTTTCAGTGTTTCACCTAGGTTATTATAGCAAAATTTAGAAGCTATATGATTGATATACCAAGCTTAAATCGTTATGTCGAGTTCATTTCATTATCGCACCACCTATCAGGACATCTGCCATTTTGAATGGCAGTCTCAGCTACTTCATTGCTGTGTCGAATTGCTCCAATTGATTAATTCTTTTTTTAATTGCCCAGCAAGTTGTTCAACTGCACTTTGGACGCATGGAGAAAGAGTAGAGTCTAAAACAATAGCATCTATTTCAATTCCATATAAAATAATATTGTTGGGCAAGGTATTGAGGGCACTGGCTAACTGAAGCGCTTGCCAAACGCCTATGCCGTGAGTTGAGAATTGATTCGCTGGCTCCAAAATATCATCCTTATTAAACCGATGTATCGTTCCTATTACATTATTTGATTTTATTGCGTCAATGAGAAAGACCGTGTGAGCATTATTTATTAATTCAAGCAGACGAATTCCTGGACGATCGTGACTTTCTATCATCACATATGGGGCGACCTTGGAAGGTAAGACGATTTGCTGCTTTAAGATTTCTATTACTTTCCACCCAGCCTGATCATCCCCAAAAGGGGAGCCAATACCTAAAACTTTTATCAGATTCACTCTCGGCTCACTTTAATTTTTAAAAAATGTGTGGAACAAGAAATGCAGGGATCATAATTTCGTATAATCATTTCGCTGTAAGAGCGTAACGAATTTTCATCTTTATCCAAACCTAATTGATCTAAGGAAATAGCGAGATCTTCCTCAATGCGCGCTTGGTTTTGGCTGGTAGGCGGGACAATGCGGGCTGTTTTAACATGGCCTTTTTTATCAAATTGATAATGCTGCCATAAAATACCTCGTGGTGCTTCCGTACACCCAATGCCTATCCCGGAACGCGGTTTGATTTCCTGAGGGGAAGAGTCTTGGGGCATTTCATACCGTTCCAAAATACGAATGGATTCTAAAACACAGTAATAAATTTCAACAGCCCTGGCAATGATACTTTGGTACATATTATGAGAAGGGAAATTAATTTTTAAATTTTGTAACAATAGATGTATGGGTATTGGCAAGTGACCAAAACAATTATTGACTCGTGCTAGTGGTCCCACTAAATAAGGTTTATTTTGCAATAAACAATGTAAGGCATTGGAGTAGGGAACTTGGCTTTCTTTGAAGTAGGCATCGAACTCATCAATGCTAATATTTAATCCATGATTTGATACCAAACTGCCTTCGTTAAAAGGGTATTCAGTAGGATGATACAATGAAACATAAGTAAAATCGTGCGAATTATTTGGCAAGGTAAGCTTAGCAAGCCAGCAAATTAATGCTTCACAGTCTTCAATTCTTGCTTTTGCATTTTCTAATAGTAAATTTATTTCCGAAAAGGAGGGTGCCTTATAAAATCCACCCACGCAAGCCCCAACAGGATGAACAGAGCGACCACCCAATAGTTTAATTAAATCATTACCAAATGCTTGAAGACGCATACCTCGGCGTACTTCTTCTGGATGGACTTTTGCCATTTCGGGCGCTGATTTGAAACCTAAAAAATCGGGCAGTGCTAAAAAATGAATATGCATGCTATGGCTTTCTAACCACTCGCCGCAATAAAACAAACGACGCATGGTGCGCACCCAAGAGGTTGGTTGAATACCAAAACAATTTTCTATTGCTTGGGTAGCACTCATTTGGTAGGCAACAGGGCAAATACCACAAATGCGTGCCACAAAATCCAGCACATCAGTATAACTTCTTCCTTCAAGAAATTTTTCAAACAACCTGGGTGGTTCATAAATTTTCAATTTTAATGTTTTAATTTTATTGTTATGAATTTGCAGTTCTAGTGCTCCCTCACCTTCTACTCGCGCTATGATGGGAACATTAATTGAGATATTTTTACTCATTGGTGATTTTAATTCCCTTAAAATAGTTTCCTGCTGTATTAAATGCAGGAGCTTGATTATTAATATGGAAAAATTTTTGGGAAACGGCTTTTTTACTCATTCCAAGATGTTCAAACCAATTACCCAGAGAGAGGGGGTTGGCGTTGTCTTTTGGTCCATAACAGGCATAACATCCTCGTCCAATTGATGGACAAAGAGAGCCGCAACCTGCTTGGGTTACTGGTCCCATACAAGGTTGTTTTTGGGTCACCAGCACACATACATTTCCTTTACGTTTGCACTCCATGCACTCAGAGTCTCGCTTGATACGTGGGGATGCATTGGATAATAAAAAACGAATGGCCTCTAATACTTGTTTTCCATTAACCGGACAGCCCCATAATTCCCAATCTACTTTGACATGATGGGAAATGGCAGTTGAAGTGCTTAGGTGGCTAATATAATCTGGCGATGGGTAAATATTGCTCATCCATTCTTTGGAGTTATTCACTTGGCGTAGGGCCTGAATACCCCCTGCAGTAGCACATGCGCCAATCGTAATAAGGTATTTGCTGTTTTCTCGGATTTTTTTGATTCGCACTTCTTCTTCTGGCGTTGAAATACTGCCTTCTACAAAGGCTATGTCTATTGTGGCATCAAGATCTACTGCTCCTGCTTCAGCAAAATGCTCGATATCAACCAGCTCTGATAAAGTAAGCAATGCCTCTCCAGCATTTAAAAATGCCAGTTGACATCCATCACATGATGTAAATTTATGCACTGCCACACGTGGTTTCATAGTCGTTAAAATCCTGGTACCTTAAATAATTCCTTAATTTCTGAATATGCAAAAATAGGACCATCTTTGCATATAAAAAATCCACCATATTGACAATGACCACACTGTCCAATCCCGCATTCCATATTTCGTTCCATACTCAAATAGATGTTATCTTCAGAAATCTCTTTCTTCTTAAGCAGATTGATCGCCGTGTGCATCATGATTTCGGGTCCACACATCATTACTACAGTATTTTCTGGAGTTAGATTGATTTTATCAATCATATCCGTTACATAACCAACGCTCCATGGCCATTTGGGGCCTGCTTGATCTGCCGCAATATGAATTTTAGTATCCGGTGCTTTTTCCCATACCGCATATTTTTTTCTAAAAATAAAATCATCACTGTGTTTCACACCTTGTAAGATACTTAAATTACCGTATTGTTTTCTTCTTGCTAAGATATAATCAATAATAGACACGGAAGGCGCGCATCCAAGCCCTCCTGTGATCACAATAATATCCCTATTTTGTGTTTGCTGAAGAGGCCAACCGCGGCCATAAGGACCACGAACCCCGATTCTATCTCCTTCTTGCAATTTCTGTAATGCTCGGGTCACTCGACCTACAGCCCGGATGGTGTGAGTCAAAATATGTTTTTTTTCGGGATCAGATACAATGGAAATAGCGACTTCGCCAACCCCATAAAGGTAGAGCATATTAAATTGGCCTGGATAAAAATTAAATGTGTCATGAAGTGATGCATCAAGAAAACGTAAATGCAGGGTAAAAATGCTAGGTGACTCCTGGATACGTTCTATAATTTCAGCTTCAAGGGGTACATAAGGATCATTGGGTTGAATCACTTTGTTTACTCCTTACATTGGATTCACCTGAAATCGCTGCTAATTCTTCAGTAATGTCAATTCCGACTGGACACCAGGTCATACAACGGCCGCAGCCCACGCAGCCACTTGTATCAAACTGATCAAACCAGCTGCCTACTTTATGAGTTAGCCATTGCCTGTATTGTTTTCGAGTATCCTCACGGATTATTTTTCCATTCAAATTACTATGGCCTGTCGTAAAACAAGAATCCCACTCCCGTTGATGCTCACTTTGGGTACCGTCTAAGCTCGGTTTTTCTACTTCAGTATGGCAAAAACAAGTAGGACATACCAAAGTGCAATTCCCGCAAGAGAGGCATCTTTCTGCTACCTCATCCCAGCGGGGGTGATTTAAATTGGAAAACAATAAATCACGTAATTCACGTTTGTTATTTAATGGGATTCTTTTGGTTTGCATTGCACCGGCTTGCGCAACATTTTTTATTGACTCATTGCATTGGGCAGGTTTAGCTTCGATTAAATCCAAATTGCTAATAATTTTTTCACCACGCTCACTACCTGAGATGACTACAAATCCATCAACAATTTCAGTCATAAGAATATCGAAAGGGTTCCTCACTTCAGGCCCGGTTCCTGCTGAAACGCAGAAACAATTTTCAGAGGAGTACGTACAATGTACGGCAACGATAAATAATTGCTCACGGCGTTTTTTATAGCGTGGATCAGGATGTGCACTCTCAATAAATACTTTATCCTGAATATTCATTGCTACTAAATCGCAAGATCGTGCGCCAATGAGTGCAACGGGCATTTCCTCTGCTTGATGTGGTTTAAACGTTAATTTTCCCTCTGTGTTACGCTCTACTTTCCATACTGTTTCCTGGGGTTTAAATAATACGGGCTTTATCGCTTGAGGCCCATTAGCAAAAGCAAAAGCTTTGTCTTCTGGAATTTTTTCTAAAGTGTAACTACCTGGAGTTTGAATATCGCGCATACCCCAGGGCAACTGATCTGCATGTTTGAGTACATCATAAACAATAGCGCCATCTCGCATTTGAGGGCCAACACAGGAAAAACCAGCATCTTGTAATACTTGAAAGAGGTTTTGCAATTGCGTGTAAGGTAAAAAATACGATGTCATAAAAATTCCTTTAACAAATTCGTGGCAATTGCTCTCCTGCCAGCCAATCAATAATTCTCATCCCGCCTAATTTTGTTTTTAGTTGAACAAAATGACGCTCATCTTCAATGACTTCACCAATATCTTCCGCATAGAGTCCTAAGGGATGTGAACGCATTGCTGCCAATAGTTTGTTTGCATTATTGGATGGACAAATAGCAATTAGCTTTCCTTCATTAGCAACATACAAAGGATCCAGACCTAGTAATTCACAGGCACAAGCGACTTCAGTACGAATTGGAATTTTGTTTTCATCAATCCTGAATCCAACATTTGATTGTAATGCCAATTCATTTAACGTTGTGGCAAGTCCTCCGCGGGTAGGATCACGTAAACAATGGATATTGGGTACAGCATGGGTCATGCAACGTACCAAATCATGCAACGATGCTGTATCAGATTGTATTTTTGTTTGAAATTGCAAATTATTACGATGTGCCATAACCGTAATGCCATGATCACCAATATAGCCACTGACAATGACACGATCCCCCGGTTTTGCTTGGTTACCTGAAATATGAATTCCTTCAGGGATTACCCCAATTCCAGTGGTAGTAATAAAAATACCATCTCCTTTTCCGCGCTCAACTACTTTAGTATCGCCAGTAATAATTGCGACATCTGCATGCCTTGCCGCATGAGCCATGGACGCTACAATTTTTTGTAAATCAGCAAGTGGAAATCCTTCTTCTATTATGAAGCTGGTCGATAAGTATAATGGCTTTGCACCAGACATTGCGATATCATTGATTGTCCCGTGAACAGACAAAGATCCAATATCACCTCCGGGAAAAAATAAAGGCGAAATAACATAAGAATCTGTGGTCATGACCATTTGGCCAGGTGATACTGAAAAAGAGGCTTGATCATTTTTTTGAGCTAACCATTCATTATCAAAAGAGGCTAAAAATAATTGATCGATTAATTGAGCCATAATTCGACCACCGCTGCCATGAGTTAAATTAATTATTCCTTCTTTAAAATTAAGTCTGGGTGTTTTAATTTTTTTGGTTATTGTGGCTTCAGTCATCATGCATTTATCCGTCCATAAGCATATACAGCAGCACATGCCCCTTCAGAAGAAACCATACATGAGCCTAATGGATTTTCTGGCACACATGCTTTAGCAAATAATTTACATTCCATCGGTTTTCTAACCCCTCGAAGTACTTCACCACAAAGACATTGTTTGTGTTCTTGAGAGACAGAATCAGGTAATTGAAAACGTTGTTCCGCATCAAATTCAGCATATTCTGCTCTAATTTTTAAAGCACTTTTTGGAATAAATCCAAGGCCGCGCCATTCAAATTGATCACGTAATTCCAAAACTTCGGCCATAATTTCTTGAGACATCGCATTGCCTAAATGATTTACTGCACGTGTATATTGAATTTCTACTTCGCAACGTTTTTCATTGAGTTGTTTTATTAACATTAAAATGGAGTGTAACAAATCCAAAGGTTCAAAGCCTGAAATCACAATAGGTTTATGATATTTTTTACACACTGCTTCATAGGGTTTACTTCCAATAACTATGCTGACATGTGCTGGACCAACAAATCCATCTAATTTGACTTCGTCGGATTGCAGTAAGCTGTCCATAGCGACAGGCGTCAAGACATGATTGCAAAAAACACTAAAATTAGAGAGTTTCAATTTTTTTGCCTGTTTTATTACCAATGCCGTTGGCGGTGTTGTTGTTTCAAAGCCAATGGCAAAAAATATCACTTCTTTTTGGGGATTTTCCTGGGCTATTTTTAAAGCATCATTTGCTGAGTAAATCATTCGAATATCAGCCCCTAATGCTTTAGCGTGTAATAGAGTTTTTTGCCCAGTACCAGGAACACGCATCATGTCTGCATAAGTGCTAAGGATAACATTAGGTAAAGAGCTTAATGCAATCGCTTTATCCGTGATGGTCATTGGTAGTACACAAACAGGACAGCCTGGGCCATGGATCATCTCAATGTTATTGGGCAGCAAGCTTGGAATCCCATAGCGATGGATGGCATGGGTATGTCCACCACAAAACTCCATAAATTGATAGAATTGATTGGGATTCACTTGAGCAGCAATTTCTTTAGAAAGTACTTTCGCAAAATTGCCATTTCTAAAGTCTTCGATGTATTTCATATAGAGGCACCCTGGGCCATTTGTGCAAATAGGTTTAAGGTTTTTAGAGCTTCTTCCTCGTCTAATCGTGTTAAGGCATACCCGACGTGGATAATAACGTAATCACCTTCAGTTACCTTGTCTAATAAAGCTATTGAAATTTCTTTGACGATACCGCCTAAATTAATTAAGGCTCTTTCTTCATCAAGAATTTGTGTAATTTGTGCGGGTATTGCTAAACACATAAGATTATCCTTTTATTCCACCAATCCAGGCCTGCCCCAAAGAAATGCCCCCATCATTGGGCGGCAGTTTTCGTGGTAATAGAGAAGTGATCCCGTATGTACTGAGTGTTTTGATTAATCCCTCAGCCATTACTTGATTCAAAAAGCAACCGCCACTTAATACTACAGTATCAATATTTTTTTCTCGACTTATTTTTTTAATCCATTCTGCAAGACCAGCTATGAGTGTTCCATGAAAGAGATTGGCCCCCATTATGGAATTGTTTAAGTCCAATAACTGCTCCAATGTGGGCATCATATCAAAATAATGATCGTTCATTTGCCAGCCATTAGGGATGATGTGTAAATGAGTTACCAGACTTTCCAATTGCATTGCAGCGTGTCCTTCATATTGTGATATCAGTTGTACTCCTAATAAAGCACTTGCTGCATCAAATAAACGTCCACAGCTGCTGGTACTGGGGCTGTTTATTTTTTTATCTAAAAGCTGGTGGATCAAATTGGCTTGGGGGCAGTTTGGAAATCGTTTGACAATTTCCTTGCTTCTGCCTAAAAAATGTAAAACACTTGCACCCATTCTCCATGGTTCACGTGCTGCGATGTCTCCTCCAGGTTGTAAAAGAGGCTGGAACGATCCGAGCCGTACAAATGAATCATGATTCAGTAACAAGAGTTCGCCTCCCCAGGCCTCCCCATTTAAACCATATCCATATCCATCCAATGCCAAACCAAGGACTTGTTTTTGGATGCCATGTTCTGCAATAACTGAAGCCAAATGGGCGTGATGATGCTGAATTGCAAATGCAGGTATGCCATATGATCTCGCAAATCGAGTCGTATAAAAATCAGGGTGTAAATCATGGGCAATTCGTTCTGGTTTTACATTTAGAAAACCTAATAAATGGTTTAATGATTCATGAAAGAAACCAATTGTTGCCTTATTATTTAGGCTTCCTATATGTTGTGAAACAAAAGCCTCATCACCACGAGTAATACAAAAAGTATTTTTAAGATGTCCCCCAACAGCGAGGGTGGGAGGGATAGCATATGGCAGCTGAATGGGAACAGGTAAAAAACCGCGAGCACGTCGAACATGCAGAGGAGCATCATGAATAAGACACATTACTGAATCGTCGATGCGCATGATAATTTCTCGATTGTAGGTGACAATTTTATCTGCAATAGTTCTAAGCTCATGTGCGGCGCTGATATCTTCCTTAATGAGTGGGTCGCCACCTAAATTGGCACTGGTAACTACTAAAATCATAGGTTGATATTCATCCAGCCAATCACAGCCATTTTTGTTGCCGGCAAATGCATTAAAAAGTAAAAAATGCAAAGGAGTATAAGGGAGCATGATTCCAAAGTGATTTAAATTTGGAGCAACCCCCGCAAGTTCAATCTTTTTTTTGAGTAAGACTATAGGTCGTTCGCGACTTTCCAATAAAGCTCGAGACTGTTTACTGAGTTCAGCAATGCCCGCAACACTTGTGCTATTAGCCAACATCAGGGCAAATGGCTTTTTGTCACGTTTTTTTCTTTCTCGAAGTTTGAATACAGCCGTTTCATTGCTGGCATCACAAAGAAGTTGATAGCCACCCAGACCTTTTAAAGCAATTATTTCTCCGTGTAATAGAAATTGTGCGATTTCTTCTATGGATAATGAAAGTTGGGGGCCGCAGTGAGTGCACGCAGTAGGTTGGGCATGATAGCGTCTATTATCAGGATTTTGATAGTCTGCTTCACACTGTTGGCACAGAGGGAAAGCGTCCATGGATGTATTGCAGCGATCATAGGGAAGATTTTGTGTAATCGTGAATCTAGGACCGCACTGAGTACAATTTAAAAAAGGATAGCGAAAATAGTGGCTCAGGGGATCAAAGAGCTCCTTTAAACACTCTGAACAAATGCAGGTATCAGGAGAGATAATCGTATTCGACTTACCTTGTTCACTTTCAATAATGTTAAATGTATTTTCATTTGTTTTAGCAGGGACTGTTTTAAGTTGAATGTATTTTATTTTAGCAAGTGGAGGTAAGTTGACTTTTAAATAAGAGACAAATTGGTCTGCTAAGATTCCTTGAATCTCCAATAAAACACCCACAGCGTTATTTTTTATCCAACCGGTTAACTGGAGCAGTTTTGCTATCCGATATACATAAGGCCTAAAACCAACTCCCTGAACTTGACCTTGAATACTAATCTGCAGGCGCTTCATTTTCATGAGTGTTCGTTCATATCATTTTTTGTTTTAACCAGCGATACCAGTCATCCAAGCCGTGTCTTTGAGTAGCAGAGAGAGTGATTATATTCACATTGGGTTTGATCCGACGTGCATATTCAATACATTGCTCGATTTTAAAATCTACATAAGGGAGCAGGTCGGTTTTAGTGATGAGTATTAAATCGGCACAACGAAACATCTCCGGATACTTAAGTGGTTTATTATCCCCTTCGGTCACTGAAAGTATGACTACTTTAAACTGCTCACCTAAATCAAATAATGCAGGGCAAACAAGATTACCTACATTTTCAATAAATAATAGTGACTTTTCTTCTATAGGAAGATCTTCTAATGCATGGCTCACCATGTGCGCGTCCAGGTGGCAGACTTTTCCAGTATTTATCTGAAGCGCACTGCCGCCATGTGCTTGAATTAATTCAGCATCATGGTTTGTTTGTTGATCACCAACAATAACAGCAATGTTTAAGCTGGCTTTTAAATCCTGGATTGTTTTTGCCAAAAGAGTCGTTTTACCTGAGCCTGGGCTAGACATCATATTGATTGCCAAAACATTTTTATTGATCAAATAGTTTTTATTCTCCAGGGCAAACTGTTGATTCCTGGCTAAAATATTTTGCTCAATATGAATTAAATGTTTGTCATGAGTATGATGTTCATGTTCATGTTCATGTTCATGTTCATGTTCATGTTCATGTTCATGTTCATGGTGATCAAACGCATTATTTTCTTCAGAACAACCGCATATTCCACACATTATTCTACCACCATTGATTGAACACGTAATTCTTCACCTTGAAGAATCTCTAATGAATGACTACCGCATGCGGCGCATTCCTCATAATACTGTCGCAAAGGAACTACTTTTTTGCAAGACTCACAGAATGCCTCTGCTGGGACATCAATGATTTCAAGCACTGCATTCTCCGCTACAGTTCCTTTACTTGCGATGTTAAAACTAAAAATTAAAGCGTTTTTTTCAACCGCAGCAAGCTGACCAATCTCCAAAATTACTTTTTTTACTTGAGCATGCCCTTTTTTAGCTGTATTTTCCTTAATAATCTCAAGAATGCTTTGGCATAACCATAATTCGTGCATATCAATACTCTATGAAAAATATATTGTGAGGCAGTTCATTATGCCAACAATGAGAGTAAAAAACGCAATGATTAACCCAAACATGCGTGACAATAATAAAGACATTGTATCAGCGCGTTGGAGCAACGTTGAGATAAATAAACCATTCAGTCCATCTGACGTCATCATTCCAAACATAAACACAACCCCTAATAATCCTGAAAACAAAAATCCTGCCATTGTTTTAGCTGAAAGTGAAAATAAAACGACCTGACTTACTGTATCAAAAGAAAAAGCAAAGAGTATCCCAATAAATACAATATAGATGGGATTAATATTTTTCTTGATTATTTTCCTGGATAAATAATTTTTAAAACTGGTAGGTATTGGTGATTTTGCTGGGGATTGAAAAACGTTCCAAAGAGTTAATGAGCCAAATACAAAGAGAAAAGTAAGGGAGATGCCATCGCCAACCCCGTTCAGCCATTCTGGAATATAGGTTGGCGTAAATCCATTACCTATGATTAGACTGATTAAAATGACTACCATGCCATGTCCCAAGGAGAATAAAAAACCTACGATTTTAGAGAGGTTCCGATGTGGACCAACGATTCTTGTCATCGAATCTATAGTTGCCAAATGATCCAGATCAAAACCATGGCGAACTCCTAAAAAGTACGCCATTATAACTGAAAGCCAGAGTGTTTCTTGCATCAATATTCTTCTTCTTTTTCAAGCGCATGCATCCACATGCTTACAATTTAAATATTTTCTGGATAGTTTATTCTGCATCATTCGTTAAATCTATTTTAATTTTTGTGCCCCATGTCAATCTTAATGCATTAAGAATGGCAAGAATATCAATTAGTTCCTGTAAAACCGCACCGGCAACAGGATTAATAAATCCCATCGCGGCAAATATCATACCAATAAGACTCAGAACCATTCCTCCAAGAGCACTTTGTAATGCGATTTTACGGGTATATAAGCTGAGGTGGATTAATTCGTCTACTTTGCTTAATGTATTTCCCATAATTACCGCCCCAGCTGCTTCAGCTGTAACACTACTGGCTTGCCCAAAAGCAATTCCAACTGTAGCAGCTGTTAATGCTGGTGCATCATTAATACCGTCTCCCATAAAAACCGTTGGAGCCTTTAATCGTTCCTGCCGAACAAGAGCAAGTTTTTGTTCAGGACTTTGGGATGCATGCAGCTCAGTCACACTTAATAAGCTCCCTAAATAACTCACTTCAGACTCACGATCTCCTGATACAAGCATAATTTTTTTAAATTGATGATAGGGTGCGAGATGGCTGATAAATGATTTGCTATCTGATCGGGGAGCATCATGAAAATGTAATGCGGCAGCATATTCGCTATCAACTAAAACAATGCACTCTAAACCAGGTGTTGTCGGAGGAAGTAAATTGGCATATTGAGGGTGGTTTTCTAATAATTTTTTTCGTCCGGTAATTTGAATGAGGTGTTGATTAATAGTGCCTTGTAATCCCTGTCCAGGTTCCTCAGAAACATTTACAGAGCTAAGTAGCGTTATATTCTCTTTTTTTGCCGCATTTAATACAGCATTTGCTAGCGGATGTTTAGAATATCGCTCTATACTTGCAACATATTGCAGAATTGGTGCTGATTGATAATTTGCAGCAGGTATAATATCTGTTAGAGTAGGTTTCCCATAAGTAAGAGTACCTGTTTTATCAAAAATAGCAGTTTTACAGGTGATTAATCGTTCCAAAACGGTTGGATCTTTAATGATAATTGCTTGTTTCGCTGCTCTTGAGATGGCACTTATCAACGTAATCGGAATAGCTATTAATAATGGACAAGGTGTAGCAATCACCAGAACAGAAAGAAAACGTAATGAGTCGCCGGTAAAATACCAGGCAGCAAATGCAAAAGTAAGTGCAACTGGCGCAAAAATCGCCCCAATTTGATCTCCTAAACGCCTAATCGAAGGCCGTTTTTGCTCCGCCTCTTCAAGCACCTTAACAATAGCGGCAAATCGTGAATCTGAAGGGAGGGAGGTTGTTTTTACTACCAACAACGATTCCCCATTAATAGCTCCAGATAAAACATGGGTACCTGGCGCTTTTGATATTTGATAAGGTTCTCCAGTCAGGTAGGACTCATCCATGGAGCCATGTCCTTCTATAACGGTACCATCTGCCGGACACGTTTCATGAGGATAAATTAATAGTTCATCATCGATATGAATTTCTTGTAATGGAATATCTTCCACACCTGTGGCTATTTTTCGATGAGCAATTGATGGCATACGTTCTACCAGGGTATGTAATACTGAAGAGGCTTTACGCATTGCGAAAACTTCTAAAGTTTGACCGCTCGCTAGCATTAGGATAATTAGGGAGGCGGCAAGATATTCATCTAAAATAACACTGGTTATTAAAGCAATTGCTGCTAATAGGTCGGCACCTAAATTGCCCTGTAATAATTTAAACAAAATTTGTAAAAATAGGGGTATTCCCCCGATAATGATGAGAAAGAACAGTGGAAACAATGAGAATGAGGGAGCAAAAAAACGCATAAATAGATGTACACTAATAGCAATTAATGAAAAAAATGCAATATACGATTGCCAGTGATACTTATATTGGATTGAAGCCATCATATTCCATTGAATTAATTAAATTTTTTAACATAATTCAACAATCCCTTTTGCAAGAATGTTAGAAACATCTATTTGGTTTGTTGAATGTATTACAGTATTACAAGTAATGAGTTGTTTTGCTCCTGCACGTAAGAGCATATTTTCTGTTTGTTTATTAAAAAGAGCATGAACACCAATACATATTGGATTTTTAAAGCCATTGTTTATCAGTTGTTTTAGCGATTCAAACATGCTTGCTCCCGAAGAAATGATGTCATCCACAAGAACAGGAGTATTCTCAATGTTCTGTATCTTAGGTAAAGATACAACAACTTGTTTATCACCCAGACGTTTTTTTTGAGCAACTACAAAAGAAAGATTGCTGAAATTGGCTATTTCAGAAACCCATTGCTTACTTTCTTCATCAGGTCCTATCAAAATAGGATTTTTAATATGGGAAGATATCCATTCAGAAATATTTTTTGTAGCATGTAGTGTTAGCAGCGAAGGCATACTGTATATTTCAGAGAGCTGATGTATGCGATGTAAATGCGGGTCAATAGTAATCATTCCATCGATGCAGCTTGAAAGTAACTGAGCAAAAATAGTCGATGTAATCGCTTCACCAGAATGAAAGCGTTTATCTTGCCGCATATAAGCGAGATAAGGTGCTACTAAGCAAATTTTATTTGCTCCAAGCTCCTTAAGAGTTCTAGCCATAAATATAAGCGGTAGTATTTTGCTATTAGGATGAGCAAGAGTACAGACTAAAAAAACCTTTTTATTTTTAACATCTGAATTAATTCGAACATAAGATTCGCTATCAGGGAATTGATGTATTTCTGCTTTGCCAATTTCAATAGACAGTTTATTGCTTAACGCTTGGGTCAGTTTTTTGTTTCCTGGTAATGAAAAAAGAATAGGCTTGTCCATATTATTGCTCTTATATTTTTTCAGGTGTGATTTTAATAATATTGGGCATGGATAAAGCATTGGTACATGCGTAGTTCAATATTCCTTTAGACTCTGCATGAATTCGATACAACAATTGTCCTTTTTCCACTTGCGTACCTAATCTTGCAAAAAATTCAATACCTGCTGCAGGCTCATAAGGAGCTCCTGCCAATTTCGCTATTTTAGCTAGATCCCGATTATCAATTTCAGTAATAAATCCATTTTGGTTCGCAACAACGTCATGTGTAAATGATGCAGTAGGAGGAACTTTAAAACCACCCTGGGCTTCACAAATTGCTAAGAATTTTTTTAATGCAGTACCACGTTCCAATAGGTTTATCGCTAACTCTGTGGCTTGCTGAAGGGGTATTTTTTTCCCCAACTCAAGTAAGATCGCAGCAAGTGTAATTGCTTTATTTTTTAAATCGATAGGAGCATCCTTATCATTATGTAACACAGCCAAGATATCTTTTGCTTCTAACGCTGGGCCGATACCTTTTCCAATAGGCTGATTTCCATTTGTTCTTAAAGTAATAACATTCAAATCAAGAGCATCGCCTACCAAAGAAAAATATTTTTGATATTTGAAAAACTCAGACTCAGAACGAATTTTTGCTGTCGGCCCAACCGGAACATCTATAAGGACATGCGTAGCACCAACGGCAACTTTTTTAGAAAGTACAGAGGCTATCATTTGGCCCATTGGATCAATATCCAGAACTCTTTCTACCCGAATAAGAATATCATCGGCCGGACTTAAACCTAATGCATCACCCCAAACTATGCATCCTCCTTCACGTGCAACTACCTTTTGTATTTTCGAAAGAGGCAGATTTACTTCTGTCATCGTTTCAATAGTATCGGCAGTACCCGCAGGAGACGTAATTGCTCGGGACGAGGTTTTGGGAATAATGAGTCCCGCTGCAGCTACAATAGCTACAACAATGGGAGTTGTTCTGTTGCCAGGAATACCTCCTACGCTATGTTTATCAAGAATGATAGGGTCGTTCCAATGCAGTTGCTTACCTGTTTTAACCATGGCTTGTGTTAGGTAAATAATTTCTTTAATACTGAGGTTATCATTACCACAAGCAGTGATAAAACTCGACAAATGTATATTGGAATATTTGCCGGCTACAATATCGCTGATAATTTCATAAAGTTGAGAGGCTGATAACGCGTTCCCATATATTTTAGAACGCACATAATCTATAGAAGGTACAGGAAGTAGATGAGATATGTTAATAAAGTCTCCTTCTTTTGCACCAATGTGTTCCCAAGCGTTTTCAGAAAGACTGGCCTCACCCTTTTGTAAGATATCCGAATGAATAATATTCAATGATGCAATTATGGATTTTTTATTTAAGTGAACAATCACTCGTGCTTGTATTTCAAATCCTTCCGAGATACAAATAAAACAATCTGCACGTATAAAAAGAATAAAATCCTGTCTCGTCTCAATCCCTAATTTGACTAACTTCAGTTTACTTAATCTATTATTCGAGTTGTTATTCATCTTAATTTTTCTTTATCTAAATAGTTAGGGATCACACAATTCCAATGAAATTTTTGTTCAATTTTTACTTTAAGAGATTCGGCAGATTCTTTTTCACCATGGGTAATAAAAATTTTCCTGGGCGCGTTTTTTAAGTGCGCCAACCAAGACAGTATTTCAACATAATCTGCATGTGCGGATGTGTTATCCATCTGTATTACCTCAGCATGAATTGGAACCATTTGTCCGAACATTTTTATTTCTTTCTCACCACGAACTATTCTATCACCCCGAGTACCACCTGCTTGAAAGCCACTGAAGAGTATGGTGTTCCTAGAATTGGGAGCAAAATTTCGGATATGATGTACTACTCGACCCCCGGTGGCCATCCCGCTAGCAGAGATTAAAATCATGGGCATTTTCTGTTGACTTAGTGCAATAGACTCTTCTGTGGTACGCACATATTGAGCAATACCACATAGTTCAGCACATTGCTGGACGGATAATCGATTTTCATTTGCATGACGAGAAAAGATTTTTGTCGCATCTGTAGCCATCGGACTATCAACAATAACAGGAATATCTGCAATTACTTTTTTTGATTTTAATTGTTGGATGTAATACAACAAGCATTGTGTGCGACCGACCGTAAAGGCAGGGATTAATACGATACCGCCTCGTTTTACTGTGCGGTTAATTATTTCTCCAAGTTGTTCCTCAGGATTCGTTTTCTCATGTAAACGATTACCATAGGTGGACTCGACAACTAAATAATTTGACTCTAATGGTGCTTGGGGTGGATTCATAATAGGATCCTGTGCTCGACCAAGATCACCTGAAAAAAGTACAGATACATTATGATGACAAATTCGTATAAAAGATGCTCCAAGAATATGACCTGCATAATGAAAGCTTGCATAAAAATCATCATCCATTTTAAACTGCTTACTTAAGTCTATAGGATGAAAATAGTTGAGTGAAAATTCAGCATCTTCCCGAGTATAAAGGGGTAGGGAAGGATGATGTTTGGAATAACTTCTTTTATTTGCATAAAACGCTTCCTCTTCCTGAAGATAGCCGCTATCAGGCAATAATATTTTACATAAATCATATGTCGCCTCAGTACAAATTATTTTCCCCTGGAATCCATTTTTTACCAGTAATGGAATATATCCACTATGATCAATATGAGCATGTGTGAGCAAGACATAATTAATATTTTGAGGCTGGATAGGTATCGATGCCCAATTCCGTAAACGTAATTCTTTATAACCTTGGAAAAGACCACAGTCGACAAGCACTTTCATATTTTTAGTTTGCACTAAATATTTTGAACCGGTGACTGTTTGGGTCGCACCTAAGAACTGAATTTCCATGAGCCATCCTTTACTTTTATGGATACTGTCAATTATAGGTTGGTTTTGGAAATCTATGAACCAAAAAAACATAAAAACCAATAAATTGAATATTGGCCATTCTATTCTCTTTTCTCTGATTAATAAGCTTTTACTGGTGAAACAAAGCCAGGTGGTTTTAACGCAAGCAACGAGCAGCTAATTTTTTGTAGAATATTTTCTGCTGTATTGCCAATAATAAATCCTAATATCCCAGTACGTGCGAGTGTACCCATTACTAAAATATCAAATTTTTTCTGAGCAATAATGGATGGGATAAGTTCCTCTGGTTGTCCTCTAGAAATTTCAATCTGATATTCTCCAGAAATTTGCGAGCGTTTGATCAGATCTCTTAATAACAGTCCATGAGAAAATTTTTCTTGAGCGACCATTTTAGTGATTTCAGCTTCAGGGATTTTTATCCAACCGCTATCACGAAAGTAATTTTCCAGTACAAAATCCCAGCAGGAAATAATGTGTAACTTGGTCTTATAAAAGGAACTCATGGAATGAGCAAATTCTAATAAGCGAAGTGATAAATTTTGGGTGGCAGGTTCCTCATCTTTTGGATCTATAGCGACGGCTATTCGAATATTTTGTTGAGCATGTTTTAGAGGACGATGCAGTAATGTAGCACAAGGGCATTTGCGCAATAGTGCCATATCAAGAGCTTTAAACCCTTTTCCTTCTGGCGTTTCAGCTTCTTTAATGAGAAGGTCATGAGAGTTTTGCAATACATAGCGAATGATTTGGATATCAGGCCTACTGGTGCAATTGGCTTCGATCTGGATAGGGATATCCTTTAAAGTGAAGTCTGATTTGGCCGATTGAATGGTTTTATTCATCTTGTCAATTAAGAATGCTTCATAAGAGGGTTTATATTCACTAAGCGTATCAGGAAAAGGAGGGCAAATAATTAAGATACGAAGTTCTGCCTTATTTTCAAAAGCCAGTCTCAATACCAATTGTAAGGTTTCCATCTCATCTTTAATTCCATGGCTGACAAATAAAATATTATGAAATTGGTTCATCTCTTTTTTTCCTCCTTGAGAGAGCTCGCTGTGGCTAAACTACAAATGCTTTTAACCTATTTTGACTGCCATACCATTCAGATTGCTCAATAAAACTTCATGAAAGTGATCCCAAAAAATAATGATTTCTGTGTCCTTATGAGATCTAAATACCTAACCATTATAGAAATTATAGTATTTAAAAGTCTTCGCGTATTTTTAGAATGGGAGGAGAGGAATTTTTGATTTGCCTTCAAAATGCTAACCTAAAGTTGTTTACATATGGGGTAATCGAGCGTTTGCAAAAAGAGATATCTGCCTGGTAATGAGTTCCAAATGGAACTTACTGTAAATATTATTATAAGAGTTTTCAATTTCTCCGACAAAGCGGTATTCACTTTTGATTGCTGTATGAGGACTCTCATTATAAGAGCTTCGGTCGAGAGCCTCCCTTAGAAAACCTTTTCCTGTTTGTAATATTCTAATTTTATTTTGTCAACATTATGACAGCTTTTATTATGATTGCAGGTTTCATAAAAATTGTTTATTCTCCATATGTTTACTGTGACTATAATAAGAAACCAAGGACTGAGAATAGCTGCTGATTAGGGCCTGGGAAATTTTCCAATATCAGTTTTTCTAGTGCAGTACGGCAAAGTTTGATTTGCTTAAGGGACAAAATAGAAGTGGGGATTTAATAAAAATGAATGGATTTTATCCATACATCTAACCCATATCAAATCTAAATGTACAGTGAAGATGGACAATAAAAATAAATGGATTTAAAACGATCAGTAATTTTTGCGCTAAGCTTACCTCTTATTATTTTCTTGGTTTCTCCTCTTGTTTTTTATTTTGGAAACCATTTTGAATTTACAACGAACCTGGCAGATACGTTACCGCCGCTCGTATTTATTTGTGTTGGCGTTACAACAATTTTACTTGGGTTGTTACTGGTAATTTCCCGGTGGCCAGTGCTTTATGCAATTATTTCAGGGCTGTTGGTGGGGCTTGCGTTATCTGCCTGGGTGCAAAGTCAACTTTTTGCCTGGAACTTTGGTCCGTTAGATGGAAATGGAGTGAACTGGAGCAAATGGAGTACCCACGCCAATGTAGAATTGTTAGTCTGGTTATTTCTTGTTGGTGCTGCTATCACGTTGTCTTTTCGCTCAAGAAATAAATTACTTATTTTGGCCCAAGGCAGCATGCTGTTAGGTGTCCTGTCACTAATTACCGCCTGGGTGAGCTCGGATTACCATCCTAAGAAAAATGATGACCAAGCAGCTGCAAAGAGTCTTTTTTCCTTCCACAATAAGAATAATAAGCTCCTGATAGTCCTGGATAGTTTTCAATCTGATATTTTTAATGAGATAGCACAGAATTGGCCTGAGGAAGTGGCCTTTTTGCGCGGCTTCACTTTTTATCCAAACACGGTTGGTGGTTATCCAACTACAATCGCTTCTTTACCCTTAATTCTGACGGGTCAATTTTACAAAAATGAAATTCCTATGAAGGATTGGATGAAGGCAAGCTATACAACCCTAAATATAGCGGATTATCATATTGAGAAAGGATACGGAGCCAGTATTATTTCAATCATTGCGAGTAAATATCTTGAGGGTATTAAAGCTAAAAAAGCATTCATGGCATCTGTTGGGGATGAAACATGGGCGGGGATGAGTAAGCAACAATTGTTATTGCTTAATGGTGGTCTATTTCGAATTGTACCAACCAAACTAAAACCTGAGTTTTATGATAATGGGAACTGGCTATTCTTGAAACTAACCACAGATGATACATTACCCAAAGGTAGGAATGGAGATGATTTACGTTTTTTGAACGCACTGGAAAAAAACGCCAGGATTAATTCTAATAAAGAGGGTGAGTTCAAATTGTATCATTATGCAGGTGCACATGCTCCTTCCCAGGTTAATGAATTTTTTAAATATGAAAAGAACATGCCTAGCACAAGGGAGTCTTATGTGCGTCACGCACGAGGAGTTTTGCGATTTTTGCGCAGCAATCTTGAGCTGCTTCACAAATTAGGTATTTATGATTCCGCTGAGATTTTGGTTATCGGCGATCACGGGAGGGGATTTTGGCCAACGGATGTTCACAATTCTGCAGATACATTAGATGACAATATAAATTCATATGCACTCGGTGCAGCACGTCCACTTTTTTTATATAAACCAAGTGCGTCGCTCTCGCCGCTCACCTACTCCAATAAACCGCTTCATTTAGCTGATATCGTATGTATCCTTTCCTGGAATGATGGTAAGTTTGCATGTGGAGCCGATCGTTTATCAAAATTAGATGAAAAGAAAAAACGTACTTTTTTATTCTATAAATGGAGCAATCCATATTGGAACAAAGTGTACCTTCCGCCAATGTCAGAGTATGTTATCGATGGTGATGTAAGAAATATACAAGCGTGGAAAAATCTTAATCGAGAGTATGCTGCGGGTTCCGTAAAACAACTAATTAAATTTGCTGAGTATAAACTAGGTATGCCTCTGAGTTTTACAAAGGAAGGCAATATAAAGAAATTTTTAAAGCAAGGCTGGTCTGGTCTAGAGACGGATCATTGTTGGACCGATGGATCTCCAAGTCGGCTAGGTATTTATGTAAAACAGGTAAAATCGCAGGCCTTATCATTGCGACTGCATGCCAGAGCTTTTCCGACCAAAGATAGAAAGCCACAACAAATCAAAGTCCTAGTCAATGGACAGCACATTGCTTCCTGGACAATGCTCGAGCTGGATTGGTTCGAAGCGACTATTCCAGCAAAAATAATAAGCAATGGATTATTGGATATTACGTTTGTTATCTCCGAGCCTACTGCTCCCAGCGAAATAAGTGAATCTCCAGACCGTCGTAAACTGGGAATTTTCGCTCAAGAGATAATTATTGATGAAATAAGAAGAGCTTAACATATGAAATATCGCACAAACGCTCACAATTACATACCTCATCAAGCATCTTTTCGGGATCCTTCTGGATTTATTTTTACCCATCAGGGAAACATTCACAGGCAGGTAAATTTAATTTACCGCCCTCATTACGATCATTTGATTCACTCAGGATTATATAAGAGGCTAACTGATAAAAATTGGCTTGTATCACATACAGAAATGGAGCCAGATCCATTGTCCGAGGACGCTTACAAGATTTTACGTCCCACGCCGCTTCAGTTTATTTCTTATCCCTATGAATGGTCGTTCAGTCAACTTAAGGATGCAGCACTACTTACGCTTGATTTACAAGAGCTCTCACTCGAGTATGGGATGACCATCAAGGATGCCTCTGCATACAATGTGCAGTTTGAACAAGGGCATGCTGTATTCATTGACACGCTTTCTTTTGAACTCTATGAGGAAGGGCAGCCTTGGGCGGCTTACAAACAATTTTGCCAACACTTCCTGGCACCTCTGGTTTTAATGGCAAAAAAAGATATAAGGCTGGGGCAACTGTTGCGAGTCTATATTGATGGTATCCCTCTTTGTCTGGCAAGCTCTTTACTCTCAAAACGTTCCTGGACAAATCCTGGACTGTTAATGCATCTTCATCTCCATGCGAGAATGCAAAAGTTATATTCTCAAACGAATAAAACGAAGCGACGCTCAGGCAATCAACGAGCAGCTCAACTCAGTAAGAAGGGATTTATTGGCCTCTTGCACTCTTTGCGACATACAATCCAAAAACTTGACTGGAAACCCGTGGGAACGGAATGGGCCGATTACTATCAGGCAACAAATTATTCGGATTCGTCATTTGCAGAAAAGAACAGAATCGTGAAACAGTATTTGCAATTGTCCAAGCCGACAGTAGTGTGGGATCTTGGGGCAAATACAGGACATTTCAGCCGTTTGGCTAATGAAATGGGAGCAACAACAACGCTTGCTTTTGATGTTGATCCCGCAGCAGTAGAAATAAACTATCGAAGGATCAAAGAGCAAAAACATCATTCACCATTGCCTCTCTTACTGGAGTTAACAAATCCAACCCCAAATTTGGGTTGGTCTAACAAGGAACGAGATTCTTTGATGGATCGGGGGCCTGCGGATTGCATTATGGCGCTCGCATTGATTCATCACCTGGCAATATCAAACAATATACCCTTGGAGCGCATCGCTGCTTTTTTCGCAGAAATAGGTGATCATTTGATTATTGAGTTTGTACCCAAGTCAGATAGCCAGGTTAAACGCTTGCTGCAATCCAGAAAAGATATTTTTGAAAACTATACACGAGAATATTTTGAAAAGGCGTTTAGTACTTATTTTTCAATAAGCTGCATTAATGAAGTATCAGGATCTGAACGAATACTTTATTTGATGACAAAAAACAAAGAGATCAGCCCGAATTAAGGAGGATATAACATGAGAAATACTTCAATATTAAGTGTATTGACTACATCTGCGCTAACATTTTTGTTGTTAAATAGTTCGCCTGCCTACGCATATTTGGATCCAGGGACTGGAAGTGTGATTTTACAGGGGATTATAGGTGCTATCACCGCAGGTATGGTGATACTAAGAATTTATTGGCATCGATTACTCAGCTTCTTAGGTTTTAGAAAGAATGAGAGTGAAGAAAAGATTAATGAATGAGAATTTCCAGTAAAGTTAATAAGGAAACGATGTCATTCGTAATTATTAACTGAACGCTATTTGGATAATATGGATGATCACCATCCGGATTAGGCTACGGCAAAATCAGAATTATTGTATAACCTTGACGGCATAAGACAAGGACAAGGGGAATGTAATTTTTCTCAAGAGGAACGGGTAGATCGCATAAGCATTCAAATCTATAAAAAAAGCGAGTCTTTTGGGTATCACTGATACAGAGGCTAACTTACAGACAATTACTAAAGAAGTAAGCCAACAATTTAAAGGTTTAATCCACAACGTCAGCTGTTTGTTTGCAATGGTGATTCATTTACCTTGAAGGGAGAATCCTCGTTGCAAGCACCTGACTTGTATCTTTAAATATTGGTTCACACTCAAGACGCAGTGGCATGGCTCAACTCTGCATTTGTTTACTCCACTTAAGCCATAAAAATCCAGATAACAATCTAAACTTGTAATTATTTCCCCGTAGAAAAATAGCTTATACTGATTATTCGGATACTTATTTAAGCTAAATTTAGCTCAAATTAAGATTAGGGCTTTTACATGGAACACTATGAAGCAATGGCATGCATTAACTATTGAAGAAACGGAAAAATTACTAGCGAAAGAAACACATTATGGCATCAATGAGCTTAAAGATATTGAGTCAGTCTATTGGTACCACATATTAGTTCGACAGTTCACTAATATTTTAATTTTAGTTTTACTGCTAGCAACAATTTTATCCTTTATTCTAGGGGATATGATCGATGCAATCGCAATTCTTGTCATTATTATTTTTAATGGTCTTTTAGGATTTATTCAAGAGTGGAAAGCACATACAGCCATCCAAAAATTAAAAAAAATGCTTTCTCCTAAGTGCAGAATTATTCGCGATGGGAAAGAGGAAATAATTCATGCAAATAAACTCATCCCAGGTGATCGTGTACTATTAGATGCTGGAAATATTGTGCCTGCTGATATTCGGCTAATCAGGGCAGTAAACCTTATGGTTAATGAAGCTGCTTTAACAGGGGAATCAGCGCCAATAGCTAAAATTACTAAACCTTTGCCAAAAGAAACTATTCTTTTAGAAAGAAAAAATATGGCATATATGGGGACTCATGTTGTTAATGGGCATGGACAAGGCTTAGTTGTTGCCATTGGCATGAATACGGAATTTGGCCGCATAGCTAAAATGACAGGGACTATCATTGAAGAAAAAACAACGCTTCAAAAACAATTGTCCAATCTTGGACGACAATTTGGATTTTTAGCCTTGTTTATTTCAGCTACAGTTATATTAATTGGAATGTTGTTTGGTCATGACATAATCAATCTGTTGTTGACAGGGGTATCCCTGGCAGTGGCTACTATTCCTGAAGGTCTTCCTGCTGTGGTCACTATCGCTCTTGCTGTAGGAGCACGAGCTATGTCACATAAGAAAGCTTTGCTTCGCCAACTTCAGGCAGCAGAAACATTGGGGGCTGTTTCGGTTATTTGCACAGATAAAACAGGAACACTCACCAAAAATGAAATGAAAGTTCAGAAAATTTGGTTGCAGGGTGAATTCATTGATATTACTGGAACAAGTTACGAACCAAAGGGCGAATTTATAGCAAAGGGACAATCAATAGACCCAAAATCGATCCCGGGATTGATTGTGTTGCTTGATACAGGGCGCAAATGCAATCATGCCCGCATTCACCAAGAGGAAACAAGCTGGAAAGCAATAGGCTCGCCGGATGAAGCGGCCTTAATTGTCGCTGCCTTAAAATCAGGCCTAAGCCAAGAATATCAAAGCCATTTTATTAATGAGTTTACATTTGATTCAACCCGAAAGCGAATGTCTATTATTGAAGAAACAGAAGAGTGTCAAATTGTTCATGTAAAAGGAGCTCCTGAAGTGATTTTACCATTGTGTACTCACTATTTGACACGCGACAATGAAATCAAACTTATGTCTCAATACCAACTCATAATAGAGAAAGCGTACAATAATTTTGCCGAAGAAGGGCTTCGTACCCTGGCACTAGCACGGAAAGTAATACCCAAGCAAGCTGAGTTAACAGTAGATGAAGCAGAAAGTAATTTAACATTTCTTGGAATTGTTGGTTTAATTGATCCACCACGAAAAGAAGTTCCTGATGCTTTAGAGACCGCAAAAAAAGCGGGTATCAAAGTTATTATGATAACGGGTGATTCGCCTGTAACCGCACATGCAATCGCCAAACAGATTGGTCTAAATATTCAGAAAATTGTTACGAGTAGCGAATTAGAAAAAATTAATGATAATAATTTAAATCTTTTATTGAAAGAAGACATCCTTTTTGCAAGAACAATTCCTAAAGACAAATTGCGTATTGTAAGTTTATTACAAAAACAAGGACAATTAGTAGCCATGACTGGTGATGGTGTAAATGATGCACCAGCGCTTAAACAAGCTGATATTGGAATTGCAATGGGAATACGTGGAACGGATGTTGCCCGAAGTGTAGCAGATATTGTCTTACTCGATGACAATTTTGCTTCAATTATTGCTGCAGTAAAAGAAGGCAGGCGTCAATATACTAACATCCGAAAATTTGTGCTTTTTCTCGCATCATCGAACATCGGAGAAGCCCTGGCTGTCCTTATTAATATTATGCTGAGCGGCCGGTTAATTATGGTCCCTATTCAAATTCTTTGGATTAACTTAATTACTGACAGTGCTACAGCGCTCTCATTAAGTGTTGAAGAAGCTGAAAAGGACATTATGAGTACACATCCACGACAAGCGAATCAGTCAATTTTGGATCGCACGTCTTTCTTTTTATTAGGTTTATTTGGCTCCTATATTGGGATTGTAACGTTTCTTATTTATAAGTTCTATTCATCGCAATCTTATGCTTTAGCCAATACTATTGCCTTTACAACTTTAGCAGTTATGTCTAACATCCATGCCTTGAATTTCAGAAATTTATATAAACCAATTAAAGAGATAGGATGGTTCTCAAATAAATGGATTTTAATTGCAATTTCAAGTATGTTAGGACTTCAAATTGCGGCCATTTATACACCTGGATTACAGCGTATTTTACATACTGTACCAATATCTATAATGAACTGGTCTGTGATTATAATATGTTCCTTGCCACTTTTTTTGTTACCAGAGCTTTATAAGTATTTAAAAAACCTGAAAGATAACTCTAAATAATTTTTCTACTTTTTATAATCTTAAAAAGGGGCTAGAAAAATGCTCAGTAAGAAGCACCTTTTTTCCACTTTACTAAATTTATTCATAATAAACTCTAATATAATGAATTCAGCGTGTGCTGTTGGCAAAAGAGTTTGAAATAGGGCTATAATGATTGAACGGATGTAATTTTCACAGGGAAGGTTCCAAATGAGAAAGCTATTTCAATGGTTCGTTGAATTTCTTGATGCTATTGTTGGTGTTTCGGAAGATAAATCCAATAATTGCTATATAAGTGTTTATGAGGCTCGGGAAAAATATGAAGCCGGTTTGATTAGTATGCACGAGTACAATGAAACCCTTAAACGCAAGGATTTAATTTAAGAAACGCTTGTCCGCGGGACGTAGGGATAAACTGACGATACCTCAGGACACCTTGGAGTTTCTGAATTAGCTCAAAAATTAACTTCTTAATAGCAAAGCTAGGTTGGATCTTTAGATCCAACACTAATCTAAGTTGCACCATAGAGTGTTGAGTCAAAATGCCCTGAGGTATCGTCAGTTTTTTTGATGAGAAACCTCCACTAAATTTTTCACCTACGTACCGCGTTTCATTTTTTCGCCTCCGTACCGCGCTCTATGCGCGGTATCCAGGGGATCTTGCTATAAAAATGCTCAGCGGCATCTTGAAATATCGTTCTGGATACCGCGCATAGAGCGCGGTACGTAGAGAAATTTAAGCGATACATAGAGAAATTTAAAATGAGAAACTGACGTTACCTCAGGGCAAAATGACCCAAACTACTTGTTGTTGTTTCCTGGGTGAGGAGGTTCAATAGCGGCAATATGAATTACTCGTTTCATTATCAAATGCTGTAGAGCTGTAGGATTCAACTGTATTCCCTTCGATTATCCCATAAAAGAAATTATTGAAGAATGCAGCAGCTCCCGTCTTCCTTGGGTTTATTCTCTTCATCTTTCCTCATGCCCTTGACAACACTTTTCATCTTTTGCTGTATTTCCTGCTGCTGAGGTTCTGGGGACTTTGGACTAGGTTCTAGTTGCAATTCTTCCTGCTGCTGAGGTTCTGAGGGCTTTAGACTCGGTGTTGCTTTGGGGGTGAGTTCCAGCTCCTCCTGTTTTTTCAGTTCTTTCTCCCCTCGAGGCTCTTCTCTAGTAGGAAGAGGTCTTGTTTTGGGATCGAACTCCACTAAAGTATATGGTTTGATACTATCTTCCTCCTTGTTCAAGCACTCTTCTTGATTTTTAGCCATATCATTGTAAGGTTTGCTTTGGCCTACAAGTATAATAGGTTTTCCGTCTTTTGACCTATAAATAGCTGCAGCACCATATTTATAGGAAGGATCCGCAGGATTTACATCTTTTTCCTGTTGCACTAAAATTTTGGGTCCTTCCCCCTTAAAATGTGCGCGTAAGTTATGAGCGAAAGTTAAAGCTTTTCCAGTATTTAATGCCACTCCTTTTTCGAAAATTTGTATTTCTTCGATCTCTGAGGCGGGTATCGTTTCTAGCAACCCATTTCCTCCTGGGACACTTCCAATTTGGATGTTGCTTATAAATGGGGTATTACCATGATAAAGCCCAACATCGCCATTTTTAAATATAAATACAGCTGGAAAACATGAATCTAATGAATGAGTGAATAAAATCCTCTTATCGTTTGCCTTTAATATTCCTATAGTTCCACGTTCTGCCTCTATTCCTCCTCCTTGAGCTGCTTCACTCATCGCCAAAGCAGAAGTATGATAAGTGCCAGGCGATAATTCATGTGTTGATTTGATTTGGGGACTGCTATCAACCCCGGTTCCAATTGATAATGTGGGCATTGTATACTCCAAAAAAGCAAACAATCTATCGATAATAATAGATTATATAGTACTCTTTTGCTTTGATATGATCGAATTATATTGCTATGGTTCACTGTTCCAAGAATATTTTTTTAAATCAACACGACCATTGATAATAACAATGCCTTCTTTTTCTAACAGTTCTTTCTGCAGTAAATAGTTGGGGTCCCCCCTAGGAAATGAGAGTACTCCTCGGGATTTCAGGACGCGATGCCAGGGAAGATTATGACTCATTGTACAGGAATGAAGAAGCCATCCAACTCCACGTGCCCCTCGCGAGTGTCCTGCCAGTCTGGCAATATCCCCATAAGTTACAACTTTACCTCGAGGTATTGATTTAATTAACTTAAGTACTTCTTTTGAAAACTCAGTTTGTATGTTCATTCTTCCAAAAGTTAGTGCATCTATTTTTCTTTTACAGGGAGTGTACCTTATTTGTTGAAAGACGAAAGCTATTTTCAATTTAAGAAAGTGGTGGTGGGGTCTATTGGAAAGCAGATGCAGCAACCGCATTGAACTAAAAATTCAAAACTGCTGCTTTGTTTTTTTTATTTGATCATAAAATAGAAAATTGGTTTATAATTGCGCATCTGCCGTCTAAAGCGCGCAAACCTTGTTAATTTTTTGTTAATTTTTCTAATTTAGAATGTCGCAACAACTGAGCGTGCTGAACTACTGTTATGAAAATTTATAGTAAAATTGATTACTTAGGATTTCAGGAGGTTTATACTCATGGAGATGTGCTCCCAAAGGATATAGAAAAACCAGAGAAAGAACCATTTATCATCCTAACATTACCCGCAGACACCTCGAATATTTCTTATCTAATCCAGAATTTTCCCCTGTTTAAAAAATTGGGATACTGTGAAGTCCGAGATCAGACACAAATTTTAACAATTACCAGCAAAAGAAAAGTTGGGATTGTTATCAATGCACTTCTTTCAAGTCCTGACTACAATCACAGTCAAAATGGTGCTTTACTCGAGCGTTTAGGGTTGTTACAACAAGAATTGGCTAAAACAACCAAAATTTACAATCCACCTCATAAAAGTAAAGAGCGCGCCCAATATCATTCTGCTCCTATTGAAATTATAAGAGAAACGGATGCACCAAAACCGTCCCATAGCGCTGAGAAAGTAAAAAAAGTGGATAAACTCCCTATAGAAATTCTAAAAACGGAAGAGTCTGGAAGAAGAATTACTGAAATTGAAGCCTTCAATGGCATGTGTTATCGCCTTTTATTAAATGACCGTACACCTAGAGTTAGAAGTGTCCATGACAATCAAGGTAATCGAGTGGGGGTTATTTCTAGGGAAATCGATAATTTTCAATCCTTACATGATTACTATTTAAAGCAAAAGAAGCTAATGGGTAACTTGCGTTCTCCCCGGCAGATAGACCTGGTTAAATCAGGTATTGGTAGAATATTAGGTGCTGCCTATACTGAGGAAGAGAACGATCTGCATGGGGGTAATATTGGCTATGATCCAATCAATCTAATATCCTACAAAATTGATCATGATCAAGCAACCTGGCCAATCACCTCAAAATACAAAAACATAAATCCTAATAAACCGCTTTACAAGGGTAACGAACGAGCCTATGGCATAAAACCTAGGGATGCTTTTCCTATAACTCAAAGAGATATTACAAACTTCCCGCATTTACGCGATGCAAAACCGCGTAATTTTCCTGATGAAACTGACAGCGGCATTTTAGACCTGGGAGGGATTGAAGATAATCCTGATTTTATCAAAGATGTTTTTTCGGTTTTTCTTAAAAGAGCCTTATTCAATGAGAAAATTTATCGAGCCATTGCAAATGAAACGATTGGAAATCCCAAATTGCGAGAAGAATTGGTAGCTCACAAAACACGACGTAGTGAACTACTAAAAGCAGAACTTATAAAGAATAAAAAATTTTTAAAATTTCTTATCGAAAATCCTGATTTAAAAAAACAAATCATTGATGAGTTTCGAGAATATAATGCTAACTATAGGGAAAATAGTCCTTTGCGTCTTGATCTTGAAGATTTAGGAAATAAATTTGATATTCTTGTTGAGCAAACATCAGAGCAAATAAATGTGCCAGAAAGTGTAGAACTATTTAAAAGATATTATATCCCGGATCAAGATGTAAATGCATATGAGTATAAAACAGCTCTTAGAGATTCATCGCTACGAAAAGAAGAAACAAAAAGTCATCTCAAATCGGGGCTTCATGTTAATGAGGCTGAAGCTGAATTTATTTTTAATAAACTCAAGAGAATATGGTTAAGTGATCCTATAAATTCTCCAGAGAATATTATTGAAAGGAATGCAGAAAAAACTCTTGCGAATATTTTAGCAGATATCATTAGACTCGATGGTAAAATTGGAATTTTCGGTGGTGAAACACGTAGACTAGATAATGACCATGAAATTACCATATCCAGGGGTGCTGCAGCCATTTTTGATCTGTATCAAAAACATCAAAATGGTGAACTTCCTACAGCGGTTGAAACCTTAGAGGTGATTATTGGACAAGCAGCCATTGCAAATGCTTATCAAGGCCATACCTGGTTTAATCGCCGTCAGCCTGAAACATCGGATTTTTATAATAAGATTGTTGCTATTCAGCATAGAAGGCTTACTGAAGATGTAAGTCATAAAATAAAAACAGAAGACCAACTCTACGGGGTCTGTTTCTAAAGCATTCATGGATCTTACTTTTACCTTTTGCTAAGATGAGGCGAATTTTCAATAAAGTTTGGATACTATGTTGGAAGACGCTATCCCTGAAGAAATTCAAGATATGATATATTCTTTCTTCAAGGAAAGAGAGCTTTTCATCACAAGTCAGGTATCTAAACGTTCTTTAACAATTTCAAGGCGCCGGCTTTTGGAAGAGTCTTATTCTTTGATTCAAAACTTAATAAAATTATCTTTGGAAAGCACTTCTTTATCGAGCTTATTAATCAATCTGCATGGCGCCTATAATGAATCATGCAAATTTGAAAAAATGTTCATCGCATTCAAAATTAAATTTAAAGAATTATCAGATGATAATTTATTCAATATAAGGAAAGGTATTATTGACATTTCTCTCCGTTATATCAAAAAAAAAATGCAAAACCAGTCTGTTGAATATGATAAAGAAACTCAAAAGCTTATGACCCAATACGATGCCTCAATAAATAAGGCGAGTATGAGTAATGAATCACGTTCCACCATGTATGAAATCGTTTACGCTAAAATGGAAGAGCAAACAAACCGATATAACGATTTTTTACAAAGGGAGTTGGCACTCTGGCAGACTCGCCTTGAAGAAATCAATTCGAAGCATAAAGTAATTTTGTGTGTTTTATGACGTATATCCTGCTTTTTGTAGCTCTAATCCAATGCAATAAAATCGGAGGGTTCTCTATCAATAAACTGTTTTATCAATTGCTCCCAAAAAGGTCGATATAAAGCATTAAATAAAGGATGTGAATCATCAATGGGAAAACAGGGACCATGATTCACTTCCAGTAACCAAAGCTTAGCATTCGCCTCAACCATAAAATCAATACCAAAACAGGCAATCCGAGGCTGACTGTCTTGCCAAATGGTTGCAAATTGATTTTTCAAGGTCTTTATTACGAGCTGGCAGATAGAAATAATATTTGATTTATAGGGTTGGAAGATTGCCATCTCATCACTTAATCGTTGAATGACATTGAATCGTTCATCACTGAGATGTTCATTAGTAAGATGCGCTTCCAGCTGGCTGAAATTATCTTCTTGATAAGGTTTTAGGGCAATATTTAAATAGCCGCTGGGAAAGAGTGCTGATCCTGCATGGGTAGATACAACTAATAATTGTCGAATGGAAAATTTATGACCGGATACGGGCCCTTGAATGAGTAACGGTTTAACGATATAACGCTGCAGAACTTGGGGGCCTCCCATACGCTGATGTGAGAGAAAATGTGCCTCAACATCATTTAAATCATGAAATATATGAATATGTTGACCGTTATTTAACATGGAGGGTTTTAATATCCAAGGGCTATTGGCAGATTGTGAACTATCAATTTTAGCTAATACAGAAGGCCAAATCTGATCATCAATATAAAGGGTCTCAGGCATCAAATATTCGAGTTGATTTGCTTGTAGAAAAGCTGCCAGCAGATGTTTGTACTCCAAGGTTTCGCTAACCATAGATGGAAACTGAAGCCAGGATTCATTGACGGACGCCAGCGCTGAAAATCTGCTTGGCTTCCATCCACCAGCTTTCAAAAACCGTGCTAGATTAGCATGCGTTGGTGACGTTTCTGTTACTAAATGAAATTTTCTCATAATTTTTCGTCAATTCTGACATTTCATAACAAGTATAGTCTTGATTCAATGAAGTTTTGCTGCAAGGTTTAGGGAAACTGTATCGTTTAAGAAACAAGGATCATTTTTAAAAGAGTTATTTTATTCCAATTTGTTATACGGCATATATATTCTATTTGAACCCTATCTGCGATTTTTTTAGTCTTTTCTGGTGCATTTCGCTCTAATATTGTGAAATAAAATATTAAATTAGTTCTATATAGGAAAAGTTTATCATAAAGTTTCCAGCAGATTCTTTGAAGAAAAGAAAAATCATAACTTCGAATTTAATACGTAAATTCGATCCATAGCGCTTTCTTCGATAAAATGAGGCGTCATTCGAATTAGGTAATCCCTTATTGCTTGCAATATTTTTGATTGTATATGACACATTTTCCCTATCTCCCATGATTTAGTTACTATATATCGTACTTTTTTAATGCGAGTTGCATTATATGCAGATAAAGCATGTTCATTTAAACCATGTTTTTTTAGAGATAATGTTAAAGTCAGTGCATCTTCTATAGCTTGTGCGGCTCCTTGTCCTAAATTAGGTGTCATCGCATGAGCAGCATCTCCAAGTAAACAAATTCTATTATAATTCCACTGTTTTATTCGTTTTAATTCAGATATATCGGTTTGAATAATTTGCTCAGGCTGCATGTTTTGGAACAATTCAACCTCGGAAGTCAAATACTTCTCAGCAAAAGTTAATAACATCTGATATCTCTCATCATTAGGTATAAAACACGATTGTTTTGCATCAAAAGTGAGATACCAATACATTTCTTTCTCACTAATCAATGAATATCCCAATCGATGGCCAGGTGCCCAAATCTCATGCGCCTCATGCCTCCCCTTAGTAATTCCAGATAAATTAATTACTCCTCTAAAACTACTTGTTCCTGAATACCTTATCGGAGTGTTTCCGAACACTAAATTTCTTATGGTTGAGTGGATTCCATCAGCACCAATAAGAATCTTTGCAGTAATCTTTTCTCCGTTTTCAAGAATGACGGACACATTGGAATCGTGGTGTTTTAGGTTTTTAATATGTGAATTAAATTGTATTGACTGAAAGCCTGTTTTCTCGACTAAGAAATTTAATAATCGAGCACGATGCAGGGCCAGTAGTGTAAATTTATATTTATCTAAATAATTATTTAAATTTGTTTCTCTGAGTTTACCCGAAAAAGCAGAAATTAAATTAATCTGATTAATGCAATAACCTAGAGGAAAAAGATCCTTGAGTATTTCTATTTGCTCATAAACTTGTAATGCATTCGGAGGGAGCCAGATACCTGCTCCTATAGCACCAGGCTCCGAATTACGTTCCAAAACTGTTGTTAAAAAGCCAGCTTGCTTGCAGGCTATTGCACAAGTTAATCCCCCAATTCCAGCTCCAATAATCAAAATGTCTACATTTTTTGAAGGCATAAAAAATATCCTGGCGTTTTAAGTTCTCACATTAAGGCTTTAGTCTCTAAATAACAGCATTTCTGATCCAAGGCAAGAATGGTTATTTCATGAACAATTATCGCCTATACTTAACATAGTGTAACCAGCAAAGAGGTAAAAATGCTTGGGCGCAATGATTCAAATGGTGTCACTGTTACGAGGCAAGTGAAGAAATTGATTCCAGATGCCTCATATAAGAGTTCAGATTTTTTTGACAAATGTGAGGAAGAACCAAATTTCAAAGTAGAACAAGAACAGATCACGATTCAAGCATCGGAGACTCCACCTCCAACGGTCAAGGTGGAGGATTTAAATATTCCAGAAACTTTATTAAATGATTTGTCTGCTGATGAGATAGTAACTATTTCGAATCAACTCATAAGTTTCGCTTACGATCCCTTGAAAGTCGCACATCATCTTAAAGATTTAGACGATGAGTTGGGGAAATCAATGCAAGAACGTCAAATTTTACCCTCACAAGAACACATTCTTCCTGATTCTTTGATTGCAGGAAGAGGAAACTACATACCAGGTCCTCCGCCATCTACCTATAAACCTTTAAAAAAGGGAGGGATTCTGGATACGTTATTATTAAAACGCGAGAATTTGCGTGATGTAAATAAAAATGGTTTTATTGTTAAATTTATTGGTTTTGTCAGTAGTATGATCGCTGACCGGGTAGTCTCAAGTGGTCAACTTTTTAATGAAAACAAGCAAGTTAATCGTGTTCTTTTACATGGATCTTATTCACATCGATTACTGCTGGAAGCATTTGCACAGGCTATAGAAAAAGGTGAGATTGATTTAAAGCTTAAATCAGGAAAAAAACTTGACTTTGTTCAATTATTAAGTGTTTTGGTTTCTGTAAAAACAAAAAACTTCCAAAGTCTCTGGGAAATGGCGGTAGATTCTATAGAGGATTCTGAACGCTCTTCCAATGATCCATTGGATTCAAAGCAATTTAGTTTTAGTTGTCGATCTCCTTTTGTTTTAAATTCTCTATTGCTGTGCTTTGGTAAGGAGCTTGAATTACCTAATCTTCAAACGTATTTACTGGACAGTCATTATAAAGCGGCATATGAAATGGTTTTACGTTCCAAGGAAAAAATGGCAAAAAGGGAAAGATTGGATAATTATTCACAACTTGATATTCCGAATGAAAGAATATATGAACGTTGTATGGAATATTTTTCTACAATGACTGAAAGTTATGGAGAAGTAGGAGGAATCACCCCTTTTACCATAGATGAATTAGATATGCTGTCCGATAGTCGTTATATGTCATCATTCTGGGGACCCAGCGTGCGGATGAAAATATCATCATCACAACAACAAACCGGGAATTACACCAGCTGGGCGAGTTTTTTTCAGAGTAAAAGCCCGATAGAGGAACATGTTTCAAGTAAATCTAAAAAACACGAAAGTCCTAAATCAGAGAAAGAGGATGATGACGAACAATTCAAAAAGAGAAAAATAAATCCACAATAAAAGCCGACTTTCATGATAACTATGCAATATCCCATGAATACCTCTCAGGCATAAAACCTGGAACGATACATTCTACTGCTCTGAATTTTAAATTCGCGAGTAAATACATTTTTTATCTACACACGAGCAAAAATTAAAAGCTTATTGGCGGTTAGTCTGAGGCTGGAGAAAAGGAGCTCACTCACCGATTAATGAGAAATATATGTGCTAATATTAGAGCGAATGCACTCTAAAGGGAGTTATAAATGACTAATATGGAATTAAAGAGTTTAAGTACTCCTGATGAACTTCGTCAATTACCCAAAACAAAAATTGAAGTTGTAAATTTTGAAGAAGTTACCGTCATGCGGGTAACTTTTCAGCCAGGATGGAAATGGTCTGAATGTATCAAACCAACTGTTGGAACGAAAAGCTGCGAAGCTCCCCATATTAATTACATCATCTCTGGACGAATCGTTGTAGCAATGGATAATGGCACCCAAAAAGAAATGGGTCCTGGCGATGTGGCCGTTATTCCGCCTGGGCATGATGCATGGGTAATTGGGCATGAGCCATGTGTTGCGATTGACTTCAGTGCGGGAAAAATGTACGGAAAATCTTAAAATTCAGCAATCGAACCCAAGCTAAAAGGATTGAGTTTTTTATTGCAAGGAGTATCAAAATGAATACACGAATTGATTTTAATAAATTTCCTGGTGCGATTCAGGCGATATTGGGTCTCGAAAAGTATGTGAATAGCAGTGACTTAGAAAAACCTCTTCTTGAACTGGTTAAATTGCGTGCTTCACAAATTAATGGATGTGCTTATTGTGTCGACATGCATACCACTGATGCAAAAAAAGAAGGGGAATCAGATCGTCGCCTCCATGCTGTAGTTGTATGGAGAGAAACTCCTTTTTTTACTCCTCGTGAACGAGCAGCATTGGCTTGGACTGAAGCCGTGACTTTATTATCAGAGACACATGCTCCTGATGATATTTATAATGAAGTCCTAACATGCTTCAGTGAAAAGGAACTCATTGATCTTACTATGGCAATTATCACCATTAATAGTTGGAACCGTATGGCGGTCAGCTTTCGCAAATCTCCAAGCTAAAAAATTGCAAAAGGTAAAGCCTGGGCCAATATGACACATTCATGCTCCCTTTATCGACGACCTCCCGTGCTGAAAATGGAGCAACTTATACTATTTATCTACTTGTATTGAAATATACTTTGGTAGATTAAGAAAAATAATTGAAAAGAAAACTATACTAACCAAATGGATTCATATGAAAAACTTCTGTAATGACTACTGGCAAATTAATCATCCTGAATGGATCATCAAGTTGTGGTAAAACAAGTACCTGTCGCGTATTGCAAGATATGCTTGAGGAGCAATTTATTTTATTAGGCTTAGATGTCTATTCTCAATCCACACCACCAAAACAAAATAACATGATGACAATTGAGCCTAATTACTTTTCTGCGAAAAAATACATGAAAGAAGGTCTAGAATATTATGAGATAGCAACCGGGCCATTATTAGATAGGGTGATCGTTACTTCTTATCGCTCAATTGCGGTCTATCTGGAGGCTGGAATTAATGTGGTGTCAGATCAATTATTTTGGACCCCGCAATGGTTTCGCGCTGCATTAGAGGCATTTATCCCCTATCATGTCTTTTTCGTGGGCGTTTTTGTTTCAGATGCTGAAGGCGAGCGTCGTGAATTGCAACGTAGCCAGGGTGCTGGATCTCATGATATTGTGGGTAATGGCCGGCCTGGTGGATGGAATCGTACAAGTGCCATGGTGACTCACAAGGATATGCTTTATGATTTCTCAATAGATAACACTGCTCTGTCTATTCAGGATACGGCACAACAGATCAAATCTGCATATGAATCAACTCCTAATCCTATGGCTTGGAAAACGCTTTTTCAAATGTTTATATCGGATAAAAGTAGCTAGAAACATGGCCGAAAATAACTTCTTTGTTCAATTGTTACGATTCTTATTCTTAAGGTAATTAAATAAAAAAATCACAAAGAAATAAATAAATAGTGGTTTAATAAAAAAATTAAATATGACGATTAATTGTAAAAACAAACTGGTTGAACTCCATAATATTTGCACCAGTTTTAAAGTATCCAGCGGTTGATAGGGCTTAATATATAAAAACAGCGTTACATGCTTAATAATAAAAAAGCCAAGTATGGTGCAAAAAGAAGCAATGACATGCCTTACCGAATATAGAGCATCAAATCCTGAGGTTTTTTCACTCTTTCTTCCTTTATTCAAAATCATTTATCTCCTTTATTCTGAGGTAAGATGTAAATATTTTGGGGCAATTTCATAAGGTAGATGCAGCACGTTCCACAGGTACTTAATCACCAAAGACTGGCCTCTTTTAAATCAAAAACTTATAGAGTTTATAACCTAGAAGAATCGCAGAATTTAATATAAAAAATAAAATAAGCGTATAAATAATTATAAAAAAAAGGGCGCTTATTAAAAGAAATCCATCTCTTTCAATTAATCCTGTGGCAATTGCAATAATGGCAAAAGAAAAAACAAGGTGTACATAAGGAATGGGAAGTATTAAAAAAATGCTTAAAAGGAAGAGAAAAGCAATAAAAAAATATTTTATTGGATTTGAGCTTAGAAATATCCACCTTCTTTTAATGTATTTTTCAAGGAACTGCACATAAGGAATTACTTTTATTATTCCTTCATTAATATCATCGGGTATTTTTTTATTTTTAAGTTTTTGAGGAAGCCATAATTTATTGTGTCGAACCAGAAGTTGAAGCGTTATTAAAGCTATAGAAATGCCAAATATTAAAGAAAAACCTGGAATAAATGCTAAAGGAGTTGCAGGAGGAATCGCTAATAAAATGATCAAAAAGAAATGATCTTTTTCTTGAAATTTATTTAATGTTTTGCCAAGAGTATGGTCTTTTTCTTTTTCCTCTTTAGTTAATTTTTTCAATCGATTGGATATTTTCATTTCAGGCTCAACGCATGCTTTTTACTATCAAATAACTGTCTAATCCAATTTTCTTAGATTACGGCAGTTATTTGATAATTTGCAATGGGTTTATAAGGGGGGAGCAACCTGTTCCCTCTCTTCTTTTTTACAACACATTCCATAGCAAGCACTAATACAGCTCGATAAAGCACCAAGAAAGAATAAAATAAAAAGAATCCAACCGCTCCAAGCTAAATGTTTCGGGTTGGCATTCATTATTTTACCTGCAAGGGCATTTTGTTGAGGGGTTAGTGATACATTGACATCTGCTGCAGACATTTGGGTAGAGGCAAGGGCAGGGGCCAAATTTTCTTCATGAAACGAAACATAATGAGTCATTGGGATGATTAACAGCGCGCTCAAGATTAAAGCCAAACTCCAAGTAATAAACCCATAAAGTACCCCAGCATGACAATAACAATTATAGAAGCGAGCTAAATAACCCGCAACAAATCCTGCAGCGCCCATTGAAACAATCACTCCAATTAATAAACCTAAAACGCCGCCGATAGCTACAGCAGTAGCGCCATTAGAACCTGAGGAATAGGCGCTTAAACCAATTGCCATGCTAAAAATATTAAGTAAAAAGCCAAGTCCCACCCCAACAAATGCACCAGCAATAATAGCTGGCCAATGAAGATGAGTCATAGTGGTTTTGTAACATCTTTGATTGTCCGTAATCATAGGTGTATCCTTAATTTAAATGTGAGAAACTAACCAAATTAATACTAATATACTGACTGGAACACCTAGCAACCATGCAATAATATATCCCATTTTACTCTCCAAAAAGTATTCTCAGTTAATTTTTTTATTTTCCTTAAAATTTATAGAATAAAAAATCACTACGTGTTTGTCTACCTATTAAAATTGGTTTATGGATTCCTACCAGATCATATCCCTCCTAGTGAACTGCATGGCTTTTTTGATGCGAGGTTTTTGCATGTTTTTTATGAGATAAACCTTTATTTTTAGTTGCTAAGGTATGAGGTTTTTTTGTTTTACTTACTTCCCCAGTAAGTCTTGTTATTGTTCTTTCTGTTTCATTCGGAAGGTTAAACCAGACAGAAAATAGCTGGCTCATGTAATTCATATAATTAAGGTTATTTCTTAACAATACGTTCATCTGTTTTTCCATGAGCTCGTAAGGGGTACGAATTTCACCAAATTCTTGGGGATGAATATAAGCAAAATCGAGAAACATTTTTTTACTTAATTCCATAGTTAGGGGTATGGCGGATGATAAATGACTGTTCATATCTTCCATGTCTATCTCCTTATAAAAACTGTTTAATTAATTATCATAGAAGAAAAAAAACTGAAGTCAAAAAATGAAGTAAATCGAGTTACAGGGGGATTTCACGTCCACTATTAGAGCAGAACAAGGTTGTTTGTGGACCTTGAGTCTAAAAGATCTAAGGGTAAATCCTAGTGCTTATAATTAGAAACATTGATCTAATAATACTAGATAAATAATGTTTATCAGCTAATTTTAAATAAAGGTCAAGGAGAAAAAAAATGAAAAAGATAATGATAATAATAGGATTATGCCTTTTAGGGTCATCTTTCGTATATGCTGAGCAGACGATTCGCATTACCGTAACTACCAATGATCAAAATGCTGCAGGAATAGGATATCTGGTGAATGGTAAAAAAATAGGCGGACCGGGAAAATCTTATACGGGAAAAGGTCCTAAAAATGGTAAGTATTTGTTTGGCTATAGAATAAAATCTGCTCAGGGAAGGGATGTTTCTTGTGGCTCTCATAAATTAACAAGAGATAGCTATGTGATTTTACTCGCAAAAAAAAATAAGTGTCGAAGCATAGTAAGGCGCTGATACACAATAACTAAAAAAGTTAATTAGAATTATCCAAATGGTGGCCTTTGGATTTATTTGCCCATATCATATATAAGATAATAAGTTTGTTGCTTGATAGGCACTAAAAATCTTTATTACGGTATTCATAACAATTTCTGTCTATCTGAAATAGCGGTATATTTCACTATTAGTTCAGGAGAGGTGATTTTTATGGGATCAATTTATTGTTTCTTCTTACACCATTCTATTCTGATGCCGGCTCTTCGTAATAAGGCCAGAGTAGGTTTTTAGATACTGATATCAATTCCCCCAGTAAGACCATATTTGCTTTTTACTTGTGTGCCATAGTAGCTTTGTAGTAGTGGAACGTTCACACCAAGATAACAGGAGATAACGTGCATGTTGACCCTTAAGCCGGGTAATAAAAAAATACTATGCCCCCCGCTGTTCTGATCAGTCAGACCGGCGATATTATCTTTTGCAATATATTCACCATTGAGCTCCATGATGCCATCGATGTGCAATTTAGTCTGTTCATCTTGATAAAGTTCTAAAACGGTTGCAAAATTATAGTCAAATACCGATCCTAGCGTTGTTTCCTGAGCTCCCTCGGTACTTTGGGTATAAATTAAATTCGAACTTAATGAAAACCTTTTAAATTGTTTGGAAATAATAATTCCTGCAAATGGGATCCAGGCACCACTTCCAGGCTGATCTGATGCGGAAAATAAAATGCCATTGTTATCTCTTACGGTGGTTTTACCTGTGGGAGCATTAATTCCCGAGAGCAACCCCAGTGAAACGGGATGCTTGTTTTCTTCAACCAATCGCCAGAGCGAAAAGAAATTAGCATCGCCTAATCCATAGTCATTTCCTAAATTAATCACGCTGCCAACCTGTGTTTCCTCATCAAAGTTCGCAGCGCTGATGGAAGCGTTAAACACATAAGGAAGGCTTCCGCCAATGGTTAGATTGCTCCCAAAGCCATAAAATATAGAAAGGTAATTAGTCAATGCGGACTTTTGGTTTTCGGCTAAAGGATGTTCCAGCAGCACCTGATCAGAAAGGAGGGCATTGGGATAGTATTCTGTCCGTAGACTTATACCTATTTCGCCTTTAGCCATGGTATCGGCGGTTGATGTAGTTATTGGGCTGCCCAGTCCAACGGAGTAATTGATTGATTTTTGAGGAAAAGTAGCTGCATAAAGATTTAAAAAAAAGCAGCAGTACAAACAGATTATCCGTTTTAGAATTATTTTCATTTCGTGAGTTTTTTAAATTTCATTGTAACTTAGATGTTGGTAATGCCCAATAGGTTACTCCATATGTTAAAAATAACTTCAGTTTCCATTAGATCTAATTGATCGAAAACAGTCGGAATCTCTCCAATGGAAAAAAGATTAGGTCATTGGTGATTATGCTCTCGATCCACTATTATTTAAGAGATTGTGATATTTGCCCATTAAAAAATCAAAAAATTCAAATCACTTTATAAAATGGATTATTTTTAATGATAAGGAGATAATCATGAATCCTAGATCAATTAACAAGTTAATTGAACGAGCAAAAAAAGACCCTAAATTTTTCCATTCCCTGGTAGTTGATCCAGAAAAAGTATTAAGTTCTCTTGATTATTTAGATAGAAAAAGTCGTGCGCACATTGAAACTACAAATGAAGAAGAGTTCTTCTCTCGCATACTTGACCAGGAATATGTTAGTTCATATGGAGTTAGCTGTGATAATGCTCGTGGTGGCGGTGCTCGTCGTGGTTTTACACGCGTTAAAAAAGCAAAAGGAGCAGTGTGTCTGAAAGGAGATTGTAATTATACTTGTGCGTATAGTTGTGGTGGATCTTGTGGCGGAACTTGCAGTACAACGTGTGCTTTATTTACAATAATTCATATTTAAATCTACGGCCTTACAAAGAGTTGTGTGGCATCCAAGAATTGAATTTAATACGACCAATACGGTAATCTACTTGTCTTTTTGTGCTATAATTTTCATGACGCATTAATTTTTGAGTTTTTTGCTATGCCATCACACTTTGAAATTATAGAAAATTACTTAAAAGAGAGAACACTATATAAAACCCCCCAACAATTATCTCAGGTAATGCCAACAATCTATGCATCAGCACTGGCAGATAAAAAGGCTGCAGAATTACTTCTTAAAGAACCCAATCGATTTATGCAAAATTTAAAACAGCATATCAAGCCTGAGCAATTACGTTTATTTTTACTTAAATATCCCGATTTAGAAGCATCCTTCCAAAAAATGGCTGGGTTAAGTGAAGATGAGATGAATCTTTTGAGGAAGCTCAATAAAGCGGAGCAGCCTAAAGTCGATGGCGCTCCTCCAGTAGTTCGTTCAGAAATGAATAGAACAAAACTTGCTGTTCAACATAATGAGCGCATAAAGTTTATTCATGGGCAGCCGCATATTAACTATCAAAATAATGACTATCCTGTTGCTACGAGGGACCTGCGTAATTTTAATCAAAGAGTATTCTCCGCAGGAACGAGTTCCAGTCGAGAAATTCTTATGCTTGTTCCAGATTCTAAAGCGTTAAAAGATCTCTATTCTGAATTACGACAAGCGATTAAACAAGGCGCTACGACTAAGGAAATTTTAGAAGAAATTTCTAAATTAACTCAAAAAGCGTTTCCTATATCTCAAGACGCTCGTTTAAGTGAATTTATAGCGGAACAACTAAAAAAAGGAAGTCCTTTTATCTCATTAGATTCATTCATGCAAGCCGGTATTGGATTATGTCGTCACCATTCTTTATTAAATGCTTATTTGATGAGTAGATTAGTTGAAGATGGTATTCTGCAAGGGCAAGTGATCCATCAACGGCATTCTTTCCCAAATAGAGGAGTCCACACATGGAATCTATTTCGCGATACCAAAGATGGAAAGTTATATTCGTTGGATTCATTATGGAAAAACGTTACCTCACTAGCAGACAATCCTGGTGATTTAAATAAGCTATATCGTCTTGATGTTGAATCGGGTATTCAAGCAGCATTTGGGAAATTTCAATTACCTAGTAAACAAAAAGCTGAGGCGCCAAATCATTCCCCTCCCAAGCCCATTCCAGCAGTAAACCATGCTCTCCTGGAGATCCTACTCGAAACCCCTCAATATTTAAAAATTAAAAATGATTTACCTTATGATAATTTTAAACCACCTGAAGATGATCTGGAACAGCTTATAAAACATGATTCTGTAGATAAACTTTTTGATAAACCAAAACAAAATCCAGTGAATGAAGAAATCATGCTTATCAAAATAAAACCAGAGAATGAATTAGAGAAAATTGATGACTCTGAAGAATACAACAATGCTAAGTCATTCAAAATCTAAACTGTTAAATTAATAACAATTAGTTTGATCCAAATAAAATCATACTAGATTTCCTAATAAAAAGGGTTGCTATACTATTTTGATAACTTTTCTAAAGGAATTTATTTTTAACTCAAGATGAAATGGTGAACACTATCACTATTGCGACCCGAATGCGGGATGGTGCTTTAAACGTGTTCTAAAAAATCTGCCTTTAGATACTTCTCTTAAATTAGTTGCACCTTCAGGTTCCTTTACATTACATAATAATACGTCTATCCCTGCGGTGTATGTTACTGGTGGCATAGGGATTACTCCTGCACGAAGTATCATTATGCAAGCAACTCATGATCAATTACCTCATCAGATTTTTTTTTCTATTCCAACCATACTCCCGAAGAAGCTGCTTTTCTTGATGAATTGAAGTCCCTTGAAGGTGAAAATCCAAACTATCGCTTTATCCCAACCATGACAAAAATAGCTCATTCAAGTAAAAAATGGATGGTGAAAGAGGGCATATCGATAAGACCATGCTTAAAAAATACATTAATGATTTATCCAAGCCTATTTATTATATATCTGGTCCAGCAACTATGGTTGCTACGATGCGAAGTAGGTTAAATGGGGCAGGTGTTAATGATGACAACATTCGTACAGAAGAATTTTCAGGATATTAATGTCGATTAGGGCATTCATATTCTCTTAATATACGGTCAATTACTTAGCAAATTTTCAGTTTTAACTTATTGAAAATTAAGTGATTAATAATTTATCTTTTGATTTTTTTTATGATATAGTTGCTAATTTTTGCAGCGCGAGAACAATAATAATGCCTTCAAATCAATTAGCTCTATTATGCCAACACATTGAAAAGCAAAAGACCGATCATTTTGGTAAGTTTTATATGTATGTCAGCTTGTTAAATACTCTGACAGTACGAGATAAAACGTTTACTGAAGGTTTGCCTAAATATTCTGGCTCTTTCTGGCAAAAAAATCATCTGAATATTGGAGGAGAACTACCTGTTGAGTTTGCTGGACAACTCAACTTATATGCTCGTGAGTTTAGTAATTTACAACCTAACTGGACAAAAACAATTCATAATATTGTTATGGCATATCTTCGCAAAGGAAAAATCACTGATCTAATCTATATTATCGATCAAATGCTAAATCATCTAACAGCAATGCACGGTCCGCAAACCCATAATGGCCAAATTTATAAGGACATTCAGTTTGGTAAAAAAAAGGCCGGTTTAAATCAATTTATTGAACACGTTTCGGCCTTTAATCAGCAATTATTGTCTGTTGCCGACAATGGGTGTAATACTGGATTATCCGTACTGGCGGCTGCCACAGGAGCAGTATTGGTTTTAACTTCAGTTTTTTCTATTGTACCGCTTATCATTGGCTTACCGCTCGTTATCGGGGGGGCTGTGGGTACCTATTATTTCGCGACTCAAGCAATGGCACAAGTAGAACTGTTGCAAACACAAGTAAAACAAATATCTGAAAAAATGAAGGCATTTCCCAAAGACACTAGCTTCTTTGGCGATAGCAATTATGTTTCTTTTTTTGCCTCTGTAGTTAAGCCCTTGCCTTATGTAATCGCTACAGTTGGGGAACAACTCATGATGGATGCAGCTCAACAGAAAGAAGTAGAAGCGTACCGTAACAGTTTGGATGATGCATTTAGCTCTTACTCTATGTAATTGTTTCCGTCTCCTACCTTGTCGCAATATTTGGAAAAACTTGGTTGCAAAAAGCAACCAAGTTATCACGGTTAGTTAATAAGATAATTGAGCTTTGGTTAGCTGCTCATTTTCTTGATTATCCTCAACGTCCTTGCTTCTGAAAAAAGTATTGCGTACAAAGCTATAACCGGACCGAGTGATTTTGCTTCCTAAGAAGCTAGCGCATACTGAAGTACCTAGGGCAATTGACGTTTCGAGGAGACTGATTGGGTTGGTTAATAAATTGATACCTACGACAGCTCCTGTAGTGATGTAATTCGATTTATCTTTACTATAACCACCATAAGCATGGAGCACATATCCTGCTAAAGGTGTTGCAATGGCTATATATGCCGAAGAACCCAGTGCCATAAGTAAAAGAGCCCGAATGCCTTGGTTAATCCAATAAATCTGATCGGGTTGATAGCGTAAATCCTTCAAATAGTCTGTTGCTCCCTCATTAACTAACGTGATTAACATGGAGATCAAAAGACCTTGTTGCGCTGCATCGGTGATTAATTGGATTAATTCTGGAGGAAAGAGATCCGATAAATTCAAGGAATGGACAAGGTCACTGATAGGCGTTGAAGTGTTCAGTTCAACCGGAGGAGTTGTATGTTCTGAATTAAGAGGAGCGATTAAATTAGTACTGGAGAATGCTTGCTGATTGGTCATGAAGCATTGATCTGGAGTACAGTAAGGTGTAGGGCTCGTTGGAGTATTAAAAATACTATAAAGCCATCCAGATTCTGATTTTTTATCCTTTTTTTTCTTTTTATTATCCCCCATTGTTTCTCCTTAAAAATTGTAAATAGAGTACAGAAAGTTAAATCTTCGAAGCGATACCTTTCCTTTTTTTGCGACTCAACTATAAATGCTAAATACTGATTCACCAAGATTAAACTAATAAAATTCGCTATCTTTCATTAGGCTGGGCTAAATTTTGCGAATTATTTTTCTTATGTAAAAGCAGGGGATTACACATGTTTACATGTATTTTATTGTTTGAATTGGGTATGATAGCTCTATTAATAAAATAAATAATGAGTCAATGATGAAAAAATTAGTTGTTATTATGGCATTACTTTCACTGAATGCATTTGCTGTTGATCCTGTAAATCCAAATTTATATGCAAATAATAATTGCGAAAGCATACACGATCCTGCAGAGAAAAAAGATTGCTTTAATATTGAAAAGAAAAATGAAGCGGAAGAAAATTTTAGAAATTTCCAAGAAAATAATCCTGACCCCTATCAAGAAGAGTTCTAAATAAAAAGAGAAATACTAAATAGGGGTAGTGCATTAAATTGAACGATTTACTACATGATTTTCTAAGCTCTATTTAGAGCACTGCACTACTTGCTACTTATGTTTCTCCAATCAATTAAAATCAATGCTTAAAATTTCCATTTGGCATGCATAACAGACTCTGATTTGTCTAAAATCAGACAAAATTTAGAAAATTACTAACTAAAATTCTTCATTCTATCAAGACAATATATAAATATTTTCTCAAAAAAACCTGTAAAAAGACCATTTTATAGGCTATATGTATATATGGTGATCATTTTGTATATGCTTTAAGGAGAGACATAATGAAAGTGATAATTGCATCTTCGGCATTATTTATGTCCTTGAGTTTGGTTGGTTGTAATACGCTGAATCAAGCCAGTCAATACAGCAATGCAACAGTAGGTGCTGGTGTAAAATATGGTGCTAACGTGGTAGGTACAGGTGTGGGTTATGTAGTCGATACTGGCGCAACTGTAGGACATGGGATTGGTAAGGTAGTTGATACTGGAGTGGGGGTTGTGACAGGCCATCCAGTTTCTTATCACAAAGTAAAAAAACATCAATAAACATATTGTTTAGCATAATGGCCATATATAAAAAAGGTCATATGTTATGAGTTAATCCTAAGTGGCTCTTCATTAAATTGATTTAAGAAGAGCCTATAATCGAATAATTTACTTAGAAAACATAAGAGAAGCTTGTCCTTGCAATTTCCTAAAGCATTTGTGCCTTAATTTGAGCAATAATATACTGGATAAAAGGGTCTTAAATCCTAAATGAATACCTTTATATGATTAGATGCGCTTATCCCAAGCAACTTATAAGAAGAATGATAAGAAGAATAATTTTTTAACATAGGGTATCAGTTGTTTAGACAGATAGCAAAATCATGTTAAGACTGAGCTATCTGGAGAATTAAAGTACTACTCTAGCTGTTGGATCAGCAGGGGTTATAAGGGCCCGCAAATCGAATTTTGGGGTTCATCTTTTAATGTTGTTTCTGGTTTCTTAGCTCCTTGAGCATAAATACTATATGGATTAGGCCACGTAAGTGCTTTTGTATTGAAACTTGATTTGCCCGCTGAATTTCCAAGTTTCAAGCCATCTAAGTATTGTTTAAACACAGGGTAATTTGCTTCATATTGCGTATCTATTATCGGAAATACGATATGCTGAAAATGTTTGGCTCGTTTTTCTATTTCATCACGGTAGATTCTGGCAACAATATCCGGCTTATTTTTAAAACTTCCACATCCCCAGGCTCCCAGGATTGCATCAGTTTTCCCTTTAAGTATTAATGTATCTAGCTGAGCGCCTATACGACGTCTTAAGTCACTGGTGTATTGATTTAAGAAATCTTTATTCTCTAAGTTAATTTCTTTACCAACAAGCTCAGGAGCGGCTGCTCTGAGTTCATAAAAGGGGAATATTCTATCTTTTGGGAGAAAGGTATAGCTCAATATACTGTCAGCAGTAAATTGTTTTTTTGAGGTGAATTCATCTGAATTTGTTGGTACTAAAATCTCCGGTCCTCTAAAGCAAATTTGGGGTTGCTCACTCATAAAAACTTTGAAGGCTTCAGGAACTTTTATTCCCCGTAGTAAACCTAATGATTCCAATTCCTCAGGACTCATTTTCTCCTGCCCGTTCAATAGCCTTCTGGTATTTTCATCATAAAGAAAACATTTTTGTACCTCATCATAATACACACCTTTTGACAATAATGAGCGGGCACAAGATGAGCGATGCCACATATTTTCTTCCTGGGCGCTTCCTCCTTCGAGAGCAGCCCCTCCAGGAAATAAGGAATTGGCCATATTAAGAACAGGGTATACTTTTCCATGCTTTTTAGTCACTTCCAACGCGGTGTCTCCAAAATCCCTGGGAACCACTTCAACTTTTTGGGGCGGTGCGGTTTTTTCTTTTTGCCATGACTTTAAATTATCAAATGCATGGGATTGCAATTCATGATACATCTTAGGATCTGTAATGTGGTTTAATGTTTCTCCCATGCTTTTATGACGCCAACGATCGCCGGAAAAAGTACCCCATAAAAAACCAGGTTTATGTGAGAGATGAACGTCCTTGATTTTCGAAAAATGGTAGGGTCTAGCGTGACGTAATTCTCTTAATGCTCTCATAGATAACTCCCTTAGTATTTAGTCTCATTCAGACATTTACGAGACAGATCCTGTGATTTTGATATAAATTCATCAACAATGATCCATATTTTGCATTATTGTTCTTTTTATACCAGTGTCGTTATCTCATATATTGATCTATCTGGTCAATAAAAATCTTTGATTGAATTGGGAACAGCAAGAAAATAAGGAAATAGTGTTCTTTGTGCTTAAAAATGTTTTGCAAAAGTAACGTTATCGAATATTTTCTTTATATTCAATAACGTTACTTACTATGTTTGAAAGTTACATCTAAATTTTCTTGAATAGATCACCATGTATAATACCATCCAGGGCGATAGGGATAATTTTTATATTTATAATATTTATATGGATAATACTTGTGGTGCTTATATTTATATTTTTTATGGTGATGATATCCGGCAGGATAGTAATACCAATGATGATTTTTATAATACTTATGATACTTATGATGTTTATGATGTCCATGATGGTAAGCATAGTCATTATATGCCAAAGCAAACGGGCTTACGCTCATGAATAATACTATTAAGAGCACCTTGAATATCTTAATCATAAAAACTCCTTTTTTATGTCTCGTGAGTATATTTTAGCTTTAATTTGCATGAAATGGAAAAAAATTAAACAATTATTTGAAATTCACTCTGTTGTTTCTTGCGAAAAGCGCTTCTAAAATCAGGACATAACGGATGTTCATGGAAAATTTTTATAAAATAAAATTTGGACTAAAATATAAGAAATAATTAGATGATTCCTGGGGGGGCCCGAGGTAACGTCAGTTTTTTGATGAGAAACCTCTACTAATTTTCGCTTACGTACCGCGCTTTATTTGTTCACCTACGTACCGCGCTTTATGCGCGGTATCCAGGGGATATAGAAATGTTCCGCGGCATCTTAACATATAGTTATGGATACCGCGCATAAAGCGCGGTAGGTAGAGCAATTTAAGTGGTAGAAATTTAAAATGAAAAACTGCTATCCCTCAGGGGGCTTTATTTTAAAATATTCTTAAGAATGATGATTTATCTATGCTCATAGGGTCCGGGAGTGTAAATTAATAGAACATAATTCCGGAGAATTAAGTAAGAGATGAAGTTCCAATTTTCTTAAAGGAAAATTATTTTGGAAAAAGAGTGTTCCTATTTTCAGCTTATTCTAGTGATGTTATTTTCCATTTTTTGCGTAAATGGATGGTCTTCTTCTCAGAGACTACCGCTTTTGAGCGATTTTATGCGAATTAAGACAGTCAGTGAACCTGATATGTCACGAGATGGAAAATGGGTAGTTTATACAGTAGAAGAAAATGTTAGCAAAATAGATGCAGTAAGCAATATTTGGGTAGTATCCTACGATGGTAAAATATCAAAGCAACTAACGAATGATAAAAAAAATAGCAGTTCTTTACCCAAATGGAGTCCTGATGGCCAATGGATTGCTTTTTTATTAGAGAATGATGAAGCGAGCAGCCTTCAATTATTTAACAGACAAAGCGGACAAATTATACAATTAACAAATCGCCTGTATGATGTGAGTGATTTTGCTTGGTCTCCTGATTCCCAAAGTATTGCTTTTATCGCCAGTGAATCAAAGGAAAAAGATACCAACAATGCCCCCATAGTCATCACAAGATATCTTTTTAAAAAAGATACAGAGGGTTATCTTGGCGAAAAAAGAGCGCATCTTTATCGCGTAGCGCTCCAAAACAAACAAATTGAGTTATTGACTCCAGGTCTTTATGATGAATGGGCCCCAGCCTGGTCTCCTAATGGAAATTACATTGCTTTTATTTCTAAACGAGGAACTAAACCGGATAGGAGTTACAATTCAGATGTGTATGTAATAAGCAACAAACCTGGAAGTAAAGCGATACAATTGACCCGTTTTCCAGGAGGTGCAATGGATCCTGATTGGGAATCCACTCCCGCATGGAACCCTAATAGCTCTCAAATAGCTTTTTTAAGCTTTAATAATAAGTCACCTATCTATGCTCCCACGCAATTAGCGGTTGTTGGATTGGCCAGTCATAAGGAGCAGATTATTGCCCCTATAGATCGCTGGTTTACCAAACCTCAATGGTCTGAAGATGGTAAAAAAATATATGCGCTGATTGAGACAAGCAGAACTACTCATCTTAGTGAAATTGATGTCGCTACCGGTGCTGTCAGAGAATTAACTAAAGGTGAGCAAGTTGATAGTGAATTTTCAATAGGGCAACAACATATAGTAATTGTTTCCTCTGATGATCAACATCCACCAGAACTGTTTGCAGTAGAAAATACGTTAAGACCATTAACCCACCATAATCAAAAACTTTTAGATGAAGTACTATTTCGTCCCTTGGAAAACATTGAATTTAAAAGTTCTGATGGAACCTTAATCGAAGGTTTATTGCTCAAGCCTGCATATTATAAACCTGGAAAACAATATCCCGCATTTTTAAATTTACATGGAGGGCCTGTTTACCAATTCGGCCATGAGTTCAATTTTGACTGGCAGTGGCTCGCTGCTCAAGGATATACCATTATAGCTCCTAATCCGCGGGGAAGCTCTGGAAAAGGATTTAATTTTTCCAATGCCATTAAAGCTGACTGGGGAAACCTAGATGTCAAAGATGTCCTTGCTTCTGTGGATTATGCAATTAAGAAAGGTATCGTCGATCCCAATAAATTGGCTGTAGGAGGCTGGAGTTATGGAGGCATGCTTACTAATTACGTTATTGCAAGTACTCCACGTTTTAAAGCGGCGATTAGCGGAGCTGGAACCGGTAGTATTTTGGGAAACTATGGTCAGGATCAATATACTTTAGATTATGAGTCTGAATTAGGAAAACCTTGGTTAAATACTCAAATTTACCTAAAGCTTAGTTACCCTTTAATGAAGGCAAATAAGATTAAAACACCTACTTTGTTTATGTGTGCCAGTTTGGATTTTAACATGCCATGTGTTGGTTCCGAACAATTATATCAGGCCTTAAAATCACTGAATATACCGACACAATTGATCATTTATCCCGAGCAATACCACACGCTTGATAGACCGGATTTTCAAATAGACCGTTTGCAACGATTTAAAGATTGGATGGATTTATATCTTAAAAAGACTAATTAATAAATTAGACTACTAGTTATAAGGTATTGCATTCTAAATTGGATTTCATATGAAAAACATCAACTAAAACATCTTTAAAATGTGTTCTTTTCAAGTGCTCCATCCCAACTTTTTGTACCACCTTCTTTGAAGCAATATTATCTATTTGAATAATAGAAATTAAATGTGTCAGGCCTAACTGTTTAAATGCATAGTCTCTTATAGCTTTGGCTGCTTCAGTAGCAATTCCTTTACCCCAGGAAGCCCGCTCGAGCCGATATCCAAGTTCAATATATAATTCTCCATCAACGGTTTGCTCTAATAAGCCACAAAAACCAAGGAGATTTTTATTGTCTTTCAGTGTAAGTGCTAATAGGCCAAAGCCTTGCTCTTTATATGAAGCTATCCATGACATCATTTGCTGTTGTACTGTTTCTCTATCAAGAGGTTTTCCTGTACCTATAAAACGCATTACTTCTGAATCCGCACATATTAACGAAAAATGATCTAAATCAGCTAAAGTAAAGGGACGAAGTAATAATCGTTCTGTTTCAATTTTAAGATTGGGATCAAATGTTCTTACTGAGGTAGCTTTCATTTAAAATTCTTTTTATGGAGGTTCCCTTAATTCTAAATTGTCTATTTGATTTTTTCATCCCCTATCCCGGCAGCTAAAAATTAAACTAATTTAATTTATCCTAAAATAGGACGAGCTGAGTTTAAAAATGCGATGTGCTTTAGTATCATGCGCGCTAATCTTGGGTAGGGTATTAATTATTCGAGGGATTAAAATGAGAACTCCAATTACAATTCGTTCTGCGGCTATAAAATATTATCAAACAGCAAAAGTTAAACTGGATAATTCAGAAATTGACAGTAATGAAGTCAAAGAAGCAATCGAAGATTTTAATAATGCAATCAATAAAATTATGGAATTACAAGAAATTGCCAAAGTAGAAGGGTTAAACAGCCAATATTATTTTACTGCTGAAGATTATAGACTTTTAAGTCTTGCTTCTATTGGTATCGCACGCTCCTATGATAAAGTAACCAACGGAGTACAACAAGGTGATATTGACTATAGATTAGAGATGGCAACCCGTTATTTAGAGTTAGCAACTAAGGATCTCATTGCCGATCACCTAACCCAAAATAAACAAGAATCGCCACATGTGGCGCTTTCCATGTTAAAAACATCCCCATCATCAAATTCTTTAGTACACGATACATTAGAGTCTTCGATCAAATACGAATTGAAATGAGGTTTCTTAAACTTCTATAACTAAAACTGGTCAAAGTAACATCCTATAGACTATAAATATCTATAGGGTACATTTTGCTTCTAGAGTTTTTATGGATAAAAAATATAATATCCTTTATGTTGATGATGAAACGAATAATCTTACCGCTTTCGTCGCAACATTTCGTCGTCAATTTAATGTGTTTACAGCTACTTCAGGACGCGAAGGTATGGATATTATGCGCCAAAATAATATTCAAATTGTTATTACAGACCAAAGAATGCCAGAAATGACCGGGGTACAATTTTTGGAATCGATTATTCCTGAGTATCCCAACACCATTCGTATGATTTTAACGGGTTTTACTGATGTTGAAGCAATTATTAAGGCGATCAATACAGGTCGAGTATTTCGCTATATTACTAAACCCTGGGATCCAATTGAGTTAAAGATAAATATTGATACCGGCCTGAAGATGCTGGGCCTTGAAGAGGAGCGTTTGTCTTTAATTGAAAAACTGAATCAAGAAGTTCTTTATCAAAAACGGATTTTAGAATTGTTTCAAAAATACGTACCTAAAAATATAGTCGATGAAATTTTAAATGATCAGGGGGATAACTCACTTATTCGCGGTGAATACCGTATTATTTCTGCCATGTTTGCAGACATACGCCAATTTACCTCGATATCAGATAAGTTGGGGCCTGTGAAATCTGTGGATGTACTCAATGCTTATTTTGAATTAATGAGTCAAAAAATACGGGACTATCATGGCAGTGTTAATAAATTAATTGGTGATGGAATCCTAGCTTTATTCGGTGCACCTGTTTCGCATATCGATAACCAGTTGAATGCGGTACTTGCAGGATTAGCAATGCTCGATGCGTTGAATGAGTTTAATGACAAATACCGTGGTGAAATAGGTCGTGATATCGCTATAGGAATTGGTATTAATACGGGAGAGGTAATCGCAGGTAATGTAGGTACTAGTGAACATATGGAATACACTGTGATCGGCGACACCGTAAATATTGCATCACGCATAGAGTGCCTTACTAAAGACAATCCCAATACTTTATTGATTAGTGAAACGACTTATAAACCTATTGCAAATGAAATTCTGGTTGAAGAAATAGGGCCCCAGGTAATTAAAGGTAAAGAGGGAAAAATCAAGCTTTATAGAGTGCTTGGTAAGAAAACATGAACCTTAATTCCATAAAAACGTGGCGGTTTTGGTATCAGAATATAATTACAGTTTTTTTATACACCATAAGCGGGTTTGCAAGTAATATTTGGGTCATTCCAAATACAATGGTGACACCCCTTTGGCTTCCCTCAGGCGTTGCACTATCTATGGTTCTTTGGTATGGGAATCACGTTTTTTTCGGGGTAGTTGCTGCTGAAATAATTGTTACTGCGGTACTAGGTAATTTGCTGTCCTGGGAGAACTGGGTTGCGTCTACAATCATAGGAATTGGTGCTGGATTACAGGCAGTCTGGGCCGCTCAATTTATTCAATATTATACTCGGACTAAAACCCCATTTTATACCGTCAGAGATGTTTTAATTTTTACATTCGGGGGTGATTTCCTCTTTTCCCTTGTCAGTTGCACCATTGGTATTATTTCGCTGACGCTATTTGGCTTAATTAAACCAGAACAAATTCTGAATAATTGGTTTGTTTGGTGGATTGGGGATGCTGTAGGTATTATTGTGATCACACCGCTTATCCTGACCTGGTACCAAAGTAAACTCACTTTCAATGTGAAGCAATTTCTTGAGTATGCGCTCTTAGTCGTTTTATTAGGTTGTACTATGAGTATGATCTATATGTTGCATTATCCTTTAGCTTATATCTTGCTGCCTTTCTGTGTATGGTCTGCCGTACGTTTCAGTACTCGATTAGCAACAATCATGGCATTTTTAATATCGATTTCTGTGCTCTGGCTTGAGATACATGGCTATAAGGAATTTGATTTTGCTAATATTTCAACCAGTCTATTATTTTTACAAGCGTTTGTTGCAGTTATATTCTTTACTACCTTAATCTTGTCCGCCGTGATTACGGAACGCAAAAAAGCACAAGAAGAACTACTGCAAGCAAATATTGAGTTGGAATCACGTGTGGAACAACGTACACGCGATCTTAATGAAAAAAACATCCAGCTCAATCATGCGTTAGATACGTTAAAACAGGCAGAGACCCAACTCATTCAATCGGAAAAAATGTCTTCTTTAGGGGTATTAACTGCAGGAATTGCACATGAAATTAACAATCCGGTTAATTTTATTTCTGCCAATATTGGCCCATTAAAAAATGATATCGAAGACATTGTGCAATTGTTAAATAAATATGGTGAAATTACTCCTGAAACATTAATAAAAGAAAAGTTACAGGAAATCGCAAAATATAGCGACGACATTGATCTGTCTTTTACCCTACAGGAAACGCATAATTTACTTGATGGCATTGAAGAAGGCGCACGACGTACAGCAAATATTGTGAAAGATTTACGTACTTTTTCTCGGCTTGATGAAGGAGAGAAGAAGCACGTTAATATTCATGACAACATCGACTCTACATTAACGTTATTGCACAATCAATTTCGCGATCGAATTACCATCAATAAAAACTATAGTGATATTCCCGAAGTAGAATGTTTTCCAGGGAAAATCAATCAAGTATTTATGAATATTCTTACAAATGCAGTGCATGCAATCCCGGAACAGGGAGAAATTACTATTACAACCAGTAAGAGAAATGATCGCATTTTAATTAGTATTCGTGATACAGGGACTGGGATGAGTAAGGAAACAATAGCAAGGATTTTTGAACCTTTTTTTACTACTAAACCCGTTGGCAAAGGGACAGGTTTGGGTTTGTCCATTTCATACAGTATTGTTCAAGAACATCATGGAACTATTTCAATTAACAGTGTCAAAGGAAAAGGAAGTGAATTTATTATTACTCTGCCCATCAAATAGCTTTCACTGAACTGGGTATAAAGTGATGAAACGTTCTTTCTTAAATCTGCTGTGTATTTACACAATGTTTTGCTTAAACTATTTACCAAAATATTTATTATAAAGAGTTAAATAAGTTCCATCAGTTTCTATTTGTAATAAGGCTTTATTAATTTTATCAATGATAGGAGCATTCTTTTTAAGCGCAATTATTCCATATCCATTTCCCGTAACAATAGGGTTCCCTATAAGTTGAAAGCCATCTATGGTTTTGTTGAGTAATAGATATCTGGCAACATGTTCATTCAATAAAGCGGCATCAACCTCTCGATTGCTTACAGCTTGTATTAATGCCGTAACTTGGGAATATGTTTTAATGTTTTTTTGGGATGTATAATTAGGGAGAATATTATACTGGAACGAAGTTGCTTGAAGCGCCCCAATTTTTTTATCTTTAATATCCTCTGTTGAATTGATATTTGAACCTTTTAATACTACAAATTGTCCTCTACTTGTCATATAAGGCAGACTGAATATGTAGTCTCCTGACTCAGTCGAGGAAATAGGACTTGGTAACGTGGTAATGTCTATAACCCCATCATTTAAATCTTTGAACTGTGAGTTCAAATCGGTTCCTTTGAAGGTACAGGTTGCATTAATGCGTTTGCATATTTCATTCATCAGGTCGATACTGAAACCAAAAAAGTGATTGTCTACATCTGCTGATGAAAAAGGAGGCGCAAATTTTAAAACACCCACAATGAGTTGATCGCTGTAGGCAAAGATACCGTGGAACAAGAGGGTTATAAAAACAATTTGCCTAATGAGCTTCATGCTATTTATCCATCCTTTGCATATTAAAACTCTAGTTTGTCAGGAGCTGGTTGTCAATTAGCATTGTTTTTTTATATTCATATACGCAAAGAACTGAATCAAATCATCCAGATCCTTGTCGGATAAAGACTGTTTATCTGAACCGCTCATTCGTCCTTGTGGAAGTGAACGAACTGATTTGGGATCACGAATAAATTTTTTTAATTGGGTTATGTTCGGATAATAATCTAATGGATTTTTCGGACAGTTCAAATCCGGACCAATCTTACTTTTTCCAAAGTGATTCATCATGTGGCAACCTTCACAATGACTAATATAAATTTTATATCCATTAGCAATGGATGAATTTGTTGTTTCGGGAGGAGCAAGAACCTGTTGATAATTGAATTTTCGAATAATCTTTACCGTAATAACACTCCATGCCCAATATTCATTTGATATATAGGAGCGTTTAGGATAAAGCCAAATAATTTCATAAGGACCTGCAGTAAGTCCCGTATGATTATCAATTATTGGCCATTTTGACGCAGGTTCTATAGCCAACATCGCGATGGAGGCATTCTTACTGCAATCCATGATTTTAAGTGCCGGTACATAGACATGAAAATTATCTTTGGCTATGAATTCGACGATATCGTGTTGTCTAATGTGAAAGGGGGCAAGCAGTTTGCATAAGGGGATCACTTTATGATGCATGATTTTGTTTGGGTAGGCTCGATCATTGTTAATAGTGACTTGGGTAAGATTTGGATGAGACAACAAAGCAGAGTTAGTTAGAGTGAATGATTGTTCCGGAGTAATAATACGAAGTGTGGCATATGATGATTCGGTTGCGGTAAAAGCAGTTTCCCATATCAGCCAGATACTAGCCAATAAAAGAATACATTTCAGTCCCTTCACGTTAACTCCTGGCTTTTAATTGTTTTATTTAAATACAACCAAATTACTTTTACACAGATGTGGAAATTTTTCCAGAAAAATAAAATAGGTTTGTTGCCACGACTTGATCCAATTTTGCAGAACCGTAGCTTGGCCGCTTCCAGCTGAATCTTACCAACCCAGCTCTACTCCTACCTCCCGCGCTTTATGCTGCGGTATCCAGAGGATCTTGCTCTAGAAATACTCAGCGGCATCTTAAAATATCGTTCTGGATACCGCGCATAAAGCGCGGTACGTAGGAAAGCAGTACGTAGAGAAATTTAAATCATGATAAATTTAAAAAACTGACGATCGTTCAGGGTCTGTTTACCTGAGGTATCGTCAATTTTGAGAAACCTCCACTAAATTTTTCGCCTACCTACCGCGCTTAATTTCTTCGTCTACGTACCGCGCTTTATGCGCGGTATCCAGGAGATCTTGCTATAGAAATGCTCGGCGGCATCTTAAAATATCGTTCTGGATACCGCGCATAAAGCGCGGTACGTAGGAAAGCAGTACGTAGAGAAATTTAAAGCAGTACGTAGAGAAATTTAAAGCAGTACGTAGAGAAACTTAAGTGGTACATGATAAATTTAAAAAACTGACGATCGTTCAGGGTCTGTTTACCTGAGGTATCGTCAGTTTTGAGAAACCTCCACTAAATTTTTCGCCTACCGCGCTTAATTTCTTCGTCTACGTACCGCGCTTATCTCCTGGATACCGCGCATAAAGCGCGGTACGTAGGAAAGCAGTACGTAGAGAAATTTAAATCAGTACGTAGAGAAACTTAAGTGGTACATGATAAATTTAAAAAACTGACGATCGTTCAGGGTCTGTTTACCTGAGGTATCGTCAGTTTTGAGAAACCTCCACTAAATTTTTCGCCTACCTACCGTGCTTAATTTCTTCGTCTACGTACCGCGCTTTATGCGCGGTATCCAGAAGATCTTGGCTAAACACTGGACCCCGCGGACAAGCCTCGGGGCGTAGGCAGAGATGATCAAGAGACAGTATTTACTCAGTGGATTAATTTGAGTTATGTATTTTGATGGATCCCTGTCTACGCGGGATGACAGTCTACTTATTTCTTTAAAGAATACTCAATTTTTCGCCTACCTACCGTGCTTAATTTCTTCGTCTACGTACCGCGCTTTATGCGCGGTATCCAGAAGATCTTGGCTAAACACTGGACCCCGCGGACAAGCCTCGGGGCGTAGGCAGAGATGATCAAGAGACAGTATTTACTCAGTGGATTAATTTGAGTTATGTATTTTGATGGATCCCTGTCTACGCGGGATGACAGTCTACTTATTTCTTTAAAGAATATACAAGTTGATTTAAAAAATTTATAAATCGAGTCTGGCGTCTTGATTTTTACATTCACACTCATCATAGTGCAGACCTGACCTTTGAGGGGATTTACAAAAACATCATAGTTAATACATTTTTAAGCAAGGAGTATGATAAATGGGCTACAAATTTCGCTTGAGCTTTGCGTTTTTATTGAGTGTGCCGTCGTTCTTGTTTGCAGATGATACCCTTATTTTTGCTGTTGATATTATTCGACATGGTGACAGAACACCAATTGTTCCACTTTCAGCTGTAAATTACCAATGGCAGGAGGGTCCTGGCCAGCTAACTGCTGAGGGGATGCAGCAAGAATATAAAATGGGTATGGAGTTCCGTAAAAAATACATTGAACAGGCACATTTATTGCCCGAGCATTACGAACACGGAACAATGTATGTACGTTCTACAGATTATGAGCGTACGCTTATGAGCGCTGAGTCATTATTAATGGGATTATATCCGCCCGGTACAGGACCAAATACTTCGGAGTACTCTCTTCCCGCTTTACCGTATGCTTTTCAACCCATTCCTATTTTTAGTGCGCCGTCTAAATATGATGAGGTGATTGTTCAACAGGTAAGTTCTGCAGAACGAGCAAAATTGATGGAGCAGTATGTGTATTCAACAAAAGAATGGCAAGAAAAAGATAATGAACTCAAGAGCAAGTATCCTCTCTGGAGTGCTTTATCAGGTGTTCCAATTAAGAGCTTGACTGATCTTGAATTACTTGGCGACGCTTTATATATTCATCAAATACATAACGCACCGATGCCCATTGGATTGAGCACCCAAGATGTTGAATCAATTATCAGTGCGAGTAATTGGGCTTTTATGGCTCAAGAAAGGCCACATCCAGTAGCAACTGCTTACAGCACCAAACTTATGACCCATATCGCTAATTATCTCAACAGCGGCAGTCAGAAAAAATCCAAGCTCAAATATGTTTTGTTATCTGCGCATGATACTACAATAGCGAGTGCACTGAGCTTTTTGGGGGCTCCTTTGGAGACAGCACCCCCTTACGCTTCCAATCTCAATTTCTCACTTTATGAAAGTGATGCAAATTATTACCTGGTAAAAATCACTTACAATGGAAATCCTGTTTCAATTCCGGCATGTGGTGGGGCTACTTGTGAGCTGCAACAATTTATCAAATTGGTGAATAATTCTAAAGCAAAGGGATGTTAGGAAATAGGGTTGTATCGGTACATAACGACTAAAGCCTATTCATTGGTAATACTAGTAGATGCGAAATATTCACTGCTATTTTATTGAAAATGACTTAGGATGCGATTGTTCAGTTATCCGACAGTCATTTCTATGTACTGGCATTGCAGCCATAATCCAACTCAATCTGTAATAACTTTAGACATAGTGATTAAAAAGTAATATACTTTTGAGTATACTCTTTTCAGTATTATCTAAGGATAAGCCATGCCTTCTAGTAACTATTCAGATGAATTAAGTACCTTAAGAAAAAATATATCTACTCTTAACGAAATATACGATGAGAATCAAATAAAAGAATTATTTTTAGAGGCTGTGCGATTAGGGAGTATAGAGCTGGCTCATCAACTGATTAATCATGATAAAAAGAATAGGTTTTTAAAATTTGAGCGAGACCCATTCAGCAAGGGTGATTCAATTCAGGAAATGCTCCTAAAAGTTGAAAAATTAGAAGAGCTGGATTCGAAAATTCAAAGATTAAATATTAATTCAGATGAGATGGAATTGAAGCAATTAATGACTGAAGCGGTTGAGTTAGGTTCATTGGAGCGATTAAAAGCCATTCATAAAATAAAACCAGAAATAAGACTTGCTGAAATTGAGGTTGAAAAACAGGGTAAAAAATTAAATCTATTATTTTGTACTGGAACTAATCCTTCTCCAGAGTTAATTAGTTTTCTTATAGAAAATAATGTGCCAATTAGTGTTCATGCAGATGCAACGCAAAAAAAACCTAGTTATTTTATAGATAGCCTTATTAATAACAACCGAAAAGCAAGTTGGGAAGCAAGACGAGAAGCAATTAAACAAGCATTAATTCAGTGCCCTCAAATTCTCTATTCAGACTTTGGGTTTGCGAACCCCTCTCTTATAGCAGAGGCCTCAATGAGGCAAGATTCAGATTTTATAAAATTTCTACTCACTCAAAATTATCCTGTAAATAGAGATGATTTAACCTATATTCTGAGAAACTTTGAGGACATTAGCCTCTATGAATCTGCGGTTCAAAAATTTTTATCCCAAGATAACAAAATAGAAATTTTATCTGTTTCCTTTAATTCTTTAGAAGACTATATGCGGTTACCTTTAGGAAACAGCTTCTCACTCAATATATTTCAACATCTATATGAAAAATCTAAACCGCTGATAACTAATTTACCTGGACTAATGCAGCTTGCTATTAATCAGGGAAATGAAAAAGCTTTAGATTTTTTAATTCAGGAAAATAAGGGGGTTATACCTGAGGATATTAAAGTTTCTCTTTTTGAAAAACATAATGTCAGATATATATTGCAGCATAACCTTACAGAGGAATATAAAAAATTTATTAAAAATCAGGAAATAGACTCTGTATTAATGAAAATGTTTATGATTTCTGGATTAGAGGATACATTAAAATTAGTTGAGATTTTAAAAAGTAGTTCAGAGTTTTCTAAAGAAAACAGTAAATTAGAGAAATTTAAAGACGATGTTATTAAATGTGGAAATTTATTTTTTAGAAACATTTCATCCACCGCCAATTCAACCTCAGCAAGACATGCCCGTCATGATAGTGATCGAGCAAAAAGTCAATTTAAATTTGGTATGCTCCTTAGTGAAACAATAGATAGTGCACGTGGAAAGCCATCAGAGTTTCAGCAAGACTATACCCAAGTAATGGATTTTTTTGCTAGTGAAAGAGCATCTGTAGCACGGGCGGGAGGAGCAGGTCGCGAGGCGGCACATTTTGAAATAGTAAGAACAAAGAAAAGTATAGAAGCTGATTATGATCCTGATGTTATGGCTCAGCAAGGTAGAGCCCCAGTTACTTCACTTATGGGAAATGGAGATTATGAATTAGCGAAACCAATAATGAATGCAGTTTTTAAGGCGATAAATGATGGAAGCGCAACTGGAGTAAAAAAATTAACTGATACAAGTTACCAATTAACTTATGAAGCTAATGGAAAAACTTATGGTTTGACTACAGTAAGTTTCGGAGGAATACAGCATCAAACATTAAGAAATGCAAACAGTTTTCATCAATGTTTATGGATACATACAAATCTTGTTGCTTTAGGTGAACTAGAAGGCCAGATGGCCAAGCTGCATCAAGAGCTTTTTAATATGCACATAGATAAAAATGATCCAGAAAGCATAAGTAAATATTATGATAAGCTGGCTGAGGCATATTGGTTGGGTTCTAATTTAATGCGTACGGCAAGGGGTAATGCAAGTAACATGACCAGTTGGCTTGAGTTTATGAATCGCCATCATTCAATGCCCTCTTTATACACTAAAATGGATGTTCCCATGCTAGATAATGTTGCTATTAGTATGCCGTTAACCCAATTTAAAAGAGACTTTAGGGCATTTTTTGAAATGGATAGCAAACTTTATTTAGCTGCCAAACAAGAGTTTGATGAGAGAATAAATGAATTAACAGCTTATTATAAAAAAACCTTTAATACCGAAGATGAATTTGATACGAAAAAGATGGTTTTTGATTTACAAATGAAAGCATCACAAGCACCTGAAAAAGAGAGGAAATATATAGAAGAAACTTTAAAAAAATTAAATTTTTATGATGATAATTTTGCGAAAAAAATTGATTTTATAAAAGATATTAAGGCATTTGTTGATGGGATTCCATATCATGCAAATCAAGAGAAGAACAGGGCTTTAAATACTATAAAAACCGGACTTAAAAATATTAAAAATAGTTCTGATATAGATGAGATTATTGAGAAGGTTCATGCTTATATTGCTAAAGGTGAGCTAGCACGTCAACATGTTTTCTTTAATAAAGCCAATAAGGCAGGTGTTTTAGCGGTAGCTCTTCTGAACAAATACGATTTTTATGATCGAGGCAAAGTGGTATCAAAGTTAACTAGTGAGTCGCAAAAAAAACTATTTCTAGAAGTTTCAGAGCCCTCAAAGCTAGTAACCATCCAGAAAAAATTTGATAAAGAGCAAGAATCTAAACATTCTAAATTCATATTATTTAAAGGAGTGCTCAGCTCTATATCTACTGATAAAGAGGATAGCAAAGAAGATAAGCAGAATACGCCCTAAGTGAATAAACGTAATTCTGACAGTTGTTGAAGTAGAGCCAAGTTATATTCATAATACTTGGGTGCCTAATTCAAATCTCTTGCTTGGAAAACAAACGCCAAAAACCACTTATTGTGGAAAAGCCTGAGTTATAAATAAAGAAAGTCTGCTAATAGTTATCCAGATAAAGAGAGTATTATTCACCTAAAACTACTAAATCCATCGGACCATCAACCCCCTCTACACGTCTTGATTTACGCTCAATTCTTATTGTTTCATTTTGATAATTTTGTTTCAGTGCTTCTGTCAAAGTGTACACGTCAGTTAATGCCTTTGAATGTTCCACTTTGTTGTGCTTCTCCAATTTAGCAGCCAGGTTTGCGGTTTCTCCAATCACCGTATATTCAAGTCGGTCTGCGTTTCCTATCACTCCAAAAACAATTTCGCCAACCGCAAGTCCTATACCGACATCGATAACAATCTCTCCATTTTTTTTACGTGTTTTATTCCATACAGGCAGTATAGAAAGAATTTCGTCTACAGCTCTTAAAGCATCTGCTGCATAAGTACCTGAAGGAGTTACCGCACCAAAGCTTGCCATGATGCCATCTCCCATAAACTTATCGATGGTACCGTTATGTTTTTGAATAATAGGAACGAGTAAACGCTGATATTCTCCCAGCAACCTGATTAAATCGCTTGGCGCAAGTGTTTTTGACGCTTTAGTAAAGCCGCGCATGTCGGTAAACAAAATAGCTGCTTGTCGCGTTTCGCCATATCCTGCTTGTAACACGGACTCGGAGTGCGTGATTTTTTGAGCAACACCTATATCAAAAAAGCGAGCCAGATCTTTGGCTGCACTGGTTTGTTCTACCGCTTGCCAAAGTATCTTTTTGGCACGATCGAGTACTAATGCCAAAACAATAGTGACCAATAAAATAGATAAAAGTACATCAAATACAGCACCGAAATAGACACTGCGTGTAGATGCATAGGTTACATAATCCCAAGTGACAACATTCATGCCTGTGTTGGATAAAGTTTGCCAAACAATAAGGCTCCAGCCTATTACTGCACTAAAACCTGAGAGTAATACCCATTCGGGTTGGAAACGCAATGCGCGAAGTGCGATTAAAATGAAAACATAATTGATGTGGGTATTTTTTAAATTAATAGCAGGGGAGGTTTCATATTGTAAGTAGTAAGTCCAAATAATAAATAACAACAAGAACATTTCTGTGATTACAAATAATCCAAGTACGACAGGTGTTAATTGATTCGTATAAGCAAACCATAATCGCGTTAATATCAGAATTGTAAATAATGAGAGACCCAGATTGGTAGAGTGTACCGGCGCATTAGGGGTATAACCCACCGGAGTTAAATAGTTTATAACCATGAATAAAAAGATTACCCCTAATTGTACCCCTCCTACAAGTAATTCACTCTGATACTGTTGGGCCTTTATCTCGTCGCTGATACGAGACGGCAGTTGTATATGGTTAAACACTCTCTCCTCCTGCAATACGGTCACACAGTCCTTTAGGTAGCATAATGTATTCTTCTGGATCACTATCCGTTGTTGCTTGAGCGGCACAAGAGTGTTTCGATGTTGCGCAGTCATTTTTACCTGCGCGGACTATGTGATAACATCGTTCAAATTCCCCGGTTTGACTCTTTCCAGACAGCCAATCGGTGTTTGTATGTAAAGAAATGAGCGAAGCGCCTACAGCAGCAGCAATAACGGCACTATTTTGTATCTTGCGTTTATTCATATTTGTAAGCGACCCTTGGAATTTTATAAATACCGTTCTTTTATATGCGCAAAATAATAGTCGGGATTTAAGGTTTCACCAGTTGCTTCATGCAATAGTTCAGGATAGGTTAATAATTTTCCTTTTTGATGAATGTTTTCCCTTAACCAAAGTAATATAGGTTTAAAGTTACCTTGCTTTAACTGCTCTTTAACATCAGGAATTGATTTTTTTACTGCCGAGAATAATTGAGCGGCAATTAATGCCCCAAAAGTATAGGCGGGAAAGTATCCAAAAATTCCTGCTGGCCAGTGTACATCTTGCATCACTCCATTTTTATTATCACCTTTTGTTGATAATCCTAAATATTTTTGCATGGATAAATCCCAGATTTCAGGTAAGTCAGCAATACGAATCTCGGAGGAAAAAAGCTTCTGTTCTATTTCATAACGGAGTATCACATGTAAAGGATAGGTTACTTCGTCGGCATCAACACGAATTAAACCGGGTTGTACTTTTGTATAATGATAAAAAATATTTTCTTCAGTTATATGTTCTACATCCTTGAAGTATTTTTGGGCAATAGGGACTAGAAAATGGAGGTATTCCAGGCTTCTGCAAATCTGCATTTCAATGAACAAGGACTGACTTTCATGAACTGCCATTCCTAAGGAATGACCAACCGGTTGTGTACTCCATTCTTTTGATAAGCCTTGTTCATATAAGGCATGACCTGTTTCATGGGTAATCGCCATTAAGGAAGATAAAAATTCCTGTTCGTTGTAGCGTGTTGTAATCCGCACGTCACTTGAAATACCGCCACAGAAGGGGTGATGACTCACATCCAGTCTGCCATGATTAAAATCAAAGCCTAGACGCGTCATTACTTCCATACCCAGTTGCTTTTGCTTTTCTACAGGAAATGCTCCTGCAATTGTTTTTATTTGTCGTGTTTTTTGTTTTTCAATAATACTGGGAATCAGTTTTGGTAATTCATCCTTTAAAGAATTAAAAATTGGAGTAATCGTATTACAGTCTAAATCTGGTGAATACTCATCAATTAAAATATCCAGAGGGGACTTACCAAATGTTTGTGATTTAATCTCTGCAATTGTTTTTACTTTTTGAAACAATTTTTCCAGAAAGGGCTTAAACGATTTCCAATCATTTTTTGCTCGTAATTCTCGCCATGCCTGGCCACAAATTAAAGATTCATTAGTAAATTCTTCGACTAAATTTACGGGAATACAGGTTGCCTGCAGATATTCTTTTTCAATCCAGTACAAATTTTTTTGCTGCCATAATGATAAACCTTCAATATCTTTTGCTTGGTTTAGCAAGTCGCCTACTTTTTTATTGGTCAACCAATCATGTTGTACCGCACTTAATGTAGCTAAAGCTTCTGCTCGGGCTTTGCCTCCGCCAACTGGCATCATCGATGCTTCATCCCAGGAAACAATTGCGGCTAAATTTTCAAAATCATAATATTTTTTAAAATGCTGTTCTAATTGTTGGTATGCGTTCATGAATGGCTCTCTTTATTCTGTTTTGAATTGCGCAATTAAAATTAAATATATATCCATATTCAAATGAATCAAAATAAATTCATGCTTCTCTCAATAAATAAAGGGAATTATTTTTCTCTTAACCTTTGTTTTGTATTGTGCATATTCAGGATATTTTTTACTTAATAACGTTTCCTCTTTATTTGATTTGAAATGAAAAAAAATGATTAATCCAAGTGAAGCGATAAAGGAGAGTGGTGAGCCCCAAAAAACTGACCAACCAATAGCAAGGGAAATCAATCCTGTATAGATTGGATGGCGAACCATTCCATAAATTCCTGAGGTAACTAACCGAGCGTTTTCTATTGGGGTGACAACCGGTGTAAACGCAACCCCTAATTGTTTCACAGCAAGTATAAAAATCAAAAAACCTATAATGAACAATAAAAAACCAATTGTCTGTAATGCTAAACTATGGAACCGTGCAAAAGGTGTAAGGACAAGAATTACTAAACTAATCCCCGCTTGTATGGCTACATATTTATCCATGTATTTTGCGATCATAATGGTTATATACTCAGAAGTAGCGATTTTTCTAAATACTTATTAAGCAAGTATATTATAAACATTAATTTGAGACGATTGGGGGCAGGGAGCCTGAGGTATCGTCACTTTTTTATTTTACATTTATCTACGTACCGCGCTTTATGCGCGGTATCCAGCAGATCTTGCTTTAGAAAACTCAGCAGTATCTTAAAGTATCGTTCTGGATACCGCGCATAAAGCGTGGTATGTAGGCGAAACAATTTGTGGCGTTTATCAAAAAAAGGGGTCAATACCTCAAGGTGTGATTCCTTTTAACTAGGTCATTTGTTCCAAGCCGGGAAATATATCAAAATAGCATGTTAAACAAAATGGCCTTGGATAGGACAAAAGACGTTGGTGAAATTGTTTAAGAGTAGTTTCAAAATATTGACGGGATCAATGTGTCCTTCTTAACCAAAAACCATATATTGTGCATTGTTTTTTCCTTAATTTTTTGTTTAAAATCAGGGCAGTACACCATGCTCCTAACTAAAATCGATGATTCTAAATAAAAAATGAAAAAAACAAATTAAATTGTACATTTGCTCTACCAAAATTTGTAAATTAACTGTAAACTTGCTCCCTGAAAAGACATGATCGTAACAAAACGAACTCTTTTCGAGAGGTGCTTTACTATCGGATTTTTAATTATTTTAATTTTTAAGGAGCAATGATTATGCCTCAAACACCACCAGGCTCGCCTAAAGTTGAAAAAAAAGATGAAGAAGAAAAAAACTTAGAAAGTTCACAGGAAAGCAGTTTTGAAGAAAGCTTTGAAGAAGATTCTGAGCAAAGTGTCGAGGAAAATGCCGAACAATATTCTGAAGAAGAAGAAACTCCAGAAAGCAACCATCCACAACAAAACGAACAACCAAGAAATCCTAATACTTTATTTGGTTTTACTCCTAGAATTCAACGCATAGCAATTTTTGTTTGTCCACATGGTCACGTGCATATGGTGCCAGCAGAATTAATGCCACTCCTTTCGCTCGTATCGATGATGAACGCTTTAGGTATTAGTTTAGACGAAGAAAACGAACTGGAAGAAAGCGTTGGACAAGAGGCTCAACCCGAAGCAAAAAAACCAGAGGGTACAACAGAGCAGCATGACGAAGTGAGTGAAGCAAAAAATCCAAAAGAAGACGGCTCAGACGAAGAAAACGAAGAAGAGCGCGGCTACAGTTACTTTATTTAAGCTCAAATTCCGCAGCCTTAGCTGCGGAATTACCAATCGGACATTTGCTCAGATTCCTGCCTGGTAATATTTTTTTAATTTCCATGTTCTTTTTATTTTCCAGAATAATCAGGATTGATAATCCATTTCAACATCCTATATCATCTCATTTCATCTGAAAAGCGTCTCTGAAATTTAAAGAAAGGAATTAATAATGCAGGGTATAAAATGGATATTAGTTGGTTTTTTTACTTCAATGGCCAATGCCAGTTTACCTTATTTCCCCCTCGATTTTCCTAGAGATGAGGCGGCTCATTATCAAAATATACCTTATTCATTTGATCGCCTCATTGAATGGTGGTATTTCAATGGTAAATTGGTGACTGATGAGGGTAAGCATTTAAGTTTTGATATTGCTTTATTTAATCCGGCTATCAATGTAAAAGGGCGTGTTTATACACAGCCCATGCTGCATATGCAGCTTGCGGATTTGGACAATAAAATAGGCTATGGGGTTGCTAAAGACTATTTCCTTAATGAAGGTAAATTTGCTACGGATACATTGAATATTACCCTAAAAAATGATTACAGCTTACAAAAGAAAGTTCAGAAGGGTAAGGAAGTCTATTTGTTACACGCTGAGGGCCGCCAAAATAATACGGTTTTAAAATTCAATTTAATTTTGGAGCCAAATGCCCCGTTTTTTTTGATCAATGAGAATGGGCTGATGCCAATGGCTGATGACACCAATTCCTATTATTATTCCATACCCCATTTTAAAACAACGGGGACTCTTAAACTGAACGACACGACGTTTCAAATTAATCAAACTTCCGGCGATTCTTGGATGGACCATCAATGGGGCGATTTCAATCTGGATGCGAATGGTTGGGAATGGTTCGGGGTTCGCCTGAATAATGGAATCGTTGCTAACATTTTCCTTATTTTCAATTTCAACGGCAACAATGTAATCGGTGGTTTAGCCAATGTCATTCTTCCTTCTGGAGAAAAGCGATTTATTTCTTATCAGGAGATGGAAGTGATTCGTGAGGATTATTGGCTTGATTCAGAATTATCCATTCTTTATCCCACAAAATACTGGATTAATATACCCGGTATCGGTCTGTCATTTACGAATGTTGCAGCTTTTCCCGAACAGGAAAAACACGGTTATTGGGAAGGATATTGCGAGATATCAGGGAGCTACAATCAACAAGAAGTTTCGGGCTTTTCTTATACAGAAATTGTTTACCAGAATCCAGCTTTATCTTTTTCCCCACGGCTGAGAGCATTTGAGAATGAATAATTGATCTATCAAACAGTGAGTAGTTCAAGGCTAACACGATATTAAAGTGAGAATAAATGAGATTATTAATAAAGATGATTAAAAAACTTCTTTTCTTTCCATTCCTAATGATAATTCTCTTCATCGCCATTTCAGTGAAGGGTGCCCCTGAGTCTAAAGAAACTCAGCTGGAGATAAATAAACTGGCTGAAATCGATAAAATAGGTACTAAAGTAAGTGCTACACAATTGCCTGCTCCTTACGATAAGTTGTTAACCCAGCCTCTAATGACAAAAAGTATCGAAAAATATTACGCACGTAACGCCATTATAAAAACAATATACGCAAATATGGATCAATCCAACAATACATATAGACGCTCCATCGTAATGTTTGTTGATAGTAACAAAAAACGAAATAACCCGAATGTTGCACAAACCAAACAAGAAGTGGTGGCAGTTGAACTCGCTTTTATCACTATGAACTTTAATGAACTCCCAAAGAGCATGATAAAAGAAGTTCTGCATACGAATACTCCTTTTGGCAAACTGCTGGCCAAACATCATATACAAATACTTACTCAAGATCGAAATTACTATAAGATCAAGTGCAACAGCACATTGGAATCGTTAATCCATTGCAATTTAAATGATTTTATTTATGGGCGTGCCAATACCATTATTAGGGCAGGTAATAAAAATTGGATGGCACATGTTGTAGAGATTTTACCGAACCCTATCGCAGCAATTTCCCAAAATAAGGGCAAAAAAAGAGTTAAATAACAGTTTATATCAGTGTGTATTAAATGTTTATTGTGATATTATCCAGGCCAATAAGTTATTACATTAAAACCTTTGATATTTCATAATACTACTGATCTCATTGGGATCTTTTTAGTTAAAAAATAAAGCAAAAGGAACTTGGTGATTTATGTGGAATCAAAAAGCGACAAAACCCTTCCTTATTATTTATATTGGCTTCTTATTTCTTGCAACTTTTTTTCTTGTTCCTACCATCACCAGTTTTTATTATTACGCTTGGGGAAAACACTTGGCTTGGTCTTATTTTGATGGGCCGCCCATGATTGCCTATTTGTTCCATATTTCTCGAGCGATTTTTGGTGAGACATTCTTTTCAATTAATATTATTGGCTTTTTGTGCTTGATCGCAGGTGCCTATTATATATACAAGATAGGTTGTCTCTTGCTCGATCAGCGAACAGGATTAATCAGTGCGCTGATATGGGTTGCTTTGCCTACTACTACAGAAAGTGTTCTTGTTCGTGTTTTATATGATGCGCCATTAAATTTATTTACTATTCTGTCTTTTTATTCTTTTGCTCGTTACATTTCATCCAAGCGAATTTTTGATTTATATCTTTGTGCTCTATTTATTGGCGCTATGCTTTTATCTAAATATACGGCTGTAGTTAGTGTGCTGGGACTGTTGTTGTATGTCGTATTCTCAAAGCAGAGGCAACTGTTTAAAAGTATCCATTTTTATCTTGCCAGCGTTGTCATTATTCTCATGGTTGTTCCCGTGATTTATTGGAATGTGAATCACGATTGGGTATCAATTACTTATTTATTAAATTTTCACAGTCAAACTCAAAATAATACTACGGCAGCTCATAGTCTCTTAGTACTGTTAGGCTCATTATTTGTTAATTATTCAGTTTTTCTATTATTCGCTGCATTGGGTTGGTTCAAGTATCGACAAACTAAAAACTCATCCAATAACCCGGTTTTGGAATTGACTTATGCTGTATTGCTTGTAGGGCTATTGTTCTGGATTATCGCAACTTTATTCGGTGGTGATGCCCGAGCGGTTTACTTAACCCCGCTTGGGATGAATCTTGCCTTAATCACTGGATTTAATGTGGCACGATATCAGTATCAACGTATTTTCATGATTATTTATCCCTGCTTTTTGTCTTTTAGTATTGTTGTAATCATCGCTAATTCATGGCCAATCGCAACCTATCTGAAAAAAGGTAGAGCTTATACGGTATTAAAAAAAGCGATCAATGAGCCAGAAATTATAAAAAAAGGACAGCCAGTTGTTACAGGTTATTTTGCTAATGCCGCAGCTTTGAATTTCTTTATGCCTAGTGGGCCTGTCTATGCCATTCCTTGCGGTGATATTAATCAATATCAATACTGGGGAAAAGCTTTTTTAGATGCTTTATCAAAAGGAAAAATTGACAAAATTTCTTATGTTGACTTTAGAGATACAAAACAATGTGCAGAACGATTTTTTAATCATTGCCAATCAGTGGCGACATTGTCTCATCATAAGATGATTCCGGTAATCCATAAATTGACCAAGCCTATGTATTTGTATGTCTATGAATGTTCGTCACCTCGTGTTCAAACTTCTAATGTATAGATAAAAAATGAATAGGGTTTTCACTACCGCCTTAGCTTGGGGTATGTTTGAATTTATTTTCTCATCCTGGTTTTTTTCAATTGCACTTGTAGTTTTATAACGTAATAATAAACTCGCATTCTACCAGTCAAAAACAGATGGTGTTTTGAATTAAGCTTTATTTTTTTAAGGAAGAGGAATGAAACAAAAATTACTCATTGGATTCACTGCAGCTGCACTCTCTTTTGCAACTCTATCGCATGCAGATTTTACTTTTTATTCTAGTGCTAATAGTTGCGAAGATGTACCTGGGAATTGGACCGGTTCAGGTAAGGCCTCTAATTGGTTAATCGAGTGTATTTATAATGGAGCGGGAACAGTTAGTGCTCTGGATAGTGCTGGGAATTTTAACATCGAGGTCAGTGCGGACAAACGTTCAGGAAGTATTTTGTGCCCCGACCATCATACCACAAAGCTCAAGGGCGTTTGTGTTAATGGAACGGTTACTATTATTACAGAATTCGGTAACTTAAATGGTATTTTCACAAAGAACTCAGGCAATGCAAAAGGAAAGCTAAATGTTTCTCCAGGTGTGGATGTTGATGTAGCAATTCAGTTTAATCGTGCAGATTAAAAGAGCAGGGAGCGGCTGTATTTGGCGCATCTTGCAACCTGCACTCAATCCAACCGTTCGAATAAACCTCCACTAGAGAGGCAAAAGCTCCTAATTTAATGATTTTTTTAAAGCCACTATATGCTGATATGCTTCATTTATTCGCTCTTGGCTGATTTCTCCGGATTGGACTTTGGCCTCAATTATGTTGATGACTTGAACTGGATCTTGCGCAGGAGTAGATAGGTTGTTACCGAACATCAGCATATCTGCGCCAGCATTAATCGCCAGTACTAAAGCTTGCTCCAGTCCATAATTGTCGCTAATTGCCTTCATCTGCATATCATCAGTGATAATAACCCCTTTGAAATGCAGTTGATTTCGTAGAAGATCCGTTAATATCTTATGGGATAGAGTCGCAGGTAATCCAGATGGATCGAGTTGATGATTCACAATATGTGCTGTCATGACCACACCACACGCTTCAGGAGAATTCAGTAATTGCTCAAAAGGAATTAATTCATAAGATTGCCATGTATCGGTAACATCTACAAAACCCAAATGTGAATCTTTGGTCGAACTGCCATGTCCTGGAAAGTGTTTATAAGCACATTGAATTTTTTGAGATAAGAAATGATGTGTATAAATGCTTGCATAGTGTGTTACTTGTTTGGGATCACTGGAAAAACTTCGATCTTTTTTTCCAATCACAGGATTGTCTGGGTTGACGTTTACATCCAGTTCAGGAGCAAAATCCAAATTAAATTCCGCCTTTTTTAAAGTTTGAGCCATAGAATCGGCGATGGATTCAGCTTCTTTAGTTTCTCTTTTTCCAACTTCGGCAGCAGATAGGGTTGGAGGAAATCCATATTGCTCTCCCAATCGATTTACTTGTCCTCCTTCATAATCTACTGAAATGATTAGAGGTAATTGCGGTCGATGATGTTTCAAATTACCTTGTTCGGCAAAATAGTGCAGTTCATGATTAAGTGTCTTTACCTGTTCCGGACTTTCAATATTTTTATCAAACGTTTTTGTGCGAAAATTGTAATCAAATAAGATAACTCCACCAATATTATTATCTTCAATTGTTTTTACTATTGCAGATTGTTCAGTAATTTTTTTCCCATCAAAGCCGACAAGAAGCATTTGGCCAATTTTATCGCGCAAACTCGCTTCAGATACAACACCAGCGAGAGCGCTTGTGGAAAAAAATAAAGCAAAAAGTAATGAGTAAAAATAGTTCATATGTGGCCTATATATTTACCAAGTGGAGTAAATTCTATCATTTGTCGGTGTTTTGCGCAATCTGAATCTTATTTTATCTATAATAGCTTAGTATACCTGGATGACGGGAGTTGCTATTATTTCTCTCTTTATCTAACAAATACTATAAGGTATAAACTATGACTGCTGCGAGCGAGTACTTTAATAAAAATTGGCAACGGTATCAAAGTGCTATTAAAAATAATACATTATACCATCGTGAAATGGTGCAGGCGTTACAAAAATTTCTCGCAACTCATATAGGAAACCGTCCTTTTTCTTTTACAGATGTTGGTTGTGGGGATAGCAGTACGGTTGTTTCCGTACTTACTGGAACCTCAATAATAAAATATATTGGTATCGATGCAGCACCAGATGTTTTAAAAATGGCGGAAAATACACTTACATCACTGGATTGTGAAAAAGAGTTCATTGCGGATCATATGATTGCTGCGCTTCCTCGTATATCCGCCCCTGTCGATGTGATTTTTACCAGCTATGCGGTTCACCATTTATCTCTGCTCGATAAAAACACCTTTATTGCTATGTGCCAACAAAAACTAGACCCTAATGGTTTTTTATTAATAGTTGATGGTGTTCTTAAGCCGGATCAAACACGGGAGCAATGGCTGGATGCTTTAAAATCACGGATGTTGGAAAGCGACTCCGAGATCACTGAGGATGAGATTATTGCACGAATGGAGCATCCATGTGCTGATGATTATCCCGAAACAATGGATACATTTGCCCAAATCGCCCGTCAGCAATCGTGGAAGAATTTTCAAGTTCTTGTAGACGAAGGAATATTTGCTTTTATGGCATTTATTAAATAATTTTTTATCTACATGGATGAAGTAGAAACTGGGGCATGGCTATTTAAGTAAATAGTTGCGCCTTTTCTGTATTAATATAGATTTTATCTATTACTCCTATAATCAGTGAAGCTGGACCGGAAGCGCTACTTGAAGTTGGGCCAACGCATTCGGCATAAAAACGCACGGCATTTTTAGCGGCTAAAAATGGATCTTTAACCACAGAATGAAAAACGCTAATCATCGCAGAAAGTAAATTACCTATCCCGGCGACTTTTTGTACCAGAGCCGAATCGAAATTAAATTGATCGATTTGATTTGAATTGACAACTAAATGTCTTTTCCCACTGACAACTACAGTGAGCATATATTTTTTTGATAATGACTTGGCGTTTTCTATTATTATCTGATCTCCCATAAGATGGTTATTATCCTGAATTAGCAGTTCTCCAGTCAGCAAACTCGCAATTTCATTAGGGTAGCCGCGGATAATGGAAATTTGATGTGTCTTTATTAAGCGTGTCGCAACATCTGTTCGGTAACGGCTTGCGCCAGCTCCTACTGGATCTAAAATAACGGGAATATTCATTTGGTTTGCTATTTTACAGATGTGATTGCTCAATTTAACAAAAGTGTTATCTAACTTGCCAAGATTGATTATCACTGCTTTAGAAATCCCTAGTAACTCCTCGACTTCCTCTTCTGCGCCACACATTAATGGGAAGCCGCCAATACTACGTATTCCGCTTCCCACATACCCCATAGGAAAATAATTGGTGATGGTTAATATAAAGGGCTTATTCTGCCTTATTTTTCTTAAGGCTTCATTTACTTCTGCTGTCATGAAAAAGTCCATTTTTTCAATAGTTTTAATTGAATTTACTTTAGCGCACTTTTTGAGTTACAACCACTGAATTTATGAATTCAAGCCATTCTCTTGTTGTTCTTACTTACTGCTGTCCCAGAGAGGCAGACACTGCTCTCATACTTTGGTGAAAGGTGGGTTTATGTGCAGCAAGGTCTAGGAGCAATTGACTTTGAAAAGGGGATTTGCTTTTTCAAGTAAGCTCAACTAAGTTTAAATTCGAAGGAAAGGAAATTTAATCTCAAGGAGAGTATAAATGTCAAAACATAATCATAATAAATTTAAAAATGAGTCACAAGATGCACGTCGTCATGATCAACAGCACTCTACTCATCCTGATAAAATAAAACAGCCTCAGGAAAAGTCTAAATTAGAATCTCATTCTAATAAAAAGAAATAAAATAAAAAATTAATCTAATCCTGGGAAGGTGAAAACCTAAACTTAGGGTATATAAATAATCGCATAATACTTATAAAAAATAGGCCATATCATTTAGGAAAATGGTAGGGCCTATTTAGTGATTATCTATAACAACGTAATTGACCCCAAGCATTTCGCCAGCAGCCTGGATGGTACGGAGCTGGTGATGAATTGGGACCTGGAGCATTTAATACACATCCACCATACATGTTCCTATGATATCCCTGGCCGCATCCTTGGGCTGCACTGGCGATGGACGTATAACCTACTGCGAAGAACAATGAGCTTACTATGATACCTGTACGCAGCATTTTTGAAATGCTTGAACTTGTATTCATTACATCCTCCTTGGTTTTACTTTTTTACTCAGATTAAGTATAGAATCTATTTTTTAATTTGCATAAATTTATATCATTTGTGTTGATTTAAATTCAAATTGATGTATATGGGCGCTTACCTGTTGTTGTAAATAGAGATGAAAATTTTTTGGAAAGATGTCATTTGTTGATGATATGTTTCGAGCCCTTTATCATGCATCCTCCCATAGACTTAATTGCTTGTATAAAAAATCTTCTTTTTTACAAAACTTATTTATCTCCAAATGAGGATCAGGGGCGACATTGAGTTGAAATCGCTTACAAGCAAGATGAAATCGAGTCTTTAAGAGATTGGCATATTCTCCTTCGCCACGCATGCGGACACCAAATCGTGCATCGTACTCTTTCCCACCGCGCATTTGGCGAATAAGACTCATCACATGTTCCGCTCTTTGGGGAAAGTGTTCGCTGAGCCATTCTTTAAATAATTCTTTTACTTCATGAGGCAGTCTGATTAACACATAACTTGCCTGTCTTGCTCCAGCGTGTGCGGCAGCTTGCAAGATTTTTTCCAGTTCAATGTCATTGATCATAGGAATAATAGGTGCAACCATGACACGAGTAGGGATTTTGTTTTCAGTGAAGCGTTTTATTATTTTTAGCCTGCCTGATGGTGCTGTAGTCCTGGGCTCCATAATTCGCTTTAGATCGGTTGAAAGAGAAGTAATACTGATCGCAACCTTAACCAAATTTTGTTCTGCCATATCTGATAAAATATCCAAATCCCGTTCTATAAGCGCATTTTTAGTAATAATAATGACAGGGTGACGGTGATAAACTAAAACTTCTAAAAGACTTCGGGTAATAGTAAGTTTTTTTTCTGCGGGTTGATAAGGATCGGTATTTGCCCCTAAGACAATAGGTTTACACGTATAACTTGATTTATTTATCTCCTTTTCCAAAAGTTTCGCTGCATCCACTTTATAGAAGATTTTAGTTTCAAAATCGATTCCCGGTGACAAATTGACATAGGAATGGCTGGGTCTCGCATAGCAATAAATGCATCCATGTTCACAACCCCGATAGGGATTAATTGATTGTTCAAAGCCAAGATCAGGAGAATCATTACGGCTTATTACTGATTTAGAATGCTCGGGTAATAAAAAGGTTTCTAAAGGGGGAAGAATATCTTCTTCAATGTCCCATCCATCAGCAAAATGTTCGCGGGTTTGTGGCTCAAATCGGCCATCTGGATTGCTAAGGGCACCCCGATTTTTAAGTGTTTGCTCAGGTTTCATAACAGCGTGAATAGATCAAATGCAGTTTATTGTATCATAATGTTCAAACAAACAGAGGGAAAAAAAGATCCATAGAGGTTGAATTACTCTTTAGGTCGGTTTATTACAGAAGCCGTCATTCTTGAAATACAAGTTAGTTTTCCTTTTTCATTAAAAATCTTAACTTCCCAAACTTGAGTAGACCGTCCCAGATGTAGGGGAGAGGCGATTGCTGTGACTTCACCTTCTTTTACTGAGTGAATATGATTGGCATTAATTTCCAAGCCGACACAAAAAAATTGATTGAGATCAATAATGGCGTTTGCTGCAGTACTGGCTACTGTTTCGGCTAATGCAACATTGGCACCACCATGCAGAATTCCTATAGGTTGTTTGGTACGTGTGTTTACAGGCATGGTTGCTTTTAAAAAATCGTCACCAATTTCAATAAACCTGATGCCAAGAAATTCAGACATTGTATTTTTCCCAAATTGATTGAGATCTTCTAGAGTAATTTTTTTAAACCATATTGCCATTTTTATCTCCTTGGGGGTCCGATTGCATTTCTACTATCTTGTTGGCTAAATGGCCTGATCCTATGCGTGGCGATGCTCACGTATTGAGCTTCAGTACTCAAAATTCCAGTCATTTTGGCTCAAACTAGCGAAATGTAAACATACTCTATAAAATAAGATAAACTTTATTTACCCAAAAACCAATAAGAAATTTTATGATGAATCAAGCATGTATGAGATGTTATATCTCGGGAAAAGTTCAAGGGGTATGGTATCGCGCTTCAGCACAAAGAGAAGCGAAGAAACTGGATATCACGGGGTGGGCGCAAAATCTGGATGACGGACGCGTAGAAGTATTTGCTTGTGGGACAGTTGAAAATCTGAAATTATTTTATGCATGGTTGAAGGAAGGGCCGCAGCTTGCTGTCGTAGATGAATGTACTTATGAAGAGCTCAGTTGGCAGGAATATGAAGGATTTGATACTTTTTAAGTGTAGCCGAGGGGCAAGCCATAACCCGGGATTCGAGGGGCTGCACCCAGGCTATACAGAGTGTGCTTTGATAAAATGTTCTATAGATTCAATTAATCGAAAGACTTGATCCGGTACAAATATTTCAAGTTGGGCAAAAACATGAATCATTCCCTTAAATTCTTCTAATTCAACGGAAACTCCTAAGGCCTTTATTTTTTTCGCAAACGCAATTGCTTCGTCAAATAAAGGATCGTATTCAGCAGCTGCAATATAGCAGGGTGGCAATAATTCCAAATGTTTAAAATGCATTGGTGATGCATGAATTCGATCGCTACCATTTTTGAAATAATTATCAAAATACCATTTTACTTTTTCTCGTGTGAGTAAAAACCCTTCCCCATTACGTTGATATGAGTCATAGTTCATAGAGAAATCAACAGAAGGATAAATCAATACCAATCCTCTAATTGCAAGATCGCCACATTCTTTCATTTGATGGCAAACAGAAAGCGCCAAATTTCCACCAGCACTATCACCCGCTAAAAAAACATGCTCCATATTCACTTGAAACTCTTTAAGTAGCTCAACTTTGTGTTCAAAAGCTGCTATACAATCGAGTAATCCGGCTGGGTATGGGAACTCAGGAGCTAAACGGTATCCAACAGAAAGAACTACGGAGTTACAGGTAACAGCAATTCGCCGACAAAGCGCATCATGAGTTTCTATGCTCCCTGATAAATGCCCACCGCCATGAAAATAAATAATTAAGGGTAACTTTTTTTGTGGGGCAGGGTGATAAATTCGTGTCGGTATCTCATGATCAGCAAGACGAAGCACTGGGTTGCTAATTAGGGGGACAAATAATTTAGGTAGAGCAAAAGCCTCTGCTGTCTTTTCAGCGAGATCACGTACTTCCTCGGGTATAAAAATAGCTGGTCTTGTATTGGACAAATCCAAAAAATTTTGTAGTGATTGGGGTATCTGACCATGCGACATTGTTGCCTCCTGCTCCAAATTATAGAATTAAATAGTTAATCTACAACCTCATAACACAGCTCTCTACTGAGAAAGAGTTGCTTCGTCGATGCCGTGCCCGAATCCCTATATGCTTGTGTACTCTCCAGTTCATTACTCAGCATCTCCTCGCACTTTGTTCTTCTCAGGGAGTTTGGACGAAGTCTATTGTATTATTAGTCTTTGGGATTTTTATTAATAATAGTGCCACAACAAGTAACCAAACAAAGCTTAAAATAATAATAAAACTTAATAAAGGATTGAGCATCAAATAGCCCATTACGATAACACTGAGTGTTGCAAAACACATATTAACAAAACTCATCATGGCTGCTGCACTGGCTTTGTCCTTAAGTGCATTGGAAGCAACAAATGAGCCCCCCGAAAATAGAAAACTGCTAAATAAATATAAGCTGGCTGTAATAAGAAAAAACCATAATGAGGACTGTTTCCCAAAATACCACATGATCAATAAATTAATTATTCCCACTGCAACGCCAAGAAAACCAATGGAAATGAGTTGGTTTGCTGAAAAACGAGTGAGTAATCGTTTGGCTAATAATCCACCTAAGAGCATTCCTATTATGTTCAGGATATTCCAATACCCATATTCAGCCGCCGAGAGTTTCAATATCTCTTCTGAAATTTGAGGTCCAGCAGCAGAAAAGCAGTAGGATATAGCAGAGCAGCAACCTACTACTAATGAAAAAATTACCAATTTCGCAGAAGCAAGTGCAGCATAATAATCGCGGACAATAGTCAAGATATATATTGATTTAGGATGAATCAATGTTTCGCTAAATATACGGGTCCCCCATAACATGATTAAACCATGTACGAGTAAAATCCAAAAACATCCTTGCCAATGAAAAAATTCAGTAATTATCCCACCTATGACTACAGCGATACCGATACCTAGTGCAAAGGACAAAACTGAATAGGCCATGGCCGTTTTACGTTGCGCTTCAGGTAACCATTCATTAATTAACATGAACGTACAGGCAAGTCCACTGGCAGCACCCAAGGCAGTTATCAACCGTCCCCCTATGAGTAGCCAATAGCTTTCTTGCAATAATGCGAGCAAACATACAACAAGTCCAATTAGGTTAATCACCAAACCTACGCGTAATGCTTTTAAACGGCCAAATCGATTAGCAAGAGGTCCATAAATCAATTGACCAACTACATAACCAATCAAAAATGCCGAGACTATCCACTCAATAACGCCGGGGCCTAAAGCATATTCAGTTTGGATTTTTGGTAAAGCGGGAGTGATGATAGCCGCCGAAACTGATGCAATAGAAATGTAGTTGAGCAACCAGAACAGATTAAATGATGAGGTTTTTTCTGTCGCACCCATGACTATCCTTAATGTATACTTTTAAATTAAGGGATTCATTGTAAGTACTTCTTTATCTGAGTCAATCATTCTTTTTTATGAGTTATCTCATTTAGCCTGAGGAATCATTGTCATTACTACGTCCTGTGGCTTGTCCGTGGGATCCAGTTTTATTGCAAAATCCCTAGATCCCGCGGCCCTGAGAGATCGTCAGTTTTTTAAATTTATCATGTACCACTTAAGTTTCTCTACGTACCGCGCTTTATGCGCGGTATCCAGAACGATATTTTAAGATGCCGCTGAGCATTTCTAGAGCAAGATCCCCTGGATATCGCGCATAAGCCGCGGGACGTAGTAAGTAATTGAAAATGACTCAATAGATCAAGGTTTCTTAAAAAAAACCGACGATCCTCAGTTCATTCAGATGATTTAAAATAATTTTGAGTTGACATTACTCTATAGGTGCTTTGCGAAAGGTACGGACGGTGTTCTTTGTCTGATTATCGATAATCTCACCGCGTATATCATCAAAGTGTCCATTGACTTGAATTAACATCCAGGTATAAAGCTGATCAATATCGTTTCCTGTTTGAGTCGCGATTCTTTCCTCCTTACAGTAGACATTTGCAGTAAATTGCTCGCTCATTTTAAGAATCCTTTGATCCAAACATCATATATATAAGTTTAGCTTTTTTTAACTGTTTCACCACGTTATTTAAAGATATATTGCACTATAATTTATATAGGAGAGATGTTTTTCAGGAGATGGTTATGTATACCAATTTTTTAGCTTCAGTACTAGGTTGGTATTTGGTAATTATGAGCTTGCTTTTACTTGTACGACGTGAAGTTGTAGTCACCGCCATGAGGGAATTGATGGGGCAACGAGCTGTCATGTTAGTTGTTGGTATAATCACATTAGTTATTGGATTATTAATGGTTCTAAGCCACAATGTATGGGTAATGGGCTGGCCAGTCATAGTAACAGTCTTTGCTTGGCTGATACTCATTGGCGGTTTGTTTAGGCTCTATTGTCCAGATACTGTGTATAAAGTTTGGAATAAAATGATAAATAAATCGGGAGCGTTTATCACAAGCGGGGTAATTACGTTAATCATCGGCCTATTTTTATTGTACAAAGTTTATTTTGGTTGATGAAATGATGACCCAAAATATATAGGTTCGGAGAGTCGCGGAGAACTCGAACCTATACTTATATTTTGGCTTTCATTTTAAGAGTAAAAAAAGACTTTATTTTGATTCCTCAATTAGTTCTTTGAATGTTACAGATAAACTGGTATAAAAAATTGTAGTTGTACTTTCAAATCCAGAATCCGTACCGAGAACTAACCATACCTCACCTTTATCATTGGTTCTGGTTGTGTAGTTGGCGAGCTTAGTTTGTATTTCTTCTGTGGGTAAGTAAGGTAATGTCTTTAATCGATAAACAGAATTTGCAGTGTCTACCCCAAATGATCCAATAGTGAGCATATCTTTTCCATCAAGAGCTTGATTTCCTTTATCCAAATTGATTCTGTAATGATTAAGGTCATCCACATATCGAAGGGGTTTATGAGATACAGCTCCAATTTTTACATAAACCGAATCACCCGGGGAGCCTCCTACACCCGTAGAACCATCAGGAGCATTCGAGGCAAATTCTAAAGAAAAACTGACGCGGTAGGTTGTATTAGGTTTTAAATCCTTTACCTTTTTATAAGCATACATGAATAAATCATCACTATGATTATTGCCTGAAATTTTTAATGCATGAAGGGAAGTATTAATTTCATAAGGTAATTTAGCGTCGTTTTTAAATTGAAGTTCAAAGAACTTTTCTTCGCCTTTGGGATAATCAGCGAAAGAAACCTTAAAATTTTCTTTTTTGGAGAAAGTATATTTATAGGATTTTAACTCCGGACTATTTAAAGAAAATCCTGAATAAGAGGTGACTAGAAAAAGAAAAAATAAAACAGGTTTTTTCAAGATTTATCCAATTTCTGGTTGATAATGCTGCATTTTAAAATTAAACCGCCAATAGAGCAATAAAACACTGATGACTGCACCTAATGACATACCCCACCAGAGGCCAATGCCTCCCCATTGCAGAGGAATTGCAAACAAGTAACCTATAGGTAACGCAATTCCCCAAAAGCCAATCATTGAAATGATTAAGGTATAACGTGTATCTTTTAACGCACGTAAAGCGCCAAATAGCGAGATACGGGCTGATTCGAATATTTGAAATACGGCACTAACTGCCAGAAGTTGGATTGCAAAATGTAACATTTCCTGGTTACCAGGATCATGAATATCAAAATCAATAGCGATAAGTAATTTAGGAAAAAACCAATAAATAAGTGCGGCACTAAACATAAAAAATACAGAGGTAAAAGTACCGATATAACCTACATGTTTTGCGCTAATTACATCCCCTTCCCCCAGTAAATGCCCCATGCGTACAGTGATTGCCTGGGCTATTGAAAAAATAATAGACGTCAAAATACATAAATATTGTAATGTGATTTGATTAGCTGCCAACAATTGATTACCCAGTGAACCCATAATTAAAATCAAAACAAAGAAAAAGCCAATTTCAACACAATACATCATTCCTAAAGGAGTCCCAATTTTGAGTAGCTCAATCAAATAGAATGGTTTGACGTAGGTAAAGAGCAGGCGAGTATAGGGTTTATAGTTTTTATTTGTAAAAATATACCAAGAGAAAAATAATACGGTAACCCACAAACCTATAGTTGTACCCCAACCTGCACCTGAAACCCCCATGGCTGGCAAGCCAAATTTTCCAAAAATTAGAGCAAAACTAAACAAAATATTTAAAGAGACATTTAATGCACTAAAGAACAGGGCAAGCCGAGTTTTGCCAAGTCCAATAACAAACTCCATGAGTACCACAGTAATAAAATTCGCGAATAATCCCCATGTAAGTGCATGCAAATAGGATTCAGTCAGTTTCACTAAAGCTTGGTTTTGGCCGAGATATAAGAGCAGGGGAGAAATATGCCAAAAGAAAAAACATGCAGGAATGGTCAAGATACAGGCTAACCAAAATCCATCTCGAAACACTAAAGAAATTCCATGTCTATCTTGAGCACCATGTCGATGAGCTACCAAGACATTAATTGCATTTAATATACCGATAACAATGATGTTAAACGTCCCAAATAGCCAGGCAACCAGTGAGCCTGCTGCTAATGCATCTTGGCTAACATGAGCTAAGAATATAGTTATAAAAAAGTAAACAGAAGATTGCAATAATCCGGTGAGAATTAGTGGAATAGCTAATCTTAATAAGGATTGAAAATTATTTTTAAATGCTCTCACAACTAGTTACTGCCGTAGTTTATCCTTCTCGTTATAGGAAAATTATACGAGAAGAAATTAAATTGATATGCTAAATAACCTAATTATAGTTGTTTACAATGCGTTTACCTAGTACATATCTTTTTCCCTACTTGCAGTGCTTATGCACGGCATCCAGATCGATAGTATATGAAGACAGGAGCTGGATTCCGCACATAAAGCGCGGAACGTAGAGTATTGGATTTTCAGAACCAAGGCATTTTGCTTTTATCTCATGTCTATTAGAGCGTTTTACCTAACAAGTAAGAGAGGTTGCTTTGGCTGATTTAGGACAGTAATCATCATAAAAGCATTTTATGTCTTCATATAGTTCTGTTAATTCTTCTATATCATAAATTTCCTTTTGCGCTCGTTTGTTTAACTCGTCGTATTTTTCGATGTACTCTTCGAAGAGACACTTTATCTCCGAATCATGCATGCGTTTATCTCTTTGAATTGTTACAATAAAATCATCTAATTCAGTTTTTATTCCCTCATATTCATGTTTATTTCCTAGAACTTTCACTTTGGATTCGGATTTATTGAGTGTTTGATACAACAGATAAAATGCAAGGAGTCCGATAGGAATTAAGACAATTAAGCCAAGATAAAAAGCGGCGGGAGGTGTTTCATATTCCTGAGCTTGGCATACAGCCATATCCTGCTCGCTGCAGGCGGCTATAGCTTGGGGCGGCACTGGAGGGACAGGAGGACATACTGACGTTTCATAAGTCCAGTTGGGTTGAACACAATCATCAAATGCAGAGGTTTTTGAGCTCGATTCGAAGAATGATGGACGTAATTGGGAATGGTGATGGGATTTTGACTGCGATGTTCGTGTCGGCAACAATCCCAGTTTTTCCGGTTCTTGTGGTGGTTGCAGACCCTTGAGTTTGTATTGGAATGTGATCCAACGATGCATTGAATCCATCAGTTCATTTAACTCCTGAGCTTGTCCAGCAAGTGTTGCAAAGTCAGTGCTTTTTACTTTATGACCACTTAAATGGCCAATAACATAATTGACTTGCTGTTTTAATGCTTGATTGGTTTTTGCAAGATCGGTTTTTGTTGATGGAAATTGTGCCAAAGTATCTTGATTTTCTATGAATGTGTTTAATTTTTCTTGCTCAGATGTTAACCATTTTTTTAGAAGCGATAAATTTTGTTCTTCGTGAATCGCTTTGTGATAAGCAAGCGTATTTGCATGAATAATTTCTTCTATATGAAAGGATGATTCATCAATAAAATGTTCAATTTGTCTCAATAATAAAGATAGTTGCTCCTTAAATTGAAAAACCGTATACACTTCACCTGCTTGTCCCAAGAGGTCCATTGTTTGCGTAATGACTTTTTGAAATTGGTCGAGCTCATTTAAATCAGTTATCGCTTTGGCATAATGATCTAACACTTTATCTTGCATGTTGATTAACTGGAAATTGGGACAATCTTTAAGCTCTTTACCCGTTAACTGCAAAATAGATATAGGTCTTTCTACGACAGCAGTTGAACTTTTCCCGCATTCTTTTACAGCTTGAGTGGGATAGGCTTTTAAATCTGCCGGCTTATCGATTGCAAAAGTATAAGGGTGAGGATTAACTTGATTCGTATTCAGAGCAAAATGGAGTATTCTGTTGCGTTCAGTAGATAATTGCTCAATGGTTTTGGATAATTCACCAAGGCGATCTCTTAACAATTGAGATTCAATCCTATGCGTTAACTGTGGGTGGATTTCATCATCAATTGTGCTGCGGAAATTAGCTAAAAAGAGTCGATCTGAGCCTGCAAAGGGGGAAATGTTTTTTTCAATAGTACGCACGTAGCGAGTGACATGCTCCAATTGGTCTCTTGTTTGTCTGATATTTGAATTTTGACTTATTCCTTTCAAAATATGATTCAGATCCAATAAGAAAAAATTCATAGGTTGATTTAAATGAGTTTGAGGTAACGCCTGATTCCTTAATAATAAATAATCTCCGGTTCTTTGCATTAAGTCATATAAAGCAGTCCATTGGAGGCGCTGGCTATCAATAGGTTGAACGTGGAAGTCATCTCGGGTTAAAACGTGACGGGTCCTGAATGCATTAGAGTAAAACCAGGAATGTTCATAAACATTGATTAAGGCCTGGGAGTCATCAGCGAACCAGGAGCTTGGGTTCGATAAATAATCTGGATGAATTCCTGAATTACTGCGTGTTTTAAGAATCCAAGTTCTTTGTTCTAATTCTTCCTCAGTATAACAGGATTCTGAATGGACCCAAAAACGAGATTGATGCTGTTGAGACTGATATGAGGTGTAATACTCCCTTTTTTCCTTTGCCATACTTCTCACTCCTTGAGATAGAATAACCTAACGTTATTGTACGGTTGGTAGCTAAATAGAATATTTTTGAACCAATTAATTTGATAACACTCTTTACACAAATATGCAACATTCGCGAAATTGATATTTGCAAATATGGTGCAACATTCTGTTTTTTGTTAAATTACATTTTTAACTTGAACGAGTCACTTATGCCTTCTTTTGATATTGTCTCTGAAACAAATATGGTTGAATTACGTAATGCTGTGGATAACGCTTTGCGTGAGATGGGTACTCGCTTTGATTTTCGAGGAGTAGAGTCAAGTATAGAACTTAAAGATTTGACCGTGACATTACGGGCTGAATCCGACTTTCAGGTCAGACAACTAGAGGATTTATTCCGTAATCACTGCAGTAAACGTAATCTTGATGCTTCTGGAGTGGATATAGAAGATGAACCAGTGCATAGTGGAAAATTTTATTCCTTGAATATGACGTTTAAACAGGGAATAGATCAGCCTACAGCTAAAGACATCGTGAAATGTATTAAAGACTCCAAAGTTAAAGTTCAAGCTTCTATTCAGGGTGATAAAATTCGGGTTACCGGTAAAAAACGTGATGATTTGCAAGAAACAATTGCGCTTTTAAAAAAATCAGATATCAAATTGCCACTGCAGTATGAGAATTTTCGAGATTAGGCCAGTATATGTAGCCTGGGTGAAGGTCTGTAGGACCAAAACCGGGTTCCGCTACGCGCACCCAGGCTACTTTTAATTTACAATTTCATCAATTTTTGCAGAAATCCTCGCTAATAAATAAGAATCATTTTTTGCAAGACTACGGGCTACTTTAAGTTGAGCTACTGCTGCTCTTTTTTGTCCTTCAAGAAGTAAGCACTGAGCCTGGGTAAAATAGGCGTAGCCTTTTTGATGTGATTGCGCTTGGGCTCGAGCTAACTCACGGCATAAAACAAGATCCTGTTTGTATTTCCTGCTGCCTTTAAGCAGGATGCTTGTTGCTTTTTCATGCTGATTTGCAGCCAATAAACCTTGGGCGTATGCCATAAGTGCCGCATAGTTGTCCGGGTAATTTTTTTGTATTTCTTCCAATCGGGAGAGTGCTGCTTTATGTTGGGACAATCCTGTTTCAGTTTGTGCCATAGCAATTTGAAAATACAGATTGTTATTTTGTACCAATAAAGGCGTTAAAATTGCAGCTGCTTTTGCATAATCATTATTATTGATTAAGGCAAGGGCATGACCATATTGGCAAGCATAAGCAGGCGTTTTTTTGTTACATTGATACGCATAATAATCAAGTAACATTTTAGGATCGCGGATGACTGAAGTGCGGATTAATTCTTTAACCAATGGATATTCGGGAGAGTCTATGTATTTTTTGTGCGAAAATTGTGCGGTTCGATTTTCTGATTCAGCGATTCTATCCCCATCAAGAGGGTGAGTGCGTAGAATGGCAGGTACATTTGCAGTGTAATAATAACGAGAGTTTTCCTGCATTTTTTTAAAAAAAGCGGCCATACCTTGAGGGTTATATCCCGCTTTAATCAGCATATCGATTCCAATTCTATCCGCTTCTTTTTCTTTAGAACGGGTAAAATTGATGTTATCTTGGGAAAATCCTGTCATGGCGCCCATCATTCCCGCCATTCCAACCGTGGGATTGATTACACCTAAAGCTGCAGAGGCCAGTATGGTGGCAAGCATAGGAATACGCATTTGTTTTTGATGTTCAATCATCCTGTAGAGATGATGCAAACGCACATGCGCGATCTCATGGGCCATGACTCCCGCAAGTTCACTTTCACTGCTTGTGGTTAAAATAAGCTGTGAATTAATCCCTATATGTCCACCAGGACCTGCAAAGGCGTTGATTTCATTTGATTTCACTATAAAGAAATCAGGTGGTTTAATACGACCCGCATGAGCAAGATTTTTCCCAATACGATTAATGTATTGGCTTGCCAACGGGCTTCGTTCCACACTTTCCGACTGATTAATTTGTTGTACGAATTCTTTTTCTAATTGTTCCAGCTCACTCGTTGAATAGGGGGAAAGCCCCGCAGAGAAAGCGGGGTGAACAAGAAAGGTTGCTAACAGTATCCAACAGATGTTTTTCTTAATTTTCAATTTAATCATTAGGCTACTCAAAAATTGAATAATTTGTTATCATTCACGCATCGTAACGACTCATCTCTTCTCGTTATCCCGAGGCTTGTCCTTGGGAAGACGTCTATTTAGCGCGTGAGCAGTTACCATGCATCTTAGAAAGGTACTAAACAATGCACAAAAAGTTTTTGCTCGCAGCACTTGAACAGGCCCGACTTGGACAAGGCCATTGCGCCCCAAATCCCTGCGTTGGCGCTGTTGCTGTGCAAAATGGAACTATTATAGCACAGGCATGCCATAGAGGTGCAGGGACCCCGCATGCAGAACAATTATTGTTAATACAGATTCCTCCTAAAATGCCAGGGGTTACTCTATATATTTCGCTCGAACCCTGTAATCATTGGGGAAGAACGCCGCCATGTGTCGATGTAATTATTAATCATGGAGTGGAAGAGGTTGTTTTTGCTTATTTAGATCCCAATCCTGTCGTTGCTAAAAATAATTCTTCAGATAAATTACGTGCCCATGGCATAAAGGTAACGTATTATCCTGTCGATGAAATTACAGAATTTTATAAAAGTTACTCCCACTGGACTTCCACCAAAATGCCAAGGGTAACGGTAAAAATAGCACAAACATTGAATGGTAAAATTGGCCGCGCAGTAGGGGAACGTGTTATTTTGTCAAATACCCAATGCGGGGAATTTACACATCAAATGCGTGCTGCAACGGATGTAATTCTTACTACGGCTAGAACAATACAACTGGATAATCCTAAGATGAATGTGCGTTTAGGCCAGAAAGAACAAGCAAAACCAGTTGCAATTATTGATAGACAGTTGGGTCTTAATCAACAATCCCTGATTTTTTCAACAGCAGCTCATTGTCATATATATCATTGTAATGAGCAGGAAGCTTCTTATCCCAATAGTACTTTGTATTTAATGCCCATGAAAAATGGAGCAATGGATTTAGGTGCTGTGATCGGCCATCTGGGGGAGTTGGGGTATCATGATGTTTGGGTTGAAGCCGGAGGCGCTCTTTTTGGTGCGCTGCACCAGGAAAAGTTAGTTCATCGAACTTATTTATATATCGTTCCAAGTATTTTGGAGCACGATGCAATTTCAGCATACCAGCAGAGTGGGATATTTGACCGAGCGCATACTATTTCTTGGCATGCTATGGGTGACAATATGATAGCATGTCTGGATTGGCAGGAGGATTAAATGAACACTGGATCAAATGAGGTCGCGTTATGAAGTATTCATTAGCTACAGTAGAACAGGCAGTGGAAACACTCAAAGCCGGTAAAATGGTTATTTTAATGGATGATGAAGATAGGGAAAATGAAGGAGATCTGGTCGTGGCTGCAGATTATGCAACGCCAGAATCAATTAATTTTATGTCTCGTCATGGTTGTGGATTAATCTGCTTGTCTATGGCTGATGAATTGATTGATAAATTACAATTGCCAATGATGGCGCAAAATAATAAATCACCTTATGGCACAGCATTTACTGTATCCATAGAGGCAGCAGAAGGTGTCTCAACGGGGATTTCAGCTAAAGATAGGGCTCAAACAATTAAAGTCGCAATTAATCCAGAGAGCGGTCCAGCTGATATCATTTCCCCAGGGCATGTTTTTCCCTTACGCGCTAGAAAAAAAGGCGTTTTGGAACGACAAGGTCAAACAGAAGGTAGTGTTGACTTGGCAAGGCTTGCTGGCTTAACTCCGGCTGCGGTGATTTGTGAAATTATTAACGATGATGGTACCATGAGCCGCCGTGATGAATTAGTTTCATTTTCCAAGAAACATAATATTCCTCTGGTTACGATTAAAGATTTGATAGAATATCGAATTCGCCATGAAGTGTTAGTCAGCGCTGCTGCGTCTACACGTATTCCTTTGCAAAATAAAGGTGACTTTAATATGACCGTATTTGCAAACGAACTGGATGATGCAGAACATTTTGCTTTGGTAAAGCCGCCTCTATTTGCGAATCGAGTGCCTTTGGTGCGTATTCATTCGGAATGTATTACAGGTGATATTTTTGGTTCTTGTAAATGCGATTGCGGTCACCAATTGGAAAAATCTTTGGCACTGATTGCTGCTGAAGGTGGTGTTTTAATTTATTTACGCCAGGAAGGACGAGGAATTGGCCTGGCGAATAAGCTAAAAGCTTATGCCTTGCAGGAGCAAGGTTGGGATACTGTTGATGCGAATCATCAACTAGGTCTTCCTGTTGACAGTAGAAATTATGCTATTGCTTATCAAATGCTCAAATATTTTGGTATTGATGCAATAAGGTTATTAACTAATAACCCTTCAAAAATTGCTGCTGTGGATCGTTATGGAATAAAGGTTATGGAAAGAGTGCCTTTAGAAATAGAACCTACTAAGGAAAGTCACAGATATTTAAAAACTAAAAAAGAGAAACTGGGACATTTATTGGCGATAAATTAGGTTCGATATCCTGATTTGATGTAATTCCCAGCTATTGTAGCCTGGGTTAGGCGAAACCTTAACCCGGGTTTTAGAGAACCCTAGGGGCCGCTCTAATTAACTCAGGCTACAATATAACCGATTTTCTATTTTTCTATGAACAGTACTTAATTAGCAGGATACAAGGTCAATTATGACAAATTTTATTTTTATTACAGGTGGAGTGGTATCTTCCTTAGGAAAGGGTATTGCAGCTGCGTCGCTTGCTGCAGTTCTTGAGGCGCGTGGTCTTAAAGTAACATTGATTAAGCTTGATCCCTATATTAACGTTGATCCCGGGACTATGAGCCCATTCCAGCATGGTGAGGTTTTTGTGACCAATGATGGTGCCGAAACGGATCTGGATTTGGGACATTACGAGCGTTTTGTAAATACAACGATGACAAAGCGTAATAATTTTACCTCAGGAAAAATTTATGAAAATGTCATTAAAAAAGAAAGAAGAGGTGATTATTTAGGGGGCACAGTTCAGGTAATCCCCCATATTACTAATGAGATCAAACGATGCATCAAATTAGGTGCCGATGGTTTCGATGTGGCAATGGTTGAAATTGGCGGGACTGTAGGGGACATCGAATCATTACCGTTTCTTGAAGCAATTCGCCAAATGCGCATTGAACTAGGCTCACAAAGAACCTTATTTATCCATTTGACATTAGTGCCTTATATTGCTACTTCGGGTGAGACAAAAACAAAGCCAACGCAACACTCAGTGAAGGAATTACGCTCTATAGGTATCCAACCTGATATTTTGATTTGCCGCTCGGAAAAAGCGTTGCCTATGTCTGATCGCGCTAAAATTGCATTGTTTACCAATGTGGAGAAAGAAGGGGTTATTCCGCTTGAAGATGCGCCAAGTATTTATCAAATTCCAAGAGTATTACATGAGCACGGACTCGATGACATTGTTGTGAAAAAATTGGGTCTCGAGGTAAAACCTGCCGATTTAAGTGAATGGGATCGCGTGGTGGCAATGCGGGCCGTTCAAACCATGACTGTAAAAATTGCCATGGTAGGCAAATATATTGAATTGAATGATGCATATAAATCCATTAATGAGGCTTTGCTGCATGCCGGACTTCATACTCAAACTAAAGTTGAAATTGTTTATTTGGATGCTGAGTTAATTGAAAAACACGGCGCTTCGCTTCTGGAAGGTATCGATGCCATTCTTGTTCCAGGTGGTTTTGGGGAGCGTGGTGTTGAAGGCAAGATTAAAGCAATCCAATATGTTCGAGAGCATAAAGTTCCTTTCCTGGGTATTTGTTTGGGAATGCAAACAGCAGTCATTGAATTTGCCAGGAATGTTGCGGGTTTAAAAGAAGCGAACTCCACTGAATTTAATAAAGATACCCCATATCCTGTACTTGGATTAATTAATGAGTGGATGGATGCAGATGGCTCAAAACAGCTTCGTGATGAACAGGGTGATTTAGGCGGTACAATGCGCTTGGGCGCGCAAATGTGTCAATTGGAAGAAGGTACGCTAGCACGTAAGGTCTATGAAAAGCCACAAATTGTTGAGCGTCATCGTCATCGCTATGAAGTTAATAATAAATATGTTGAAAGCCTGGTGGAGCATGGATTAATTATCTCTGGACGCTCAGCAGATAATTCTTTAGTTGAAATGGTCGAGTTATCGGATCATCCCTGGTTTCTGGCCTGCCAATTTCATCCAGAATTTACATCGACTCCAAGAGCAAGCCATCCATTGTTTAAACAGTTCGTACTTGCTGCTCGTGCGAAACATCAAGGAAAAAATCAAGAATGAAATTATGTGGATTTGAAGTAGGGTTAGATAAACCTTTATTTTTAATTGCAGGACCTTGTGTCATTGAGAGTGAAGAACTGGCTTTGGAAACAGCAGGTTATTTAAAAGAAATATGCAGTCAATTGCAGATTCCTTTTATCTATAAATCCTCGTTTGATAAAGCAAACCGATCTTCTATGTCCAGTTATAGAGGCCCTGGTTTTGAAAAAGGATTGTCCATTTTGGAAAAGGTAAAAAATCAGGTAGGCGTTCCTGTTTTAACTGATGTTCATGAAGACACACCCTTGCTGGAGGTATCCAGTGTGGTTGATGTGTTACAAACCCCGGCCTTTTTATGCAGACAGACCAATTTTATTCAGAAAGTTGCATCAATGAATAAACCGGTTAATATCAAAAAAGGGCAATTTCTCGCTCCTTGGGAAATGAAGCATGTGATTGCCAAGGCAAAAGCATGTGGGAATGAGCAGATTATGGCGTGTGAGCGCGGTGTGAGTTTTGGGTATAATAATTTGGTTTCAGACATGCGTTCTTTAGCCATTATGCGTGAAACTGGATGCCCTGTGGTTTATGACGCGACGCATTCCGTACAATTGCCTGGAGGAAATAACGGAGTCTCTGGAGGGCAACGCGAATTTGTTCCTGTTCTTGCGCGGGCTGCAGTCGCTGCAGGCATTTCGGGTTTATTTATGGAAACCCACCCTGATCCGGATAACGCCTTGAGTGATGGTCCAAACAGCTGGCCTTTGGCTAAAATGAAGCCTTTACTGGAGTCTTTAAAGGCCCTGGATACAGTATATAAAAATACAGGAGAAATTGTGTAATCAATTTCTCTTAATCTACCATGACATAGGCATTATGGGCTATAATATTCTTAGGTAAATTTTTTTCGAGAATATTATGGGTAAGGTTAATAAATGGGATCAGATTAAAGCAAATGCAGAAAAAGAAGCACCAAAGGTAGATATCAAATCTGATCTTGATTTTGATCCAATTGATACTGAAGAAGAATTGAGAAAGATTGAGAAAATGACTCATGATGCAAACGATACTCAACGTGAAATGGAGGTTCTTCGTAACACTTCAGGTGGTGCTCCAGTAAGACTACCAGCACAAATCTCAGGCCAAGAAAATAATTTAGGGGCAGATGATACATCTTTCGAAATTGATGGTCCTAAACCTAATACCCCAAATCCTTAATCATTGCATATTATTCTTATTTGGAGCAGATTTTAATTTCCTGCTATTTCTTAAATTGTGCAGCCATTGTTCTCTATGCTCATTTCCCATATCGGCTTTCTTAGTCACATAGTGCAAAAGATAGATGCCTTGATCATCTTTGAGAAACATTTCCAGCTCATCTTGAACCTGATTTTGAGGTTTTTCTATCCTCATTTCAAGTATTACCCTGTCTTCCGTATCTTCATGGTAATTCACAATAGGCTGGTACCCTAAAGATTTTACATTTTCAACCATGGTATTTGCGAATTGTTTCAGAGTCATTTTTTTCTGCAATCCGGGGAAAAACTGACTTGTAACTAATTCATTCCAATCATTAATATTATCGCCTGCAGGAATGTATTCAATTGTTGTCCCAATTGAATTTTTATTTCCCCACGCCATTTGCCAAGGGCGATCATCAAATACAATGTTTAATTGTTCATAGTTCTTTATTTCAGGATCTACAGTCTGCGTATCAGTTTTTGTTGTATCACAATAAAGAACACCTTTATAGAGGTAGTACTGTATGCATTGAGTATCATTTTTTGGTGTTACTTTAACTAAATTGTCTAAAGAAAAGGAAGCTGCTGATGCGATTGAGCTCATACTAACGAAAGTCCAAAGAAATAGAATCAGTCTGCTGATTTGCTGCATGATGGATCTTTTTTAGGGGGCGTTTATAAAGAATAGCTTATAAATATGAAATAGTTAAAATGAAAATGGTACAGAGTAAACTGTTCCTACGTACCCGCTTTATGCGCGGTATCCATGAGATTTTGCTTTGGCAGCAGCACTCAAAAGTATAGAAAAGTATCGTTCTGGATACTGCGCATAAAGCGCAGTACGTAGGCGAAAAATAGTGAAGGTTTCTTCTGCAGCGTAATATGTTCAGTATAAGAGTTCGGAATATTTGCTCCTATTCTTAGATAACTCCCTGCGTATTTTATATAACTCACTATGTATTTATATAATTCCCTACGTATTTTATATAATTCCCTACGTATTTTATATAACTCCCTACGTACCGCGCTTTATGCGCGGTATCCATGAGATTTTGCCTTGGCAACAGCACTCAAAAAGTATAGAAAAGTATCGTTCTGGATACTGCGCATAAAGCGCAGTACGTAGGCGAAAAAATAGAAGGTTTCTGGTTAAATTTTGTGAGGACCTCCCAGGCTTTATGCGCGGTACCCGGGATCTTGCATTAGAAGAGCTCAGTGGTATCTTAAACTATCGTTCTCGATACCGCACATAAAGCGCGGTACGTGGAGAAATTTAAATAAAAAAGTGACGATAGTCAGATTAACAGACTCCAGTGAGTTAAGTAAGTTCGCCCATAGTAGATACCGCATGGTAGCCAGCATCTACATGGACTACTTCACCAGTAATACCCGAAGCGAGATTAGAACATAGAAATGCCGCAGTATTACCGACTTCTTCAATAGTAACATTTCTATGGAGCGGGGTAATGTTGGCATAAGCACTTTGGATTTTACGGAAATCTTTAATTCCTGCAGCAGCAAGCGTTTTGATGGGACCTGCAGATATGGCATTAATACGGATACCTTTAGAGCCTAGGCTTGATGCTAAATAACGTACAGAGGCCTCAAGGCTGGCTTTGGCAACGCCCATAACATTATAGTTGGGTACGGCTTTCTCAGCTCCGTAGTATGTTAACGTTAAAAGAGAACCTTCGGTACCTTCCATCATGGGTAAAGCAGCTTGTGCTAAACCGATTAGACTGTACGCACTGATGTCATGAGCGATTTTAAAACCTTCACGAGTACAGGACTCTACGAAATCGCCACTGATTTGATCGGCTGGGGCATAAGCAACAGAATGGATTAAGATATCCAAATGATCCCAATGCGTGCGAAGATTAGAAAAAAGAGCATTGATTTCTTCATCATAGGCTACGTCGCAGGGAAAAGTCAGTGATGAATTGAATTCTGCTGCCATTGTTTCCACACGCTCTTTCAGCCGTTCATTTTGATAAGTAAATGCTAATTCAGCTCCTTGCTCATGAAATGCTTTGGCAATACCATAAGCAATCGATCTATTGCTGGCCAGACCAATAATGAGTGCCTTTTTACCTGCTAAAAATCCCACCATTCTCTCCTCAAATTAATTAGTGTGTGACGCTAACAATTCACGCATCTTGGCTTGAATCATTTCAATAGCAATCCTGTTTTCTCCTCCGCGAGGAACAATGATGTCAGCGTAGCGACTGGATGGTTCAATAAACTGCAAGTACATAGGACGTACTGTTGTTTCATATTGATGTACTACCGATTCAAAAGTTCTATGCCGTTCAACCACATCTCTTTTTAAACGTCGGGTTAAACATACGTCTAAAGGAGTGGACATAAAAATTCGAATATCCATTATTTCCCGTAATTCTTTATCGCTAAAGAGTAAAATGCCTTCAAGAATAATAATGGCATGTTGGCCAATTGTTCTGGTTTCAGGCAGGCGCATGTGTTTGGAGTGGGAATAAATTGGAATTTCGACAGGCCTTCCATCCCTTAATTGACGTAAATGTTCGCAAAGCAAAGAATGATCAAAAGAATCGGGGTGATCGTAGTTAATTTTTTCTCTTTCAGGGAAAGGCAAATGGCCATTATCTTTATAGTAAGCATCTTCAGAAATAACCACTACTTGTTCTGAGCCAAGCTCATTAACAATGGTATTCGCTAAAAGACTTTTTCCTGATGCAGAAGGGCCAGAAATCCCAATAATTATCGCTTGCTTATTCATGATGATATCGTTAGAAATTTCGTGCAAATACTAAAGCTTTTTTGTGTTAAATTCAATCTTTATATTAGGCTTTACATGCAAAACCACTGGTTTTTAGAGTAATAAAACACACTCATTTCTTTTAATATAAGTTTAGCTGATCTGATAGGCAAACAATGGTTATATTCTATATTATTTCCATAAAGCGGAATCTCATACACTTCGTTGAAAGATCAATCCAGCTCTAGTCTGATATCCCGCCGACAAGCCACGGGACATAGACGAGCTGTGCTCAAGAGACAAGTCAGATTAAATGTCTCTCGATAAAGGCATTTTTAATTAAAAGCCTGTACTACTTCTTGCAAAGGTTGACCCACAGCCGCAGATGGATTTTTTATCATAAGAACAGCGGATAAAGTGGGGGCAATATCTGGAGTGTAAGTCGGTCGAAAAATGCGTTGTGCTTTAAAATCCGGGTGGACGAAAAGAAGAGGGACATAACTGTCATATTGCCAAGGACTTCCATGGGCAACGCGATCGATACTTTTATTACCATAGGATTGATTGGGGGGTTGAATCAGATAAATATCCCCAGACCGATCCGGATAATACATTTTGTCGACCTTAGCACTAAGCCAGTCTTTTTCTATATCAGTAATTGGTAATGCATACGCTTTGAATATTCCGGGTTGCCGGGTTAAAACATGGGCAAGATAATTCTTTACTTCATTAAGTTTCAACTTATGCTGATTTATGACTTGATGATTGAGATAGATGTAAGGCGGTGTAATCGACATTAGAGTTTGCTCTGGAAGTGCATATTGTTCCTTTAATACAGTACGAATGTAGTGCTCCATTTTAAGGATATCAATGGGATTAATTTCATTCATATGATGCGCCTTGAGATAGGTTGGCCCATCATTTACGCCATGATCTGCAGTAAGAACAATAAGGGTATTTTTTAGACCCACTTGTTTATCAATGACTGTAAAAAGATGTGCTAAAGTTTTATCCAATTCCAATAAATTGTCTTCGGACTCAAGACTATTAGGACCAAATTGATGGCCTATCGCATCAACTCCCGAGAAACTTATACCCAAATAATCGGTTTTACCGGCAGATTGTCCTAATCGTTCTTCGGTTAAAAGATGTTCTGCGAAATCTGCAGTTAATTGGTCAGCCTTGGGAGTTCTAGACAAAGATTTAAAAAACTCAGGGCTTGGCGCTTGTGTTACATGGTGTGGAAAACTTTGACCAAAAAGCTCATCTTCATGATGGAAAACAGGTGAATTGGCATTTTGATATTCTGCTTTGGCTCGGCCAAGTATCCAATCATAGTTTTGCGGCTGATAGTTCTCGTTCCACTTCTTAACCCATTGAGGGTATTGCGTATAGTAATAAGTGCTGGTGATAAAACCACCATTGGTTGTATCAAACCAAAAAGCTTTGCCTGCATGACCTGCAAGAGTTATTGCTGAACGATCTTTTAAGGATACCCCATAGGCACGCCCTTTTTGGGAGAGAATGACTTCATCGCTTAAGGTTGAAGTATATAAGTTCTTAGGAGAACGTCCTGGAGTGATAATACGGGTATGAGGTGTATTTAATATATTGGTTTTTAAATCTTCCATGCAATAGACCAGTTGTTGGGATTTTCGGTCATACCACTCATTATTTACGATACCATGTAAGGCTGGAAAACTTCCTGTTGCTACAGTCGCATGCCCTGCGCACGTTGTTGTATTAGCATGAAGATGATGGGTATTATGATAATCAATGGCATGACTTAATAAATAATTAAATCCTCCATGACCAAATTGCTGCTGATGCTGTTGGATTAAATCGCCGCGTAATTGATCAATGACCAGTTGAACAACCAATTTGGGTTGATTGATTTGCGCATAGGTATTTAGGCAGCTTAGAAAAAGAAAAATGAAGTAGATGTATTTTTTCATAACTCATCCTGCAGGACAAAAGTGTAAATTAATCAACAGGGGAGTAAAAAGCAATCAAAATAGGTAAAATTTAAAGGTCTATCCCCAATTTCCTAAGTTTTTCCGTATTGCCTGAAACAGAAAAAAGGTATTCCATCAATCGAGGATATGCTTAGAAATATTACTGTATGTTATTGACTTTAAAGATTAAAAATTAATTAAGCAGTAAAAAGAAAATGCATGACTGGCTTTATGAATTAGTTTAAACTTCCCGTTGGAGTAAATTTTACTAATCCCGATTCATGGAGTTTAAGGAGAGCAGAAATGGGTTTTCAGTATGTTGACTATGATACATTATCGAAGTATATCAGGGAGAGTATAGCAACTGAATTAAAAAGTCATAAACTGGATGCAAAAAATTTACCGAAAGCATTAAGGACTCTTTCTATTAAACATCCTGATCGAGCAATCCAGTGTAGGTATTTACTTGCAGTACTTAATTGTCTTGATAAATCCGGTAACCCAGAAAAGACAAGGATACTCAATGCAGCCGCTTTTTATGTTCGTGAGCAAATTTTTGATAGTTATCAAGGAACTGTAACTGCATTTTTCCTATCTCCTGAGAACAGTACTTTATATAATGCATTAACAACTTCACTCAATCTTACCCTGGAAAATTTCCCCGACTCCAAAGATTTGCTCGATATGTATGAAGCTCTAAGTAAATTTATGCATTCCCATGTATATATAGATTCAGATCCTAGTAAAGGGTACCTGGATTTAAGTAAACAGTCCTTCTCAAGTCAAAAAATTAAGAATTATAAGGTAGAAAAAGTGCTGAAGGACTTGGTTAAAAAAGTGGCAAATTTCACGTTGGAACAGATTGAACAGACTCAAGAAAAACAGTTGAAAGACTCAGATAAAAAAGCAAAGAACCGCATAGGTCTATTTGCAGATAAAACGATTCCCTCAACCCCATCTGAGATTGATGTAGAGCAGGTAGTGATCAGTACACCACCATAATGAGGCTACGAAATTTTGTAGTCTGGATACAGCAAAGCAGGATTTGGGTTATTTGTTTCAAACATCCGAATTCTGCTTGCTGTGCCTAGGTCACATTATAATTGGAGTTCGGATGTTTTCTGCTGCTCTATAGGGTAACCCGACATTGCCCAATCGATAATACCACCATCAACCGAATAAACTTCTTGATACCCTAAATCCATTAAGGATTGTGCAGCAAACAAAGATCGCACTCCACCTTTGCAATGCAAATAAATGGGTTGATCTTTATTGGGGATTGTCGCTGCAATCGACGATGCAATGATGTCTTTAGGAATGTGGAGTGCTCCAGATATATGAAACTCTTGCCACTCTTCCAATTCACGGACGTCAATTAAACAAAGATTGGGATTATTCGCCATCATTTCTTTTAGTTGATGCACATCGATGGTTTTAATATTAGGTTTGGTCATAGCGAACCTCTCTTATAGTCGGTCTTGTAAGTGTGGAGTGATGCAGCAACCAATAAATTGTTGCCGTGATCACACCACCTATTAACGTTGCAAATGCCCAGGTCGCTGCAGAAACCAAAACTGGTTTTTGGCCCATTCGATTCATGTTTCCAGCATCATGGGCGACAGCGCCAGCAAAAATCAAATGTAAAATACCATTGATGAGCATCATGATATATAAAAAAGTTTGTATTTGCGTGGAAAATTGTTGCACTAGCTCGTTGATCATGAATAAGATTCCTTTAGTTTGTTAATGGACTTCTTCGAAAACTCGAATCAATGTTTGTTGGACATTTAAGTCGAACAAAACTTATTCCGTTAGCAATATCATGCAATTAAAAGATTATATTGAGCACAAAAATCTAACTTGCTATATAATAACAGAAAATCAATAAGATCTTTTATTTCTGTGTTAACCTCGGTAACATCATCGAAAAAAATAAAAAGAGAGTAATCATGAATGTTCATGAAATCCCTGTTCCTCATTTGACTACAGCACATTCTGGACCATTGTTTCATGTGGAAAAAATTGTTTTAAATCAAATAGCAGCAATTGAAGCTTGGTTTAGACACCAATGGAAAGAAACTCCTCCGCCATTAACTTCATCAGTTGATTTGCGGCATGCTGGATTTAAACTGGCGCCTGTAGATACTAATCTATTTCCAGCTGGTTTTAATAATTTGAACCCTGAGTTTCTTCCATTATGTATTCAAGCAGCACAATCAGTATTAATCGATTATGTTCCTGATTGCACCAGAATTTTACTGATTCCTGAAAGTCATACCCGCAATAAGTTTTATTTAAAAAGTCTTAATGTACTACGAACTATTTTTATAAGAGCTGGATTTGTAGTTCGTATCGGCAGTTTAGATCCTGAGCTTAAAGAACCTACAGAGGTCGTTCTTGACAGTGGAGAAGTGCTCTTGTTAGAGCCCATACAACGACAGGGAGATCGAGTAGGTCTGGCTAACTTTAACCCATGTTTTCTCATGCTGAATAATGACCTATCCCAAGGCGTTCCTGAGATTTTGCAAGGAATACAGCAAAAAATAAGGCCTACAGCACAGTTAGGTTGGTTTTCGCGATTAAAATCAAATCATTTTAATTTTTATGATGAGATTGCAACAGAATTTTCCGAGTTAGTAGGTATGGACTCCTGGTTAATCAATCCTTATTTTAGTGCCCTAGAGGGTTTGGATTTTATGGCTCAAGAGGGTATAGATAGGTTAGCAATCGAAGTAGAGAAAATTCTCACTTTAATGAACGATAAATATGCGACATATGGAATTAAAGAGAAGCCATTTGTTGTTATTAAAGCAGATAATGGCACTTATGGCATGAGTGTGATGATGGTGCATGAGGCTGAAGAAGTTCGCCAATTAAATAGAAAACAACGCACTAAAATGTCAGCCAGTAAAGGCGGTCGTAAAGTAGACAGAGTCATTATCCAAGAGGGTGTATATACTTTTGAAACAATGCCAAACGGTGCTGTTGCCGAGCCTGTAGTTTATATGATTGGCCAATTTGTAGTCGGTGGATTTTATAGGGTCCATCAAGAGCGGGGTATTGATGAAAATCTGAATGCGCCAGGTATGCACTTTGAACCTTTAGCTTTTGCACAGGCGTGTAATATGCCTTGTGATGATTTAACTGAATTAGATGAATCCAATCGTTTTTATGTTTATGGGGTAATTGCTCGATTGGCTGCACTTGCTGCAGCAAGGGAAGTTGCAGCTATTGGAGGTGAATAATGAAGCTTGCTGTACTGCTGGATCCGTTACACCAATTGAAACCCTATAAAGATACCACTCTGGCTATGATCAAGAGAGCACAAGAGCTGGGTTGGTCTTGTGTTGTTTTTACTCAAGAAGATTTATTCTGCAGGGAAGGGCGCGCTTTTGCACACGTTTATGATTTAAGCATAGGCGATGTGCAAAGTAAGGATTGGGCGACAATTAAAGGCTTATCTGAAAAACCCTTAGGCGAATTTGACGTCATTTTGATGCGTAAGGATCCTCCTTTTAATACAGAGTATATTTATACTACATATTTTCTGGAGCTCGCAGAACGTGAAGGAGTTCTTGTAGCGAATAAACCACAAAGTTTACGGGATGCAAATGAGAAATTTTTTACTTTAACTTTTCCTCAGTGTTGTCCAGCAACACTTGTTTCGCGAAATATGAAGCAATTAAAATCTTTTTGGGAAGAGCATAAACAAGTTATTTTTAAGCCTATGGAAGGAATGGGAGGAAATTCTGTATTTCTTGTTGAGGAACAAGGGAAAAATTTGGCGGTTATTTTAGAAGTTTTAACTAAAAATCAGACGCAAACCATTATTGCTCAAAAGTACATTCATGAAATAAAACAATTGGGTGATAAACGTATTTTATTAATTAACGGAGAACCTGTTCCTTATGCATTGGCACGTATTCCTGCGGAAGGGGACTTGCGAGGAAATTTGGCGGCAGGTGCGCGAGGTGAAGTGGTACCTATTACAGAAAGAGACCGATGGATTTGCGAGCAAATAGCGCCTACCCTTAAAGCTAAAGGTTTATATTTTGTTGGCATTGATGTGATTGGTGATTATTTAACAGAAATTAATGTGACAAGCCCAACGTGTCTGCGAGAAATAGAAGCAGAAACACAACTCGATATCGCGGGTGATTTTTTACGTTGTCTTGAGAAGATATGCCGAGCCTAATTACCTTACAGCTTCTTCAATGACTCAGTAGGGTCAATATAATCACCGCACACTGTTAATCGTGTGCGTGAACTCACTCCCCAAATTTTAGACATATAGTTTTGCTATTCTTAGTTTGTAAATCTGAGCTTCACCTTGTTTCATTCGGCTTACTTGCTTGTTTTATAGTCTCTTTCTGTGGGGGCAAAATGACCCAAACTACTTGCGTTCGCCAACATTTCAACCCGATAATGTACCGTTTAATGATACACGCATAATAGTTTATAAACGTTCGCTGGGATTCTATTTATGACACTTCTAGATTTGTTAAAAAAAATGTATTTAATCAAAGACGTCATCCAGGGAAGTTTTAATCCCCAGAGTGAACTTTTTTCTTACATACAAAGCTATCAAGACAAAGAGTTAATCTTAGCCTTTTCTACAGAACTCAGATCCTTGTTAGCAAGGACCCATCCGATTTTTGATAGAGATGCGAATAATCGTCTAACAACACGCTTTGCATTATACCTTGAAGCCTTCATGAAATTAACCCAAGGTGATTTAAAGCCGATGCTGACCTATCTTGAGAAACACAACGATGTGATGTCATTTTTATCTAACCATTGGAACATACTTGAAAAACTTTATTATGGATATAAGAGTAAAGGGAAAGATATAATCATACTTGAAGAGTATTCACTTTTATTAGATGAGGATTATAAGGTTATTAGAGTAGAGCTTAAAAAGGAAATTGAACTAAGCAATGAACCCATTAAGAAAGAATTTTTGTATGGCTTTTTTCAAAAAATAAGGGACAATAAAGAGATTTTTTTTGGAAAAAGCCAACAAGAGCGCGAAGAATTTATAGAGATAATGGGCTCTTTTTTCTCTTCTTTCCGTATTTAAAAAGTTATTAATTAACACGAACTTCATAATTACTATTGGATGAAAGTCGAAACAGTTTAGAAAACTTGGGTGCTTGCAACTGAATTTATACGCAGCTCTGGGAAACCAGTCCAACTCTACTCCGCGGTGTGGGCAGAGATGTTATGAAGAGACAGTTAGACAGCCTGGTTGCTTGCAACCAGGAATCTATCTTCATTTTATTCATCTACATAATCATTACCCATTTCTACAGCAGCTTCCTGATCTGCTTTTTTATCATCTACATACAAAGCCCCGGTATCTGGTTGGGCACCGCTGATAAGATGATTACGATATTGTAGGTAGGCATCTCTCATAAAGGCATATTTATCCAAAGCCTCATCCATTATTTGATCAGTATCTAACAGTTGTGCACGTAAATCTACTGCACGTAAAGCAAGCAAACTGTAAACTACTGTATCTTCATTGATGTAAACATATGGGCTGTATAATGCAAATTGAAATAACCATCCTGCTCCATCTCGAAGAGTACTTGGACCTAACAAGGGAAGAACCAGGTAGGGGGAATCTTTATCGCCCCATTTGGCTAATGTAAGCCCTAAATCATTAGAATGAGGGGGTAGGCCAAAAGTTTTGGCTACATCAAATAAGCCGCCCACACCTAAAGAGGAGTTTATAATGAATCGCCAGGAGTCTCGAATTGCCCACTTTCCCTCTGCTTGTAGAAGATCATTTCCTACGGTTGGAATAAGATCTAAATTGTTGTAAAAATTATTTACACTTTTACGAACAGGTGCAGGAAGGACGGTTCGATATACTTTTGCGGAGGGTCTTAAGATTGCGTTGTCTAAGGCGGTATTAAATTTATATACTTTTCGGTTAAAAGGTTCAAAAGGGTCCGTGGGAGTAGTTCCCTTCCAGACACAACCAGTTAAAACGATACTGCTGATAAAACTGATAACTATTGAAATTAATCGCATGATTTTTTTTATTATTTAACTTAATGAAAGATGTTACACGAGTTTGATGTTCTTGCATACAATCATAGTAGCTTGTTGCTTTAAGGCTCCGCTTGAACAGTTAATATTAGAATTTTAATAAAAAAGTCACAGGTCCGTCATTGCACAAATGAACCTGCATATCAGCACCAAAACATCCACTTTGTGTATGAGGATATAACTGAGCGGCTCGCGTCAGGAGATTGTCAAATAATTGTCGACCCTGTTCAGGCGGTGCCGCATTTGAAAAACTGGGACGCAATCCTTTTTGAGTTTCGGCCATTAATGTAAATTGAGGTACTAATAATAAACCACCCTGAACTTCTTTAAGACTTATATTCATTTTCCCTTGGCCGTCGCTAAAAATACGATAATTGATGCATTTATCTAACATTTTATTGAGGTTATGCTCTGTATCATCGGGTTCAAATCCACAGAGGACCAAAAGCCCCAGATCTATTTTTCCAACAGTTTCACCCCCAATATCTACCCGGGCGTGTGTTACTCTTTGAATTACAATCAACATGCATCAAGTCCTTGCCTGGAAATTTCTTTACTCGCATAAATTAGGGCATCAATTATCCCCGATTCTCTATCTGAATGTCCTGCATCACGAACTATTCTTAAATTGGATGCTGGAATTGCTTGGTGAAGCTCAAAAGCACCAGCTAGCGGAGAAATTAAATCGAAACGACCATGTACGATGTAAGTCGGGATGTGCCTTATTTTATGCACATTAGCCATTACTTGATTTTCTTCAATGAAAAAATGGTTGTTGATGTAATGGGATTCCAATGTAGCAAGGGCCAGAGCAAAATGTGGGTCACTAAATTGATCAATAACATATAAATGAGGTTGCAAACTACTGCAACGTGCTTCCCACAAGGCCCATGATTTTGCTGCACTCATGCGCGCCAGTTCATTAGAGCCTTGCAGGCAATTGGCATAATATTTGGGAATTTGATCCAGCATGTTTTCAGGAACACTACTAATAAATTCATGCCAATAATCAGGATAAACCAGGTTGGCACCATGCTTGTAAAACCAATCAAAATCCTGTTGTCTTCCTAAAAAAATTTGATGCAGTTGTAGGGCCTTAATTTGTTGAGGGAACTTTTGAGCGTAAAGTAACGCAAGCAAAGAACCCCAGCCGCCGCCAGATAATACAAATTCAGATAATCCTAAAAAATCTCGGATGGCATCAATATCATCCAATAATAAACTGGTGGTATTGTCACCAATTTCCAAATGAGGGGTAGAGCGTCCGCATCCGCGTTGATCAAAAAGTATAATGCGATAATGTTGTGGGTCAAAAAAACGCCTAAGGTAACCATCCCCAGACGAAGCACCTGGGCCCGGATGTAATACTACAACCGGAATCCCCTCTGGATTTCCTGTTTCTTCAAGATAGAGCGTATGCAATTCACTGACTTTTAATTCATGTTGCGCATAAGGTTTAATTGATGGATAGAGCGAGTGCATTTTAGTCCTTTTAGGAAGTTTTGTTTTTTGCATATTGCATTATTTTGCGCTGCGAAGCGCTTGAAAGCAACAAGTATTCACTTTAAAACAAGGTTTATACTTATAGTGAGTATAGCTCTCCAATTCTTCTTTCGCTTGCGAGAGAGTGGGATCTATTAATAGAATACAGCATCTTTTTTTTCCTGGACTTTATTTATGACACTTGCTGCAATTCTTAAAGGATTGAATGAACGACAACGTGAAGCAGTTACTTCTCCACTCGGCAATACGCTGGTCCTCGCTGGGGCAGGGAGTGGTAAAACGAAAGTTTTGGTCAGCCGTATTGCCTGGCTCATTGAAGAAGAACATATTTCACCGCATGGGATTCTTGCAGTAACTTTTACAAACAAGGCTGCTGGTGAAATGAGGGCACGATTAAGCAGTATGTTAAGTGCACCTGTACTGGGATTATGGGTTGGAACTTTTCATGGACTGTGTCATCGTTTGCTCCGTCGACATTATAAAGAAGCTCATTTGCCTGAACTATTTCATATTTTAGATTCTGAAGATCAAGCACGTCTGGTAAAGCGAGTAATTGGTTCATTAAATCTCGACGCGGAGCAATGGCCAGTGAAACAGGCTCAATCCTTTATTAATGGACGCAAGGATGAAGGGATACGACCTCAACACGTACATACGTTGCCTTATGGGCCAGGTAAAACGTTGCTCAACATCTATAGCGCATATGAGCAAGCCTGTCAGACAGCGGGAGTGATTGATTTCGCGGAATTGTTATTGCGGACTCATGAGTTATTGCGCGATAACCCAGAGATTCTTGCCCATTATCGTCAACGTTTTCAAGCAATATTGGTAGATGAGTTTCAGGATACCAATACAATTCAGTATGCATGGATACGTCTTCTTGCTGGTGAGCATGCTGCTGTTTTGGCTGTAGGTGATGATGATCAATCCATTTATGGTTGGCGTGGAGCCAAGGTTGAGAATATTCAGCAATTTGCTAATGATTTTAAAAACACACAAATTATTCGATTGGAACAAAATTATCGTTCAACAGCAACGATACTCGATGCAGCAAATGCATTAATTACGCATAATAATTCACGGATGGGAAAAGACCTGTGGACAAATGGAGCCACTGGAGAAAAAATTCTGGTCTACAGTGCTTTTAATGAGCTTGAGGAAGCGCGCTTTGTCTGCGAACGAATTATGATGGAAATCAGTCAAGGTATAAGTGCTGATGAAATTGCTATTTTATATCGCTCCAATGCTCAATCCAGGGTTTTAGAGGAGGCGTTATTACGTGCTGGCATTGCCTATCGTATTTATGGTGGATTACGTTTCTTTGACCGTGCCGAAGTAAAAGATGCCTTGGCTTATTTACGGTTATTGGTTAATCCCGATGATGATACTGCCTTTGAGCGCATCGTTAATTTCCCCACCCGAGGTATAGGTGAAAAAACGCTTGATGAACTGCGTCATTATGCCAAATCAGAACAGTGCTCTTTATGGCTGGCAGCAAAAAAAGTATTACAATCAGGTGGAATGGCACAACGGGCAGGTTCTGCACTATCAAAATTCATCGAGTTAATCGAACAGTTGCAACATAATACAGCAGCAATGGAATTAGACGAGCAATTATCGGTAGTAATTCAGTTGAGTGGATTGTATGCTCATTTCAGCAAAATCAAAGGGGATAAATCGGAGTCCCGACTGGATAACTTACAAGAATTAATCAATGCTGCAAAACAATTTCGTTATGAGCAAGAGGAGGAAGAAGAAATTCCTTTAGTGAATGCATTCTTGGCACATGCTTCTTTGGAAGCTGGAGAAATGCAGGCGGGAGAACATGAGCGTTACGTACATTTGATGACTTTGCATGCTGCTAAGGGCCTTGAGTTTCCCATTGTATTTTTAGTAGGCATGGAGGAGGGGGTATTTCCAGGAAAGCAGTCTTTAGAAGAGCCTGGGCGTTTGGAGGAAGAGCGTCGTTTATGTTATGTGGGCATGACACGTGCGATGCGCAAACTGGTTTTATCTTATGCTGAAATAAGACGACAATACGGGCGAGAAGAATACCATCGGCCTTCACGGTTTTTAAGGGAACTACCTCAAGAATTACTTGATGAAATTCGCGTCAAGGCGAAATTTCAAGCACCAGTTATATCCCGAAATAAACCCTCCATTGTGCCGGAAACTTCAGGGTTGTCTTTAGGCCAAAGTGTGACTCATGCAAAATTTGGTCAAGGGGTAGTCCTGGCAGTAGAAGGAAGTGGGGCCCATACTCGTGTTCAAGTGAAGTTTAGCGAGCATGGGGTTAAATGGCTTGTTTTAGCTTATGCTAATTTAGCTGTTGAAATGTAGTGAGTTAGTCTGGTGGGCAAATTGGATTTAATTCGATATAATATTGGGTTATGCTTCGCTACATTGCCATTAAGTTAGGAGAAGATAGTTCTTCCTACGTCCCGCGACTTGTTCGCGGGATCCAGCTACAGAGTCAGATTCATGGATTCCGCGAACAATCGCGGAACGTAGGCCGGAGAAATATCCACTTCACTTAATGGCAGCGATGTCCATTATTAACCTTTATAATTCTGCGATACAAAAATTAATGCAATAACACATTAGCTAGGGGCTTTTTACAATCCGCCATTTGGACTCAAGATAGTAGAATTGTAAACAGACCCTATTGAATTTTCTTCAAGCGGATGCTAGGGTGCCGATTGGAAAGTTGTTGGTATTATGTTAACTATTAAAAAAGGGGAACTGTGTGAAATTTACAAATTTATTAACAGTAGGAGCGCTGGCAGCATCTTTAGTATCACCTGCAATTATGGCAGCAGATACCAATAATACAACTCCTATGTCTGATGCACAAAAAAAGGAAATTGAAAAAGTAGTGCACGACTATTTAGTAGCGAATCCAGAAGTGCTTTTGGAAGCGTCACAAGCGCTGCAACAAAAACAACAACAAAATATGCAGCAACAAGCACAATCTGCAATTAAAGAAAATACAGATCAGTTATTCCAAGGAAAAACTACTGTTGTAGGCAATCCTAAAGGTAATGTGACCATAGTAGAGTTTTTTGATTATCAATGCATTCATTGCAAAAAAATGTCACCAATTATTGACAGCCTGATTAAGAAAGACAGTGATTTGCGCGTCATTTATAAAGAGTTCCCCATTTTTGGTAAGAGCTCTGAGTTAGCTTCCAGAGCTGCTTTAGCTGCGGGTATGCAAGGTAAATATCAAGTGATGCATAATGCATTGATATCTATTGACAAACGCTTAAATGATCAAATCGTTATGTCTACTGCTAAGTCTTTAGGCTTGGATATGAAAAAATTTAAGACTGATATGCAAAGCAAGGAAGTAACCGCTATTTTAGACGCAAACCGTGAATTAGCAGAAAAGTTACATCTGATGGGAACTCCAGCATTTATAATTGCCTCAACTCCAAATGGTCAATTTAAAGCGGGTTCTGAGCCATCATTTATACCTGGTGCTGCCAGTGAAGAGTCGCTACAAGAGTTAATTAAGAAAGCAGCAGGTAATTCATAAGTACAGTAGCAACCTGGGTGAAGGTGAGTCCCTAACCCAGGAATATCTCTTCTCTGCAAACAATTCCCGAAGTTCGGGTTTCGGCTTTTACCTAGAATATGTTGAGATCTTCATGACAAAACCATCTACATTTCAGGACATTATTCTCACTCTGCAGCAATATTGGGCTGCTCAAGGATGTGTCATTTTACAACCTTTTGATATGGAGGTTGGCGCGGGTACTTTTCATCCGGCAACCTTCTTGCGAGCAATAGGACCTGAACCTTGGTCGGCTGCTTATGTACAGCCCTCTCGAAGACCTACTGATGGTCGTTATGGGGATAACCCAAATCGTGTACAACATTATTACCAATTTCAGGTAGTACTCAAACCTTCTCCTTTAGATATACAGGATAAATATTTAGATTCATTACGTGCACTGGGAGTGGATCCCTTAGCGGATGATATTCGTTTTGTTGAGGATAATTGGGAGTCACCTACTTTAGGTGCATGGGGTCTAGGATGGGAAGTTTGGCAAAACGGAATGGAAGTATCCCAATTTACCTATTTCCAACAGGCTGGTGGCTTGGCATGTTCACCAGTAACTGGTGAGTTAACTTACGGTTTAGAACGTTTGGCAATGTATATATTAGGAGTGGATAATTTATTTGATCTGCCCTGGAGTAATACAGCCAATGGCATAATAACTTATGGCAACGTATTCCATCAAAATGAAGTGGAGATGTCTGCTTATAACTTTGAGCATGCTAATGTAGAAGAGTTATTTAAACAATTTGATTATTATGAAAGTGAAGCACAAAAACTAATCGCGTTACAATTACCGCTTCCGGCTTATGAAATGGTAATCAAAGCATCACATTCATTTAACTTACTTGATGCGCGCAAAGCGATATCCGTTACCGAAAGACAGCGCTATATTTTACGTGTAAGACATTTATCAAGAGCAGTAGCGCAGGCTTATTACCAGGCGCGTGAGGCTTTGGGCTTCCCGATGCTTAACCAAAAGGTGTGTGATGGTCAATGATTTTATTTTTGAATTGGGTTGTGAAGAATTACCTTCTGGTTCAGTTTGGCCTTTAGCTGATGAATTTGCTAATCAATTATTGGCTTCTTTGGATAAAGCGCAATTAAGCTATGGGCAAGTTAAGCGTTTTGCTACCCCAAGACGTATCGCGATTACTATTTTGGATTTGCAAGAAGAGCAAAAATGCCAGAGTGTTACCCGTCGGGGTCCTGCGTTACCTGCTGCTTACGATAAGGAGGGTAAACCAACACCTGCTTTACTTGGTTTTGCCAAATCATGTGGCGTAGAAGTAGAGCAACTTTCTCGAATCGAAACCGAAAAAGGGGGGTGGATTGTTTATGAAACGCAAAGCCAGGGTAATAAAACCAAAGATTTGTTACCTGTTTTAATTAGTCAATCCCTGGCTGCCTTGCCTATTGCTAAACCCATGCGCTGGGGAGCAGGGGATGAAGAGTTTGCTCGCCCTGTACATTGGGCAGTGATGCTTTACGGTGATAAAGTAATTGAGCATGCTCTTTTAGGAATTAAAAGTGGTCGCACTAGTTGCGGACACCGTTTTCACCATCCACAACACATTGCAATTAACTCAGCACAAAGCTATGAATCCCAAATGAAGGAAGCTTTTGTTATTGCTGATTTCGTAACTCGAAAGCAAATGATTAAAAAGCAAGTTGAGGAATTAGCAGCATCCATTCAGGCTATTGCAATCATGCCTGAAGATTTGCTTGATGAGGTAACTTCAATTGTTGAATGGCCTCAGGCTTTAATGGCTAATTTTGAAAAAGAATTCCTCGAAGTTCCTGCTGAATCATTAATTGCGTCGATGCAATCCCATCAAAAGTGTTTTGCTTTAAAGGATAAACAAGGAAAGTTACTACCCCATTTTATTACGGTTTCGAACATTGCGAGCACCAATCCAAAACAAGTAATTTTAGGGAATGAAAAAGTGATGCGAGCACGTTTAAGTGATGCAGCCTTCTTTTTCCGACAAGATAAAAAACAGCCTTTAAGTCAGCATATTTCAGGTACAGAACAGGTTGTTTTTCAAGCAAAATTAGGAAGTTTACAAGATAAAGCGTTACGAATTGAAGCTCTAATGACTTATTTGAGCCCTGCTATACATTTGAACTTAGAACAGGCACAACGTGCTGCACAGTTGAGTAAATGTGATTTGTTGACAGGAATGGTTGGTGAGTTTCCTGAGTTACAGGGATTAATGGGATATTATTACGCACTCAATGATGGTGAAGATCAAATAGTTGCCCAAGCTTTAAATGAACAATATATGCCACGTTTTGCTGCAGACAGTTTACCGGAATCTGATTTGGGTTTGGCTTTATCTTTAGCAGACCGGATCGATACTTTAGTTGGTATTTTTGGTATAGGCCAAAAACCTTCCGGAGTAAAAGATCCATTTAAATTACGCCGTCATGCTTTAGCTGTTGTCCGTTTACTTAGTGCAACACCAGCACAACTCAATTTAAGTACATTAATTGAGCAAGCAATGATTCATTATGGCACTCCGATATCCGTTGAGCCTAACCTATTGAATGAATTGAAATCTTTTATTCTCGAACGGTTACAATCTCATTACCAAGGCCAAGGATTAAGTATTGATTTGGTACATGCCGTACGAGCTCGCCAAGATGACTGGTTGTATGATCTGGACAAGCGTTTGAGTGCGCTGCAGTTGTTCGTAAAACTCCCTGAAGCAGCTTCTCTTTCTGCTGCATGCAAGCGGGTGAATAATCTGCTTTCTCAAGCAGGAGGACAAACTTTGTCACCTGTTAATGAACAACTTTTTGAGGAAGAACCGGAGAAGTTTTTATATATCCATATCAATCAAATTGCACGCGCGGTAGAACCTTTATATCGTTCTGCTGATTATGGTCCATTACTTAAATTACTTGCCAGCCTTAAAGAACCGGTAGATCTTTTCTTTGATAAAGTAATGGTGATGGTGGAGGACCCAGCAATAAAAGCAAATCGTTTAGCACTTCTCGCTCGATTGCAGGAGCTATTGCAAGGAGTTGCTGATATTTCATTATTGCAGATGGGGTAATTGATGCAGATGTAGCCTGGGTGAAGCGCATGAATCTTCTACACATCGCTGAGAAACTATTCCAGTTCTATTCCGACGTCCCGCGGCTTGTCCGCGGGATCCAGGTGATCTATGCTAAAACACTGAACTCCGTGGACAAGTCGGGGAGCGTAGGCATAGATGAGATCAAGAGAGCAGGTGAAGCGCAGCGGAACCTGGAAAAATACGATTTATTGCCCGGGTTTACTGCGCTCCCCCTAGGCTACAATTCAATAAATCAACTATGATCAATATTTCTGTAGTAGGCTATGAGCACGAGGATCTGCACGATAAAGCACAAGCAATTGCAAAACAATTGAATTTTGTTTTAGAAAAAAATGCAAATCTTTGTCTCTATGTTACTAAAGATAAACTGTCATTAAAAATACCTGGTTTTTCCCCAATTTTTGCTGAATTCAGTGCTGCTTTTTGGAGTAAAAGAAAGTCTGAGGGAAAAAAGCAAGGATTAGTTCGTGCCTGCAAACCCTCTCCGGGGCTTAAAATTATTGATGCAACTGCAGGCTGGGGGCGTGATTCTGCCATTTTAGCCAGTTTTGGTGCTGAAGTATTAATGCTTGAACGTCATCCAGTTATGGCTTTTTTATTATCAGATGCTTTAGTTCGCAGAAATGAGTTAGAGCAACGTCCACTGCATTTGATGCTTCGTGCCGTAGATGCTTATTCCTATTTGAGCTCCTTAGCAGAACAAGACTATCCTGACGTGATTTACATTGATCCCATGCACCCAGAACGTAGTAAATCAGCATTGGTAAAAAAAGAAATGCAAGCGTTACAACAAATAATAGGCGCTGATGAAGACGCACTCGAACTCATTCAATTGGCGATAACTCGGACCAAGCAAAAAGTAGTAGTAAAATGGCCGCAAAAAACAAAACCTTTATTGCCTGCACATGCAGCGGTAGAGGGAAAAACAGTGCGGTTTGATATTTACTTTTCTAAGCCAGGGTAAATTTTATCCTGGGTACAGGGCAGCGGAAACCTGGTTTCTGATATAAATCTCCCAACCCCGGTTTCCGCTGCCTTGCACCCAGGCTCAAGCTACACGGTTAACCATATTCAGAAAGTTCTTCTCGGAGACGTTTTTCTTCAAATAAGTCTTCTATTCTTCTTCTTCGTTCCAATTTAGTCGAAGGATTGGTTTCCGTAGTTAGGAGTGTGTCGACACCGAACTCTTCCGTATCGTTCACGTCTTCTTCAAATTCACGAGCATCCATAGCTATCTCCTTAGCCTAACCCGTAGTTAATCTTACAAAATAACAGAAATTAAGTTGGGGGAATAGTGGAATTTTTTGACCATATTTTGGAGAAATTACCAGAGAATGAGAATCCTAGTTTTAATTTTAAAAAATCAAAACCAGGATTGTAGTTAATGACCGAGAATACCTTGTATCTCTTGCTCGCGTTCGGCTTCTTTTCTACTTATTTTTTGTTCTTCTGCCTCTATCTCTTCCTTGGTTTTTCCTGTCATTTTTGCCTGAATCCTTCCCTTATCGATTTCTTCACGAAATTGTCTGGTGGTTACTTCTGGAGGTTCTTTCTTAGGCTCTTCTTTGACTAATTCACTGAGCTTTTGACGTCTTTGTGCTGCCTTTTCATGAAGCATTTGCAATTCCTTAGCAGAGAAGATGTCTCTTGGATCAATTTCCTTGCCCGTGGATTTATCTATTAGATGAATGCCTTTTTTCCGCTCTTTTTCATCTACTTTCTCTTGTCCAGGTAGTGGCGCTGGATCAAAGCCCGCTTCAAGTGCTGCTTCATAGGCTTGTTTCGCTCTGTCTTTTAGGGTTTTCTTATCGTCGAAATTAATCGTCATGGTGATTGAGTCAAACCCAGAAGCTCTTACTGCTTGAGCCATAGTCAACATGTCTACCTTAGGATTTTCTTTATTGCTTAAATAGTAAAAAGGAGAAAAGATGCGTGATGACATCTCTACAGTCCAAATACCGGGTTCGCCTTCTTTTGTTCCCTTTTGCTGTTTTATCTCAGATCCAGATAAGGAAATGATAAAATCTAAATCGTTTGGATCTATGGCGGAAATTGTTTGATTTTCAAAATCTACATAAGCTGTTGTATTTCTTTCTGGCAGGGTTATACCTCGTTTTTTACGATTCTCTTCCCTTGCCCGCTCCATTTCCTTATCCATTCTGTCTCTATCGGATGCACTGAGTTGATCTTGCCAGCTTTCCAACATACCAGAGAAAATAACACGTTTATTTTCAAGAGCAGAAGCTTTATCGAGTATAGTCAGGTTTTCTTTAGCAGAGTCGTTAAATGCAGAAAGTTGCTCTGCATGTTTTTTTTCCATCTCTGCTATTAAATCTTTTTTTATTGTTTCTACTTCTTCAGTAGTTTTGCCTAAGGCTTTTTTGATTTTTTCTGAGAGCGCACCGGGGAGCGTACTATCTAGTGCAGCTTTAAAATCCTCCAGTTCTTTTTTTTGCTGGGCTTCTATCGCCTTTCTGCCTCGCTGATTAATTTGTTCAAGATAGCCTCGGGTTTTATCTACTGTAAGCTCAGGAATTTGGTTGATCCGTTTTTTAAAGAACTCCATTGAGTCTTTATATGTCTCTTGAGCATCTGTATAAAACTCTTTAGGTTTCAATAGGTTTTCGAATGCTGTTCTAACTTCTTGTTTCTCAGGAGGATTATCTCCTTGGATTAATTTTGCAAAAGTATCTTCCTCATTTGGACCTACTTTTGTCGTAAAACCTGAAGAATTTTGGAGTCGCTTATCGGCATGAGCCTTCAAAGCCTCTGCTCCAAAGGTAAGATTTTGAGTTAATCCAATAGAGTCGCGATAATTTTGTAAAATTCTTTCCTGTTCTTGTTCAGAAAATTGATCCAAGAATCGTCTAGATTTAAGTATATTATATAATGCTTGTCTCAATGAAGGCATAGAATGGTACCTCAGAAGCTCTCTTTTTTATAAAGTATAACACTTTTATAAGTATAACACCGATTCATTAAGAGAGAATTAGGGTCCGAATGGTAAAAATTGTTAAGATAAGGTAAATTGAGCTAATTTTTGAACATAAAACTGCCCTTTTTGGCCTATTTGCGTCCTACCCTCATGAATGACGAGCTTCGCTTCACCTGAATCTTATAGGCATCTCTGAAAAATCAGTCCATCGCGACACCAACGTCATGCGTTTTGTCCCTGAGAGTTCGAAACAGGAAAATACATATTCTACATCTACAGTGATGCATGAAAGACTGTCATCCCTGCGTAGGCAGGGGACCCATTTACAATATACTGGGAAAAACAAATTAAAAGTGAAAAGAAAATGGAACATTGCCTTTAAGTGAGTGAACCAATCCTCAGTGGCTTATTAATTTGAGTAATGAACTATTTTGATGGATGGGTCCCCTAAATTCGCAGGGATGACAGCCTTTTTAACTTCGATATAGGGTCGACCATTCCTTAGACTGGATGGATTCAAGTAACTAATGAGTTCTACCTGGTTAAATTTTCTGAGGAACGCTCAGGACTTGTCCGCGGGATCCAGAAGATCTACGCTAACACACTGGACCCGGGTGTAGCAGAGATGGGATGTGGTCAAAAGAAAGTTCGCTTTACCCGGGCTTTAAAATCTAACATAGAGCCTACCAAGCAGGAATTGCTGAGTCTCCAAATAAAACTTTAGCCTTTTCTTTAACTTCTTCAGAGTTTAACGCTTTAACAAATAGTTCCAGTTGTTCTTTTTTAGGAGAGTTGCTGCGAATGACGATGATATTGGCATAAGGGGAGTTTTTATCTTCAGTAAATAAAGCATCACTTGAAGGATTCAGACCTGCAGGTAAGGCAAAGGTTGTATTGATTACTGCTGCATCCACATCGGGTAAAACTCTTGGTAATTGTGCGGCATCCATTTCTTTGAACTGCAGGTTATGTGGATTTGTTGCAATATCTTTTAGACCGGTATTTTCAGTGGGTTTTAAGGTAATCAAGTGTGCTTTTTCCAATAATTGGAGTGCTCGCATTTCATTGCTGGGGTCGTTGGGGAGGGCAATTACTGCTTTTTCAGGCAGTTGCTGTAATGAAGTATATTTTTTAGAATAAATTCCCATGGGGTAAACAAATGTTCTACCTATTGCCTCTAAAGTATATCCATGGGCTTTAACAGAACTATTAAGGTAAGGTAAATGTTGGTAGACATTCGCATCCAAGCTTCCATCTTGTAATGCTTCATTGGGTAAATTGTAATCATTGAAAGTTACAATTTTTATATTTAAGTCGTATTTGTTCTTTGCTACTTCTTTTGCTGTTTCTACCAGTTCAGTTTCAGGACCAGCAATGGTTCCTATTACCAAAGTATTTGGTGACGGCTTGTTACATGCAACAAGACTCAATAATAAAACGCCATAAGCTAAAATCCGCATTTAATACTCCAAAAAAATAATACAGGGTTTATTTCCATTCCTACTATCTTGGCTAAACTGTGCTGATTTTCTGCGTTCATATGCTCACATCCCCCGTGTATGCGGTGCTTCGGTACTTGGAAATCAGACCATTTTAGCTCAAGCTAGCGAAATGGAAGCAGCCCCTAGTTATGTAAAAAACGTTTTGCCAGATAATCTCCGGCCATTTGCATCAGTTGTACCATCACAATCAAAATAATTACTGTCGATATCATGACTCCGGCATCAAAACGTTGGTAACCATAGTTAATTGCCAAAGTACCCAGACCGCCAGCACCAACAGTTCCTGCCATTGCTGAATAATTCACTAATGTAATCGCTGTAACAGTAATAGCATGAATTAACGCAGGCTTCGCTTCGGGTAATAAAATATGCAAGATAATTTGTTGGGTGTTCGCGCCCATTGAATACCCTGTTTCGATAAGGCCTAAAGGTAAGCTACGATAAACATTATCTACCAATCGAGCAAAAAAGGGTGTTGCGCCAAGAGTAAGGGGTACTATGGCTGCATTCATTCCAATTGAAGTACCAACGATGAGCCGGGTGAATGGAATAATTGCTACTAATAAAATAATAAAAGGTATGGAGCGCGCCATGTTAATGAAGGCAGACAATGCTTTATACACTTTAGGCATTGGTTTAATGTGACTGGACGAATAGAGCCAGGTTCCTAAAGGCAAGCCGAGTATAATTGCAAATAAAGTACTGATAGCTACCATATACAGTGTTTCACATGTTGCAATGATTAAATCATATGCCATCGGGAAGGACATAACCTAAAACCTCCACAGTTAAATTGGCTTTTTCACAGCGTTCGATAAATGCCTCAAGTAAAAATTGATGTGCAGTTAATTCAACAACCACAACGCCACAGGTTACCGTATCATAACGATCTATATTGGCCAGCAAGATGTTAATGTCCAGATTTAACTCACGACTTGTTTGACTAATAAAAGGTACTGTTGCTTCTTCACCCTGGAAGAATAAGCGCAGTAAAGGTTTATCGGTTACGTAATCTGCGAGTCTTTTAGTAAGACATTCGGGCAATTGGGGGCTGAGTTGCGCATAAAGCATACTTCGAGCCAGGCTGTCTTTTTTATTAAATACATTAGCAAGGGCGGTGGTTTCAACCAACTCGCCATCAACCATTACCGCCAACCGGTTACAAATACGCTTCACTACATCCATTTCATGAGTAATAAGGATTATAGTGATGCCATAAAGCGCGTTAATTTTTTTTAGCAACGCTAAAATAGAGTCTGTTGTTTCGGGGTCTAATGCTGAGGTTGCCTCATCGCAAAGCAGAATTTTAGGTGAGCAACTTAAGGCACGAGCAATAGCCACTCTTTGTTTTTGCCCGCCACTGAGTTGGGCAGGGTATGCCAGTTTTTTATCGTTTAATTCGACAATTGGCAATAATTCTTCGATTTTATTACGAACGACCTCTTCGTCAATTCCTTGAATGCGCATGGGGAGTGCGATGTTGTCATAAACATTTTTGGAGTTGAGTAAATTGAATTGTTGAAAAATCATTGCCATTTTGTGGCGCGCTAAAGCCAAATCTTTTCTTGAAAGACGCGTCAAATATTGGTTATCAATAATGACATGGCCTTCATCAGGCCGTTCTAGAAGATTAATGCATCTTAATAAGGTTGATTTCCCAGCACCACTTTTACCAATGATTCCGAAAATTTCACCTTCTTGGATAAATAGATTAATGTCACGCAGAACAGATTTACCCGAAAAGGATTTGGATAATCCACTTAATTCAATCATTATTATAACCTGAGATTATGCATGCGGACGGAAGACTTAGAGGAATGTAATCATATCCGCTTTAGCCGTATTTTCAAAAAAGAACTCTTTTTTGAGCGTCCGCAAGCTGAATTTCAAATCGACGCCATTGCAGCATTATACACAAGTTCTTGGTATAAACAAATGCAGTACCTCTAATTTTATTCGAGTTTTAATGTGACGAATGAGTTTTGGAGTAAGCGACGCAGCAGGTGCTTGTGGGAGCAGTGCCACACATCGAATCATGTTGCTTGATTATTTGTGATGGGTATCCTATTTTAAAAATATATAAGTTTCACTATCAAGATTAATAACCCCTTCGAAATATGCATACAGGAGAAAAATAATGCCTCGTCCTAGTAAGTCACTCCAAAAAAAAGATGGGAAGTGGATATTTGATGGCTATCATTTTGATGAGGATGATCCTGCAAATCAAATGGCTTATCTTTTTGCTGGGCAAGAGGCACAAAAAAGGGCTAAAGCAATACGTGAAGCAGCTGAGAGAATACAAAATCCTGAAGAAAGAAAACAGTTTATAGAACAAGAAATTAAGAAAAGAGCAGCAGAAGTAGATGAAGGATTTCAAAAAGGACTTATAGATATTATTAAAGGATTACCTACTTCAGGTAAAGATAAAAGCGGCAAAGAGGCTGGGAAAGATTTAGCTATCTCCCTGATGAAAGGGCTTGGTTTAAATGTTAATCCTGATAACGTACAAACACATTATTCTTCAGGACCCCCACAATGTTTCAGAATTACATGGGTTAATCGACCAACTGAAGAACTTAAAGATGAAAAGTCTGAAATCAATCAGCTGAGTAAATGTTATGCCAATTCTTTGAGCCCTGAGGCACAACAGGATTTTAACGCAAAGTGGGATACACATAGGATGCATGCAACGAATGATGGTCCAAAAATAGACAAAACTGCCTTTGAACTGGATTCTGCAAAATCGTGGGGTGAGTTTAAAAGTAAAGTAAAACAAGAATATGAGCAATCTGAGACTTTAAATCCAGATGAACGCGACAATTTAAGCACTGGGCTATAGTAAATACAAAAATAAGTCGTTAAATTGGTTAAGAATTTTCATTGCCATGCAAGGGCTCACAGATTTTTCAAGAGATAATTTTATTCATAGTTATGGTACTGCTGCATTTTGGTAAAAATGCAGCATCTATTTTTTATTGTTGTAATTCTTCGCGATTTTTAAAATAATCTAATGCCTGAGGATTTGCCAGAGATTGCAAATTATTTACAGGTAAGCCATGCACGACTTGCCTGACAGCTACTTCTACTATTTTTCCACTAATTGTTCTAGGAATATCTGCAACTTGCAATATTTTTGCTGGTACATGTCTTGGTGAGGCATTCTGACGAATCGTTAAGCGAATTTTATTTATTAACTCTTCCGAGAGCTTCATATCGTCACGTAATTTAACAAACAGAACGATACGCACATCATCTTGCCAATCTTGACCAATTACAATGCTGTCCACCACTTCATCTATTTTTTCTACTTGTCTATAGATTTCAGCGGTACCGATACGCACGCCTCCAGGATTTAAAACAGCGTCTGATCGTCCATAAATGATTAATCCATTGTGGGCGGTAATCTCTGCAAAATCTCCATGAGCCCATATTCCGGGAAATCGTCCGAAATAAGCGTGTTGATATGCGGTTTTTTCGGGATCATTCCAAAAACCTACGGGCATGGATGGAAAGGGGGCAGTACAGACTAATTCCCCACGTTTTTCACGAACGGGATGTCCATGTTCATCAAAGACATCAACAGCCATACCAAGGCCAAAGCATTGCAATTCACCTCTGTAAATTGGCAGCATTGGATTACCTAAGGCAAAACAAGAAATGATGTCTGTCCCCCCTGAAATAGAACAAAGCTGGACGTCCTTTTTGATTTGTTCATAAACGTAATCATAGTTTTTAGGTAGAAGGGGGGAGCCTGTAGAGAGGATGCAACGCAAATGAGTAAAATCAAACTCTTCTTTGGGTTTAACTCCTTCTTTTTCTACTGAAGAGATGAATTTGGCACTCGTACCAAAAACAGTAACCTGTTCTTCCGCAATGAGTTTGAATAAACGATTGCTCTCTGGATAAGTTGGAGAACCTTCGTATAACGTGAGAGTCACTCCTAGGGCAAGTGCGGAAACAGTCCAGTTCCACATCATCCATCCGCACGTAGTATAAAAGCATAAGTTGTCCTTAGCATGCAGATCGGTATGTAATCCTAATTCTTTAAGGTGTTGTAATAGGGTTCCTCCTGCTCCATGGACAATGCATTTGGGTTTTCCAGTAGTTCCTGATGAGAACATAATGTAAACTGGATGTTCAAAAGGCATGGCAACAAATTCACAATGACTTGCTGGGCGAAGGAAATCCCTCCAATGTTGTGCTTTAGGCAGTGCAGAAATATCGATGGACTCGTTTATATTAGGACAAATTACAATTTGGATGAGTGAGTTAATCGCATCATTCAGTTGTTTGATCTTTTCTGCCCCACTGTGTTTTTTTCCTTGATATTGATGCCCATCACAGATAAACAATACTTTAGGATCAATTTGGCCCAAGCGATCAATTGCGGCTTGAGCGCCAAAATCAGGGGAACAAGAAGACCAAATCGCTCCTAATGAGGTAGTAGCAAGCATGGCGATAATTGTATGTGCGGTATTGGGCATTAAAGCAGCTACTCTGTCGCCGGCAGTAACTCCGATCGCTTTTAAACCTGCTGCACATTGTGCAACCAAATCATGTAGCTGCTCGTAACTAATTACTTGTTTGCTGTTGTCTTCATTGAGGCTAATTAAAGCAGGATGTTTATCTCTGCGTGATAACAGTTTTTCAGCAAAATTAAATTGAGCCCCAGCAAACCAATGTGCGTTTATCATTTCATTTTCATGATTCAGGATTTGGTAAGGTTCTGTATTAAACTGCACATGAAAGAAATCACAAAGTGTTGGCCAAAAGGAGTCAGGATGCTTAACGGACCAGGTATGCATATCTTGATAATTTTCAAAAATCTGACTGTTTTGTTTGGCAGCGAACTCCATAAATTGCCACATTTTACTTTTTTTAGGATATTTGGGCTTCCATAAGATGTCATTCATTTCATTCTCTCTTATTGTAAGTGCTCAGCCTCAAATCCGACCGTTCAATGAACACAGGAATTTGAGCTATTACCTTTTATTTATCATTTTATTTCAGCCAGACTCTATATAATTAACAGAGGCAGTCTGGGAGAAGTGGGGTATAACGTGATAAATATTCTAATTACAGGGATTTGCTAACATTGCATTCGCGACTTTTGATTGATTTTTACGTCCTAAAATTTTACAGATCATGTCGCCAGCCGTCACAATTTTAAATATATCTACACCTGTATTTATTCCTAAACCATGCATTAAGTATAGAACGTCTTCGGTAGCAACATTACCGCTTGCACCACGTGCGTAAGGACAACCACCAAGTCCAGCAACTGAACTGTCAAAACGGTGGACTCCGTGTTGTAATGAAGTATAAATATTTGCTATAGCCTGACCGTAAGTGTCATGAAAATGCATTGCCAATTGATTCAGTGGCAATAATTTAAGTATTTGTTCGAGTAATAGATGGGTCTGATATGGAGTTCCAACACCTATAGTATCTCCTAATGAAATTTCATCTACACCCAAATCCAATAATTTTTTCGTTACTTCAACTACCCTTTCGGGAGCTACACTCCCTTCATAAGGACAACCAAGGACACAGGAAATATATCCTCGTACCTTGATGTGTTTTTCTTTTGCTAAAATAAGGACGGACTTAAAACGAGAAATACTTTCGTCGATGGAGCAATTAATATTTCGTTGGTTAAATTGTTCGCTTGCTGCAGTAAATACTGCAATTTCTTTAACACCAGCATCCAATGCTTTGAGCATGCCGTGCTCATTAGGAACTAACGCAGAATAGTGTATGGATGGGACTTTATCTATGGCACGGAATACTTCATTATGGTCTGCCAGTTGTGGAATGGCTTTTGCAGATACAAAACTAGTTACTTCGATATATTGCAAGCCAGATTCACTGAGTAAATTGATTAATTCAATTTTGTGTTTGCTGGATACAAAAGAAGACTCATTTTGCAAGCCATCGCGCGGGCCTACTTCTATAATGGTTACATTTTGCGGATAGTCCATAATTATCTCTTTTAATTTTCCAAGGTGGTCATACGTTGCTGTGGTATAGCAAACCTGTAATCATATGCTCTTCTGAGTTAGTTTCGTTTCATCCAGCAATATATTTTAACGACCAAACCTATATTTTAAGAATCTTCTTCACTTAATGACAGCAGTTCTTCTCCTTCATTCACTTGTGCACCAACGGTATAGAATATATCCAACAAAGTGCCGTCAGTAGGGGCATGAATGGTATGTTCCATTTTCATTGCTTCTAAAACGATTAAACGTTCACCTGCTTTTACCTTTTCACCGATATTTTTTAAAATTGCGACCACAGTTGCTGGCATTGGTGCTGTAAGCTGTCCTTTATGAACGTTGGTTTGCGCACCAAGTGTTCCCCAGTTAAACCGCTCAATAGTAATTTGCCCCTGACTCGCATACAAGGTCAAAGATTGTTTTTTATTTTCAACTGTAGCGTGATGCTTTTGTTTCTTTGTTTCAATATAGATTTTATCGCCAGTTAAATGAGCATAAACCAAATGTTCCTGTGTTTTGAATCGAACTTTAAAGTGGTTTTTATCCATTGGCGTGATAAATGCTTCAATCAATTCATCCTGATCTTTATAGCGCCATATCCAATGGCTTGATATTTGGGATTGCCAGGCAAACGCTTCTTGCAATAAGGGATCCCGAAATGTATTAATGTTGTTTAAATAATCAAAACTCACAGCCATGACTAAGGCTATTTCCTTATCTGTTGCTGGAAGTTTGATTTCTTCCTGGCTTAAAAAATCGGTACTGAGTTTTGCCTGCCTGAATTTGGCGTGTTGACAAATCGCTTGTAAAAACGGAATGTTCGTTTTGACTCCGCCAATAAAATAACTGGATAAAGCAAGCCCTAATCGAGACAATGCTTCATCGCGATTAGCCCCCCATACGATAAGCTTGGCGATCATAGGATCATAGTACATAGTAATTTGTGATGAAATTTGTACCCCTGTATCAATGCGTATTCCATCTCCAGAAGGTTCTTGCAAAAAGTGGATTTGTCCTATTGATGGAATAAAGTCATGATGCGGATCCTCTGCATAGATACGGCATTCGATAGCATGACCATGTGCTTGAATTCTATCTTGAGTTAAAGGTAACGTTTCATTGGCAGCAATTTTCAGCTGCCATGCGACTAAATCAAGCCCGGTAATCATTTCAGTCACTGGATGTTCTACCTGCAACCGAGTATTCATTTCCATAAAATAGAAATGTTCTGAATCATCTACTAAAAACTCAACAGTACCTGCGCCACTGTATTTTATAGATCGAGCTACCTCACAAGCTGCCTCAGCAAGTTTTTGTCGTAAAGAAACAGATAAATTGGGTGCTGGAGCTTCTTCAATAATCTTTTGATGTCGCCGTTGAATAGAACAATCGCGTTCGAATAAATGAACAACATTGCCATGATTGTCTGCCATGATTTGTAATTCAACATGACGAGGATGAAGCACCAGTTTTTCTATAATCATTGTGTCATCGGCAAAACTTGCCATTGATTCACGTTTTGCTCCGGCCAGAGCAGCACTAAACTCAGATTCGTGATGAACAGCACGCATCCCTTTGCCACCACCGCCATTAGCCGCTTTGAGTAGGACAGGAAATCCTATTTTTTTTGCTTCAGCCAGTAATTTGTCTTCTGCTTGTTCGCTGCCGTGATAGCCCGGGGTTAATGGGACTTTGGTTTTTTCCAGTAATTGTTTAGCTAATTGTTTGGATGCCATTGCTTCCATTGCTTCGACTGAAGGACCAATAAAAACAATGCCAGCTTCTTTACATGCATTGGCAAATTCGGGGTTTTCAGATAAAAATCCATAACCGGGATGAATGGCTTGCGCTCCACATTCCTTGGCAATATGAATAATGTTAGTGATATTCAGATAGCTGTCTTTAGCAGGTGCGTCACCAACACAATATGCACTGTCAGCACTTCGTACATGCAGACTGTCTTTATCAACCGAGGAATAAATAGCTACTGTTTGTATGCCCATAGATTGAGCAGTTTTGATAATTCTGCAGGCAATTTCACCGCGGTTGGCAATAAGAACTTTATTAAACATTAGTGCCTCATCTAATTTTTACTTTTATAACCACTTAAACTCATTTAATGGAGTCCGAGTACTTTATAGCCTGGGTGCAGCACAGCGGAACCCGGGAATACATCGTTTACCGATCCCGGGTTTCGCTGTGCTGCACCCAGGCTACTAATTCCAGTTTGGTGTTTCTTTCTTTAAAAATGCATTAAGCCCTTGTTGTCCCTCAGCGGATACTCTTTTTTGAGCGATTAAGGAAGCAGTGTAATAAACAAGTTCATCATTTATTTTTTTATTTGCTACATAGCTTGCCAGTTGTTTTGATGCTCTGACTGCATCGGGTGCATTGTTGCTGATTTGTTTTGCATAATTAAGTGTAAATTCCAACAAGTTTTCCTCAGGAACACAGTGTTGTACTAAATGTAATGACAATGCCTTTGCTGCATCAAAAACCTCAGCACTCATAAATAATGCTTTAGCGCTACGTTCCCCAACGGCTTGCACGACGTATGGACTAATTACTGCCGGTATAAGACCCAATTTAACTTCTGAAAAACAAAAACGTGCTGATTGGGAAGCTATAGTAATATCACATGCCGCTGCAAGACCTGCTCCACCACCAAAAGCAGAGCCATGTACCATAGCTAAAGTGGGTTTAGGGCTTTTATTTAAAGTGTACATCAGATTACCAAGTACCATGGCATCCTTGAGATTTTCTTCTTCATTATAACGTGCCATGTTTTGCATCCAGGCTAAATCAGCCCCTGCAGAAAAATGTTTTCCATTTGCTTTGAGCACTATGACACGAACATTAGAATTGGCAATAGCAGCATCAAGCTGATGTTGCATCTCGCTTAAAAGCTGATTATCAAAAGCATTGTGCTTACTCACACGATTTAAAGTGAGTAAATACAAGTGATCTTGAATTTCAAACAACAAGTCGCTCACCTTGTGTCTCCTTACATGCGAAATACGCCAAAGCGTGTTGATTCAATAGGGGCATTTAATGCGGCTGATAACCCTAACCCTAATACTTTGCGTGTATCTTGAGGGGCAATAACACCATCATCCCACAATCGGGCGCTGGCATAATAAGGATTTCCCTGAGCCTCATATTGGGAGCGTAATTGCTCTTTAAAGCGTTCTTCCTCTTCTACAGGCCAATCGTTTCCTTGCTTTGCCAATTTGTCTCGATTCACTTGCGCCAAAACATTAGCAGCTTGTTCTCCTCCCATGACTGAAATGCGTGAGTTAGGCCAAGACCAGAGAAAATTAGGATTATAGGCACGTCCGCACATGGCATAATTCCCTGCGCCAAAACTACCCCCAACGATTACTGTAAATTTAGGAACATTGGCATTGGCAACTGCGGTTACCATTTTTGCGCCATGTTTGGCAATACCAGAGGCTTCATATTTAGAACCAACCATAAAACCAGTAATATTTTGCAGGAACAATAAAGGAATTTTACGTTGGCAACAAAGTTCTATAAAGTGGGTTCCCTTCAAGGCACTTTCGCTAAATAGGATGCCATTATTTGCAATAATTCCTATGGGATAACCGTATAAGTGTGCGAAGCCACAAACCAATGTAGTGCCAAAGAGCGCTTTAAATTCATCAAATTCAGAACCATCAACAATGCGTGCAATAATTTCTCGAATATCAAAGGGTTTTCGGGGGTCAGCAGGTACTATGCCATTTAATTCTTTGCTGTCATAGAGTGGCTCTACGGTTTCAATCCGCGTTAATTGATGTGGTTTTTTACGATTTAAATTGCTTATAGTGGTTCGTGCTAGATGAAGAGCATGGGCATCATGTTCGGCGTAGTGATCAGCTACGCCTGAATGCCTGCAATGGACATCAGCACCGCCTAATTCTTCAGCACTGATGACTTCACCTGTAGCTGCTTTGACAAGAGGTGGTCCGCCAAGAAAAATCGTGGCTTGATTTTTAACCATAATTGATTCGTCGGCCATTGCAGGAACATAAGCGCCACCCGCAGTACAAGAGCCCATCACTACTGCAATTTGCGGAATATTTTGCGCAGACATTTGCGCTTGATTAAAAAAGATTCGTCCAAAATGATCGCGATCAGGAAAGACTTCATCTTGATGGGGCAAATAAGCTCCACCGGAGTCTACCAGGTAAATGCAGGGCAAATGATTCATTAGCGCGATTTCTTGTGCCCTTAAGTGTTTTTTTACTGTTAAGGGATAGTAAGTACCGCCTTTTACCGTGGCGTCATTGACAACAACAACACACTCAATACCTGAAACCCAGCCGACCCCTGTGATAATTCCTGCAGCAGGGACTACATCGTCATATACTTGATAAGCTGCAAGTTGGGATAGTTCAAGAAAAGGACTTCCAGGATCAAGTAATTGCTGCAATCGTTCTCTTGGTAATAATTTACCATGTTTTAAATGACGGGCACGTGCTTTTTCATCACCGCCTAAAGCAATGTACTGAATTCGATTGTGTAACTCATCCACTAAGGATTGCATGGCTGTTTGATTTTCTTTGAATTCTTGACTACTTGTGTTGATTTGACTGATTAATTTTGCCATGCCTGTTCCTTATCGTAGTACCAAAATATCGCTTAAAACAATGATTGTCCAAATAATCCAAGTAATCGCAATAAAGTGAGGCATATTGCCTCCTTTGATGAACTTGTAAATAAGCGCTGGGACGGCAGTAATCACTACCGGTAATACGACAAGAACTAAAATTTTGCGAACTACAAGCCCCCAGCCTGTTTGGCTGAATATAGGGGTTAATTTCAAATTAACGTAGGTAAAAAACATATCAACATAGACAATAACAAGATGTGCGTATTTTGCGAAGAGTACTACCAAAATACTCAGTAACAGGTAGATAAGACTGTGTCGTAGCATGAACATCCTTTTTTGTAAGGGCTCAGTCCCTATCAGGAACAGCTGTATTTGGCGCAGCATGTGCGAAAATCCAACTGCTTAATATGGGGACATGAGCTATTACTTTTTTTGTAAGAGATCCCCTATTCCATTTATGGAAGAGGGGGGCTTTTTTATTTTTAAATTAATTCAATTGCCATAGCAGTTGCTTCTCCACCACCAATACACAAGGAAGCGACACCGCGTTTTTTCCCTTGATGCTTCAGGGCGTGTATCAACGTTACTAAAATACGTGCACCGGATGCACCAATTGGATGACCTAAAGCACAAGCTCCGCCGTGGATATTAACGTGTTCTGGATTTAATTCAAGTTGTGTTATAGCGGCCATTGCTACTACAGCAAATGCTTCATTTATTTCATAAAGATCCACATCATTTTGTTTCCAGGATGCTTTATTCATGACTTTGCGAATGGCGTCTACTGGTGCTGTAGTAAACCACTCTGGTGCTTGTGAATGACTTGCATGAGCAACAATGCGGGCAATGGGTTGAATACCGCGTTTTTCTGCCTGTCCAGCACTCATTAAAATCAGACTGGCTGCACCGTCAGATATAGAACTTGAGTTGGCAGCAGTAACGGTTCCATCTGCTTTAAATGCAGGTTTTAATTGGGCTATCTTAGCGATTTTTGCAGCATCAGGACCTTCATCCACATTCACTGTAATATCACCCTTACGTGTATTAATTGTTACCGGGGCAATTTCTTCTTTAAAATCTCCATTTTCTATTGCTTGGAGTGCCCTGGTCATGGAACGGGTAGCGAATTCATCCTGCTGCTCTCTGCTAAAATGAAAGTGACTCGCCGTAGCTTCTGCGAAAACCCCCATTAATTTTCCTTTATCATAGGCATCTTCTAATCCGTCGAGGAACATATGATCTTTTAATTCACCATGTCCTAGCCGGTATCCTGAGCGTGCCTTGCTCAATAGATAAGGTGCATTACTCATGCTCTCCATACCACTGGCAAGGATAATATGTGCAGTGCCTGCTCGAATTAAGTCATGAGCTAACATGACTGCTTTCATTCCTGAACCACACATCTTATTGATGGTGGTAGCTCCTGAAGAGTTGGGCAATCCTGCTTTAATTGCAGCTTGTCGTGCCGGCGCTTGACCAATTCCAGCTTGTAAGACACAGCCACTGATTACTTCATCTATTTCTGCTGGGCTAATTCCTGCTTGAGATAGGGCAGCCATATGTGCAATTGCTCCTAATTCTGGAGCCGAAAGAGCTGATAAATTTCCTAGCATGGCTCCCATAGGAGTTCTTTTTGCCGCAACGATTACTATGTCATTCTGTTCCATTTTCATTTTTCCTTATGCTGTTTCTTTAAAAAGTTCTCGTCCAATAAGCATTCTTCTGATTTCAGAAGTACCAGCCCCTATTTCATATAATTTTGCATCACGCAGTAAACGTCCTGTGGGATACTCATTAATATATCCATTACCGCCAAGAATTTGAATTGCTTGTAATGCCATTTGTGTTGCTCTTTCAGCCGTATATAAAATCACACTTGCAGCATCTTTACGGCTGACTATACCTTGATCACATGCTCTGGCAATAGCATATAAATATGCTCTTGAGGCGTTCAGATCAGTGTACATATCGGCTAATTTACCTTGGATGAATTGAAATTCACCTATGGGTTGTTCGAATTGTTTTCGCTCATGTACGTAAGGTAAAACAACATCCATACACGCTTGCATAATTCCTACTGGGCCTGATGCCAGAATGGTACGTTCATAATCCAGTCCACTCATTAATACTTTAACACCTCGATTGACTTCGCCCAAAACCTGTTCCGCCGGAACTTCACAATGTTCAAATACCAATTCGCAGGTATTTGAGCCCCGCATTCCTAACTTGTCGAGTTTTTGAGCTGTCTTAAAGCCTGGCATTCCTTTTTCAATTAGAAAGGCAGTGATTCCCTTGCTTGCAGCGTGTTTGTCAGTTTTGGCGTAAACAACCAGGACATCCGCATCAGGCCCATTGGTGATCCACATTTTGGTGCCGTTGAGAATATATTTGTTGCCTTCTGGACGAGCATGTAATTGCATACTGACTACATCGGATCCTGAATTGGACTCACTCATAGCCAGAGCCCCAACATATTCTCCACTAATAAGTTTAGGCAGATATTTTTGTTTTTGCGAATGCGTACCATTTAAATAAATTTGGTTAACGCATAAATTGGAGTGAGCACCGTAACTTAGACCTATAGATGCAGATGCTCGAGAAATTTCTTCCATAGCGATGACATGGGCAAGGTACCCCATATTGGCGCCGCCATACTCTTCGCTTACTGTAATTCCCAGTAAACCCATTTCCCCTAATTTTTTCCATAAATGATTGGGAAAACTATTGCTTTCATCGATTTGAGCAGCAAGTGGAGCAATTTCAGCACGAGCAAATTGGTGGACACTGTCGCGCAACATGTCGTAAGTTTCCCCGAGTTGATAGTTCGGTCCTGTGTACATAGCTGGCTTCCTGTTGTTATTACTACTTATCTGGGCAAGAATTCTGATGATGCTTGAATTTGACGCATCGTGATGCAGATAAGTGGTCTGTTGATTTTTACAAATGTGTTAGACTATACCCAATCAAATTAAAGATGCAAATAGAATTTCTCAGATCTTTTTTCATATCGGGAAAATTAAGGAAATGATCTTACAATACTTCTTGACGACAATGGCTTTTTTAGGAGCGGAACTTCCCTCAATTTAAAATTAAAGAGAAGAAGATGTGTTTTTCTATGAAATTATTTATAAAGTAGTTTGATGAATTACAGACCGAAATTCCTGCTTAATTTCTGATTCTCATTTGTTTTTCTCATGTGTTCGATATTGTAACCACAAGTTTCTTTTTTATCTTTTTTTATTCCTCTTAAGGATTCACAATTCGATTTATGGTGAAAGCCAATTCGATTATCTCTCCTCAAAGCGATCAAATTCCATTCAATTAGAAAATATTTACTACATGTTTTTTTTATATGGATCCGAATAAGTTTTATGCAAAGCACTAATAAATTCTTAATCCTTCTTTTTTAAAATAATCCTTGCACAAGTTGTCTTAAAATTTATCTTTAGGTCAAAAGTAAATCATAATCATTTCCCTATAGAAAAATACTTAAACATTTTGTGAATTTTTAATCATATTTTTTAGGGGTATAATTATGTTATCAAAGAACTATAAAGAGTTACAAAATCAAAAATCAACGAATGACGATCAACCAAAAAAAGAAACTTCTGTGGAATACGATCCATACGGTGCCAACCAGTTTGATCATGTTGATAAGGATGATATTGACGAAGTTGAGAAAGCAAGAAAGCAGTATGTTATAAGCCAAGGCAAACAGTTCGTGGGTGGATTAGCAGCTGGTATTTATTATACTGCTACGGGGGAGCCAATGGCAAATCCTCCAGCTGATGGTATATATCATCAAGGAAACAGGCAGAAATTTGCTAATAAACTGAATACTGTTTCTAAGGATCCGGATGTGCAAGCCTCACAGCATGCTACAGAGTCAGTTGGCGTGATGAAAGGGCAAAATTACGCTCAGGAATGGCAAGGGGAGCCCATGCCCAAAAAGCCTATTCCTATCTTTGTAAAACAAGTTAAGGGACATGCGGAAATGGATAAGCAAGCAAGAGAACAAGGAAAGCCACATGCATCAACTAATGCACATAAAAATTGGGATATTGAATGCCACGAAGAGCACGAGGACGCTTTTTATGAGTCTGGCTACATTAGCGGTTGGATCTTGCATAAAATAGCAAAGTGGAAAGAAATATTTACAAAAGAAGGAGAAGTGCATACTTCAACAGGTTCTATTGATGATCCAGAATTAAGTTATCATGAATACACAGAGGAAGATTACGACAGAATGCATAGTTCAGCTCAGAGCAGCTATAATAGTGAGTCTGATTCAGAGGAAAATTCTGTAGAAACAACAATAGTAGTAACTGCAGAACAAACAGTAGAGGGAACAATATCAGATAATTCAGAATGTACAGTAGAGGTAACTGCAGAACAAACAGTAGAAGAAACAATTTCAGATAATTCAGAATCTGTAATTGTAGAAGAAACTATTTCAGTTTCACAATGCTCATCTTCCTTTTTCAGTGTACAAAGGGATAATGAAGACGATATGGATTATCTGACAAGACTGGATACAATGTTAAATTAAAATGACTTTAAGAAAAAATAATCAAAGATCTCCGAGTTGCAATGCAACCCAAAGGAGGTCTTTCTCTACCATAAATTGTTGATCCCATAAAACGCAACCAATGGAAACCTATCTCCTCATATAATGAGTGGCAATAATCACTGGTTTATCTTGATCACCTAATTCCGTTATTTCCTTTGCAAGCTCTGTAAACGCATTGCACGGGTGTTCTTTAGGAGGAAAATTGGCGCTAAAAGAATAGCATGAGTCTCCAATTTTGCTTTTGCCAAAAGCAATTGTATGTCGTGCACGACCTGCATTTTTGACAGGGTATGTTACGATGTTATTTGGTCCAGCCTCATCTACTATTTGTGCAAGGGATTCCGAATTCAGATCAGATACTTTTACTGTATCAGAACTGGAAAAGTAGGGAGCCTTCTTATCCACAAAAGCACTATGCAATCCATCCTTGCCGTGCTTGAATAAATCCTCCTGATGTCTCCTTTCTTTTAATGCTGCATCATAAATTTCTTGCGAAGTGCCGTTTAGAAAATCAGGTGTGCTCGATGGAGACCCATCCATCTGGTATTTGGTATAGAGATTGGCTAATTGTGCACAAATACCTTTTTCACCTTCCTCAAGTTTAACATGGCTTAACACATCTGCTTGATTGGTGAAGCCTTGATTTGGGTTAGCCTCCTCTTTTGTTCCAGAAAAAAAATTGTACATTTTCCCAAACATTTAATAATACTCCTTTCAGTTAATACATTGATTAAAGTGATTGCATATTATTCTAATTGTTGTGTGGAAAGACAATGTAATATCTATCTGGAAAAAAATCAATGATCTGTTTATCAATATTAAAAATTATTACACCCTTTAAGACACCCATTCCACCGGGATTGCCCATAGTGATTAGAGTGCCCAATATTCTTGTTATATCAAGGATTATTTTATAAATACCTACGGTAAATTAAGAAGAGCTCGCAAGAAATCGAGAATATTTTGACCATTTTTCTTGATTCCCATTCTCATCAAGTATTTGGTTATAGTAGTTTTTTCTAATATGAATAAATTTATCCAGAGTGGGCAAACTCAAGCCATTGCAGACTTCAATTCGAATATCAAATAGGCTATAAATTTGATCCCATGAGAGATCAAGTTTATTCAGTGGATAATAACTTACTGCGTATTCCGAATTGCAGGCTGATTTCATTAGATTTAATGTATGTAGAGAAGGAATATTATCACCAATAAATAATAGACGTTTGCAATCACGTTTATGATACCTGGAAATTACTACACTATGGGAAGTAAAGCGTGAAAAGTTAGTTAAATGCCTTATTGTTTGGAGCCATGCCGTATGCTTTTTATGAAATAGGACAATATTTCTCTCACCTAAGGTGCGAGAATATCCTTTTTTAGTTGCGCTACCTCCCTCAATATGACCTATAATTATTCGTGGTTCATAAATCACTTTAAACCCAGCAAGGTTTACTCTTAGGCAATAATCACTATCTTCCCAGTAAGCGGGAGCATAGATGACATCAAAACCACCTAAACTTTGGAATAAGTCTTTAGGAGTTAGCAAAAATAGCCCAGAACAGTAATCTACATGCCTCTGAAAGTTAACTTCAAAAATATCAGGCTTTTTATCGCGTCCATATTGATAAATACCTTTCTGTGTTATAAACACGCCTGCTTCTTGGAGTAAACTATTGGGAAGAATAATTTTACCCCCGACAGCGCCAATTTTTTTATTACTATTTAGTGTTTGTAATGCAATAGCAAAAGCATCTATATTTAATTGCCAGATGTCATTGTTAAGAAATAACAAATTTTTGCCTTTAGCAATTTGGGCTCCTTGATTTGCAGCCTGGAGAAATCCAACATTTTGAACGTTTTTTATGACTAAAACGTTATGACAACAATCTAAAAGCTGATGAGTTAAGTCACTTGAGGCATTATCAATAATAATAACCTCAAAAGTTATATTTCTTTGTTGTTGTAATAAACGCAGACACTCAAGGGTAAATTGTGCTTGATTGTAAAGAACTAAAATCACAGAAATTTCAGGTTCATTAGATACTGTAAATTCGATTTTTTCGTTTCTTAAAAAAAATAACTTCAAATTACGATGTAATTTTGCGATTAATTTTTTTCTTTTATAGAGATCTACATACTTCTGAGAAATTTTTTTAAGAATGAAGCTTTTTTCAATAAATTGTAAAAATCTTTCCATGTGATTTGGATTTTTCCTTAAGTCATTTTTTTAAATTAATTATAAAACATTTTGATCTAAGCGACTAGGTATATGAAACGGCTACTGCAGAAGCAGAGCGATAGTGAAAGAGTGATAACAAAAAGCGCCACGTAGTTCGCTATCGGACCACTCGAGAAAATAAATTAATTTTTTTTGAATAGATAAATTCTTTCATAAACCCAATCCATGAGCTATGCACATGCAAGTTGTTATAATATTCTGGAGCTATTTTTCTTAATTGAGAAGTTCTGGACCAGGGGATGCCTGGAAAATCATGATGCTCAACATGATGTCCAAAATTAAAAGTAAGATAATTCAATGGACCATAGTAGGAATACGTTTCCTGTTGTTTATGCGCTACATAATGCTCGGCGATAAAATGAGTTGCCAGGGGATGAATACTCATCCCCACTAAAGTAGATAAAATTAAAAAGCCTAAAAACTTCCAACCAAATAAAAAAATCACTAGAACATCAAACAATAATTGCAGAGTAATATTACTTATCTCCCAGGAAGACATTTTTTGTGGCCATTTAATTATGGGACGAAGGCTGTAAGTAAGAGGTTGAATAAGTAACCAGAGTAGTTTGCCTGGTATGGAATTGAATATTTTTGCTTCAATCAATAAAGGGACATCACCATCTTTTTTCTTATCACCTAGATGTCGATGATGCAAATGATGATATTTTTCAAAACTGATTGCTGCAGGAATTCCTAATGGCAGATTAACTAAGAGTGCAAAATAACGATTAGCCTTTTTTGATTTAAATGCCAAATTATGAGTTATTTCATGAATCGCAGTAAAAAGGGCATGATTTATTGTGGCTCCTATAAAATACAAAATAAATAACCACCAAAATAGTGTTGTTGCTCTGCACCAATAAGCTAATATTAGCTGAAAGGATAATAAAGCCAAACTAATATAAATGGTTTTGGATTCATGACCAAATAAATCTTTAACTACAGGATATTTTAATAATATTTCTTTACGCCGCCGCCTATGAAAATCAGCTTCATTCACAAAAATAAATGAAGAATAACTCTTATTTGTCATGGATTTCCAAGCCCTTATTTATATTAAAATTTTTCCAGATTTTTGTGTATATATAATATAAGCTAGCTAATGTAAGATTCATAGCGATTTAAAATTGCATCTACCGGTCTTGAGGGAAGTAAATGAGCTAATTTGATTAGCATATGCAAAGGCCATGGAAAGACAATGGACGCTTTATTTTTTAGTAATCCTTTTTGTATTATTTTTGCTGCTTTCTCGCTTGACATTAAAAAAGGCTTCAGCCCTGTAAGTCGATCCGACATATCCGTTTTAATATACCCAGGGCAAATCACATTAACATGGATCTGATATCGAATAAGCCAAGCACGTAAGGACTGGCCGTATATATGAAGTGCTGCCTTACTGGCGCAGTAGCTTGGAGACTGGGGTAATCCACGTAAGCCAGCAATGGAACTCATCATGGCTATTTGTCCCTTTTTTCTTTCTATCATTCTGTGGATTAGCGGGGTGACGGTATTCATAGTCCCTTGCAAATTAATAGCAAAAACCTGGTTAATATGCTCTTCCTTTTCTGGTTGCCAATCAGGTTGTAATGTAGATGAGATCCCCGCGTTAGCAATCACTAAATCGATAGGCATTTTATTATCAACATCGATAATAAATTTTTTTAATTGAGCAGCATTTTGGACATCAATACTTTCATAAATTGTATTTGCACCTTGTTCTTGACAACGTTGGGCAACGTTGTTCAGAGCATGGAGATCTCGCGCAACTAAAATCAAATTTATATTGGTTGCAGCATAATGTATTGCTAATTGCTCGCCAATACCACGACTTGCTCCTGTAATTAATATAGTTTGTTTATTCATTCGGCTTATACTCTTTCATATCTTTTCTACGGACTCTATTGCTAGGTAGGTTAGGCATTATTTAATTATTATTTTTTGTTAGGGTTGTAGGTATTAAATATAAAATCCCATAAAGGACTTGTTACTCCAAAGCGTTTCGGGGGGATGTGATGATGATGTATGGCATGATTTCTGCGTAAGTAATAAATTATCCTGTTTTTTGATTTACTATGATGAAGTGTCCAATGTAAGTAATCATATCCTAGATAACTTAACGTGAAACCGAAGGTAAAGCTAAAGAAATTGTTTAATGTAAAAAAACGAGAAAAAATATATAAAAAAAGCAATCCAATGGGAATGCTCATTAGTGGTGGTGCAACCAGTCGCAAAGGGTCATGCGGATCCTTGTGATGAATTCCATGGATGGTATAACTTATTTTTTTTGCCCACTTGGTATTAATTGGCAAATGAAAAAAAAATCGATGCATTGTGTATTCAACAAAGGTCCACAAAAAAATACCCGAAAAAATCAAGATTAGGGATTGCAAGGATACTTGCATATGAAAACTGCAATAAAACAATATGGGGATATAAATAATCGCGGGTATAATTGGGTGGACAACAGAGAAACGTTCTAGAAAGTCCGATTTAAATAATCTTATCCTTTTATAATCTTGCATCTTAAATCCTTATATGCCCTAGAGTCTGATTACATTTCTACTCTCTTAGTCAAACTGTCCTGATATTTTCCGATGCTCACATACTCCATGTTACTGTGCTCGGTACTCGAAAATTAGGTCATTTTAGCGCAAGCTGGCGAAATGTAAACATACCTTGGATTCTGTAACCAATATTTTTCCTTTTGTGGAAAATATCATACTATTCCCTGTTAAACTCCGCCTGATTTGTTTTTGCACAAAACAAATGATTTAAAATTGTTACAAAAGTAAGTAAATCAATAAAAAATAGGAGGGAATTTATATCCCTATAAATGATTAACTAAACAGTTAAAAGCAAGTTAGTGAGATGACGGTCTTGTAATTGTTTGTTATTATCTTCTATATTAACTAATGGCAATTTAGGATGTTGCTGCATTTATTGTTATAAAATCTATCAAGTTTTTATATATGTTTAATTGGATTTAATCATGATAAAAGAAAAATCACGGACCTGGCAAAAGACTTCCATGTTTCTCGGTAAATTTTTTGCAAAATATAGTCCTTTCCCTGCGGGATTTTATACAATAAATTCTTTAATTTTAGCAACGATCGCTGTTTTTTATTCTTATTCCCATTACTATATTACTGCCATTTTACTTTTTCTTTTAGCAGGTATCTTTGATGTCATTGATGGCTCTGTTGCTCGAGCCCGAAATAAAGCGTCCAATTTAGGCGCATTTGTCGATGGAACCATTGATAGGTTTGTGGATTTTGCTATTATTTTTTCCTATTTCTTTTGTGAAATTAAAGCATTTTATTTAAGTTTGGATCAATTAATCTGTATTACATCCTTTGTAGTTATTTTGCCATCATTTATAGTTGCTTATGCCAATCATCGCGGCGCAGTATCCGATGATAATGAAACATTAATTTGGCGTGTTATGAATCGTGGGGAAATGCTTTTTTTCATGATAGGAATCTTGATTACCTCCTTATTTAGTTCTTATTGGGCAGGAGTTTTGCTCCTGCTTTTAATTTTTCTGTCAACATTTACGATAATACAGACAATTTTTTTGACTATTTATCATGCGAGTAAACATAAATCTGCCTGAGTGGTCATAAGTAAAGTACTAGAAATTTGGATTATTATTCACTTAGGTTGAATTTATGTTAACAGTAGCTTTATTGGTTATTATTTATCTCATTATTTCGACTTTTATTTTAGGGATGTCTAACCCTAGAAAAAAAAAGTTACGCCTTACTTTTATTTCCATTAATTGCATCGTTATATTATGGGAAGCGTTTCCATTTTTTATGCCTATTCATTCAAACTCTTTAAAAATCTTATATGATTGGTCTCCTTTATTATTTTTACCCTTGTTGCATAGAGAAACTGAGGTATTAGCATCTGCATTTAATAAGATTTATTATGATGAAAAACTCATACATCTTGAGGAAAAATATTTTGCTTGGGTACTAAATTTTCATCATAACAATCGTGCAAACTCACTATTTCTTTCCGAGTTCCTGCATTTATGTTATTTAACTTTTTTTATACTGATTTATGGGGTGCCTTTATTTTTTTATCTTAGACAAGAATTTGTACCATTCTATGAGTGTCAATTTGTTATCTTATTGTTACTTTTTTCATGTTACCTAACCCATAGCATTATTCCAGCTTATGGGCCTCGTAACATTTTTGAGAAAATTAAAGATCATCGTAGTCGCGGTTTTTTCTTTCGACTTACTCATAAATTATTACAAGATGGCTCGACCCCTGGCACTGCATTCCCGAGTGGCCATACAGGCGTAGCTTCTGCTGTGTTATTAACAACGTGGTATTTACATACCCCATTATTTTACTACATCTTACCTTTTGGAATGGGATTGATAATTAGTACAATTTATGGAAGATTTCATTATGTTATTGATATGATATTTGGTTTTTTGTATGCGTTGATTGCTTTTTTTGTAGCGACATCCTTAATGTCCTATTATTCATAATATAAGATCAATTAGGGGGAAATTTAAATTGTAGTCTGGGCTGCACCCAGGCTACAAAATACCCGTGTATAAATTCAGACACACTGTTCTTCTAAACTCAGTGGGTTGGCTTTGCTATTCGCATCGTGTTCTTTTCTAACTTTATTTTTGAAAAATACATAGTTTCTCAATAAGCTTACAGTTTTATAGAGTTGTTCTTCTGTATGTAAACAATTCATAAATAATCTTACTCTTGCTAAGTTTTTTTCTACTGCAGGGTAAATAATAGGTAAAGCCAAAATGTGATTTTCTTTTAAGTAATGACTCAGTTGAATTGCTGCTGAGTCTTCGCCGACAACAATTGGAATAATTGGTGTGCTATTGCTTAATCCTGTGGGGATGTTTTGCTCTTTTAATAAAGACAATAACAGCGTATGCCTATCACGCAGCATACTTACTCGTTGAGGTTCTTTCTTCATTACTTCAATCGCTGCTAATGCAGCGGCAGTATTTGCAGGTGATATGCCCGCTGAATAAACAAAACCAGCTGCGGTATACCTAAGATTTTCAATTAATTCATGAGAGCCCGCTATGTAACCTCCACAACTTGCAAATGCTTTACTTAGTGTTCCCATCCAAATATCGACATCTTTGGAATCTAAATTATAATGTTCACGAATACCTTTGCCGGTTTCTCCTAATACACCAATCGAATGCGCTTCATCTATCATTAAAAAAGTATTAAATTGCTTTTTAATGGTAATAAGATCGGGAACATCAGCAATATCTCCATCCATGCTAAAAATCCCTTCCGTGACAATTAATACTTTTCTATATTGATCGCGATATTTTTCGAGAAAATCAATGAGGAATTGGTGATTATTATGTGGAAAGGCAATACGTTCAGCTTCAGAAAACACAGCAGCTTGAATAATACTATTATGTGAGAGCTCATCATGAATAATAAGATCATTTTTGCCAAACAAATGTGTAATAACAGTGATGTTGGTTGAATATCCGGAAGGGAATACGAGACAATCTTCTGTACCGATTAAATCAGCGATTGCCTTTTCTAATTCTCCATGAAGTGATTTTTCACCCGAAACCAGGCGACTGGCAGAAACAGAGGTACCCAGTTTTTTTACTGCAGCAATTACCGCCTCAGTAACACTAGGTTCGCCAGATAAGCCTAAGTAATTATAACCCGAATAATTAATATAATGTTTTCCATCGATTATAGTTGTATTGCTGGATATACCTTCATTAACATTGAAATAAATTTTTTTTAAATCACTAATAAAATGATTATCTAACTTTGTATCAGAATGTTGTATCAAACTTCCTAATCCAAACGATACAGGAAAATCCACAAGACTAAATGACTCACCATTGACTGATGATTTATGCATGAATTGTTTATCTACTAAAGAGTGAATCACCTGTGTGTTTTTAATTTGTTTTAAATCTTTAGCAGGAATGTTTTCTGCCAAAAAAGCGATGAGTTGATTTAAAGTATATTGTTCAAATAAAGGCAGTAATTCAATCTGTTTTCCTATTTTAGTTTGTAAATCATTGGATAATTCCACTGCTGCAATAGAATTTATACCTAAAGCAGTAATTGATTTATCATAATCATGTTCGGACAAAACCATGCTGAGGCGACGCATTAACCAATCGGTTAACCATTGTTTAACTTCCTTGACTGATAAGGTTAGAGAAAAGCCATCGGTTGGATTTTGGTCTTCTTTTTTCCAGAATGCGATATTTTTTAAAGTTTTATCGAGGAATGACTTACGGGTAAGCCAACGTTGGATTTTCCCACTTGAAGTTTTAGGAAGGGTATAAGGTTTTATTAAAACGATAGAATAGGGTACTAACCCAAATTGATCCAAAAGAACGGCTCGAATTTCAGAAAATAATAAGTCAAATTCAACACGATTTAGTGCAACACGTTTGACCTCTTGGACCACAATTAACTCTTGTCTTTCATCCACCTCTATAGCAAAAGCAGCTGCTCCTTGAGGTTCAAAGGCCGCCTGATTCTGAGTAATGGCTTGCTCAATATCTTGAGGATAATAATTTTTACCATGAATAATAATTAAATCTTTGATTCGTCCTGTAACGTATAAATTTCCTTGGTGGATGAAGCCAAGATCTCCGGTTCTTAAATAGAATAGATCAGGAGTATTAGGTAACTGGTTTTCAAAAGTGGCTTTAGAGAGGTCCGCTTTATTCCAATACCCTTTTGCTATGCTTGGTCCACTTGCCCATATTTCACCTATACTGCTTTCGGGCAATTCATTTAATGTATGAGGGTCAACAATGCGAATATTATGATCCGAGAGGCAATGGCCACAATTTACTATATTCATAGTAGAATGATTTAATGACTCTGGTGCAATGGAGATCGTTCCTGATTCAAAATTCGATTTAATTAATTTTAATGAAGTATCTGGTGCATTATATTGTTTTGCAGTGAGCATTAATGTAGCTTCAGCTAGACCATAACATGGGTATATTGTTTGTGGCGATAGGCCTGTGATAGCAAATGTATTAATAAATTGCTGAACTGATTCAAATTGAATTGGTTCAGATCCATTGTATATACAACGCAAAGAGCTTAGGTCCAATTGCTTGATTTGAGCTGGGGTAATTTTCTTTACACAGAAATCAAAAGCAAAATTAGGAACACAAGTGAGTGTAATTCGTTCTTGAGAAATAATTTCTAACCAGCGTAGGGGTGAATGTAAAAAGTAAGCTGGCGGCATTAAGATAAGCTCAAATCTTTTATATATTGATGTAAGTACACATCCAATTAAACCCATATCATGATAAGGAGGCAGCCAGGAACACACTTTGTCTCGCTCAGTTTCTTTAGATGGGGTAAAGCTGAGTATCCCCTTAATATTTGCAACCAGATTTAAATGACTGATTAGTACACCCTTGGGTGTGTTTGTCGATCCAGAGGTATACTGCAAAAAAGCAATTTTGTTTTGTTCAACAGGAAACGAGCGGTATTTCTCAACAACTTCTTTGCGCGTGGAATCAATGTCTATAACCGTATATTCCATAAACTCAGCGGCAAGAGTTTGATTTGTAATCACAAATTTCGCTTGTGAATCCTCAAGAATAGAAAAAACACGATTTTTATGCTGATTTCTTCTGGGTGGATATACTGGAACAGCAATGACTCCTGAGTAAAGGCAAGCAAAAAAAGCAACAACGTAATCTAATCCAGGTGGTAACAGGATGACAGCACGCTCATCATAGTAAGATTCATGTTGTTGCAATATATAAGCCAATCGACGAGCTTGTTGATCAAGTTCCTTATAAGTCAATGTTTCATAATTTTTTTGTGTTAAAAATTTAATAGCGATACAATCAGGATATTCTTTTACATGTCCTTGGAGAGCATCAACGATAGAAATAAAATCTTGCATTGAGTTTTATCCATTTTATAAACTGCATACATCTAGTATATTTTTGCTTGGTTGATAAATACTAGTTCCTACTTTCTCATTCGAACACGGTTATAATTCAAATCTACTTAAAAAAGCAGGTTTTAATTTGAGTGACATTCCTTTATAAATCATATAATTCGTTCCTTGATAATGTAGTTACAGCTATGATATGTTGAATGGGAGCTAAAAGTAAATATTTGTTAAAATAGCTGTTTTTGCCAAGTGGAACTATAACGGCGTAAACAAGAACAGCATTACTCCCCCAATTTGCAATTGCATTAGGATCTATATTTTGCATCTTCTATTGCTTCTTGCGCCAAAATTAATGCAAATTGTGCAAAGCGCTCGAGTCATGTCAATTCTTTAGGATGGAAGTACTCATCCATATTAATATTTTTAACCTCTGTACCTTGTAAATCGCATGTCACTGCAGTCTACTTTATTGTATGGGCGAGATACCTGATTCACTATGGCAAAGGAGATTTCCGAAATCTTTATGATTATTTCTCAGCGCTGAAATAGCCCCCTAAGCCAGTGATAACGACATGATTAGGTCATACAGCACTGTGCTCAGTAGCTTGTTGCATTAAAGTATCAATGATCACAATAATGTCATAAACGGTTTTAGCTTCTTTTGCTTTATCTGCAATATCTAGGTTAAACTCTTCTTCTAAAGTAAATACTAAATTAACCATATCCAGGGAGTCGTCACAAATCTCATGCAGGGGTTGAGTTATCTGTATATTTTCAGGTGGAAGAATAAGAACTTTTGCTATAACCTGTAAAACACGTTTTTGTACTTGCTGATTCATAAAAATCCTTATTTAGATAATCAAATTTAAATTGTATTAACGAATCTAAATCGCATAATGCTTTTCAAAAACTTAGATTCTATGTGAACAATTTTAAATTGAAAAACTTAGCAATACTGATTGAAGAGATCTTACAACTTCTGCTTTTTTATGCAAGTAACAGGTTGCATAAAATAAGTAAAGAACGCATACTCAAATCCTGCATTTAAATGGAAGTAATAACGTTTTAAAATGGAGGTTTTATGTCAATTGACGTGGTTTTATGCGAAAAATCGAAACACTTTAATGATTTTTTACACGTCCCCTTTCAACTACATAAATACAATGAGAACTGGGTTCCCCCATTACACCATACTACAAAACGTATCCTAGATAAAAAAAATCCATTTTATAAAGAGGCAGAAATTAATCATTGGGTTGCATACCATAGAAATAAGGCTGTTGGTAGGATATCGGCTATCATTAATAGATTGCATCACAAAATACATGATGAAAAAATTGCTTTTTGGGGCTTTTTTGAATGTGAAAACTCGAATGAAGTAGCGAGTGTTCTTTTTAAGCACGCAGAACGTTGGGTTGTTGGACAGGGCATGCAGGGTATGCGTGGACCAATGAATCCTTCAATAAATTATGAATGCGGGTTACAAATTTCTGCTTTTGATACGAAACCCTATATTATGATGCCTCAAAATCCTGAGTACTATATAAATCTAGTAGAACAAGAAGGATATAAAAAAATAAAGGATCTTCAGGCATGGACTGTGGGTATGGATGAGATTGCATTTGACCCTAAAAAAATACAGATCATAAAAAAAATATGTGATAAATATCATATTACAATCAGAACAATCAATATGAAGGATTTTAAAAATGAAATAAAATTGATCGTTAAAATTTATAATGATGCCTGGGCAAAAAACTGGGGTTACTTACCTTTAGATGTCGAGGAATTTTATTATTTAGCTTCAGAGTTAAAATCTTCAATTTTACCTAATTTAATATTTATTGCTGAGGTAGATGGAGAACCATGTGGATTTTCAGTGGGACTTCCAGATCTGAATCAGTTATTAATTCATGCAAGAAACGGTAAATTATTTCCTTTCAATTTCTTAAAGTTACTTTGGCAATTCAAAGTTAAAAAAATAATTAATCAAGGCCGTGTTCCATTATTGGGTGTACTTCAAAAATATCAGCATCTTCCAATAGGAGGGCTGCTTTATTATGAATACTTCCGAAAAATAAATCAGCTCAACTATCAACAGGGAGAGTTGTCCTGGATATTGGAAGACAATCATGCCATGCAAGCAGGACTTGAGTTAATTAATGCAACACACTATAAAACCTATAGAATTTATGAGAAAAGCTTGGGCAACGTTTCCTGAGTTTGCATTTCCTCAGAACCTATAGTCCTCTCTTGCGGAAGGAATTTAAATCGTATGATGTTATTTTTTCCGAAGATTGGGAAATGAGGAAAAGGAAAAATCTACGCTTTTTAATCGATTGCTTGGAATGGAGAATGAAACAAATATTGCTTGGAATGTCTCGATTGTTATTACATGTCATTTTAGGACGTCGTCCAACAGGAATCGATCGAGTGATAATTTCCTATTTACACTATTATAAAAAAAACGTCCGAGGGGTATTTCAGCTTAAACTTGTTCGTTGGCGATTTAATTTTATTTTGTCGCATTGTGCTACACGTCAGATAATGCACTTGATAGATTCCAAATCAAAGTTTTATCGGGTCAGGATCGCATTATTGTTGATTAAATCGGTTTTGAGGCAACAAAACAAACAAAATTTAGCGGGAAGTTTTTTGTTGAATATTGAGCCTACCCGATTTGATGGTTATCCTCAAATAAGCAAACAAGCAGGAGTTATGAATCTATTTATGGTACATGATTTAATTCCTTTGAAATATCCTGAATATTGTCCCCCCAAAAGACCTAAAAAGTTTTTAGCGATGGTTGCTCATGTAGTAACGTTTGCACATGGTATCCTGACTAATTCGAGATCAACGTTAGAAGAACTGCACGCATTTACCGCATCCAGTCATAAACAATTACCTCCAACTGAGGTTGTATTATTAGGGAGTAATACTTTGTTTGACTCTCCAGCAGTAATGACAAAACAGCTGCTCGCTCAACCTTATTTTGTGATACTGGGAACTATTGAACCGAGAAAAAATCATTTACTGTTGTTCCAAGTGTGGCGTCGTTTGGCGGAACGAATGAAGGAAAAAACGCCTCGATTGGTCATAATAGGCAAAAGAGGTTGGGAGTTGGAAAATATCGTTGACTTTTTAGAACGATGTGAAATTTTACGAGAATTAGTTATCGAACGTTTTGTAGATGATAATGAGTTAGTGAATTATTTAAGTCATGCGCAGGCTTTATTATTTCCAACTTTTGCAGAGGGTTATGGGCTACCCTTAGCGGAAGCTTTATCTTTAAAAGTACCTGTCATTGCCAGTGATTTGCCTGTTTTTAAAGAAATTGCTGCAGATATTCCAGAATATCTTGATCCACTTGATGGGTTATCCTGGTTAGCAATGATTGAAGCCTATACTGACAACAATAGCGCACAACGAGTATCTCAGCTTAAAAGATTATCTCATTATAGCCTTCCCACATGGGCAGATCATTTTACAAAGGTAGATGCTTTTATGGACAGTTTAAGAAGAGAGCCCTTGAATTAGGTTTTAAGAACAAATTATCAAGACATTTTTAATTATTGACTTAATTGTTCATTATAATATTCCAAGGTTTCTTTTGCTAAATTTTTCCAGGAGTAACGCTGTACACTTATTTTAGCCTGTTGAATTAACCTCTGACGCAAAACCGGATCGTCGATAAGCCGTTTTATGGCCTGTCCTAATGCGTTACTGTCTTTGGGTGGAACGAGCAAAGCGTCATGATTATCACGCACAACACTCATATAACCTTCAATCTTTGTAGTAACAATAGGGATGCCCGCTGCCATTGCTTCAATTAGAACAATACCAAAACTTTCATTACCAATTGATGGAGCGCAAAAAATATCTGCGGTTTGATAAAGGGCAACTAACTCTTCATCACTCACTGTCCCTAAATAGAGAATGTCTTGCAGATCAAAATGATTCAATTCATGGGGAACAGACGCTCCTGTCCATCTTGTTCCAGTGACTATCAGCCGTAGTTTAGGGTAATTTACTTTTAAAAGTTGATAAGCTTCCAATAAATATCGCAAACCTTTTCGTTTATATTGTGCATGGCCGACAAATAATAAATTAATATAATCCGAATCATCTAACAGGGGAATAGATGGGACAGATGAAGAAAACTTATCCAAGTTAACTCCATTAGGAATAATTTTATAATCATAAGGAAAATATTGTTCGATATATTTTGTTGCTGGTTGGGAAACAGTGATTCGTCCATGTAGCCGGTTTAACCATGTGTTTAATATAGGACGAAACATCCGATAAAGCAGTTGTCCTTCTTCATAATATGTATGAAAAGTAGCAAATAAGGGCGTTTTTTTGTGGAACAATGCACTGATACACAAGGGCGGTATTAAAGGTTCTTGGATATGGACTATATCAAAGTTCTCGGAGTTTAAAACTTTATATAAAAAGGAGATTGCTTTTGGACTGAGTAAGATATGCGGGGGGATGTATCTTCCTGTTTTCGCTGCCGAAGGAAAAGAAGTAATCTGAATAAAATTGGGTATACGTGAGGTTATGGAGGGTTTCGAAGATGGTCCGATAATATAAACCGAGTTTCCTTGATTTGTTAACTCATTCGCCAGGTCGCAGACATGATTTTTAACACCGCTAGGGGTAGCATAGTCACAAGTTGATACAAACGCTATTCTCATTTTAGTAGATTCATATTTTTATAAAATAGACAAAGCTTACTTATTAAAAGTCAATTTCTGATTTAACGAAACAATCTAAAAACGATCCGGCACTATTAAGGAATATCTCAGATTGAACATACAGTATCATCACAATGAAAGTTTAAAATAGCCTTTTATTCCACTCCTGTCAATGAGATAAATTGCTTATAAGTATCGTGTAAAAAATAGTTAATTTTCTATGGGCTTAATAAAAAGATGTTTTAGTTTAAGTATAAATCCTGCATTAGCTGATTAAATACATCTAAATTTTCCTTATTAACAACTAAACCGTCGTTAATACAGAATCTGGTAGGCTTATCTTTTTTTATTGCATTTAGACTGTTCTCCAGATTGCGGCAATCTAGACGAAAAAAATAATCTTTCTCTTGAATAAGATAAGCTTTTTTAAAATACAAGTTTATGAAGCAAGATAAAAAGACAGCATGTATGTTGTCATCAGTTCTAAAACGAGATTGACTTGTTGCCAAAAGTTTTTCTTTGATTGTATTGTTTGCCCACATTTGTTGATAACTGCTTTTAAATAAAGGAGTACATTGATGTATTGGAAAATGAAAAAAAGCATAGCCTAAGTTTTTGGGAGGCATATATTTTTTTTTAAAAATTTGATATGCATTAAAATAATGACGATCATGACCTGATATAATCCTCTTAGGTAAAATATTGGGTATGATTTTAGTGCTTACAGCGAATCGAGCTTGATTGTTATCAAAGAAATATTGTTCTGGCACTAGCCGACCAAGAAACATATCATTATTAAAATAAATAAATTGTTCATTAAGTGCCGGAATTCTGTGTAAGTTTGCTTCGATAGCAAGACTATTAAATGTTGGGGAAAATTGATCAATATGTATTTCCGGAGGGCAAATATCGATTTCATCGATCCAAATAATTTTTTTTTTAATGATTTGGGATAATCCATCAATTTTAGGAAATTGATAGCGTTTTTTTATAATAAAGATTTTTTCTATCCAAGGTGCAAATTTTTCTAGGCTTAATAGACTATAAAATAGCTCTCCATAATCTCGGAAGCGAGCCTTGTGAATGGAGCTTGATAAATTTGATGATATATTTTTGTATTGGTTAAATTCATCAAGCCATTGAGGATCATTACAATTTACCCAGGTATATACTGCATCTATTGGTTGATGCATTTTTTTGCTTCTCCTAAAGGTTCACACTTTGTACTATATTTTCAGAGCATTGGCATAGCAATGATCTGATGCTTGATTTATACGCCTGTTTGAATAAGAATTTAACTGATCATTTAAGAGTTCTTATCATCCTCTACTAATGGCCTTCTTTTGTACAACGACCTTTGTTCTCGAGGAGGGTAGATTTCCTCCTAATGCCTTATAAAGATTAATTTGAGTTACTTGAAGTCGAACCATATTTTGTAAATAAGCAAACTCTATGGAATTCAATTCTTCTTCTGCACGAAGCACTGTATTAAAATCAGAGGAGGCTTTATGATAAGCAGCTCGAGCCAGTTTTAAAGCAAGACGTTTTTGTTCCACTGCACGCTTGAGATGACTGAGACTTTTTTTATGATGCTGAAAATAATCATATTGAGTTTCAACCTCATGCAATGCACGCAATACAGCGATTTGATATTGGATGACTGCAATAACTTTTTCACGTTTTCGTAATTCAATACTATTGAATAAACCAACATTGAATAAGGGCGCTCCAAAAGTTCCAAAGAATCTGGATTCGGGATTTTGTACTGTGAAAAAATTACGTGCAGTAAGAATACTGCCTGCAATAGTTTGTGTTTGCCATCCTAATAACCATCCTACTGTGATTTGAGGCAATAAGTTTGACATGGTAACACGAATATTAGCATGAGAAGCCGCTACTCGTCGTTCCGCTGCTCTAATATCTGGCCGTCGACGTAATAGTTCAGCAGGAATTCCCAGATTAATATTTTGAGTGATTTGAGGAATTGGTTTAGGTGGTAATAATTTTTTTGCCAATACACCTGGATTATTTCCAGTTAATAACTCTATTTTGTGCAGTAGGGCGGTAATGTATGCTTTATTTTGTTCTAATTCAGCTGCTTGCGTTTCAATTAGTCCATCTTGTTGCGATATATTCAGGTAACTTGCATATCCTGCTTTATAGCGGGACTTGATAAATTGCAGTGTTTGTTTGTTGCCTGAAATATTATGGAGCAATACAGCATTTTTTGTCTGTGCTTCACGTAACTCCAAGTAGGAGGAGGCAATTTCGGAGTATAAATTAATCAAGGCAAAATCCAGGTCTGCTTGCTCAGCTTGTAAATTTGCTTTAGCCATTTGGTTCATTTGGCGCTGTTTTCCAAAAAAATCGGGATTTAAAGAGCCACTTAACGCAATCAGTTGATTGATATCAAATCCTGTTCCAGTAGGAGGGGACGCAGTAAGACCTAATGATGGCAATAATTGTGCTACAGCTACAGCGTGTTGGGCTCTTGCTACATTTACTCTTGCTTGTGCCATTTTTAAATTTAAACTATAGACTGCTTGTTGTTCAATCAGATCGTTTAATAAGGGATCGTGAAAATTACGCCACCACGCCTCTTCGTTGTTTACCAAGTTGGCACGTTGTACTTTGTGACCCCAGCTGGATGGCAGGGGAGTGCTGGGCGGAACATATTTTGGACCTATGGAACATCCATTCAGAATTAGAGTAACAACTAATGTAAAATAAGAAATATAATATTTCATGGGATGATCATGTCTTCTTTTTAACAGCAATATGGGCATCAAATTGTCGACCTGCAGCAAGATCAGGGTAATCTTTTCGATCAAAAAAGTATAAAGCTTCTTGTACTCGCGCGTTGAGGCGATCATTAGTAATAATGTAGCGATCGAGTTGAATAAAGGTTAAAGGGATCTTTAGTTTATCTCCAGTTAAATAAACGGAGGCCTCAGGGGAGTATTTTTTCGCATCTCGCTCTTCTATAGAAACTCGGACAATCACCTTTTGAGCATCTCCTAAGAGTATCACTTGACTTCCTGCTCCAACAAATTCATCAACATGCGCATTAATTTGTAAAACAATGCCATTTTTGGGCGAGGCAATGTAAAATTGATTCAGTGCCAATTTTGCATTTCTAAGATTCGCCTTTGCAGCATCTAAACTGTTCTGTAATTGTTTGATTTGAATTCTACCCATTTTCACTTCATATTCTTTTTCCCGTAATTCAGCTGGATTAAGAGCACGCTTATCAATACTCTTTAAACGTTTTAATTGCGATTGGGCATGCTTTAAGTTTTTTGTTTGGATCATGAAATTATTTTCTGCTTGTTGAAGCGCAATCTTACTGACGGTTACATTATGTAGTCCTATGGTGTCATCGAGTGAGAATAAAATTTCTCCTTTTTTTACCATCTGTCCCACTGTGACATTGATTTTTTTTACAATTCCACTTTGAATGCTGGGAACATGAGTCATATCGTTTCCAGAGTCAAGAATCGCGGGGGCAATTATTTCTTCAATTGCAGCAACTGGAACTGATATATTTTGAGCGGTTATCATTTTACGACTCAATAAAAAAGATGAGCATAAGCCAATGATCAAAAGTAACAGAAAACTCCCACCAATAATTTTTCTTTTCATACTGTTTCCTTTCGATAAGTTACTTGATAATCATTTAATCCCTTAAACTCAAGTATTTTATCCGCATGTGACATAATACGATAATCATGAGTAGAAATTAAAAAAGTACATCCATACATTTGAGCGTATTCCTGTATCAGCGAAAAAACCAAGTCACTGCTATCCCTATCTAAATTGCTGGTGGGTTCATCACAAAGAATTAAATGGGGTGCGCGAATTAATGCACGTCCCATCGCTATTCTTTGTTTTTGTCCCCCGGACAGAGTATCTAATTTGGAATGAATATGGATTTCCAATCCTAAACGAATCATCAATTGTTTTGCTTTCTGATGGGCTTTCTCAGGTGACTCCCCATCGATCAATAACGGCAACGCTACATTTTCAAGAGCAGACAAAGACGGAAATAAATGAAGATGTTGAAAAAGGAAGCTGATATGGGCGGCACGAAAAGCAACTTTTTTTTTCGGTGACATTTTATAAAGGTCATTCCCTGATATCGAACAAATTCCTTGATCAGGAGAGAGAATCCCTCCGGCGATCATGAGCAACGTTGTTTTTCCGCATCCAGATGCCCCTATTAACATGCCTATTTCGCCTGGATTAAGTGCTAATGAAAAATTATCTAATACAGAAATCGTGGTAGTACCCGTTTGGTAGGTTTTGCCAATACCCATACAATGTAAGACTGGAGATTCACTGGTATCCATTAATTTGAGTCGCGACATAATTCTACCGTATCCAAACGTAAGACTTTTAAGATAGCAAAATAGGATGAAAAAACAATGATTATTGATGAACCTAATGCACCTAATAAAGTGATCTGCCAAGTGAGATGGAATGCAACAGTAGTATCATGAAAAATAAATCCAAATAGGGCTGTTAATATTAGCCCAAGGGTATAGCCCAATCCACCGATAATAGAAGCTTGAAATAATACCATGTTAATTAATGATGAACTGGAAACTCCTAACATTTTCAACATGCCAAATTGATGAAGATGGGTTAAAACAAAATTAGTAAAAATCTGCCACATCATAACAAGTCCAATAATAAACCCAACAATGGCTATAGCAATAAACGCAATAATAATAGGTGTTTTTTCTCGGAAAAATTTATTGGCGCGATCGATGAATTGAGAGGGGGTTAATGGGAGAAGTCCCGTTGCATTGCGTATGGCAAAGGCAACTTGATAGAGATTAGATGAAGGCTTTAGTTTGACTAAAATAAAAGAAGGCTTATTAGAAATATTGGGGATATGATTGCTCGTCATATAAGCTTTAGGCTCGTACATATAAGTACGTAGGGGTTTTGTAATCCCTGTTATGATCCACTTATTTCGTCCTTCAACCAATTTGTCGCCAAGTTGGAGGGATTTTTTATTCGGTCTTTCAAACTGTTTTAACGCATAACCATCAATGATAATTGAATTGGCACGGTGGATTGTGGAGCGGTCGCCCGCAATCATAGTGTCAGGTAAGCCAAGTAGGGTGTCAGGATCTACCCCAATTAGCTCCCATGTTATAGTTTTCGCAGTTTTAGGATAAATCATCGTTTGCCAGGATCGATATATTTGTTTCGCCCAGAGTACTCCAGGAATACTACGAACACGATAGACATCTATAGGCCCAAAACGCACAGGATCAGCAAATGTAAATGAGTTGTCTGTCATAACCCATAAATCCACTCCAGTGATCGCCCGAATTGGTGCTACAATGCGATCAGTTACTCCTTGGTAAATAGCCGGTTGCTGCATGATAATGAAGGCAGAAAATGTAGCGCCAACTACCATACCAATAAACTTGCGTTTACTGTTCACGAGCATTTTAAAAGCGACTGAAAACAAATTGATATGTGTTACATTAAATAATGAGTGAGCTATTCTACGAATCATTTCTCTAAACTTGGTGCTCTGGGCAACCCTAATATGTTTATCCTTAACCATAACAGCACTTAGTAGTTTAAACATACCCTTTAGATAGCACAAGCTAATTTGAGATATTTAATGAGATGTTTTTCATAAATATTATGGTATACAACGAGTTAACATGATTTATTTGTACTATGACTTAGGCGTTGTATGTATTTTCATTGAATGCTGTTGTATAGTTCCAATCTGGATGTGTACTTGTTAGGGAATGAAATGGGTCGGTATTTATCAAAAAATCATCCTGCACAGATGTTTTTAATGTTATGGCGTCACCATAACCTTATTTTCCAACTCATTAAGCGAGATATCTTAATGAGATATCGTGGTTCTTTCGCAGGAGTATTGTGGCTAATACTCGCCCCTTTACTGATGCTAGGTCTTTATACGCTTGTGTTTAGTGTTTTTATGCGTATCCAATGGCCAGGTGTCACTAATAATCTAATGTATTCATTACTGATCTATGTGGGTTTAATCATTTTGAATTTTTTTTCTGAATGTATGAATCGCTCACCTATTATGATCGTTAGTAATGCTAATTTTGTAAAAAAAGTGGTTTTTCCTATTGAAGTTTTTCCATGGGTGATCATTGGAACAACTCTATTTCATGCAATGATTAATACGTTAATATTAGTAGCATTTTCTTTCTTTTTACTAGGAAAAATTAACATAACGATTTTGTTACTTCCTTTTTTGTTTCTCCCTTTAATCTTCTTTACTTTGGGTCTGAGTTGGTTTCTTTGTTCGGCAGGGGTATATATAAGAGATATTGCTCATCTGATGGCTTTTCTTTTACAAATTGTGATGTATCTTTCGCCTGTTTTCTATTCAATCAGTATGTTACCTGAGATGTTTCAAAAAATTTTACTCCTCAATCCATTGACTTTCATAATTGAACAAGCTCGAGGTCTTGTTATTTTTGGAACATTTCCCCAATGGACTACTCTAAGTGTCTTTTTTGTAATGAGTATGTGTGTTGCCTATATAGGATTTCTTGGATTTCAGAAAACAAAGGATGGTTTTGCAGATGTATTGTAGCTGAAATAATCTTCCATTATATAAGCTTAAAAGAGCGTCAATGTATATTCGCTACAATCAAATACACTTCCTTTATTTTTAATTCATAGGTATAGAGGCGCTCCTTTTTAATGGAGCCTAATTTTCAAATAATTATTTTAGGCTCTGTTACATTTCTACTATCTTGGTCACTAGCGAAATGTAAACAGAGCCTACTATCGAAAAATTTACGCGGGAATTGTGTTGTGGCATGATTGATACTTTTTATTGCTCAAAAAATCATGGTAAGTTTTTACAATTCCTTCTCGTAAAGAAGTCCGAGCAACCCAGCCAAGTTCTTTCATACGATCGATATTTAATAGTTTCCGTGGCGTGCCATCAGGTTTCTCTGGATCAAATGCGATAGTTCCAGTATACCCAATCACATCCATGATGAGTTCAGCTAACATATGTATACTCACATCCATTCCACTACCAATATTAAAGATGCCTTGAGCGGCAGGATGCTCCATAAGAAATACACAAGCATCGGCCATATCATCTACATAAAGGAATTCTCGTTTAGGCCTACCTGTACCCCAAATCAAAAGATGTTCATCGTGTCGCAATTTCGCTTCATGTGTTTTGCGGATCAGTGCGGGTAGCACATGGCTATTATGCAAATCATAATTATCATTGGGACCATAGAGGTTCGTTGGCATGGTACATACATATTGCGTCCCATACTGGCGGTTATAACTTTCACAGAGTTTTATCCCGGCAATTTTAGCTATGGCATAAGGTTCATTTGTTTGCTCTAAGGAATCTGTTAATAAATAGTCTTCGCAAATCGGTTGAGGACAATCTCGTGGATAAATGCAACTGGATCCCAAAAACAATAATCGCTTAACGCCAGCCTGCCAGGCAGCATGAATTACATTGGTTTGTATCATTAAATTTTGATAAATAAATTCAGCACGATAATAATTATTGGCATGAATTCCACCGACTTTCGCAGCTGCTAAAAAAACATAATCTGGTTTTTCTTGATTAAAAAATGCCATGACATCTGCTTGATTTGTAAGATCCAGTTCAGCACGGCTACGAAGAAGTAGATTTTTATATCCTTTCGCTTGCAATTGTCGAACAATAGCTGATCCCACCATACCGTGGTGACCAGCAACATAAATTTTTGATGAAGTATTTATCGTCGTATCTTTATTCGTGATAATCATAAGCTGCAAATCCATGTTGTTTTACTAACTCATCTCGTTGCGCTATTTTGAGATCTTCTAGCATCATTTCAGAAACCAATGATTGGAAGCTGGTTTTGGGAATCCAGCCTAATTTTTCTCTTGCTTTAGTTGCATCCCCTAATAAATTATCTACTTCAGAAGGACGGAAATAACGCGGGTCCACGCATACAATCTTGTTACCATTTTGATCACAACCAATCTCTTTATCGCCTTCACCATGCCAAGTAATGTTAATATTGACAACTTGTGCAGCTGCTTCTACAAATTCTCTGACACTAAATTGTTGGCCCGTAGCTATTACGAAATCTTCCGGTTGTTCCTGTTGTAGCATGAGCCATTGCATTTCTACATAATCCCGCGCATGCCCCCAATCCCGCATTGCATCCAAGTTTCCTAAATAGAGGCATTTTTGTAAACCCAGCTTAATTCTTGCCAGAGCTCGTGTAATTTTGCGGGTTACAAAAGTTTCGCCGCGGATTGGACTTTCATGATTAAATAAAATTCCATTACACGCATAGATACCATAGGCTTCCCGGTAATTAACAGTGATCCAATAAGAATAAAGCTTGGCAACAGCATAGGGGCTGCGCGGATAAAATGGTGTGCTTTCTTTTTGTGGCACTTCTTGCACTAAACCATAAAGTTCTGATGTAGATGCTTGATAGAAACGAGTTTTGCCATTCAGTTTAAGCAAACGAATGGCTTCCAGGATTCTTAATGTGCCAATCCCATCCGCATTAGCTGTGTATTCTGGAGTTTCAAAACTGACTGCAACATGACTCATTGCAGCAAGATTATAAATTTCATCTGGCTGAATCTCCTGAATAATGCGAATTAAATTCGTAGAATCCGTGAGATCCCCATGATGCAAAATAAATCTTCGATCTTCTTGATGAACATCTTGATAGAGATGATCAATTCTATCGGTATTAAATAAAGAGGAACGACGTTTAATTCCATGAACTTCATAGCCTTTACGAAGTAAAAGCTCTGCCAAGTAGGTTCCATCTTGCCCTGTAATTCCAGTAATTAATGCTTTTTTCATTTTTTCCCTTACGAAATACTTTTCTTAAAGTAAAGTTATATTCCATTGCCTTTAATAATTTTAAGCACGTCCATAATTATCGTGAAAGCGAACAATATCATCTTCACCTAGATATTCACCGCTTTGTATTTCAATCATTACCAAATCAATCACGCCTGGATTTTCTAAACGATGTTGATGACCTGCTGGAATGTAAGTAGATTCGTTGGTATTGACAAAAAAAGTCTGCTCACCATTTACTACCTTGGCCATACCACTTACCACTACCCAATGTTCGCTGCGGTGATGATGCATTTGCAGGCTTAGACTGGCTCCTGGTTTTACTTCAATACGTTTAATTTTGAAACGATGGCTTTCTTCCAACACCGTGTACGTACCCCATGGTCGATGAACAGTACGATGGAGCTTATGTGCGTCATGCCCTTGCATTTTAAGTTGTGTGTAAATGTGTTTCACATCCTGTGTGCGGGATTTATCAGCCACCAACAATGCATCAGGAGTATCAATGATAACGAGATTCTCAACGCCAACCGCACCTACAAGACGCTCATCACTTTGAATATAACAATTAGCGACGTCATGCAAAAAAGCTTCGCCTTCAATTCGGTTCCCTTGATTATCTGCTTCCACCAGATCACCTAATGTGGCCCATGAACCTACATCTGTCCAGTTGATATCACAGGGAACTACTGCGATTTCTGACGATTTCTCCATCAAAGCATAGTCAATTGAAATATCGGGTACTAAATTAAAACTCGCTGCATCCAGTTCAAGTTGGCTAAATCCTTTTCCTTCTGCATGACTGGATTGATCGATACAATGTTTGGCTGCAGATAAAATAGCGGGGCAATATTTTTCCATTAGATGCAGCACGCTCTCTACAGTAAAAAGAAACATGCCGGAATTCCATAGAAATCGATTCGTTGCCAAATAAGTTTGCGCCTTCTCGAATGAAGGTTTTTCAATGAAACGAAGTACTTGGGAACCTTCTGCTTCGATATAACCATAAGCAGTGCTTGGCGCATCAGGTTGAATACCAAAAGTGACTAATTGACCTTGCATCGCCAATTCCCTGGCTTGTGCTACCGCATTTTGAAAAGCATCTTGATCATGAATTAAATGGTCTGCCGCCAGGACCAGCATTAAAATATTTTCACCGTATATTTTGTTAATTTGCAAAGCTGCAATAGCAATCGCGGCCGCTGTGTTCCGCCCAAAGGGTTCTAGAATAAAAGAAGTTGAAACGGCGTTTTTATTAATCGCCCGATATTCGTCTTCTATCTTAAAAAATAATTCACGATGAGTTACTGTCATTACCTCTTTGACTTCGGGCAATAAGGATGCACGTAAAAAAGCTTTCTGTAATAGGCTTTGCCCATCATGTATTCGGATAAAAGGCTTAGGATGTAATTCTCGAGAAACTGGCCAAAGGCGCGAACCTGCACCACCACAAAGAATTATAGGTATTAACTGCATAAACTTCCCCTGTATTTTTGATGACATGCCTTTGTTCTTTTACTAAATGGTAAATTTAGCTTGCTCGTTAATGTAATTTAATTTTACTAAATTGTCGATGGACTCAGAGACGTTTCTTCTTTAAAAATTTTAAATTGCATAAAAGAATCAAGTACATTAGAATTTGCAAGCATAAGTTAAAGGGACTTAAATAAACTTAACTCGCTGTACAACTCGAGTCTAAATAAGGAAACTATGTCCTCCAAGACAAAAAGCTAGAAAACTGTTTTACTATTTGTCTTTCTTTAACCAAGAAAAAACATTTCTAATGTATTGCGCTACACAATGCGTTGAAGATGTAAATTTGTTGCCAAATGAGAATTAAAAAACTATAGGTGGAATGCAGTAATTAGCTGAAGCGCTAACTGCTTTGCTTTAGATTTAACGAAGAAAGGATGTCGAGTTAAGAGAAATACCGAATCAACATCTTACACTAGTATTTTAGTGTTACTGAGCACATGAAGAACGAGACATTGCACTGAGGAAAAACTTGTGTTGATTAGATGGGAATAAGGAGTGATGCCCATGTACTTGTTGCCTTTCGAACAAGCGCTTGCTGGAAAAAAAATATTAGTCACAGGACACACTGGATTTACAGGTGGTTGGACTTCTCTTTGGCTGCAACAGATTGGAGCCTCAGTTGCTGGTTTTTCTCTTCCCCCAGACACCAAGCCTTCATTGTTTGATGTCTTACAGTTGGAAGGTTCCGTTTTAACAACTTTTGGCGATATTTGTAATTTTGATGAACTCTTGCATGCAGTGGAGCAATTTCAGCCAGATGTTATTTTGCATTTGGCCGCTCAAGCATTAGTCAGACGCTCTTATCATCTCCCGGTTCGAACTTTTCTCGTTAATACTCAAGGAACAGCCCATGTCTTAGAAGCGGCACGTTTGATCAAATGCGTGCGTGCTGTGCTCTGTGTTACTACAGATAAAGTATATCAAAACCACGAATGGTTATGGCCTTATCGTGAGAATGATCCCCTAGGGGGAAAAGATCCTTATAGCGCATCTAAGGCTGCAGCAGAAATGGTAATTCATAGTTACTCTACCTCATATCCCTTCGCAGAGGGCAAGGGGCCTGCCATTGCTACTGCTCGTGGCGGCAATATTATCGGAGGTGGTGATTGGTCTGAAGATCGTTTGATTCCTGATTTTGTCCGAGCCATTATTGAAAATACTCCTTTAACATTGCGCTTTCCTGATGCAACGCGTCCTTGGCAACATGTGCTTGCTTTAATTCATGGGTACCTTATGTTAATGGCAGGGTTACTCTCTGAAGAACCTAATCGTTTCAGCCGTCCCTGGAATTTAGGGCCGCAAGAACCCTCTCAATATACTGTGCGAAACATGCTCGATCTCATAGGCCAACACTGGGCTTACCCTGAGTTAAATTACATGCAAAGTCCTTTGCCTGAAGCAGGTTCACTCGCCTTGGATAGTACGCTTGCTAGAGAAACACTTGGGTGGCGTCCTGTCTGGGATACGCAACGTATGATCGCCGAAACAGCGCTGTGGTACCGCGACTATTACCACAATCCTGGCAATGCACGGCAACTTACATTAAACCAAATTCAATCATGGCGCGAAGGGATTGGAAAATGAAGGTTATTATAGGGGCACGTAGTCGTTTAGGCCGCTCACTTGCACAATTTTCACCACTCGATAAACCAATTCTTTTAGATCGTAAGATTTATGATGGATGGTGGCAAAAAAATAGTGCAGATAAAATCTCATATTTTTTCGAAGATCTGCATAAAAAATGGAGGAGTAATGCGAGTGAGCAAACACCCGTGGTGTTTGTCCCTGCAGGTATACTTGATCCTAATCAACCGGAGATGGAACATTTCCAGGTTAACTTCTCATTAGCCAAAAACATAATCGAAGGAGCAGGGCGATTAGGTTTCCATACGGTGACTTTCGGCACAGTGATGGAAACGTTGATTGGGTCGCAGACGAGTAACGCTTATATTGCAAGTAAAACGCGTCTAGGGGACTATGTTACTAATTATTCAGTGAAGCATGCGACAGCATTGCATATTCGTCTGCATACTCTGTATGGAGTGGGATTACCCAGCCCATTTATGTTCCTTGGGCAAGTACTTCATGCTATTTTACATCACAGTGATTTTAAAATGTCACCAGGAAATCAATTAAGGGAATACCATCACATTGATGATGACGTACTTGCAATGATTAATTTAGTTCTTCTTAAAAAAAGTGGTGTTGTTGAGTTAAGTCACGGACAACCATTAACTTTAAAATACCTTGCTCATCATCTCTTTGCTGCGTTTGGATGTTTAGATTTACTACAGATTGGCGCTTTACCTGAACCCCTAAAGGATAATTGTGATCAAGTGTTTTCCCGTTCTACTTTCTTAAAGGATGAAGCGTTTCGGGATCCTTTACCCGCTATTGTTTCCTATTTACGGTCATGTCTACAGTACATCAAGGAGAGTGAACATGTCTAAATTAGAAGAGAGTACAAATCCAAAACAACAAAGATTACCGTTAATTTCTATCTCTATTCCTGTTTTAAATGAAGCCCTTAATTTAGATGCTCTTTATGAACGCTTATCATCTTTAGGTTCAAGATTGGCAGGGAAATGTCATTTAGAATTTGTATTCTCTGATAATCATTCCAATGATGAAACCTGGGATAAGTTATCTGCTTTGGCGACAACAGATCAACGAATAAAAGCCATTCGATTTTCTAAAAATTTTGGATTTCAACGTTCCATTCTTGCTAATTATTTTCATACCCGTGGGGATGCAGTGATGCAGATTGATGCTGATTTGCAAGACCCTCCCGAAATGCTTGAAAATTTTTTTGAATATTGGCAAAAAGGTTACATGGTAGTTTATGGTATTCGCAAAAAACGGCAAGAAAGCTGGCTGTTAAATAAATTTAGACAATTCGGTTATTGGGTCATTGATAAAATTAGTGAACATCCAATACCGCGTGACGCAGGAGATTTCAGACTCATCGATCGTAAGGTGATCACTGCGCTTTCACAAATAAAAACCTCAAATCCTTATATTCGCGGGATGATAGCAAACTTAGGATTCAAACAAATCGGCATTCCTTATGAACGTGAAGCGCGCATCGCGGGCGATAGTAAATTTAACATTACCCGTCTTGTCAGTTTGGGATTAACTGCCGTTTTTAATCATTCGTCAGTTCCGCTTCGGTTTGCTTCATTTACTGGTATTTTGATGCTGGTCATTAGTTTGTTAGGAAGTATTTACTATGTTTTTTTGAGAGTGCTTCATCCTGATTTACCGCGCGGCCTTGCCAGTATGCACATACTCGTTCTTTTCGGCATCGGTTTAAATTCTATTTTATTAGGTATTATTGGAGAATATTTGCTACGCATTTATCTTACTTTGCGCTCCGAACCTATTGCTGTCATTGAACAAAGCCTTAATTTTTCTGAAACGGAACTTAAATATTAACTAGGATGATATTATGAAAGCAGTTATTCTTGCGGGAGGATTAGGAACAAGAATCGCAGAAGAATCTGATTTAAAACCGAAACCAATGGTAGAAATCGGGGGACGACCTTTGCTATGGCATATTATGAAAACTTATGCACATCATGGCATCAACGATTTTATCATCTGCCTTGGCTATAAAGGATATCTCATTAAAGAATTCTTTTTTAATTATTATCGACATATGTCAAACATGTCGATTGATCTCCGGACAGGAGAGTATCAAGTTTTGGATAATCGATCAGAAAATTGGCGCATCACACTTATTGACACGGGTTCCGAAACCATGACAGGAGGGCGATTAAAACGAGCAGCCCCTTATTTGGATAATGAAACATTTTGCCTAACTTATGGCGATGGTTTGGCAGATATTGATATTACCAAGACCTTGGCATTTCATCGACAACAAGGAAAATTAGCAACCGTTACCGCGGTTCAGCCCCCAGGCCGGTTTGGTGTATTGAATCTTGATTCTCGTAATCGAGTACTCAGTTTTGAAGAAAAACCTAGTGACGAAATTGGCTGGATTAATGGTGGTTTTTTCGTGCTTGAGCCCCAGGTTATTGAATATATTCAAGATGATACTATCTCATGGGAACGCGAGCCGCTCACTAATCTAGCGCGTGATGGTCATTTAGCTGCGTACATCCACAACGGTTTTTGGCAGCCATGCGATACATTACGTGATAAAAGGATGCTTGAGCAACTTTGGAATCAAGGCAATGCGCCTTGGCAACTATGGGTAAACTAATGTCTAAGAAAAAATCCCACTGGCTTCGGCACATTTTAGGTCTGACATTAACCATAATTTGTCTTGGCTTGATCTTTAAGAACGTGGATTTTAAAGGTTTAAAGATAGCTTTAGCACAATTTCATTGGATGTATTTGATACCAGCTGTTTTATCTCTTTTAGTGGGCTATTCATTCCGGGTGATACGCTGGGCTATTATGTTGCAATCCGCTGGTTCAAAGATCAAAGTCAGAACTTGCATTGCACCATTTTTTGGTTCTTTCGCATTGAATAATGTATTGCCATTACGTCTTGGTGACGCGATGAGAGCCTTTATCTTTCCTTCAGCCATTGGGGTTGATAAAACCACCGCAACAAGCAGCCTTTTAATAGAGCGTTTGATTGATTTAATGACATTATTAGCCTGCCTCCTTATAAGTTTATTGATTATAAAAGATACAAAACTGCCTTCTTGGTTAGTACATTCCATAGTGAGTTTGGTGATTCTAGGAGGTACTACCTTTATCTTTTTGTTATTGTTTAGCGCTAAAATTGCGAAAATAATTACGAAATGGGTAAATAAGTACTCAGATAAAGAAACATTGGTAAGAAAATTATTAGCACTATGTGCTAAGCTTCTTCAAGATATTGCCCTAATGTCCAAAAGTTCAGTACTCTTAACGTTGTTGGGATTATCTTTATTAGCCTGGTTTTTTGAAGCCGGACTGTATCTCTTTGTACTCATGGGATTTGACCTCAGCAAGGGACTTAGCCTGGCTGTCCTCATCATGGCTATGGTTACCTTATCCACATTATTTCCTTCTTCTCCAGGATATATTGGTCCTTTCCACTTAGCTGCTTTTACCGCGTTAACTATGTTAGGAGGCAGCACGGAACAAGCTGCCAGTTATGCGGTTTTGGCTCATATTACGCTTTGGTTGCCAATCACAGTGATTGGCGGCCTCGTTGTATTATTTACCCCTGAATTATTCCGTTCTGTATGGCGGTACTCGAGTAAAAATAATACTGTTTTAACTAATCATTAAGGTAATGATACATGGAACAATATGATGTTGTTATTATTGGGGCAGGATTTACTGGACTTACTGCTGCTTATGTTCTATCAAAGCAGGGATATCGTGTACGTGCCATTGAAGCAGATGATACACCTGGAGGTTTAGCAGGAACATTTGAATTTGCAGATGGAGTGAGACTAGAAAAATTTTACCATCATTGGTTTAATAACGATCTTTATGTTCCTGAGTTGGTAAAAGAATTGGGAATGCAAGAGGACATCATAACGTTACCCTCCCGTACTGGGATGTATTTTAACGGCCGAATGTGGAAATTATCGACCCCCATGGATTTGCTCCGCTTCAAAGCCTTATCTTTTATTGATCGCATTCGTTTAGGTTTACTTGTCTTTCAAGTACGTAAGGTAAAAGATTGGCGCAAAATTGAACATTTGACGATTCGTGAATGGTTGGAACCACTATGTGGTAAAAATGTATATCGAACTGTCTGGGAACCTTTAATTACTTCCAAATTTTCCCTCTTTGCTGAAGAAGTTTCTGCTGTTTGGTTTTGGAAGAAATTATTACTGCGGGGTAGCACGCGCGATAAAAAAGGAGGGGAGGAGCTTGCTTATTTTAAAGGTGGATTCGGACGCCTTGCAGAAGCTATGGTTAAGGCAATACAAGCAGCCGGAGGTACCGTTAGCTTTAACGAAAAAGTAATTAGTGTTAACAACGATGGTCAATACCTACGCTCAGTGATTACAAATCAAGGAAACATAGAGGGGAAGCAATTTCTTTTTACTCCTGCTTTTGCCATCATTGCCAATTTGTTTGAAGGAACTGCCGATCCTGTGTGGATTGAACGCTTAAGACGGGTTAAATATTTAGGAAATTTATGTCTTGTCTTACGCTTAAAACAAAGTTTATCGAATATTTATTGGACGAATGTTAATGATCCCGGGTTTCCTTTTGTCGGTGTGATAGAGCATACCAATTTTGATTCTCCTGACAATTATCGTGGAACCCATATCGCATTCTTGTCGCGCTATCTTGCTGTTGAAGATCCGCTTTGGCATTACAGTGACGAACAATATCTCGAATTTGCACTCCAGCATTTAAAACGCATGTTTCCTAAGCTTGATCGTAGTTGGGTGTTGGAATACAAATTATGGCGTGCCGAATTCGCACAACCCGTTACCGAACGAAATTACTCACAATATTTACCTAATGAGAAAACGCCATACTCGAATGCATGGATATCTACTATGGCTCATATCTACCCAGAGGATCGCGGAACTAATTATGCAATTCGTGAAGGACGAAATATTGCTGAGAAAATAAGGTTGGGTCTTTTAAGTACCCCAATGAAGAATGCAAGTTCTACCAAAACATTCGAGAGGGTATAGCTGACATATAGAAGTGGGTAAGGAAATAAAACTTATTTTACATCATTATACTTTTAAGACGATTAAAGGGATTTATTATGTTGTTTACCACCCCCATGTTTTTATTTTTCTTTCTACCGATTTTTATTTCCCTCTATTATCTATGCCCAGCTCATGGAGAATGGCGCAATGTGTTTGCGTTAATTGGAAGCATTATTTTTTTCTCTTGGGGGGAACCGGTTTATGTTTTTCTTTTATTGTTTTTGGTTTATTTGGATTATCTTTTATCAAAAGCTGTATCGACAACATCTACTCTGTCCCTTCCAAGAAAAAAAATACTTTTAGGTTTGGGTGTTTTTCTGAATGTGAGTATCTTGATTGGATTCAAATATACTGCATTTATACTTAAAGATATTTTGTACCCATTGAATTTATATCATGGAGTTTTGCCTCAAGGCAGTGGGCCATTACTATTAGGAATTTCTTTTATCACATTTCATAAAATCAGTTATTTGGTAGATAGTTTTAAGGGAAGGGCTACGCCTCCGAGAAATTTTTACGATTGCGCACTGTATATTTTTTTATTCCCCCAACTGATTGCAGGACCAATTATTCGATATCATGATATTGGTAATCAAATCCAAAAAAGAACATATCCTAGTTCTTTATTTTTAGTTGGTTTTTTTCGTTTTTGTGTCGGATTTTCTAAAAAAATATTAATTGCTGATCAATTAGGTTTCGTTGCTGACCGTGTTTTTTCTCTCCCTATACATGAATTGTCTTTGGGCGCGGCATGGTCAGGAGCATTTTCTTATATGCTGCAAATTTATTTTGATTTTTCTGGATACTCAGATATGGCCATTGGCTTAGGTGCTATGATGGGTTTTCGTTTTCCCGAAAACTTTAATCAACCTTATTTATCTAAAAGTATCAGCGAATTTTGGCGACGATGGCATATTAGTTTATCCAGCTGGATGCGTTTGTATTTGTATATTCCTCTTGGGGGCAATCGAACTTCTAAATTCAGAGCCTTTGTTAATTTATGGATTGTTTTTCTGATTTCTGGTTTTTGGCACGGAGCCAATTGGACTTTTATAGCATGGGGGGCCTATTATGGTTTTTTCCTTTGCTTGGAAAAATATTGTTCAGAGCTCTATCCCAAACTAAAGGATTATTTTCCCGATTTGTTGCGTTTTGCTATGACCATGGTCATTGTTTTATTTGGTTGGGTACTTTTTAGATCACCAACATTTGCCTATGCTCTTGGTTTTATAAAAGTGATGTTGGGCATTACTACGTTGAAATTCAATCACCACCCCTGGGGTTTATTGATTGGCAATCGTGATTTGTTTTTATTACTTCTTGGTTCAATTATCGTATTTTTTAAAGTTCCTGGAAATACATTACGTTTGCCCGCATGGTGGCATAGTGCCTGGAGCGATACTATGGTGATACAGGGTATTAGGGAGCAATCATTTCTATTTGCTGCGACTGTGGTTTTGTTAGCATTGGCAACTATGGGGATGTTTAGTTCAGATTATACGCCTTTTCTTTATTTTAGGTTTTAGATCATGAACAGCAAAGAAAAGGTATTTACCCGAATATTTTCAATTATCATTGTACTGTTCTTATGTCTACCTCTTCTTCAATCGGTTTTTCATATTGTCCATGAAAAACCGTTGTATGGTTATGTGGAAAAGAATTTGGAAAAACCCAGTAGTTTGATAACGAGTTGGTTTGATAGGAAATGGCAAAAATATTGGGAAAACGTGTTTGATGAGAAAGCGGGATTTAGAACGGTTCTCATTCGCGGTTTTAATGAAATATCCTTTCGTCTTTTTTCAGAGATGCCACGCCTAAACCTTTATTCTACCAAGGAACATGGGCTATACCTCAAAGTATCGATTGATCAATTAAACAATGCATATACGAATCGCAAGAATTTAACCAAGTCTTATAATGAATTTGCTAAAAAAATTCAGAAAATTCAACAATTGCTAGAAGTCAATGGCAAGCATTTTGTCGTGGTTATTAGTAGTTCCAAACCTTATGTTCATCCCCAAGGGCTCGGTAAAAGATTATTAGTTTCTACAGATAAAAATCTATTTCGAAAAATAGCTAATCTTGGTTATGAGTTGAAAAAGCAAGGAGTGAATGTTATAGATTCCGCACCGTTTTTGCGCACACTTTATCGGAAGAAGGCTATTGAAACCCATGCGAATACAGGAGTTCATTGGAACTATTATACAGGATGCATGGTTGCTCAGCAGTTATTTGATAATGCCACGAAGACATTAACCGATATTCCTAAGCTTGAGTGCGGCAATCCAATTTACAAAAAACCAGAACTGGTTGATTTGGATGGTTTATGGCTGTTGAATGTATTTTCTAATGTTAATTTGGAAAAACTGAGTCCATACCCTCAACCCTCAGCGAGATTTTCTGCTAATTACCACCCTAAAATCCTTTTCGTAGGTGATAGTTTCATGGATCAAATCATATCTGCACTGGATCGTTCAAAAGCTTATGATGATTTAGTTTTTTCACGCTACTTCAAAACCCGAACAATTCATAAACCAGGACGCAGTTTCTCTTTTAACGATTTTCCTTCATTGACTGAAAAACAGATCCAAGGTGATATCTTAGATGATGTGATGAAGAGCGATTTAATTGTATTACAAATGGTGGATTACAATATTAATGCATTTGGGTATGGGTTTGTAGATGCTTTGTTGGAGCGATTAAATATCAGTACTAATCCCGAGGTTCAACCTCATTTCATACCCCCCATAGCTGAGATGGAAATTATTAATGTTAATAATGCATATCCTCAAGAAAAGAATGGGAGAAATTGGTGGTATTGGGTTAAGGATAAAATTATCTTCCAACTAAAACATCCAGATATATTTTTAGAAATGAAAAAAACAAGATTGTCTTTTGAGTACGATCTCCATGGGTCGCAACAATTAATCGTTTATTTGAAAGGAAAAGGTATTAAACATCAGATTATTATTGATCATGCTAAAAATGAAAAGAGAGCAGTCTATGAGCAGATACTTGATATCCCTCCTGAACTCCTAACTAAAATTATCATTACGACAAATGGGAACGCAACGCGTTTAAGTGAAGCCGATTCCAGACTTGCTGCTTATGCTATCTTTAATCTAAAAATTATTCCAATCGGTTAAACACATTGAGCTATCTCAAGTCCCGAAATTATCTATTTTGATATCATTTCCTCTATACCTCCCAAGCCTAAGATAAGAATTTTAAACATCTATTGTCGGACGTACTGATAAATTACGAATGATCCAAGCTGCTTTTCGCTGATCGTTTAAGCTCAAAGGAGACGATTTGCCGTTGGTTTCAATAACAATTTCTGTTAACTCATTGGGTGAAAGATTGATAATTTGACTAAATTTCAACAACTCATCTCCTTTACTATCCATAACTATATTTTTATAAACGCCATTTTTAGTCATAATGTGCAATGTTAGTTGTTGTTGACCTCTTGTTGAATATTCAAATTGCAACCGAGTATGTTTTATTTCTTTAGAAATAAAAAGGGGAGTTAATTTAAAATGTGCCTTATGTTCTACCCAATACCACCAATTATATTCATCGCTTTCTTTATCATATGTTCCACTGACATCAACAATTTGTACCCGTTCTTTGCCGGAGAGTATGCCTAATTGAATTGGACCAATGACTATGCCTTTATCCAAGAGCATTTTATTATTAACAGATTCAAGGACACACTGTTTTGCTTTCAAGCTCGGAGACTGTTGTGCCAATGGCAGCCAAGGTGAAATATAACCGTCATTACGCCAATCCGAATTTAATGTACGATCCGCCAAAAAATAAGTGATCATTTGTCTTAACTTATCATTTTTTTGCAGTGCAAGATAAATAGGCGCATCAGGCTGACAATTGGTTAAGACTTCTTTGCGAAGATTGAGATAAAATTGATCTAAATTGTTTATACCCTCATACTCTGCTAACAAGGGTTGAATTCGCATCATACTCAGCCATAAGGCACTCGATGAACTGATAAATAATACTACACTTATCGTTACATAAAATAACCTTTTACCACGCTGCCACCAACTCGCGAAAGCGAAAAGTAATATCGCCATCAGGAAAGGATGCGACCAGTCAGACAATTTAAACTGACTCCAACTTTGTCCTTTACCTATTGGAAACGGTGCTTGAACAAAATAACGGAAATAGATAAATCCAGCCCCTAAAACAAGTAAAACCATAATCGTGGGTAAAAAAACTCCACTCAATACAAAACGCTTTAGCTGCTTAACCCTTAGAGTCAAACAAGCAAATATCAAGAGCAAAATACAATATCCAGATAAAATATACCTGTCTGCATAACTAGGATCAGTCCACTCAAAAATATCCTTACCGGTATAATCAGGTTTAGTCCATTGGAAAATATCCCAAGCGCCGCCATGAATTCCTAATGCATGGGCTAGATAGCCAATTAACTTCCAATCCACGGCAGTACCTACAATCGTGTGAGATTGAAGACGCAAAGCGCTATAAGTACGCATTAACTCCATATTCAATATCACGAGAAAAAATAACAGAAATACCAAATAAAAAAGAGTGAAATTTTTCCAAGCATGAAAACGCCAAGCCACCAACAAACCGCTTGCTAAAACTCCAAATAAAAGAAATGGTAAAAATTCAGAATAGGCATAAACAGCCGCAGAGAATAGCAAAGCACAAGGGAGTGCCGGTTGAAGTAGGAGAATAGGTTTTCGGATTGTACTCAAGCGTTGAAATAAGGGTCCGAGAGTGAACAGTAATGCGGCGCCTAAAGCAAGACCAAGAGTTTGTGGTAAAAAACCAAAATGAGCGCCAAAAACCAGTCCACCTAAACTAAATCCAGGTAATGATAAAAGCACTAATTGTAGAAACCGGGGCATAGTTCTTAGTATCCCCACTAAAGGAAATCCAATTGCCAAGCAACAACTGGCTATACTGACAATAGCAACCGTAGGATACGCTTCATATGACCATTGAAGATGAAGCAATGCTTGTACTAATGCCAGTAAAAAACTTGCTCCCATCCTTAAACCTAAGGTTTGATAAAGAACGACCTGAGTTGTTGAGGGAGTTATACTATTTGGGGAAATCTGCTCGTAAAAAGCGTGCGTTTGTAACCAATTGCTATGTACTAAATAAGTAAATGCGTCATTATGGGCATTAAACCCCCCATACAGATACAGAGTCAATAATAAGCTGCTTCCACAAAGAAAAGTAAAAACGATCATCATTAAAGCATGAGATGACAGTTGCCAAGGATCTCGCTCACGTATAATAACGCCAATGAACACTATGATTACCAATAGTGGTAAAAATATTGTATTTCCCAGCGGCAAAAAACGTCCCAGAAGTGACGCTATGATGGTGAGCAGTGCCAAACCCAATATAGGGGATAGAAAAAATAAAGCAGGTGCATTCAATCGATAAGGAAAAAAAGCAGCACAACCTCGTCCTAACACTGTAGCGATAAATGTTAGTAAGGAAATCCCCGCGATAGTTATCCAAAATAGACTGGTTCCTAAAAACATTGTCATTTCCCTATTTTTTTTATTGAGACTAGACTTTCAAAAACCGAGTAGGTAGTCTATCAACTGTTTTTTAATCATATCCTGAACATTAACGATTTCAAAGGCTGACTCTGATCAAGTACAATACTAAATTACCTATACTGCATGGTAACTTTTTTTTAACCTCGGATGATGTATGCTGAATGCAGCATAAGCAGCATCATAACCTAATATTTAAGCCTCGTTAATGCATCGAGCCCATGTTGCAACTATTTTTATCCCCATAGTGTTAAACTGTGGGATGATATATTTTCTGACCATTAGCAGTATTAACTTGATTAGGAACAAATAGAAGCCAAAAGAAAAGAATATCAGAAGGATTGTTACTGATGCGGGTATATCCGGGTAACTTCACTGTAGCAAATTTCTCTATTGATTCTATTGATGTTGATGGACGTATAGCAATTACCACAAGATCATATTTTTTTACAGAAGCTTTTTCTTTAAAAGAGTTTAAACTATCAGTTAATTCAATATTATTTTGATGTTTTTCACCAAAAAATGGCAGAACTGCTGAACCAATTTCATTGAATAATAAAATATTCTTATTATGCATTTTATCTAAATTCAGCTCTTTTAGATTATTGTTCAGGATAGTCCATAGGTACGGATGACGAGCGACTTTTCTTTCCATTTCTGATTGTTTCATCGCTCTATTATAGGAAACAGGAAATAGCTCTCCAGGTTGTAAAAAAGTAAAAATACTATTAATCATTATTATAATAGCAGAACAAATTACCAGAAATTTGTTGTGATAATAATTGGATACTAACTGAGTTTTAAAATGAAAAGGCAATGCTATTATAAAGGTGACTAGCACCAATAGATATGGGGCGAAATAACGAAAACACCATGGATACCAGGGTAGGTTTATTAATAAATAACTAAAGCCTATTCCCAGAAAAAAAATAACAATCCTATAACGATAATTTTGCAATTTTTTGTATGTGGAAACATTATGCTTTCTTAACCATAGGCTATAAATAAACCAAAGTAGGATTGGAAAAGCTAGAAATCCAAGACCATAATTCAATACCGGATACCCTGGATGTAGTGAAAAAAGAAACGAAATATCACTTCCTGAGTGAATTATCCCCTTTAAGTTATTAATAATATTATTAAATGATGGGTAAGGCGATTCTAGATGTTTGAAAAAAGAACCGAAAGTAAAATAATTTAGAATATACTTGCTATTTGCAATGGCAAATAGAAAAATACTACCTAGAAATATTAGCCAATTGCTTTTTTTATTAGGTAGAAAAACAACTAGGAAGAAAAGGAAACTGATCACTAGGGCTACGAAAGGTAGAACAATTATTTTTGCTCCCATCGCGAGTCCAAATGAAGTATAGGCAAAGAGTAAATTTAAAACACTGTTTTGTGAGTCTTCTTTAGCTAAAGCACGAAAAGTAAAGCCTAAACCGATTGCAAAACAAGTGATTGCAAATAAATCTCCTTTAATTGTACTAGTTAATCCTAGAATAACTGGGGTAGTAGCTAGTAATAAACCTGCTAAAAGCCTAAAACGTACAGGAACTGCAAATATCGCACTTAACCAACTATAACCCAGAAAACTAAGTAACCAAATTTCAACATTCCCAAAAGAGCAAGCTTGTTCTTTACCGACGCACAACAAATAAAATAGGCAATTTAATTCACCATTCCATTCATTGCTGAAAATATTTATAGCCTTTGTAGGTTGTATAATAAATAAAGTGTGATAATGCGCGTAAAAATCAATACGTGTTAATCCATAGGTAATAGCATCCCAAGTATTATCATAATAATATAAACTTCGATAAGTTAGAGTCAGAAAAATCGTTAATGCACCGATGATAGTGATTAAACTATTAGTGTTCATCAATAATTTGTAATTACTTAGTTTTAATTGGGGGCTTTCATTTATTCTCATACAAAAAATCAAAAGAAAAAAATTAAAGAGTATTAATCCAATCCACATGTAGAAAGTAGTTAACATGTTAAAACCAGATAAAATCAACATCCATAAAATATAAAAACATTGGGCAAGCATCCAAGCCCCAAGAATACAACCAAGGAGATCTGAATATTGTTTTATAAAAAGTCGCGCAATCAATCCGACTGATAGAATTTTAAGAAAAAAAACTAAAAATAAAACTGAAGCAAATTGACTCATTTATCATCCATTAAGATAGTTCCTCTATTACCACATCTTTTAATTGAATGTGGCCTCGACCTTGTGTCCAACCACCCAAGCCAAAGGCCAAAACATATCGACTTTTAGGTTTTTCAATGATTTGAAAAATAGTGGAGAATTTTGTTGGCTTGTTGTAGTTTCCAACAGGAATATTAATTAATTTTTTTAAACCATGGAGAGAAATATGCCCACTTCCTGCCGTAACCTGCCCCATTACTTTAGCGGATATTTGGTAAACTCCCTCTGGAAGTGTTAAGGGAATAATTAATGCTGCATCCACCAACTGTTTAGTACTTTTTATAGCCAAAGTAGAAATATCAAAAGCAACTTTTAATTCTGATTTTTTAGATTTATTTTGCCATGCTTGCCAATTTGTCAATTGAGATAATGTTAATGGTTTTATTGAACTGGATGTAGGTGAGATTATTATAAGTTCATTATTTGAGAATATAGCATTTATTTTTTTATTTTTAAGATCGATGTCTTCTTTACTAAAAAATATATTTGCTTTTACCCGCTCATTCTCAGGTAAGTAAGCATCTTTTCGATAAGGTTTAAAATCCATATAGACAAGATGTCCGCTCAAAGCAGCTCGCTGCTGGTCTGGCTCTTTGAATAGTATTCTTAAGCCAAACGGCAGTTCTTGCATCTTTTCTAATTCTGCAGTCTCATTTTGAGAATAAGGTATATAACTATGCGCAAAATAAAAACCAATTAGAATGAAGCTTAAGCAACAAAAATAAGCCAAGGGAGTTATAAATAATAGCCACTTCAGTAAATTAAAATTCCCAAGTTTATTCCATGCCCATGTATAACCCATTACTGCAATAACAATGGATACTGAATGGATGAAAAAAGCGGATTTTGAAGCAAGATCTGTATCCTTAGCAATCATTAACATTAACAATGCAGCTGCAAAAGGAATGGCGTAACTCATAGCAAGCTGAGTCCATTTTTTTCTTCTATACGCAATAAAAAACATCAGCATTCCCAAGAATAAAATCCCTTCACTTAAAAGGAAATATGACCACCCGGTGCGAGGCCACAAACCCAGTAGCTTTGAATAACCAGCCCAGTTTTTAGCTTCCAATATAAAATAACTTGTAGCGCATAGGAATAAAACAAGGGAGGTAATTTGATACTTAGAGGTACTATAATATTTCCAACAGTCCCATATCCAATATAGAAAAAAGGTTATAAAAATAATTAGAGCAAATAAAAATCCGGAAAGTGCAGCAGAGCTCAATAGCAAAGAATAAAGTATGCTGCGCAATAGAGAGGGAGGCATGTTGTATACAACCCAGGAACCAATGATGCAGCAACAAACAAAAATATATTGTGGTAGGTAAAGGGAATAGGTCAATGGTTCTTCCATATTAAAATTAGTCAAACCATTAAAATTGAGTAAATAACCCATTGGTGCATCTGACGCTATGATAAATGGTAATAAGCTACTTAAAAAAGTAGCAAATAATAATCCTGTTATTTGTTGATATTTACTGAGCTTGAACTTATCCATTGTGATTTCAAGCATACCCAGTGCTTGCCATGAAGCCCATAAAACAGCGCAGCTATATACAGGTATGACATAACTGGCTTTAGCAATACCACGAACAATTAGTCCTAAAGGGAAATAAAATAATAGATTGTATGCAAAGCTTAGCTCTGGGAAATAAGGATTAGGAGCGGGCCATTGTTCTGCATGAGCAGCAGCTATAACTGCAGCGATTCCGTTAGGTAACTCATCGATAGGTGGTAAATGAAATACTGTACTTTTTCCAATAAGGGAGGGTAAATAAATAATTAAAATTACGCTTAAATAAGCAATTTTTATAATGAACGATGGAGTAAATCGAAAAGATTTTCTAATCCTTAGCTGTTGTGTTTTATATAAATAGAATAGGGCAACACAGGAGCAGACAGAAGCTATTAACCCTCCATATACTAATGTCCCAAAGGTGATTAAAGAAAGGAAACATAACAATGCCGTCAAGGCATAACCGGTCACAGATTCTAATGCGTCAGGAGTAATACGATTATTTAATTTCTGTGGATAAAATACTAGAAACAACCACCGAATTGCATAGCCGCTAAAAAAAAATAAATGTGCCCCGAATAATAAAGACAAAAGTAGCTTCCAGAAATCCATATTTCATCTATCCCTAAAACATTGTCCTTTTTTTGTCATTTCTATTGTGAGATAACTCTCAATAATCTCGCGACTTGTACATCTACCATTTTTTGAATCATATCTTGGATATTTACTCTTGGCTCCCAATTTAAAACCCGTCGTGCTTTGGAGGCATCTGCAACCGTCTGTGACGTTTCTAAAGGTCGAATCAGGGCTGGATCGCTGATTACATGTGCTTGCCATTCTTTACCCACATGTTGGTATGCGATAGCACATACTTCAGCTAAAGTGTGTAATTTTCCTGTACCAATCACAAAATCCTCGGGTTTATCTTGCTGCAGCATAAGCCACATTGCATGCACAAAATCGGGTGCATAACCCCAATCACGTGCAATGTTTAAATTACCCAGCGCTAATTTACCTTGTGATACCAGTGCAAGGCCTCGTTCGTTCACATCGGGTGACTTATTAATCCCGAGCTTAGCACAGGCCGCACCATAAGCTATCTTTTGGGTAAGAAAATGAAGAGGGCGACGCTCGCTTTCGTGATTGAACAAAATACCATTAACAATAAATAACCCATAGCTTTCGCGATAGATACGCATCATCTGATGGCTAAATACTTTGGAAGCAGCATAAGGATTGCTTGGATTAAAAGGTGTTTCTTCATTTTGAGGGGATATTTTAGTGTGTCCAAACATGTCTGAAGATGATGCATGGTAGCATCGTGCTTCGGGGCATAATCGACGCAAAGCTTCCAAGAGATGAATCGTTCCCATGCCATTCGCATTCAAGGTTTGATGTACTTGGGTCCAGGATTGGCCAGGGCGTGATTGGGATGCGAGATGGTAAATCTCATCGGGGCTTGAAACGTCAACTGCAGCAGAAATATCCGCTTCATTGGAAATATCCCCATAGATCATCTGTACGTTGCTTAATGGCTCGGGTATCTCTGAGCTTGCCTGAGATGTTTTACGAGCAAAGCCAAATACTTGATATCCTTTTTTTAACAACAACTCTTTGAGAAAAAAACCATCTTGGCCATTAATCCCTGTGATCAAAGCACGCCGCATAAAGACCTCACTCACTTAAACTATTTTCAGCATCCCATTTAAAACTTTTGTTTTATTTTTTTGCCAGTTTATTTGTAAAGCCGCAATAGAGTCTCTTATTGAATTTAAGAAGTCAATCTTTCGATGAGCGTAATTGCAATTACCTTTTGATTTTATTGATTCTTAATGAACTTTATATTATTTTAAGGGATGGTTGAACCCGAGGCAGATTGGGTTTTAAAGTGGGGAAAAGGATTTGCGGATGTACTTAAAATGATTTATTACTTTGCAACCATGAATGGTAATTGTCACGATCCTCAAATAATAAGAAATCATAATACATTGAGTATATACCCGTGACTTCTGAAATTGTTATAGATGTTGCTAACGTTAGCAAGCGCTATGAATCTTACTCAAAACCTCAAGATAGATTGAAGCAGGCTCTAATGTCTCGGCTCTGTCAAACAGGCGCATCTTTAGGTATTGTTAAAAATAAAAAACCTACTTACTACCAAGAATTCTGGGCATTACAAAATGTATCGGTTCAAGTGCGTAAGGGGGAAACCCTCGGAATCATTGGTCGTAATGGCAGCGGAAAAAGCACCTTATTGCAAATTATTGCGGGGATTTTAACCCCAACAAGTGGAAGTGTTATCGCTAAAGGTCGACTCGCGGCGCTCTTGGAGTTAGGCAGCGGCTTTAATCCAGAATTCACAGGAAAAGAGAATATCTTTCTTAATGGATATATATTAGGACTCAATCAAACAGAAATTCAGCAACGGTATGAGCAGATTGTCGAATTTGCTGATATTGGTGATTTCATTAATCAACCTGTAAAAACATATTCGAGCGGAATGTTTGTGCGGCTGGCTTTCGCAGTTCAAGCCCATGTTAATGCGGATATCGTTATTATTGATGAAGCACTCGCTGTGGGCGACATATTTTTCCGTCAGAAATGTTATGCTCATTTAGAAAAATTAAAAGAATCGGGTACCGTCATTTTATTAGTGTCCCATTCGATGAATGAAATAGAACAGCACTGTGAGCGAGCAATTTTATTGGAAAATGGTAAACCATTTTTTATTGGTAATGCTGTCGAGACTACAAAACATTATTATTTATTGCATCAACCCGGGTGGCAAGCAGTGCAAGAATCTTCGACAAAGCAAATAGTTCCAGAGCAGCGCATACAAGAGGCTCATTCTAATAAAACAGATATTTGGGATGACAATTCTATATTTATGGATGCTTCTCAACTAAAGCAAGTTACCAATCATATGGCCAAATGCACACGATATGTTTTATGTGATAAGTTGGGGAATCCGTGTACCCGATTTTCTCAAGGTGACGTAGCAGTTTTTTATTACGAATTTCTTTTATTACAGGCTATAGCTATTCCTCTGGGGGGTATTGTCATTCGAAATGATAAAGGCATCATTGTTCATGGTAAAGGTTCTTTAGAACACAATGTCGATGTTTCTTCTGAACATTTCAAAGCAGGGACGCTTATTCGCTGCAAACAAATGATTACTTTAAAATTACAGCCGGGCGAGTATAGCTTTGAATTAGGATTCGCTAGTATTGATTCCAAGAGTTATAAAGATAAATCTTTCCTGAAGCATGAAGAACTATTCAGTCAAATTATTCGAATCTGTCATTTACCCGATGCTGGTGTTCTGAGTGTAAGAATGCGTACTGGCGAACGCTCCGGTCCACCATTAACTCACCATGGAATTGTTGATTTACCAGGAAAATTCATGTTTGATTTTTCGCAACATGATGAAAAAATTATCGTTAGCTCAATCAGTTGAAATATCCAAGAAACGAAATATAGCCTATGCAGTATTGGGTAACTATGAATAAGCATCCTTCGGATAGAAGATAGTTAATAGACCATTGGCTCTAACGAACTAAAACTATGCAATAAGCAAAAACTATTATTGATGATTTAGATTTGAATTTGAGATGCGGCTAGCATTATCCACAGGATTCACTGGAGTGTAATTATTTAAGGCTACTCCATGGTCTGCGGACTTGTGGATAATGTGGGCTCTGAGAGTTAGGTGCTAAATTTTAGACCCATTACCCCTTCGAGGGAGTCTTCTACCAGGTCAGGGGAGAATGGGGTAGAGCAAAGATTACGAAAATAGATTAATAAACTCCTTGGAACAGGAGTTCACATAGAAGGGGCTTACGCTTTATGTTAAAAACTAAGCAATTATTAGGAAAACTTCTTTCTGATCAAATTAAGCAAAAATCTCTTAAATCGCCAATCAAAGATGTGGAATTTGCTGTTTATTCACAGTTTGGAGAAGACGGTATTATTCAGTTTATTACACATCATTTAGCAGACGCCATAAAAAATAAGATATTTATTGAAATTGGTGTGGAAGATTACACTGAAGCAAATACTCGTTTTTTACTAGAAAATAATAACTGGGAAGGCATTATTATTGACTGTTGTGAAAAGAGCATTAACAGCATTAAAGCAAGCAATTTTTTCTGGCGAAATAATCTTTTTGCTAAGAAACATTATATTACGAAAGATAATATTCATAGTGTTATAAGTGAATTGGATGTACCTGACGAGATCGGGCTATTTTCATTGGATATTGATGGTAATGATTATTGGGTCCTGAAAAGTCTGATGGAATGCAATCCAAAATTTGAACCGGCGATTATTATTTTGGAATACAATAGTTTCTTTGGCAAGGAACTATCGGTATCTATCCCTTATAAAGAAAATTTTACTTGGAATACAACCTATCCACCAACTTATTTTGGAGCGTCTCTTCGTGCCTATTACGATTTATTGAAAAATCACGGGTATGTTCTTATAGGATCTACTATGGCGGGGAATAACGCCTTTTTTGTGCATAATAATGTTAACCAAGGAAAACTAGAGGCACTCAGTGTTGAACAAGCTTATCGAAGAGCATTGTTTAATTTAATGCCCTGTTACACAAAAGATAAATTTGTAGAACAATTAAAGTCCTTACGCTATTTACAAGTTATTAATCTGAAAGACAATCAACCTTTACGTTTGACCGGAACGGAGCTTACCAGTAACACAGTATTAGAAGAATTTAATTGCATTAAAGATTTTTTGGTATACGAGGATATTCAGTTCCTTAAAAATGCTTATCGTTATTTATTATGTCGAGAACCAGATGAAAATGAATTTCAAAACTTCCTACCTCAACTAAATCAAGGAGTCCCGCGAGAAGAAATACTCCACGCCATTCGATTTTCTGAGGAAGGAAATAAAATAAATGTTATCCTGCTCGATTTAAAGGAGCAGATGTTTGTCTAGCTTAAGCAAATAAGGTTTCCGCTGTTAATGGGAATTTCTAGAGCTCAGAAATAGATTGTAATACTTCTTTTTTTTTCTAAAAATTTTCTTTGATAGCGTGATTAATATGATCTTGAAGCTTTTTGTGGCGTTGTTATTCAGAGTTATTTATCAATTATTGTTTACAAAATTTCCATGTGATGTTTTTATTGTATTCACTAAAAAAAGTAAGATATACTGCAAATAAGAAGTTGTATCGGATTTGGGTTAGGTGATTATGCTCGTGGATTGAACTGCTTTCCCCTGTCTTAAGTATGTTTTATTTTTTCAGATTGACTGAGTATGAGCATATTTTTTTTTGAAAAAGCTTCGGTGGGTATTTAGATTTTATCATGTAGTCAATGCAAGTCACTTTCCTGTATGTTTATCAAAAAAGTCCTATTCTGATACATTTTGCATTTGCTAACTTGGGAAAAGATGTGCATAGGTACATTGAAGAATTATTGATTAAAATTATCTTTCATCGAGGTTCTCCCTCGCACTTGTGCATCATCAAAGGACAATATTAGTTTGCAAGAGCTCTAATAAGAGGCGCAGCCCCAAAAATAAAGGAATCCAAATGAGAAAATGTTGGTGTGGGACTACAAAAAATTTAAGTAAATTTGGACCAAATTATGGATTTTGTCTTGATTGCCAGACTCTGGTTTCACAGGCCGGACTTAATGATGAGGAGTTATTAGTAAAGGATGATGAAACGGATTTTTATGGAAAAAAATATTGGATTGAGCACCAGACCCACGATCTAGAACAAGCAGATATTTTTACTCGCTCCAGAACTGATTTAATCGAAAGAAACTTACATTGGATGCAGACCTTACTTAAATATCAAAGCCCTCCGGCCAAGGTACTTGAAATAGGCTGTTGCCACGGCAGCTTTGTTGCGTTGATGAAACAAGCAGGTTATATGGCGTGCGGATTAGAACTCAGTCCTTGGGTTATTGAATATGGCCAACATATTTTTGATGTTCCTATATTGCTAGGGCCAGTTGAACAAGCTAAGCTTGAGCCGGCAAGTTTTGATGTCATTGCATTAATGGATGTGCTTGAGCATTTACCCGACCCGGAAAAAACAATGCGACTTTGCCTTCAATTACTTAAGCCCGGGGGCTGCTTAATCATTCAAACGCCTCAATTCAAAGAAAATGATGTCTATGAAAATCTGAAAGCTGCTAGAGCTCCTTTTTTACAACTGTTAACGCATGATGAACATCTCTATTTATTCAGTCAAACATCAATCAAGCGTTTGTTCTCTAAATTAGGGGCAAATCATATTGCTTTTGAGCCGGCAATATTTGCTCACTATGATATGTTCCTGATTGTTAGCCGTCAACCTCTTAATCCACATTCTCAAGATGAGATTGAAAAGAGTCTTCTTGCAACTGCAAGTGGAAGGATGACCCTGGCATTATTAGATCTTCGCTCTAATTTTTTAAAGTGTCAGAATTCATTAACTGAAGTAGAGGCTGATCGTGCTGAACGGGGGAAACACATTCAATTGTTGTCCACATGGCTTACTGATGCCCGTCAAGAAGTAGAGGAGCTTCAAGAGTATAAAACAAATGCTGAAGCCCAAATTCACTCATTGACCACATGGCTTACTGATGCGCGTCAAGAGGTAGAGGTTCTTCAAGAGTATAAAACAAACGCGGATGCTCAAATCCACTCATTGACCACATGGCTTACTGATGCGCGTCAAGAGGTAGAGGTTCTTCAAGAGTATAAAACAAACGCGGATGCTCAAATCCACTCATTGACCACATGGCTCACTGATGCGCGTCAAGAGGTTGGAGTTCTTCAAGAGTATAAAACAAATGCGGATGCTCAAGTTCAGTCGTTGACTATATGGCTTACTGAAGCGCGTCAAGAGGTAGAGGTTCTTCAAGAGTATAAAACACATGCTGATGCTCAAATTCAATCATTGACAGTCCAGCTTACCGACGCACAGAATTTGCTCTCCTTACCGCTAATAAAAATTGCTCTTAAGACTCTCAATACATGGAATAACCTTTTTACAAAAGTACAATTTTTTAAGAGAATTAAAAATGAAGCAAGAAAATAATCTGCCAAAAATTTCTATTGTGACTCCCTCATATAACCAAGGCTCTTTTCTTCGGCAATGTATTGAATCCGTTCTCTCTCAAAATTATCCAAACTTGGAATATATTATTATTGATGGTGGATCCCATGATGATTCCTTATCAATTATTCATGAATTTGAGCCTTATCTTACTTATTGGGTAAGTGAGCCAGATAAAGGTCAAAGCGATGCAATAAATAAAGGATTCATGAAAGCATCTGGAGAGTTAGTTGCTTGGCTTAATTCCGATGACTACTATCTTCCAGGCGCGTTTGAACAAGTGGTCAATGCGTATCAAATAAATCCACACGCTCCCTTTTTTTTCGGAGATGGATTTCGAGTTTCGAAAACAGGGGAAATACGAACTCGGTTCTTCCCTAAAAACAGTTTAACTTTTGACCGTGCTGCATTAGTTATGGGTTTGAACTATATCTTGCAACCTTCGACATTTATGAATCGCCATTGTTTAGAACAAATAGGGTATCTTAATGTGGAATTAGAGTATGGAATGGATTTTGATTTGTGGATGCGTCTTTCCACATTAGGTGATCCTCATCCTATCCATGGTGTTTTGTCTGCAAATCGGGAATATAACACCACTAAAACCTCAACAGGTTCATTCAAACGCATAGAAGAACTTCGACGTATCTCAATGCAACATTCGGGACTGGAGATGACTCCAGGCGTTTTGCGTTATATGTTGGATAATCTTTATAAATTTGCAAAAAAAAATGAAGATATTTTTCCTGGATGGTATCAAAAAGACATCATAAAATTTGGGAAGAAAACAGGACAGTTAATGGCACAATTTAATGCAAACAAAAATGGTTTTCCACGAAGATCATTAATAAGCCTTCTCAAAAACAAGATAAAATAAATACATGGAATTACGATATGATTATAGGAATTGAACTTCGCCAATTAGTGATTGGTGCTTCTGGAGGCATTTCTCAGCTAGTGAAAGGGATTTGTGAATCGATGTTTATCCTCTATCCAGAGCATCAATTTTTAGTATTTTGTACTCCTTTTAATAGAGCCATGCTGGAGTCTCACTCAGAAAACATTCGTTTTTTTACTTTATCGAGTACTACTTTTTTCTCTGATTTGGATAGAATTGCGGCTGAAAATAACCTTGATGTTCTTTTTCGTACTTATCCTATGGAAGATACATTACAGTTTCCATTAAACAAGCAAATTTTTTTAATCCCTGATATACAACACGAAGTTTATCCTGAGTTTTTCTCTAAAAAAGTACTTCAATCTAGAAGATCATCCTTTTCAAAAGCACTGACTCAGGCAGGAGCTATCGGCACTATATCAGAATTTGCAAAAAAATCCCTTTATGATTTTCCCCAAACAAAATGCAACGATATTTTTCTTATGGAACCCTCTTTACAAAAAGTCCATAGTCTAACAACAACCGAAGATTGTTTGACTGATAAAGAAAAGGCTTTGATTCCTAAAACGCCATTTTTCTTCTTTCCTGCAAATATCTGGAAGCATAAAAATCATATTCGATTGCTGCAAGCTTTTCGTTTCCTTTTAAAAAATAATCGTGATTTAAATGTGACTCTTGTTTTAACTGGTAATAGAGATGGGTGGAAAAAGCTTCATAAAAACAACAAGGACTTGCCTGTTTTACATCTGGGCTTTATTCGGCCTGAATTTTTTCGAATACTTATGGAACGCGCCCAAGCATTGGTTTTTTTCACACTCTACGAAGGCTTTGGGATACCTTTATTAGAAGCTTTTAATACAGGTACCCCCGTTTTATGCAGTAATACTACCAGTCTTCCTGAAGTAGGGGGGGATGCTGTGATTACGTGCTCTCCTTTAGATATCTCAGCAATGGCTTATGCTATGAAAGAGATTCTGCAAAATAATGAGTTGCGTGAAACACTAGTTCAACGTGGTAAAGCACGATTAAATGCATATTCTTGGGAGCGATCAGCACATAATTTATTTGCGGCTTGTGCTCGAGTTGCAGAAAAGACCAGACAAAAGGTCTATGAAGAATCGACATCAAAAAACTTACCCTTAGTATCTATTATCACTCCCTCTTTTAATCAAGGAAGATTTCTCAAGCGCACCATAGATAGTGTACTTACCCAAGACTATCCTCATATTGAATATATTGTAATTGATGGAGGCTCTACTGATAATTCCGTAGATATTCTTCGTTCTTATACTGATCGGTTTTTTTGGAGTTCAGAGCCAGATAATGGACAAACTCATGCCATTAATAAAGGTATGAAGCAGGCAAAGGGAGAAATTCTTGCTTATTTGAACTCTGATGATGTGTTAACTCCCGGCGCTATTCGGAAAGTTGTTGATTTTTTTCTGAATCATCCGCACTGTGATATGGTTTATGGTCAGGCAGATTATATTGATGAACATGATAATATCATTGGTACTTATAAGACGGATGAATATTCATTTAATAGATTGTCCCAAGACTGCATGATATGTCAGCCTTCTGCTTTTTGGCGACGTCGTGTAGTCGAAGAAATTGGATTTTTTGATGAACAACTCCATTTTGTTATGGATTATGACTTCTGGTTACGTATTGCAAAAGCCAACATGGATATCCAGTTTTTGCACGAAAAACTTTCCTGTTCACGCTTATATCCAGAAACTAAGACTCTTTCGGGGCGTATCAAGATCTATCAAGAAATATTTAGCATATGCAAACATCATATTGGTCATACACATCTCAATTATTACCAGGGATACTGGCACCACTTGATTTATGAGAAAAAAAATGCAATCAGTAAGATAGTTGGCTTATTATCCATTAAAGGGATACATCATCCTATCAGCAAGCTACATTACCATTGGTCACGTCGGACTCAGAGCCTTTCAAATCTGACTAAAAGAATTAAAGAATTTGGAAAAACTTCTCTCAAAAAAATTCGTTTTATCAATAAAACTATTTCAAAATCTAACATTCGTGGTTTTTTTTCGGATAATTGGCTCTCAAAAGAATTTTCATGTAACTCGGGCAAGAGAGCCGTTGGAGAAACTCTCTACATAGGTGGAGTTACGCCAATGGACTCAACCATGCTTATTATGGCAGGTAAAAAAAGAGTAGGTCAGTTTCAATTTACTGCCCATCAGTACCAACAAGTATCTATTCCCAATGAGTTAGTAAATAACAAACGAATTTATATACAATTCACTGAGTCTTTTATCGATGCTGCAGGTAGAGAGCTCGCATTCTTACTTCATGATACGAATTTTTTTTCCGAACGAGATACCTGGGTAACTTGAGTTTGGTGAGCAGCTATAAGAGATAAACTGCTTTTAAATATTGTTCTCTTTATTATGAGTGTGCTATCTTGAGCAAACGAAAATGCTTTATTAAATATAGGAATTATAAGGATTAATTATGAAAAAGAAGGATTTTTTTGGAGGATTTTTTTTAGGCATAATCGTGGGCGTGATAAGTTTATCTGCTCTGAAATACCCGGGAATTGCACAGAAGACTGAGGCTGATTCAGTACAGGGTATGCAAAAGATCCCTAATGATAAAACGATGAATGTATCTTCAGAAGATGCGCGTTTGCACAATTTATCTCGAGCCGAGATAAAAATTATTAATGTAAGCAATTCATATCCCGAAGAGAAGAGTGGTGATAATTGGTGGTATTGGGTTAAAGATAAGATTGTTTTCCAATTGGAACCCTCCGATGCATCTTCAGAAATGAAAAAAATAAGGTTATTTTTTGAATATGGGATACATGGAGATCAGCAATTAACCATTTATTTGTGGGACAAGAATGACCCCTATAAAATTGTGCTTAATGCAAAAAACGGAGAACGATCCGTTTATGATAAAGTACTTGATATTTCCCCTGCATCGTTGACTAAACTTACCATTGTGACTAATGGAGCAGCTAAGCCTTTAAGCAAAACCGATTCAAGGCGTGCTGCTTATACTATTTCTAATTTAAAAGTTACCCCAGTATAAGTCGACGAAGAGTTGAAGAGCATTGGCCTTACAAAAACAATTAAAATTAAAAGAATCTAAATCACGTGCGGATAATTAAATTTTTTAAGGAATTAAAATGAGGCAAGAAAATAATCTGCCAAAGGTTTCTATTGTGACTCCCTCATTTAACCAAGGCTCTTTTCTTCGGCAGTGTATTGAATCCGTACTCTCTCAAAATTATCCAAACTTGGAGTATATTATTATTGATGGTGGATCTCATGACGATTCCTTATCAATTATCCATGAATTTGAGCCTTATCTTACTTATTGGGTAAGTGAGCCAGATAAAGGCCAAAGCGATGCAATAAATAAAGGGTTCATGAAAGCATCTGGAGAGGTGGTTGCTTGGCTTAATTCCGATGATTACTACCTTCCAGGCGCGTTTGAACAAGTGGTCAATGCGTACCAAATAAATCCACACTCTCCCTTTTTCTTCGGAGATGGATTTCGTGTTTCGGCAACAGGCGAAGTATTGGCCCATTTTTTCCCCAAGAACAGCTTGACTTTCGACCGTGATGCATTAGTTATGGGTTTGAACTATATCTTGCAACCTTCAACATTTATGAATCGCCATTGTTTAGAACAAATAGGGTATCTTAATGTGGAATTAGAGTATGGAATGGATTCTGATTTGTGGATGCGGCTGTCAGCATTGGGTGATCCTCATCCTGTCGATGCTGTTTTGTCTGCAAGCCGAGAATATGCTGCGACTAAAACCTCTATAGGTTCGTTTAAACGCATAGAAGAACTCCGACGGATCTCAATGCAACATTCTGGATTCGAAATGACTCCCGGTGTTCTGTGTTATCTGCTTGATACCTTATATAAATTTGCAAAAAATAACGAAAATATCTTTCCTGGATGGTACCAAGAAGACATCATCAAACTTTGGGAAAAAACAGGACGGTTGATGGCTCAATTTAATGCAGGAAGTGATGGTTTCCCACAAAGATCGCCATAAGCCTTTTCTCTCAAACATAAAGTAAAATCAATGAGTGTAAATTTTTCAATACAGAAACATGGCGATAGTTAATGAATATATTAGATACGAAAATATCTGAAGTGAAAATTATAGAACCTCGAGTTCATGGTGATGAGCGTGGTTTTTTTTTCGAATCATTTCAAGCTGCTCGATATGCGGCATTACTGGGCATACACGATACTTTTGTTCAGGATAATTTATCGAGGTCGCGTAAAGGAGTTTTGCGAGGCTTACATTACCAATATCAGCATGCTCAGGGAAAATTGGTTTCTGTTTTGGCTGGAGAAGTCTTTGATGTGGCTGTTGATATCCGGTTAGGCTCACCAACTTTTGGATTGTGGGTAGGTGTCATTCTTTCTGGAGAGAATAAGCGCCAACTTTGGATCCCCAAAGGCTTTGCCCATGGGTTTTATGTTTTAAGCCCTACTGCCGATTTTTTTTATAAATGCACAGACTTTTATCATCCAGAAAGTGAATTGTCGATTAATTATCGCGATCCAGAATTGGGTATCAATTGGCCTCTATCTGATGATGTGCAGCTTTCGGCAAAAGATATTCAAGCAAGCCCTTTGAACTTAATCGATCGCCAATTTCTGCCGAGATTTCTATGAAAATATTAGTTATAGGGGCTAATGGTCAGGTTGGTTCAGAAATTATTCGGCTGTTTATGTCAACAGAACATCAAATTGTTCCTTTGACGCGAAAAGAATTTGACTGTGTTCAGGTCAGTGAAGTGATCTCAACTCTTTCTTTGATTCAACCTGAATTGATTATTAATGCATCTGCATATACGGCTGTAGACAAAGCTGAAGATGAAGTGATGTTGGCTCATATGATTAATGCAGAGTTTGTGCGGCAGTTAGCTCTATATTGTGCCCCGAAAAAAATAAGCTTAATTCATTTGTCCACGGATTATGTTTTTGATGGTACCAGGAAAGGTGCTTACCGCGAGACAGATATTACTCATCCTCAGGGTGTTTATGCTCAATCCAAATTAGCAGGCGAACAAGCAATTATCTCACAACTCAAGGAGCATATCATATTACGTGTGAGTTGGGTCTTTGGCGTGTATGGAACAAATTTTGTAAAAACAATTTTAAAACTGGCTTCATCGAGAGAGGAACTGAGCGTCGTTGCAGACCAATGGGGTAGGCCAACTGCAGCGCAAGATATTGCCAGGGTAGTACTGGCGATTGTAGCGAAAATAAGTACGCCATCTTTTAACGATTGGGGGATTTACCATTATGCGGGGACGGGTATAACTAATTGGTATGAATTCTCACGTTTTTTTATTGATCTTGCCAAGAAAAAAGGAATGAGTTTGACGCTCACTCATTTAAGGCCCATAAAATCGGAAGAATATGTGACTAAAGCGGTAAGGCCAAAAAATTCAGTTTTAAATACAACAAAAATCGAGCAAATATTAAATATTCAATGCCAAAGTTGGAAGGATTATTTACCAGGAGTAGTGGAGCATCTCATGGAGCAAAATATCTCATAACGAATCGCTTGGCCCCATTATACTTACTACTCCACGCCAAGTTTGTCTTTTATCATTTTTGTTCAATTAACTGAAGTAAATAAGTTCCATAACTATTTTTACTTAGTTTAAGACCAATTTCTTTAAGCATTTCTGCGCTTATCCAATTGTTTTTGTAAGCGATTTCTTCTAAACAAGCGATTTTCAATCCTTGACGATGTTCAATAGTTTGTACAAAGGAACTTGCGGCTAAAAGACTTTCAGGAGTACCCGTATCTAACCAGGCAAATCCACGTCCAAGTAGCTCGACGTGAAGATTTCCGCATTCAAGGTAGAACTGATTAATACACGATATTTCCAGTTCACCCCGATAGGATGGGCGTACTTGTTTGGCAAGGTTTATCACTTGATTATCATAAAAATAAAGTCCGGTTATAGCATAGTTTGATTTAGGATTTGTTGGCTTTTCTTCAATTAATATTGCTTTCATGTGCTCGTCAAAAGAGACAACGCCAAAGTGTTCGGGGTCTTTTACTGGATAAGCAAAAATAGTGGCTCCTGTTTGACGTGCGGAAATTTCTTGTAATTTTTTTGTAAATCCAAGCCCATAAAATATATTGTCACCTAATACCAAACACACATTATCTTGACCTATAAACTCTTCACCAATAATAAAGGCTTGTACTAAGCCATCTGGACTGGGTTGTAATGCATACTGTATTTTTATGCCAAATTGTTCCCCATTTCCTAAGATTCGTTGATATGCTGGGCGATCTTCGGGGGTAGTAATCACAAGAATTTCACGAATACCCGCTAACATGAGAACTGATAAGGGATAATAAATCATGGGCTTATCATAAATAGGAAGTAATTGTTTTGAGATGCCCTGCGTTATAGGGTAAAGACGTGTACCTGAGCCTCCTGCGAGCACGATTCCTTTCATGTTGATAATTCCTTTTCAGTAACTCGTAATTGTTTCTGTTGTAGAAGTTTGTTTAGAATATTTTGGCACCAACTTTGATTATTTAAATACCATTCCACTGTTTTCCGTATTCCTGTTTCAAAGGTTTCTCTGGGCTTCCATCCTAATTCCCGTTGAATTTTTGTTGCATCAATAGCATAACGTAGATCATGGCCTGAGCGGTCTTTAACGTACGTAATTAAGTCTTTGTAGAAAGAAATATGTGCTGGTTTTTGGGGGACTAATTCTTCTAATAGATCACATACTGTATGAACTACTTCAATATTTTGTTTCTCATTATTCCCGCCAATATTATAGGTAGAACCTATTACCCCATTTTTTAAAACCATGTAAAGAGCATGAACATGATCATTGACATACAACCAATCTCGAATTTGCGTTCCATTGCCATACACGGGTAAATTTTTTCCAGCAAGGGCATTCAGAATTATAACCGGAATTAATTTTTCAGGATATTGATAAGGACCATAATTATTAGAACAATTCGTTATTATTGTTGGTAATCCATAAGTTCGATGCCATGCTCTAACTAAATGATCTGAACTTGCCTTACTTGCTGAGTATGGAGAGCTTGGCGCATAAGAAGTTGTCTCCGTAAAGAATTCATTTTTATTTTCAAGATCACCAAATACTTCATCTGTAGAGATATGATGAAAACGAAATGATTGGCGTTGTATTGCAGGCAATGATTGCCAATAAACGCGTGCGGCTTCAAGCAAACTATAAGTCCCAATAATATTTGTTTGTATGAACTCAGCTGGCCCGTCAATAGAGCGATCGACATGACTTTCTGCTGCTAAATGCATGATTGCATCTGGCTGAAATTTAGAAAATAGATGATTTATTTGATCGTGGGAGCGAATATCTACTTGTTGAAAAATATGACGTGGGTTGTTGATGATGCGATTAAGCGAATCTAAATTTCCAGCATAAGTCAGTTTATCAACATTGATTACTGTATCCGTAGTATTTTCAATAAGATATCGAACCACTGCAGAACCAATAAAGCCCGCGCCACCAGTAACTAGAATTTTCATTTTACTACCTTGTAAAACGTTCCTATTATCCTATCTCAAAGAGATTTAAAGGTATTTATCTTATTGATTATTGCCATTATTCTCAATGGGAGAGGAAACTGTCAAGATTAAAATTATTTATTGCATTATGGTTGCATTTCTTAGACTGAAGTTTCACCAAAATTTAAATAAATCGATATCTACAGCATGTCCGAATGCGTTCATTTTGTTCAAAACTGCATGAATGTTTTTAAAAATGCTCCTTTACCTGATTTAAAAAATCGCCTAATCTTAAGCCAAGGAAAACTACCAGCGAGTAGTTAAGTCAAAATTTCAGCGTTTCAGGTTATCTATTTAGGAGAGTCATTCATGCGTAAATTAGTACTCTGGGGACATAGTGTTGATGAGTATCGTGAGATGTTTGATTTGTCTCAAGAGGATATGAATTCCAAGATTTTAGAATATGGATGTGGTCCCAGTGCAGTAAACGCCCAACAGTTTCAGGAAGCGCATCAAGCCGTAAGTTGTGATCCTTTGTTTGTTTTGGATAAAGATACATTATCCTCCAAGGCGGTTATGATTTTTGCACAAATGGCAGATGAAGTACGTCGAGAACAAGATCAATTTGATTTCAGCCGCACTGGAGGTATAGAGCAATTACTGGAAAACCGTCGTAATGGCATGAAAAAATTCTTTGCCGATTATGAGCAGGGTAAGGCTGAAGGACGATATTATGGTGCAGCAGATTACCATTTACCTTATCCGGATTTCTCTTTTGATTTTGCATTAAGCGCGAATTACTTGTTTGCTGATTTGGAAGATCAAACAGTCGAATTCCATGTAAATGTAATTCGTGAATTAGCAAGAGTAGCCAAAGAAGTAAGAATTTTTCCCTTAAATGACGTGGAAGGTAAGACCTCTGAGTTCTTAGGTCCCGTATTGCTTGAATTACAAAAAGAAGGATACGGAGTAGAAATTAGAGAAGTAGATTATCATTTGCATAAGTCTGAAAACGCAATGCTGCGTGTTTGGGCGCAGAAATGTGATATCTAAATTAAAGTAAGTTAGGGAAAAGCGCTGTGCCTTTGCCATTAAGTTAAGAAGTACACGATTTTAACCCTACGTTCCGCATGGGCAAGTCGCGGGACGTGGGTAAGAGAGATGACACGTAGTATAACCCAGGAAAATCAAGGTTTTTTATGTATTCAATGTTACGTCCTTTACTTTTTAGTATGGATCCTGAAAGTGCACATACTTTTAGTTTATCTGCTTTGCATTATGTACCTGAGTTTTGTTTTAAAAAGGCTAAGCCTAAACCTACGGCAGCCTTAGGATTACAATTTCCTCATGTTGTTGGTTTGGCAGCAGGTTTGGATAAAAACGGAGAGCATTTGGATGCATTAGCCAAATTAGGTTTTTCTTTTATCGAATTGGGAACAGTCACACCAAGACCACAAATCGGTAACCCAAAACCACGATTATTTCGGTTACCGGGAGCTGATGCAATTATTAATCGCATGGGGTTTAATAACCAGGGTGTAGATGCTTTGGTGAACCATGTAAAAAAAGCACATTATAAAGGAATTCTGGGCATCAATATCGGTAAAAATAAAGAGACTTCGTTAGAGCATGCTGCGGAGGATTACATTCATTGTTTGAGAAAAGTGTATGAATATGCTTCATATGTAACCATCAATATTTCCTCACCGAATACTCCCGATCTTCGCCAATTACAGCAGAAAGAGTATTTTGCCAATTTATTGTCGCAAATTCAGGCGGAACAAATTAAATTATCTGATACATTCCAGCGCCATGTTCCCTTGGTGATTAAAATATCACCAGATGAAGCGCCAGAAACATTAAAACAAATGACTGAAGTGATTTTGAATTATGGTATTGAAGGAATTATTGCGACGAATACAACCTGCTCTCGCAACGGAGTGTCTCATTTACCTTATGCTGAAGAAACCGGGGGGCTAAGCGGTAAACCGGTATGGGAGCTATCTACTCAGTGCTTGCGCTTGCTAAAACACTATGTAGGTAACGACGTAACTTTAATTGGCGTCGGGGGTATCGATAATTGCAGGAGCGCGCAGGCAAAGTTGGATGCAGGTGCTTCATTAATCCAGGTATATACGGGTTTGATTTACCAGGGACCTGGGTTGGTATATGAGTTAGCAAAAGGATTAAAATAAAATAGTAGATAAATAGATAAAAGAATTCTGTGTTCATCTCTTCTATATACGGCGCTTTATGCGTGGTATCCAGGACGATGCGTTGAAGTATTCCTGAGTTCTTTTTTAAAGTAAGATTCTCTGGATACCGCGCATAAAGCGCGGTACGTAAGGCAAAATTCGTGAGATTTTCTCTGGATTCGATGGAATAATATTTAAGATGAAATGTATTACTAAAGATCTGACAGCACAAATGGAGTCTTGCATCAAGCAAACTCATATCGAAGTAACACAGCAGTATTCTCAAGGAAAGATCTTGGAAATTAATGGAGGAGCTGCGTGTTTTTCAGGATTTGATTCATACTTGTCACAGGTAGTAGGATGGGGATTTAATACGAAATTTAAGCATTTTCAGTCTGAAATTGAATGCATAGAACAATTTTATAAGACATTAAATCATAAACGAGTAGATATTGAATTATGTCCTTTTGTCGGAAATGAACTCACCGCATTTTTAAGTCAGCGGGGTTATTGCATCAGTGAATTAAATAATGTCTCAATCCTGGATTTAAAAACATATCAACCACTTGATTGGGCTGCAGGTTCTTTAACAATTAGAAAAATAAAATCCAGCGAAACAAGAGAGTGGGCGAAAAGAGTAGCGCTAGGCTTTGATGCTCCTGAAGCTGAAGATCAATTTGTTCGTTATGCCCAATCTAAGGGAGTCAGTGCCTATGCTGTTTATGATAATGAGTTCATTGTAGCTGGGGCAACACTTGCCATGCATGGCGACTTTTGTGATTTAGGGGTTACCAGTACTTTACCTGCTTACCGAGGGAAGGGGTTACAAAAAAAATTATTAGTAACCCGATTGAATACAGCAAAACAGCATGGGTTGTCTTGGGCAACGGTTACAACAGAGCCTGGGAGCGTTTCCGATTGTAATGTGCAAAAAATAGGATTTCATTGTGCCTATACACGAATCAAAATGACCTTGGAATGATGTTTATTTGCCAATAGTTAGCGGCAGCGGTTTTTAAATGTGAACGAATATTCATCCCTGGTTCCATTGCGCTGTACCCAGGCGCCTAGGCGCTTTAAGGAATATTAGCACTTCAATGTAATAACAGTTACAATAACCCATGTTTCGATTGAACCACTTGTCATGAAAAAGAAACTTTCTGTTAAAACCAGCATTTTATACAAACGTTTGTTAGCTTATGTGAAGCCATTTTGGGCCATACTGGCATTAGGTATTTTTGCCAATATTTTGTATTCCCTGATTGATGCAGGTTTTACCTACATGATGCGGCCTTTTTTTGATAAAAGTTTTATTAATGTTGATATGGATTTTATTAAAAAAATTCCTTATATCATTCTAATAGGGATTACTTTGAGGGGGCTGGTGAGCTCCGTGGGCAGTTATTGTATGACCTGGGTTGCGCGCGCTGTGGTTAAAGTATTAAGGGAAAAAGTTTTTAACCATATTCTTCGCTTACCTGCGGATTTTTACGATGAAGCAACTTCAGGACAAATGCTTTCTAAAATTCTTTATGATGTAGAACAAGTAGCTCAGGTTAGTGCAGAGGCTTTGACAGATATTGTTCAAAATACGTGTTTAATTATAGGCTTTCTCACTGTCATGATGGTGATTTGCTGGCAATTATCCCTTATGTTTCTGTTAACCATTCCCTTTGTTGGTCTTATTGTGAACTACACCAATAAACGTGTGCGACGAATCAGTCATAAAGTACAAAAAACAATGGTCGAGGTGACTGAGATTGCGAGTGAAGCAATAGAAAGTTATAAAGTAGTGCGCATTTTTGGAGGTGCTTCTTATGAATCTGAAAAATTTACTAAAGCCATAGAGTATTCACGTCAGAACGACATGAAAGTTGCAGCAAGTAAGGCACTTAATGTCTCTGGAGTGCAAATTGTTATCGGTATAGGGATTGCAGCAATCATTGCGGCAGCCATTAAATTGTCTACGGTAGTGATTATTTCTGCAGGATCTTTTTTAGCAATTATCGCGGCAATGATTCAGTTAATTAAACCGATGAAAACCCTCACTACTTTAAATGCGGTAATTCAAAAAGGGTTGGCTGGAGCAGAAAGTGTCTTTCATCTGTTGGATCTCCCTGTAGAACAAGACCAAGGAATTGTTCTATCGCAAAGATCAAAGGGCTCTCTAGAGTTTAAGCATGTATCTTATGCTTACAGACAAGGGGAAAAGGTATTACATGATGTAAATTTTACTGTTGAATCGGGTAAAACAGTTGCATTGGTAGGACATTCTGGAAGCGGTAAAACGACTATAGCCAGTTTATTACCTCGTTTTTATGAAGTAACTCAAGGTATGATTACTCTGGATAATATACCCATCAATCAAATAAGTTTAGCCAGTTTACGTGAGCAAATGGCTTTGGTAAGCCAAAATGTGACGCTTTTTAATGATACTTTGGCTAATAATATAGCGTATGGTCGCCCAGATGTAAGCCGACAACAAATTATACGCGCCGCTAAAATGGCGTTTGCCGATGAATTTATTAGTCGTTTACCCGAAGGGTATGATACACGTGTTGGCGAAAATGGGGTGTTGCTTTCTGGCGGTCAGCGGCAAAGAATAGCAATTGCGCGTGCCATTTTGAAGAATGCACCCATTTTAATTCTCGATGAAGCAACATCTGCCTTGGATAGTGAATCAGAACGATTCATACAAATTGCTTTAGAAGAAGTAATGAAAAATCGAACGACTATAGTCATTGCACACCGTTTATCAACGATTAAGCATGCAGATAAAATTATTGTGATGCAGAACGGATGCATTGTAGAGCAAGGCACCCACCAAGAATTACTTGATGCACAAGGATATTACGCCCAGCTTCAAGGCATACAAAACTCAGATACAATTCATGAGGATGCACTAGCCTGATGTCTTCGTTCCTGGAACAGCTATGGTATGGCCATCATCACCCTCTACAATGGATATTGCGTCCATTATCTTGGGGTTATTCCGTGATTGTTTCGGCTAGACGCTATTTTTTGCAACGTTTTAGTCAAATAAGTTGCCCAGTTCCTCTCATTGTTGTTGGTAATATAACAGTTGGGGGGGTGGGTAAAACCCCTTTGGTTATTGAATTGGCCAAGAGAATACAACAAAAAGGATTAAGGGTTGGCATTGTGAGTCGTGGTTATGGAGCAACAATAAAGCAATTCCCCTATGAGGTTCAAGTCAATGATTCCGCTCTAAAAGTTGGAGATGAGCCCTTGCTGTTAGCACAAAAAACCAAATGTCCGGTAGTAATTTCTCCCAAACGAACCCAGGCTGTACGCTATCTTTTAGAAAAACATCAAAGCCAAATCATTATCAGCGATGATGGATTACAGCATTACCGTATGGGAAGAGCTATTGAAATTGCTGTTATTGATGGGACTCGGGGATTAGGGAATGGTTTGTGTTTACCGGCAGGCCCCCTAAGAGAATCTGCTCTGCGCCTGGAACAAGTTGATTTTATTGTGGTAAATGAAGGTCAATGGAACAATGCATATCCCATGAAATTAAAACCCGGAAAAATTAAAAAATTAAGTACGGATGAGGACATTGATGTACATACATATGGAAAATGGGAAGCGATTGCTGCAATTGGTAATCCTCAACGTTTTTATTCCACTTTATTGCAATTAGGGATAGAATTCGACAGTTGTTCTTATCCTGATCATTATCAGTTTAAGCCAGATGATTTGAATTATTCCAAATCACCTATTATTATGACGGAAAAAGATGCAGTGAAATGCCGAGCATTCAGTTCGGACACCATGCATTATTTACCTGTGGACGCTGTATTGGATGATGCATTTTGGGACGCATTGTGGTTACATCAACAGTTAAAGGGTTATTGCTGATTATGTTTGCTTGGATTCGCTGTTTTTTATTTTTAATAATATTCCACATATGTACAGGGGTGTTTGCATCTGAAGTGGAGCCCATGCCGCAACCGGTACAATCCGTCGAACCAACCATTGGAAGTTGGACTTTTTCGGGTATGGTGAAAAATGAGAGCGGGGATAAATACGGCTATTTTTTTGAAATGCAGCGTCAAGGCTCAGATTTCCATACTAAAGCTGCGTTAATTGATGGACAAACAAACCAATTGGTATTTTTTTACGAAGGCAAAGAAAAAAAAGAACAATCGACAACGCTTGATTGGCATGTCGGTAATTCGTTTATTCGTTTCAATCCAATTAATGACAGCTGGATTTTTGGTGTTAAAGCAGCAGACAAAAAAGGTTTTAATTTCAAGGTGGACATGTTAAAGCAAGAAAATAAGAACAATGAAACCTTAGTCTTGCGTCCTGGTGTACAATTTTCCGTATTACAGACAAGCCAGCTTAATGGACATTTACGGATTGATGATAAAGAACAATTTGTTACCGGGAACAAAGCCTGGTTTGGTAAATTAGTGTTAAACAACGATCAAAAAGATGCTCATGAGATTAATACCACTTTTTGTCGTTTAAATGATGAGAATGGATTTTATTTTGCAAATCTTAAAGAAAAGGATGCAACCAGCGCAGCTGTTGCAGGTTGGTTTGATCCTTTGGGTAATAAAGTAAAAATGTCTCAATTTGTTTCATTAAAGCCTTTAAAAGATGATCAGTGCATGCTGAGTATTGGATTGCCCAAACTGCATTTAACATTGGTGAATACTCTGAAGGCAAATGATCCCACAACACATACTGTTGCAGGCTTTTCTAAAGACAGTCGAGAGGGTTTTTGTTTTGTGACGCAACAATCATTTTTAAAAAATACTGAACTCGATATGAAGAATGTCAAGTTAACGGCTTGATTTTTATTCGTTTCGCAGCCTGGGTGCAGCGCACTGAGGGATCGAAGAGCCTCCAATAATTTTTTCGCCTACGTACCGCGCTTTATGCGCGGTACGTAGAGAAATTTTAAATAAAAACTGACGATACCTCAGGTGCCGCAGCCTGGGATTAAGACTAGGTACTCAGGCATGAGAATATCTTAGGTAAGTATCATGGTTGAATCTTCTCTTTCAACAGTTGTACCTTCCGGTTGCACTATTTCTTCTTGCTTCTTGTCCTTGCGGCTTGTAGCTTGAGTGCTGCTCATTGCATTTAATTTTTTCACTACTTCAGGAGGCAAAGCAAGCTCTGGAGGAACTGTTTTTTTAGTAGATTCCCCCCCTACATTTAATGCCTTCGTCATCTTTTTATGCGAAGTAGACTGTGGTTGTTCCAGATGAGGGTCTAATTTTGCTTCTAATTGTAGTGCTAATTTAGGATTTAAAATCCACATGGCATCGGCTAGAGCTGGGATACACATATTAGGCTCATCATTTACCCACCAACCTAAATCCGCCATCGCATCACGTACCAAGTTTGCCTGTTTGTTATGTTTATCGAGTGCATAGCGCAATATGGTGACAAGTGCTTTCTGTGGTTCATCATAGTCAATAGGAAGTTCTTTATTCCAACTCAAAAATTTAAACCAAGTGTTTTCCAATTTTTCATCATATTTTTTTTGAAATATATCGCATAAATGTTCTGTGCTTTGCTCTTTTGGCGCTGATATCTTGTATTGACCCAGGACTTCTTTACTTTTGTAAAATTCAGACATTAACAAGGCATGCATGGTGGCGGTTGGATGAACATCATCCCAAAACATATGCCTCATACCAGGAGATGTTCCATCAGGATTTATCTTATAATCTGATGAGTCTTTGTACGCTTCTTTTAGTTTTTTGACGTCAAAGTATTGAGCGTATTTTGATTGTTCACCGTGTATACGAACATCATCATAAATCTTACTAAAGACAGTGTTGATATCGAATAGATCAATAGAGCAATCAGAATAATCTTTTTTTAGTTTTTCATATTCAGCTTTTAATTTCTCATTATAATATTTTGCTATTTTTGCAGCGTTATCTCGTTCTGATTTAGGCTTATTCTGAAAACGCGGCGTTAATGATAAATCGGGCAAATTACATAGAACAATATTTTTATAACCTTTATCCATTAATTTCTTAATATTCTCAAGGTTACTTTTTATAGCCAGATCAGCTGCTTCTTTTGTTGGTTCTGAATTAGCTGTAATTAAATCATTGGCTCCAGAAAATACAGTAATCAAAGTCTTTTCTTTTTCGTCGGAAATTTCTTGTTTCTCAACGTCTTCTAAGAATTGATTCACTTGCTTAGTCAAGTTGGATACTATTAAGCGAGTGAAAAAAAGCTTTATCGAGGTAAATGGAGAAAGAATGGAAAGAAAAAGACCACTCCAGCTGTAGTTATAGGATGTTGCACCGCCTTGGGCGTAGTTTGCAAAGAAATTTTGTCCGTTATATTGAGCAGTACGGCCATTATCGAGTGAATAATATTCTTCAATATCTTTTCTATAACGCGGATCTGTTATTACCTGATCCGATATATCATCAGAAGATTCTCGCAGAGCAGGAGCTTTTAAAAGTCCCCTTTTTCTCTGAATAAACTCACGTTGAACATTCGTTTTATGTCGATGTGCGATTGCAACATCAGCTATATCCGTGTTATCTATTATATGCCTAGGATTTATTGGACCTTCTGGCGCAAATAGATGTGCTTCTTCTCTGGCTTCTATTCGCTTTTTGCGTCGTACCTCTCTTATTTCTGATCGTATTTCATCTTCAGTATAATTTTTTTCGGGTGAATAGAGAACATCATCACCTATATCTGTATTATCCAGGTTATATTTTCCAAAACGACGTGCAGAATCTTTTTTTATTTTATCGTCATTAAGGAATTTACTGATGAGAGTGGCTCGAAGCACATCTGCCCAAGTATAACCATTGGTGAAGCGTTCTTTAGGAGACTTATCTAATCCTAATGTTTTTTTCCATAATCCGTTGATCCAGGAGCCTAGGAAAGAAAACTTTTCACCCATATTTTTACCGTCGGAAAGGCTATCACCCAATACGACATAGTGGGTAATTTCTTTTTTAGGTTTGGAGGGTTTGGGCTCTCTTTTGGCTTCTGCCATATAAAATAACTACATGCTGATCAATAATTGTATATTTTATAGGTTAATTATTAAGGTTTTATTAATCAAATTAAGCATGGCGAGAAAGAAACGTAAAAAAGGAGAAAAGATAAATAGTTAGCGTAACTATATCTCTTTCTCCGGGAGAAATTGGGATAAAACGCTGGCAATTACTAATGCAGCTGGAATGATTAAAAGAGTAAGTTGATAATCCCCTAAGGTATAGCTATTAGTATTGCTTTTGGCGTAGTCAAGTAAATAACCTACAAGCGGCTGTAGGAGTGGGGCAGTGGCCATGGCTAACGTATTGGTGAATCCAGTACAAGCAGAGAGTGATTCGGGCGGTGCCAGTTCATTGGCAATGGTAAACGCAAGCATATAGGCCCCACAACACAGTCCAATTGCAAACAACATAATTCCAACAAGCAGCAGGTTATGTATTGGTAAATAAAGAACAAGGATGAATAAAATGGCAGTTGATAAACAGGAAATATGGATTAACGGTTTGCGCCGAGACAGTTGTATGGAGAGCCAACCATAAATGGGACAGCTCAACCCCGCCCCCAACAAGATCATTGAGGTAAGAATACTGGCGCATTCTAGAGAGCACTTCAATTTTAACTGGAGAAAAGGAACTGCCCACATTGCAGCAAAAACAGTAATAACCGAAAACTCTAATCCAACAAATAATCCATTAAACCATACCAATTTATTTTTTAACATGAGCACCAAATGCTTTTTATACTGCTGATAATTATTGATTACAGGTTTGTTACTGGGAATAAACGCCGCACATAAAACAGCAATTAAAAGACCAACTACTCCGGCTCCTGCAAGAAAATAATGCCAGCTAATGTGATTTATCTGCGATCCCATTCCAATCATGCTCAATACAGTAATTGTAAATCCTAGTGTTTCGGTAAGCCCAATCATAAAAGCATAATGTTTTAGAGGATAATGTTGGCGTAGTATTCGCGTCATACCCACAAATGCAAAAGCGGAGCCGCCTCCGATAATCAGTCGGCCAAGGAATAACACAAATAAGTTATTTCCTATAGAAAATAATAAACAGCCCAAAGCACACAAGAGTGCGTTTAAGGACATTAAGGTTCGTGTATTAAATCGATCAAAAAGAAGCCCTACAGGAATTTGCATTGTGGTATAGACATAATAAAAGGCACTGCTTAGTAGGCCGGCAGTGAATGCAGTGAGTTGTTTCTCATGCATTATGGCGCCAATAACAATTCCAGAAGATAATTGTAAGAAAAATTGAAATAATAGAAAAAATACGCCGACTAACCATATGGTGGTTCTTTTGGATTTGCATGAATGTGTTGAGGCTAATAAATTCATTAATTCTGTTTCGACAAAAAGGCGAAATATATAGCATCCTGGAGAAAGTGTAAATTTATTTTAAAAAATGTGAGCACTTATTGTAGCTTGTCTGCTGGGTGCGGCGCATTGAAGCCTGGGGTTAGGGGTATGAAGGAATTCTTTGATCTCGGGTTTCGCTGCACCCAGGCTACAAAGCTATAGTGCTTCCAAGTACTATAAATATAACCAAGTATTTATCGTATCTAAGGAAAATGAGTGGTAGGCACACCAGCGCTTAATAATACTATTATCTAATGTTGCTGATATCCCATGTACCCCCGGCGTCAGTTTTTCTTTCAGGAACGTTAATGCGGCAAGGTTATGGATATAAAATTCCGGATCGATATATTTCATTGGTGTGGGATCATTGAGTATAAAATTAACTGGCATTTTATGATTTAAGACTTCTTCATCACTAAAATGAGGGCCAAACTCATCATAGACACCTAAATTTGCCAGAATTTTTCCACTAAACCAGGAGTGAGGATAATCACTCATAATTGCTTTTTTTCCGGTTGCGGTAACAACCACATTCGCCTCGATTAATGCACGTTCCAGCGCGCTGAAATCCTGGGGATCGATCGCTTTGATACCCAAGTTTTGTGCTAAACTTCTTTGCTTTTCATTAGGGTCAACTACAAGGACAGGTACTTTATTTTGGCTGCAAAAATAGGCGAGCCCGCGCCCAATCTTCCCAAATCCAAATATAATCCATGATGTTTCTGCTGGATTGATTCGTGTTAATTGAGCCAGAGCCATATGACTGCTTTCAGCACATCCAAAAACTGTTTCGAGTTGTTTGGTCAATGTGCGATCCACACTAATTACAGGAAAGTTAAGCGCTTGTTGTCGATAAAATTGATCCCCTGAACCTGTTAGTTCGATTGCGCCAATTTTTGGCTTTCCCAAAAATTGATAAAGCTGAGCACCACAATCAAAATAAAGATCAAAAATTTCCCCGACAAGTGAATGAGGATCTTCTACATACCGAATCTTTGCTTCCTTTAAAGAGGATACCGCATGGGGATGGGCACGACAAAAGTCTGTAGGATTAGTGACTGTAACCTCAGCACCAGCTTCAATTAAGCATGCTATTTTTAATAAAGTATTCGTTACTACAGGAACATGATGGATTATACGTAATCCGGTCAAAGGGCGTGTGATGCTCCATTCAGCGATTTGTTCATACATAAAAGGAGCTTCTGTCTGCGGGTATTTTTGGAAAAATGTTTTTAGTGCGTCCTGCATCATGTCGTACAAACAGTAAAGAATGCCTCATCCTAGCATAATTTATTCATGCAGAATATTTTCTAAAAAAATAAAATTAGCCTGAGTACAGTACAACCTGAGGTAACGTTCAGTTTTTGATGAGAAACCTCCACAAATTTTTTCGCCTACGTACTGCGCTTTATGCGCGGTATCCAGGGGATCTTGCTATAGAAATGATCAGCAGCATCTTAAAATATCGTTCTGGAGATCGCGCATAAAGCGCGATACGTAGTAAAATTTAAGCAGTACGTAGAGAAATTTAAAATAAAAAACTGACGATCCCTCAGTACAGTACAACCCAGGCTACAATAATTTCTCTATTTATATTATGGTCTTAAAGACAATCTGTTCTCCTCAGTAGAAGAACTGCTAAAACCAAGCCAGTTTGCAATCCACTGCCAAAAACCAGGGTCTGGCTCATGCTTTTTAACTTGAAAAAATGAATAATGCCTCAAATTCTCTTTTGGATTATTTATTTGTTTTAAATAGGTTAATTCATCACGGAACAGGGTACGAGTAGCTGTAGCATCATCGTCATTAATTTTTTGATTGATTGACTCAATCAATTCATCGAGATGAAGTAACTCTTCCTCAGTATAAGAATTTAGAATTGCTCTTTTGAGACGTTTTTTAGCCGTATCTTCATCGTTAAATTTCAGTTGGGACACTAAATCTTTTTTTAATTGAGTTCCATCATCATTAACCAGGATCGCATATTCTAGAAGATAGACTTCTTGTTCTGTCTGTGCCGATTTAATTAAATTTTTGTAGTGTTGAGCACGAGTTTGACCCCGATAATAATCAAAAAAATAAGAAAACCAGCTTAAAGTTTGATCCCGATGTTGCAGATAATAATCCAATGCTTGCATGCATCTTTTTTGCAAGGCAGCTAGATTAGGTTGGGGCGTAACTGATTTAGAAGGTAATCGTTCTTCATTTTTTTGTCGTGTTGGCGAACTCACGGAAGGAGGCGGTGGGAAATAGCCCTGAATCTCAGGTAAAACAAAACGCTCAGGTAAGTTTGTTTGTTCTAAGGTTTCACGAAGTAATGTTATTGTGGTATTAAATTCTTTTTGAGTTTCTTCATTTTGTCCTGAAAGCGGTTTGTTAAATTGCCTGAGTAAACAATAAAGCTTAAATTCCAATTGACACACTTGTTTAAAGCGAGGGTTTTCTATCAACCTTTCCAAAAGCGCAACATGTTCTTCATTCAGGTAATCCGGAGAAATATTTTGCCCTGCCATAACTCTTTTTATTTGCGCCAGATGATTTACTATCTCTGAATTTTCGATGGCCTTATCGAGATCAATGTTCTGCTCTCTAATAATCTTCTGGCATTCCTCGAATATTTTACCAAGCTCCTCAAGTGCTTGTTTTAATGGCAAACTGTTAAAGGTGTAGCGGTAAATTTGATTGTTTAAATCAAGTTGTTTTTCTAGCATATTAAACTCAATACGTTCCAGAGTTTTTTGAATTACTTCTCGATATGGAACTGCGAGTTGAGTAAGGATATATGAGTTTGTGTTAGTTAGAAGTCGAAACAGCCGCGGGCGGACGTCAATTTTATCAAAGTGTGCTTCAAGATTTTCCAAGTATGCTGTAATGATGTCTCCATCATGCTCTTGAACCCATTGTTGCGAATCTGCATCCAAATCAGCCAATTCTTTATTCTCAATAAGATTGGCTAATGTTGCCCATTTTTTTTGCTTAAAAGATGCATCTAATAATTTTTTTACACCGTATTTTTTTTCGAATAAAGGTATAACTTTTGCAAAAAGAACAGGATCTTTTAAAAAGTTTAAAATATTTTCATCGGGTTCACCTGGTAGATCACTTTGCTCAAACAAGGTATTAAATATCTTCTCATTTTTTTCTTTAATTGCACGTTTTAAAGGATTTAAATAGAGTGCAGTATTTTGGAATAAAGGATCGTGTTCTGGATTCTTAATCGAATTGAGTAATGAGGTTCTGGGGTTTTGTACATTAGCTTTTAATACTAATTGATAAAGTCTGCCATAACCTTGAGCATAGACTGTATCAAACAGAGTAGAAGTGGATTGATCGCCAAATAATTGATGAATAGCACTTTGCTGTTCAGTGGGACTCAGAGTAAATTCTTTGGTAAGCAGCAGGTTGGCTATTTTTGTTTGCTTTTGGGAACAGCTAAAAAGAAACAATTCTTTGAAATCTAATCCGAAATTAAGAGTAGATTCAATAAATGGTTCTAAAGCAGAATCATTACCTTTTTCTATTGCTTGTTTAAGTGATTCTACAAGAGGCTGTTTTAATTTAGTTTCTGGAGCTATGCTTCCCTGAGTCAAAAACTGAACAACTAATCTTTTATAGTTGCTGGCTAAAGCAGAAATAAAGATTTGTTCGGTTAATTCTTGTTCGAGTATTACTCTCTCTTTAGTCAGTAAAAAATCTATAGGTTTTAATAAATTATTGTGTTCTAGCAGAGATACAAGTTTTGGTTTTTGTTTTAAAGCTGGGAAGCTTTGTAGCAGCAATATGATCCCATTTTCATTTTTGTCTTGGATTAACTCATTAAGGAGTTCATCGAGTTCTTCCTCTTCCCAGGCTACTTTGCTGCATAATATTTTTCCTAGCCCCAGAAGCTTTCTTTTAAAGCAATCTTTGACCACCTTTTTTTGAGTGGACTCATCATGTTTCAATGAAAGTGTATCGGGCGGAAGCATGTTAACTACTCGATTGAGTTTAGTCAGTTTCCCAGGATCTGTAGTTGCATCATTGAGGTATTCATTAAAAAGCTGTGGTTCCTTTTGTACACAGAGCGTTATTGCCGGGGCAATATTCCAGTTTAAACTGTATTCTAAAAAGAGTTGCTTTATCTTAGGACTTGCTTTTGCAAAACACCTTTCGATGATTGAATAGTCATCATAGTCAAAACATAACATGAATAGTGCGCGTACGTCTTGGATGTTGTGCAAGACATTAAAATTTAATTGGGCGAGTGTGGACAAAATCGATAAGTCTTCTTCTGCTAATCCTTTTTTATAGAGAAACTCCAAGGTTTCTTGTTCAAGATGACTTTTTTTAGATTCCAGTTTGCCCTGGAGAAATATGCTCATTTCTTTATTGCCGTTCAATATGGCAATAGTAAGCGCACCTTTGATTACTTCTTCAGGAAGATTATTTTGCCAGGCATTTTTGACATGCTCATTACGTCGCAGGAAAATCAATATATTGAGCAAGTTAGTTGAACCTATGGAAGTGTTTAAATCAATTAACTGATACTGATGTTCATCAATATTTTTCCAAACTGTAGACTGTTTTGTTTGTTCCGCCCAGGCGCGTGCATAAGTTTCGAAAATAGTTTTATCATTGCGTTCCATACACTGGGTGAGCAAATCTGGGGCTTGAATATCGATAGTAAACCCATTTTCGAGAAGTCTTTTCAGAGTAATCGCATTAATTTCTTCGATGACTTCTTTATTGAAAATGGAAGGGAATGACGTGGGATCAATTTTGGAAGTCGTTAATTGATTGATTAACAGATTTAAAACATGATGTTGGTTAGCAATGGCAGCACATTGAATTTGTTTGATTATTTGTTCTGGGGATAACTTACTTAAAAACTGATTTATTGTTACAGTATCTACTTCTTTTTTAACAAAAGTTAAAAGTTGCAAATGGTAATAAGTTGTTTGATTTTTAGGTTCTTGAGAGAGGCTTAATTGTTCAAATAACTTTAATATTTTACTGTAATCTGCCTCTCTTTTCATTAATAACAAGCGTGCTTTTACTGGTTCATTAAGAAACTTCTGCAGTTCATTTTTTAATTCATCGTGTTCTTCTCTTGTAGGGTATGTTTGGAGATAATGGGCAATTAGCTTTTCTGCTTCTTTAAGGTTTCCAAATAGGGTGAGTAAAATTCCTCGCAAGATGGCATTTTTTAAAATCGGTGATTTAGGTTGTTGCAATAAAAGATCATTAAACTCGGGACGAAAATATTCCTTCCCTAAGTTATCATAGTTGATTTTCTTTTGTTGAAATAAGTATTTGAGAGTTTCGATATCACGTGCCATGGCCGCAAAGAAACTCGAATTCGCATCCGCCTGACTCACAAAGGCAATTTGATGTAATTCATCATGAGAAGGGTAGTGTTCAGGAGTTGCATTGGGATGTGCAAATGCACGAATTACTAGACCGAAAGAATCATCGTTATATTCAAAGCAGTCTTTAATTTCCTTGATTAATTCATCAACTGTTTCAAATTCTTTTGTTTTTCTATTGTAATTCGGATCGTAAACAGTATAAGTATATTTTCCATTTGCGACAGATAAAGCGATTGCATGGTTTTTACTGAAAATTAAATAGGATCGATTATTGCGGGCAATTTTTTTGAAGATTTCTCTCCAGTGTTCTTCATCTGTTATGAATCCTAAATTAAATTCATTTCTTAACGGTTTATTCCCAATATACAAGAGTTTTTCAATATCACTTTGCAGGATTTCATAATGACTGAACTCCTCAGTTCGGAATGCTTTTTCAACTTGGATTATGAACTGATCAATGGCATTATTGGTACCAAAACTATATGTACTGGGCAGGGTGGCTAACTTATCAAGCAAATAAAAAAATTGTGAGGTTTTATTTTCTAAAGCATATTTGATATATAAAGCAGCCAGTCCAGCACAAATTCCTTTTTTATTCAATTCAAAATCGATGTTGTTTTTTTGCTTTAGACAAAGATTTACTGCGCTAATAATTTTGCCTTGATTGGGCATAGTTCATCTCATTTATTTTAATTGTTGCGATTATAAGTGACATGTTAATTTAACTCAATTCATAATGATTTAAAATTATTCAATTTGAAACAAGCTAAGATTTCAGATTAGGAAAAATATAAAAATTTATAATTACGCTGTTAGAATAATTTCATGCGCAGGTGATCTTAAATTGTAATAAGAACTCATACAGTGTCCATAGGCTCCAGTATTCGCAATTAGAATGATGTCTCCTTCATGTGTGGCAGGCAATAAACGGTCGTATCCCAGTGTATCTCCTGATTCGCAAATTGGACCTACTACATGCGAGAAACCAGATTTTTCCGAGTATAACCGACTTAAATTGACAATTTCGTGATAAGCACCATATAAAGAGGGTCTGATTAATGAATTCATCCCCGTTTCGATTCCGATAAATTTTACTTCGCCTTTTTCTTTGCATTGAGTGACCTTGGCTAGGATGACACCACTTTCGGCAACAAAAAAACGGCCGGGCTCCATCCAGAATTTTAAATGAGGGTAATGCGATTTTACTGCCAATAAGCGTGCATCGAGTTTCTTGAGATCCAGGGGTTTTTGTCCTGGTTTTTCAACAATCCCTAAGCCGCCGCCTAAGTTAATGAATTGCACATTGGTAAATTGCTGAATAAGCGACGTGAGTATTAAAGCAGTTTGTTCCCAAAGTTCTGGGGTAAGAATTCCACTTCCTGAGTGCGAGTGTAAACCAATGATACGGATATTATTTTCCTGAGTCAGCGTTTTAAGTTGTCTTATATCCTTTTGATTAATGCCAAACTTTGATTCATTCCCCCCTGTCACGACGTGTTTGTGATGACCTGCGCCCGCACCTGGGTCAATACGCAGGATGATGTCGCGGTTTTGAAACAGCTCAGTCCAATATTCTAAAGGGTACAAATTATCTATTGTCACATAACAACCTAAGTTCATTGCAAATTCATATTCCGTTTTTGGTGCAAAATTGGGAGTAAATAAAATTCTTTTTTTGTCTATCTCTGGAAATAGGGCTGATATTCTCTTTAACTCCTGAATCGAAACGCATTCGAAACCAATACCTTCTTTTTCCAATATTTTTAAAATCGAAGGATGTGAGTTGGCTTTAATTGCATAAAATAAAGTGTCGATTGATTTTAGGTTCAGTAATTGTTTCGCCTGGGCTATTTGTGTTGCGCAGTGATAGACATAACAAGGTGAACGCGTTTCTGCAATTGCAAGCAAGGATTCTCGTTCAATTTGCCACCATGGGGTAGGGCGAGTTATTTTTTTTTCCGGTTTTTGGGGATGAAAAACTTTTCCCAATTGAATGATAAAATTATCCAAAATTGGATTATCTCCAAGTAGATAATCATCCGGTATCCTGCATAATTGTTCAAATGCTTCAAAAAATTGCTCCGTTTTATTCTCTAAAGCATAGTGTTCATATAAATCGGTCAGTCCAGTATAAGCCGCTGATTTATTTAATTTAAAATCCTTATTGGACTTTTGCCTGAGGCATAAGGTGAGCGCATCAATAATTCGGCTTTTTTGAGACATTATGGGCTCATAAGTTGACTCCGTCATATGAAATTATAATTTACAAAGAGAGCAAATTCAATTCACATTGTATTTGGTTTAATATTGCTCATGATGATGTATTAAATTTATGCTTGCAATTTTATTGATGCTCACATAGTCTGATTATTCAAACTAATGATCATAAGGAATTGATATGGCTCAAGATAAAATCAATATTGATGATGCAGGTAAAACAGGTGCATTACTGGCGCTTGGGAATACAATTTTAGCTCCTCTGTATTGGGTTGATGCTAAATTAGGTTTGACTACAGCAATTGTTGCGACCAGTGCATTTTTATATGGTGCCCATGAGATAGGTAAAAAAAGAAGAGCTGTTGGAAACGGAATAAATGGCATGAATTCCTTTTTTGGAGGAATCACTGGTGATAAAAGTACAGAAGTGCAAAATACTGTGAATAATATCGTAGTTGGAGGTGCGGCGATATTTGACGAAATTATGCCAAGTGAAACCAAGCGTCCATAATACGTATTTTTTTAATAAATTATCAAGGAAGAAGTAGTATGCCTAGAGATCAAATAAATCCTGATAAAGCATTAAAGACTGGTGCATTAATCAGTTTTGGAAATTTATTTATGTCGCCTTTTTATGGAAGATTAGGTCCATTTGCCTCACTGACTCTTACTGCTGCAGCATTATTTGGATTACATGAAGTAGGCAGAAGCAAACAATCAGGAAATGGCTTTTGGGGCTTTTTTTCAAATAAGACTAATCCTGGTATCTCCGATGTAAATACTACAACGAACCATGTTGTCGAAGGGGGGGCCACTGTATTTGATCGGATTTTCCCCCCTGGGAAATGAAAATTGATAGAAGAGTACACAGCGGAACTAGCGATTCCATGAAAACCTGGCCCGTTGCGATACCCTGAATCTTATAAGTATCTCTGAAAAATCATTCCAACTCTACCTACATCCCGCGGCTTGTCCGCGGGATCCAGAAGATCTACCCTAAAACAATGGTCTCCGCGGACAAGCCGCAAGGCATAGGCAGAGATGTGATCAAGAGACAGCTGGTACACCCAGGATAAAAATATTTATCCCAATTTATGAATTTTAACGAGCATACCAATCTGAGCATTATCGAGATAATAAACGATATCATCTTTTAGGCGTTGTTTTTGTGACACAGTAAATGAGGATTGTGGATTGTTGGGCGGTGATATCTGTAATTCTGCATCAAAAGAATAATAATTACTTTGCTTCACATTTAATGTGCCCTGTATTTGCCACCCATTATGGTCCACTACAGGGAGAGCGACACTGCTTTGATTATTGGCTGGTTGTCTCCATGAGTAATGACCCAAAACTTGATAATGCGATTTTCGACTTAGCAGGTAATATTCATCGCGCAGGCTGGAGGAGGATGAAGATAACAAACGATAAGGTTTTCCTGATTTTTCTGTATCCACTTTCAAGGGGATAGCATTTGCACCCATTGGAATAAGAGGTGCATCAACGGCCATTTGCGGGTTTTGATTTGGATGGGCAAATATAATTAAATCAACTTGATAGGAAGACTTCGCTATAGTCAGGCAGGAGTATAGGATACTTAGTGTTATTATTATTAATCGTTCCATGGCTCAATTTATTTATTGTTATTATTTTAATGGACTTTACCCTGAATCTTATTGTAGCGGAATAAGGGATGGCCTTACTCGATTATACCCGCCTCCAAAGAGTTCACTCAACAACAATTTTGGGGAATTTGTCTGCATAATTAATTGGTTTTTTGGACAACTCTATAGCGCTCTTCATCGCTGTTTCAAGCAATGTATTTGTTAACTTATCGCGAGCTTGAGTCGCTGTAGGAGAACCCTCATCACAGTTTTGTCGTATGCGCCCATCTAAGGGAAGTTGTCCGAGTAATGTGGTTTGGTGTGCAGCACAAAGCGCTTCTGCTCCACCTGCACCAAAAATTGCTTCTTGATGTCCACATTGACTGCAAATATGAGTGGCCATATTTTCTATAATACCCAGCACATCAACTCCTGTTTTAGAAAACATGGTTAACGCTTTTTGTGCGTCAAGAGTTGCCACGTTTTGTGGGGTAGTCACTACTATAGCGGCGGTGAGGGGAATTTTTTGTACTAAAGTCAATTGAATATCACCGGTACCAGGTGGTAAATCGATAAATAAATAATCCAGATCATGCCAAAGGGTAATATCCAACATTTGGATTAGTGATTTAGCAAGCATAGGACCTCGCCAGATTAGTGCTTGTTCACCATGTGTTAGATAGCCAATAGACATCGTTTGTACTCCATGCGCTTTTGCAGGAAGGTAATGTTCACCACTGATTTGCACGGGTTCCGTTTTGCCAAGCATTAAAGGCATACTTGGGCCGTAAATGTCAGCATCTAGAATACCTACTTGTGCACCTAAGCGAGCTAGTGCAGTCGCTAAGTTGACGGTTACAGTAGATTTTCCCACGCCTCCTTTTCCTGAAGCTACAGCAATAGTGTTTTTAACTCCACGCAAGCCTTTGCCAACGAGTTGCGTTCTGTGTGGTTTGATCCGTTGATTGATGTGAATTACTATGTGCTGATTTGGGAATGCTGATTGTAAGGCAGAAAGTAATAGGGGTTTATAATTTTCTTCAAGTAAGTGACAGGGAAATCCAGCAGTTAGGTTGATGAGCAGTTGATTATTTGTCATTTCAAGACTGCACTGTAAATTCATTTCTTTGCCTGTAAGAGCAAGAAACGGATCTTTTAGGGTACTCATCAAGTGGATTACAGTATTTTCAGTGGTCATGGATTGTCCCTTAAACACAAAAGAGGAATGATAACGCAGAGCAGTGTTATTTCATAGAATTTGTTTGCACAGATCAAACCGTAAGTTCTGAACGTTCATATTGCCAACTAACCCAATGATTGCTGGGAAGATAATAAATACCACAATACACAGGAAGGGAGGTATGCTCTGATAGATAAGAACCGTATTCATCTAATTGTTGTCGGTGTTTCACCAATAAATCTCCATCTTCTTTTCCAGTTTTGAAATCAATAATCCAGCGTTTGCCTTGATCCTCAAAAGTACGATCAATAATGCGAGTAATGGGTCTATTTTGCTGTTCCACCAATAATTCGTATTCGTTTTGTTCTTGGTCATGTTTGCTAATAATCCAAAAGCCTATTTGATCCTTAAACATTCGGGAAATATGTTCCCGCATGCTAAATAGTGCCTCATGTAGGGTTTTGTCATCAAAACCTAACTTTATCAATTCGTAACGAGCGAGGTTCCAGGGAATTTCCGTTATAGCTCTTGGATGATTATCACAGATCCATTGCAATAATCGGTGAGTTACTATACCAATTAGCCTAGGAATACTTGTTGATAAAGGAGAAGACGTTGTTTTTATATTAAAATAAAGATTAGAAATTTCAGATTCTTTATTTTGGTAATAATCAAGGGGCAAGCCTAAGAATTTAGGAAGAGACAAGTTTCTTTCTTCAACAAGGAGCGTGGGTTCATTTTCGGTAAATTCTAGATGCTTAAGAAGTGTTTTAAATGAAGCCTTAGAGGATCTGTCTGAATGATCCATTAAATACAAACGCGACTTGGCTCGAGTCACGGCAACATACAGTAATCGTTGTGTTTCATAATGGCTTTTTACTTCATCTAGTTGGCTTAAGTAATCATATAAAGCACAATGTTCCTGATGTGCAGCTTGTATAGGCGACATCAGTAATAAATTGCCCTGTTTTTGAGTCGGCAAATTCAGCCAGCGTAACATGGGATTATCGCCACGATTAGGTTGTGCGCCTATACCGGGTAAAAATACAGTATCAAATTCAAGTCCCTTGGACTTATGAATGGTCATCACGTGCAAACGAGAAGGATTTGCTTGCTGTGAATAGAGTTTATTGAATTCTGAGAGAAATTCTTTCATATCCGGTAAACGACCGTCTTGTTCATAGCGGTCAAGTAAGGTCCAGAATTGTTCGAGATCATTGAGTTGGTTGGTGTTTAGAATATTGTTAATGTGTAATTCTTTTAAAGTTTGAATTACCCAGACTGAGAGCCTGCTTTCATATCTTTGGGTCAGTGCTTTGTGCATGACGTGTATAAAGAAATTAGCGCGAACTCTTCCTTCCTCGCTTAGTCCATGGATTTCGTTTAAATGCAATAAGGCAAAGTAAATCGATTTTCTTTTGTTAAAGTGAGCTATGGCATGGATATCATTTAAAGCCAAACCACAATAAGGACTATGAAGTACAGCGAGCCAAGAGAGACGATTTGCTGGAGCGAGTAAAGCCTGGGTTAATGACCAAACATCACGCAGATGGCGTAGATTGGCTAATAAAGTGATATCAGTACCCCGATAGGGAATTTGATGTTGGCGCAAGAGGCGAATGATTTCACCAAGTTGGGTTCTTGAGCGGACCAGAATAGCCATAGTTTGCTCAGGATTGGTTTGCAATTCATCTTGAATGATTTCTATGAGTTGTTTTGCTTCCTGTTCTCGATTTTTAAATTGAATGGCGTGAATGGCGCTGTATTTTTCATCCTGAATAACATGTTTACTGGGATGAAATGAAACTGCGCCAGACTCTATATCAACTTGTTTGGGGAAGATATCGGAGAATTGATTGTTTACCCAGTTTACAATCGTTTGTGTTGAACGGAAATTGCAGCACAACTGCAGTGATTGGAGTTTGACGGAACCTATTCCTTGTTCTTTAGCGCGAAAGAATAATCCTACTTCTGCTTGTCTAAAACGGTAAATGGATTGCATGGGATCACCGACGATAAAAAGAGTTTTCCCATCTCCTTCCTCCCATCCACTGACAAGCCTGGTTAACAATTCAAACTGGGTAATCGAAGTATCCTGAAATTCATCAACAAGAATGTGATGAAGCGCATGATCTAAATATAAAGCCAGGTCGGTAGGATTTTCTACATCACCTAATGCACTTAATGCTTGCTGAGATATTGCAGTGAAATCAACTTCATTTTGTTCGCTAAATAAAACGTGTAAATGACCTACAAGAAGTGGAAGTAACAAAAAGAGTGCTTGCAGAACCTCCCATTGCTCAGGATCATATTCTGGCTCAGGTAAATTGCTGACTTGAATTAATGCTGCAAGGAAATCAGGATATTCATTGAGTTCGTTGAGCAATTCTTTGCTGGCATTTTTGAGTTTTTTATATTCATCCGGAGCACAGGAGGTACTGAGCAAACCCACGTGATGATCAAAACTTTTGCGAAAATGCGCATCTCCTGTAAGCAAGAGTTTACTTAAAGCGGCCGCAATCTCTTGATTGGTTTGTTGAAAATCATACCAATCTTTTAGCTGATAGCGCGGTGACTGGGGATTGTTTTCTATGATTGCCAATTCGCGAGCACATTGAGTCAACTCAAGAGCCAAATGTGAGGGCAAACTTTGTGTGAACCGTTTTAATTCATGCTGCTCTATAAGTCGCAGTGCGCGTTCAAAAGTTGATTTTTCTTGAGCGCGTGCTTGAAAGAGGGGAACTAACCATTGATCCCTTTGGGAAAGCAGTACGGTAAATAATTCAAGTAATCGATCCTGACGATTATCGACATGCAACAAGAGTGTTTTTATCGCTTTTTGATATTCAGGTGTTGTTAGAGCAAACTGAATACAGCGTCGACCAGCGTTTAAATAATGAGTGTTCGCTTTTTCGGTAATTTGTGAGTAAGCAATTTGTTTTTCCAAGAGAGGAATTGCCTGATTGATACTTTGGCATAAAGCGTCAATTGTAATGATTTTTAATCGATTCGGCTGATGTAATAAATTCCATTGAAAGTGGCTATCATGCTGAAGGGCTGCATGAGCAAAATCGAGTGTCATTTGTTGATGGGGTGTATTGGCTTTTATATTATTTGCTGCGTGTTGCAAGGCAAGCACAATACGTTCGCGCATTTCACTTGCGGCTTTGCGGGTGAATGTTAATGCGACAATTTGTTCTGGGGCGGTTACAGTACTTAGCAATCGCAAATAACGCTGCGTAAGAATTTCAGTTTTACCTGAACCTGCTGGTGCTTGTACGATAAATGATATGGAAGGATTTGTGGCTTGGCTTCGTTGATCACTGTCGTCTAGCATTATTCTTTTTATCCGTGTATGTTTTTATTAAATGTTTTTGCCTGCATCCCGCGGGGAAGCCTCAGTGTGCAGGCAAAACTAGGTTCCTTAACCTGAATGGCGGCCTTTTCTTCTCCACGAAGAAGGAAACGCTAGTCTATAATGATTTCTTGGGCGGGTGGACGTAAATTGTAATGGGAACTCATACAACGACCATAGGCTCCTGCATTGGCAATTAATAACACATCACCTTCTTCGGTCACAGGTAATAATCGGTCATAACCTAAGGTGTCTCCTGATTCACAAATTGGACCTACTATATGAGAAAAACCAGCTTTTTCCTCATGCAATCGACTCAAATTGACAATTTCATGGTAGGCACCATATAAGGAAGGTCGGATTAGTGAGTTCATACCTGTTTCAATGCCCACAAATTTTACCTTTCCTTTTTCTTTACATTGAGTGACTTTGGCAAGAATAACACCGCTTTCTGCTACAAAAAAACGACCAGGCTCAAGCCAGATTTCAATATGTGGATAACGCGATTTTACTGCCATTAATAAAGCATCCATATTTGCAAAATCTAATGGTTGTTGCCCGGGTTTTTCTACGATACCCAAGCCGCCACCCAAATTAATGGATTGGGCATGTGGGAATTGTTCTGTTAGAGAGGCAAGCATTAATGCGGTTTGCTGCCATAACTCTGGAGTAAGAATGCCGCTACCTGAATGTGCATGTAAACCAACAACCTGGATTTTATGCTTCTTGGTTAGTGCCACAACCTGGTCAAGGTCATTTTGCGTAATGCCAAATTTTGACTCATTTCCCCCGGTTGAAACATGTTTGTGGTGGCCAGCACCAGTCCCTGGATCAATACGAATAATGACTTCGCGGTTTTTAAATAAGTTAGGCCAATGTTCCAGAGGGTATAAGCTATCTATGGTAACATAACAACCAAGATTTAACGCATATTCGTACTCTGTTTTGGGTGCAAAATTAGGGGTAAACAAAATTCGTTTTCGGTCTATGCTGGGAAAGAGTTCCAATACTCTGTCTAATTCTTGAATGGAAACACATTCAAAACCGATGCCTTCATGTTCCATGGTTTTTAAAATCGATGGATGAGGATTGGCTTTAATCGCATAAAACAAAGTATCAATCGATTTTAAAGCCAACAATTGTCTTGCTCGAGCAGCTTGAGTTGGACTATGGTAGACATAACAAGGCGAATTAAGCGAGGCAATAGTTAATAAACGATCGCGCTCTTTTTCCCACCAAGGAATATCTCGAACAGCAGGCTTGCCAAATTCTTCATGCCAGCTTTTTGAATAATAGAAAATTTGGGGATTATTTTCTATGAGTAAATGATGCAGCTTCTGGCATAATTGATTCGCCTGCGATTCATCAACGACAAAAGTTAGGTTTAAGTCATTGGATGCGAGTGACATTAAATAGACTTGTTTTGCTTCAAACACTTCTAAGGCTGGGCCGAGTTGAGGCAATACAGTTCTGATGTGATGACCTACGAGGCTTACAGCGCTACAAGGCTCAATAAGCTTGGCGCGACCAAATTGATTCAATTCAGCGAGTAAGGCATTAATTGCTGGGCGGTCATGTATTTTACTATTGATATCCAGAGACAGTGTTACGTTAAACTCAGAGGAAGAGAGTAAGTCTACTGAAAAACCATGATGTTTGAAGGCAGTAAATACATCAGATAAAAATCCAACTTGTTGCCACATGTGCAAGGTATCTATAGAAATCAGTAAAATACTGTTTTTGATTTGAATGGATTTTATTAATGGTGCTGTTTCATCAATATCCTTAGTGATGAGTGTTCCCGAATGTTCTGGCATTTGTGTAAATTTGACTGACATTGGAATATTGGCACGCCGAACAGGAGGAATACAATTGGGATGCAATACTTTCGCTCCCATTGTCGCAATTTCCTGAGCTTCATCATAATTTAATTTTTTCAATAAGCGTGCCTGTGGCAATTGATGAGGGTTTGCAGTATAGATTCCTGGGACATCAGTCCAGATTTCACAAGATGAAGCTTGGAGTTTTCCAGCAAGCAAAGCTGCGGAAGTATCCGAGCCTCCACGCCCTAACAAAACAGTCTCGCCTTGAGGATTTGCAGCAAAAAAACCTTGGGTAATAATGGCTTGGGCACCGCTCGAGATAAATTGTTCAACTAATTCAGGATCATGTTCACTCTCACAACGAGCAGACAGATAATTTGCGGCCACCCCATCAGGGAATGGTGTACTGGTTAAAAGTTCACGTGCATCATACCACTTACAACAAATTTCTTGTTTTTCGAGAAATGCATGACCTAGGCGAGTCATCATCAGTTCACCCATGCTTAAAATTTCTGCATGCGTTTTTGCAGGGGCTTGTTTTAGTAAGGCAATGCCAGTGAGCCACTGCTCTAATTGCAACAAATCCTTGGAAATTAATTCAGAATCTACTTCCAGCTGTTCAGCAAGATGAATATGTCCATGACGAATATCAGCAAGAATGCTCTGATGTTCATTGATTAAAGCAGCCTCAATGGCTTTTTCAAGTTTGTTAGAAATTTGCGTTAGTGCGGAGCATACGATAACGGGCTGTACCCCAGAACTCATATGTTTTTTAGTTATGGAAGCAATATTATTCCAAGTGTTACGAGTTGAAACGCTAGTGCCGCCGAATTTAGTTACTATTTGTCGCATGATTCATTTCCGCACAAAATTAAAACACATTAGCATGGACGGGAGTAGGTGTACAAGTAGTCTAAATGTTTTGAATTAGAGATTTACCGATTATTTTCTTATTAATTAACCATGATGAACTTAATTAAATCACTATGGACCAATATTCATTACTTATTGAATACAAATAAGAAAAAAGTGTTTTTAGGGTGTTTTTAATGATTTGAAAACAGGGTACACTCGCTATTTAGTGGACGTATTTTATCAATTTTTTGAAGTATGATACTTGAGGAGTAAGGAGTGAAAAATATGCACAAACCTTTAAGGACACTAGTTAGCGCGGCTGTTATTAGTGTTCTGGCTGCAGGTGGAGTTCATGCAGCAGGATTCTCTTTATACGGAGAGGGCGCTGGGTATGCAGTCGGTAACTATGCTGCTGGTTCTGCAGCTGAAGCAGCTGACGCATCAACAGGTTGGTATAACCCTGCTGGCTTAGCCTTAATTCGTGAGCAGCAAGTAGTGTTTAGTGGTGTTGGCATATTTCCTACTATGAAATTGGATGGCACGAGTACGTTTACTACTCGTACTGGTCCTGCTTCTGTTCAATACATACAAGATTTCAACGGGGTAGATGGAAGCTACAATGGATTTGTTCCTTCATTCCATTATGCTCGTCCTTTAGGCGAACGTACTACCTTTGCTCTAAGTGTCACTTCTCCATTTGGGTTATCTACTGATTGGGCTCCTGATTCTCCTGTACGCTATTCAGCGACCTATACCGAAATTTTAACCATGAATGTTTCGCCAGAATTAGGTACTCGACTCACGGAACATTTTGCATTGGGAGCGGGCCTCGATATTCAATGGTCCCGTGCTAAATTTAATCAAATAATTGGCGCACCCACTTTGTTCCAAATTCTTGGAGATGATCCTGCGCTTGTTGACACTTTAAGTTACAACAAAGCAAAATCTTATGGGGTTGGTTTCCATGTCGGGGTGATGGGAATATTTAATGATAATCACACCCGCATAGGTATTAATTATCAATCCAGAATAAGACATGTTTTCTACGGGCATAGCCGCTTGACTGGAATATTGGCTAATAATGATTTTAATCTGATTTTCCCGGTATTACCCCCTTCAACAACCCGTATAAACAATGAATTATTTAGTGATCCACAAGAATTCCCAGATGTACTTACATTAAGTGCTTATCAGGATATCAATGAAAAGTTAGCTTTATTAGGATCTGTTGTTTATACCGGTTGGGGTGTTTTTAAACAAATTCAATTAAATAATGTTGCGGTACCCAATATTGGCCCTCCATTACTTTTTAATGTGACCCAAGCAAATATTAACAGCCTTGTACCACAAAACTACCATGATTCTTGGCGTGTTGCTCTTGGTGCAAATTATCATGTGAATCCAAAACTTATGCTGCGCGTAGGTGGTGGTTATGATCAGACTCCAACAAATGATATAGATAGAAATATTCGTTTGCCTGATATTGATCGTTGGGCAATTGCTGTTGGTGCCCATTATCAATGGCGACCCACTATTGGTGTTGATCTAGGATATACTCACCTGTTTGCTGGAGGTAAGCCAGATGTGAATTCTGTTCAGGCTCTTTCACAAACCTCTACATACAATGTGAGTGTTAATGACGGTCACTTCGCTGCGGATCTTGTGGGTGCTCAATTGACATGGGTTATGGATAAAGTTCCCGAAGTGCCTACTAAATAATTATTTTATAAATGATCACGATGAATAAAAAGCCACTTCAAGTGGCTTTTTTATTTACTCCTCTGGTAAATAATTAAGTATCCCGTGCTCAACGTGGTACAACCAACCCTTCGAACGCAGCTTCCTAAGCTCAGCACACCAGCCGTAAACTGTTACTTCTATTTTATTAATATTTAGCTTAGAAGTTAGCCTGTGAAGCCTGGTTGTTTGCAGCCAGGATCTAATAGAGTACTTTCTGTGAAAGTTCTGGTTGCAAGCAACTAGGCTACTCTGCTGATCTTATGGGTACTCAAATAGATGGAGGCGAAATTCGCCTCCTTACTGATATACATGAAGATAATTAATTTTTGATAATGGTTGCCTCACCTAGGCCATTCACAAAAAGGGTGTATCCGTTCTTTGATAAATATTTTGGATTGATATCACCGGTATCTAGATCCATACGAACTTCTCCAACTTCTATGGGATTAGCTGTATTAGTAGCCATTTTAATTATTGCAGAACACTGTTTACCCGTTGTATGTCCGTAGCAGGCCAATTTTACGAGATTCCAATAAACTTTTTGTGTTGAATTGGGGGCAGTAGGGTAGGGAGAAGGGACGCCCGCAATGTATGCATTTGATTCTACAGGAGTATTGTTATGGGTGATTAAATAAACGGGACTTGCGAAAGCTGTTACAGCGCTTAAACCTAAAACTACTGCTGAAAAACCTTTAAATATTAAATTCATTATATCTTTTTCTCCATTTAATTATAAGTGATTCGTTAGAAGTTAATATGTTCGCTAAGGTAGTGAAAAAATAACTGTTCTTAACCAATCGGATTTTTTACATCTTTAAAACGCATCAAAGAGTATATCGCAAAATAACTTAGTGTCTATTACCATTAGTCGTAAGCACTATTGGAATGGCAAAGTGTTAAGCTAGGGCGATTATGCTTATGATTTATTCTCACTCAATAAACGTGCGATATCTTTGGCAAAGTAAGAAATAATAAAATCTGCTCCAGCACGCTTTATCGCAACCAAACTCTCTATTATGGCTTGCTTTTCATTGATGAGCTTGTTTTGAGCCGCGATTTTAATCATCGAATATTCACCGCTTACTTGATAGGCACAAAGAGGTACCTCAGGGAAATGTTGTTTTAGCCTCGCTATAATATCCAGGTAAAATCCAGCAGGTTTTACCATGATCATATCGGCGCCTTCCTCAATGTCCAAAGCTGTTTCTCTTAAAGCTTCAGAACTATTCGCAGGATCCATTTGATAGGCCTTACGATCCCCAAATTTTGGTGCGCCCTGAGCTGCCTCTCTAAAAGGTCCATATAAGCAGGAACAGTATTTGGCACTGTAACTTAAGATAGGGATATGCTGATATCCTTGTGCATCCAAAGCCTCACGAATGACGCGAACCATCCCATCAGTCATTCCACTCGGTGCAACCCAATCTGCGCCAGCTTGTGCATGACTTACAGCTTGTTTTGCAAGAAAAGCCAAGGTCTTGTGGTTATCAATGCATTCTCCTGTGAGTACACCACAATGACCATGATCCGTGTATTCACAAAAACAAAGATCAGTAATAATTAGGATGTCCTTATTTACAGCACGAATTGCTTTTATCGCTTTTTGAATAATTCCTTCATGATTAAACGATTCACTACCATAAGCATCCTTATATTTGGGTATGCCAAATAAAAGCACTGCGGGAATACCTAAGGAGGTAAGTAATTCAATTTCATTTGGAATACAATCGAGGCTTAATTGAAATTGACCAGGCATTGCATTTATTTCTTGTGGCTCATTCAGTAGTTCACTGATAAATAAAGGAGCTATGAATTGTTGCGGATGTAAGCGTGTTTCTTTAACTAAAGCACGAGACATTGCACTATTTCTTAAACGAGTTAACCTTAACGGTATATTATAATCGGTCATGAAATTAATCCTGTTATGTAGTTCACTTCGATACGGCCACGAGAATAAAGATGTATTTTAACACAACTCCCGTAGTCTGGGTGAAGCATCTGTCTCTTGATCCCATCTCTGTCTACTCCCCGCAGTGTGCCTGCTTGCGGATGTAAGCGTGTTTCTTTAACTAAAGCACGAGACATTGCACTATTTCTTAAACGAGTTAACCTTAACGGTATATTATAATCGGTCATGAAATTAATCCTGTTATGTAGTTCACTTCGATACGGCCACGAGAATAAAGATGTATTTTAACACAACTCCCGTAGTCTGGGTGAAGCATCTGTCTCTTGATCCCATCTCTGTCTACTCCCCGCAGTGTGCCTGCGGGCTCCAGTGTTTTAGTGCAGAACATCTAGAGCTCGAGGACACGCTGTGGTAGGTCGGAGTGGTGCTGGACTGGTTTCTCAACGATGTGTAGACGATGCAGCTGAGGATACCCGAACCCAGGTTGTGGCTTGCGCCTTCACCCAGACTACAAAGCATTCCAAATTAGCTGGAGGGTTTTCCTTTTTTAATTTTATTAGTTTTTTTATTTGAGGTATACAAAAAATCAATAGCACTACTCGTATCGCTATTACTTACTTGAATACTAAAAAACTTGTTGAGTAAGTACCTTAGGGTCAACATGTTTGTATCTGTTTGAGATAATCCAATGCTATAGCTTAAATAAAGACGCTTTGAAAGTGATTTTCCAACCATAAAAGAAGTAGTATCACTCGTAGTATTGGTTAATTGGTTGTAGTTCGTATTCGTTTGCACATTAAAATCAATACCTGCAGTTTGTTTGAGTTGCTCTAAAAGTTGGAGACTCTTTGTGTCGCTTCCTAGATTCATAGAAGATATAGCCGCGAGAAGCAACTGCCCCCCTGCCTTGTCTGCTTGGTTTGCCGGACGCCCAAGGACAAGCAGGGAAAGGATATCTGCTTGAGAAAGAGATGCAGGCTCGGAAAATAATTGAATTTTAGGGCGAGACAATCGACCTGTAGCTTCTACGCCTAAAATCATCGTTTCTCCGTAATTAATATTTTGATTTGTACTATTAAAGTCCAAAAGTTGGCTTGAGGTGGCAAAAGTTGTTGGCGTAGTTCTAATTTTTTTTGCTGCACGGAGATTAATTCCTGGATTATTCATAGGCCCGCCAAAGGTTAATTGGCCCTGTTGAATTGCTAAATTCTGTCCATAGGCTTTATAAGTACCATCTCTAACTGATAATTCGCCATAAGCATTGATTGAACTTTGTTGTTGTTTGATATTCAATGTTCCATCTAAATGCCCTCTTAATCCTTTTGCATTGACTAAAACTTCTTTCCCCATTTCGAGCTCAATATCCATATTGTTAATCAAGGTAAATGAAGGAGATGTTTTTTCCTTATGCTTATAGACCACATCATCGGGTAAAGAAACGCTGTTGTTAAATGAGCGGGGTTTAATTTCAGCATAAGGAACCAAAATAGTACCAGAAAGGGATTGTAGACTTGGGGTTAAATGTAGCTTGAGTTTGGGTGAAATATTGATTTTGTATTCACTGGTTTGAACCAATGGAAAATCATTGCCTTCAAGAGTGAAATCCCCTGTAAATTGAGATCTTAAACTTCCTTTTCCGGCAATTAATAAATAATGACCGGCTGATGCTGCTGAACCTGTTGCTTCCCAAGAACGTTCATTGCCGCGTACATTCATTTCGAGGGTATCGATATTAAGACCCAGTTTAGGTAAGGAAAGACGTGTTTTACTAAGGATTAAATGACTTTCTATTTTTCTTTTACTCAAAGTACCATTAACTTTTAATGAAGCAATCAATTGCCCTTTGAGTTCGTCAATTTCAGGGCTAATTTTTTCCAAAAAATTAAGAGAATTTAATTCCAATGATAATTCGCTATTTATAGCTTGGTCGTCCTGTAAGCCAGCATCAAGGGTAAACTTAGGCAGATTAAATTGCAGTTTTAAATTTTTATTTTCATCAATTGCCAAAATACCGGATCCTTTAAGCTGTTCTGGTGAAAGGATGATCTTTAAAGACCCGCCCTTAAATTGAACAACAGGAAGGGCATCATTATTGGGGTCATGATAAAAACCAGGATGTATTGTTAGCAATAAATTACCTTGATTTTTGGCGGTGATTTCGCCATGAGTCGATAAATTAGTATACAAACGAGCGTGTTGAGCAGAACTACTTTGAGGTTGGGTTAGGTTGGCATTAAAAGTCCACTGCCAGGGCAAGGTTCCGCGAATCGTTGCATCCATTAGCCACTGATCTTTGGGTACAGTAGTTATTTGTGAGTGCATATTGATTCGCATATTTGGTAAAACACCGGTTGCAGTGATTGTTCCTTTTTCACTGTCTATGATTTTATCTTTTGCTCTATTCCAGTGCAGACCTTTCCATCGAGCGGTCACTAATTGACTTTCTCGCAAAGAATGCGGCTGCCATTGTACTTCAAATTGTTCTATTGTTACTTTAAATGATTTATCTTTGTATTCAATTTCGTTCAGAGTAAAGTGGTTTAGTATGCTGCCTTCAAGTTGCTGAATTTTTAGAGTACCAGGAAGGTATAGGCGACTAAATTGAATAAGAGTATGCAGCCCTGGTTTTGTATCCAATAAAAATAAGACTATTCCGGCAAGTAAAATAAGGAATAAAGAGCTTATATAAAGTGTTTTAACGCACACTCGAAGAAATTTTATCAGAATTCGTTTCATAAATCGGGTCCCATGCTGATTACCAAACGAGGGTTGTTTCCGTCACGGTGCCATCGATTATTAATTGTCTGAGCCAACCCAACTTTAATTGGACCTATAGGTGAAACCCACATTAAACCACCACCTGCATCATAATAAGCTGTTAAAGGGGCTGGATTGTAAACAGCTCCTGCATCATAAAATCCGATCAGATACCAATTTTTTTTGGTTTCCTTTTGAATTTCAAAACCAGCATAACTAAGTATTCTGCCTGGACCTATTGAATTAAAGCCAAATGCTTTTAAATTATCCATTCCTCCCAAAAGTAATGCAAGTGATATAGGTTGCTGATTAATATTATCGATTGCAGTAAATCCTTGAATTGCATGCCCGTAAAGACGTAAACGCAGAGGTTCTATTCGCATCGCAGCTTTCATATCCAATGAAATCTGAGCAAAATTAATAGTAGAAAGAAGGGATTTGCTTGCTGCAAGACCATTAACCGAAATATTATATCCTGACGGTGAAAAAAGTAGATCTTGGGTTTTGCTAAACGTCAAACTTGCTTTGGGATAAAGTAGAAATTGCTTTGTATTTTCCTCAAACGAATAATGAAATCCTTCATAAAGTGTATTTATAGAGAGTATTCGTTGATAATTGGTTACCCGATGTTGTTGGGCGAGGGAGATAAGATATGAATTACTGTATCCTGCGGTGTAATTTAAATTCGAAAAATTTCCCGTCAGTGTGTATTGATCATTGACAGGATTTTTACCAGGAACAATATATTGGGCTTGTAATGCATTTTGAACAAAAGATCCTTGAGCCATGAGATTGAATTTATGTCCTTGGCGATTAACGGGTGCTACATGCCATGCAGCTCGGCCACGAACTCCTGTATCTGTTCCATATCCTGCACCCAGAGTGTAAGAATATTTGGATGCAGGTTCAGTATCGATTTGCACCGGAACTATTGAGCTTTCAGTAATTTGTGGTTTAACAAGTACAGAACTAAAGTACCCGCTACTTGATAAGTCATTATTTAGCTGAAGTATTTTATCCCCGGAATAGATTTGTCCCGGATGAAATGGAACAAAACGATGCAGTAACTTAGGATCAATGTATGTGGGATTGAACTGTATTTGTCCAAAATAATAAAGAGGTCCAGTATCAAGAATCAGTGTAATTTCTGCCGTATAATTCTCTTCATCGATTAAAATTTCACTTTTCTTAAATCCAGCACGCATGTAACCTTGATTTTCTGCTGTATCGAGAAGTTTTAATTTGGTTCGCTCGTATTGCTCTGTGAAGAGAGGATCTCCTTGTATTAACGGTACATTTTTTATTGCATCACGCAGGATAGGATTGCGGAAGCCTTCACCAGAGAGTTCTATTTTAAGCCGTGAAATTTTGATTTGTGGACCTGGATGGATTATGACGGTCAATTGGTGCGCATTAGGCTTTCGTACAGTAGCCTCTGCTTTAAAATAGCCAAAAGGCTGGATTGCCTGAATGACTTGTTCTTGCAATTCTTCTTGACTGAATTGTGCAAGAGGTTTTAATTTCTGGAGTTCATTCAAACGTTTTTCAACGTTTGCTTCGACTTTTCCGGAAACTCCGAAAATTGTAATGGATACTGGAGCATTGTTTTGAGCGAATAACGCAAAACAGGTAATGAGAAGTATCAGATAGAGTAGTTTTTTCACGATAGTCTCAGTACTTTTTTCACCAAAAATGTTCCTACCTGCATTAGAAAACATTTTGAGAATATACACTTAATCGAGTAGAAGGGCTAGGGTGATATAAAAGGGTATATAATCATCAGTATTTTCACATTTGATTTAATGTGTATAATAAATTCCCATATCGGGATCAAAAATGAGTTTTTAGAATTCTGTGCTCTTTTATTGAAGATAAGTGCAGTTAATGGATGGGAATTAATTTATGGGTTTTCCTATTACACAAAGTGAATTTGAAAATATTTTAGATGAATTTTTACAATACAAAAAGGAACTGCCTCCAAAATCTAAAATTCACCTGGCTTCTTATTTAAGAGACAAAGGCTATTCATCCGTATTACAGAGTCTCAATTTTGCAGTTCCGGGTAAAACAGTCAATATGATACAGATGCAACGGGCGGATGGATCGTTGGCGAGCGCCACTAAGTTGCCTCGCAGAATGGATCTATTGAATAATATTGATTTCACCGGCTGTGAAATAAAAAACTGTCAGTTTGATGCGTGCGATTTATCAGGAACAGTTTGGTATGACCTGGACGTCCATGATTCTTCTTTTAATAATACTGTTATTAATCATGCATCATTCCATAAAGTTCGCTTTATCAATTGCCATTTTACACAAGCCACCCTCGATTACAGCAAATTGGATGATCTGCTTTTTGTAGAAAATACCTTTCTTCGTACGAGTTTTAATTATTTAAAGCAATTCCATAAGGTAATGTTTAAGGATTGTCTTTTGCAGCAAGTTCCCATGCTAGGAGGTGCTTGTGCTGTTGAAGTGATTATTAATAACTCACCTGAAAAGAAATTATCTCAAGTAAGCGAGTTGTTAATTGATAAACAGATTGCTATGAAGCAGTTTAAAAAAACAAATACTAAACCTGCTGTATTGGTCGCTTGGAATAATGGGGCTCCTTTGATGTCAGCAGTATTGGCTGAGAAAATGATATTGGCGAAAGGAATGTATCCTGTGCGCATGGATATAATGGCTGAAGTAGATGCTGCATTATTAGATAAAGAAATAAATGACTTAAGTAGGCTAACCCAAAAAAGGATGCAACAATTAAACGGCGAGGAGACCAAGGTCAAAAAGTTTGGGACCAAGCTTCCCCAAGAAAAAACAGATTTAAATCATGAACATCATGCAGAGCAAAGTGAAGATGCTCTTGCACCTGAGCAACACTCCGGTACAAATGAAAATACATTCCCTGTTGTTTCAACAGAATGGAAAAAACAAGGGATGTGTTTCCCTCTAATGATGATTCAAATCATGCGTGAAGAAAACGCTAAAAACACATCTTCATTTCCACAAATGGCGGCTCTTTATCGACATGCAAAATCGATATTTGATCAGGTGGATGCTGTCCTTTTAACTGGAGGCCAGGATATGGATCCTCGTTTTTATGGAGCAGAGCGCCATCCTAAAACGGGTTTACCAACTTATACTGATTATCCAGAATTCAGTGATCCGCGCCGAGATATTCTTGAATTTAGTTTGGTTTATATGCAACAACGTGCTTCAGCCCCCAAACCGTTATGCGGTATTTGTCGTGGTTCACAAGTGATTGCAGCGTCCTACGGCGCAACGATTTTTCAAGAGCTTGATTCGCCAGAAAGACGTCAATATTTAGTTGAAGCAATACAGCTTAAAAGCATAAAGGCGGCAGCTCCTCTTTATTCAACCAGTAGAACCTTAGCGTCTGTAGCAGATAAGGAAGTGCCTAATGTGATATTCATGCATCACCAAGGGTATGATTTAGGGCCAGCTGAGGGTATTGAGGCTACTGCTTCAAAGAAAACCTCAGGAGGTAAGGTAATTGATATAGTGGGAGAAAATTTGCCGCAAAATATCACTTTGGTGCAGGCGCATATTGAGTATTATATGGACAGGGAAGAAGGAGGGGCGCATGGCTTTTCATCTCATGTGAGTGCGAATGCAGCAGAGAGTATCTTTAAGCAATTTCAAACTAGAGTTTTGGCTTATTACCAGAATCAACGATTTCGCTATCTAACTCCTGGTCTGTTTTTCACAAAAAGTGAAGCTGTGCCAAGCGAACAATCAGAGTGCACTGTTCCAACTCCCATAGCTAAGAGTTTTATTTGAATCATGACATTAATTTTTTACCATGCTTTTGAACCGATAAATTAAATCAAGTGCTTCTCGAGCAGTCAATCGATCCGGATCAAGCTGTGCCAGTTCATCTAAAATAGGTGATAGGGTAGGCACTTGAACTTCTGAGCGTTTTTGCGAAACTGGGGGCGTGGTTTGTATGTGATTTAAATGAGTATGAGCAATTTTTAAAACCTCAGGGGGGATGCCCGCAAGCTCTGCTACTTCCAATCCATAACTTCGATTTGCATGTCCTGGTTCTACCCGATATAAAAAGATGATGCGCCCCGTATCTAATGATGCTTGTAAATGAACATTCCGAATACACGCCCATTGTTGAGGAAGCTGAGTTAATTCAAAATAGTGCGTAGAAAATAAAGTATATGCCTTAATGGTCGTTGCCAGATAAGTACAGCTCGCATAGGCCAGAGCCATGCCATCATAAGTACTTGTACCACGTCCGATTTCATCAATTAAAACCAAACTTTCACGGGTTGCCTGTCTTAGAATTTGTGCTGTTTCGGTCATTTCTACCATAAAGGTTGAACGTCCAGAGGCCAGATCGTCACTCGCACCTATACGAGTAAAAATTCTATCAATAGGTCCTAAAGTTACCGACTTGGCAGGGACAAAGCTGCCAATATGGGCTAAAAGGACAATTAAAGCAGTTTGACGCATGTAAGTCGATTTACCGCCCATATTGGGCCCAGTAATGAGTAATATATTTTGCGACGGTTTGAGCTGTAAGTCATTGGCGATAAAACGTTCTTGCAGCAAATGTTCAATTACTGGATGGCGGCCTGCCTCAATGGAAATTTGTGATTCAGAGATTAGATTAGGGCAACACCAATTGAAGCTTTGAGCTCGCTCTGCAAGAGTCATTAATACATCCAATTTTGCTAATGCTTGGGCTAATTGTGTCAATTCATATATATTTTGCTGAATCTCTATCAATAAATTTTCATAGAGCCACTTTTCGCGTGCCAAGGCTTTTACTTGTGCTGATAGTACTTTCTCTTCAAATTGTTTCAATTCTGGTGTGATATAACGTTCCACATTTTTTAAAGTTTGCTTTCTGTGGTAATACGGAGGCGCTTTTTCTGCCTGAGTTTTAGAAAGTTCAATATAATAACCTTGTACGTTATTAAAGCCGAATTTCAGAGTAGACAGTCCAGTCTTTTGTTTTTCTTCTTGTTCTAAGTGCATGAGTTTATCATTGGCTCGCGTACTAAGCAGTCTTAATTCATCAAGCTCTTCATCAAAACCAGGAGCTATGACGCCACCATCACGAATCAATACAGGGGGATTTTCTATAATTGCCGATGCAAGCAACTGCTGCAATACAGGTAAAGGCCTAGTGTGATTTTTTAGCTTCACCAGGAGTTCGCTTTTGTTATGAGTAAGTACCTCGTTCAACTCAGGAAGTAAAGCCAACGTATGGCTTAAAGCAACTAAATCACGTGGGCGCGCTGATTTTAGAGCAATGCGCGACACAATTCGTTCTACATCACATATTTGTCTCAGTAGTTCATAGATGGATACATTCTGTTGCAGATGGATAATTTCCTTTATGGCATGTTGGCGCGCCATGATCTGGCCATGTTGTTTGAGTGGTCTTCCTAACCAACGTTTAAGCAAACGACTGCCCATGGAGCAAGCGGTTTTATCGAGCAGAGATAATAAGCTGTTTTCATGATTGCCACTCATATTTTCAAATATTTCTAAGTGCTTTTGTGTCGCCGCATCCAGTTGCAAGTAATCATGAGCATGCTCAAGAGTCATTGTGGTTAAATGAGGAAGGGCTTGTTTTTGTGTCGTCTGTAAGTAGCTCAATAGAGCTCCTGCTGCGACCAGAGCAGTAGGGTGATCTTGCTCCCCAAAAGCAGAAAGATTATTGACTGAAAATTGCTCACACAAGAGTTTTTTTGCGTTGTCAAAACAAAATTCCCAGCCAGGTCTTAGTTTGATTGGAAAATTCATGCAGTATTCTTCCAAAGAAGATTCTTCTTGTAAGAGCAATTCAGCGGGCTGCAACCGCATAAGCTCTGCACTTAACTGATGTGCTTCTGTTAATTCCAATAAATGAAAGCGCCCGCTGCTTAGCTCAACCCATGCAAGACCAATTTTTTGTTTTTGGCGGTGAATAGCCAGTAATAAATTATCTTTTTTTGCATCCAAAAGTGCCTCATCAGTCACTGTTCCTGGAGTGATAATACGAGTAACCTGACGCTCTACAGGTCCTTTGCTCGTTGCAGGGTCTCCTATTTGTTCACAAATAGCTACCGATTCGCCTTTTTTGATTAATCGAGCCAGATAATTTTCTACAGCATGATAAGGCACACCAGCCATGGGAATGGGTTTGTCGGCAGATTGGCCACGGTGGGTCAAGGTAAGATCCAATAATTGGGCTGCACGTTTTGCATCATCAAAAAATAATTCATAAAAATCCCCCATACGATAGAGCAGAAGTAGGTCAGGGTATTCTGATTTAATACGTAAATACTGTTGCATCATCGGTGTATGGGAAGAGGTCATGAATGTATTTTGCTTGAGTTGAAATTGCGGCAATTTTAGCAAAATCACGTGAGGGAGAGTAGATACTTTTTATATTCAACAAAAATGAGCTTAGATATGTCGGTAAAATGGATGAGTTTAATTACATATGAAAAACCTTAACCTTTAGACAATTAGTTATGCAATTAATTTTGAAGGATTTGCCTCTTCGACTTCAATAAATAACCCTGGATTCAAGAATAGAATCTGGATATTATCTAATGACTCATAACGAATAGGCAAAGGAAATGCTATGTTAACTCCAAAGGATGTTCAGACTGTTGAGGCAGCAAAGCAAATTATTGAGGAGCGTAATCTGACCCATATCAAGGTTGGTATTTTTGATGTGGATGGGGTGATGCTTGGAAAATATATGAGCCGTAATAAATTCTTCTCGGCTTTAGAGAGTGGTTTTTCTTTTTGTGATGTAATCTTAGGATGGGACTCCAAAGATAAACTGTATGATAATGGTAAATATACAGGTTGGCATACAGGTTACCCTGATGCCTTAGTGCGCGTTCTTCCGGAAACGTGCCGCGAACTTGTTTTCGAAGAGAATCAATTGTTGTTTATGGCTGAATTTGCTGGAGAGGCCGAAGCGTTATGTCCTAGAGCATTACTTCGTCGAATTGTTCAAAAAGCCGATTCAATGGGATTTGATGTGTATGCTGCATTGGAATATGAGTTCTTTATGTTTGATGAGACTCCTGACAGTGTACGCTCTAAAGGTTTTCGTGATTTAAAACCCATGACACCTGATTTTTTTGGTTATTCAATGATTCGCAATACGGTTCATGCAGATTTATATCATCAGATCCTTAATATGAGCGAGATTATGGACTTTCCTATAGAAGGGTTGCATGCAGAAACTGGCCCAGGGGTGCTTGAAGCGGCAATTGCTGTAGATAAAGCTATAGAAGCGGGAGATAAGGCTGCGTTATTTAAAACATTCATGAAAGTCTTAGCACAACGCAACAATATGATGGCAACTTTTATGGCTAAATGGTCGCCGCATTTTCCTGGCCAAAGTGGACATATTCATCTTTCCTTACGTTATAAAAATGATATGAGGAGCGCTTTTTATGATCCCTCGATGCAACATAATATGAGCGCGCTTCAGCGACATTTCGTGGCAGGTCAACAAAAGCTCATGCCGGAGTTTTTGGCGATGGTTTCACCCACAGTGAACAGTTTTTCTCGCTTGATTCCGGGATTCTGGGCTCCAACTGATGCGACGTGGGGGGTAGAAAATCGTACGACGGCGCTACGTGTTATACCGGGAAGTGATAAATCGCAGCGCGTTGAGTATCGCTTAGGTTCCGCCGATTCGAATCCTTACTTGGCTTTGGCCGCGGCTTTAGGTTCTGGCCTTTATGGAATTGAACAGAAACTGGAACCATACCCGGAAATCAAAGGCAATTCCTATGCACAACCTCATGAAGAAGAACTTGCATTGCCACGTACACTGTGGGAAGCAGCTACTCGTTTTAGGGAGTCAAAGGTTGCTCGTTCTTTATTTGGTGATCCATTTGTTGATCATTTTGCTGCCTCTCGGGAATGGGAAGAACGAGAATTTCGTCGTCATATAACAGATTGGGAATTGGACCGTTACTTTGAAATTATCTAACCTGGATTTCCTGGATTATGAAAGATACATTGAAGACTTATTCACCTATAGATAATTCGCTTTATGTGGAGCGTGCTTTTGCCAATGACCATGAGATTCAAGTTGCATTGGATAGAGCAGTAGGCGCAAAAAAACAATGGGCTGCGACTACTCTAATTGAACGGGCGAACTATTGTACTGCTGCGGTAGATGCTCTGGTTGCTAATAAGGATGAGATTGCCAGTGAAATTTGCTGGCAAATGGGAAGACCGATTTGTTATGCCGCCGGAGAAATTAACGGCCTTGAGGAAAGGGCTCGTTATATGATCGCTGCTGCAAATGCTGCACTTGCTCCGATCAGATTACCTGAAAAGCCAGGCTTTCTTCGTTACATCACACGTGAACCATTAGGATTAACCTTAGTGATTGCTCCCTGGAATTATCCTTATCTTACTGCAGTCAATGCAATTATCCCTGCCATTATGGCGGGAAATGTTGTGTTGCTGAAACATTCAGCACAAACACCACTTGTAGCAGAACGCTTCGCTCAGGCATTTAGGGAAGCAGACCTTCCACAAGGGGTTTTCCAGTATTTGCATCTGACGCATACAGATACGGAAAACATCTTGCATCACCCAGCGATAAATCATGTTGCTTTTACAGGTTCTGTTGCTGGTGGAGAGATGGTTGAGCGAATAACGGCCGGACGTTTTTTGAATGTAGGATTAGAGCTTGGAGGAAAAGATCCTGCGTATGTTCGTTTTGATGCAGATATTGATAAAGCTGTAGATACGCTAATGGATGGGGCGTTTTTTAACTCAGGCCAATCCTGCTGCGGGATAGAGCGTATTTATGTACATAAGAAGGTTTATGATCATTTTCTCAACAAAGCAGTCGCATTGGTTAAACAATATAAACTTGGGCGTCCTGATGAACCGGAAACAACTTTAGGACCACTTGTTCGCCCATCTTCTGCTGAATTTGTTCGTGCACAGATTCAAGAAGCTTTAACTCAGGGTGCTGTAGCACATATCGACAGTCGAGATTTTGTCATGGATCAACCAGGGTCTGCCTATATGGCTCCGCAGATTTTAACCGAAGTAAACCATAAAATGCGGGTGATGACGGAAGAAACCTTTGGACCAGTGGTCGGCATCATGTCCGTTGACAGCGATGACGAAGCGATTGCATTAATGAATGACAGTAACTATGGATTAACTGCAGCTGTTTTTACCCAAAATATAGACCAAGGAATCGTTATTGGTGAGCAACTTCACACAGGAACATTCTTTATTAATCGTTGTGATTATCTAGATCCTGCCTTGGCTTGGACTGGCATTAAAAACTCTGGGCGTGGATGTACGCTCTCTTCTATAGGATATGCTGTACTGACCCGTCCCAAATCTTTTCATGTAAAAATGATCGATTAGAAAGGAATTTATAGATGAGCACATTATCATTAACGGCTAACTGGAACTATCCCACTTCGATAAAGGTGGGGGCAGGGCGTGTACGTGAACTGGTTGATGCCTGTCATAGTCTGGGAATGAAATCACCATTGTTAGTTACAGACAGTAACCTTGCAAAATTGCCAATGATTGAATCCGTATTGAAGAATTGCCATGATGCTGGTTTGCCTATTGCTTTATTCGCAGCTGTAAAAGCGAATCCTTCAGGTGAAAATGTGATGGCAGGTGTAGATATTTACCGAAAAGGACAACATGATGGGGTCATTGCTATGGGAGGCGGATCTGCTCTTGATGCAGGCAAAGCCATCGCATTGATGGTTGGACAAAATTGTTCGTTATGGGATTTTGAAGATATAGGAGATAATTGGCGACGGGTGAATGTTGCTGGTATAGCCCCTGTTATCGCGTTACCAAGTACTGCGGGTACTGGTTCAGAGGTCGGGCGTGCTTCGGTTATTACTGATGCGCAACAACAGCGTAAAAAGATCATTTTTCACCCAAAAATGTTGCCCGCCATGGTTATTTTAGATCCTGAATTGACGGTTGCTTTGCCTCCGAATATCACAGCAGCAACAGGTATGGATGCATTATCTCATTGCTTGGAAGCTTATTCTGCTCCCGGCTATCATCCATTAGCGGAGGGAATTGCTCTCGAGGGGATACGTCTAATAAAGGAACATTTACCTCGAGTAATGCAAAATGGTAATGATATCGACTCGAGAACACAAATGCTTGTCGCTTCGTTAATGGGAGCAACAGCTTTCCAGCGTGGTTTGGGTGCTATGCATGCACTTGCTCATCCCTTAGGAGCAATTTACGATGCCCATCATGGTCGATTAAATGCCATTTTAATGCCCTATGTATTGCAAGCCAATCGACCTGAGATCGAACATAAAATAATGCGATTGGCGGCTTATTTGGAGATTGATAATGGATTTGATGGATTTCTCAATTGGATACTGCAATTGCGTCGTGAATCAGGGATCGAACATTGTTTGACTCAAATTAGCATTGATGAGCAACATGTTGCACGTATTGCAATAATGGCAACAGAAGATCCTTCGGCACAAAGCAATCCTATCCTTTTCGACCAGCAGCAATATAGGAGCATTCTTATGGCCGCAATCCATGGGGATGATTTGCATCATTCCAAGACTTTGGTAATGAGATTGGCGGAAGCACCTTAAGGAATTCCATAGGGACACTATGAAAATCGGAATATTGCAATGTGACCAAGTAGTACCTGAATTAATTCCTGTACATGGCACTTATTCAGAAATGTATGTCAAGTTGCTGCATCAGGCAGAACCCAATTTGATATTTACAGTCTATGATGTGTGTCATGGTGAACTACCAGCCCATATTGACGCCGAAGATGCTTATGTTATTACTGGGAGTCGCTATGGTGTCAATGACGGTTTTTCATGGATTACTGCACTTGAAGAATTGGTCCGATCTCTTCATGCAAGAAGGAAAAAAGTCGTGGGGATTTGTTTTGGTCATCAGCTTATTGCGAAGGCATTAGGAGGTAAGGTGATTCAATCTCCCAAGGGTTGGGGGATAGGATTGTCGGTAAATAAAATCACTCAGCATAAATCTTGGATGGATCCATCTCTCGGAGCGCTCAACCTACTCGTTAGCCACCAGGATCAAGTTGTACTTCTACCTCCAGAGGCAGAAGTGCTCGCTGGAAGTGATTTCTGTCCGTTTTACATGCTGCAAATTCGCAACAACCTGTTTACTGTACAAGGCCATCCTGAGTATAGTAAAAATTATATCCAGGCACTGATTGAAATCCGCAAAAATAAGCTGAGTAAGGAATTGGTCGATCAGTGTCTAAAATCATTACAGAAACATTGTGATGATAGAGTATTTTCTAGTTGGATTGTTAATTTTTTGAGTTTTTAAAATAAGAAAGTACTGTATGCTTCAACTTTTTTGTTGAAATATCAATAGGTCATGGTTGAATTTAAATTTATTTGCTAGAATCTAAAGGGATTTAAAAAAATATTAAACTTATAGGGAGAATAAAATGAAACGTTTCGCTTTTGTTGCTGCAACTGGTTTATTGGCATTAGCGTTAACTGCATGTGGTGAGCAAAGTAACAAGCAACCCGCTGCAGGAACCACTACGGATACGACTACGACCACACCTCAACCAGCACAAACTCAACCAGCTGGTGGAACTCAAAACCAAACTCCAAACCAGTAAATTTTTTGACCTGGGTGAAGGCTTAGGCCATAACCCAGGTCAATTTCAGTATATTCATGAGTCCATTTGATAAACTAATCAAAGAAATTTCAACAATTCTAAAAAAAAAGAATTGGCAACTCGTCACGGCTGAATCATGTACTGGAGGTCTCATCGCAAGTTATCTCACTGAAATTTCTGGAAGTTCAGTCTGGTTTGAACGTGGATTTGTTACGTACAGTAATCTAGCCAAAGAAGAACTCTTGTCAGTGCCTAAACAATTAATTGAGGAATATGGTGCAGTCAGTGAACCTGTTGCACAGGCTATGGCGATTGGTGCTTTACAACATAGTGCAGGACATGTCGCTGTATCAGTTACTGGTATTGCAGGCCCGGACGGAGGCAGTCTTGAGAAGCCAGTGGGTACTGTGTGTTTTGGTTGGGCAGCTCGAGGGATGAATCCTAGAATATTAAGAAAACAGTTCACTGGAAACCGGCAAGACATACGCTTGGCTGCATGCCAAGAAGCTTTATCAGGCATTCTTTCTTACATCAAGTAGTATAGATATATTTGAAATTTATGTTTTTGACAGTAGAGCCAAGCCTGGGCATGTAACCTACCTACTTTTGTGGAAGTATGCTGGTTAAATCATTAGCCAATGACAGCCCCTTCCTTTTAAATTCAATTTGAGCACGATCTGTAAAACTTATTCTTGATTCCTCTGGTGTGGGAAAAAAAAGATGCTTAGCGGCATTAGATATATTAATTACTACACGTTCTGCATATAATGAAGTAGCTATGACGTCAGAAATTGGTGATGGTTTTTCATTTTTACTTTGCATGCAATTTTCCATATTAAAAAATTATTTGTTAAAATTTTAACATATAGTAATAAATTTAATCAACACCTGACCAAGAAAGGATATTATTGGGTTTTCTCTTTATTCTTAAAACATGGATTTTCGACCCCGTAGTTCACTTTCCTTTTCTGGGTCATTGATTCTATTTTTGCATTACTTAGGCTTGAGCAAAAAAAACTCTTTTAATCCAGTGAATCAATTTGCTGCTTGTTCCTATCTGTGTGATAATTTTACCCTTGCATAACTCTAACTACCTGGAAAATATTATGGAAGAAAACAAACAAAAAGCATTATCAGCTGCCCTCTCTCAAATTGAACGTCAATTTGGTAAAGGATCAGTGATGCGTATGGGAGACAGCACCGTATCCCGAGATATAGAAGCCATTTCAACAGGATCTTTAGGATTGGATATCGCATTGGGGATTGGTGGTCTGCCCAAAGGGCGTGTTGTTGAAATTTATGGTCCCGAATCTTCTGGTAAAACTACTTTGACCTTACAAGTAATTGCAGAATGTCAAAAAATGGGAGGCACTGCCGCATTTATTGACGCAGAACATGCTTTAGATCCTAGTTATGCACAAAAACTAGGTGTTAATGTGGATGAATTATTGGTTTCTCAACCGGATACAGGGGAGCAAGCTCTGGAGATTACTGATATGCTGGTTCGTTCAGCCGCTGTAGATGTAATTATCGTCGACTCTGTTGCGGCATTGACTCCCAAAGCAGAAATTGAAGGGGAAATGGGGGATTCACATGTTGGTTTACAAGCTCGACTTATGTCGCAAGCGTTACGTAAATTGACCGCTAATATTAAACGGTCCAATACCCTAGTTATTTTCATTAACCAAATCCGTATGAAAATTGGTGTGATGTTTGGCAGCCCTGAAACAACCACTGGTGGCAATGCATTGAAGTTCTATGCTTCTGTCCGCTTGGATATCCGTCGCATTGGGTCAATTAAAAAAGGCGAAGAAGTTTTAGGTAGTGAAACCCGCGTTAAAGTAGTTAAAAATAAAGTTGCCCCACCATTCAAAATGACTGAATTTGATATTCTTTATAATGAAGGTATTTCTCGTGAAAGTGAAATTATCAACTTGGGTGTCCAACTCAATCTGATTGAAAAATCGGGTGCTTGGTACAGTTATAAAGGAGAGAAAATTGGCCAAGGTAAGGATAATGTTCGCTTGTACCTTAAGGAGAATTCTCAAGTTGCAGCAGTTCTTGAGCAGCAAATCCGTACTGAGCTCCTAGAGAAAAAACTACCTATGCTTGCATCAGCTAGTGCCGATGAATTTGAGACAATTGATGACTAAAGCATTTGATAGTGCTATGCGCCTGTTATCCAGGCGCGAGCACAGTAGGGTAGAGCTTTATGATAAATTAAAACAAAAAGGATATAATCCAATAGAAATAAAAAATGCACTGGAGGAATGCCAACGCTTGGATTTACAAAATGATTATCGTTTTGTAGAAATATACAGCCGGTCACGCATTCGTCAGGGTTATGGACCTTTAAAAATAAGTCAGGAATTAAGTAGTAAAGGAATTAACAAGGAATTAATTCATCAATTCTTACAGCAAGAGGAAGATAATTGGTTGACTTATGCCTTAGATGTCTGGCGAAAAAAAAGTAAAGGTCAATGTGATTTATCTTTTGAGGAACTCCAAAAGCAGCAGCGGTTTTTGCTTTATCGCGGATTTGGTATGGATATCATTGCTCGAGTAAAAAAAGAATTGGAAAAATAAAAATGAAATCGTATCCTAGGTACTTTGTAGCCTGGGTGAAGGCGGAACCGTACTGACATTGAGTTAAGAGATAAATGTTTTGACTACGTCCCGCGGCTTGTCCGCGGGATCCAAAGTATCTCTCACCATCACTGGATCCTGCGGACAAGCCGCAGGACGTAGAAGTAAAGTCAAATGTCGTAACTCAATGTCAGTGCAGCTCCGCTTCACCCAGGCTAAAGATTAAATTAACTCAAATTGGTGTTGATTATAAATGAAAAGTTCTGAAATTAGACAAGCATTCTTTGATTATTTCACACAACGTGGTCATCAATTAGTGGAATCCAGTTCCTTAGTTCCTGCGAATGATCCTACTTTATTATTTACTAATGCAGGTATGGTGCAATTTAAGGATTTATTTTTAGGACTTGAAACACGCGCTTATCAACGAGCGGTCACTGCACAACGTTGTGTGCGTGCAGGAGGTAAACACAATGACTTGGAGAATGTGGGTTATACAGCAAGACACCATACATTTTTTGAAATGTTGGGTAACTTTAGTTTCGGAGATTATTTTAAGCGAGAAGCAATAAAATTTGCTTGGGAATTTTTAACTCAAGTTCTGCATTTACCCGAAGAGCGTTTGTGGGTAACTGTTTATAAAGAAGATCAGGAAGCAGAAGATATCTGGCTTAAAGAAATGAAAGTTTCGGCTGCACGATTTTCGCGTTGCGGGGAAAAGGATAATTTTTGGTCCATGGGGGATACTGGCCCTTGTGGTCCTTGCACTGAAATCTTTTATGATCATGGCCCTGAAATTCCAGGGGGTCCTCCAGGGACTCCTGATGAAGATGGGGACCGATATATAGAAATTTGGAACCTGGTATTCATGCAGTTTAACCGGGATAAGGAAGGGAATTTGCATCCTTTACCTAAACCTTCTGTAGATACAGGGATGGGCCTTGAGCGCCTCGCTGCAGTAGTCCAGGGCGTGCACAGTAACTATGAAACGGATATTTTCCAGCATTTAATTCAATCTGCTGCAAAACTTTCAAAGACTTATGTCGCTATAGAAGATGGAAAGATCACATCTAACCTGCCTCTCGATTTAAACCATACCTCTTTAAAAGTAATTGCAGATCATATTCGTTCTTGTGCATTTTTAATTGCCGATGGAGTGATTCCAGGTAATGAAGGACGAGGATATGTGCTCAGAAGAATCATAAGAAGAGCAGTACGACATGGTAATAAGTTGGGCTTGCCAACACCATTTTTTTCACGATTGGTAGAGCCCTTAATTCAAGTAATGGGGGATGCATATCCTGAATTGATAAAATTTAAAGCGCATATAGAAAAAATCCTTAATCAAGAAGAAAATCAATTTGCACGTACGCTGGATCAGGGTTTACGTCTCTTGCAAGAACAAATGCATTCTCTAGGAGGCCACGAAATATCTGGAGAGATCGCATTTAAACTGTATGACACTTATGGTTTTCCGGTTGATTTAACTGCTGATATAGCGAGAGAACAAGGGCTTTATGTGGATATGGATGGTTTTAATCAATTGATGCAACAGCAAAGAGAGCAATCTCAAGCTGCTAGCCAATTCAGCATGGATTATAGCACCAGTGCCCAATTGGACTACCAATCTGATTTTCATGGCTATGAGAAAAAGGAAACAGAAGCAAAAATTATTGCCTTATTGCACGAAGGAAGCGAAGTGCAAATCTTAAGTCAAGGGATGCAAGGAGCTTTAGTTTTGGATCACACGCCTTTTTACGCAGAAAGTGGTGGCCAAGTAGGGGATAAAGGGCTATTAACCAGTGCGGGCTTACGTTTTCGAGTCGATGATACACAAAAAACAGGTCAAGCCATAGTGCATTATGGCGAAGTAGTGGAAGGTACTGCAACTTTAGATCAATTAGTTAAGGCACAAATAGACAATGAGCGTCGAGAAGCAATTCGTTTAAATCATACAGCCACTCATTTATTGCATGCTGCTTTAAAAACAGTAGTTGGATCCCAAGTCCAGCAAAAAGGTTCATTGGTTGATGCGGAGCGTGCGCGTTTTGACTTTTCTCATTTTGAACCATTAACCGCAGAACAAATTAAAGAAATTGAATCGTTGGTTAATGATCAAATTCGGGCCAATCATGAAGTGGTAACTCGAATTATGGATATTGATTCTGCTAAAAAAAGTGGTGCAGTAGCTCTTTTTGGAGAGAAATATACTGATAAAGTGCGCGTATTATCCATGGGTGAATTCTCTAAAGAACTTTGTGGTGGAACGCATGCGCAACGGACAGGTGATATTGGTCTATTTAAAATTGTTGCTGAATACGGGATTGCCAGTGGCGTGAGGCGTATCGAGATGGTGACAGGGCGTTATGCTCTAGCATGGGTTAATGAACAACAGTTCATGCTGAATGAGTTAGCTTCTTTGTTAAAAACCACAGCAAATAGTTTACCGGATAAAGTGGGACAGCTACTTACTGAAAATAAAGGTTTGGAAAAGGAAATCGCCAAATTACAAAGTGAGAAAGCACAAAAATCAGGTGCTGATCTGGCAAATGAAGTGGAAAAAATTAACGGAATTAGTTTGCTTGTAAAACGATTGGAAGGTGTAGATAGCCAAACCATGCGTACTACCTTGGATCAACTGAAATCCAGACTCGATTCAGCTGTCATTGTTTTATTTACCGTAGACCAAAATAAAATGAATGTGATTGCAGGAGTGAGTAAAAATATTTTAGGTAAAGCACCTGCTGCAGCCGCTTTAGTAAGGCATCTCTGTGGAAAAGGCGGTGGCCGTGATGATATGGCCCAAGGCGGCGGGGAGGTCCCACCTGATTTAGAGAAAAAGATAGAAGAAATTAGAGAAATGGTGCTCCGTTCGTAAAAATGATATCAAGTAGCCTATCTTCTCAGGCTACTTATCTTGAAAACAACCATACATAAGGACATGACATGAGTTTTCTGCAAGAGTTTAAGCAATTTGCTATCAAAGGAAATGTGATGGATCTTGCGGTTGCTGTGGTTATAGGCGCTGCATTTGGCAAAATTATTAGCTCACTTGTCAGTGGTATTATCATGCCTATAATTGGTTTATTATTGGGTGGAATCAATGTCGCCAATAGGACGTTTACTGTGGGTGATGCGGTTGTAAAGTGGGGCGAGTTTCTCCAGGCAGTGATTGATTTTACTATCATTTCGTTTTCAATTTTTGTAGCAATTAAAGTGATTTCTTTGTTAAGAAAAGAGGAGGAAAAGAAAGAAACCCCAACAAAGGAAGAAGCTTTATTAACTGAAATTCGCGACTTACTGAAGGAAAAGACAGGAACACCAAGACAATAGTTTTTTGATCCATAGACTTTTTCATCTTTAGACTCCTAAGTATTTGTAAATCTGCTATAATTTTAAACAGAAACCCTCATTAATAAGGATAATTATGGCCGGGCTATTGAACTTAATCGCTGTAATTGTGGTTTTCGGGGTGGCTTTGTGGTTAATCAATACTTTTATTCCAATGCCGCCATCAATTAAAAGTCTATTAAATGTATTGGTACTTATCATTCTTGTTATCTACATTTTACAATTTTTTGACTTGATAAAAACAATCTTACCTATGATTAAGATCTTAAAATAAAGCAATTGAATACTCAGTAGGTTGGGTCATTTTGCCCTGAGGGATCGTCAGTTTTTTGATGAGAACCCCACACTAATTTTTTCGCCTACGTACCTGCTTTAAGCGCATATCCAGAACGATATTTTAAGATGCCACTGAGCATTTCTATAGCAGGATCCCCTGGATACCGCGCATAAAGCGCGGTACGTAGAAAAATTTAAAATGAAAAACTGAGATCTCACAGGTCAAAACAATCCAACAATTTAGGGACAAAATTGCAGCAAAAGTCTGTTGTGATTAATAATAGAGGATTTGATTGAAATCCTGATTGCGAGCAACAAGGCGTACACCGATATTACAAAGAGTCTGTTTTGAGAATAACTTAACTTTGTGGACCAACGCCCAACCTACTATTCGCTATGAAGTAACCAATAGAATCTCAAATCTTGCCCATTTTCTTATAAAGAAAAAATGGCAATCGGGTAATTATCGCCATAATTATTCGCCAGAAATAAGGATAATAGAATATTCTTTTTCTACGCGTCAATGCGTTCCAGCAGGCTTGTGCACAGGAGTCCGGTGGGGCCGCATAAAAAATACCAGGTAAACCATAAGTTTGTTTCGTATCAATAAAACCCAAGCGGGCAATGGTAATGTGTTGGCTTGGACTGGCAGCCTGTTGTAGGCCCTGGAGGTAAATTTCAATACTTGCTTTACTGGCTCCATAAAGGCTGTTTTTAGAGCGTCCTCGGCATGCAGCAACCGAACTTAGGAACAGCAAATTATGTTCTTTTTGTTGACGATTTAAGTACGTATGGATCAATAAAGCAGTTGTCAAAACATTCAGTTTGATAAGATGAGCGATTGTTTCATCATTCAAGTGATCGTTATCAGTGAAGTCACTGTGTGCAATAAACAAATCAAGTTCGCCATCTTTTGCTTTAAGTATTGAAACGAGAGCATCAATTTGATCAACTAAATCCAAAATAAGTACATCACAACTGATTTGATACCTAAGTTTGATATCATTTGCGATGAGATTGAGTTGTGTTTCCTGGCGTCCTACTAAAAGTAATTGATGGCCTGACTGGGCAACAATATGTGCAAATTTTTCTGCAATGATGGAGGTTGCTCCGATTATGACCCATGTTCTCTGTGTCATTTTTTTAGCCCTAAACGTTGTGCCAGATCAGAATGCATGTTACATCCATAATGCTCAAGGGTTTGAGAAAATTGTTCATGTTTCTCATACATCTGGTGAAATTGTTCTTCATTCAAAAGTAAATCCTTCGCCAAATACACTCGCCCATTGAGTTCTGTGATTAATTGATTCATGGCTGATATTGCCTGTTTCGCATGTAAATTATTAATAAAATCAACTGCTAGGGTGAATCCTGGTTTACAGAATGAGAGTAAACCTTCACCTGATTGAGTGAATAGCTTGAGAACAGCAAGAGTAGGTGTTGCTTTATGAGCTCTAATCAATTGTACTAACTGCTCAAAAGTGTCTAAGGCCCGGTCTTCACTGAATACTGCTTGGAATTGAATTAATCCTTTAGGGCCATAAAGTCTATTCCAATGCATGAGTTTATCAAGAGGATTATTGAACTGTTCCAGTGTGAGTTTTTCGTGTCCTTTTTTACTACTTAAGAAATACTGATTAAATAATTTTATATTCCATGATTTGATTAAAGAAAAGGGAATATTAGGGATTGTACGGATTTTTATTCTTTTATTGTCGAAAGGCTCACAGTGATCCGCTACTGAAAGAACAGCGCGTAAAGCAGGATTGAGTAGATCAAGCCAAGCAACTTGATAATCATGGTGAATACCCGTAGTTCTCATATATTCAGTGAGTGTTTGAAATGATTCAAATTGCTGATGTTTCGCTTGCACAAAACGTGGAGCCTTTTTAAGGCGGAGCGCGACACGAGTGATAACACCTGTAAGGCCTAAGCCTGCAATTGTGGCATAAAATAAATCGCTGTTATCATTAGGACTGCAATGAAATTTTTTACCTCCAATCAGTAAATCAAATCCAATGAGGTGGTGGCCAAAACTACCTGCTTGATGATTGTTTTTTCCATGCACATCGTGAGCAATTCCGCCGGCAACTGTAATGTGGATAGTACCTGGAATGACAGGAGGAATGTAATCAGGATGCACTAAAAATAAATCTTTAAGTGATACTCCTCCCTGACAGAGCACAATACCGGTTTCGTGATCAAAACTGATAAAGTGATTCAAACGCTCGCTGTTGATAATAAAACCATCAGTATTAAAACAACTGTCGTTGTAGCACAATCCTGAACCACGCATGAGTATGTTTTGCTGAGGATTATGGGCAAGATAATCAGTAAGTTGCTCTTCATTCTCTGGACGTAGACAGAAAGATTGGCTGGATAGTGCACGGCTAAAATTAGTGAGCGTTCTTATTTTGCTGCGCATTTTGGCATCATTTAATTATTTTTAATATTAAGACTATAATTCATTTAAGAGCATAATTAAAAGGAATTATGATGAAAACTTTTTTAATCTTTTGGGGTTTCTTTTTTTCATTTGCAGTGTTTGCAGCAGATATTCCTGAGGATGCCTTGGGCGCCCAAAAGTACGATAGAACACAGTGTCTTCATAATACGACTCAAGATTGTATTAATTCACAATGTCTGACCTCAGAGGAAACTGATTGTCAGGAAAATTGTCGAAACATGGCGAAAGCAAAATGTCAGCAAGAAATTAATGAATAAATTGAGTAGCATTTTTTTCATTAATTTGGATGTATTGTCAAATGATTGGCATATGATTTTTTGACTGTCAAACCAGCACGTCTTTTTTCCAATTTATAACCAGAGGTACATTGGAATTATGTGATGAGCGACCATTTTTATAAATGGCATATAGTTTGCATAACCAATTCAATAGAAAAATCAGATAATTACTTACACGTAATGAGTGAATTCAAGTTTAAAAATTAGTATGGATTGCTTATATGGCTGATAAAAATGTTTTATCACAAGAAGAAATAGATGCGCTGCTGAAAACGGTTGGTGAGTCTCCTGAAGAAGAACGCCATGCAACAGAGCGTCAAACAGCTACTAGAGAAAAATCGGGCCATAAAAAAGCAAAAGGCAGTAAAAAGGAAGTATCTAATGCTGTATTTGAACCTGTTGAACTACAGCAAGAGGGTGATGTAAAAATACTTAACTTTACTGCTCAGGAACGTATTGTCAAAGGAAAGTTACCTGTATTAGACAGAATTTACGATCGTGCAGTGCGTTTATTCGCCTCGGATATCTATAATGTAACTGCCAAAGATTTTGAAATTAAACAAGATCCATTGCTTATTATAAAGCATCGCGATTTTATGGAGAGCTTACCTAATCCAAGTTTAATGAGTATCTTTAAATTCAAACCTTTACGAGGCAAAGGCATTATTCTTTTTGATAGTACTTTTGTCTATGATCTCGTTGACTATTATTTTGGCGGCAGCTCTCAATTCTTTGCCCAAAAAGATAGAACTGATTTTACTGCTACCGAACTGCGTGTTATGGATGTTATCACGAAAAAGCTTATTGCCAATCTTACCCAAGCCTGGAAGCCAATTATTCAGCTTGATATCAGCAAATTTAATGATGAAACGAACCCACAATTAGTCAATATAGCAGAACCTGGAGAAATGCTTTTAGTCGCACGTTTTTCAATGGATTTCGGTAAAGAAGTCGGTATTTTCTATTTTATCTTGCCCTACTCCATGGTTGAACCCATCAAAGAACAACTGGAACTTGGCGCTTCTCGTCCTGATGATGAAATTGATCCGAACTGGGTTAAATCATTGAAGGAAGAGTTGATGGAAGTTGAATTAACTGTAAGTTCTGCAATGGCTGAAACAAAAAGTACTTTGGGTGCAGTAATGTCATGGCAAGTAGGTGATTTTATACCTATGGAAATGAAAGAAATAGTTACTTTAGATATTGAAGGAACGCCAGGTTTTACAGCAACTCAAGGAACTGCAAATGACAAGCGCGCTGTAAAAATAATTAAAAATATTAGTTACTAGGAGATGAGGAATGTCTCAAGAAGCAATAGAACAGCCTAAACCATCAAATAATCTTCCTCAGGAAGCGGACAGTGAAAAAATGGATTTAATTTTGGATATCCCTGTTTCGGTGACTGTAGAAATTGGGCGCACCAAAATGACAATCCGTAATTTACTTCAGTTAAACCAAGGAGGAATTGTTGCTCTCGATTGTTTGGCAGGCGATCCGCTTGATGTTTTAGTTAATGGGACTTTAGTTGCACATGGGGAAGTGGTTGTAGTTAATGATAAGTTTGGTGTGCGATTGACTGATATCGTCAGTAAAGCAGAACGAATTAAGCGATTAAGATAATGCATAGTGTACTCAATCATGGAGAGCTTATGCGTATTGTCATGGGCTTATTGTTAGTTTTATTGCTCATCATTGCATTATCTTGGGTAATAAAACGCTTACATGGAATGCAAGTGGGTTCGGCAAAAGGATTTCAATCCATAGCGAATATGATTTTAGGACCCAAGGAAAAAATTACCTTGTTAAAAGTGGGAACGCGTTATTTATTAGTCGGCTCAGGCTCTGGACAGGTCACCCTGATCTATGATTTTGGTGAACAATTGCCGACTGGTTTTGACCCTATAAATAAAACTTCGTTTGCAGATCTGTTTAAATCAGTTGTGAAATCATAAGATGAAGATAGTGAATTTAAATGTACGAAAATGGTTATCATCCGTATGGAAGTTGTCATCCCCGCGGCGAGAATCCAACTTTAGTCGAATATCGATGTCAATTCAGAAATGGATTTCCGCCTGCGCGGGAATGAAAAATTCCCATAACTTAATGGCAGTGGGAGAGGGGAGCTCTAAATCCTGGGTTATGCTTCGTTTCACCCAGGCTACTTTATTCCTGATTTTATTTTGTTTCATACCCCTGGCGTTACAGGCAGCACCTTTATCATTACCTGCATTAACAGTACAGCCTGGCGCGAATGGTGAACAAACTTATAGTGTTAATTTGCAAATTTTGATTTTTATGACCTTATTAACTGTTTTGCCAGGAATGTTGATGGCAATGACAGCTTTTACGCGAATAATTATTGTGCTTTCCATATTACGTCAAGCCATAGGAATGGCGCAAACTCCTACGAATCAAATCTTAATTGGTATTGCTTTGTTTATGACTTATTTTGTGATGTCTCCTGTTTTTAACAAAATCAATGAAACTGCAGTACAGCCCTATCTCGCAGAGACTCTAAAATTTCCGCAAGCATTGGCGAATGCACAAGTACCTTTACGCCAATTTATGTTAAATCAAACACGCAAAAATGATTTATCCTTGTTTGAAAAATTTGCTCAAACCAATCCAGCAACGCTTAATGATGTGCCAATGAGTGTGGTAATTCCTGCATTTATTACCAGTGAATTAAAAACAGCTTTCCAGATAGGCTTTATTTTATTTTTACCTTTTTTAATTATTGATATGGTGGTATCGAGTGTTCTGATGGCTATGGGTATGATGATGCTATCACCTTTAATTATTTCATTACCTTTTAAGATCATGCTCTTTGTGATGGTTGATGGCTGGACACTCATTTTGGGATCCCTTGCATCAAGTTTTGCAATGAACTAAATATCGCATGCATCTAGGCTACGAATTATAAGGACAAAAGACTTCCTTGAAACTTACTCCATCGAGTAAGGAAGTCTAATAAAATTATAGGGAAATAATATATGACCCCAGAGTCAGTAGTTTCTATGTTCAGTGAAGGAGTGTATTTGATGCTGCTACTTATCAGTGTACTCATTCTTCCTGGTTTGATTATTGGTGTGATTGTTTCCATGTTTCAAGCGGCCACACAAATTAATGAAACGAGCTTAAGTTTTATACCCAAATTATTTGTTACTTTTTTGATGCTCGTATTTGCAGGTCCCTGGTTACTCAAGATCATTGTGAATTACACAGACTCTTTAATTACCAATATCCCTTATTTAATAGGTTAGCTCAAGATGAAACTGGACTATCCAACAATACTAGGCATGATAAGCCAGGTTATTTGGCCAATGGGACGCATTGGCGGATTATTGCTTTCACTACCTGTTTTTTCTTCTGTTTTATTACCCCCTCGTATTAAAATTATTTTGCTTTTTGTTTTAAGTTGCGTCTGTGCCTTTATGGTTCCTAAAGAGCTTTCATTTCTGAATTTCAACGGGATTTTTTTGGCATATATCATCCAAGAATTGCTTTTTGGATTATTAATGGGTTTTGTCTTGCAGCTGGTTTTTCAAGTTTTTGTTTTGGGAGGACAAATTATTGCGATGCAGGCTGGTCTTAGTTTTGCAGTGATGGTGGATCCTGCAAGCCGTGCCAGTGTTCCATTAGTCAGCCAACTTTATTCAATGATGATGATGCTCATCTTTTTGGCACTCAATGGACATTTAACGGTATTTCAAACGTTATTGGATAGTTTCAGAATAATGCCTGTAGGACAGCTTTCTGTTACTCAAGCTATGGTATGGAATGTCATTTTATTTTCGGGATGGATGTTCAAACAAGCGGTATTGATTTCAATCCCCGCTTTATTGTCTTTGCTTATTGTGAGTCTTGCATTCGGAATTATGTCTCGGGCAGCGCCTCAATTAAATATTTTTTCTTTGGGCTTTCCTATTACGTTAATTATGGGAATGGTTGTAATTAAGGTGGGTTTGCCTAGTGTTGCGATACAAATGGCAGATCTTATCAAAGAGGGAATGCGTTTTATGACAGGGATGTTGCACTGATGGCCGAGCAAGAACACGCACAAGAAAAAACTGAACAGCCCTCGGCCAAACGACTTAGAGAGGCTCGTAAAAAAGGCCAGGTTGCGCGCTCAAGGGATTTCAATACCACAGTAACGCTACTTTTTACTGCATTGGGATTTTTTATTTTTGGCAAGCAATTAGCTAACCAGCTGGCAGCCATGATGCAGCATGCATTTGAATTTGATACGCGCGTTATCGTTACTCCTATGATAAGTGTTGAGCGTTTATTTTATTTAGTGAAAATGGGGTTTTGGTCCTTAATGCCTTTATTAGTGGTTATTTTTCTCGTTACTTTGGCAGCTCCTTTGCTCATGGGCGGGTGGGTTTTTAGTAGCCAAGTCTTACAGCCTAAATTTTCGCGACTCAATTTGGCTCAAGGATTTAAACGAATGATTTCGTTGAAAGGTTTTGTCGAAATGTTCAAATCGTTTTTTAAATTTCTTATCGTAGCAGTTGTCGCTATAGTGGTACTTAAATCACAAATTCCTGTGTTACTTAGTTTAGCCCATGCTCCTATTGAAACGGCAATTAGTAGCGGTAGTTTGGTTGTGGTGAAATCTTTTGTGTTGATTTCTGCCAGTTTGATTTTTATTGCTGTTTTTGATGTTCCTTTCCAATTGTATGAGCATCAAAAAAGCATGAAAATGACGATGCAAGAATTAAGGGATGAATACAAGGAAATAGAAGGTAAACCCGAAATAAAAAGCGCTATTCGTCGAGCTCAGCAAGAGATTTCGAGACGGCGTATGATGAATGAATTATCTAAAGCAAACGTGGTTTTAACCAATCCGACTCATTATGCTGTAGCAATCAGTTATAAAGAGAAGAGTCATAAAGCACCCATAGTAGTTGCAAAGGGTAAAGATTTGATTGCTTTCCAAATTAGTAACATTGCAACATCACATCAAATTCCCATTATTTCTGTACCCCCTCTGGCGCGTGCTCTTTATTTTTCCACTAAATTAAATGCAGAAATACCAAGAGGCCTTTATATTGCTGTAGCCCAGGTTTTAGCGTATGTGTTTCAACTGCGCGATAGAGAACGATATGATTACAAACCCGCTGTATTACAGAATGTCCCTATTCCAGAAGAGTTAGCACGCGAAGCAGAGGAGGATGCTAATGAATAAAGCATTGCACTATGTACAATATTGGATGCGTCAAGGTTTAGGAACACCTCTGGCGCTGATCATCATGCTCGGTATGATGATGTTGCCTCTGCCTCCATTTTTATTGGATGTTTTCTTTACTTTTAATATTGCTTTATCACTTGTAGTTTTGTTAGCAGTGATCTACAGCGAAAGGCCTTTGGATTTTGCTGTATTCCCAACAGTGATATTGCTGGCAACTTTATTACGTTTGACATTAAACGTTGCCTCAACCCGTGTTGTTTTATTAAATGGCTATAAAGGAACTGATGCTGCCGGACATGTGATCCAAGCATTTGGCGAAGTAGTCATTGGTGGAAACTATGCAGTGGGTTTGGTTGTTTTTATTATTTTAGTAGTCATAAATTTTGTTGTAGTAACTAAGGGGGCTGGGCGTGTATCTGAGGTAAGCGCACGGTTCACATTGGATTCTTTACCCGGAAAGCAAATGGCGATCGATGCCGATCTGAATGCCGGTTTAATTAATCAGGAGCAAGCCATAAAGCGTCGATTAGAAGTAGCACAGGAAGCAGATTTTTATGGCTCCATGGATGGTGCGAGTAAATTTGTTCGAGGCGATGCAGTTGCTGGGATTTTGATTTTGGCAGTTAACATTATTGGGGGATTGATTATTGGGGTTTTTCAGCATGGAATGAATTTTTCTGATGCGCTACATAACTATATCTTGTTAACTATTGGTGATGGTTTGGTTGCGCAAGTACCTTCTTTAGTTTTATCAACTGCTGCTGCTATCATTGTTACTCGAGTTTCCAGTGCGCAAAACATGGGGCATGAAGTTATTTCCCAATTATTTGCTAATCCACGTTCATTAATTATTGCATCAGCTATTATGGGATTGATTGGCATTATTCCTGGAATGCCCCATATTGCATTTATTTTACTTTCTGTAGGTTTGGGAGGAATTGCTTATTTGTTTCTTCAACAAGATAAAGAAAAAAGCAAGGAACAACTTAGTGAAGAAAATGATTCTCTTGCGATTCAAAATCCAAATATTTCTACAGAATTGTCATGGGATGATGTGAATCCAGTTGATGTGATTAGTCTTGAGGTAGGATATCGTTTAATTCCTTTAGTGGATCAAGCGCAAGGTGGTGTTTTACTTTCTCGTATTAAAGGAGTTCGAAAGAAAATATCACAAGAGCTGGGCTTTTTAATTCCATCTGTACATGTACGGGATAATTTGGATTTAAAACCTAACCATTATCGTATCAGTTTGGCAGGCGTCGTGATGGGGGAGGCAGCAATTCATCTTGATCGCTGCTTAGCGATAAATCCTGGGCAGATTTTTGGTGAAATTGAAGGAATTAAAACTCGTGATCCGGCATTTGGTATGGAGGCGGTTTGGATTAATGAAAGTCAACGAGAACAAGCGCATACTTTGGGTTACACTGTAGTCGATACCTCTACGGTTGTTGCTACGCATTTAAGCCAGATATTAGAACAAAACAGCCAACAATTGTTGGGTTATGAAGAAACCCAACAGCTTTTAGACAAACTTGCATTAAGTTCTCCTAAATTAGTGAAAGAACTAGTACCAGAAGGCCTTTCATTAGGAATGGTTAGCAAAGTGTTACAAGGGTTATTGGCGGAGCATATTCCTTTAACGGATATTCGCACTATAGTCGAAACTTTGGCGGAGCTGGCGCCAAAATCTAAGGATACAGAATATTTAATCAGTCAGGTTCGTATTGCTTTATCTCGATTAATTACTCAAAAAATCAGTGGTGTTCATGAGGAACTGCCGATTATTACGCTAAAACCTGAGTTGGAACAATTATTGCAAAACATTATTCAGAGTAGTGGCTCTGGAGGGGTAAATTTTGAGCCAGGAATGGCAGATAAAATACAACATTCTTTGACACAGTTAGCAATGCAACAGCAGGCGAAACAGGAGAGCTCCGTCTTGGTAGTACAGCCGGGAATACGCGCAGTGTTGGCACGATTTGTGCGTAATATATCTCATGACTTTCATGTTTTGTCTTATCAGGAGATTCCTGATAATAAGCAAATAAGAATAGTAGGTACTGTGGGATAGGAGTAACTGAGGTGTATCACATTGGAATGAGTAGCCTAGGTGTTGAATGTAAACTCCTAGAGTAAAACTTCTCAGTTTTCCTGCAAGCAAGCTACAATTTCTAAAGAGGCATTGCGTGAATAGTGACAAATTTCTTCATAAGCAGGAGGCTTTATGAAATTAAAACGTTTTGTTGCGACCGATACACGCAGCGCTATGAAACAAATTAAAGAGATACTTGGTGCCGATGCTGTTATTTTGTCCAGTCATCATATAGATGGTGGAGTGGAGGTCGTTGCTGCGATTGATTTTGATGAAACAATTCTGTCACCTTCAGCAGCAGTAGCTTGTGCTGAGCCAACGAGCCAAGCAAATAAACTCCAAATGCAAACACCCCTTGATGACATGCGCCAGGAGATTCAAACACTAAGAGGTATGCTTGAAGCTCAGTTAAGGGGAAATGTTGGCGTCCATGAGCCTCTGCATACTATTTTACTGCAAAAACTTCTCTATCTGGGAGTAAGTCATACTACAGCCGCGACTTGGGCATGTTCTGTGCGATCTGATTTAAATCAACAAAAAGGCTGGGAAGCTGTATTGAATCATATTGCAGATAAATTAACTATTTGTGATACACGCAGAATAGAAGAAGGTGGGGTTTATGCTTTTGTTGGTCCAACGGGCGTCGGGAAAACGACAACATTGGCCAAAATTGCAGCCCGGTTTACCTTGAGATTTGGAGCAGATAAGTTAGGCCTGGTTACTATGGATACCTATCGAATCGCGGCGCAAGAACAACTCATGATGTATGGGAAAATTTTAGGCGTTAAGGTATGTGTTGCTCAGGATGAAGTTTCTTTGGCGCGAGTATTACGGCAATTAAATGACAAAAAATTAATTTTGATTGATACCGCCGGAATGAATCCTGCGGATGAGCGAGTTGTAAAACAAATGCATGTTTTAGGTACATATTTATTGTCGATTTCCAATGTTTTGGTTTTACCTGCAACAAGTCATTATCAAGTATTAATTGATGCAATAAAACGTTATGAAGCAACTCAAATTGATCAGTGCATTTTGACCAAGCTGGATGAGTCATTGGCTGTAGGCGGAGTGTTGAGTGCACTTATCGAGTCGGGTTTAGGTGTGAGCTATCTAACACACGGGCAACGAGTACCTGAAGACATTAAAATGGCCACACGCCATCAGCTAATTGAGTTGTTTGCAGAGCAGGAAGCACAACTGTTTCAGGCAGACAATATTAGGAAAGCACAGCAAAGTGCCTGGAGAGAATATCATGTCTAAAGTGAATCAAAATATAAGCGATCAAGCTTCTGGTTTGAGAAATCTTTCACGTGCAAAACCAATTAAAGTAATTGCTGTTTCTGCTGGAAAGGGCGGTGTGGGCAAGAGCAACGTTTCTGTCAATTTGGCGGTTGGTTTGGCACAGCTTAATAAAAGAGTCATGCTTCTTGACGCCGATTTAGGATTGGCAAATATTGATATTATGTTGGGATTGCATACCAAATATAATTTATCTCATGTAATGCAGGGAATCTGTCATTTAAGTGACATTATTCTGTCAGGGCCTCATGGTGTCCTTGTCATTCCTGCAGCCTCTGGTACAGAGTTTATGACGCAACTCTCTTCTCCAGAGCTTGCTGGAATCATCGATTCATTTAATGAGCTTACCGATGATCTGGACTACATGATTATTGATACTGCTGCTGGAATTTCTGACACTGTTTTAAGTTTTACTCGTTCGTCGCAAGAATTAATTGTTGTTGTATGTGATGAACCTACCTCATTAACAGATGCATATGCTTTAATTAAAGTAATGAGTAAGCGTTATGAATGGACGCGTTTTCACATTTTGGCAAATATGGTGCGGAATGAAAGAGAGGGACGTGAATTATTTAATAAATTATTCAAAGTTTCCGAGCAATTTCTCGAGGTTCAGCTAGACTATTTAGGAGCAGTACCATTTGATGAACACATACACAAGGCAGTGAAAATGCAAAAACCGGTATTGATTGCTTATCCTGATTCTGCTGCTGCTTTAGCACTGAGACAGTTAGCAGATGAAGTATCTGAGTGGCCTCCCAGCGCTTTATTGGGTGGTAATACCAGTTTCTTTTTAGAGCGTTTAGTAGCAGGTGAATTTTAAGGAGATCATTGTGGATGCTTTGGCTGCCTATAGCAAAGTTAACCAGCAAATTCAGGAAACGCTGGTAAAAACTCATGCCTTATTGGTTAAACGCATAGCACATCATTTATTGGGCCGCTTGCCGCAAAGCGTACAACTGGATGACTTAATACAAGCAGGAATGCTCGGATTACTGGAAGCAACACGACATTATGATTCTTCCAAAGGTGCTTCATTTGAAACCTATGCGGGGATTCGCATTAGAGGGTATATGCTTGATGAAGTAAGGCGTAATGATTGGGTGCCTCGCTCGGTACATCGCAATTCAAGAATGATTTCGGAAGCTGTTAAAAATCTCGAACATCGGTTAGGAAGAGAAGCTAAGGACTCTGAAATCGCAGCTGAACTTGAAATATCAATTGCTGAATACCATGAAATGTTGCAGGACTCCATAAGCAGTCATTTATATGGTTTTGACGATTTGGGCGTCACTGATGATGCCTTGCAGGTTGGGGAGGGATACGCTTCTACTGAACCGCATGTCAATGTATTACATAATGATTTGATGCATCGTTTATCCGAGGTAATTCGCGGATTGCCCCAGAAAGAACGAATGGTACTTTCTTTATATTATGAACAGGATTTGAATCTAAAAGAAATCGGAGAAGTTATTGGCGTTAGCGAATCACGCATTTCACAGATTCTTAGTCAGGCAATACATCGAATTAAATCACGCTTACCGGAATAAAAAGAATGGATGCTTTAACTTTAGCAGGGATACTCACTAGTTTTTTAGCGATTACACTTGGCCAGTTTTTTGAAGGTGGAAGTATACAGGGTTTAATGAATTTGTCTGCATTGTTGATCGTGCTCGGAGGAACAATTGGCGCGGTTATGGTGCAAACACCACTAAATACCTTTAAAAGAGCATTTAAAATTTTACCTTGGGTCATTACTCCCCCCAAACTTGATTTTGAACCTTGCCGCAACAAAATGTTTGATTTGGCCCGAAAAGCGCGTCAATTGGGGTTACTTTCTCTGGAAGAACATTTAGAGGTTGAAAAAAACCCGCTTATCAATAAGGGCTTGGAATTGTTGGTGATTGGCGTAGATAAACTCACTATAAGAAAAGTTCTGGAAGACGAAATTGAAAGAGTTGAAGATCATGATATCCATGCAGCACAAGTATTTGAAAGTATGGGGGGATACAGTCCAACCATAGGAATTTTGGGAGCAGTGCTGGGATTGATTCAAGTGATGCGTCATTTATCTGAACCAAATGAATTGGGATTAGGTATTGCGGTAGCTTTCGTAGCGACTATTTACGGGGTTGGAATGGCTAATCTTATTTTTTTACCTGTAGCAAATAAATTAAAAAGTTGCATTGCTCGTCGAGTGCATTATGACGAGATGATTGTAGAAGGTATAGTCACTATTGCTTCTGGGGAAAGTCCAGGAGTTTTGATGTTAAAACTCAATAATTTTGGCCAGCAAAAGAAAGATGAAAAAAAGAAAAAAAAGAAATGAGCAGCATAATGATCATCATCGCTGGGTTGTCTCATATGCAGATTTTATTACCTTGTTATTTGCATTTTTCGTAGTAATGTATGCTATTTCTTCCGTCAATATCTCAAAGTACAAATCGCTTTCAGAGGGAATGAAATCGGCGTTTAATAAAAAAGATGAGGCTCGGGCCCTTAAATCAACAAAAAGTATAAAAGACGGACCACAAACTACACAATTTCAAGGGCCTTTTCATGATGGGCTGGATGAATTAAATCAAGCACTCATAGAGCTGCAAGATGGAAATTATAAGATCAACCGGCAGAAGGGGTGGGTGGAGTTGGATATTAAATCAGGTGCATTATTTGATTCAGGTGATGCAGATTTAAAACCAGAAGCTTTTGTTAAATTAATGCAATTAGCCGCAAAAATTAAAAAATCATCCTCTATTGTTGCAATAGAAGGATATACAGATAATGTTCCTATAGAAACGCCACAATTTCCATCAAACTGGGAGCTTTCTGCGATGCGTGCAGCAGTTGTTGGACGTACTTTGAATTCATTTGGGATAACAACAGATCGTATTTTAGTAACGGGTTATGGGGAGCAATATCCAGTTGCCGATAATGTTACAGAACTAGGGAGGGCTGCAAATCGTAGGGTGACTATTATCATTGCATTGAATCGAAATGTTCTTCGACTTTTAAACCCTGCGTTAAGCGAACAAGCTCATGGCGTAGTTATTGGGGGCAAAAATATAAAATGATAACTTTTCTTTTAAGCGTAAATGTGGTTATTTTTTTATTCATAGTGAATTATTTATTGAATCAGCGGAAAAAACTAATTAGTTTTCGAGAGGAGTTGAATACACAGCAAAAATTAATTGATCAAATCACAAAAGATCATCCTGTGTTGATTCATGCTGATTTATTATTCTCCAAGCAGTTAAAGGAAATTAATACTCAATTGATTAGTATGGATAATCAAATACAGGATTTGGAAAATAAACGAGATAATGATGGCGGATATCGTCATGCTTTGCGTATTTTGGAAATGGGGGGTAATCGCGATGAAATTGTAGAAAGTTGCCATTTATCTCTCGCCGAAGCGGAATTATTGATGAATTTGCAAGCCTATCGAACCGCAATGAAGACTTCATAGCTGTTTTTTTGCCTGCTTTCACGGTAAAATCCCATACTAATTTTTTACAAAGTCATGCTGAATCATAATATTGCTTGTGCTTAGCGCAGTCTTGCCAGAGACTCCATTATGATAAGGTATCGGACGATTATTATTTTAAGAGACACTTATGTTAGAAGTAAACCAAATTAATCTTAATCTGGTGGAGCTTGAAAAGCGAGTAGAAGCGCTTAGGGGGTATCTTTGACTTTGACGCTAAGCGTGAGCGTTTAGAAGAGGTTGTTCGAGAACTGGAATCATCAACCGTTTGGAATAATCCTGAAATTGCTCAGGCACTAGGACGTGAAAGAACGCAGCTTGAAGCAGTTGTTTCAACTATAACCCAATTAGGTCAATCCATTACTGATTTGAGTGAATTGTTTGAGATTGCACGAGAGGAAGGTGACGAGCAAACGATTAATGAAATTGGCGAAGAATTACATTTCATTGAACACAAAGTTGCCGATTTGGAATTTCGCCGCATGTTTTCCGGAAAAATGGATGACTCGAATGCTTATTTGGATATTCAGTCGGGTTCGGGCGGTACGGAGGCACAGGACTGGGCGGAAATGTTATTGCGCATGTATTTGCGTTGGGGAGAGCAGCATGGATTCGAACCTGAACTTATCGAATGTTCTCCTGGAGATGTTGCAGGTATAAAAAGCGCTACGATTTACTTTAAAGGAGAGTACGCTTTTGGATGGTTGCGTACCGAAAGCGGAGTACATCGGTTAGTGCGAAAATCCCCTTTTGATTCAGGAAATAGACGGCATACCTCTTTTGCAGCAGTATTTGTTTCACCTGAGGTTGATGATGATATTGATATAGAAATTAATCCGGCAGATTTGCGTATTGATACATATCGAGCGTCTGGAGCTGGGGGGCAGCATGTTAACCGCACTGATTCGGCAGTACGTATTACTCATGAACCAACCGGGATTGTAGTACAATGTCAGAATGATCGAAGCCAGCATCGCAATAAAGATCAGGCAATGAAACAGCTGCGTGCCAAGTTATATGAATTGGAAATGCAAAAGAAAAATGCAGAGCAGCAAGCATTAGAAGCCAGTAAATCAGATATTGGTTGGGGATCCCAAATTCGTTCATACGTATTGGATCAATCTCGTATTAAAGATCTGCGCACCAATGTTGAAACGAGCAATACACAAGCGGTATTGGACGGGGCATTGGATCAGTTTATTGAAGCCAGTTTAAAGGCAGGAGTAGGGCAGCATGAGTGAAGAGCAAATTGAACATATTGATGAGAGTGAAGTTTATAGTATTCGTAAACAAAAATTAGCTGAATTACGTACAAAAGGTTTTAATTTCCCAAATCAGTTTCGTCGTGAAAGTTTAGCTCAGGAAATCATAAAGCATTATGATTCATTAGATAAGGAGACTTTAGGACAACAGCATATTAAGGTCAGTGTAGCCGGCCGTATTGTGTTGAGACGTATCATGGGAAAGGCCAGCTTTTTTCACATTCAAGATGTTTCTGGGCGGATTCAAGTATATATCCGAGCTAACGATCTTCCTGAGCAATATGAAGAGTTTAAGCATTGGGATTTAGGCGATATTGTTGGGGTTAAAGGTGAGTTATTTAAGACAAATACAGGTGAGCTTACAGTAAATGCAGAGCAAATTGAATTATTAACTAAGTCGTTGCGGCCTTTGCCTGATAAATTTCATGGTTTAGCTGATCAAGAGGTAAAATACCGTAAACGCTATGTGGATTTAATTGCCAATGATGAGAGTCGCCATACTTTTTTAATACGTTCGCGATTAATTCAAGCGTTTAGACAGTTTATGGATCAACACTATTTTCTAGAAGTAGAAACACCGATGATGCATCCTATCCCAGGTGGTGCTCTGGCTCGTCCTTTTGTTACGCATCATCATACTCTGGATATGACTATGTATTTGCGTATCGCTCCTGAACTTTATTTGAAACGACTCGTTGTGGGTGGATTTGAGCGTGTTTATGAAATTAATCGTAATTTCCGGAATGAAGGGATATCAACACGCCATAATCCAGAATTTACTATGATTGAATTTTATCAGGCCTATGCCGATTATAAGGATTTGATGGATTTTACCGAAAAATTACTGTGCTATCTATGTGATACTGTTTTGAAAAAACGTCAGGTTGAATACCAAGGCCAAATTATTGACTTTGACAAGCCATTTGCACGTATGACAGTGAAAGAAGCAATTTTACATTATCATCCAGAAATCAATGCGAAAGAACTTGAAAGTGTAGTGAGTTGTCGTGCAATTTTGCAGAGGAAAGGATTTCCTTTCAAAGAAACTGATGGTTTAGGCAAATTACAAATCATATTGTTTGAAGAAACTGTTGAGCATCAATTATTTCAACCTACTTTTATTACAGGTTATCCTACTGAAATATCACCTTTGGCTCGCCGTAGTGATAATAACCCTGAAGTGACTGATCGTTTTGAATTTTTTATTGCTGGCCGGGAAATTGCGAATGGATTTTCTGAATTAAATGATGCTGAAGATCAGTCAGAACGTTTTCGTAAGCAAGTTGAAGAAAAGGATGCCGGTGATTTAGAAGCCATGCATTTTGATAGTGATTATATCGAAGCTCTGGAATATGGATTGCCTCCTACGGCAGGAGAAGGTATAGGCATTGATCGGTTGGTCATGCTGTTTACCAATTCTCAGTCAATCCGGGATGTTATTTTATTTCCTCATTTACGGCAATAAATAGTGACTGGCAAGCAAGAATAATTTTTTATAGATTTGGTGTTTGTTAAAGATATTCTAACTGGTTTTTTTGAGAGAATAAAAATTCCCCTGCTAGGGCTTTCTTTAACCACTGCCGTCGAGTTAAAACTACGTTTTTTGCCTATGTCCCGCGGCTTGTCCGCGGGAAGTAAGGTCAAGAACCATTAAGTTAATGTATCTCTAGAATCAGACCATGTGATTATGAGTTCTTATTGAGCACGGTTTTCAAAATATAAGAAATAAAAAATCAAGGAATAATAATAATTTAACAGGTGACTTATGTTTGTTACTCACTTCCAGAGGGCAATTACATATCTTAGAGAAGCCCAGGAAATCGCATTATTCACTACGCTGGCTGATGCAAGATTATCTGCGATATTTCGTACATCACCTTTATTTTACATCACATTGCCTTTTATAGGTCTTTTACTGACTGTAAATGCTTTAATAAATGGCTATCGTCTTGCAAAAGCCAACAATCGCAATTTTGATCGCTGGTTTCTTTTTGGTACTTCTGCAGTTTGTGCGCTTTTAGCAAGTATAGCACTCTATGGGGCAGCAATATCCATGGCTCTGGGTTATAGTTTTGCTGCAGCTCCTTGGTTTTTTACCAGCAGTTTAATTGTGGCATGGGGGCATCAGCTCGTCATGTTTGGACTCAATTTATATAGAGCTTTAGAATCTCCTCCAAATAGCATTCATCGCATGCATTACATTCAAGCAGCATTGGGTAATTTGTTTGCTATGACACTTTTAACTTTTGCATTAGGGGCGGTTGTTTTTACTCTGCTGTTCCCTATTGCTCCTGCTGTAGGTACTCTATTTGCACTGACTGCGGTCCTATTTACTGGCCTTGACATATTATGGAGTGTGGTTCCTCATGCTTTAAAACGAACAGTCAAAGGATGGTTTCATTTGAGCAAACCCGATGTGATTCAGGATGCAATTGCAAATCAGGAGGAAAACCTAAAAGTTAAAAATTTTAAAGAAGAGGAACCAAATCATCCGAAACATCATAGGATCTTTACATGTTGTGATTACAGTGCAGTAATTCGAACGATGGCTATAGATGCGATCAAACCGTATCTGCTAGGACTTATTCAGTGGAAATTGCAGATATTAAGACAAAAAGCCGATCTAGAAGATGAAAAAATTAAAGATAAAATTTCCTTATTAACAACACTATTAAACGTAATAGAAACTTCTCAAAAAATTTCTAAAAAGGATGTATTAGTAAAATATCCTTTAGCATTTCAAAGTTTTTGGTCTGAAAAAGGCGAGGTTGAGCAAATATTTGATGCGGTAATTGTTTCTAAGAATAGGAGTCAACCCTCAGAGATAGAGAATCTATCACCCGGAATAAGTGTGTAAAAACATATCAAATATATATAAAATAATATATAATGTCACAATTATTATCTTTTTGAATAAGAAATTTGTTGGTTGACTTTTCAAATTTCGCTTTGTCTTACTTGCTATGGTCTATATTAATAGTATGTTCTATCAAATGATCGAGCAGTAAAGGGAGTGCTTTATATGCCTTTTAATTATCGATCGATTACAGCAAATTGTGGCAATGACACCCTTGGTGAAGATGCCTCTCGCACAATTATTCAGTTGCTTCAAGAAGACGATGCAGCGTTCTTCGTCATTAATTGCCAAGAAGTTCATTTTGGAAAAACTCAGGAGCAGTTACAAAAATTACTTCCAGATGGCTATGAGGTAAAATGCCTGAGTCAGATGGCAACCCATACTAAATTGGATACGCAAATCCTTCCTACGACAGGAATGGCAACCTTTGTTATTCATAAGACGGGTTTGCAGGTAAGCGTCGAAGGTGAGCCAGTAGAAGCACGGCGAAGTAGCAGGAGGCTAAGTGGTGCAGCATATAATAAAGGAGGTTTGGTCACTCATTTTACTGTAACACGAAGCGAAGACATTGAAGAAGGTATTAGTGAAGAACGTATTAAAGTACAAACAGTTACTGGGCATTTGGATGCAGGTGATGTAGTAAAGCGAAATAAAGATTGGCAGAAGCTTTATAGAGGAACTGTAAAAGAGGTGATGAGCTGGGATGAGCTTGTTGATGCGTGTCCTGATTTATTGCTTTCGGGATATGATGCAAATACCCGAAACAAATTTGATAAGAAGCATAAGACTGAGACCAAGATTTGGGATAATCCTAATGAGCATCCTGAACTCCATGCACTGCATCTTGTTTCCATGGCAGCAGCCAAGTACAGCAAAGATGAAACCTATACTCATACAAAAATAGACCAAGAAACAGGTGAAGAATTAGTAGCCGATCCAAAACGTGAAGGTGATGCAGCGCGCGGTACACTGGATTTTGTGACAATTTATGATGGCAATATAGCTCAAAATGTATCCCGGGAAAAAATCGATAAGGGACTGACAGTAGTGCAAGTTGGACTAGAGCCTGATTCTGAGCGGGACCATCATGTGATTATCAGTCCTCCTCAAACATCTCTACCGCTTGACAAGTTTGACCGTGTTAAAAATCTAATGGTTGCCCGTTTAGTTGGTGTTGCTCCAGATATAGCTGCTAAAATTTTAGCAATAACCGAGGGTGATAATGAGGATGATAAAGCATGGGCTAGGATGCAATTAGTCGATTATTATAACCAGTATTTAGGTCCTGATGGGTTCTTAGATAAGGCGCTCGGTTTACATATACAAAAACTAGAATGTGTTCAACGGCTAATGGATGACCCGCAAAATCAATATTTAGAAAAAGTACTTAAAAAAATTTTTTTTGACGAACATGAATGGTGTGCAGGTGAGCAAGGGCAATTAAAAGCAAAACAAGAGTTAATGCAGACATTCCTGGATTCATTGGCTGAGTGTAAACATGCAGCAGGAGTCGAAGCGCGTATAACGTGTTATCTTGATCTGAAAGAGAAGATTGCCAGGAATGAAAAAGTAAATGCAGTTGATGCGTTTAAGGACTCAGCAGTTAAAGTCTATCAAAATCATTATGAAATCTTTGAAACATTTGCTAAAAAAACGGATGAGGACTCTAAGCTTCGAAAGGCAATGAATAACATATTAAAGCTACTTGATGCGATTGCCGATCATAATGATGAGGCTGCATTGAAAAATCTGGATCCGAAGAAATTGGATGCGCTTACACATATAGTTGCTCAGTGTCATAACAGTTTTATGCTGTTGCAAGCAGGTGAAACACACGAAATGGAAAAAATTAATGCGGAATTAATTAGCCTATCCGATGAGGCAATGGGAAGTTCCTCTTCAGTATGGCGCGCTTTGGCCGATGCTGTGAAGTTCTTTGTGTCTTTAATTTCTAAGATCTCCCCCAACTCAACGTTGACTGAGCAAGTAGGAATTGTTCAGGATAAAAAATTATCCGATTCTATAATAAAATATAATTCTGCTCTTTATAAATCTGCTCTTAAAGAAATAATTCCTCAAGAAGAGGAAGAAAGTGAGCATCTACTTGGTAATAACATTACTGGGAGTGGTTGAGGGAAATGCAATCAGATTTGGCAAGATATCAAAAAATCATATGGGAAAATAATGCAAGAATCTGAGAGTAAAGGCCTATTTACCCTTGCCCATGATAAAATTCGACACATAAATAATTATTTGCATTGAGCACCAAGAGTTCGGTGTTTAATGGAATTACCCCATATACTATTTCAATTTTAATAAAGATTAAATGATGAAAAAATCGAATAAAAATAAAGTTTATGAAGCTTATGATGAACTCATTGATTGGTTTGATGCGCATCGCAATAAAGAACTGCTTATGGAACAATTTTATTTGCAGCAAATAAAAAAACATTTTCCCCATGGTGGGAGTGTTTTGGATATTGGTTGTGGTACTGGAGAACCTATTGCAAAATTTCTGATTGAAGCAGGTTATGAGTTAACCGGTGTTGATGCCAGCAAAAAAATGATAGAGCGTTGTAAACACAATGTTCCAAATGCTCAATGGATTTTGGAAGATATGCGAACGATGAAATTTACTGTTCAGTTCGATATTGTTATAGCATGGCATAGTTTTTTTCATTTACCACAAGCGGATCAAAGAAGTACATTGAATTTATTTTCTTCCTTGGTTAAACCAAAGGGGTTATTACTTTTTACTTCGGGACCCGAGGCAGGGGAAGTTTGGGGGGAAAATGGCGGATATGATTTATATCATGCTTCATTGGATACTAAAGAATATGAAACTATTTTAAATAAGAATAACTTGCAGGTGTTGGTGCATAAGGTTAACGATCCAAATTGCGGGGGAGCAACCGTTTGGCTTGCTCAAAAAAACTAAATTTAGATGTTGCCTGGGGTGCAGCGCAGCGGAACCCGGGTTATGATGTCTGCTATCCTGGGTTCCGCTTCACCCAGGATACAAAACATTGAATTAATTTAATCGCCAGTTCTCTGCCTTCTGAGAAGGAAAAAAGGAATAGCTATCTGGTTTAAGGCCAAAGAAGACTTGGTTTGTTGCTGTAAGCAGTTCTTGCGATTGTGCCAGCTTTAACTTCTCAGCTTCCTCATTGATGCTTGAATCTTGAGGGGCTAATTTCCTTGCCTCACTGAGGGACTGTCCTGCCTGGTCCCAATTTTTTTCAAGCCGATAACAACAGGCTATGTTTAACCATGCATCCGCTTGATCTTGTGCGTCACTCGTTCGTTCAAGAATTGTAGTAAACTTTTTTCTTGCTTCCTGGTACATTCCTTGTTTGAATGCACACATGCCTATTTGATTGAGTGCTGGAATATGATTTTGATCCCCCTCGAGAACTAAGACATATAATTCCTGCGCTTTGTTATACTCTTCATTTTGGTACAGATGATGTCCAAATTGGGCATAACACTCAGTAAGATTTTCTGTAATTATATTTTTCAACATCAGATCATCTTTCTTACAATGTGCTAATGCTTCACGATAATAGTGAATGGAACACATAAAGTTCACGCTTATGTCCTCCTGAATCCTTTTGTCTTTAGATAATTTTTTAAGTAGATCGATATACTGCTCATGCCAGCTCGCAGCCGTATGTAATAACATAGGATTATCAGCACATAGTTCTAAAGCTGAAGAGAGCGCAATATGAGCATTTTTCAGTAAAGTAAAACAATTTTCTAAATGGGACTCGAGATAATCTTGAGCCAGTCTCATATAACTTAAGCCCAAATTGTGTCGTGCTGAAACACAACTAAGGTCATTTTCTATTGCAGCAAAGTAATATGTGACGGCTTCTTCATTTTTATTGTTAGCAGCATAGCATTGCCCTAGAAGGTCAAAGGCATGAGATCTATTTTCCTGCGTTGTTACATTCCTCGTTATTTCAATAAACTGATTTAGATAAAAAATTGCTTCCTCTTTTTCATCAGATAGAAAGCAGGTCTTCCCTAAGAAAAAATAGGTTTCTGGGACTTCAGGATTTTTGCTAATTGCTTGGAGAAACAGTGTTTTAGCTTGTACATATTCACTTTTTTTAAACGCCTCTACAGCTTGTAAGTGGAACGAATTAAACATATTTGCCATCCTATAGAGTAGTTAAATGTTTTTTTACGTCCTGTATGTCAAACCAACCTAGAATTTAGAATATAATAAGCAGGGGGATTTTAATAGTCATAGACACTAATGGAGTCGCTTTATGGCAACAATACTTGGCATTAGTGGTGTATCGGGTGCTGGGAAGTCAACGCTTGCTGCAACTCTTGCAAAGGAATTAGGTGCTGTACTCATTAGCTGGGATGAGTTTGATGAGATATCAATCGCTCCAGAAGACTACGTGGATTGGTATCAACGCGGACATGATTATCGCGAGTGGAATTACGGCGAGCTTGCTAAGATACTGCAGCTACTTAAGCTCGGACATTCAACATTACATCCGATAACACAGGAGGCCTTAAAACCAACTGAGTTCATTATTTTTGATGCCCCCCTTGGACGTTTACATCAACAGACAGGACAATATATTGATTTATGCATGCATATTGAAGTTCCTTTAGACATTTCCTTATGTAGAAGGATATTGCGTGATTTTAAAGAGGAAACAAGAGAAAAAAAGGAGCTTTTGGATGAGTTGATGTTTTACTTAGATGAAGCGAGACCTTTATTCTTTGATGAGCAGCTGAAGAAAAATGCGGATTTAATTCTTAATGGTGAGTATGCAACCGACCTTCAAGTACAATTAATCCTTCAATTTTTAAATCAAGGAAACAGGGAATGCAAACAAATCCTATTATTGAGCTAAGTCTTTGGTTAGCAAGTGAGCGAGAGACTGGAGCACCTAACCCGAATCACGCAGTTTTATCATCTACTTCATTGGATGGAGCGCCACATAGCCGTGTTGTCGCTATTCGTGATATTTCAGATGAGGGGATTTTATTTTTTACTCAAAAAAGTACTCGCAAAGTAAGCGAGTTAAAAAACAATCCTCAGGTAAGTCTCGTGTTTTGGCTAGAACTGTTACAACGAGAAGTGATTATTGAAGGTAAGGCTTTATTGCTAAAGCATGCTGAGAATCAATATTATTGGAGCAGCTATCCTCAATGGGCGCAAATTCGTTTTTTAAGTTATGCTCCCACGTCAATGCAGATTATTGAGAGTAAAGAAATTCTTGAGGATAAGCGGCAAAAGATTGAGGATTCATTTCTAAATAAACTAATCCCTGTAAGCCCGGAGTATTGTGGTTTCCGTATCCAACCTGAACGCATGGTATTCTATGCATACCGACAAGATGAACTGTCCGATGTTTGGGAATATGTCTTTAAGAATAATGAATGGCATTTGCAACGGTTATCGCCCTAAAGGATAACCGCATTAAAAAAATTACCGTAATAGAGTTTTTTTAATCATACTCAATCATAATCCACCCTCTATAAAGTAATGAATGAGAAAGCGCTGAGCTGTTCTTGATCTATTAATTCTTAATAAAGGGTGCTTATGTCTAGATTAACGCAAATACATAAAAAAATATTTACTAATTTTCATGCTTATTTAGCTAATAAAAAACAAAGTCTCATTAAGTTTGGTAAAACGGAGCAGCATAAATTCACTCGGAGCGCTCCGTTTTGTTCATGAGTTTTGTACTTTCACCGGTTTACATTCCAGAATAATTTGGTCCACCGCCTCCTTCTGGAGCATGCCACACTATATTTTGTCGGGGATCTTTGATGTCGCAGGTTTTACAATGAATGCAGTTCTGGGCATTAATTTGCAATCTAGGGCCTTTTTCTTCTTCAATTATTTCATACACGCCTGCAGGACAATATCGACCTTCTGGGAATGCATAAGTTTTTAAATTGATATCTATTGCCAGATCAGGTTTTTTCAATACGAGATGGCAGGGTTGATTTTCCTCATGATAGGTATTCGATAAAAAAACAGATGAAAGTCTATCAAAAGTAAGAACTCCATCGGGTTTAGGATAATTGATTTGCTTTGCTTTATTTGCCGGAATTAAAGTATCGTGATCGGCATGATTCGTTAAGGTCCATGGGGAGTGTCCACGTGTAATGTATGTTTCAAAAGCTGCATTGATTAAGCCTGGAATTAAGCCGTATTTAAATCCGGGTCTTATATTGCGTACGGCATAAAGTTCTTTATCCAGCCAGGAATTTTTGATTTTCTCTGGATAGCCCATTATTTCAAATGGGGCAAAGTTTTCTTGTTGCAGTGCTTCAAAGCAAGCTTCTGCTGCAAGCATGCCTGACTGCATTGCCATATGTATTCCTTTAATTTTAGGGACATTAAGAAAACCTGCAGCATCACCAATCAATGCACCGCCTGGAAAAGTGAGTTTTGGTAAGGATTGCCATCCCCCTTCATTAAGGGCCCGTGCGCCATAACCGATTCGTTCGCCGCCAGTTAAAACAGGTTGAACTAGTGGGTGTGTTTTAAAGCGCTGGAACTCCGCAAAAGGATTTAACCAGGGATTTTTATAATCCAGACCGACTACAAAACCAATAGCGACGCGTTGTTTTGATAGATGATATATAAATGAACCACCGTAAGTTATGTGATCCATTGGCCAGCCTACAGTATGAATGACGAGTCCGGGTTTATGTTGTTCTGCCTTGACTTGCCATATTTCCTTTATTCCTAGTCCATAAGTTTGTGGATTTGCTTTATCCCTTAAGTGGTAACGTGCCATTACACTTTGGCTAAGTTGTCCGCGACATCCTTCTGCAAATAAAGTCTGTTTGGCAAGAAGATGCATACCAGGTTGGTAATTATTTGTTTTCTCTTTATTTTTGTCGAGGCCCACATTCCCAGTTGCAACACCAATTACCTGATTGTGATCGTCATAAAGTGTGTGAGCTGCGGCAAAGCCAGGATAGATTTCACACCCCAGGGACTCCGCCTGTTGTGCAAGAAACATACAAAGCTCACCTAGACTGATAATATAATTTCCTTCATTATGCATGGGCTTGGGGGTGGGGAGTTTATAGGAGTTTTTTGAGGTTAGAAAATAGAAACGATCTTCGCTTACTGCGGTATCGAGAGGCGCCTCTTGCCAGGTATTAGGAAGTAATTCTTTAAGGCTTCTAGGTTCTAGAACCGCTCCAGAGAGAATATGAGCTCCAACTTGGGCTCCTTTCTCTAAAATACAAACGGATAATTCTTTTTCTGCAGCTATGGCAAGCTGTTTCAATTTAATCGCGGCAGATAACCCCGCCGGCCCTGCACCGACGATGATTACATCAAATTCCATGGTTTCGTGTTCCACACGCGCTCCTAACTGTGATGATAAAAAGATAAAATAATCGCTTTTCTATGCTTTAAGATCAAGATTTATATTGAAAATTAATATGCTTTTTAGACCGCATGTAGCATACTGAATCTGCAACAATCTAGGCTTTATTATGCTTCATTCAGGCTATATAAATCTAATAATTAAATTGAATATTGATAATCATTTTCACAACATTCCGTTGTTGCAGAAATTACTGTGGCGGCTGAGCGAGTAAATAGCGAAACAATGCTGTGTGGAAAACTAAGAACTGTTAGTAATGCTCCTGCAACAGTTCCAAGAAGGGTTAAACCTATTAGCGCAAGGCTGTTGGCGACTCCTTCCAATGCTGTATTTCGATATTCAGCACTCATCATTATAATTGACAAAAGTCCAAGTAATGTGAATCCAACAAAGTAACACGCACCAATAAGTGCGGTAAATCCCATAAATGCTGTTCCAGTTGCAGATGCAGTAGGATACCAAATCGGTGCCAATAATCCGCCTGCAAATTCCTGGCCATCTTGATACGGAGTGAAAAAACCGGGACGATCTCGATATGTGCTTACTGCTCGTTCAATAATTCCTGAAAGATAATTCTCATCTTGTGCTTCATCGTTTAAATCTAATATTTCACTTATTTCATTCCAGCCAATTAAGTTTAACATAAAATCCTCTTAATGATTCAGCTTGGTGCAGGGTATCTAATTTAATAAATAGAGTCAAACAGTTAACTTTATTCTCAAATCAATTTCCAATTATGATTTTTTACCGAATATCTTTGAATTCCTTGAATAAGAGCACGATAAAAGAAGTAACAGAATTTAACAAAATAAGCTAAACTGATTGTAGATATCCAAAAGGAGTTTGTTAATGAAAACAGTATTTGGTTTCTTACTTCTTAGTTTTTCCATGATGTGCTATGCAGATGCTAATTTAACCATGAATGTTAATGTGGATGAGCCAAGTTTTGTCGTTACTTTACCTGCAAATCCCACTACAGGATTTCAATGGTCGGTTGTGCGCTTTGATAAAAATTTATTAACGCTTCGAAGTAGTACTTATGAAAGACCGAAGACTGAGCTTATCGGTGCCGGTGGGCAAATGCATTTCACCTTTGGCTTACAGAAAAGTAAAAGCTATCCAGAAAATACGATAATCGTATTTAAATACGCCCGTTCCTGGGAACCTGATACTGCGACTCTGAAAAATATTAAAGTGAATTTCGTAAAAGCGGATAACAATTAAAATTAGTGCCTGAGTGCTCAACCGGGGGAACGGCCGTATTTGGCATCTTGCGAGAAAATTCTCCTAATCAATGCTTACATACTGATTTATGCTGCGCTTGCTTAGAAAAATTTTGCTCACAACCAGTGCTCAAATCCAACCGATCAAATAAGCATTCCTGTGGGGACTATACATTCATCATGATTTTTTAAATTTAAATGGTAAATATCTAGGTTCCCAAAACATGTCTTCTATCAATTTTCCTAAATCAGCATCCTGATTTTTTTGTGCAAGTCCTGAATCAATAGCGCAACGTGCTACAGCTACTGCAATTTCCTTGGCAACTGTTTGGGCATCATCCAAAGAAGGTAATAAGGGTAAGTAACTTTCTTTTTTACTGGGTGCGAACTGGCATAAAGCATGTGCTGCAGCCAGGATCATATCTTCAGTTAATTTTGTTGCGTTAACTGCGAGGACTCCAAGCCCTATTCCAGGAAAGACCAATGCGTTATTACACTGGGCAATTTGTACCATACGATTATGATATTCAACTGCTGGAAAGGCTGTACCTGTAGCAATTAAAGCTCTTCCCTGACTCCAAGTAAGGATGTCTGCCGGTTTTGCCTCGCATTTTTCATCTGGATTAGACAAGGGGAAAATAATAGGACGTTCACAATTAACAGACATGGTTTCAATGATGTCTTGGGAGAAAGCCCCTGGTTGAGCAGAACAACCTATAAGAACAGTAGGTTTAACATGTCTTACAGTATCAGTAAGTGAAGGATGTTGTTTTTCATTGATGGTCCATTTTTCTATTTCTTTGGGATCACGTGCATAAGGTTTTTGTGCTTCAGTAAGTTCCGGGTCTGTATTAAGTAACAAGCCTTGACGATCAATCAACCAAAAACGTTGATACGCTTCGGCGGGACTAATTCCTTCACGCACCATTGCATCAATAATTTGATCGCTAATACCAGTTCCTGCAGAACCTGCACCAAAAACAACAATTCGCTGTTCATGCAGTTTTGAACCGGTTACGTCACAAGCAGCTAATAAAGCCGACAAGGTCACAGCGCCAGTACCTTGAATGTCATCATTAAAGGTACATAATTGGTCTTGGAATTTTTCCAGAATGCGTCGCGCATTGCCTCGGCCAAAATCTTCCCAGTGCAAAAATGCATTGGGGAATTGTTTGTGAATTTCATGAACGAAAGTAGAAATAAATTCGTCATAGGCCGCTGGACTAATGCGTGGATGCCGACAACCTAAGTACATAGGATCATTAAGCAATTCTTGATTATTTGTGCCTACATCAAGAAATATTGGCAGGGTACGAGTTGGTTCAATACCTCCGCATAAACAATAAACCATTAATTTGGCAACAGGAATGTCCATTCCTCCGATTCCTTGATCGCCTATGCCCAATACTCCTTCTCCATCAGTAACAACAATCACATCGATTTCTGGATTAGAACGATTTTTTAATATTTCTTCTATTTGATTTTTATCTGTATGGGAAATATATAAGCCGCGAGGTTGTCTATACTCATGACTGAAACGTTTTACTGCAGTTCCTACTATAGGAGTATAAATTGTAGGTAACATTTCACCTAAATGACGGTTGATTAATTTATAGAATAAAATTTGATTTTTATCGTGTAAATTATTTAAATAAATATTTTGTTGTAAGCGTGTTGTATAACTGGAGTATTGTAAATAAGCACGTTTGACTTGTTCATCTAATGTTTCAACGCGATGGGGAAGTTTTCCTAACAGACCAAACTCTTTTCTTTCTTCGTTTGTGAATGCTGTGCCTTTGTTCAATTGGGGAGTAGTTAGGAGTGGTTTACCGCAAAGAGAAGTTTCAATATATTGTTCTCCTGTTTGAGGATCACGTAGCAATTTAAAATCAAGCATAGTTATCTCATAAGATGGCGTTAGCGTTTGTCTAATGATAATATCGGTTTTTTGTAGTTTACGATAGGTTGAGTATGAATAAATCTTTGGCAGTATTATTTATAATTTTAGGGTTAACATCTTGCTCAGCAAAAAATGAACATTATTACAAATCGCATCCTAATGAATTGCAACAAGCGCTAAAAGCTTGTCCAAACAAACAACCAGCAGGTTTGACCTGCCAACAATTGGAATCTCTTGCCAATCGTATGAATAAACTTGCCTATCAATTACAACTCAGTCCCCAAGGTTTTGGAAAAAAAATTATGGCTTTGCAAGAGACAATTGTTAAAGAACAAGCCCAATTAAAAATTGAGAATAATAATACAACCTTACAAGCCAATTTAACTCAAAACAAACATGATTTAGCGGATCATTTAGCAGTGGTTAGATGGTTTGAATCACCTATGAGTTAAAAGATGAGAGTACTTATAAGTAATGATGACGGAGTTTTCGCACCTGGAATTAACCGATTAGCCAAGGAGTTATCCACTTTTGTAGATATTGAAGTCGTTGCTCCTGATAGGAATAGAAGTGGCTCAAGCAATTCCTTGACTTTGTCACGACCGCTAAAAGCCAAAAAATTGGATAATGGTTATTATAGTGTTGAAGGCACCCCAACAGACTGTGTGCATTTGGCAGTAACGGGTTTTTTAGATACCCAATTCGACATGGTTGTTTCTGGAATTAATGATGGCGCTAATTTAGGTGATGACATTCTTTATTCGGGTACTGTAGCTGCCGCAATGGAAGGACGTTATTTAGGATTGCCTGCCCTTGCATTTTCTATGGTAGGGGATAACATCCAGCATTATGACACAGCGGCAATTATTGCCAAGCATTTGGTGATGAAATTAGGCACACACCGCCTTCCTTCTCAAACTATCTTTAATATTAATGTTCCTGATATGCCCTTAGATAAAATAAAGGGGTTGCAAGTTACTCGCTTAGGAACTCGCCATGGTGCTGAGGCTGTAGTAAAAGATAAAGATCCTAGAGGACGGCCTATTTACTGGATTGGTTTGCCTGGAGCCGAGGCTGATGCAGGTCCCGGAACAGATTTTTATGCGATAAGTGAAGGGTATGTTTCAATCACACCTCTTCATCTGGATATGACAAATTACAAAATGTTCGATCAATTAGCCAATTGGCTCGATGGGATCCACATTCAATAAAACAATTTGTTTGAGGTTTAATAAATGATAGCCACCTTTTGCAAAAGATTTGTATGCCTTCTCCTCATTATAACCTTGGTTGGTTGTGGAAATAATTTAGCTCCTGTTACGGAGTTAAAATGGAATCCTTATTCGCGCTCTCAGAAAGTCTATGTGGTAAAACGTGGAGACACGCTTTTTTCTATTGCATTTCGCTATGATACAAATTACAGAACTCTAGCTCGGTTAAATCATATTAATCCGCCTTATTCTCTAAGGGTGGGGCAAGTCATCAACTTGCGAGGGATTCCAAGACATAGACAAACAGTCCGTCCTGCCCCGATGCGACATTATTATGTTACTCCCCAAGCAAGACCTTCTGTAATTTATTCGCCCACAAATAGATATGCTCGTTCTGCTTCAGGATGGTTATGGCCTGTGAGTGGGCGAGTGACTACATCATTTATTCCGGAGCAAGGTAAAAAAGGAATAAACATTGCATGTAAAAAAGGGGAGAAGGTAATTGCGTCGGCAGATGGTATGGTTGCCTATGCTGGAAGTGGGTTAGCTGGTTATGGTAACTTGATTATTATTAAGCACAATCATGAATATTTAACTGCTTACGGCAATAACGCACAGATTATGGTTTCCGAAGGACAGCATGTAAAAGCAGGACAAGTCATTGCTAGAGCAGGTATTATCGATCGCAAGTATACAGGTGTTCATTTTGAAATCAGAAAGTCGGGCGTACCAGTCAATCCTTTGAATTATCTACAAAAAGGTTGACAGATAACTTGTAGTTATAGCAACAATAACCTTTTTATGAAGTATAATGTAGTTATGGAATAAATTTCGCAATATGACTAGAGTCTGCATGCATTTCGCTAACTTGAGCCAAACTGGCCTGATTTTCGAGTACCGAAGCGCAGCATACACGTAGTATGTGCGCATTGGAACATAGGAAGCCAGGCCTGTTTGGTCAAAATAGTAGAATTGTAGACAGGCTATAACACTATAGGTGAAAAACAATGCACGAAGACGATGAGTCAAGTAAAGAACCAGAACTTAAGGATGAAGATTGGTCTGAACCAGACAATGAATCACTCTTAATTGAGGAAGACATTGATTCCCTTCTTGAAAAAGATGAAGAAGATGAAGAGCCTGATCTTCCTGATTTTTCGGATGATAATGCATTTCCCTCATTTCGTGGTAAAAATGCACTAAAAATGATGGATGCGACTCAGCTCTATTTGAGTGAAATTGGATTTTCTCCTTTGCTCAGTGCTGAAGAAGAAGTGCATTATGCAACCCTTGCTTTGAAAGGGGATGTTGCTGCCCGTAAAAAGATGATTGAATCTAATTTACGTTTGGTGGTTAAAATTTCTCGTCGTTATCTTAATCGTGGTTTACCTCTTCTCGATTTAATCGAAGAAGGAAATTTAGGTTTAATGAAATCAGTTGAGAAATTTGATCCTAAACGTGGTTTTCGCTTTTCAACTTATGCCACCTGGTGGATTAGACAAACAATTGAACGTGCTATTATGAATCAAACACGAACCATTCGTTTACCTATCCATGTGGTTAAAGAACTGAATGTCTATCTCAGGGCTGCAAGGCAACTGACCCAAAAATTAGATCATGAGCCTTCACCCGAAGAAATTGCAGAAATGGTCGATAAACCTTTGGAAGATGTACAAAAGTTATTAGGCTTGAATGATAAGGTAGCCTCTGTTGATACACCCATTGGCTTTGATGAAAATAAATCATTATTAGACACTATAGCTGATGAAAACAGCGTTAATCCTGCAGAACTTTTAACTAATGAAAATTTGCGTTTACATATAGAATCTCTATTGGATAAATTGACCGAAAATCAACAGCAGGTTATTGCGAGAAGATTTGGTTTAAGAGGATTTGAAAAAGCAACGCTTGAGGATGTGGGTAAGGAAATTGATTTGACACGAGAACGGGTTCGTCAAATCCAGGTTGAAGCATTAAAAACATTGCGTGGTTTATTAGAAAAAATGGGCTTAACACAGGAAGATTTGTTTTAGTACTTTTCGCTGTATAAAAACATTATGCTGTAGTGTAGCCTGGATGAAACGTAGGAAATTTGAGATTTTCCAAAGTCGTACGTTTCATCCAGGCTATTTTTTATTGTTAATATCAAAAAGATAAGGGGCCGTTTTAATGAAGAGAATGATTTTATCCGCTTTATTTGCTTTATCATCAGTGGTTCATGCAGAACAATTAACAACATTTACGGATATGGCCGATGCAATATCACAAGGAAAAAAAATCACTTTGGTAATGAGTATTCAAGAGTGCAGCTCACAAAAAATGCCTTCAAGTTCCCTTATTGGAACAGCACAACCAGATGCTTTCCTTATTATTGATAACAACCGTATTACTACCTCAATAAGCCATTTTACTTTGGATAGTTCTATTGCTCGAGGTAATCCTACCTTCGAATTTGTTAAGTATAGTATTAATGCAGATGGAAGTGTCTCTATAAAAAATACGATAATGAATGCTATTAATTATCAACAACTAGCAAGTCATCAAATTGATTGTACTTTAAATAAAGGATTTAAGGTTTTTGCTTGAGTCCTGTAGACAGGGTGAAAGCGCATTAGAATTCGGGATCTATCAGGTAAACCCATCTTTTCGTATAAAACAAAATACCCTACGTTTAAAAAAAATACCCTACGTTCCGCGCTTCATGCGCGGAATCCAGATCATGTCTTCATATAGATCGATTAGATGCTGTTCATAAAGCACGGAAAGTAGGCAAAAAAGAACTTTTGTATTAAAAATAATACTAATTTGCCTTGAAGACTTATGGCATTAATTTTTCTTGTTGCACCTTCATCAAGATTACACTATGGACTTGTAAAATTCGCTTTCAGTCCCTGCCAGCAATCCGCATAATCTTTTTGTTTCTGTGGAATACGCATAGCCTGTTCGGTAACTTTCCATACATCTTTAGTTTCAAACATGAAGGCTAAAGTATTCGAATAAAGCTCAGGTTCTAGTTTTTGCGCTACCGCTTTTTCATAACTTATTTGATCAGGCCCATGTGCTGTCATGCAATTATGAATACTTACCCCACCAGGAGAAAATCCTTCTTTTTTAGCATCGTATTCACCGCGAACAAGGCCCATAAGTTCATTCATATAATTACGGTGGTAATAAGGGGGTCTAAATGTATGTTCTGCAACCATCCATCGAGGAGGAAAAATGACGAAGTCTAAATTGGCTACCCCCGGTGTATCGCTTTCTGAAGTTAACACAGTAAAAATACATGGATCAGGGTGATCAAAACTTACTGTATTAATTGTATTAAATAAACTTAAATCATAACAATAAGGAGCATAATTACCATGCCAAGCTACTACATTAAGTGGTGAGTGATTGCATTTTGCGGTCCATAATTTATTTTGATACTTGCATATAAGGGTCACTTGGGTAATCCCTTGCTCAAATGCAGCCGTAGGGTATTGAAAATGTCGTGGGTTAGCTAAACCATTAGCTCCGATAAGTCCTAAGGGAGGTAGAGTGAGGGGACTGCCACTGTTTTCACATAGATATCCTTTCGTTTCAGAACTAATGAGTTCCATCTTAAATTTAACGCCACGAGGAATAACCGCTATCATGCCTGGACATATATTTAATTTCCCAAACTCAGTATGTAAGTTCACTTCGCCCAAGTATGGAACAAAAAGCATTTCCCCATCATTATTGGCGAAGTATTTATCTTGCATGGATCGAGTACAATGATAAATATATGCATTTACATGTTGGCTTCCTGCAAGATGAAACATGCCTTCGACAAAGTCAAAATCTTCTTCTTTAAACAGGTCCAGAGGAGACCAACGCAGGGGATTGGGGGACTGTTCTGCATGATAGGGTTTGAACAGTTCCATCTCATAAACTTGATATGGGCCTTGAACTACAGAAGGCAGAATGCGATAAAGCCAGCTTCGTAAATTATTCTGTCTTGGACGAGTGAAGGCTGTCCCGCTTAATTGTTCGGCATAAAGACCTAAGTTACAGTGTTGTGGTGAATTCTGGCTACTTGGCAAAGCGCCTGGAACTGCTTCAGTTTGATGATGATTACCAAATCCCTGCAAATACACTGTTGATCTCCTCTAGTATTATGGATTCATTGAGTTACTCTGAGTGGAGAGCGAAATTCAAGTTAGCTGCATCTATTTCAATAGCCTCACCCAGGCAAATACTATTTGCACTAAATTACAAACTTCATTCTGGCGCTACTATAGTCTAAAAAAGTTAAAAATGTCGAGTCCAAATACAAGTTAAGTTATTCTTTTTAACAAAAGAGCATGTATAATTTATACGAAATTAAATAAGGTTTTTTGAGGTAGTAACATGGCTGGTCATAGTAAGTGGGCAAATATTAAATTCCGTAAAGGCGTTCAAGATGCAAAACGTGGAAAAATATTTACTAAATTGATTCGAGAGATTACTGTAGCTGCTCGAATGGGAGGAGGGGATGAATCTTCTAATCCAAGATTAAGGGACGCAGTAAAAAAAGCGCTTAGTGCGAATATGAAACGCGATACAATTGAGAATGCAATTAAGCGTGGAGTGGGGGGGCTTGACGGTGAAGTAATGATTGCTATGCGCTATGAGGGGTATGGACCTGGTGGTATTGCAGTTCTTGTAGATTGTTTATCGGATAATAAAAACCGAACTGTATCTGATGTGCGCCATGCCTTCACGAAGAATGGCGGGAATTTGGGAACAGACGGTTCAGTATCATATCTCTTTACCAATCAGGGCGAGATTCTTATGGCACCAGGACAATCCGAAGAGCAGGTTATGGAGATAGCTATAGATGCTGGAGCAAATGATGTTTCTGTAGATGAAGGTCAGGTTGAAGTGATTACTCCTGTCGAAGCATATCATAGCGTATTAAATGCGCTTACAGCGGCCGGTCTTGAAATCGAACAATCTCATTTAACCATGCGCGCACAAACTTTAGTCTCTATCGATGATGACTCGGCAGAAAGCCTCTTGAAGTTAATCGATATGCTGGAGGATTTGGATGATGTACAAGAGGTATACAGTAATGCGGAATTCTCGGAAAAACAATTAGAATCAATAAATTAATGGCCATAATTCTAGGGATAGATCCCGGTTCAAGGATTACAGGATACGGTTTGATTAAAGAGTCAGACCGTAAAATTGAATACATTGATAGTGGTTGCATTCGTACTGCTCTAGATGGTGAGTTAAGCCAAAAGTTATTGCAAATATATGATGGTATTTGTCAATTAATGGACCATTATTCGCCTACAGAAGTAGCGATTGAACAAATATTTATGCATGAAAATCCAAATTCAGCTTTAAAATTAGGTCATGCACGCGGTGTTGCTATGGTTGCTGCAGCATCGCATCGTGTTAAAGTAAGTGAATATTCTGCGCGAGAAATTAAGCAAATGGTAGTTGGGTATGGCGCTGCAGAAAAGGCTCAGGTAAGTCACATGGTCGTACATCTTCTTGCCCTGAATAAGGCGCCACAAAAAGATGCTGCAGATGCCTTGGCAATAGCAATCTGTCATAGTCATATGCGTCATAATTTATCATCAGTGATTGGTAGACGAGGATTAAGGAGAAGGAAAAGATGATTGGTTGGCTGGATGGGCAAATAATTGATAAACATCAACCAGGAAAATTGGTCCTTAATGTCCATGGGGTTGGATATGATGTGGAAACCTCATTAAATACCTTTTTTCAGCTTGATAACTTAAGTGCTTCAGTAGGGTTACATATACATACTATAGTCCGTGAAGATGCGTTGTTGCTCTATGGTTTTCTGGAGAGACAGGAAAGGGAGTTATTTAGAGCTTTGATTAAAGTGAATGGTATTGGTCCAAAACTTGCTATGTCAATTCTTTCCAGTATTACTCCAAACGAGTTTATTCAATGTATTCAACAAGAAAACGCTTCTTTGTTAATGAAATTACCTGGTATAGGTAAAAAAACAGCCGAGCGTTTAGTTGTTGAAATGCGTGACAGTATGAAGCAATTCGCTGTATCTGCTTCTGCCTCCTTAAATGACAAATCAATACCCATTATGAGTGGCCAGGATGAAGCAGTTAGCGCTTTGGAAGCACTGGGATATAAGCCCCAGGAAGCACTAAAGGCAGTCAATAAAGTAAATGATAATTTTAAAGGTTGCGAGCAGTTAATTCGTGACGCATTGCAAGTTTTAGCGGCTCGATAATTAAACTAGTAATAATTTTAGTCTGAGCAATGCGAGAAATACTTGCCTGTCTCTTGTGCGCAATTCACCGAAAAGTCAGATTTGAGTGGAGGCTGGGTGAAAATGATTCTAAAAACGCAGCATATAGGGCTATGTGAGCAGTTCTTAGAATTATTTTAATTCAAGATGTGCCAAATATGACTTTCCCCTGGACTCTTAATTTGTGACTAAGAGCAAGATGTTTGATCCCAATCTCTACTTTGTCCAACTTATGACAAATAAAATAGAGGAGGTAAACTACTTTTCTTGAATAGGCAAAAAGAATCTTACGATTAAACCCGTGCCTTCTTTGGGTGTATCCAGCATTAGTCTTCCACCATGCAGCTCGGCGATTTGCTGAACTATTGCTAAGCCAAGACCGCTTCCAGGGCTTTTGTTTCCCAGAACACGGAAAAAACGCTCGAAAACCCGCATTTGTAATTCAGCCGGAATACCTGGTCCATTGTCACTCACTTCAAGCATTATTTCATTTTGCAGTTTAGCCAGACGCACTATAATCCTTCCATGTTCATTACAGTATCGTATCGAGTTATCTACAAGATTACGAATTAGTATTCCCAATGCAGTTGAATTACCATGAATAGTCAGATTTTCTACATCGCTTTCAAATTCTAGATCAATTTGCTTTTCCACAGCAGCGGGTGCAAGCATAGCAAGTATCTCGCGAGTTAATCGACTTAGATTGACCTCATCTTTTTCCTCCATATGAGCTGCTTCGGGTACAAGTCGGCTCATAGTAAGTAACTGCTGGACAATATGAGTGCTGCGATTAACACTTGCAATAAGCTTTTGTAATGCCTGATTTTTTTCTTCTATATCATTAGAGTGTAATGCAACTTGCGCTTGGGTTTTTAGTGCAGCGAGCGGTGTGCGCAGTTCATGCGCTGCATCAGCAGCAAAACGTTTTTCTCGTTCAAATCCTTCTTTGAGTCGAAAAAACAATTTATTCAATTCATCGATTACAGGTTTAATTTCCTCGGGAACCTCGTGTAAATCAACGGGTTCAAGATGGGTGGGAGCGCGGTTAGCTACCTCTTCAGCGACTTTATCTAGACTATCTAGACCGCGCCCAATAATAATCCATATGAGCAGACCCGATAATGGGAAAGTCAGAAGCATAATATAGAGATCATCTTGAGCAATTCTATGACCCAACTCATTCCTTGTGTCGTATCGCTCTGCTAAAACGGTGCGAATCCCGGCTTTATCATTGTAAGTTGTAAAGACTCGCCAATCTTGGGTGGATACTTTTTTATCACTAAATCCATCGACTTCCGAAGTTAAAGGAATCTTTGGTGCTGAAGATGAATGTAACAATAATTTGCCGCCATTGGTCCAAACCTGAAAATTAAACTTATTTAGATAATTTTCTGGAGGCTCTTCATTCAAAAATCTCTTCTGATAGTATGTATCAATTTTTTTAGGGATTGTTTCGAGTGCTTCTTGAATTTTTGCTAAAGGGCGTTGATGAAGATCATCACCTAGTAATGCTTGATAAGAAAGAGCAGAAACGGCCATTAAACTATCTAAGTGATCTTGAATGTCTTTTTGATCAAGATAATAGTTACCTATAGCAGTTAATGTGGTCGTTATAGTAATGGCCAGCAATAAATTTATGAGAAGAAATTTTCTTATAGAAGATTTCACGATACAGAAATACCATCATTTTTTTCTGCCATATATCCAACACCTCTAATCGTGCGAATGAAATTGGCATTAAGTTTCTTACGTAGGTTATGAATATGAACTTCGAGCGCGTTACTATCTACGTCTTCTTCCCATCCATAAATACTTTGCATGAGTTGTTCACGCGATAAAACCTGACCACTGTTTTCTAGAAGTTTCTGCAATAGCGCAAACTCTCTGCGTGGAACATTAACTAGCACATCATCAACAAATACAGAGTGAGCAGCTGGATCTAGAGTAATATTTCTATATTGCAGCACAGAATCAGCACGGCCTTGTGAGCGTCTGACCAGGGCTCTGATTCGGGCGCTTAGCTCATTAAGATCGAAAGGTTTTATCAAATAATCATCTGCCCCGCTATCTAAACCTTTTACACGATCTTCAACTGACTCCCGAGCTGTTAAAATAATAACAGGAGTTGGATTACCATCATGGCGTATACTTTGTAACAATGCGAGACCAGAAAGTTTAGGTAAACCCAAATCAAGAATAATTAGCTCAAATGATTCAGATTTTAACGCGGCTCGAGCAGCTTCACCATCTCTAAGCCAATCTACGATATAACCAAATTGGGTTAAGCCGGTTTTGACAGCATCACCAAGTAATTCGTCGTCTTCAACTAGCAATAGTCTCATTCTTGCTCCTATTGTTTTTCAAGGCCAGTTTCATCCATATGTTTGGTCAGGTAAAAAGCTTGAATTAATACAAAAAGCAGAGTAAAACCAACCCCACCAAATAGCTTAAAGTTAACCCATGCATCAGTATTAAAATTATAGGCAACATAAATATTTACCGCACCCATTAAAATAAAGAACAATACCCATGCCAAGTTCAATCTATGCCAGATTTTTCCAGGAAGAGTCACATTAGCTTCCATCATTTTCTGGATCAACGGTTTGCTACCTATATAACCTGAACTAAAAAAGGCTAGAGCAGAGAGCCAATAAATACCTGTTGGTTTCCATTTAATAAACCATGGATTATGGAAAAAGAGGGTGGCTCCTCCTAAGACCATAATTATTGCAAGGCTAATTAAATGCATTTTTTCATAATGCTGAAATTTTAATCGGTAAAAAGCGACTTGGCTTAAAGAGGCAATCATAGCTACAGCCGTCGCAGTATAGATACCAAAAAATTTGTATACTATAAAAAATAGAACTATAGGAAAAAAATCAAATAGTAATTTCATATATTTTAATACAGTAAAAATAAGTTACTTTGAGTATAACACAAGTTTTTGTGCTCTCCTCCTTGCTTTATACTAGAAATGAAAAATAATTGTTAATAATAAGCCACTATGTGTTCATTAAATCGATTGGTTCGGTTCTTGGGCAGAATAGAAAGGGAACTAAAATCTCGGCAGGCTATCTTCCTAGTAATTTGAATTTCTAACAGTAGATTAAATTAACCAACAAATATTTTTTGTCCCCTATGCAATGGATCATTTCGTTTAAGTCCTGGATTTAATGTAATAATACGTTCTATTTGCGTTTTATGTTGTCGTGCTATAGCACTGAGGCTGTCGCCTTTTTTTACAATATATTGAATGGGTTGATGTACTTTTTTCCAGATCACAAGTTGCTGACCTATTTGTAACGGTTGATTGCTTGCTAATTTATTCCATATTTGAATGTCTGTAGCACTAACCCCATAAGTTCTCATCAGTGTCTGATATGTCTCATTCTCTTGCACAATATGAATAACACGATGATTTTGTGGCATAGGTATTTGATGCTCTGGTAGGGCAGGGGCAGGCGCCGCGGGTTCTTTTTTAACAACGGCAGGAGCATTTCTGGTACTCGGAATTAAAAGGAATTGATTGGGCTCCACACGATTAGTTGTGAGTTGATTTAACTGTTTTATTAAATTCACCGTGGTGTGGTATCTCACAGCAATACTATCCAGATTGTCGCCGGGTTGTACTATGTGCTTTTCCCAGCTAACCCGTTTCTCAGCAGGAAGGTTAGCAAGGTTTAAATTAAATTGATGTACTTTTTCAGCAGGAATAAGTAATTTTATGGGTTTATCGGGGGCGGTAGTCCAGCGATTAAAACCAGGATTTAATTTAATTAACTCTTTATAACTGATTCCTGCCATTTTGGCAGCATGGTTTAAATCAATTGGGGTTCCTATATTTACTTCTACAAAATAAGGAAGATAGGGTATTTCAGGTAGGGTTAATTTATATTGTGAAGGACTTTTAATAAGTTCTGCTAAGGCAAGCAGGCGAGGAACATAAATTTGAGTTTCTCTTGGTACAGTTAAATCCCAAAAACTTCGAGTGCGTCCACCTGTTGCCTTGATTGCTCGATCTATAGTTCCTTCCCCAGCATCATAAGCTCCTATGGCCAGAACCCAATTGCCATTAAAAAATTTATTGAGATAAAGAAGGTAGTTGAGCGCGGCATCGGTTGAGGAGCTGATGCTGCGTCGCGCATCAAACCACCAATCTTGTTTTAATCCTAAACCGGCACCTGTTTGTGGCATTAATTGCCATAATCCAGCGGCACCAGCTACAGAATAAGCAAAGGGATCATAAGCACTTTCAATCATAGGCAAGAGGGCCAACTCACCAGGGAGGTTTCTTTTTTTTACTTCGCTAATGATATGATAAAGATAGGGTTCAGACTGATGGCATACTTTATTAAGAAAGCCTGGATGAGCGATAAACCAGCGGATTTGCTCCTGAACCTCAGGGCGCGATGTTTCATGGTTTAAAGTGAATTGAGCACGTAATACTTCCCATGCATCAGTAGCTGCATATACTAAAGTCTCATTAGTAATGCCCAAAAAAATGAGTAAACAGAATAAAAAAACTTTTATTTTGAAAAACTTAAATTTCAATGGTAATTACCTATGAATATAATTAACTCCCGAGTTTACTAAAAATAGTTATAGGATTAAACCTCGTTGCGCTTAATCGATCCATAAAGGTTCAAATTGAATCTCCATGGGTAATTATTTGAATGAATTTTTTTCTTCTCTTAAAACCCGAAATATTTCTAATGAATTATTTGATGTTGCTCCATGCTTTAATGCGTATTTTTGTACTTCGGGTTGATCGGTGCGTAAAAAAGGGTTAATTGATAATTCCAGTTCCAAAGTCGATGGGAGTGTGCAGAGACTATTTTTTGTGTGATGTATTTTTTGTAAGTAGTGTTGAACAGTAGGGTTATTAGGTTCTACTGTTTGTGCAAAGCGTAAGTTTTGCTGGGTATATTCATGAGCACAAAATATTTTTGTAGTGGGAGGTAACGTTTTGAAAAGAGATAACGATTGATGGAGCTGTTCCAGTGTTCCGTCAAAAACACGTCCGCAACCCGCAGAAAAAAGAGTATCGCCGCAGAACAATAATTCATACTGGGATTCATAATAACTAATATGACTTGAAGTATGTCCTGGGTTGAATAAGATTTTGAAAACACATTTCCCAACTTGAATGGTTTGATGTTCTTGTACCATGTTATTTACATTAGGAATGCGTGGATCATCTGGACCATATACAATGCACGAGGGATAGGCTTTGAGTAATTGACTCACTCCTCCAATATGATCCTGATGATGATGTGTTAATAAAATTGAACGTAATTTTAGTTGGTTTGAATGAGCAAATTGTACTACGGGCTCTGCGTCACCAGGGTCGACGCAATCAAATGCTCCTGCAATTTTATCAATAATCGCCCAAATGTAATTATCTGAAAACGCAGGAATTGGAAAAATAGTCATGTATAGGCCTCAATAATATAAGAAGAAATGCCCGGATTAAAATAAGCTTTAAGTGCATTTAATACAGTTTTCATTTCCTCAGCTAAAGTAAATGGTGGATTAATTATCCATAAACCACAACCTGACATACCCTCCATTGGTGCTACTGTCAGGTTAAATTCAATATGCAAAGCATTTTTTGCCTGGATTTCTTTCATATTTCTATTGAGTTTATCAGTTAGTCTTTTATTGACCAGTGGATACCAAAGACAAAATACTCCTGTAGCAAAACGGGAATAGGCGTGTTTGATTGAAAGCGGAATTTCTTTATATTCTTCTTTTATTTCAAACGAAGGATCAATAAAAATGAGTCCTCTTTTTTCTGGCGGCGGAAGTAATGCGTTCATCGCTACAATACCGTCGGTATTGCTGAAATGTACTTTTTTATTCAAGCGAGGAAGTTGGTTCATCGCTTCAAACTCCCTTGGGTGAAGTTCGCAAAAATACATTCTATCTTGCACTCTTAGCATGTTGATCGCTAAAAATGGTGAGCCAGGATAATATCTTAGTGTACCAGGTGGATTGAGCAGATCAATTAGCTGAAGATAGTTTTGAAAAACAGAGGGTAAGGACTTTCTGTCAAGCCAAATTGGTTGAATGCCTTGTTTGTATTCTTGGGTTTTTTCAGCTTGTTTATTTTTTAAGTCATATAAGCCTTTGCCTGAATGGGTCTCAAGATAAAACATGGGTTTATCTTTAAGTTTTAGGTAGTTCAAAAGACGGGTTAAAGCAATATGTTTGATGACATCAGCAAAATTACCTGCATGATATCCGTGTTGATAGCTGAGCATGTTATTCCTAAAGCATTTTTATAAATGTCTACTATACTCTTTTTAAGAGAGTATAAAAGGGGAAAGCTATGGATCTTCACGAAGATTATGATGACCAATCATTCTCTGATTATAATTATGATGATGATATTGAGTCTACCGTTCATCGAAAAAACATTAGACGCTTGCTGGAGGAAAAGTTGGAGCGCAAACGTTTAAAAGAGGAATTTAAAGATGATTTTGATGAGTTGAGCGGAGATTTTGATTGGGATGTTATAGATAAGTAATTTTTTATATAGACTGGCTGCAAGCAACTGGATGTTCTATACATCGCTGGAAAACCAGTCCAGATCTACTCCGACTTCCCGTGGCTTGTCCGCGGGATCCAAGGAGATATGTGCTATAATGGGTCCCGCGGACAAGACGTGGGGCGTAGACAGAGACAGTTGCAACCAACCAGGCTAATTTTTGCATTCTATTTCCCTAAAATCGCAGCTTTTAATGTATTCTCAAGCAACGTAACTATAGTCATCGGACCTACCCCTCCGGGTACAGGTGTAATCCATGAGACTTTGTTTACCGCTTTTTTAAAATCTATATCGCCCCTTATACTGCCATCGGCCAAACGATGGATACCCACATCGATAATTATCTGTTCTTTATTAAGCCACTCACTATTAATAACATCCATTTTACCTGTTGCAATGATCACAAGGTCAGCTATCTGTACTAATTTTTCTAATTGTTGCGTGAATTTATGCGCTATGGTGACCGTTGCCCCAGCAAGAAGTAATTCTAAACTCATAGGACGACCAACAATATTCGATGCACCAATAACAAGAGCATGCTTTCTTTTAACCTCGAGCTGATAGTGTTCTAGTAAATTCATTATGCCAAGAGGCGTACATGGGCGTAATAATGGATTGCGTTGAGCGAGTCTCCCCAAATTATAAGGATGAAAACCATCTACATCTTTTTCTGGTTTGATGCGTTCAATAATGACCCGTTCATTAATATGTTTGGGTAATGGTAATTGAATGAGAATTCCATCTATTTTATCTGAGGAATTCAACTCATCAATAAGCCTGATTAATTCATCCTGGGTTGTGTCTTCGGATAAGTCATAAGAATGAGAGATAATACCCACTTCAGCACATGCTTTACGTTTATTGGCTACATACACAGTAGAAGCAGGATCGTTGCCAATGAGAACCACAGCAAGGCCAGGGGCACGATGTTTCATTTGTATATAATCATGCACATGGTGTTTTAATTCTTCTCTACGAAGAGAGGCGACCGCCTTTCCGTCAATCAATGATGCTGACATAGTTAACCAGAAGAAATCAAAGGTTGTAATTATGAATTAGAGGTTGAGGTAATGCAATAGGATTAAGAGTTTAGAATTACCCAAAATTCTCGGTCTCTAAAAGCTATGTTCCATTTCTATTATCTTGGCCGAACTGCCCAGATTTTCTGCGTTTCGATGCTCACATACTCTGTGTATGCTGTGCTTCGGTACTTGAAAATCAGACCATTTTGACTCAAGCTGGCGAAATGGAAACAGACCTAGGTTAGATACTGATTTTATTATGGTTTATCTTTATCAACTAACGCCTTGTTGTTAAGCTGTTTATCCAGAAAATTGTAAGCCAAGGCAACGAGAGAGCTAGTAACGAAGGTACTAATAAATACGCCCGTTCCGCCGAGTAAACATTGGATAAAGGAAAGATCATAGTTAAAATATATTGTACCCATGATACCACTAAACGGTTTCCCTTTATTAAAAAGCAACAACATCAATCCCATAAAAAAAGTGGATATTCCTGAGAGGGCACCAAGAGATACACCTAAAGCAATTGGATCTATTTTGCCAAATTTCATGATAGTTATCCTATTGTTTTTCTATTGATTTACTGCATTATTCATCATTACGATAATCATGTGAAGTGTCTGTTTGTGTTTCTACTCTTATGGTCAAATTGTTCTGATTTTCTGCGTTATGATCTTCGCATACCTCGAGAATGGTTCGGTGCACAAAAATCAGGCTATCCTGGATCAAGCGAGCAAAATGGAAACAGACCTAAAATACGAGCAACCGCACTTAATGGAAATGCAGAATTAAATGAGCAAATAGTTTCGCTATAAAGTATGATTGACTCATACGCTTGCTATGTCTATACTGAAAAATCTTTGATTTTATGGTAAATATCGTGGATGAACTTACTGAATTACTTAGACCATCTTGGGGTGCTGAAAAATGGATTTTAGAAGGGTGGAACAAGATTACTGCAGATGAGAAACAACTCATAAAAAATAGATTAAATGAGTTATTTTGCGATGGTTTACCTTTTGAGCTTAAATCCGATAAACTTTTTTATATTTACACTTTTTCTCTTTTAGCCCAGCTTGAAGTATTAGCAGTTCAAATTCCTCTTAAATTTGAATCAAAAATGTCAACAGTTGAATACAGAGAGCGCATGCGCCAACAATTACTTGACGAAATATTTCATGGTTTAGTTTTCACTAAAATTGTTTATATGCTCTGTGCCCCTTATGCTTCCCCCCCTCCATACAGTCCTCATATTGAAATCATTTGTAACTTTATTCGTAATGAAAGTTGCCCCAAAGTAGCGATTATGTTGCTTAATCTTATAGGTGAAGGCTGGATTGAGGAGATTTTTGAGAGTTTACATCGCTATGGGGTCGCGCCGAGAGTATTTACAACAATTCTTGAGGACGAACATCGCCATGTATGTGAAGCAGATTTATATCGTGATATTGGCATGCCAAATGTTGATGAAATCAAACCGAAAATTGCCTATCTGGAAGAGCAGTTGATAACCAATATTTTTATGCAATATAAATATATGTCTTCAGTTTGTGCTTTATTGGGCGTTGAAGGGGTTATTCATTTTAAAGAATCGCTAAATAAAAAGCATACACAGCAACTCAGTAAAGTAAATCTCGAGCCCAGTGAGAATTGGAAAAATTTCATAGAATTTGCGGACGAAGTATTACCCAGAGTGCAGAATTATACTGAGTCAAATCGGGAAGTTGAAATGACACCGATTCGAAAAGTATTTATGACTCAGTGGGATGGGCCAAGTGATCCAACCATGACGGGGCAATTTAGTATCGATATCACTTGCCTTGATTTTTTTAATAAAAAATTTGCTTCAGAGACTTTGACTACTTTGATGTTGCAAGCTGTTAGTTCCTGGATGACAATATCCGATCATCACAGAAATTACTTAAGTTTTAGAAAAATCTTTCAAACCAAAGAAGCCTATGTTGGTCTGGTAGTCATGTTACCAGGATGTGGTGATCATTTAGGCACGATTGTTCTTGAAAACTGTCATAATCTTAGTTTTTATGAATTGTCTGCAAAAATTCGGACTATTGTAAATATGATGGTTTATTGTTACAAAAAACGTGAGCTACTGGAAAAAACACATCCACGTGTCCAACAACTCATGAAAGATATGGTTTATGAATATGCTTATAACACTTATCCTTATCCACTCGCAGGAACTCCTTATATCACACTAAGTAATATTGGTGTTTTTGGTTATACCCAATCCATGGCTCCTCTTCGCAAAACTGAGGCAATGAGATTTACTATAATGGAAGTGGAGCGAAAACCTGTTTGGCAAAAAGAAACAGATTCATTTGAGCCTAAAGATATGTTGCCGGTATCCATCAGTGCCGATCATCGTATTTTTGATGGTAATTCGACAGTACCTAGAATGGTAGAAGAACGATTTCATGCCATGTTTACCAAAATGGGTAAGGAAAAACCTAAATCAAAACCAGCCTTGCATCAACATGAACATTTAGAATTAATCATAGAACAATTGCTCGCAACGAATATTGAAATGGGTTACAAGACTTTAATGTTACTGCAGACTTGTTGGTTTGACTTTATTTCTATTGAAGAATGTTATGCTGCGTCTAGTTATCATGGTGTTGCAAACCACGATACCCGGGAGCCAACACTTATCTAATGTAGTCAAGTAGAAAGTTATATATCCAAGCAGCGATATAACTACTAACAAAAGTATTCATAAGTACTATAGCTGCACCAAGACCTGCATTAGCCATAGAGGGATTATAGGAAAGATATATACTTCCAACCATGGCTACTATGGGTTTTCCGGTATAAAACACAAAAGCTGCTACACCCATAAAAAATGAAGCGAGTGCTGATAAAATACTAATAGATATTGCCAGAGCAAGCGGATTAATTTTGGTAAATTCCATGATTTTTATCCTGTTTTTTCAATAAATAATTAATTCTATTATTAATCATTCTTCCTGTGATGGGAAGCTCATTTTTGTTTGAAATTTTAGGGGTTTCGGGGTGAAATTTTAGTTGGTAAAAAACTGGAGATAGCTCTTTTATGATTTATTTGAAATACTGGATATTGCAAGTGTAGTTATCAAAATTGTGCAATCTATTTAACAATAGAACTAACTTATTCTGTTTACCTTAAATATTCTGGATAAAATGCTTATAAAAGCTCTAATTGCTTGAATAGATAGATAAATAATGTTAGTTTTTTTAAGTTAACATGTCTTCATCATCATGAGGCATGGAGGAGCTCTGATTGAAAAAAACTGCTTTGTTTTCATCTCTATTTTCACTTTTTCCACTATGTGCATATGCACTTGGCTTAGGTGAAATGAAAGTAGAATCAGCCCTGAATCAACCTTTTCTTGCTGAAATTGAATTAATTGACGCACACGAAGTTTCTTTATCCAATATAAAAGTGGGACTTGCTGATACACAAAGTTATAAAAGTTTAGGTGTTGAACGCTCTGAAGCAATAAGTATTCTTTTTTTGGACATTAAAAAAAATAAACAAGGAAAATTCGTTTTGGAAGTTCATTCCAAAGAACGAATGACTGAGCCTTACATGCAGCTTATTGTTGATTTAACGTGGCCCAAAGGACAAATTTTTAAAGTTTATACGGTATTGTTGGATCCGCCTGGTTATAAATTAGCAAATACAATTGCACAAAGCGGCCTGACTTATCAGAGAAAATTTACTAATTATCAGCAAAAAACAACAGTTGCTCCCAAAAAACATGCTGAAGTAGGGCATTCTGGACAAAAGAAAAAAGCAGTATATGGACCTACAGCATCCAATGAAAATATATGGCAAATTGCCCAACGATATAAAACTGCTGAAGCTATTTTACCGCAAATTGTGCTTGCAATTGTGGGGGCAAATCCTGATGCATTTATTGATGGAAATTTGAATGGATTAAAAGCAGACGTTCGTCTTAAAATTCCTTCGGATAAAAAGTTCTTAGAGGTGCCTGCTGATTTAGCTACGGTTGAGGTAATGGCTCATGATAAGGCCTGGAATGAAAAAACATCGATTAACCATGTATTGGCTCCACCCTATATAACAGGCCAAGCATCCCACGCAACTCCTGTTGAGTATTCACAAATACCTCCAGCTCCAAAGTTTCCGGATACCGCAACCTCTATGCCAAACCAAAAACTCCCAGGATTTATACCGAGTTCAATACCCTTATTAGAAAAGCAAGTAAGCCCAGAACAAAGCAGGACACTCAAAGCTGAAATATCTATTACCACAGCTGCTGTAGATTCTTTACGGGAGTCGAATGCGCTATTAACAGAACAATTGAGTTTGTTACAGACACAAAATAAAAAGTTACAAAAACAATTGGATGTACGAGAGAAAGAACTTCAATTAATGCGTAATCAAATTCAAACTTTGATGAAAGAGCGCATGGCAATAGCAGGGCAAAGCAGCTCAACGAACATATCTAATAAATCGGATGTTTTTTGGATTTTATTCATACTGTTGCTACTTGCTGGAGGAGGTGGTGTCGCTGCATTTTACTATTTTAAACAGCGTGATCAAAGAAAAAAACAGGCACCTACACCAAAGGGATCTTCTACTCCAATAGTATCTCATCCTGCTTCGATTCAACCCATTACTAGTACAAAAGAAGAGTTAGTTAGGGATGAATTAGAAAAAGTTAAATCTGAATTAAAACCCGAACCTGAGTTAAAACCCGAACCTGAGTTAAAACCTGAACCTGAGTTAAAACCTGAACCTGAGTTAAAACCTGAACCTGAGTTAAAACCTGAACCTGAATTAAAACCTGAGCCTAAGTTAAAATCTGAGGCTAAGCTAAAACCTGAGCCTAAGTTAAAATCTGAGGCTAGGTTAAAATCTGAGGCTAAGCTAAAACCTGAGCCTAAGTTAAAATCTGAGGCTAAGCTAAAACCTGAGCCTAAGTTAAAATCTGAGGCTAGGTTAAAATCTGAGGCTAAGCTAAAACCTGAGTCCAAGTTAAAACCTGAACCTGAGTTAAAGCCTGAACCCGAGTTAAAACGTGTGCCTAAGTTAAAAACTGAACCTGAGTTAAAAGCTGAACCTGAGTTAAAACCTGAGCTTAAATTAAAGTCTGAACCTAAGTTAAAGTCTGAGCCCGGGTTAAAGCCTGAACCTAATCTAGAATCTAAGTTTGAATTTAAGCCCGAACCCGGGGTAGATGTGGAATCAGAATTAAAACCCAAGTTAGCTATCTCTCCAGAAAAGATGAATATAGAGCCTGTTAATGATTCTACAGAAAATACTTCTGTTGAATTCACAACAATAGATGAAGAACCATTATTGGAAATAATACCGACTGAAGTGGAAAATGAACCCTCTTTTCAAACTAATGAGGAGCAAAACTCTTTAAGAGATAAACCAGGGGAAGATAATTTATTGGAGTTTGAATCGGGTCTACATCATTTACTTACAGAGAAGTCGACCACGAAAGAAAATAATGATCAAGAGCAAATAAGTGATGAGGGTCATGGTTTGGATTTTACTCCTTCTATGCCCGCTGACATAGGGCAAACACAGAAAGATGATCAAAGTAAAAAGCTTTCTAGCTTAAAGAACCCAAAAGCATTAGATACGCTTTTGGCTCTTGCTAAAACCTACATAGGAATGGAAGATATAGAGTCCGCACTCAATTCTTTAAATGAAGTCATGGAGCACGGAAGTAAATCACAAAAAGAAGAAGCACAACGCCTAATGGATGAGATTAACGGAAAGTCTTAATATTTGTCTCCAATATCTGCCTAGAAAACCTCATAGTATGTCTATGAAGTGTAATTCAATTACCCCTTATGTTTTACTTCCGAAAGGATTGATAGTTTGGTTTATAGAATCATTTTTAATTGTAAATATACTATAGTTTTAAAATCGCACTCATGGAGGTAATATCATGTTTTTATTCGGTTTTTAGAATAAGCATAGTACTAATTCAAAACTCATCGTCTGGAGGAGTTAATGCCAGAGCATCCTTTTATAAAATGCTCAATACTATGTACTGAAGAGCTCACTACGTCCAGACTGACTTAAAATATTTTTTTTTTATTTTCACTCATTGGTTTCTTTATTTTACAAAGCTTTTTTCTCTGCCGAACAGATAAGTTGCAGTGACTAAAACTTCATTTGAACGATAGGAACCAGGATTTAATGATTGCTCAGCCCATGTATCAACTCCATTACCTGAGGAAATTGGGCCTAAATCTTGATAAAGATAGCCCACTGAGAGAATCAATTGAGGAAGGATTTGCACATCAATTCCGGCACCCACATTGTAAGCAAATTCACTTGTATTGGAGTTTTTAAATCCTGGGCTAACTCGAGAGGTAACCCCTGAAAATGCCTCTTCTCTATAGTTAGATACATTATTGAAAGAGGTTCCTATTCCGCCATTAATGTAAGGGGAAAATAACCCATATTGAAACAAATTAATTTTTCCACTGGCTAATAAAAGATTAGAGACAAAGTCGAAATTGTAATTGTAATTGGCAAATTCAGGTAAGGAATATAGCGTTATTTCCCCGTTGATATGAGTTTTAAAAAAATACTGCCAGAAAATACTCAAAGAATAGGATGGAAGCCAGAAGTTATTATTTTGCCAACGCCGGCCTGCAGATGCTGCAATCACTCCTCCATTGTTATTTGTGATTGAATAATGATCTTGATCAAAAGGCTTTGGAAATCCTGAGCCATTATTTATTTTCATATGGGAATTTAAATCGGGAAATTGAGCACCTCCTCCAAGAGATATAAACCAATTACCTTGACTGTTGAAAATAGAGGGTGGTAATACATTTTGGGCATTTTTAATATTTTTAGAGAAAGACAGATTACAGACGGCAAGTAATAAAGTGAAAGTAGTTGAATAAAATAAATTCCATTTCATAATTAAGTCTCAAAATTTAATGATAACTATAGGGGCTGTTTACATTTCTGCTATCTTGATCCAAATTACCTGATTTTCTGTGCTTCGGTACACGAAAAGCAGGGATTTTGAACTCAATCTAGCGAAAATAAACAGACCCTAGAAAGATTTGCACAATTATTGACAATGATTTTATTGTGGCATGAAAAAGTATCATAATTAAATGAGCTAAATCAATAAGATGATTTTATAAAAGAAATTACATCTGCTGAGATACAAGAACTTAACAATCTTTGATTGCAGAATTTAGATCAAGAGAAATGACTAAATATTTAATAAACTTGAAAATCAATTATATTAGGGTATAGACAAAACATATACTGTATTATAAATTGACCCTTTTATCAGGAATAATCAATGCGTATTGCCTTGGTGCTTGAGTACGATGGTAGCCAGTATCATGGCTGGCAAGCACAAACAGGCTTGCATACTGTGCAACAAGCCGTAGAACATGCTTTATCAAAAGTAGCAGATTGCCCTATTTCCGTGGTTTGTGCAGGAAGAACAGATACAGGTGTACATGCTACAAATCAAGTAATTCATTTTGACTGCAATAAAGTGCGCAGCATTCGTGCCTGGATTCATGGGGTGAACTCTTTTCTACCTAAAGATATTTGCGTTAAATGGGGGCGAGATTTACCAGAAGAGTTTCATGCACGATACTCTGCTACTGCAAGAAGATATCGTTATATCATTTATAATAGTGCCATTCGTCCTGCTTTATTGCGAAGCAATGTAACATGGCAATACAGACAATTAGATCATCGTCTGATGCATCAAGCGGCACAGGTTTTACTGGGGGAGAATGATTTCACTTCATTCCGTTCTGTTGAGTGCCAATCGAACACGCCTATGCGAAATATCCACAATTTACAGGTTAATCGTATGGGTGATTTAGTAATGATTGATATTACTGCCAATGCGTTCTTGCATCATATGGTACGAAATATTGCTGGCGTGTTAATTGCGGTAGGATCAGGAAAACATCCTGTATCTTGGGTAGATGAAGTACTCAAAGCAAAAGACAGAAAATTAGGTGCTGAGACTGCACCTGCTTATGGATTATATTTAGTGCAAGTGACTTATCCGCAGGAATTTTCTATATTGCAGAGTAGTTTGGGGCCTTTTTTTCTTCCGGAGAAATAATGAAAACAGCACGTGTGCGAGTCAAGATGTGCGGTATGACGCGTAATGAAGATATCGCGTATGCCATAAAGCTGGGTGTAGATGCTATCGGTTTGATCTTTTATCCAAAAAGCGCACGTTGTGTTTCAATAGAGCAGGCAAAAGTTTTATTACACGATTTGCCTGCATTTGTAGATTCGGTTGCTGTTTTAGTTAATCCTGAGCGAGATTTTGTCCATAGAATAATAAAGGAATTGCCAATTCAATTATTGCAATTTCATGGAGAGGAATCAGCTGAGTTTTGCCAACAATTTAATAAACCTTTTATTAAAGCCATACATTGTGATTCAGCAGAGTATATTCACAAGACTGTACGAGACTTTATGACAGCACGGGCGTTATTGCTAGATACCCCTTCTGAGACGGCTAGAGGCGGAACCGGTTGTGCTTTTGACTGGACAATTATTCCAAAAAAGGCAGAAAAGCCTTTTATATTGGCTGGCGGATTGAATGAGTATAATGTACATGATGCAATTAAATTATGTCACCCTTATGCTGTTGACTTATGCAGTGGCATTGAGGCATCGCCTGGTATTAAGGATCATGGCAAAATGAGCCGTTTTATGCAGAAATTGTTAAATTAATAGTATATTGATAAGAAGTTAAATAAGGTAAATTAATGAACAAAAAAGAGCTTCCTGATGAGCGCGGACACTTCGGTCCTTATGGTGGTATTTTTGTAGCAGATACTTTGATGCATGCATTAAAGCAATTGGAAGAAGCTTATGCAAAATATCGAAAAGATCCTGATTTTTTAGCTGAGCTGAATGCTGAATTAAAAGATTATGTGGGGCGTCCTAATCCACTTTATCATGCGCGACGTTTAAGCGAAGAAATAGGTGGTGCACAAATCTACTTAAAGCGGGAAGATTTGAATCATACTGGGGCACACAAAATTAATAATACTGTAGGCCAGGCGCTGCTTGCCAAACGCATGGGAAAAACCCGGGTTATTGCCGAAACAGGTGCAGGTCAGCATGGAGTGGCTTCAGCAACGGTAGCTGCTAAATTAGGCTTGGAATGTGTGGTGTACATGGGTGTTGAAGATATAAAACGACAATCATCCAATGTTTACCGCATGAAACTGTTGGGTGCAACAGTTGTTCCAGTCACTTCGGGATCACGGACATTGAAAGATGCGTTAAATGAAGCAATGCGTGATTGGGTAAGTAATGTGGACAATACTTTTTATATTATTGGAACAGTTGCCGGCCCACATCCTTACCCTCAGATGGTTCGAGATTTTCAATCCGTTATTGGCATTGAAGCAAGGGCTCAATTTTTAGAAAAGACAGGACATCTTCCTGATGCACTGGTTGCTTGCGTGGGGGGTGGTTCTAACGCAATCGGCTTATTTTATCCTTTTCTGGATGATTCTACAGTTGCTATCTACGGTGTAGAGGCTGGAGGAAAAGGTTTGGAAAGTGGTGAACATTCTGCCTCGTTGATTGCTGGAACCCCTGGAGTTTTACATGGTAATCGAACTTATTTACTTTGCGATGAATACGGTCAAATTAAAGATACTCATTCCGTTTCAGCAGGTCTTGATTATCCTGGGGTAGGTCCAGAACACGCTTATTTAAAAGACACCGGACGTGTTGTTTATGAAGCAATTAATGATGATGAAGCATTGAATGCATTTCGTACCCTAACACGAGTAGAAGGAATTATTCCAGCCCTTGAATCAAGCCATGCAGTTGCTTATGCCATGAAGCTCGCTAAAAAAATGTCAGTGAAACAAAATATTATTGTGAATTTATCAGGTCGTGGTGATAAAGACATGCATACTGTGGCACAAATTGATGGGATTACTGTATGAACCGAATTGATAAAACTTTAATGCGTCTGAAAGCGGATGGCAAAAAAATGCTGAGTCCCTATATCACTGCTGGAGATCCTAATCCTGGGGTCACAGTCAAACTCATGCATGAATTAGTAAAAGCTGGAGCAGATATTTTAGAATTAGGTATCCCATTTTCTGATCCCATGGCGGAGGGGCCGGTTATCCAAAAAGCGATGGAGCGTGCGCTCGCTCAGAATGTGCATTGCCAAACTGTATTGAATATGGTGAAAGAGTTTCGCTTGCAGGATCAAGAGACTCCAGTGGTTATAATGGGTTACTTAAATCCCATTGAACATTTTGGTTATGAACTTTTTGCACAACACGCGGTAGAGGCGGGCGTGGATGGAACTATCTTGGTAGATTTACCCCCTGAAGAAAGTGAACAGGTAGTTAAAGTCTGGCAAAAATATGGTTTATACAGTATCTTTCTTTGTTCGCCTACGACCTCAGATGAGAGAATGGCATTAATTAACCAATTTGCCAAGGGATATTTGTACTATGTGTCTTTAAAAGGTGTTACCGGTTCTAATGCACTGGATGTTTCGTCTTTAAAATCACAATATCAACATCGAAAAGCACAAACTACACTTCCTTTAATGGTCGGTTTTGGTATAAAAACATCGGAAATGGCTGCGGAGGTTGCTCGTTTTGCAGATGGTGTGATTGTGGGAGCTGCTCTGATCACGCGAATTCTAGATGCTTACAATGCCAATAGTAATATGTTGCAAGCAGGAGCAGATTTAATGTACTCAATGCGACATGCTATGGATAATAATTTAAAATGATAAGCAACAGGTCATACTAATCTTCTGTATAAGTCATGGAAATTTTAGAATAAAGGGCCTGCTGCAAATAATGTGACGTTTTGGATAAAGCTAAAGACGGGGCCTAATAATTTGGCAAGTAAAATGAATTAACCAGGTCGCGTCTTTACCTTTACCCAGACATAGTAATAAACAGTGATGGAAAGATCGAATGATAGAATTAACTGAAAAACGAGCTCATTTTATAAGACAATTGATTACTGATGAATTGGCTAGCGGCAAACATAAGTCTGTAGTGACTCGTTTTCCTCCAGAACCTAATGGATATTTACACGTGGGGCATGCCAAGTCTATATGCTTGAACTTCGGTTTGGCGCAAGAGTTTAGCGGTATTTGTTATTTACGGTTTGATGATACAAATCCCATCAAGGAAGAGGAGGAATACGTCAACGCTATTATTGAAGACGTACGCTGGCTGGGTTTTGAATGGTATGAAATGACTCATTCTTCGGACTATTACCATGAGCTCTATGATTTTGCAGTATTGCTAATTAAAAAAGATCTGGCTTATATAGATAGTTTGAGCATGGAGGAAATTCGCGCTTATCGAGGAACTTTGCAAGAACCTGGAAAGGAAAGCCCTTACAGAAATAGGCCAATAGAAGAAAGTTTGGATTTATTTGCTCGCATGAAAGCGGGGGAGTTTCCTGATGGTGCTCATGTATTGCGGGCAAAAATTGACATGCAATCAGGTAATTTGAATATGCGGGATCCTGTAATCTATCGTATTCGACATGCATCTCACCAACGTACAGGGGATGAATGGTGTATTTATCCTATGTATGATTATGCACATCCTATTTCTGATGCGTTGGAAAAAATTACTCATTCTTTATGTACATTGGAATTTCAAGACCACCGACCTCTATATGACTGGTGTGTCGATAATTTACCTTTACCTGCAAAACCAATACAAACTGAATTTGCGCGATTAAATTTATCACACACAGTGACTTCAAAACGCAAATTGCGAACATTAGTTGAAAAAAAGGCGGTATCTGGATGGGATGATCCGCGAATGCCCACTTTACGTGGTATGCGTAAACGCGGTTATCCTCCTGCAGCGATTCGCCAGTTTTGTGAAGTAATAGGAATATCACGTAGTGATTCCGTGATTGATATGTCGGTATTAGAAGAATGTGTCCGTTCTGAGCTAAATAAAACAGCGAAACGTGCTTTATGTGTTATGGATCCATTAAAGGTAGTCATAGAAAATTACCCTGAAGGTAAAATAGAACTATTAAAACCTGCCTATAACCCACAAGATCCAGATTCAGCCACACGAGACTTACCATTTACTCGAGAACTCTTTATCGAGCGTTCTGATTTTATGGAAGAGCCGCCTAAAAAATATTTTCGTTTATCGCCTGGTGCGGAAGTACGTTTACGCCATTCTTATGTGATTAAATGTCACGATGTAGTCCATGATGAACAAGGCAATATCATTGAGTTGCGTTGTACCTATGATGAAAAAACTTTAGGTAAAAATCCTGAAGATAGAAAAGTTAAAGGAGTCATTCATTGGGTATCTTGTGAACAAGCCTATCCTGTGACAGTGTTGGAGTATGATCGTCTATTTAATGATCCTAATCCAGGCCGTGAAGATGATTTCTTCCAGTTTTTAAACCATAATTCATTGCAAATGAAGCAAGGATATTGTGAACCGGCTCTAGCAAGTCAACAGTTAGGCGAGGTGTTTCAGTTCGAGCGGTTGGGATATTATTGTGTGAATGAATTAAAAGATGGACATGTAAACGCATTTCATCGTGTAGTTGATTTGAAGGATACTTGGGGAAAACTCGGGGCCTAGGCTAAGGGGCAGATATGTTGCATTTATATAATTCTTTAACCAGGACAAAAGAACCATTTGTTTCCATTACACCAGGAAAAATTGGTATCTATGTTTGTGGTATTACCGTATATGATCATTGCCATATAGGCCATGCTCGCTCTATGGTATCTTTTGATGTTATTGTTCGTTACTTGCGCTCACAAGGTTATGATGTGAACTACGTACGTAATATTACCGATATTGATGACAAAATTATTGCGCGGGCACATGAGCGTGCAATACCTATAGATGAGTTGACTGCCCAGTATATTGCAGCAATGAATGAGGATACAAAAGCGTTAAATATTTTACCTCCGGATGTAGAGCCGCGGGCTACAGAACATATAAGCAGTATTATTCGGTTAATTGAGCGGCTGCTCGAAAAGGGGAATGCATACCTTAGTGAGAATGGTGATGTATGTTATCAAGTCGATTCTTTTGCTGAGTATGGTAAGTTATCACATAAAGATCTGGAAGGACTGGTCGCTGGCGCTCGAGTTGAAATTGTTAAAGAAAAGCGCTCCCCATTGGATTTTGTTTTATGGAAAAAGGCAAAACTTGGCGAGCCCAGTTGGCCTTCTCCTTGGGGCGAAGGACGTCCAGGCTGGCATATTGAATGCTCTGCCATGGCAATGAGTGAGTTAGGTGAGCAATTTGATATTCACGGGGGGGGATTGGATTTACAATTTCCCCATCATGAGAATGAGATCGCTCAGAGTGAGGCGGCAACTGAAAAACCTTTTGCAAATTATTGGTTGCATGTAGGAATGCTGCAAGTTAATAATGAAAAAATGTCAAAATCACTAGGTAATTTTTTTACTATTGCCGATGTTTTAGCCAAACATCATCACGAAGTTGTGCGTTATTTTCTTTTAAGCAGTCATTATCGTAGTTCATTAAATTATTCTGAAGAAAATTTAGCTAATGCTAAAAAAGCATTGACTCGTTTATATCAAACGATAAAAGACAACCATTCTTTTACGAATAATGAATTAGATAATCATTGGATTAATGAATTTAATCAAGCAATGAATGATGATTTTAATACTCCCATTGCATTATCTGTTCTATTTCAGCTTAGTCATGAAGTAAATAAAAAGAACTCCCCCATTTTAGTGAATACATTGAAGCACTTAGCTAACATCATGGGGTTATTGCAGGAAGATCCCGCATCCTTCTTACAATCGGGTTTTGCAGAAGAAGACAGAGTAGAAATAGAGCAATTAATTGCTAAGCGACTCCAAGCACGTGCTGATCGAAACTGGGAACATGCTGATCAGATAAGAGCAGATTTGTTAAGCCGAGGAATCGAGTTGGAAGATGGTGCAAACGGGACCACTTGGCGTAAAGTAGAATAATTATTTGTTTTTCTTATTTGTTTTAGCCCGGAGTTCAAGGCAGCGAACCCCGGGGTTTTTCTGCTTGGATATTTTTATACTTCATTCCAAAGATTTACATTCTTGAGTAGACAAGTGCTTATGTTTTTTTTTGCTAATAAGTTCTCGATTTCATCTATAACTTCGTTTAATTAAATCAATTGCAGTATACCGCAAGTATTATCTGTGGTTGTAACAAGGGAACACTCAAACTTCTTTAGTTTTGCCGCTGGATTTTGTAATACTGTTTTCAATTAACTCATGATTACTTTATAATTATGCCGAATATTTTTAATAACTGTTTATATAATGTAGCGTGAGACCTCTAATTTTTTTAATATTATTTTTTTCTGCTGTTGGTCATGCAGAAATGGCTGATTTGGTCTTAGATAACTATAAAGCAAATCTTGATAGATTGCCTTTAGTGAAACAAGAGCACTTTTCAATAAGAATGTACCGAATCACAGGCGATAAAGAACATTTGAATTCTGTAATGGATTATGTGTATTTTCTAAGCCATAAATATCAATATCTTTTTTCAAGTTTGGATCAACCAGAGCTCATCCTTAAAAAATCAAATAACTTATTATTAGATGCTAACCAAGATCCCTCGCAAAAACACAAGTTACGTATCAAAAAAATATCACAATATGGTGATTTATTTTTTTATCTTTATTTATTAGAAATAACCAATAAAATTTTTTCCTATCATTTGGAGAATACTTCTCTATTTCCGCAAACCAATACTGTTATTGACGTATTAAAAACCCAAATTCCTCGGTTGGAAGAATTTATCTTAAGCGAGGAAAACATTAAGCTTTATGGTGCTCAATTAGTTAATTACGTTTATTATTTACATGATTTACACATTATTGATTTAAGAAAATCCTATACCAAACTATTTCAGCAAACTTTTCCAGACCATATGGATAGTCGACTATCAGAATTGGAGTATGAAGCAAAAATTTATGGTATGACTCATTTTATCACTGCCGCGAGTCATTATTATCAAAACTCGGTGAGTGACGAGACTTTTCTCTGGATAAGCGAATATTTTGAGCGCAATATGCAACAAATAATAGAGCGAGCTGAAAATGATGTTATTGCGGAGGTAGGGGTTTGCTTATTGTTATTAAATAAAAAAGATTCTCCAGCAATTAAAAAAATAAGAGATCATTTAGAAACTGCATACAGCACGCAGCATCAGATGATTCCTACTCGCACGAGTTCAGTAGATTTTATATTTGGTGAACATCGTAATACGCTTACCGTAATGCTTTTTAAATGGCCAGAAAAACTTATGGATGGTCCTTTCTTTACAGCAGAAACCGGGAAAATAAATATGGAGTTTGTATAGAATAAATTTTGAACCTACTCATGGGGAATGTAGGTATACCTAGGCTTCCACTTTAAGATCGTTGTTCTAAAATACCTTTATCTAATAGCGGACTCCCATCTTTTTTTCTTTGGCCTGGATTCTTTTTACTTCGGAATGGAAGAATAATGATTAAAAAAAACAGCATCGAGAGAGCCATCCAGCCCATAAGATAAAAGCAATCATCAAGTGCCAAAGCAATGGCTTGACGCGTCAGATATTCATTTAATTGAGCAAGTGCATGTTTCCCTTGAATATGCTGCAATTTCGCTCCCTCCAAAAATTGTTGGGTTTCATGAGAAAATGCAGTCAAACTACTTCCCAGGCGAAGATGAAAAAATACTTCTCGCCTATGCCATAAAATAAGAAATAAAGCCACTCCTAAACCACTGCCAAGCAAGCGCGAAACATGAAAAAAACAAATACATTCAGCAACCTTTGTTTCAGGAAAGGTTTGCACTGATAATTGAAAGAGGGGGGATAAAAACAATGCAAGACCTACACCGGCTAGTCCTCGTGAAAATGCAATTCGGTCAAAATTGATATCTACATTAAAGGAGCTGGTATAAAAACAGGAAATGGCAAAAAAAAGTAAGGCAATGAATAATGGATAAAATGGCTCATATTGCCTCTTGTTGATGAATACTGGAATCCATCCACAAAATGCCATGGTTCCTATAATGAGGGCAATCCAATCAGGGGTGTAATTAACATAGAGTTTTAGCCATAAAGCCAATAAGATTACCATGCCAAAATAGAGTGCAAAAAATAACGCGATGTAAATCATTGCAAGGGAAAAATAAAAATTTTTAAGTAATTTCAAATCAATAACTGGATACTGTGTAGCCCAACTGCGCAAAATAAAAAAAATAAGACTAATCACACCAGTAGTAAGCAAAAAAGTAATTAAGGAAGAACGAAACCAATCTAATTCCTGACCAGTAGTTAAAGCAGTTCCAATAAAAATCATGCTAATGCAATAGTAAAAATAACCAAGTTTATCGAAATATGCTTTGTTTACGGGCTCATGATATTTTCTGTACCCATAGCCAACATACACAATTAAAAAGATGCATAAAGGTATGTTAGAGAAAAAAAGGAATCGCCAATGGTAGCTGTAAGCAATCCAAGCACCATATGAAGCACCGATTACGGGAATAATTGAAAGACAAATCAACACTAAAGAAACAATATATACTTTATCTTTATTAGGAGAGAGCAAGGGAATAAGCGTACATGTAATAAGAAGAAACATTGGTCCTGAAGCAACACCTTCTAAAAACCTGAATAAGATAAACGTAAAGAAATCTCCAGCTGTAGCACATCCCCATGAACATAATGCGGTAAGGCTGAGGCAGACCACAAAAAGCTGAATAGGGCTTAATCGTGTTACTGAGGGTTTCCCTAACGGTACTCCTAAAAGGTTTCCAATACAAAAAAAACTGACCGTATATGAAGTCATATAGGGACTGCCACCCAGATCACTTACAATATACAGACCTGCCATAATAGGTAAGGTAAGATTGAAGATTACTGCAGCAAGTGATAAGAGTAAAATATAGAGAATCATTGTTTACTCATCTCATTTTGGGCGATTTTATTTAAAGTAAGGGGTGAGTTGGCATATTTCTGCAGATTAGGATCCAAATTACGCTTAATAATATCTGCTATAAGCTCCTCATCACCTATTTCTTCCTTTTGGAAAATATCGGTAACATAATGCGGTGAGTCAGAAGTTGTGGTGGGTACTAAGGGGCCGTTTTGATCGGACAGATCTGTAGTTACTTCTAAAGAAAGACCAATTCGCAGAGGATGCTTTTTTAATTCATCCTGTACTAGAGCAATCCGAACAGGCAATCTTTGAACGATTTTAATCCAGTTTCCTGAGAGATTTTCAGGCGGTAACAATGAAAAAACATTGCCTGCGCCTCCTGGTAACCCCACAATTTTGCCATGAAACACAACATCAGAACCATAAAGATCAGAAGTAAACTTAACACTTTGGCCAAGGCGCATTTTTTTTAGTTGGGTTTCTTTATAATTAGCATTTACCCATATTTGATCCAAAGGAATAATGGACATAAGTGGTTCTTTAGGAGAAAGCCACATGCCTACTTGAATTGTTCTTTGTGCTATCAGTCCGTCTACAGGTGCATAAATTTTACATCGATATAATTGTACCCATGCATCGCGTACTTCTTGCGCAGCTGCTTGTACCCAAGGATGTTCGGTAATGGACGTTCCTTGTACAAAAGCGAGCATTTTTTGATAATTGTTTTTAGTACTATTTAATGAAGCAATTGATGCTTTTAGATCATCTTGGGCATTTTGATAATCTTCTAAAGAAACTCCTTTCGCACTAATGACATCATAACGATGTTTCAGGTTTTGTTGTGCTTTTAAAAGTTGCGCTTTCTTCATTTCAATGTCTGCAGCCAGTATAAACACATCATGAAATGCCTGGCATACATCACGCACCGTACTGGCAAGTTTCTTTTTGGCTTTTTCCAGCGCAATAAGTGAATCTGTTTCATTTAATGTAACAAGGAGTTGTCCTTTTTTTACCAGAAAACTATCATCAGTATAGATACCTGTAACGAATCCTGGGCGCAAAGATTTGATGTAGACCTGATTCCCTTGTACATAGGCATCATTGGTATAAACTTGGTGGCTCCATACAAAAAGCCAATACAAAAAAAGGAAAATAAATAAAACAATAAGAACGACTGCGAAATAAAAAGAGGCGGATCTTTTTTTCATGAGTTTTTCACCAAGGGTATCGTATTTTGATGGTAACCTCCTCCTAACACTTTGGTTAATTTTATAGAGGCTAAATATTGGTTATAAAGTAGAATAACATCTACAAGTTCTTTTTGAATGACTTCTTCCTGTAAAAAATAAAGATCAAATAAACTGTCTAGGCCTTTTTGTTGACGCAAGTAACTTAATTGATAACGCTGTTTTGTATACTCCACCACTTTTTTTTGTTCTATCTTTTGCTGGTAGATATCCTCAGCAAAAGCTAACACATCAAGAACTTCTTGAGTACTGTATAAGAGCAAATTATTGTAAGCGTCAATTGCTGCATCAAATTGTGCCTTAGTTGCTTTAATATTAGCCCGTATTGCTCCTGCAGTGAAAATAGGTAATTGCAAGGCAGGTCTAATTGCCGCGGTACCACTTGATAAATCAAAAAGTTTTCTCCAACTTGTGCTTTCCAGACCAATCAGACCAACGAGGTTGAAATCAGGATAATATTCCGCCATTGCTGCTCCTGTTTTATAAGCTAAAGCTTTGGCACGCCAAATTTGTGCCATAAGATCAGGTCTGCGGGCTAAGAAATCCAATGGCAGTATTTGAGGAATATTCAGAGTTTTGGGTAGTGAGGGAAGTGTGGAATTAATCAATAAGGGATCATCTGCCCCACGTCCTGCTAAAGTATTAATCAAGTGTTTATTGACAGATAATTCATTTGTAATGCTTGATAGTAGTTTTTGGGATTCAAGTAATTTTTCTGAAGTTTCCAATGCGGGTAATTTAGAAGAAAGTCCCTTTTGTACCAATAATTTTTGTAATTTTGTAATTTTTTGTCGTACTTCAATTAACTGCTCATATAATTTTTTTCTTACAAGATTCGTTTTATAAGCAAAATAAGCTTGGGCAATTGCGGTGCTTGTAATCAACTCTACTTCTGCAGCTTCTGCTTCTTGAACTTTTGCTTCTCCTAAAGCGGCATAAAAAAGATTACGGTTTTTTCCCCAAAAATCAAATTCATAAGTAAAAGAAAGAGACAGATCCAAGAGTCTGGCATTTAAAGGAAAATTAGGGTTGAATGCGCGATATAAGCCGTTTTTGCTTACATATTGTCGATTTTCATGAGCATTAAAAAAAACTAAAGGGGCTAGTAGCGAGCGTGTGACAATAGCTCGCTGTTTAGCAACTTCAATGCGGCTTTTGATTTCATGAATTGAAGGATTATTAGCTAAAGCCTCTGTAACTAAAGTGTTGAGTTCAGGAGTGTTATAAGATAACCACCATTGCTTGTTTGGCCACTTGCCTTTAGAAAAAATCTCTTTCTTTTGTAAACTTTTTTTAATCGAATGCTCCATGTGTGGAACAGTTTTTATATTTTTAATCTGGCTTTGCTGAGGAAGAGAAACAGTACAGGATATTAATGTATAGAAACTAAAACAAATAAATCCTCTGATCCAAAACCGCATAACACTTCCTTTTTATTTGGCAACACACCCATCATTAAAATAGTTTCAATTCCACCATCAAAACTATCTTAATATAGTAACCATTAACATTTGATTTTCAAAGGTATTTTCTCTTGATGACTAGATAGCTACAAATTATTAAGGAATTCTCAAGTTTTGAGTTTTCTTTTGAGCAATGAGGGGGTGAAATATTACTCTAAGGAAACTCAAGCAAGTCTTTATAAGGCCTGCATTGATATATTACGGATGTTAATGCATCGAGACAAAAGCTTATAATTGGATTAGCATTTGCTACCGAGAGTTTAGATAAACATACGGCAGTCTTAAAGACGTTACTTACATTATTAAACCAAATATCTAAGGATTCTTCATTGTCTATCTTAGTTACTGGTATTATAAGAGCTTCCTTAAAATGGACAATAATGTTGTGTATTTACTTCAAGAGGCAGTGACTTGCAATCTGGCTTTCCGTTATCTTATGATGGTATCGCATTTTAAAGTGAGTTAACTTTTTGACTGTAGACCACATCACGCTTTCTAATGACTTAAATAAATCAGGAGTTATATAACATGGACAAAAAGGATTTTGCTGTAATTATTATCACAAGTAGTCTCATAGCAACCCCACTATTTGCTTCCAATTTTTTTCATCATTTAGCAGTAGATCCAACAAAAAAGATAAGTACAGCATTAAAAGAAAAGGCACAATCTAAATCAAAAAATGGAGTTAAACATTTTGTTGATTTTTCAGGAACATGGGTAGGAAATTGTACTGGTTATGAAGGAACAGATACTGTTGCTATAGAAAACTCAGATTCAGAATTTATAATTAATGATAAAATATATCATATTGGCTCATTAGAAACTGAATCCAGATCAAATAAAGAGGCTACATTTTTTTTCCACAACTTATTGGAATGGAATGCTGATTATTCTAACCTGATATTTAGTTTTTCCTCTACCGGACATTTCCATGGGCAAGATTTGAGTATGAAGAATTTTGGTTATGGGACTATGACAATTTCATTAAAAAATGATCAGTTAATTTTGGAAGGAAGTTCACAAAATTCAAATGCTGAGAATGACACCATTTTCTGTTCTTATAATAGACAATAAATCCTTTTTTTATCAAACATAACCTTAATGGAGCGAAAAGATATATCGTTGTATTAAGGTTTCCGCAGAATAGTTTCAGTTAACTTTGCGTTGTTACGCGAAGAATTTCAGCAAGTGATGTATCGCCGGCGAGCACCCTCTTAAATCCATCATCTCGAATACTGGGAGTAGTGGGGCGTAAATAACTTTCCATTGTTTGCAAATTTTCATGGCGATGAATCATTCCTCTTAGTTCTTCATCTACAGTAATCAGCTCATAAATGCCAGTTCGTCCTTTATAGCCTAGGTGATTACAGAAATCGCAACCTTTAGACTCAAAAACTTTAGATATATCTGCATCTTCTGTGAGTCCCATAAGTTCTTTTTCGTCGTCTCTTAATTGATGAGGTGTTTTGCATTGAGGACATAATTTTCTCACCAGGCGTTGTGCGATAAGTCCAACGATACTAGAAGATAAGAGAAAAGATTCAACGCCCATATCGCGTAAACGAGTGAGGGCGCCTAGTGCGCTGTTTGTGTGTAGGGTTGACAATACAAGGTGTCCTGTAAGACTGGCTTGAACTGCAATTTCAGCAGTTTCCAAATCACGAATTTCTCCTATCATGACCACGTCGGGATCTTGTCTGAGTATTGCCCTTAAGCCCTTGGCAAAGGTCATTTGTACTTTAGTATTAACCTGTGTTTGTCCAACTCCTTCAAGATCATATTCTATGGGATCTTCGATCGTTAGAATATTGCGCGTGACTTGATTTAATTCAGTTAACATGGCGTATAAAGAGGTAGTCTTCCCAGAACCTGTTGGTCCAGTGACCAAAATAATGCCATGCGGTTCTGCGATCATTTTTCGCATGGCTTTTACAGTAGGTTGAGGCATCCCCAATAGGTTTAAATCCAATTGTGCAGCTTGTTTGTCCAAAATCCTCAAAACGACACGTTCGCCATGGTTTGATGGGAGGGTTGAAACCCGAACGTCAATATTATGCCCACCAATACGTAGTGAAATACGACCGTCTTGCGGAATGCGCTTTTCTGCAATATCCAGCTTGGCCATAACTTTGACTCTAGAAATAACTAAGGGGGCTATAGCACGTTGAATTTCTAAAACCTCATGTAAAACACCGTCAATACGATTACGTACTAATACTCTATCTTCATAAGTTTCAATATGAATATCAGATGCTTTTTGTTTTATTGCTTGGGTAAATAATGCATTCAATAAGCGGATTATCGGCGCATCATCTTGATTTTCTAATAAGTCTTCACTTACTGGTAATTGACTTGCCAGCAATGAGAGATCCATATCCTCTTCCATGCCTCCAGCAGCTTCTAATATTGATGATTTAGATTGATACACGTGTGCTAAATGTTGTTGAAACGCTGATTCATCAACTTGTTTCAGAGTAAAGTCGCATTGTAATAAACGTTTTATTTCCGCAAGAGCTTGTAATGGGGTATTAGGTAAATGATAAACAAGAGCATGGTTATCGCTCATTTCATTCGCAACAACAATCCCATGGTTTTTTGCAAAACTGTATGGGATTTTCAGTGATTTCTCTTCATTTTCCATAGCTTACTTCGTTACTAGCAAAGGTGGGCGATGAAACGGTTTGGGCAATTCAGCGCGTTTCAAAGCAGGCAATACGGTTGAGTTATTGCTTTGTACAAATGCATCTTGTGATCTTAGCCAATCCAGTTGGTACTGACGAACATGGTTGTACTTTTCACTTGTCATATGCATATTATCGCGTTCATTACGTAAAATAAGGGGTTTAATAAAGACCATAAGCACCCTTTTTTCACGAGAATTTATTTTCCGTTTGAATATACGACCCATACCAGGTATATCTCCTAAAATGGGTAAACGATTATTGTCATTATTTAGACTGTCTTGTGTTAAACCGCCTAAAACAACTGCATCACCGCTCTCAACATGAACTGAGGTGACGATACTGCTAATTCGAAATGTTGGAGTAGTCACGTTTGGAGCAACAACGGGTGGATCCAGGGTGTCATTACCTTGGTCAATTTGCATTTGAATTCCATTCCCGCGCGTGATTTGTGGGCGGACATAGAGATGCAATGCGACGTTTACTCGATCGAAAGTGGTAAATGGAACACCACCATTTGTTGTCCCTCCTGCATTAGCAGGTTGAGTTGTTGATGCAATCGAAACCTGTTTACCTACCAATATTTTGGCTTGGCGATTATCAAGAACTACAACGGAAGGCGTTGATAAAATATTCGCTTTGTTCTCTCTAGCCAAAGCATATATTTGTGCTTGTAAGTCATCAAGTCGGGTTCCACTATTAATTATAGCAAATCCTGGTCTAAAATCTTGTGGTCTCCCCGTTAGTTGATTACTTCCCCATTCAATACCCAAATCATTAATATCTGATTGGTTTATTTCTGCGACCATTGCCTCTATAAGTAATTGTGCTGGTTTAATATCCAGTTGAACAATTACTCTTTTCAAAATACGTATCACCGACGCGGGTGCATTAAGAATAATAGAGTTTGTGTTAGGCTCAGCAATAATTTGCACTGAAGGTTTGGTTGTGCCCTCATTTTGCGTTGTTGCCGTTGTAGTATTTGCAGTAGCTCCTGATGCAGTAAGGGGGGACGGGCCGCTACCTGATCCTGATGAATAAAGAGAAGAAGAGGTGGGACTGGAGCTTTGTATATTTGAGTTACTGGTAAGATTGGAGGCAGGGTTTGTACTGTCCAAGATAGGACGAGTAATCGTACCAATGGTTGTTCCAACATTACCACTGAAATTTGCCTGCGCAATACCTGCAAGAATGGGGACCAAGTCTTCTGCTCTGAGGTAATTGAGATAAACAACTTGCGTATTACTGTTTTGACCTTCTGAGCTTTCTTTATCTAACTTTAATATTAACATCCTAAGACGTATTCTGTCTGTTTTGGTTCCACTGATCAATAGAGAGTTGGAGCGATCATCGGCAGCTACAGTTAACTGTGTTCGTGATCCTCCCATGCTGGGTTGAATTTTAACAAGATCTTTTAAAGTAGCAGCGATATCCATAGCTAATGAATGTCTTAAAGGGACCATATCGATACCATTTGCAGAAGAGGAATCTACTTGTTTGATGATTTCTGCAAGACTACGAATGTTGTTGGCTCTACCTGACAAAATAAGCATGTTTGAGGGAGCATACGCAGAGATACTGCTCCATTGGGGCATTAGTGGTCGTAAAACAGGTACTAATTGCTCAGATGGAACATAATGAACGGGCACGACGGCCACCATCATGTCATCGCCTTTAGGGGGCTGTTTCATTTCGCCTGAAGGATCAGGTGATTGTGTTTTTGCATCAATATTAGGGATAATTTTAATGATCGCACCACTAGGTATCGCGGCAAAACCAGAGACTTGTAACACTGAAAGAAACACTTCATAGAGTTCGTCATTGTTCATTGGTGTTGCCGATACAATGGATATTTTTCCTTGTACTCTAGGATCAATGACGAAGTTTTTTCCTGTTACTCGAGACACTTCAGCGATGACCGCTCTGATATCCGCATTTCTTAGGTTCCATAACTTACTGCTTGGTGGCGGAGGTATTTCTGTTGGCTCACTTGAACTGTCGGATGGGTTTGATTGGGCTAAAGGAGGAGATTGATTTTCAATGTGTTTGTTCTTTTTAGAATCGATGATTTTTTGAGTTAATTTATTCTGCAAGGCACGTGCTGTGAGATAATCACTAATTGGTCCAATTTGTATGAGATAAAGTTTCTTATCCGATAGATTCTTAATTTCCACCGGTTCACTAACGAGCGCGGATAATTCTTGTTGGCGTTGTTTTGCATCTTTTTCTAAATTAAATGCGCCTGCTTGCAAATAAAAAGTAGTATTCCCATTTTTAGTAGTTGTGGAAATATTAATTTCGTTTGCATGAATTAATGCAGAACAAATAAATGTTAAAATAAAAATTACTATCGAGCGCATTGAAAAATCGCAAAATCCTAATTAAATAACATAATAACTAAATTTATAAACTTACAATAGTTTTTTTGACGTGTTACTGAAGGTATTTTGAAGCCTTTTTAAAATTCTGCTTCAAGATTATCTTAACTGCTAAGAATCTATCTTTATATTCACTTGTTTTTATTTTGAAGCATGAATTCTAAATTCATCGGGTAAGAATATCCTTCGTAGGTCAAAAACAATTTTCTTCCTTTTTAATCCCGGACAACATATCGTTAATCCGGGTTGCTTTTTACTAAGGTTTGTAATGTGTATGTTCATCGTGCGCGTCATGACTGTGGGAGTGCTGATGGGCATATGGCTGAGGAGTATGATGTTGCTGAGGTATGTAATAGGGATGTTGATGTGAATGATGATAATAGAAAGAGTTAGGATTAGCACCTAGAGCTGGGGTTGTAACAACCACTGAAGTGTGAGTGTGTGGCTGGGTGGTTGATGGGTGAGTGTGCTCGTGGTTTTTTGGCTGATGTTCGTGTTTTCTTCTCATATTATTTCATCCTCATTTAATAAAGAATTGAATTGCATCCATTTGTTTATTCAGATGATAATGTGCAAAGTTGTACATTTTAAATATCATCTTAACGCATTATATGCAGATGGTTTGGTAAATGTATATGTTTTTCTGAGCATTTAAAAATTTAAGTTGAATCAATATATTGGACGATCTTAGAGAGGTGCCTTCTACTGGTTTTTTCTGATAAGTGTAGAAGGCTCTTGAGATTTCTTTATATGGGTTTAAGGGCAATAAATTGTGTCTCTGACTTCTTCAAGATCCGCATTACTGGGATCGTTTAAATCATAATTTCCGTGAAGCTCTTCACCTGTTGCGCTTACGTAAGTTTTTTCAGCATTTCTTCCTGCTACTGCATTTTGTCTACGCAACGCAAGAGCAGGGGGAACCTCATCGGGATTAGGCAATTGCATGAGCGGATTATCTGATAAATCAGCCACAGCCGTTCTTCCTCCGGTAACAAATAAGGTTTTCGTTTTTGTATCGAAAAATTTTGTCATAATAATCTCCAGCTGAATGGGTTATGGTGATTACATACTGTAACTCAGTTGAACTTATATATCAGTTTAAGTAAAGCAATTTTTCTGCACAAACGCAATTATTCAGTGAATTAACCTAAGATTGAATGGTTGTATTATCCAAACCTCCAACGCGCATGATACGGTATTTTAATTGTACAATACTACTGCCGATACTCTTTGTCTCCAAAAGTTCAAGCCCGATGTCATGCTTCAGTGGACCAAATAAAGAACGACCCGAACCGAGTAATATAGGGATTAAGGTAATTGTTAATTCATCAATGAGATTTTCTACAATGAATTTTTGAATGGTAATTCCCCCATCAATGTAAAGATGTTTCATCCCTTTTTTTGCCAGGCGCTGCACGAGGGCATAAGGTGTTTCAAAAGATGAAGAAACACATTTTTGTATGTGTTTGGGGATATTCATGGGTCTGCTGCTCATGACCACCACTGGCAGATCACCATATGGCCATTCATCAAATGTGAGCACCTGTTCAAATGAATTTCTCCCCATAATTAATCCGTCCACGCTGGAAATAAAGGATTGGTAACCACCATCTTCACCTTCAGGAACAAGCGAGTTGACTTTCATGAGCCAATCAATAGAGCCATCATCCCGGGAATAAATCCATCCATGCTTGTGGCAATAAATACGGAACATTTAATGGACATATGAAATATCCTTGTGATAAATTTTTACAAACTGTAACGTTAAAGAATAATTCCAAGGTGTTTTAACTTACAAGGAAGAATACTACAAAAACAATACTTAACACGAAGAGTAAAAAATTAATTTTTTGTCTTGTTAACAGCTTTAATAAGGTATAGAGAATAATACCCCCGCCAATTCCATCCGCAATAGACGCAGTAAAAGGAATCATCATGATAGTAACCATGCAAGGAGCTGTTTCGCTTACATCCTGTAATTTCATGTCAGTGAGGTGTTTCATCATACAACACGCCACATACAAAAGGGCGGGGCCTACTGCATAGTTAGGAATCATTCGTGCTAAAGGTGAAAAAAATAACATAAGAAGAAAACCGATTGCGATGACTATAGCTGTGATTCCACCGCGTCCACCTGCTTCAATTCCTGCTGCAGACTCGATGTAAGGAGAGGTACTTGCAGAGCCTAATAATCCTGCTACAGCAGAAGCAGCTGCATCAACGGTTAGACAATTGCTAAGACGTTTGGAATAATTTTTTTGTTGTTTAAATACAGAAGGATTTAATAAGCCGATCAAGGTTCCCGTAGCATCAAACACAGCAATTAAAAAAAAGGTAAACGTGGCTTTTAAGGCGGGAACTGTATTTAGGCCAGAAAAATCGAGCTTTAAAAAAGTAGCTTCCATGGAAGGAGGCATGGAAATTAATCCCTGCCAGGTAGATAAACCCATCAATAGGCTCAAGAGCGAAATACTGAGTATTCCGAGGATAATCGCCCCAGGAATTTGAAAATAATCTAAAATCAGTATAAGTAAGAATCCTAAGAAAAATAAGCCGCTTTCTGGACGATTAATTTCGCCAAGACGCATTAAATTATGCTGATCTTCAATAATAATTTGATTATTTTGTAAGGTAATTAATGCAATTAATAAACTGATTCCTATTAAGATAGCAATTTGTAAATTATGAGGAATTGCTTCGATTAATAGACGTCGCAGGCGTGTAAGTGACATTAAAAAGAACAAGACACCTGAAAGAAAAACAATGGCTAATGCTTGTTCCCAAGCGATTCCCATGCCTTGCACTACCGTGTAAGAAAAGAAGATATTTAATGCCATACCCGGTGCAATGCCAATGGGGGTATTAGCAAATACCCCTGCAAAAAAACAGGCAAAGGCAGTAATAAGACATGTGGCGGTAAATACTGCTCCCTGGTCCATCCCGGCCTCATGGAGTATGCTCGGGTTAATGAAAGCGATATACACCATGGTTAGAAAAGTGGAGATACCCGCAAGGATTTCAGTTTTCAGAGTGGTGTCTTTAAGAAAATAGGATTTTAACCGTTCCATAGTATTCTATTCTCCTATTTGAAAAAGAAATTTAAAGACACTGGCTAATCTATATACAGTGCGCGAATGTAATTGTTTTATTAAACATAACAAAAATTCAATTTTAAAGTATCTAGGTTTTTTTGTAATTAATAATATGAGAAAAAAATAGTGCGCACTCACTTTAGTTGGGGAAGTCTTAAAGTCAACACGAAATGCTACTTCTTAAACTGCTTTCGTAGGAGGATTTGGGAGTAGGTTCAACTGATGTTTCGAGTTGCTGAGCATACCGTTCTTTATAGCTATTGAAATGATGATGGGTCGTTGTGTCTTTTCCAGAGAGAGTGTTTCGAACTATCTTTGTTACTTCATCAGTATTACTATTCTGGACTCCTAAAAGTTTCCTGAAGTCTTCCCCTATATCATCATCTGCACAGATTCGATTAATTAACCATTGTGCCGATTGATTATGTACCGAATACTTATCCCCACCTAGATAAAATCTGCGTTCGCAGCAAACTTGACACAGTTTTTCAAATGTTTTAGTGGCATGCTCCGTGTCTCCTGCTGATAGATAGGAATATAAAGTTCTCAATGTATTATTAATCACTACTTCTTTTTGTGCGGCTTCTTGCGACAAGAAAGCAATATCTTTGGTTTTTCTTTCTGTAGCAATTACTTTACTTTTCTTAAGATATTCCTCCTCTTTACCATCAATGAATGCTTCCATCATTTCTTTCATGCTATCACTTACTGAATTATATTCAGTTGGATGCTCTTCACGAAGCCGATTAAAAGGATGCCTTGCGCAAGTTTTTTTTAGTTCTTTATTTGCATACAGCGCATACTTATTGTAATCCAGTTCCAGTAAGTCTAATTGCAGTTGACGATCAGCATAACCCAATAATGAAATATCCTTAGCTATAATTTGCTTTTGTTCTTCTAGGGATAATTTTTTGAAAGCAAGCATTAAGACTCTAATTTTTGCTGACTGTAAGCCATCTCGTGTCATGGCCGCAAAATCTTTACAGTATTGTTCCGATAAAGTTGGATAGCCCTTTTTAAGTTGTTGTATCCTGGCATTGATATATTCATCTACTTTGATGGTAAAATTATCATTAATTAATGGTTCTATTAATTTGGATAGTCCCTTAGAATCAAGCTCCTCAACCAATGTTTTAATATGCTCCATTGGGTTTTGCTGGCGTTGTATTTTAATATCTTTTCTTGCAAATTTTTCAATTGCCTGGAAATAATTATAAAGAAATTCACTATCATAAGAATAACAATCTCGATCATCCAAGAGGTATTTGAACGCTTGGACTCTGTCATCAACCCTCATTTCTCTATATTTTTGGTTTGTATTTTCATAGGCTTGAGCAAACTCTGAATTGCTCTTTCGCATTTCATCGGATGCCAATTGAAAATGCCAGGCGATATTTGAATTTGCTATAGTACAATTTCCGGTTTTTTGATCTTTCTTTTGTAATTCTAGAGAAAGTTTTCCATTGAACTTATCTCGATTTTTTTCTAAAAATGCAGACATCATTTTGCGCGAGTCACCTGAAGTCATAGCAGCGCTCATCAATGCCTTTGCAAAACTTTCTGCATTTTCATTTTTTACAGAAAAAACCAGTACTGCAGGTGCACTCCTTATGTCCTCCCCTGTGGCTAAGTCATAATGACGTTGCCCACGATTTACGTAAATAAAATGAGTTTGTTGTTCTTCTTTAACAGCATGAACAGTATAAGCATGGCGAAACCATTCACAAGAAAATCCAACATATCCACCAAGAGGTAGATCCGTAGTTTTTTTTGCAGCATCTCGATAAAAAAAATCAGGCAGTACATCGAAATTTAAATTGGAGCCAGCTTTTAATCGGTAGTATCTCCTTTTAATACTATCTACTGCTGCATCTGTCGTCCAACCAGTATTTCGAGAGGCAAAAAAAGAAGGATTATTTTGCAACCCTAAAACATGCGTCATTTCACTGTGAGAATTAATTACTCTAATTTTATTTTTTTCTTGAATTTTTTTTTCTTTTTCTATCTGCTGCCAGATTGGGCCAAGTCTGCTCGGAGGTATTTCTAAATACCATTGCTTTGAATTAGCTGTTTGCCCTAGGCCATTTCCCAGTGTTAATCCTTCTATACCATATTTTTTCATAAATTGAGCAAGGAATTCCCGATCTTTAAACTGAATCCGAATTTTATCTTGCGGTTGTTGATGTTCTTTTCCGGGTTGATAATTTTGTACAAAAGGTGTAACTCTTATGACTCCAGGCAAATTTGAGATAGCGTGAGCTTGTGCAATTAGTTTTTCTTTCTCTGTACGTTGCTGCATAATTGCTCGCCAACAATAACGCTTAAGTATTATTTATAGTATAGTAAACTGTATCAAAATCATTCATGTCCGAATTGGCTCAAAAGAAGTCAGAATCTATTGAATTCATCTCAATCTATTCCATTTAATGTGCAAAAATAAGAACTATGTGTCTATAATAAAAACTATTAGTATAAAATAAATCATTGGCAAATCTCAATTAGAATGCAGTGTAAAATTTTATGCTCTTAAACATTGGATTTAGGTTATGCCTGGCGCATCAGAACAAAATGCGTAACTCACAACCTTGAGTTGAAAAAGTGCATTTTGATGTCATGGATATCTGAAGTTTTTAATAGTGTAGCAACCTGCTTTTGCAATGCGAGTGAGCATGAAAAATCTTAATATTTCACAAGCAAAAACAATAACAATTATTAACAATTATCTAAAATGGCATAATCTGCCCATAAAATGGAATGAAACAGGTGTATGTAATGGTTTAGCTACAGTCCATGCTCATTATGTGCTTCAAGGAAAAGAGGATACTTTTTTAAAAATATTACAAAAGATTGCAGCCATGAGTGAAGGGGACTTCAGCCAATCAACTATAAGTGATTCTCCTGAAGAAGACATTGATCATTTTATAAGTCAAGTCATTTTAGCCTATGACCCTGGTCTTTTCGAAAAAACATTTTCTCAAAGGGATTCATATAAGGCCTTAAAAATTGATGGAAAACCTTTGGACTCAGATTTTGTACTTCCATTAATTACATCAGAAGAAAATTGGGCCAAAATACTGAAAGACATGGAACTTCAACATGGAGAGGTTTTAAAAATTAACTCGCCTAATCACGCAATTACAATTCATCGATTAAAGGGTGAGTATGTCGTTTTCGATCCTAATTACAAAGAAGGGATCAAAAAATTTGACTCCGAAGAGGCGTTAATGACAGAGTTACGAACTAATGTTTTCCAATTCCAGGATAGCAGCATGGCATTAACATTCACGCGCTTAACTCGTTCCGGATTCAAGCATAGCTCATCCTTTGAACAAGCTACACCTGAAGATTATACTAGGAAATACCTTGATCCCAATGCTATTGCTTCTTATGACGATAAAACAATAACCGGTGCCATAATAATAGCTAGAAATGGTAATGAACAGTTAATGCAAATCTGTCTCAATAAAGATAAAAATAAAATTTGGACTGCCACTGAACTTATGGATTTAGGTTTTGAGGCAATACTGAAAAATAACACTCAAAGTATCATCCCGATTTTAAATCAATTAAATTCGTGTCCTGAAAGCACTAAGCAAGAGAAAGAAGATAAGAAATCAGCATTTTTCAGCATGATTTTACTTTCCTTGAGAGATGGCCGTGCCGAATTACTCAATAAACTCATCGAAAATGAATTTGGAAAAAAGGTTTTTCAGAGTATCGATGATGGGCTGTTATTAAATATGGTTGCTCGAGGAGGTAATAAAGAACTTTTAATTGATATTCTCGAAAAAATTCAAACTAATCCTGCAATAGAAACTTTAGAGGAAACAGAGGATACCCAGTCCATTATTGATTTTCTAGATACAGATGAAAAAGACACTCAATTTGAAGAAGTAGAAGTAATGGATCTCTCCGATTTATTGGATATGGAAGAGGTAGAAGTTCAAGTAGATAGTCTTTCCGATTTTTTAAGAGAGGACTTACCCATAATGCCACAACGGACTCGGTTAACGCAAATTATTCTCGAAAAAGACTCTAGAGGGGATAATGCCATAACCTTAGCCATAAAAGGACATTCTCCAGAATGTCTTGAAGTGCTTTTAAAAAAGCTGAACCAAGAAGGTTATATTCTGACCGAGAAGAAACAACAGAAATATTTGCTTCTTGCCATTAATACTAATAATGTGCATATGGTAGACGAACTTATAAGCAATATGGGACCTGAACAGGCAACAGACATTGTGAGCAAGATATCTCTATCCGAAGAACAAGTTAAAAAGCTCAATATACACATCCTTAAGACTTTAGAGCAAAATGGAATGAATTTTGATAAACCAAGTCAAGATATTATTACTGAAAAAGCATCACGAAAAATGAATATTTTCGAAATTATTGGTACTAAATTAGTTAAATTTTTTGATTACATCCAAAGTGTTTTCCAACTCAATTGTTCTGAAGAAAATGAAGATTCTTTTTCGTCCACTCCTGATTCTTTAGCTCAAACAGAACATAATCTTAAAACCCCACCGGATAGAGAGCTTATCTCGAAATTCCAGAGTTTTAAGCAAAAGCATCAGGACCAAATATCTGAAAATCAATCAACCTCGGAGATACAAAATATACCGGGAGCGCCTACCTTGGTTAGTAGCTGAATTAATTTCATATTAGTTTTTTGTTTTCCTGAGGTTCATTGTGGATTTGGCAACGACACACACCCTTATAAAGTATAAGCAATAGAGGAGATTGAACTACTATTCTAAGAAGTGAATACTTTAGTCATACGATAGTTTTTGAAGGTAATGCCATTTAATTCTTTGGTTTGTTTTGTTTCAGTAGTGTATCCTTGATTTTCAAAAAATGGTTTTGCTGTGATGCTGACGTCTGAAAAGAGCTTTGGTATTCCTAAGGCTATTGCTGTATGTTCACGAGCTTCTAATAAGGCCTTGCCAACTCCTTGTTTTTGATAGTCCTTATGTACATAACCTCGATTGAGGCGCCCATTTTTTTCTAAATCCGAGAATCCAATAATTTTGTTACTGTCTTTATCAATAGCTACAAAGGTATAGTTATTCGCAAGAGATTTTCGCCATTCGGATAAGTTGGGTTTTTTAGGTGCCCATACATTGAGTTGTTCTTTCGTATAATCCTTACAGTTGACAAAATGGACAGTATCATAAAATAGTTGATAGATTTCTGTTTCATCACCCGGTTCAAAAGTTCTGATATAAAATTTTTGATTTAATGTTTTAAAGGCGGGATAAAATTCTAAAGAGTTTGCAGTCCAGCGTTTCTTGAGTTCGAGGAGTATGTTTTCTGCCATTTGTTTTAAGTGAGGCAATAAATTGTTTCTGGATGCAACGTGAATAAACGCGTGCAAACGCGATAAAACTCTTGGCCTAACCCAATTTTCTTCGTCCTTCCATAATGAATTTGCTGGAACAGGTCCTGAGGGACCAACTCTGTCTTTTTCTAGAGTCGAATCAAGAAAAGGGAGGGTTTGTTGCAATAACCAGAAGCCACACGCTTCAGTATAGGCTTTAGTATATGCTAAATCATCTGATGCCGCTGGAATGGTTTGTTTGAGTTCTTCTCGATAAATAATCTCTAACGGGATGATGACTTCTTCAGGTATGGATTTGGCACACCAACATGTAGGCATGCTCATTCTAAGATAAGTACCATCGAGTAGCGCATTGCGTACAAAAGCCCATTCAAAATCAATAAGTTGCAAATCATGTGTGTCTTCATGATCAAAAACATTGTCTGGACAAATATCGCCATGGGTAAGCACAGTAAATGGGCCTGGTTTAAGTAAAGATTCAATCAGGGAATTCGCTTCATTAATGCATTCTGTTGTTAACGGTAAATGTAACTTTTTATTCGCTGCATGCAATTTTTCGATTAAATCAGTACGTGTAAAATCCAAATCTTCTTGCAGCGTTTCAACGTTTCCATGAATTTTCTTTAACAGTGCTTCATACATTGATGTTTTACCATAACTTGCTGCATGAAAACTTCCTAATGATTTCATAAATCGATTTAAGGCACGCGTTGCCTTATCCCGGTAAGGAAGTGTTAAAGAGTCCACTAAACTTATATGCTGTCTTCCCAAATCCTCAATAAGAATAAATCGATATTCTTTATTACCACCATAAAAGCGAGGCATATTATGCATACTCTGATGAATCTGATTTGCAAACTCAAGACCTGCCCAATCGCGAGCAAAGCGAGCATAAGCCTCTTTGTCATCACGATCTGATGCTTCAGGGAGGGATTGTTTAAAAATGATGCTTCTTGGAATAGAGTTTGATTTACTCGCTAGAGTGATACGCGCCACAATATTACGTCGCTCTTTTTCACTGAGAAACTGTATGGAGTTTATTTCTACTTGGGTTGCAAAATGCTGTTGAAGCATTTGTATCGTTTTTTGTAACACTTCACGATTAATTTTTTGTTCCTGTACTGTCATGTTACTTAACCAATATGTGAGGTTTCAGCATCAGCAGATATGCTTTATCTTCGCTGTAATCAGTATGTTTAAATCTCAATTTTCATAGCAGGAAAATCGCATGATAATTATTCGTTCCTGGATCCTCAAGAAAGGTAGGAAAACTCTGTGGTTCTGTTATGAATGCACCTAAGTATAAGTTTTTATTCGATGTTTGTTGTGACTTATTGATCTAAATGGTGGCTATGGGTGGACTCGAACCACCGACCTCAGCATTATGAGTGCCGCGCTCTAACCGGCTGAGCTACATAGCCACAAGAGGCGTGATTTTGTCGTTTTAATGGAAAATTGTCAAGTCTGTTACCCTATTTTTTTGATTTTTTTCTGATTATTCCTAGGGTATGTTGACAATTTATCCCCATCGCCTACGTGCCGCGACTTGTTCGCGGCACGTAGGCAAGGGGAATGAATTGTTAACATGCCCTAAGTATGCTTAATCATTTTTTATAATGGCTTAAGTTCAATAAAACAAAAGCATAATCAATAAATCGATTTAAGAAAAAAATGTCAGCCGTACTCTTAATTAGGAAATTTAGAACTTTAATTTCATAAAATACTGGACCTCTATTTATTAAAAATTATCTTAAATCAGAGGGTTAAAAACTTATTGAGTATAGCCGGGTGATTTGGCAGACTAAGGATACCCAGATACTTTTTTTGAACTCACAGAGGAGCAAAAGGTTTCTGCTAAAAATAAAGGAAAAGTCGATGCATAACATCAATCAACAAAATCAAAATCCTTTTGATGAATTAGCTAGCGAGATGCTATTGGAGATTCTTAATGCACGCAATAAAGATAAGAATTATATCCTTAAGCCAAACGATATGGTTTCTTTTGCTTTAAGTTGCAAACGTTTTAACTGGATGAGCCAGAAAGCTAATTGCTTTTTCTTCCCACACACTTATAAAGAGCAGCTTCGGATTACCATAACTACAAAGAAAATCAACTTGCGAAATTGAGGCTTGAACAAAGATTGCGAAACGAAAAAAGCGGCCCATTTTATTGGAATAAGACCATTAGAAATAGAATTGCCTGTTGTTTGGGCTTACTCCTGGCATCTCTTTTAGCTCTCAAATTGGATCTAAACTATGAAACTTTTTTATTAACTTCTTTAGTTTTGACCATGGTGACTATGATAGTTAACGAACTCATTATGAATCACCTGGAGTTTTCTTTAGATGTATCCAATGCGAGGAAGATTCCTCTCCAGTTTTTTGAGGAAGAAGTAGCAAGTATTCCAGGCTCATTGAGCTTGTAATTAACTAATTGGTATTAACTTTTATGCTTTAAGATCGATATCTGCATAACAATTGAGGTTCTGAGTCTAAAGTACCCGAAGTCACATGTACAGCAGTGCTTTTCATGAGGTCTATACAGGCGCAGGCACTATTTTGGAAGTGCGCGTAGGGGAGGAGTCCTGGGTTCTGCAGTGCTTCACCCAGGATAAATTGTCTAGTAAGTTAGATGATCAATAGATACATGGCACCTGGTCCACGTAATATTTGCACTAATAACTCATTTTTTTTATGTAAGGCCATTTGTTGTAATGCTTTAACGTCTTTAATTGGCTCTTTATTCGCAGAGATAATAATGTCTCCAGGTCTTAAACCTGCACGCCATCCTGCACTTGTTTCAGAGGCACCAACGACTTGTACGCCAATAACATTACCATGAGGCGGTGTTTCTTGCTCAAAGTTTCTTAATGCCAGCCCATAAAGGAAAGGATTCTCTGATTGCAGTTTTTGTTCATGTGATTTAATGTCAGTAACGACTGCATCCAGCGTAATAGTCTTGCCATCACGTTGAACAACCATTTTAACATTTGAACCTACACGCAAGAGACTAATCGTCGTTTTTACCTGAGTCGCTTGTGTGATTTTTGTATTGTTAATTTGGGTAATAATATCGCCTGATTTTAAACCAGCACGCTCAGCAGGAGAGTTTGGATTAACTTGTGATACTAATGCACCTTGGAAATCTTCGGGATATCCAAGTGAATGAGCAAGTTCAGGTGTTAAATGCTGAACAAATATACCCATTAAGCCACGATGAATAGAACCAAATTTAATGATTTGTTGTGCTACATCCTTTGCCATGTTGATGGGGATAGCAAAACCTATTCCTACGTTACCGCCATAAGGAGAAAGAATGGCGGTATTAATCCCGATCAATTCTCCTTTTGTATTAACCAGAGCACCACCAGAATTACCTGGGTTAATTGCAGCATCTGTTTGAATAAAGTTTTCTACGCCTTCAATGTTTAAATCACTGCGTTTTAAGGCACTGATAATACCAAACGTTGCAGACTGGCTGTTGCCAAAACTGTTTAAGCCAAAAGGATTACCAATAGCTACTACAAAGTCGCCCACTTGTAGTTGATCCGAATCACCTATAGGCAAGGATTTCAGGTTTGTGGCATTAATTTTTAATATGGCCAAATCCGTTTCACTATCACTACCGACCAGTTTTGCTTTTAAGCGTCGGCCATCCTGTAAAGTAATCGTGACAAGACTCGCATTGCGGATTACGTGATCATTCGTAATAATGATCCCATGTTTTGCATCCACAATCACACCAGAACCTATGCTTTCAAATTTACGCCCTTTTTCAGGAGCTGCTTGGTGTGGTTGTCTGCTGTTTTGAGCCTCTTCATCATTTCCAGCTGCACCAGGAGATGCACTAGGAGGTAGATAACCTTGTACCGCAACATTCACAATTGCAGGCATAATATTTTTTAAAGCGGGAGCCAAACTGGGCATAGGGGTAGGCGCTGCTTCATTAGTCGCATTAGCTGCGTAAGTTAACGAGACCGTTAAAAAAAGCAGGCTACTTATAATGAATTTGATATGTTTTATCATAATTATTAATCCTGAGGTTGATCATTAAACCAAATTAAGGTAGCTATTCTACCTGTTTGTGACGTTCTTCGATAGGAATACAACTCATTTTTTAACTCAAAAGTACATAAACCAGACTGATAAACGGCTTTTATGCCTTTTAAGTTCAAAACAATTTCAGCAATTAGAGGCAAATTAGCCAGCCATTTTCCATTAACGGGGTTAAATGCCTGTTTACTTAAAGGGTATGTATCGGTAAAAGTTTGATATACTTCCTCTCCGACTTCATAACACTTTTGACAGATTGAGGGGCCTATCCAGGCTAATACCTCTGGCTCTGAACTCTCCATTTTATCGAGTGTTTTTTCAATGATACCATGCGCTAATCCCTTCCAACCAGCATGAATTGCTGCAATCTCCGTGCCTTGAACATTACAAAGCATGATAGGTAAGCAATCAGCAGTAAGAATGGCTAAAGGATGTTTCATTGAGCGGGTTATTGAGGCATCTGCATTTCTGTTTGGATCTTCTTCTGCAATAACACAATGAGTCCCATGGGTTTGATGTAACCATTGTGGCTCGCCGGGCAGTTGCAACAACTCCATAAGTTGTTGTCTGTTTTGCAGGACGTGGTGATCATTGTCCCCTACATTCAAGCCCATGTTATTACTGTCATAAGGGGCTTGACTATATCCTGATAAACGAGTTGTACTAAGGGCTGTGATATTTTTTGGTGCTGGCCAATTAGCTGGATTAGTCTTCATAATGCTGGTCCAATGTGTTAAGAAGAAGTTTAAAATCATCAGGTATTGGAGCCTTAAACGTCAACTCATTTTCTGTTTTTGGATGATAAAATGAGAGCATGCATGCATGCAGTGCTTGTCTTTTAAAGTTTTGGAGCAGGGCGCGCAATTGCTCTTTAGCTTGAGCTGGGAATCGCATACGTCCCCCGTAAAGTGGATCACCAACAACCGGGTGATGGATATAAGCCAAATGGACTCTAATTTGATGTGTTCGCCCAGTCATCAGCTTGACGTCTAATAAAGTAAAATCCTGATATTGTTTTTTTACCGAATAATGAGTTATTGCTTGCCGGCCTTGCTCTTGAACGGCCATTTTTAATCGATTTCGTGGGTTTCGTCCAAAACCAGTATCAATCGTACCGCCGGAAATAATATGGCCTTGTACTAGAGTAATGTAATGACGTTGAATTTCGCGAGCTTGCATTTGACGGATTAAAGAAGTATGTGCGGGGAGTGTTTTTGCCACGACTAATAAGCCTGTTGTATCTTTATCTAATCGATGAATAATGCCCGCTCTTGGCAAATGATGTAAGGATGGTTCATGATGCAACAATGCATTGACTAATGTGTGCTCTTTATTTCCTGCCCCAGGATGAACGACCATGTTTGCAGGTTTGTTGAGTACTAAAATGTCTTCGTCCTCATAAACAATACTTAAGGGAATTTTCTCGGCAATACAATGGTTAAAATCCTTTTCCATTAAAGTAAAATCAACATTAATCTCAATCAAATCTCCATCTAAAGCTTTGTCTTTAGGTTTACATGGCTTTTGGTTAAGCGTTATTGTACCGTTTTTAATCCAATTGCTGATTTGCGAACGTGAGTATTCAGGCAGTAAATAGGCGAGCACACTGTCAATACGTTGATTGTGATGCTCGCGCGGAACAGTTAATTGTTTATGAATATGTTCTATCATCAAATCGTTTCAGTCTCAGCTGCTACGAGGCGTCCTCGTAATGAGTTAGGTAATGCATCATTAATTTGAACGCCGACGAATTGTCCTATCAAATGAGCGGGACCATCAAAATTCACCACCCGATTGCATTCAGTACGACCAGACAGCTGTTGGGAGTCTTTTTTAGAGTGCCCAGTAACTAATATTTTCTGGGTGCTTCCTATCATAGATTGGCTGTACCGTGAGGCGTTTAATACCAGCCTGTTTTGTAATATCTGCAATCTTTGCTTTTTTACTTCCATAGGGGTTTCATCGGGTAAATTTGCAGCTGGAGTACCTGGTCTTGGACTGTAAATAAAGCTAAATGAAGTATCGAAACCTATTTCATGAACCAAATCCATAGTGTCCTGAAAATCTTTATCTGTTTCTCCTGGAAAGCCAACAATAATGTCTGTTGATAAACGAATGTCTGGGCGTACTTTCCGCAATTTTCTGATCTTGGATTTAAACTCCAAAGCAGTATAACCACGCTTCATTAACCCTAAAATGCGATCGGAACCACTTTGTACAGGCAGATGTAAATGATTCGCTAATTCAGGCACTTCTGCATAGGCATTAATTAAATTATCTGAGAACGCCAAAGGATGGGATGTAGTAAAGCGAATTCTGCCTATACCCTCTATGGCAGCAAGATAATGAATTAAAAGTGCCAGATCCGCAATATCACCATTTTCCATCACTCCACGGTAATCATTAACGTTTTGTCCCAATAAATTGATTTCTCTGACACCTTGGATTGCCAATTGATAACACTCAGCAAGTACGTCATCAAAAGGACGACTGATTTCTGTGCCGCGAGTATAAGGCACGACACAAAAACTGCAGTATTTGCTGCAGCCTTCCATAATCGAAACAAATGCCGTAGGTCCTTCAGCTCTTGGTGCTGGCAGATGATCAAATTTTTCAATTTCTGGGAAACTGATATCAACAACTGGCTTTTTCTTTTCCATTCGTTCATTAAGCAATGTGGGAAGTCGATGTAATGTTTGTGGACCAAAAACGATGTCAACAAAGGGGGCTCTTTTAATAATGTCTTCACCTTCTTGACTTGCAACACAGCCACCCACACCAATTACCACATGAGGATTTTTAGCTTTATATTCACGCCACTGTCCTAATTGCGAAAAAACCTTCTCTTGTGCCTTTTCACGAATAGAGCACGTATTAAGCAATATCACATCTGCCTCTTCAACGTGCTCCGTTTTGACTAAGCCATGTGATTGCAACAAAACTTCTGCCATTTTAGTTGAATCGTATTCATTCATCTGGCAGCCGTTGGTTTTGATGTATAATTTTTTAGCCATATCAAATCTACTTTAAAAATGTGTAGCCTGAGTGAGAGTACAATCCGTAGCAGGTAGACCTGAGTCCGGCTTTGCACCCAGGTTACTGTATCCCAGGAAGTTTCGTATTATTTCATTAATGTACACTTTGGCAATAAGTTTCTTTAATTTTGGGCAAAATAATTAAGGCAGTAAGCATTCCCAGGGGAAGAAGTGCAAGTCCCGTATGGTAAGCCTCCAATGGATATACTCTAACACTTCCATTCATTTCACCTTGCCACATTTTGTCAAGAATATAGCCAATAAGTGGCTGTGCCAGTGCAATACCTATCATGTTCATCATATTCATAAAGCTTAAACCTGTAGCGACATATTTTTTATTGCATAACTCTTTGGCTACAGTAAATGCAGGTAAAAAGCCTGCGGAGAAGATACCAAACGCAAACAACAAAATCTCCATGTAGATTGGGTTATTAATTGGAGCAAAAATAAAAATTATGGAGGTTATAAGTGCGCCGATACATCCTATGTACATAGGTGGTTTGCGTAAACCAATACGATTCGACAATATTCCCCATAAGGGGCTGGCAATTGCCCAACCGATAAACACTAAAGAAATATAATTTGCGGCAGTTGTTTTAGTGATCATCATTTTAGTCATCAAAAAGGGAACCCCCCAGAGACCACAAAAAACAGGAGTAGCCATATACATTAAACCGCCATAGCAAGCAACCAACCAAAGTTGTTTGTTTTTTATCAGTGTTAATAAACTTGGTATTAAGGGTTCTTCTTTAATAGAAGGGTGGTGAGTTTTTTCATAATTTTTAGGAGTGTCTTGAGCAATGACAATAAGCAAGACTGCCAGAATAAGACCTACAATACCCATAATGAGCATGCTGTGGCGCCAACCAAAGGATTCAATTAACAATGCCAAAGGTGCTTCCCCACCGATTGCACCTAACATTCCTATGGTAACCATGAGGCCAGTAAGTAAGGCAAAACGCTGAGCAGGAAACCAATTCGCTGCGAGCTTCATTGTACCTACAGCCGCAAATGCCGAGCCAAAACCTATCATTAGACGTGCCACACAGGCCATAAAAAAGTTATCTGTCATTCCGAATGCAATGGTACTGACAGCGCAAACTATAGTCGCTAGAGTTAATAATCGGTGTGGACCGAAATAGTCCATTAAGACACCGCCAGGTAATTGCATGGCTGCATAAGAATAGAAATAGATTCCGGATAGAATTCCTAATGTTTGGCTAGTAACGGAGAAATCCCTCATTAATTCATTACTCATAACGCTAGGGGAAACTTGTAAAAGACATTCGTAAAAATAAAATAAGCAACCTAAGCCCCATACCATCCAAGGCATTATTGATTGTATCCCAAAACTTGCTACTGAGTCGGACCGTGTATTGTAGTGTGCCATTATTTTATAACTCTCCAGATTCATCGATACGAAATTGATTTTGTATTATCACTCTTGGGCCAAGATTACAGTTTATTACTTATGGCCAGCCATCCTGGCGTTTTTCAATTTAAAAATTTTCGTATGCAGTCCTTACTTTTACGCTCTAAAACTTCACTTTGATGAAACATGTGAAATATACATTTTGAAGAAAAACTGGGAATAGTCCTGTAGATCAGGTGGTTAAACCTTGTGTTCCATTTTAATGCAGTTTTTTAAATCAAAAAGTCAACCGGCAACATTACCATACAAACATATAAATTTCATCATATAAAATATTAACAGTTTGGTTATTATTTGTCTATTGCTCGTTTGGGTAGTCCGGGGGATCAATGACTACACGGGTTCCTTTCATTCCATCCCCCGGCAGGTCAATAAATTCTTCATTTAGCCAACGCGCATCCTCAATAAACATCCTGATACAACCGTGGCTTGCTCGATATCCAGGTACATCATAACTACCATGTAACGCATAGCCTCTAAAAAAATGCATGCAATAGGGCATTAAAGCACCACCATCATTGCCATCTGATCTTCTCGGAAATACAGTGGACACACAATCAATATCTTGCTTGCGAATAACGCGAAATGAACCAGTTGGTGTATTGCAGCCTCCGATGACGCCTGGACATTTTCCTATCCCTGACGAAATAGGTCCCCACCAAAGGAGCTCACCATCTTGATCATAGGCTGCCCAAGCTAGCTTTTTTTGGCTTATATAAATTGCTTTTTCTCCTTGAGAGTCAATATATCTTGGGAAAGGAGAAACATCATAGATAGTCAAGCGGTCGATATTTTTCGGTACTGCTATAGTCATTCCCGAATGTAACGCAACATTCATACGATTAATTCGTCGTACCATGTCTCGCTCTTCGGGATTAGGGAATAGCTTTTCCCAGCTTTCACCATTTTTAATTTTCATACAAAAATAGTCCGATGAATTACATAAATTTTCACCGTATCTCGCATGAGCAAGAGCGAGTTGACTTATTGTAAATAAATAAATAGAGACGATTATTGATATCATAACTTTCATAAATGATCTCAATTGGGGTCATTATATCCTCTATAGCGGCACTTTAAAAAATAACTTTATACATGACTTTTATAGGATACTATCATGTGGAGAACTGGGTAAGAAATTCCTGGGTTTTACTGTGCAAACCCAGGCATCATTATGTTTCAAAGATAAAAATCAGGATGAAAGCGAAGAGTCAGGCTCTGAACTGCTGGGGGAAATTTTTTGCCAAGCCTCGTGAACTTGCGCAAGTAATGCATTGGATTGCGCTAACAATTCTTTATCGTTATTGAGATTTGCTTTTAATAGTAAATATTCAATATGCATGTAAATTTGGAGTAAGTTTTCTGCTATTTCACCACCTTGTTCGTGGTTTAAACTGGTTTTTAAACCCTCAATGATACTTAATGCCTTACTAATATGCTCTCCTTTTTCTTGAATTTCTTTTCGCTCAATATTGCCTTGGGCTGTGGCAATATGAGTTCGCGCACCTTGCAATAACAAGTTAATTAATTCATAAGGAGAGGCAGCATCGATACGAGTTTTTAATTCAATTGTTTTGTAGTGATTTATAACTTGTTGATTTGGATTCTTCATCGATAATGCTCCAATTATTTAGTTTTCAATTTGGGTAGATTCGACAAAATTTGAGTAAGCGTATTGCTGGTGTTTTGCATCTGCGAGATTAAGAGATCTACGGCATTCCATTGTTTATAATATCTTTTTTCAAGAGTAATGCTGCGTTCATTGATGTGTTCTTGCATTTCATCTAATTGTTGTGCCTGAGTATTTAAACGGTCTATTCGTTCCTCAATTTCACCGTCTTCATCGATTAATGAACCTAAATAGCCATCAATTAATGAGGCTAACCCATCACTGACGATAATTTGTCCTCTATCCCCAGCAAGCCCAGAAAGAACATCAATTGATAATGTACTGAAATCACCAGTACCATTTAGAGTAATTCCATCTGTTGAGTTGGCCAACACGCCTCCTAGGGTGCCTGACATGCTAATGCCTGGAGTATATTCATTTAATATGACATCATATGCTCCTGCAGCAACTTCGGTATCCAATGAATTAATTTTAATATTTGGATCGGTAGCAGTTATTTTTTTTGCAAATAAATTCTTAATATCTTGATAATTATTATTAATCGCTTCATCCAACATATCGGGATCAATTTCCAGCAAGCCATGCTTATCGCTGGTAATCCCCAGATCAGCAAGACTTTGGATGGGCCCATCAGTAGTTAATGGGTTAGTGGCTAAGTGATATATGTTTATTTTTAAATCCCTAAGCTTGTCGTCACCTTGCAATACTCCTCTTTTCCTGGTTTCCATATCGAAACCAGTTAAAGCAGTGATGAAATTGACAAAATCATTATATTTTTTGACAAAATCATTAATTAAGCCTTTGAGATGAGCTACATCTTTTTTCACGGTTAAAGTGATTGTTTTTGCCGGATCAGCTTGTTGAAGATCGAGCGTGATTCCTGTTAACGCATTTTCCAATCGATTACTGCTTTCATTCACAAGCAATCCATTAATTTGTACCTGGCTATTTTGGGCAGCCATGGTTTGACTTAAAGAGGTATTGGCGGTTGTCGGGTCATAATTCATAGCAGTTAGGCTACCTGTAATTTGCATCGCATATTGTTCACCTGTTTCGGATGAAGTTAACGTTAATCTTGAGCCAACACTATCTTGTACAATTGCTGCGGTAACACCTGTGTTTGCGGCATTGATGGCATCGCGAACTGCATTAAGGCTGTCGTTTCCTGGAGTGATATTAATTGTTACAGGAGACACTTCAGTATTTAGTGTGAATGTTGCATTGTCATTGCTGTATGTACCAAAGTTTATCGTGATGCTTCCGCTGCCTATCGAAGAACTATTGTTAGCGAAATAACCGCTTGCAAGGCTTTGCGCTTGAGCTAATTGATTCACTTTTATCTGATACAAGCCTTCAGCTGCTTGTTCTGTCACTGAGGCAGAAACATACCCAGCTTCGTTGAGTAACGAATTCATTTTATTAAATTCACTAGCATAAGATAGGGAGTTGAGTGTCGCTTGAAAATTGGATATGGCACTTTTTAATTGACCAAAAGCAGACAACTCAGTGGTAACGGAATTAAGCTTTTTATCATGTCGTACTTGTGCTGGCATGAGATCGGCTTTGACCATGCTTTCGACCATTGCTTTAATGTCCAAACCTGACCCAATGCCTGGAGTTGATAGGCCCATAATATTCCCTATTTGTTTTAGTAATCTCAATGAAATTACGTTTATCCATAAATTGCATCAAACATGTTTATCTATAGAACCACTAATTATCCCATCAAGCAAGTTAAGTAAGCCTAAATACTCATCTGAGGGTATTTTGCGTATTATTTTATCTGAGGTTTTATCAGTTACTATAGTTTGCAGAAGGCCTGTGGCATGGTCTATGGCCTGTTTCGAATCAGTATCCAGATTCAGATCCGACGTAGCGCATTTAGTCACAGGCTTAATGTTTTTATCTTTTAATTTGACTGAATCACTTTGTAGCAATTTATTATTTGCTGGAGGAATCGATTCCATAGTCATTTTTTTACTCCTTTCCCTTGATTGATACTTTAATCATTGGGATATAAAATAAGCCGAAAAGCGGCAATTGCCGCATTTCGGTTTTTACTTTCTTACAACTATCCTAGCAAGGAAAGAACAGATTGTGGCATCGCATTTGCCTGGGCCAACATTGCTGTTCCTGCCTGTTGTAAGATTTGGTTTTTAGTTAAACTTGCCATTTCTGCTGCATAGTCAGTATCTTGAATACGGCCTCGTGCTGCGGACATATTATCAGATACGTTTTGCAGGTTAGCTACTGTTGCATCAAGTCGGTTTTGCAAAGCACCTAATGCAGCGCGATTATTAGTGACACTATCTAAGGCGGCACTGATTCTCAATATTGCTTGCTCTGCACCATCCTGGGTCGTGATGTCAATACTATTCACACCATTTGTATCCAGACTGATGGTACCTGATAAACCGACATCAGCCAGAGTACCCCCTACAGAAATAGTTTGAGCAGCACTTACAGTGAGTTGTCCGCGCAGGGTTGCTGCAAATGGACCACCTGTGACTGTGAGTCCGTCAGTACCTGCAATAAATCCGGTACCACTTTCAGTTACGGCAATGTTTCTTCCATCTGCTGCAGTTAACGTCATGTCACCGCCATTTAGAGAGGCCACAACCCCTGTTTGGCTGCTTACGGCATTGATTGCATCCATAAGATCTGTATTCGTTAATGCAGTGGAGACGTCTTGGTTCGTAAATATATCAACACCGTTAATGGTCAGATTATAAGTATCCGCTGCAGTGCCACCTATAGCTCCAACAGTTTGGGTACCACTTGTTGATGCGGTTACTGTTAAACCAGGAACACCTGCAGCATTAATCGCAGCTGCTTTAGCATATGCGGATGAGCTGTCTTGGCCGTTTGCTGTTCCCACATAGTTTGCAGACGAGCTGACACTAACCGCTGGATTAGAACCAAGAGCAAGAGTAACATCAGCAGCAGCGGCGGCACTTACTTCGGTTCCTTGTTGATAAGCGATACTACCTATTGTTGAGGAGGCAATACTATTTATCGAAAATGAAAGGGTTTCACCTGCATTAGAGCCAATTTGCAGAGAAGCGTTAGTATAAGCACCATTCAAAATACTTTGCCCGTTGAATTGTGTACTCGTAGCAATATGATCCATTTCACTCAAAAGGTTATTTACTTCATTTTGTAACGCTTGACGGTTGGATTGGCTATAAGTTCCGTTTGCAGATTGAAGCGCTAATTCCCTCATGCGTTGTAAAAGATTAGTTGACTCTTGCATCGCACCTTCGGCAACCTGGGCGAGTGAAATACCGTCATTAGCATTTTTCACTGCTTGGTCCATTCCCCGAATTTGTGATGTCATATTGGTTGCAATTGCCAGCCCTGCAGCATCATCTTTTGCACTATTAATTTTTAAACCAGATGATAATCTTTGTATCGCAGTTGCCATAGCGTTACTTGATTTAGACAAGTTACGTTGAGCAATTAACGAGGGCACGTTAGTATTAATAATTTGAGCCATATTATAGTCTCCTCAGACCTAAATCCCTGGTTTGGGACATTTGTAAATTGGCAAATTCCTTTTAAATGGCGAATTTACCGTACGCAAAAAGGTTATCGGACATCCGGCAAAAAACTTTAGGCTCACCCTTGTTTTTTTAAAAAAAAATGGAAAATTTATTTATTAAAATGAATGGGTTGCATTTTTTGAACACTTTGTTTTTGTTTCTAATTCTTTCAATATTTTACTTTTTTTAACTTCAAGGCACATAACCTGGGATGAATCACAGTGCAAACGAAACCTGACCCCAGTATACGCACTGTATGCAGCTGCATAAAAAGATCATACAAAAAGAAAAATTCCAATTCGATTTCATGTGCATTTAAGAATATTTTTTTCTGTGTATAATATTACGATTCTATAATATTGGGTTCCAATTATGAGTTGGTTTAAAAAACTATTGCCTTCAAGAGTGAGTACGAGCTCCTCCCAAAAAAAAGGAGTTCCTGAAGGTTTATGGCTTAAATGTGCAGGCTGTAATGAAGTTCTTTATAGCACTGAATTAGAAAAGAATTTAATGGTCTGTCCCTCCTGTAATTTCCATCACCGGATCTCTGCACGGACTCGAATTCAGCAATTTCTTGATGAGGGAGGCCAGGAAGAGATTGCTGAATTATTGGAGCCCCAGGATCGGTTAAAGTTTAGGGACTCAAAAAAATATAAAGACAGGATCTCACAAGCACAAAAAACAACAGGTGAGAAGGAAGCTTTGATTATTGTCAAAGGTACGTTATTACAACAACCTGTAGTTGTGGGATCCTTTGAATTCAATTTTATGGGCGGCTCCATGGGAGCTACGGTAGGGGAGAAATTTGTTCGTGCAATTCAAGTAGCAACAAAAGAACAAAGAGCTTATATTTGTTTTACTGCAAGTGGTGGTGCACGGATGCAAGAAGGGCTTTTTTCCTTAATGCAAATGGCCAAAACTTCAGCTGCTCTGGCTAAATTTGCTGAAACGGGCTTACCTTTTATTGTCGTGTTGACTGATCCAACCATGGGCGGGGTTTCTGCCAGCTTTGCAAGTCTGGGAGATGTGATTATTGCTGAGCCTAATGCGTTAATTGGTTTTGCTGGTCCAAGAGTTATTGAGCAAACTGTAAGACAAACTTTACCTGAAGGGTTTCAGCGTAGCGAATTTTTGTTAGAGCATGGACATATCGACATGATTCTCGAAAGAAAAGATATCCGTCCAGTTGTTGCTGAATTGATATCTAAATTAACGCGCAAAAGTCTAGGGGATTCAGTTGCCAAAGCAGGATCGTATTAGACCGCTTACGAAACACGCTGTAAAGAGAGAGGTGCGAGAAAACACGGAGCACAGAACTGGAGTGTACACGAGCGTACATGAGGATTCGAGTACCGTATCGACGAAGCAATTCTCCTCCCCGGCAGCGTTTCGAAAAAAATCTCTTGATGAATGGTTGCATGATTTAGAAACTAGAAATACTCATGAAATACAACTTGGTTTAACGCGTATTATGGAAGTTGCACAAAAATTATGTCTGCAACGCCCATGCTGTCCTGTTATTACTGTAGCGGGTACTAATGGAAAAGGTTCAACAGTAACTGCCCTTGAAATGATTTATCATGTTGCCGGATATAAAGTTGGCGCCTACACCTCACCTCATCTTATCCAGTTTAATGAACGTATTCGAGTAAATTTAACGCCCATTTCTGATGATGACCTATGTCAAGCCTTTAGTATTATCGAAGAAGTTCGTGGAGAAGCTCTTTTAACTTATTTTGAAATGACTACTTTGGCAGCATTGTGGCATTTCAAAAAAATGGAATTGGATATCATTATTCTGGAAGTGGGATTAGGTGGCCGGTTGGATGCTACGAATATTGTGGATGCAGAATTATCCATAATTACTACTATAGATTTTGATCATCAGGAGTACTTAGGAAATACACTTGATGCGATTGGTTATGAGAAAGCGGGTATCCTTCGTTCTGGTAAACCATTCATCTATGCTGATATTAATCCCCCTGCATCAGTAACTCATGTAGCGAAGCAACTTGGTGTTCCTGCCTATTTGTGGAGCCAAGAATTCTCTATTCAAGAAGAAAATTCTGTCTGGAATCTTCATTACGAGGAAAAACTGAAGCTTTCCTCTGTTTATGGATTGCCTAAACCATCAATACAGCTCAAATCAGCTGCTGCTGCAATTACTGCAGGTGTTTTACTTGAACATCATCTGCCAGTGACACGTACCCATTTTCAAATTGCCATGCAGCGTATTTATATTCCCGGTCGTTTGCAATTGCATAAAGACAAGGTGAGCACTTTATTTGATGTGTCTCATAATCCTCAATCGGCAAGATTACTTGCAGATACTTTGCGCATGATGAAGAAAATAAAAATTCACGCTGTTTTTTCTGCATTAAAAGATAAGGATATTTTGGGCCTGATTATGCCTTTGAAGGATTGTGTTGAGAGATGGTATCCTGCACAATTGGATAATAAACGTGCTGTTAGTGGAGATGTGCTGCTCACCTTTTTTAAGGATGCAGAAATTCCTGTGGGAATTTGTTATAATAACCCCTTTGCAGCTTTTGAAGCCGCATTGGAACAAGCTAAACCTGGTGACTTAATTGTTGTTTATGGGTCATTTTTTACTGTGAGTCATGTTATGGCTAATAGGAGATTCAATGAAATTAGTAATTGATGAGAAGCTAAAACATCGTTTGGTTGGTGTGGCTGTTGTTTTATCATTAGGTGCAATTTTTCTGCCTGCAATGATGAAGAAATCAAGTCAACGCCTTGAAAATAATTTTAGTGTAAAGGTACAGCTACCTCCTAAACCAACAACTCCTGATGTAGCGATAACGGATGAAAAGGAGATGTTTAAAACCATAAAAATAGCCAAGATTGAAATTCCTCCTGCCGTAGAACAAAAAAAGTTAAATCCAGAAAAAGAAGACATCATTCAATCCGTTCAAAAAGCTGATGATGCCGCTATTTCTGTTGCTAAGGCAGAGGCAACTAAGGCGAATACTGTAGTTGTAGCGAAACCCATAGAGTTAGCATTAAGCAATGCCGCGCAAAATGTTGTTAAAAAACAAGTAAAAGTAGTAGCTGCAACAATACCAGCTAAATCGGCTACACCCGTTAAACCGGTAGCAAATGTGAGTCCTAAAACGATTAAAAAACCGGTAATTGCTCAAGTAAATACAAGCGATACTAAAAATTACAAAAGAAATATATATGCTGTTCAACTGGCCTCGTTTTCAAAGTTAGCCAATGCCCAATCCTTAGTTAGTAAATTACGTAGCAAAGGATATAAAGCAAGTTACATCAAAACTGCTGGACGACAAGGGGTTATTTATAAAGTTTATGCAGGACATTCACCTATTAAAAGTGATGTAATGAAATTGAAAATTCAATTGGCAAGTGCCCTGCAGTTGAATGGTTTTGTAGTCAATACTGGAGTTAGCTAACCATGCAATTTCAATGGGTTGATTTAATTTTTATAGTAATAATTGGTTTATCCTCAATTACTGGTTTGTTAAGAGGATTTATTAAAGAATTTATTGCTTTGGGAGTATGGATATTAGCAGTATGGGTAGGTTATAACTACTCAGGAGCTCTTAATCCCTATCTGCAACCATATATCCAAGATCAATCAATTCGTACAATATTAGGTTTTATTATTGTTGTACTTGGTGTTTTAATCGCTGGGGGTATTGCTAATGCGATACTTGGCCTTTTTTTAAGGGGAAGCGGTTTAGGTGCTATGGATAAAGTTTTGGGCGGTATTTTTGGCTTTGCCCGTGGCGTTTTCATTCTTTCTCTTATCTTCGCAATACTCAGCATGACTTCTTTGCCATATCAGCAATACGTTCAAAGCTCCAGAATTTATAATCAGCTTGTACCGGTTATAAACTGGATATCTGGTTCTTTACCCGGTTTAATTAATAAAGCTAAACAAACGGTATCGGCAAATGAGTCCTTTAATTTTATTGATATAAGCCCTGATCTTTGATGTATTCATAGACTGTGTGAGGGAGCATGTTTTTAACATCAGCTCCCTTTTCTATTTCTTCCCGAATGAAAGTGGAGGAAATATCATAATTGCCTGCATCAAATAAAAAGACACTTCCAGCTTGTGTGTTTAAGAGTTCTATTTTGCTTTTAATCTGATGCTTTTCTAAAAATTCCTGCATAATTTCTGGCACAGCTTGTCTGGCAAACTCTTTTCTATTGATTACTAGTAAATTCGCTAGAGTAATAATTTTCTCCCACTGATGCCAACGGGGTAATGATAGAAAGGCATCATATCCAATAATCAAAGTTATCGATGCTTTTGAGTATTCCAGCCTAAAACTTTTCAAAGTTTCAACCATATAAGAGGGGGTGTCGCGTTCTATCTCTCGTAAATCTAGCTTAAAGTCTGGTATCTCTTTAATTGCCAACTTTAACATTTCCACTCTTTGCTCATTGTTAGCTAGCGTTGGAGGCTTTATAGTTGGTGTTTTACAGGGAAGAAAGATATACGAGTCAAATTTAATATGTGTTTGAATAAATTTGCTGGCCTGCAAATGACCATTATGTATGGGATCAAAGGTGCCGCCAAAAATAGCTATGCTGTGCATGTGTCACCCATTAATTTCCCCAGACAAAGCGAGAGGGCAGCGTTTTCGAGGGAATTCCATACTTGGCTATATGAGCTATTCGATTTAATACGCTCGTCGATAGAGTAACAATATCGATGAAGCTGCTGCAATATTGCTTGATTAAATCGATTACAACATATTTTATAGAGGTTGACACGCTGGGGCCAAATTTTTAATTGGCTGCATGCATTTTGAATATCAACTTTCTTTTCCATTAAATAAGACAGCTGTATGATTAATCTTATTTCCTGACTAAGCATCCATAAGACTAAAGTAGCTTCTGTCTTATTATTTGCCGCATGACGTAAAATCTGAATCGCCTTATCCCCTTGGCCAAGGAGACATGCATCGACTAACTCGAAAAGATTATGGTCACATTGATCGGATAAGTGCTCCAATACGTGTTGCGCCTCAATTTTGCTGTTAGGAGTATAAGATAATGCTATTTTTTCAATGGCTTGTGCACAAGCCAGCATATTTCCCTGTGTATATTGGTGAATTAAATCGGGAATTTGCAGATCATAACTCATGAAATTTTTCTTTAACTGCGTGACTATCCAACTTTTCATTGCTTCTGAATTAAGCGGATAGGATAGGACAAGTGCAGCCTGTTGATGAGATGATATCCACTGTAATTGTTTCGCAGGTACATTCGGCGCTCTAATAACAATGAAGCAACGTGAATTAATTAAGTTAAGGTATTCCGTGAGAATTTTCTTTCCCGTAGCGTCTATGGATTTCTTATCATAAAAAATATTTAAGAGTACGGTATCTGAAAATAAGGAGTAACTGTTTGCTTCTTCCTTTACAGTATTCCAATCCTCTGCTGACTGGATGGATATGAGTTGCTCATCATAGTTATAATTTTTTTGGATGGCTGACTTTATAGTAGCTAAAGACTCTTCCAGCAAGTAATTATCTTGCCCAATAATTATATAGAGCGGGGCAATTTTTTTTTCTACTTGCTGGGCAAGCATTTGTTGTTTGATTTGCATGATAATTTTAGTTTAAGCATGTGCAGTGTCGTTTTTTTCTTACCCCACGCTACCTGTTCTAGGTTCTTGCAGATGGCTAAGTCGATAAATTATTTGGGTCACAGCATCTTGCTTCATTTCTCCAATTAAAATACTTTCTTCATCTTTAGAACCTAGAATTCTGTTATTATTTAATATAAGTTCCCGGGAAATACTTATTCTACCAGGAGCATTAATAACTTGGCCTGCGCGTGTTTTCAATACAAATACTACAGTTAAAGTTAAAGTATATTGGCGTGGATTTGTACTTGCTCCAACACTGATGATCTGTTGTTGTAAGTTAACCTCATTAACAATTAACCAATATCGTGCTCGAGAGGGATCAGGATTCACTTCAACATTGGATCCTTCCAGTCGGGATTGCAGTATTGAGACGAATTGTTTGTCATCGTTTTCAGAAATAATAGCTACATTATTAAGCCATCCAGGGACATTGTCCATACCTCGTAGATGAAACCCACAAGCTGATAGTAATAATAAGAGCAGTAACGGTATTAGACAGCGTAAAACTGCAATTTGATGTTTTTGTTGTTCAAGTCCCACAAATTGTACGCGAAGTCCATGCGGGACTTTAGAAACACCAGATTGGCCATACTTCATTAGTTAACAACCAAATTAATTAATTGCCTGTGTGCAACAACGATTGCTTTTTTTACTATTTTATCAGCCAGAAAATCTTTTACATGTTCTTTGGCTGCAGCAATTAATGTTTCTTCTGCAGCATCTACAGCCGCGGTAAATTGAGCTCTTAGTTTCCCATTAACTTGAACTACATAATCCACTTCATCAGTTTTCAGGGCACCTTTATCTACTCTTGGCCAGTTTGCATCAATAATTGCTTTTTCAAAGCCTAATTGTTGCCAGATATGATGGGTAATATGTGGTGTTATAGGAGCCAATAACCGCAACAGTATACTCATGCTGGAGTGAATAAAGAATTTATCTTCTTCAGTTTCTATAGAATAGCTCGATATTTCATTAAACAGCTTCATGCAGCCTGAAACTACTGTATTGAACTGATTTCGATCATAATCATGTGTCGCTTGTGCGAGAGTTTGGTGCACAACAAGACGTGATTTCTTTAGCCGACTTTCTACTTGCTGCCAGTTCACATGTCCATTGCCACTTAGAATGATGTCATTGATTTCAATGAACATATTTTGATGCTGATGGGCAAAAGCCCAGACGCGTTTTAGAAAACGGTGCGCGCCTTCAACAGCAGTATCTGACCACTCTAATGATTGCTCAGGAGGTGCAGCAAACATAACAAATAGGCGTGCAGTGTCAGCTCCATAAGTATCAATAAGATGATTGGGATCGACGACATTTCCCACAGACTTAGACATTTTATGTCCGTCTTTTAAAACCATCCCTTGGGTTAACAGCGCTTTAAATGGTTCATCCGAATTCACTAAACCTTCATCACGCATCAGCTTGTGGAAAAAGCGAGCGTAAAGTAAATGCATTACCGCATGTTCAATTCCACCCACATATTGATCTACAGGAGTCCAATATTTTGCTCGATCATCAAGCATGGCATTTTCCTGACCTTTACATGCAAAACGAGCATAATACCAAGATGACTCTACAAAAGTATCAAAAGTATCTGTCTCGCGAGATGCATCCTGACCGCATTTGGGACAGCTTACGTTAACAAATTCTGGACATTGAGCAAGGGGTGAGCCGGTTCCAGTGATTGTTACATTTTCAGGAAGAATTACTGGAAGATCTTCGTCTGGAACAGGTACAGTACCACATTGTTCGCATAAAATCATGGGAATAGGGGTGCCCCAATATCTTTGTCTTGATACGCCCCAGTCACGCAACCTATAGTTAATTGTTGCTTTTCCTGCATCATGTTCCTCAAGGAAACTGGTTATAGTTTCCACTGCTTGGGAGGAGCTTAATCCATCAAATTGACCTGAGTTAATTAATGTCCCTTCTTCGGTATAAGCAGATTTGCTTAAGTCATGTTTTTTGTCATTTGCAGGTTTAATAACTTCCTTAATAGGCAATTGGTATTTGCGTGCAAATTCCCAGTCTCTTTGATCGTGTGCTGGGACTGACATTACAGCTCCAGAACCGTATTGCATAAGCACAAAATTTGCCACCCATATCGGTAGTTCTTCACCAGTAATAGGATGGACTGCCGACATCCCCGTATCAATACCTCGTTTTTCCATGGTAGCAAGTTCTGCTTCAGCCATTTTAGTACCTTGACAACTGTCAATGAACTCTTTGACTTCCTTATGAGCACTTGCTGCTTCCTTGGCAAGGGGATGATCCGTTGCTACTGCAAGGTAGGTTGCCCCCATTAAGGTATCAGGGCGGGTTGTATATATTTTTAATCGTTTGGGATAATTATTGACATTGAAATGAATTTCGGTTCCAGTTGAGCGGCCTATCCAGTTGCGTTGCATTTGTTTTACTTGTGCAGGCCATTCGTCCAATGTATCTAGTGAACTGAGGAGCTCGTCAGCATAAGCTGTAATTTTAATAAACCATTGGGAAATTTCTTTCCGCTCCACAAGAGCGCCAGAACGCCAGCCGCGCCCATCGACGACTTGTTCGTTTGCCAAAACGGTTTGATCCACAGGATCCCAATTTACCACGGCATTTTTTTTGTACACTAACCCTTTTTCGAATAATCGAATAAAAAACCATTGCTCCCATCGATAATATTCTGGGGCACAAGTACAAATTTCACGTCGCCAATCATAGGCATTACCAAGACGTAAGAATTGTTTTTTCATGGACTCTATATTTTTTTTGGTCCATTCAGCAGGAGGGATTCCGTTTTTGATGGCTGCATTTTCAGCAGGCAAGCCAAATGCATCCCAACCTATGGGTTGAAGCACATTTTTACCCAAAGCACGTTGATAACGGGCAATAACATCACCGATGGTGTAGTTACGAACATGCCCCATGTGCAATGTCCCACTTGGGTAGGGAAACATGGATAAACAATAAAATTTCTCTCTGTTTAAATCTTCTGAAACATTAAATGATTGTTTTTTATGCCAATACTGTTGAGCTTGTTCCTCAACTTCTTGTGGTATATAGGTATTATCCATAGTCCGATTTTTTAAGTGACTCTAAATCGCTAAGGATAACTCCTCTTGTGTCTGCCAGCAATAGATTATTACTGGAATAAGCGACGAAGTTGAATAAAAAGTACAAAAGAAAGAAAAATTGTGCAAAATATGAGTACTGGATACTCATACCAAATAATCCATGGAGTAAGTCCTTCAGCAGGAAATATACTACTTTGCAATAGCCCAGAACTAAATGGAGGCAGACTTTCTACTATATCTCCGCTTGAGTCAATTACTGACGATAAGCCGTCATTATTGACTACCACTTGATATCGTCCTGTAAGCAGGGAAAGGATTTGAGCCATTTGTAATTGTTGGTAGCTGGCTAATGAGTGTCCAAACCAGCCATTATCACTAATTGAAACGATCCATTGGGCTTTAGGCATTTGATCACGTAAAATATTGGGGTAAGCAATCTCATAACAAATGAGACTTGCTATAGGATGGTTTTCAATTCGAATTAGAGGTTGCTTTCTTTTCCCTGGTAATAAATTGGGTTCAGGTAAACTCAACCAACGATTAATGGTAACCAGAGGTTTGGGAATATATTCACCAAAAGGAACCAAATGGCGTTTGAGCTTTTTCCCTTTTGCCTGTCCAAGGGTAATTACCGAGTTGTAATAATTTGTTTCACTATCATTTGTAGGTTGTAAAATGCCTAACATAAGCGCGCTGTTCGCCTTCAAAGCTTTTTTGTTCAGTTTAAATAAGTATTTATCCAAATAACTTGCAGGCAGTGGTATGGCGGATTCTGGCAAAATAATTAATTGTTTACCTAGGAGTTTATTAATTGCATCTTCATAGTATTTTAATAAATTCCAAAATAAGGTTTCATCCCATTTATCGCGCATGGATAAATTAGCCTGAACAGCGCCTACACTGATAGGTTCTTGTTTGATTTGTGACCATGAACTATTTTTGCAAAGTATTGGGCTCAAAATGATGAGTACAATTATGATCAAGTAGTGGTAACGTTTTTTGGTATTTTGTGACACAGCTAAAGTCAGTAATGCAGAAATTAAAATACAGACAAAACTGAGTCCATAAATCCCTAAAACAGGCGCGATGTATTTAATGGGAGTATCAATGAGCACGGTGCCTGTCAATAACCAAGGAAAACCGCTAAATAACGTAGCACGGCAGTATTCACTCAAGCACCATAAGACACAAAATAGAGTTAAAGACAACAATTGTCGATTTTTAAACTTAAGCAATTGATAAAAATAAGCAACAAGGGCAGGGAAGAGCGCGAGATACATAATGAAAATTAATGTAACTAATCCTGCAAGTAAATAATTGAGTTGGCCATAATCGTGGATACTGACTATAACCCAGGAAACTCCAAAACCGAAATAGCCTATCCCATAAAAAAAACCAAGTGAAAAGCCTTGTTTCGCAGAGCAATTTTGTAGGCTCGAATAGAGAAAGGCTAAACTCAACAGTGCTAATCCTGGTATATGGAAAGGGGCAAAACCAAAAGGAGCCAGAAGGCCTGCTATAAATATAAAAAAGTATTTAACATAGCCAAAACGAATTGATGAACTCAAAGGGATAGAATTGGCTAAAGCGGTTTGCTTCATGAGTTGTTAAAAAATTATAAAACGATAAGATAATTGAGTCCTTTATCCAGGTCAAGAATTAGTGAAACATTTTATAACTGATCTGTCTCCTAATCCGGATGAAGTGCAAGCGAGTGTTTTAATGACATGAAATTGATTTGCAATAGATCACCACCGCCTACGTCTTGCGGCCTGTGTACAGGATCCCGCTTCGGTGCCATTCATGGATGCAGCGGAAAAGCTGCTGCACGTAGGCCTTTTTATGTACATCCACTCCCCATGACTTGCTTGCAGGGTCCAGAACTAGTGACTATTATTTTTTCAGAACATAGGTTCCTGGTGCATCACAAATCGGTCTTATATCTTGCTCAGGATTGCCTAATTCAGGTGGTTTCTTTTTTGTACCAGAATAATCTGCAAGCCATTTTTCCCAGGCTGACCACCACGAATCTTTAAAATGAGGTGCCCTTTCTAACCAAATGTTAGGGGCCAAATGTTTATCATCCAATTTATGGGTGAGCATTTGATAACTACGTCCATCGTCCCCTGGTTCATTAACGATTCCTGTATTGTGCCCTGCATTAGTTAATACAAAGGTAATATCGCTATCAATAAAGTAATGAATTTTATACACCGATTTCCAAGGCGCGATGTGATCTTTTATAGTGCTTACTGAAAAAATAGGTAATTCGATATCGGCAAGGTTAATGTTCTGATCATGAATCTTAAATCGTCCTTCAACTAAATCATTATTTAAAAATAACTTGCGCAGATACTCACTATGCATTTTATAAGGCATCCTGGTCGCATCGTAATTCCATGCCATTAGGTCACTTACTGTCTGGCGTTTGCCCAATAAATAATCATATACCACACGAGACCAAATGAGATCTATGGAGCGTAACATATTAAACGCCCCTGCCATTTGCGAACCATCTAAATAGCCTTTTTCCCACATGATATCTTCAATATATGTAAGTTGGTTTTCATCGATAAATAGCTGCAATTCGCCTGCATCCTGAAAATCAGTTTGTGCTGCAAACAGCGTCATGGTTTTTAATCGATCATCATTATCAGCTGCCATTTTTGCAGCAACCATGGTTAATAAAGTCCCTCCAATACAATAACCTACGGCATGAACTTTTTTTTGCGGAATAATTTGATTAATTGTTTTTAATGCATCCATCACACCTTGTATTGCGTAATCAGAAAAGTCTAAGTCTCTATCTTCAGAGGTTGGATTTTTCCAGGAAATCATAAATACAGTATGCCCTTTATCTACTAAGAATTTAACCATGGAGTTGTTAGGCGAGAGATCAAGAATGTAATATTTCATAATCCAGGCTGGGACGATTAAGACTGGTTCTGGGTGCACTGTTGAGGTTGTTGATTCATATTGAATCAGCTCAATTAAATGATTTCTATAAATAACTTTCCCGGATGTTACTGCTACATTCTTTCCTACTTTATATTGATCACTTCCCGCTGGTGGTTTGTCATTCAGTCTCCGGATGATGTCCTCAATAAAATTATTCCATCCTTTGCTAAAATTCATGCCCCCTTCATTCATTGTGGCAGTAATTACTTCAGGATTTGTTCCAGGAAAATTAGATGGAGCAAAAACGTCCAGAATTTGGCGTGTTACAAAATTAACTATATTCTCATGATGGTTGGAAACTCCACGAAGATGTGTTGTAGCATCCTCCCACCATTCTTCTGTTAATAAAAAGGATTGTGAATAAACATTGAATGGATACTGAGACCATAATTCATTTTGAAAGCGATGATCGGTTTGCCGTACTTCAACACAGGGTTCACATTTATCCTGGCTTTGTTGTTGTATGTATAACAATAAACGCCCTAGTTTTTGGAGTGCATTTTTATTTAAGTCAATTTGCTTTGCCGGCGAAAAAATTAAATAGATTAGCCAATCTGTAAAAGACATCATGAGTGTTCCTGGGGATAACCAGTTACACAATTGGCTTATTATCGCATGGAATAATCTATCAAAACTTACCCCTTCATAGTCGCATTTTTCTGATTCGGTTAATAAGGGGGCCTGGGCTTTCTTAGTAGATTTTGGGGGCTTCTTTTTCGATTTATTCATGACAATTCCTTTTATGAATTCAAGAATTTTTAAAATATAGTCCTTTTAAATATTATGTATTAAAAAATAGAATAACTCGATTTTAATATTCTCATTTTGTTTCGCACATAGTTTAGAGAATACTATCCAATTCTGAATATTTTGTGTAGGATGATTGCGTTTTATAATGGGAGAGGGATAAATGTATAATGTAATGATTACTGGTGCAGGGAAAATTGGTAGCTTAATCGCTTGTTTATTATCAGAGAGCGGCTCTTACCAAGTTCATCTGGTTGATATTGATTTTAATGGATCCGATGTAAAAAGGCTGTTGGACGCAGTACCCAAAATTAAAACTGTAGCCTTAGATGTTCGAGATCAGCAGTCAACCCAAGCTTATATGGAAAAAAATGGTATTGTGACTGTTATTTCAAGCCTTCCATATTTCCTAAATACTTATGTTGCTGAAGCTGCAAAAGCTGCCAAAGCACATTATTTTGATCTCACCGAAGATACCGCGGTGACTGAAGCAGTGAAAGCAATTGCTCTTGATGCAGAAACTGCATTTGTTCCTCAATGCGGGTTAGCTCCCGGATTTATCAGCATCGCTGCAAACAGTTTAATGCATGAGTTTGAAGAGTGTCACCATGTTAAATTACGTGTCGGAGCTCTTCCTCAAAATGCAAATAATGCCCTCCAATATTCATTAACTTGGTCAACTGATGGAGTTATTAATGAATACGGCAATCCTTGTTATGCAATTAAATATGGAAAAGCAGTAACTTTAGCACCTCTAGAAGGATTAGAAACAATTCAAATCGATGGTTGTGAATATGAAGCTTTTAATACCTCAGGTGGATTGGGAAGTTTGGCAGAATTACATGCAGGTAAAGTACAAACCATGAATTATAAAACAATGCGTTATCCTGGCCATTGTTCAAAGATGCGTTTATTAATGAACGACTTGCGATTAAACCAAGATAGACCTACATTAAAACGAATTTTAGAAAATGCTATTCCTAAAACTTATCAAGATCTTGTGATTGTTTATGTTTCTGTTGAAGGAATGAAACGAGGCGAGTTAACCGAAAAAAATTATGTGAAAAAGATTTATCCTGCAGAAATTTGTGGTTTGGAATGGTCAGCAATTCAAATAAGTACTGCTTCTGGTGTTTGTGCAGTAGTTGATTTAGTGCTTGGGCAAGAGAATGAGTATAAGGGAATGATTTTACAAGAGAAATTCCAATTGTCTTCAGTACTGGAAAATCGTTTTGGTCGCTATTACGCTTAATCTAGAAATATCATGTTACTGTACCCGGATTATATTTTAGTGAGTCCGAGTTACTATGGAGACATTTAATGGACATATTAAAACGTTTGAAAATTCATGCAGTTAATCCTGGCGCCTTTAGTGGCCAAGGTTGGCAAAGTGGAGTTCATGAGCATCAACTAATCTCTTATAACCCTGCAAATGGTGAAAAACTTGCAGAAATAGCAACATGCACTCTACGCGATTATGAAGAGGTAATGACTCGTGCTCAACATGCTGCGCATGAATGGAAAAAAGTTCCTGCTCCCAAAAGAGGAGAAATCATCAGGCAAATTGGCCAGGCCTTGCGTGAACATAAAGATGCATTGGGAAGTTTGGTTTCACTTGAAATGGGTAAATCCAAGCAGGAGGGGGACGGAGAGGTTCAGGAAATGATTGATATAGCCGATTTTGCGGTGGGTCAATCACGAATGTTATATGGTAATTCCATGCACTCCGAACGTCCTCAACACAGAATGTATGAGCAGTGGCATCCATATGGTATTGTTGGCGTTATTTCGGCGTTTAACTTTCCCGTTGCAGTTTGGTCTTGGAATGCTTTTCTGGCTGCTATCTGTGGTAATGTGACTCTGTGGAAACCTTCAGCAAAGACTCCTTTGTGTGCTATTGCGGTTCAGCATATTTGCAATGATGTGTTAAGAGCTAATGGTTGTCCGGAAATATTTAGTTTAATTATTCCAGAAAGCCACGATGTGGTTGAGGAAATGGTTAATGATAAACGTATCCCTCTTATTTCATTTACTGGCTCAACAGCTGTAGGTAAAAAGGTTGCAGAAAAAGTTGCAGCCCGATTAGGTAAAACTATCCTGGAATTAGGTGGTAATAACGCAATTATTCTCGATGAATCAGCAGATCTTCATTTAGCAATCCCAGCCATTGTTTTTGGAGCAGTAGGTACTGCAGGTCAACGGTGTACTTCTACACGACGCTTATTTATTCATCATTCTAAGTATGATTATGTTGTAGAACGTTTACGTTTTGCCTATGAGCAAATAACAATTGGTGATCCTTTAGATAAGAAAAATTTAATGGGACCGCTTATTGATGAACAGGCTGTGCATCAATTTAATCAGGCAATAGCTCGAATTAAGGAAGCAGGCGGCCGGATTATTTTTGGCGGCGAACCAGTACAGCGTCCTGGTTTTTTTGTTCAGCCTACATTGGTATGTAATATAAAAAATCATTGGGAAATTGTACAGGAAGAAACATTCGCGCCAATTTTGTACGTTATGCCTTTTCAGACAATCGATGAGGCGATTGCTTTACAAAATCATGTACCTCAAGGATTGTCTTCTGCCATGTTCACCCAAAACCTGAAAAATGCGGAACATTTTTTAAGTGCCTGGGGCAGTGATTGTGGAATTGCCAATATTAATATAGGGACTTCAGGTGCTGAAATTGGTGGTGCGTTTGGTGGAGAAAAAGAAACCGGAGGTGGGCGTGAATCGGGTTCTGATTCTTGGAAAGCATACATGCGTCGACAAACCAATACGATAAATTGGGGAAATGAACTACCCTTAGCGCAAGGCATTCGTTTTGATTTGTCTTGATTTAAGGTAACTATTAGCACAGTTCACCGAAAAGCCATATTTGGTGCATCTTGGGCGAAAGCCATTCTAAAAAATGCTCACATAGCCATCTATGCTGCGCTTTTTTAGAATGGCTTTCGCCCAACCTGCACTCAAATCTGACTTTTCACCAAGATTTTTAAAATTTTGGTGAATGGATACGATTTAAGCAAATTGAAGGGTGAAGCGAGGCGTAACTCCGGTTACAATTCACCTCACCCCAGGCTACATTTAATTAACGAGGAAAAAAGAATGCAGGGACCTTTTTTTATAAAAAAAGTCGCAGTTCTGGGTGCTGGTGTTATGGGTGCGCAGATTGCAGCGCACTGTGTTAACGCAGGTATAGAAACGTTACTCTATGATTTGGCATCTAAAGAAGGAAATCCAAACGCACTGATTGATAAATCAATAGCTAATTTAGGGAAGCTAAAACCTGTTCCTCTTGCTACTGCCCAAACTGCAACATTGTTGCAAGCACGAAATTATGATCAGGATCTTGCTGATTTATCTTCATGCGATTTAGTGATTGAAGCAATAGCCGAGCGCTTGGATTGGAAAGAAGATTTATACAAGCGGATTTCTCCATTTTTAACAGAACACTCTATTTTAGTGAGTAATACTTCAGGTTTGAGTATTAATTCTTTATGTTCTGTTTTACCTGAGGCGCATAGGAAGAATTTTTGTGGTGTACACTTTTTTAATCCTCCACGTTACATGCACCTTGCAGAACTTATTCCTGCGAAAACTACAGATAAGGAATTAGTGGATAAACTGGAAACATGGTTAACTCGTAATTTAGGTAAAGGAGTGGTGCGCGCTAAAGATACGCCTAATTTTATTGGTAATCGTATAGGCGTATTTTCTCTCTTAACAACCTTGCATCACGCTTTTTCTATGGATATGGGATTGGATGAAGTTGATGCATTGACAGGCCCTTTGTTAGGGAGACCAAAATCTGCCACATTTCGCACTATGGATGTTGTTGGTCTCGACACCATGCAACATGTAATCCACACAATGCAGCAGCAGTTACACGATGATCCATGGCATCATACGTTTAAACTGCCAGAATGGCTGCTTAATCTTATTAAAGAGGGACATTTAGGTCAAAAAACAGGCCAGGGTATTTATAGAAAAAATGGCAAAATTATCGAGGTTTATGATGTTAGAACATCAACTTATCGTCCGGCTCAACCTGTTGTAAGCGATGAGTTGAAAACGATCATGGGTAATTCTGATCCAGCAGTACGCATGCAAAATCTACTTACTTCGAATAACAAGCAAGCACAGTTTTTGGCTGCATGTTTCAGAGATTTATTCCATTATTGTGCCTATCATCTAGAGTCAATTGCAGAGAATGTTCGAGATGTAGATTTGGCGATTCGCTGGGGCTTTGGATGGATGCAAGGACCTTTTGAAACATGGCAATTAGCAGACCTGGCAAAAATGACTCAATATATTAATCAGGCAATGAAGGAAAAATCCTCTCTTAGTACAGCGCAATTGCCCGGATGGCTTTTTGAAATCGATGCTTTCTATACTAAAAATGGTGCATATTCGCCGCAGATGAATGATTATCAACCACGAAGCCAATTACCTGTGTACAAACGTCAATTCTTCACTGACCGGGTTATTAAAGAAACAGCTCATCCTACACCTGTGATTTATGAAAATGAAGGTGTGCGTTTATGGCATTTACAAGATGATGTAGCTGTTGTGAATTTCAAAAGTAAAGCAAATACTGTGGGACAAGTTGTTCTTGATGGATTGGAGGCTGCAGTTGAAACTGCGGAAAAACAATGCCGTGGGTTAATTATTTATCAACATGATGCGACTAATTTCTGTTCGGGCGCTGACTTACGTGGTGTTCTTAATTTAATTAAGGACAAGAAAATGCAGGCTTTGGACACTATGATTGCACAATTTCAACATGTAGCTTTACGTTTGAAATATAGTTCTATTCCAACAGTTGCGGCGTTGAGAGGACGTGCTCTTGGTGGTGGCTGTGAATTAATGATGCATTGCGATGCCGTGGTTGCAGCCTTTGAAGCTTATCCGGGTTTGGTTGAGTTTGGCGTTGGAGTCATACCTGCTGGGGGTGGATGTAAAGAAATGGCCATGCGTGCTGCACATCTGGCTCCTAAAGGCGATTTGATGGCAGTTTTTCAGGGTTACTATCAACAAATCGCCACTGCGCAAGTTGCAAGTTCAGCTGCTGATGCAATGCAGATGGGCTATTTACGAAGCACGGACCGTTATGTCATGAATGCTGATGAAGTCCTCTATGTTGCATTGGCTAAAGTAAATTTTATGCATACAGAAAATTACTTGCCTCCTTTAAAGAAACAGTTTCAAATTGCTGGAATTGAAGGTAAAGCACGATTACAGGCAGGTTTGGTTAATTGGTTAGAGGGTGGATTTATTTCTCAGCATGATTATTTCATTGCTACGGAGCTGGCAACAGTACTTTGTGGTGGCAATCTCAATCAAAACACATTTGTTGATGAGAACTGGATGCTTAAGTTAGAACGAGAAGCTTTTATAACTCTTGCTGGATCGCAATTAACTCAAGCACGCATTAGTCATTTACTAGAAACTGGCAAGCCGTTACGCAACTAAGGGAGATTTGAAAAATGACTAATGTATATATAGTTGACGCATTACGCACTCCAGTAGGTAAAGCACCACGCGGTGTGTTTAAGAATACTTTACCAGATGATTTATTAGCCCATGTGATTAGAAATTTAATAGAACGTAATCCATCAGTGGATCATCAGGAAATAGGAGACGTTGTTATAGGTTGTGCTATGCCTGAGGCAGAGCAGGGTATGAATGTAGCGCGTATCGCAGCATTACTTGCTGACTTACCTCAATCTGTTCCTGCAATGACAATCAACCGTTTTTGTTCTTCCGGGGTGCAAAGTATTGCTACTGTTGCAGAGTCTATACGTAATGGAGACATGCATTTGGCTCTCGCTGGTGGTGTTGAAAGCATGTCTATGGTTCCTTTAGGTGGAAATAAATATACAGCAAATCCTGTGATATTCAATAATGACGATATCGCAATCGCATACGGGATGGGTATTACTGCTGAAAATGTTGCAAAACGTTGGGAGATTACTCGCGAGCAACAAGATGAGTTTGCTGCTGAAAGTCATAAAAAGGCAATAACAGCACAGCAAAAGGGTGACTTTAAAGCTGAGATCAGTCCCGTAGAAATTATCCTAAGACAGGCAGATTTAGAAAATGCCACAGTAATCATGAAGAAGAAATGGGTGAATGATGATGAGGGACCACGAGCCGACACTTCTTATGATGTGATTTCTAAATTAAAACCAGTCTTTGCGGCAAAGGGCACGGTTACTGCTGGAAACAGTTCACAGACTAGTGATGGCGCCGGTATTGCTTTATTGGCCAGTGAACAGGCTTTACACCAATATAACTTGAAACCAATAGGACGATTACTGAGTTATGCGGTCGCCGGGGTTCCTCCGGAAATTATGGGGATTGGTCCTATCAAAGCAATTCCAGTTGCTTTAAAACGAGCTGGTATTACTTTAGATCAGCTGGATTGGATAGAGCTCAATGAGGCTTTTGCAGCGCAAGCTTTGGCAGTGATTAAAGAACTTGATCTTCCCCGAACCAAAGTGAATCCTCTAGGTGGGGCTATTGCCTTAGGACATCCGTTAGGTGCAACAGGTGCAATAAGAACAGCTACTTTATTGCATGGGTTAAAAAGAACTAAAGGACGATATGGCATGGTCACTATGTGTATTGGTACAGGCATGGGCGCTGCTGCAATATTTGAAGCCTTATAAATTTGTAGCAGAGTGGCTGTAGGAACCTGTTCACGGTAATAGTGTTAATATGAATGAGAGCCTAGGTGAAGCAAAAGCGCGCGGCACTGAGGTTCTCTAATTGGTTTGTGCTTTCAATCAAATTACGAGTGCTGCAACATAAAATTTCCAAGAGTTCTGAAGACTAATTATCCTCTTTAATTGCTTATCCTATATTTGACTTCAATTGATAAGTAGGAGTCCTAATTCACGTTCCAGGTTTGATGCTTTTGCCTGGCTCAATGTTTCTTCTTCCATGTCAAGCCCGAGCTACATTTTGCTTTTGCTGTCTCTCAGGTTACACGGTGTAAAGAAAAAAAGCGCTACTTAGTTTTTATCGCGGAATATAATGCGACCTTTGGACAAGTCATAGGGAGTTAATTCGACTTTAACTTTGTCACCAGTCAAAATTCTAATGTAATTTTTACGCATACGACCAGAAATGTGGGCGGTGACAACATGCCCATTTTCTAATTCAACTCGAAACATGGTGTTGGGTAAGGTATCTATAACCGTTCCAGCCATTTCTATATGATCTTCTTTTGCCATAGGTCTCTCAGTAATCTACCAAAATTTAAGGTTTATTATTATATACTTTACTGCGTGTATACTGCACTAAAATGAAGAAAATGGCAATCTAAGCTCATTAAAATTTAATTATTTGTACTGCTCCACAATGGGTTTACTACAGACATTATCGACTCAGCTATTAATAAAATCTCTCTTATTTAACTAATCCAGGAATATTCTCAGCTACAAATACATCACCGACATAGTCAAAATAGTATCTCTCTTGACTGGCTTGCGCACGACTGGGTCTAATCAGCCCATGCAGATTAAATTCATTTTTTTGTAATTCAAAGCTCAGTGTCTTAATCTGCTCTGGGGTAACGCTTTGTTCAAATAGCCGCTTTGCCGTATTGAGAAAGCACCGCATTTCCTCATCAAAAGTTGCTTTATCGTGCATATATCTTGCTTTTACTTCAAGGGTATCTGTAAATGCAGGCTCTTTAGGTGGTTTAGGAACCATTTTCCACCCATCATGTGTTAATCCCAATCGGAGATGTTTTACCATTTCGTGTTCTTGAGAGTAATATGAAACAGTCATTATCCCTGCCGAATTATCTCTTATTAAAAACACAGCCTTAGTTTCTTGTTTTGTGGCACCATGGTTATCCAAAATATCATGTAATTGGTAACTGCTAAGTTGTCCAAAAATAATAGAAACTTTAGACCCTGATTCATTATTTTGTTTTGAATCCATAGGCAACTACTCCGGGTTATGTAACTACCTTATCAATCATTGAAGCCATAACAGGATGAAATGGTAATGGTATGTCTATATCGTATAATAATAGTACACTGATGTTGCTATTTGAAATATTAAGGTAAAATGATATTCCACTGGCCTTGCTTTGTAGGGTGTTCTAATGACTGGGATAACAGGTGAAGAAATTCTTTTCGTTCGATAACTTTAGCGCCTAGGCTTTGTAAATGATTGGTTGGAATTTGGCAATCAATAAAATCAAAGTTCCAGTCTACCATTGTTTTACATAAATAATAAAAAGCAATTTTTGAAGCATTGGTTATCTTGTGAAACATAGATTCACCAAAAAAAGCATGGCCCAAACTGATTCCATATAAGCCTCCTACAAGTTCATTTTCATACCATATTTCAAAAGAATGAGCATAGCCCATGGTATGTAAACGGGTATATGCTTCAATCATTTCTTCTGTTATCCAGGTATTATTTATTCGTTCAGCACGCGTAGCGCATGCAGTAATTACTTGTTTAAATGCAGTATCTATTGTGAATCTGAAGGACTTTTTTAATGATTTTTGTAGACTGCGGGATACTTTAAATTCATTGGGAATTAATATGAGTCTTGGATTTGGAGACCACCAGAGAATAGGGGTTCCTGGCTCATACCAGGGAAAAATTCCTTGTTTATAAGCTTGAAGTAGGCGTTGGGGTGATAAATCACCGCCAATGAATAATAGACCTTGGTTATCACTTGTTTCTGGATTTGGAAAGAAGTGAGTTTCATTATAACTCAATACAATCTCCTGGATTTATCAAGAATTTTTCTCTTACAAATCTTTTTTATTCTACAATTATTATAAACCTAGAAAAAGCAGTTGAAACCTGCTGCGGGACCTAAAGGTATCAAATTTGCCGGATTGTTTTAAAACAGTCCAATTCCTTCAGGATCTTTAGTTCGCTTACTAGGGTTTCTACTGTTTTTCTAGGTTAAACAAAGAACAGGAGGAAGCAATTGGATTATCTGTATAGTTTGGGAAATATTTTAATGCTCTTGAGTCTTTGCTTTAGAAAAGTACTCTTTCTTCGTACAATATTTATACTATCGGATTTATCGTTTTTGCTTTATGGCGTATTGGCTGATGTACCTCCAGTTGCATATTGGGCTATCGCATCATTAGTGATTAATTTTGTACAGATTGGCATTTTGTTAAGAGATATGATACCTAGAGACTTGCCTTATGATTTGCAACAAATAAAAGATTTATTTTTTTCAAGTATGCAAACGAGTGATTTTATTCGCCTTATAAAATTGAGTTATCGAGGTACTTCCAGCAATAAAAGAATGCTGATTAAAGGAGAACTTGTAGAAAACCTAATGTTGATCACCAAAGGTTTGGTTTATATTGAGGTAGATGGGGCTATTATTGAGATAGGCCCTTATCATTTTATTGGTGAGATGAGCTATTTTAGAGACGGTAAGGCCAGCACTACCATACATTCACGAGAACCAGTGGATTTTTTATATTGGCGTTATTCCGATTTGCGCCGCTTACAAGAGAAAAACCCGCCCTTATTTATGAAAATGATTGAAGCTATGGGGAAAGATATTATGTTGAAAATGCTTCATCAAAATGAAACTACAGGGTCACCATAAATAGCAATTTTATCGGGACAGCAAAGCAACGTTATTGCCTTCTAAGTCAGCTTCACTGCGCGAGATTTTAATTAAACGCTACTCCCCTAAATCCAAATATTGTTCTGCATCAAGAGCAGCCATACAACCAAAACCAGCAGAGGTGATGGCTTGTCGGTACACATGGTCAGCCACATCACCACAAGCAAATACACCGGGAACGGAAGTGCTGGTTGCCATACCTTCCAGTCCTGATTTAATCACGATATAACCATTATTCATGATGAGTTGATCTTTAAACAAATCAGTATTGGGTGTGTGTCCTATAGCAATGAATACCCCATCGACATTTAGTAACTCCTTTGTATCATTTTGTACATTACGAATTAAAGCCCCAGTTACTTTTTTATCATCACCAATGACTTCATCAAGAGTGGAGTTCCATATTATTTTAATATTGCCATTGCGTGTTTTTTCAAAGAGTTTATCCTGGAGGATTTTCTCTGCGCGCAGACTGTCCCGTCGATGTACTAAGGTTACGGAGGAGGCGAGGTTAGACAAATAAAGCGCTTCTTCAACGGCAGTATTTCCTCCACCAATAACACAAACTGCTTTATTGCGATAAAAAAAGCCGTCACACGTAGCGCAAGCGGAGACCCCTCGGCCTTGATAAGCTGATTCTGACTCTAATCCTAGGTATCGTGCAGAAGCTCCAGTCGCGATGATCAGTGCATCGCAGGTATAAATATCACTATCACCATGCAGGGTAAAAGGTGCTTGTGCTAAATTCGCTTTAACAATATGATCAAAAATAATTTGGGTTTCAAAGCGTTCTGCATGTTTTTGCATACGCTCCATCAGGGCAGGGCCTTGTAGTCCTTCGATGTCACCAGGCCAGTTATCAACGTCCGTTGTGGTCGTTAATTGACCTCCTGGTTGCATTCCAGTGATTAAAACCGGATGAAGATTGGCTCTTGCAGCATAGACTGCAGCGGTGTAACCTGCTGGTCCTGAACCTAATATGATTAAGCGATGATGATTGCTTGAGCTCATTGTCTCTGCCTTCCTTAATATTTTGATATTTTGTGTTAAGATGGCGAATATTATGACAAAAACAACTATATGAAAATACCTATGGAAAAACAACATTCAGGAAAAAAATCTGGTGCTTCTAAAAAAGACATGCCTAGCTATGTTGTAAAGCGACTTAGTGAGGGTAGTTTTATATTAATTTTAACAAGTGCTCTTTTTGTGCTCTTGTCTTTACTGACTTATAAAGTCAGTGATCCTGGATTTTCACATGCTTCACGAGCCGGAGCGCTAGTTGCAAACTCAGGTGGGCAAGTGGGCGCTTATATTGCAGACGCTCTTTACTTTGCATTTGGATATTTTGCCTATTTGGTCCCCATCGCTTTTGTTTATATTTCCTGGGCCTTATTACATGATTTTCGTGCATTAAAGATTTTTGATAAACGCGTTTTAGTTCTTCGTTCTGTTGGATTGATGCTTATGTTTGCTGGGGGGTGCGGCTTGTTAAGCCTCGAGGCAGAGATGAATCAATTGGATTCCATTCATGGTGCCGGAGGATTTATAGGGCAAGCTGTTGGAGGTGGTTGGTATCAAATGCTGAATTTGCATGGAGCAAGCTTGGTTCTATTGGCTATGCTTTTGGTAGGAACTACATGGTTAACCGGTCTATCCTGGATAAAGGCAATTGAACTTATCGGTTTTTATACATTATTCGCTGCAAATTATGTTTCTAAGGCAATACAAAAAGTAGTATATCTTCTTAAGGCTCAAGTTGAGCGTTCAAAGTTAAAGGAAATAACCAAAGCACCTCGTGAAAAAACCGCTCCGAAATTATTTAAGCCAAAAGTAGAGAAAGAAAAAGAGGGGATAGCTCCTCCTATTTTAATTACTGAAGTAAAACCTGAAATTGTTAAATCGGTTCCGGCTCCAGTTAAGGAAATAAAGGAAATCCGTATTCCCAAAGTAAGTATTTCCGGTGAATTGCCCTCTCTAGGTTTATTAGATAAAGGACAACCTGGAAAACCAATGGGTGGATATACGCATCAGGAATTGGAGAATTTATCAAGGGAAGTAGAACAACATTTACTGGATTTTGGCATTCAGGCTGGTGTAGTTGCTGTCCATCCTGGACCTGTGGTAACTCGCTTTGAATTACAATTGGCAGCAGGTATCAAAGTAAGCAAGTTGACTGCGTTGGCTAAAGACTTAGCCCGTTCTTTATCTGTCATTTCAGTTCGTGTTGTTGAAGTAATCCCAGGTAAAACTGTGGTTGGATTGGAGTTACCCAATCATTCGCGAGAAACCGTTCGCTTATCGGATGTCCTATTAGCGGATGTATATCAACAGGCCCACTCATCAATTACCTTAGCCTTAGGTGTTGATATTGCAGGCCATCCTGTAGTGGTTGATTTGGCTAAAATGCCGCATTTATTGGTTGCTGGGACAACAGGGTCGGGTAAATCGGTTGGTATCAATGCCATGATTCTAAGTATCTTATTTAAGGCAACCCCCGATCAGGTACGTCTCATTATGGTTGATCCTAAAATGTTGGAGTTATCCGTTTATGATGGAATTCCGCATTTGTTGACTCCTGTGGTTACCGATATGAAAGAAGCTGCCAGTGCATTGCGTTGGTGCGTTGAAGAGATGGAACGTCGTTATAAGCTTATGGCTGCTTTGGGTGTAAGGAACTTGGCAGGTTTTAATAGTAAAATCGCTGAGGCGATTGCTGATGGCAAACCTTTGGTAAATCCTTTATGGAAGCCTGTTGATTCAATGGATGAAACAGCTCCAGAGTTAGAGCTTTTACCCTATATAGTTGTTGTGATTGATGAGCTTGCCGACATGATGATGGTTGTAGGTAAGAAGGTAGAGCAGTTGATTGCGCGAATTGCTCAAAAAGCACGTGCCGCTGGAATTCACATGATTCTTGCTACACAGAGGCCTTCGGTGGATGTTTTGACAGGATTGATTAAATCAAATATTCCTACAAGGATGTCGTTTCAAGTTTCGTCAAAAATTGATTCTCGTACTATATTAGATCAACAAGGTGCAGAACAATTATTAGGACATGGAGATATGCTCTATTTGGCACCAGGAAGTGGAGCACCCTTACGTATTCATGGGGCTTTTGTTGATGACAAAGAAGTTCATCGTATTGCCGATGACTGGCGTGCTCGAGGGGAACCTGATTATATTGAGGATATCTTAAAGTTAACTGGTGATGGTAATGAAGGTGGAGCAGATGAAGAGGGGCAATCCGCAGCTGAGGACGATGATCCTCTTTATGATCAAGCAGTAGAATTCGTTATTCAAACGCGTAAGGCAAGTATCTCTGCAGTTCAACGACGTTTAAAAATAGGTTACAACCGCGCAGCAAGAATGGTTGAGGAAATGGAGCGAACAGGAATTGTGGGGCCATTAGATGGCGGCTATCGTGATGTTCTGGTATCGTCCGTGACGGAGGATTAGCAATGAAAAAAATATTATTCGCAGTACTCTTGAGTGTTTCTATCGCCGGATTTTGTGAAACACCCGATGCATTATTGCAGGCCAAATTAAATAGCATTCGCTCTATGACAGCTGTTTTTAAGCAAACAGTAAAAGCAAAACAACGAGTAGTATCTCGTTCATCGGGTACTATGGCATTACAAAGACCGGGTCGATTTCGTTGGCAGACGACACAACCTATGGAGCAGTTAATGGTAGCTGATGGTCAAAAAATTTGGGTCTATGATAAGGACTTAGAGCAAGTAACTGTTAAAGCACAACAAAAAGGTTTAGGGGGAACTGCTGCTTTATTCTTGAGTGGCTATGACGATACTGTAACTCGAGATTTTAAGGTGGCTCAAAGTAATGTGGGTAATGAGCTTGTTTTTGATTTGAAATCAAAATCACCTAAAGCAAACTTCCAACGGATAAAATTGAAGTTTCGCCAAAATGCCTTAACAGGGTTGGAGCTTTATGATCAATTGGGTCAAGTAACAACTGTCCAATTATCGCAAATCAAATTAAACCCTAAATTGGCCGCTAGTTTGTTTCAATTCAAAACGCCAAAAGGGGTGGATGTGGTTCGGCAATGAGCTTATTTAAGATGATGCCTACACCACCATTAGCAGAGCTTTTAAGACCCAAAAGTCTGGATGAAGTGATTGGGCAAAGTCATTTATTGGGGGAAGGAAAATCGTTACGACTGAGTTTTGCTGGGAAAAAACTTCATTCAATGATTTTATGGGGGCCACCAGGAGTTGGTAAAACAACGATTGCCCGTATTGCCGCTGAAGCTTTTGACTGCGAATGGATAGCGCTTTCAGCGGTTTTCTCCGGTGTAAAGGACATTCGTGCTGCAGTTGAAAAAGCCCAAGAAAATTTGACCTATGGTAAACATACTTTATTGTTTATTGATGAAATTCATCGTTTTAACAAAGCGCAACAAGATGCATTATTACCTTATACTGAATCAGGTTTGGTGACCTTTATAGGAGCTACTACTGAAAATCCTTCTTTTGAAGTAAACTCAGCATTGCTGTCACGCGCACAGGTTTATGTTTTAAAGTCTTTAACTGATGAAGAATTAAGACGTTTGTTCCAAAAAGCATATAAAGCTGTTTTATCTCATATCCAATTTGATGATGACGCGATAGAAATGGTTATCGGATTTGCTGATGGGGATGCCCGGCGATTATTGAATAGTCTCGAACAATTGCATGCAGCATGTACCACAATGAATAATGTACATGTCACTAAAGAATTTGTTATGAATTCACTGACAGAACAAGTAAGACGTTTCGATAAAGGCGGCGAAAATTTTTACGATCAAATTTCTGCGCTGCATAAATCAGTGCGCGGCTCCCATCCTGATGCAGCACTTTATTGGTTATGCCGTATGTTAGACGGGGGAGCGGATCCTCGTTATTTGGCACGGCGTATCGTTAGAATGGCATGGGAAGATATAGGTCTAGCTGATCCGCGTGCCGCCCAAATTGCAAATGATGCTGCACTTACTTATGAAAGATTGGGCTCTCCTGAGGGAGAACTTGCTCTGGGAGAAGCTGTCATTTATTTATCAATTGCTGCAAAAAGTAATGCAGCTTATGTCGCATTCAACCAGGCTATGGATTTTGTAAAACGGGATAAATCTCGAGAAGTACCTATTCATTTACGTAATGCTCCTACACGTTTAATGAAAAAACTAGGATATGGAAAAGAGTATCGTTATGCGCATGATGAGCCGCATGCTTATGCTGCTGGAGAACATTATTTACCTGAAGGGATGCAGGAGCCCGGTTGGTATAAACCAGTAAATCGTGGTTTAGAAATAAAAATTGCCGAAAAGTTAGACTTTTTAAAATCATTGGATGAAAAAAAGCAAGAGTCATAGCTTAATCTCTAAAAAGAGTAGATCTTTCACTGTCTCATGTCGCATTAATTGTCCTTAATCTTATTCTGTGTTCCATGGACAAGCCGTGAGAGCATTAGTTCTTAATTTAATGCCAGGGAATGGTTCCACATGGATCCACTCTTTTGTATTTTTGCACTTATAATCGACAATCCAGGGTATTCCAACTCGTCTCAATAATATTTGCTCCTGCTTCATGATATCGGCTGTAATTAAATACCAATGGTTTACCATGACTAAAAAAAGGAGCATATAAGTTTTTATAACTTACTTGGCTATCTGTAAGAAATACTGAACACGTATTTGGTAATAACTCTGCTACACTTTTGATATTTTTATAGCGAGAATTACCACTGATGTAACTGTGATCAAAACCTAAAAAAGCCAGGTAAGGTTCACCATTGCTTTCTTTTTCAATAATTTTCGCTGCATTGCCATTAAAACTATGAATTCTAAAGTATTCATCTCCACCTAAGTATTTGATTTGGAAACCTTTAATACAGGATAAGATTGCAGGATAAGAATCCAGAGCAACTACACGAATACCTGCTTTTTTTGCTGCTTTTACTACATCTGTATAACCAGAAAATCCGCATCCACTTGCTACATCCTTGAAATGTAAATAGGCAGCCAATTCAGGGGGCAGTTCTTCACTGGGGCTATTTAAATATGCATCAAGCAATGTTTGATGGCGATCGTAAAAGAGAAATTCAAAAAATAAGGTTTTTATTCCTAGTTGCTTAAAATATTCCAGATTTTCTGTAAGAAATTTTTTGGGAAACTTATGATGATGAATTTCGCCTAAGTAGATTCCTTGGGGAAACGCATTTTTATTTTTTAACTCACTGAATGATTTTTTTAGTGCCTCCTTTCTTTGGGGTACTGATAAATAGGAATGTGATGCTTGTGAAAAATTCCAACGAGGATGGGGATAGTTTGTTTGTTGTGCTAAATCAACAGACAACTTATGCAAAGATTTAATTTCAGCTACATATTCTTCCACTGATTTATTATGCCAAAGAAGGTAGCGATTACCATCCCAATTTGATGCAAAAGGTAGTTGGGTTACATTAAGTTGTAGCTTTTCATCAAAATCCGTATAAGTGATTAGAACATCCAGTTCATCGGGGTAGTAATCAAAATGAATTTGCCTTTTTTCATCATCAAAATAAATTTTGATGCTTTCCAGTGGGAAACCTTTTTTAACCAAAGCTTTAATTAACTCCTGGTAACATCCCTTGATGCTTGGATAATTGATTTCATCAATAGATTCACTCTTTGATCCTTTTAAAATGCATATGCTCATGAATAAGCCCTCTAACTTTAACAAGGTCGCTTTTTGAGATTATCCTGAACACTGGTATTGGGAAATGTGGGGGAGTTATAGCGCCAAATTTAACTGCACATGCCCAACCTGAAAAACAATGTTCAGGCAGCTCATATACATAGTCATATTAGGACGCATAATTGTCATAATGTTACTTTTCTTGAATAATTTAATAGCAATATGTTTATCACGGTTATCATTTTATGTCAATAAAAAGGAGGAATGGAGTTTAGAGTAATTAATTGCCTGATTTTAAAAGTATTTTCATTTTATTCTAAATTTGTTACAGTCATCTTATTAATTATAATAATTTCATCCAGTATGCATTATTCTAATTACCAAACATGTGCTGTAAGACCGCAAATACCTCTTTCTGAGTGGGATATTTTATCTAGCTTGCCAACCGCTTTAGTCATCATTAACTCTCAAGGACGTATTGTGTGGTTAAATCCGCCTGCTGAGGCAATGTTGGGATATGGTTTACTCGATTCATTATGGTTGGATGTGATTTTACGTGCTTTTGTTCCTCGAGCTGATGATGGCCATGAAGTTTCTCTGGCGGACGGCCGTCGTGTCCATGTAGCGATTGCAACCTTGGACAGTTTGCCGGGCATATTAGTTAGTTTAACTGATATAACTGCGACACGAGATTATGAGAAGGCTAAAGAAAATGAAAAGCAATTGGTTTCAATTGGTACAATGACGGCACAGCTCGCACATCAAATTAGAACTCCTTTGGCTTCAGCGATGTTGTATACAGAACATTTGAATAATCTTCCTGATTTAGATGGGCGTACCCTAAACTGGATTCATCGATTGCAAGAGTGCCATACCAGCATTGAGCAGCAAATTCAGGACTTATTGTTATTTGCACGAGGAACTACAATAGAGCCCACACGCACGGATATGAACTATTGGTGTTCCTTGCTGGTACAACGTGCGCAGCCTTATGTTTTAGCTCGTAATGTGACATTCAATGTGAACAATCAACTGGTTTCCAGTGAGTCATTAGTCCATGCAGAATCATTAATTGGTGCTGTTTTAAACTTAGTGATCAATTCATTGCAATCGGATGCAACAGAAATTAATTTAACACTTGCATCTATGGATGATTCAGGTATACAAATATCAGTAGAGGACAATGGTAAAGGAATGACTGAGGAAGTAAAGAACCAGGCTTTTTCCCCTTTTTATACTACAAAAGCGCAAGGAAATGGTTTAGGTTTGGCAGTTGTTTATGCTGTAGCAAAAGCACACGGCGGTCGGTTGAGTATGGAATCTACGGAAGGAGTTGGAACTCAAGTTAATTTGTTTTTGCCGTAATATTTTAAGTCGTCATCCTGAGCATGTTGAGTGTCTCCCGTTTAAGCTTTTAAAATAAATTCAGGGGGCGCTTTACCACGCCCCGGATGATATCCTTTTTATAACACTTAGAAAAAGGACTTTTTATGAGTCATGTTTTAATCGTTGAAGATGATCCAGTATTAAGGGAAGCGCTGGCTGAAACAATGACTATTGCTGGCCATACATATATTACTGCTAAAGATGGCAGGGAAGCTTTGGCTCTTCTCGAAATTCATAATCCATCAGTGGTACTAACGGATATTCGCATGGATGAACTGGATGGAAATCAGCTATTAGCTGAGATCCAAAAGAGAAGACTGGGTCTTCCTGTAATTTTGATGACCGCCTATGGATCAGTACAAGATGCAGTGAATGCTCTTCATAATGGTGCGGTGGATTATTTACAAAAGCCTTTTAGTGCCCAATTGTTAACTGAAAAAATTAATCAATACATTAAAGTGGAGTTTGATGAGGATACTGGTGAGCCCATTGCCAAGGATCCTAAAAGTCAGGCTTTACTAACTATGGCATTGAAAGTGGCCCAATCGGATGTGGGTGTAATGATTAGTGGAGAGAGTGGCACGGGTAAAGAAGTTTTAGCTCATTTTATTCATGATCATTCACCCCGAAAAAAACAACCTTTCATTGCGATTAATTGCGCTGCAATTCCTGAGCAAATGCTCGAGGCCACCTTATTTGGTTATGAAAAAGGTTCATTTACTGGAGCCTATAAATCAACGGCTGGAAAGTTTGAACAGGCACAAGGGGGGACTTTACTTCTTGATGAAGTGAGTGAAATGCCTTTAAGCTTACAAGCTAAGTTACTTCGAGTTTTGCAAGAAAAAGAAGTGGAGCGAATTGGAGCCAATAAAACAATTAGTTTGGATGTACGCATTCTGGCTACGACTAACCGACAGCTTAAGGATGAAGTGAAAGCGGGTCGTTTTAGGGAAGATTTGTTTTATCGTTTGAATGTATTTCCATTGCAGTGGCATCCTTTACGTGAAAGAAAGAATGACATAATTCCCTTGGCTAACTATCTGATTCGTAAACATTGTCAGCACAAGCAACCTGTGGTTCCAGTGATTTGTCCAGCAGCTCAGAAGCTGATGTTAGCTTACCCCTGGCCGGGGAATGCGCGGGAATTAGATAATGTGATTCAACGAGCATTAGTTTTACAAACTCAAGGTATTATAGAAGCAGAGCATTTACAATTGTCATTAAATGCTACCTTGGTTCCTGAAATTACTCCACTTGCTAACAGTAAAAATCTGCAAATTCATGAATTTGAATTAATTGAAAAAACTTTATTGGAGAATGAGGGAAATAGACAGAAAGTAGCAGCTTTATTAGGGGTAAGTGAAAGAACATTACGCTATAAATTAGCAAAAATGCGTGAGGAAGGGTATACAGTATAAATAATTGTAACATCATTGCAGCAAGGACAAATTCTGGTGACACCAAATCACCAGATGAAGGGATAAAACACCAAATAATTATGAGGTAGATAAGGAAATGAGTGATATTAATACAGTAAATCTGCTAAATCAGATAAAGACAATGTCTGCAAAGGCTGAAGGTGCGGTGATTGAAACAGAAACGAGTCATTCTTTTGGTACGGTATTTCAACAAGCATTAAGTCAAGTCAATGAGTTAAATCAATCTGCAGATTCTTTAAAAACTCGTTTTGAAATGGGTGATCCTAATGTGAGTTTAGGGGAAGTAATGATAGCAGCCCAGAAAAACAATCTGGGACTTGAGGCTACTGTTCGGGTTCGCAACAAAGTGGTACAAGCATATCAAGACATTATGAATATGCCAGTATAATTAGGAGCTTGATATGGCATTGGCTAATAGTGCGTCAACAGTGGCAGCAAAATTTGCAAATCTTTCTATTGCGCGGCAAATTGGTTTGCTGGTGGGGATTGCTGCAAGCATTGCAATCGGTTTGGCAGTTGTTTTATGGTCTCGTGATCCGAATTATGTCCCTTTATACACGCAAATGAATGCGCGTGATGCAGCTGAAGTAGTCTCTGCTCTTGAACGCAATGGTATTGATTTTAAGATTGATAATAGCAATAGCATGATTATGGTTGCAGCAGATAATCTGCAAAATGTGCGTCTTAAACTTGCAATGGAAGGATTGCCACGTGATCCTGTGGGTTCGGAAGAGCTTTTTTCAAGCTCGAATGCGTTTAACAGCAGTCAATTTATGGAAAACGCACGTTACAAACAAGCTTTAGAAGCTGAGCTTGCCCGTACTATAAGTAAGTTCCATGATATTAAATCAGCTCGGGTTCATTTGGCAATTCCACGTGAATCGGCTTTTGTTCGAGATGCTCACGAGCCTAGCGCTTCTGTTTTCCTAGATGTTTATTCAGGTTTGGAACTTAAAAAACATACAATTGCCGCAATTGTAAATTTGGTTGCATCCAGCATTCCAAATCTCTCTGCAAGTCGGGTAACGGTTGTCGATCAGGATGGACAGTTGTTAAATGAAGGCGGTGGACAAACCCTTTTTACAGCTACAGAGCGCTTTTTAGATTACAGACAAAATTTGGAACATCAGTATGCTCAAAAAATTCAAGATATATTAACACCAATACTTGGTTATGGTCGGGTTAGAGCAAAAGTTTCTGCTGATATAGATTTTACCACTTATGAACAAACACAAGAAATGTTTAATCCCGAGCTTCCTTCTTTGCGAAGCGAACAAACCATGGAAGAGAAACGTAATGTTTCAAATGAAGCGGTTGGAGTCCCTGGAACTTTATCTAATACACCGCAAGCCAATCCTGCTCTTAATCCCAAAAATGCCCCTCCTAAAAATGTACCACCAAATGCACCACCGCAAACACAAATAGCATCAGATACCAATCAATCCACGGATTTGCGTAGGCAAAGTACTAAGAATTTTGAGTTGGATAAGACAATTAGCCATACCAAAAATCAACCTGGAACAATTAAACGACTCACTGTTGCAGTTTTGGTAGACAATAGGGCGGTAATGGATGAGAAAACTAAGAAAATGTCTAAAACTCCTTTGACGCAAAAAGAAATACAACAAATTAAATTACTTGCTGCAGATGCAATTGGATTAAATGCACAACGCGGTGATAGTTTAAATGTAATCAATACAGATTTTGTAAAACCCGATCCTATAGCGGCTATACCTGAAGAGCGTTTTTGGCAAAAGGATATTTTCTGGTCCATAGTGAAGCAAACGGCAGCTGCTCTATTTGTTTTGGCTTTAATTTTTGGCGTGCTAAGGCCAATGCTAAAAACACTGGCCAGTAATCGAAATGTCAGAGGTGTTGCGGATGATGAGCAACCTATAGCAGATTTGACCTATGATGGAACAATCTCAATCAAAGAAGCCAATGATTATGAATCGCAGTTAAATTTATTACGCCAGGTTGTTGATAAGGAGCCCAAGCGCGTAGCACAGGTAGTTAAAAATTGGGTTGATCGGGGGTAATTATGGATGGGATAGAGCGTGCAGCCATCTTGCTATTAAGCATGGGTGAAAAAAATGCTGCTGAAGTATTGAGACATCTTGAGCCGAGACAAGTACAAAAGGTGGGTGTCGCGATGTCGACGCTCAGTAATGTTACCAAGGCGAAAATGGAAACTGTGCTTGTCGAATTTACTAATGCTATTGGGGAGCAAACCAGTTTAACGGTAGATACAGAGCATTATTTACGTACAGTACTCATTGAAGCTTTAGGATTAGAAAAAGCGACTCCATTTATTGATCGCATTCTGATTTCTGATAAAGACAGCGGACTTAACCGTTTAAAATGGTTAGATGGTCGATTAATTGCTGATGTAATTCGTAATGAACATCCACAAATTATTGCAACAATATTAATCCATTTGGATAGTGAACAAGCGGCTGAAGTGGTGCGTTATTTTAGTGTGGAGAAGCGCTCGGAAGTATTGTTGCGTATGTGCAATATTGATACAGTAAAACCAGAAGCCATTTCAGAGTTAGGCCAAGTTATAGAGAAACAACTCAGTGGTCAGAAAGTAAGTAAATCTGCCTCGGTAGGAGGCATTAAGAGTGTAGCTGATGTAATTAACTATTTTGATGGTGCTATGGAAGAAGAAGTACTCGATAAAATTAAAGACTGGGATAAAGAGTTAAGCGAAAAAATTCGAGATAAAATGTTCGTCTTTGAGAATTTGGTGGATATGGATGATCGAAGCATGCAAACGTTATTGCGTGATGTGACACCGGAGCAATTAAAACTGGCTTTGAAAGGGACTACCGAGCCTACTAAGGAAAAAATATTCTCTAACATGTCTAAACGTGGTGCCGATTTATTACGAGAGGATATTGAGTTACAAGGACCTGTTAAAGTAGTTGATGTAGAGCGTGCTCAACGTGATATTCTGGCGACAGCAAAAAATCTTGCAGAAGATGGTAAAATTGCACTAGGCTCCAAAGGTGGGGATGAGATGATCTAACCTGGGTTGTAGTGAAGGGAACTAATGTTTATTTTTTTGCACTAAAGTTACATTTTATGATTGGATATGATTTTCAGGGATGATAAGTATATGTCGGATAAATTCGAGCCTTACCTAAAGAGAAATGAGAATAATAGCGAGTTTAGTGCCTGGGAATATAAATCGATTATAAATAATGAAGCGAAAGTTGAAATTAATGAAGAGGAGCGGTTTCTCGCCGAGTGTGAACGTTTAAAGCAGGAGGCTAAAGAAAAAGGCTATGCAGAAGGCATACAACAGGCACAGGCTGAAATTAATGAAAAAAGAAAACAGTTTATATATTGGTTTGATCTACTGCAAAAACCGATAAAACTTGTGGATGAACAGGTTACTCAAGAAATAATTCAAACTATAATTTGGTTAACTCAGCATTGTATTGGTGTGGAACTATCTGTTAATCCTAATAAATTAATAGATTTACTCAATGCCATCAAATCTGAATTGCCTTCCCTAAAAACCTATAAAGTGCTTGCCATGCATCCAGAAGATGTTACCTGGGTCAAAAAAGAATTTGGTGAAAAAGAGATACCTGGTCTGCAAGAGATTTTGGTGGCAGATCCTTTATTAAATCGAGGAGATTTTTATTTAAAAGGGGAAGATAGTGAATTAGATGCTCGAGTATATACCCGTTTAGCCACTTTATTCACAAAGTATATTACTCACGATCTGATTGAACCTTTGCAAAACTAAGGTGAACAGATGAAAGTTTACGAGTCACATCTGGCCAAAATATTGCCTGAAATTCGCGAAAAAAAGCATTTAGGATTATTACATTGTGGTCGCATAAGTCGGGCTGTCGGCCTCACACTGGAGGCTAAAGGTTTTAATCAACCTGTTGGTGCGCGTTGTTTTATTACTATTGATGAATCACGCACGATTGACGCTGAAGTTGTTGGCTTTAGCCAAGATCGTGCTTATTTGATGTCCATAGGCGCGATTCAGGGGCTTGCTCCCGGGATGATTATTACCCCAACGGGACGTGTTGCTCAGGTCGAAGTGGGGGCTCAATTATTAGGGCGAGTTATAAATGGTTCTGGAGTTCTTATAGATGACGGTCCTCCTCTTGAGCTAAATGAGGTATATCCTTTAATTAGTCCCATAATTAATCCTTTAAAAAGAGCGGTCATTGATACGCCCCTAGATGTAGGAATACGCGCAATTAATGGATTACTTACTGTGGGACGTGGCCAACGAATCGGATTATTTGCAGGATCAGGAGTAGGAAAATCTGTTTTGTTAGGAATGATGACTCGTTTTACCAAAGCTGATGTGGTTGTTGTGGGTTTGATTGGGGAGCGTGGTAGAGAGGTCAAGGAATTTATTGAATTGAATTTAGGTGAAGAGGGTTTAAAGCGCGCAATTGTTGTGGCGGCACCTGCAGATGAAAGCCCTTTAATGCGTTTACACGGTGCTAAAGTAGCTACGAGTATTGCTGAGTATTTTCGCGATCAGGGCAAGCATGTACTCCTGCTAATAGACTCTTTAACTCGTTTTGCTCAGGCTCAAAGAGAGATTGCTCTATCTATAGGTGAAGCGCCAGCAACTAAAGGATATCCCCCTTCTGTATTTGCCAAATTACCAAAACTCGTCGAACGTGCGGGTAATGGCGAAACTGGCAGTGGTTCGATTACTGCATTTTATACAGTCTTAACGGAAGGCGATGACATGCAAGATCCTATTGCAGATGCAGCACGAGCTATTTTGGATGGGCATATTGTTTTAAGTCGGTCTATTGCTGAAGAAGGACAATATCCTGCTATTGATTTGGAAGCTTCAATTAGTCGGGTAATGCAAACTATAGTATCTGAGCAACAAATGAATGATATGCTATTATTCAAAAAGAATTTATCACTGTATGAAAAAAATAAAGATTTCATATTGCTGGGCGCTTATGCAATGGGAAGTGATCCAAATCTCGATAAGGCGATTCAATCTCGAGATAAAATTCGCAGATATATGGAGCAAAGTATCAATGAACGGTTTCTTTATGAGGAAAGTGTGGATATGTTATCCCAGTTAGCATCATCTTTTGGAGTTAATGGATGAGTCAGCGATTGGAACGTTTAAAACAGCTTTTACAGATTAAAAAAGAAGCAACTTATGCTGCATATCATGAGTTTTTAAAAGCCCAGGAGCAATTTAAGCATAATAAGTTAAAGCATGATCAGTTGGTTGCTTATCGACAGGATTATCTAAAGCAAGTTGAGAAAATTGGTCAACAAGGAACAGCAGTTGCTCGACTACGTAATCGCATCGATTTTATTAGCCATTTGGATACGGCTTTAATACAATTAACCGCACATTTGGCTCATTTAGGAAAAATAAGGGCAAAGGCTGAACTCAAATATAAACAGACAAAGATTTCTGAAGAAGGGGTTGGCCAATTGGTAGATCGGGTTAACAAGATCGAACAACTCAAATTACAGCGCATCGAACAAAAAGAAAATGATGAGTATGCGCAAAAGCAATGGTATAGTAAAAAAATCAATGAGTAATCGAACACAACGCGTGAGTACAGTATTAAAAAGAGTTTGGATGCTTTTAGCTGTCCTAATTATCTTTATGGCTGTTTTATCCAGCATATTTCGCTCTCTAACTCCCTGGGCAAAAGAATATAAGGGAGAAGTAGAACATCGTCTATCAATCCTTATAGGGCAACCTGTAACAATACAAACAATGGAAACAGGATGGTATTGGTTTCAACCTGTACTTAAATTAAATCAGGTTACTTTGGGGGATGATTCAGAGCATGATTTTCATATCAATAAATTGTTAGTCGGAATTAACTTATTTAAATCATTATGGAATTGGCAGATCCAACCGGGAGTTCTCTTTATTGATGACATGCATCTCAATTTGAGAGAAAAAGATAATCATTGGTCTATTGATGGTGTTGCTACCGATCCCCTAAATAGTACCGAGATGACGCCAGAGAAAACCAAGCGGATTTTGGTCTGGCTCTCGCAGCAAGAACACTTAATCATTAAGCATGTTTCAGCTTATTTCCATTTTAGCGACGGGGGCTTGATTCCTGTTGATGGTTTAAATGTATCGGTAGCAAATCGCGGTGGACATTATAAGTTTAAAGGAGAGGCGCAACTTGCACAAACAAGCAGTACTAATTTTCAACTGTTAGGTGATGGATATTTTGATCCCGACAATTTTGAGGATATTGAAGGGCAATTTTATTTTTCAGCTAAAAATATAGTGCCTGCTCAATGGCAAAATTTGTTTCCTAAGACGACTGAGCATTTTGAGGGGGGAAAGGGCAATATTAAGGTCTGGCTTGATGTACATCATGGTGCAGTTTCTTCAGTGCAAGCACAGATAACCTTTAAGCGGCTGGCTTGGCGATTGCTGAATAATCAAAACAGTCAACTTATCCAATCATTCTTTGCAAATCTTTCATGGAAGCCCGACAATTTAGGCTGGCAGCTCCAAGCCGATCCAATTAAATTGCGTATTGGTGGTGTAGCTTGGCCTGAGAATAAATTATTGCTTAAATACAATAAAGAACAACAAAGTTATCTATTATTTGCAAAATCAATCATTATTGAATCATTGTTTTCTGATGCAATTAACTGGCCTGAAAGTATCCAGAACATATTGGCTATGAAACCGCAGGGAATTTTAAAAGATACTCAGGTCCTGGTCTCACTAAATACCAATGTTTCGGTTATTCCTCCAGTCCCGGTTTTTAGCACGGTTACTGAAAATGAGCATTTGCAATCAGAATCTTCGACCGTACTTAACACAACCCCAAATGCTACGGACACATCACAAAAAAGAGGGAATGGTTTTTCTATTGATGACTATTCTATAAATTATATTTTAACACGTTTTGAGCAGTTAGGATGGGATGCCAAAGATGATATTCCCCAAGTAAAAAATCTTTCAGGTGTTATAAACTGGCAACCCGAACAAGGGCGATTGGAGCTTGACTCTGAAAATACTTCGATAAAGGTTAATGGTTATCCAGAGCAAACATTAACACTACTTAATGGTGCTTTTGACTGGAAGGAGTTGAATGATGGTTTACGGGTTAGTATGGAACGGTTTGTAGTAAGCCAGCCTGAATTAACATTAAGCATGCAGGGCGCGGTAGATCAGGTGACTCGCCAATCTGTGGGTCATGTTCGTCTTGGTGCGGAATTTTCTGGTAAAAATTGGCAGCAATGGGTTCCGTTTTTACCTAAAAAATACATGAAACCTAAATTGTATCTTTGGCTAAAAAATGATGTAAAACGGATTGCTAATGCGAGTGGAAGGGTAAGAGTTAATGGTATGGCAAAAGATTTTCCTTTCGATAACAATACCGGCGAATTTATCATAGAGAGTTTTGCAAGTGGTGGAGAGATAGCAATCAACTCCAAATGGCGGGCTATAAAAGAAATTGATGGATTTATTCATTTAAAAAACCGGGATCTTAATATTGATATAGTCCATGCTAATTTCCAGGGTGTACCTACAAAAGAAATGTATTTGCGTATCAATGACATTGGAAAGAATAAAGAAAATTTGCTGGTGACTGGAAAAATTGATGCATCAGTACAAAAAATGATTAATTATGTTATGGCTTCTCCTTTAAGGAAAAAGCTAACCCTTTTAAAAATGCTGTCCATTAAAGGCTCTGCCTTACTCAATTTAAGCGTACAGGTTCCTTTATATCCAGAAAATGATGAGGTACTTGCTAAAGGGAATCTCACCTTTAAAAATAATACAATTACAGTGAATCATGAAGTAGCCCAATTTTCTGTGAAAAATCTATCAGGCGGGTTGATGTTTAATGAAACAGGGATAACAGATAGTTACTTGTTTGCCACAATCTTGGGACATCCAATGAACATCAAAATTCAATCGGTTAAAACACCAATGCCTGCAACAACAATTACGATCAATGGGAAATGTACCGTTGATTCTTTGAAAAACCAATTTAGATTGCCCCAACTTGCTGTAGTTGATGGTTCTTTAGATGTGAACGCAGTATTAAAGTTAAGTGATAAACCTTCCGAAGCAGACAGTATCAGTTTTAATAGTACTTTAGAGGGGATGGATGTAAATTTACCTACTCCTTTAGGTAAAAAATCAAATGAAAAGACCCCCTTGGAATTAACTCTTGAGCTCAATGCGAAAAAATCAATGCGCTTACGAGGTAACTACGATAATCGTTTAAGCGCGGATCTATTATTTAAAAATTCTAAAGAGGGGTATGCCTTTGATTCTGGACAGTTGCGTTTAGGTAGTGCAAATGCTGTAAATCAAAAATTACCCGGCCTTTCTGTTGTAGGTGCCTTAAAAGGATTCGATCTCCAGGAATGGAAGGATATCTACAGTCAATTTTCTTCTGCAAAAACAGACTCATCTATATTAAATAATTTGCGAATTATTAATATAACTATAGATAAATTCAGTTTTTTGAAACAGCAGTTTAATAGAATTATAGTGAAAGCAAAAATATTACCGAGTAAAGATTGGTCTTTTAATTTACAGCAAAAAAATGTTGCTGCTGACTTAATTTATCATGGACCTACCAATGAATTAAGCGGTCATGTGCACCATTTAAATTTGGATAAAATGGATACCGCAGGTAAAGAGTTTGCTGAAACGACACAAATGCATCCAAATCAAATACCAAACCTTAATTTGCGTGTTGATAATTTGTCTGTGGGAAAAGTGCAAGTGGGGGATGTAACTTTGAAGAGTAAATCCACCACTGAAAAATGGAAAGTCGATTATTGCCAAATTACATCTCCAGTCTATCAATTTAATGTTGAGGGGGAATGGATTCAAAAAGAAAATGTAAATCAGACAAATCTTGATGTAAAACTGAATATCACAAATTTAGCTAAAACTTTAGAGCGTTGGAATGTAACTCCTGCTGTTCATGCAAAAAAAGGGTATATGGAGTTTCATGGGGGTTGGAAAAAGAGTTTGTATCAATTTTCTCTTGCCGCGCTAAAAGGAACTATGTATTTACAACTTAAAAATGGAAGAATTACGAATTTAAGCAAGGACACAGAAGAAAAGTTAGGCCTAGGTAAATTATTAAGTATTCTAAGTTTGCAGACTATTCCACGCCGTTTACAATTGGATTTTAGTGATTTGGCACATCAAGGCTATAGTTTTGATATTTTTCAGGGAAATTTTAGTGTGAATAAAGGAATCATGGGTACACAGGATAGTTATCTTGATGGGCCTGTTGCTTATGCAAGTATGAAAGGAGATCTTGACTTAGTGAAACATACCTATGACCTGAACTTAAAAATATCTCCCCATATAACCGCGAGTTTGCCTGTGGTTGCAACTATTGCTGGCGGTCCTGTAGCAGGTGTTGCAGCTTGGGTGGCGAATAAAATTATTAATCAGAGCATGCAAAAAATATCTGCATACAGTTATAAAATTTCAGGGCCATGGAGCGAGCCTGTTGTACAACAGCTCGGCATGGTAAAAAAAATAATGAGAAAAGAAGAATCATTATCGGAGAGTAGGTAGTTTTGTAGTGATTAAATTTAATTAAAAAATGAAGACTTAAATGTTACATCTAATATTTGATCGTTATTGGGATATTTGCTTATTAAAAGAAAGTCCAGAAAATACACCTTACTCTATTACTCGAATGGTTTTGAGTGCTTTCTTATTGGCTTTACTTATGGCGGTCGAATGGGATTACGCTTATTTCAACTCTACTGAAAAGATGATAAATTCTTCTGGGGAGATGATAAATAATGTATTCACCTCCATATCTTTAATTATCTCCTATGTCATTTATACTTATCTTGTGTTGTTTGTTAAAGGATTGACCCCGAGGCTTGTGCAGACAGTCACTTCATTGTACTGTATTAATATTATCATCCATATATTAATTATTCCTCTATTGATTATTGGACCATATCTTTCTCTGGTTAATTTAAGAAATCCTTTATTTTTATTTATTGGCATTCTTTATTTATTTTTAAGTTTGGGATTATCTGTTTGGCAGATTGTTATCACAGCTCATATATATAAGTTTGCATTAAACACTACAGCGATTCAATCTGTATTGGCTGCATTTGGCTTAATAGCGGTTAATATTTTAACTATTTCTTTATTACAATGAGATTAGGATTATCATGCATTTACATATTTTAGGTATAAGCGGCACTTTTATGAGCGCCTTAGCTTTGTTGGCGCGTGATGCGGGCTATAAGGTTACTGGAAGTGATGCCAACTGTTATCCGCCAGTAAGTGACTTACTCGCAGCAAAAGGAATAACCTGGAATGAAGGTTATGATGATACTACTTTAGCATTACAAGCAGATCTGGTTATTGTGGGCAATGCCATTAAAAGAGGTATGCCAGTACTCGAAGCTGTAATTGAATCAGGCAAACCATATACTTCTGGACCACAATGGCTTGCTGAAAATATTTTATCCAGATATCAAGTAATCGCCATTTCTGGTACCCACGGTAAAACAACAACTACGTCAATGGTTGCCTGGATTTTGCATCAAGCAGGATTTAATCCTGGATTTTTAATTGGTGGGGTCTCATCTGATTTTCAAACAAGCTCTTGTCTTGGTTTGGGTAAATGGTTTGTAATTGAAGCAGATGAATATGATAGTGCTTTTTTTGATAAACGTCCTAAGTTTATGCATTATCGTCCAAGAATCGCTATTTTAAACAATCTGGAATTTGATCATGCAGATATTTATCCTGATTTAGCAGCGATTCAATTGCAATTTCATTATCTGATGAGAACTATCCCTGCAAGTGGTGTTGTGATTAAGCCTCGAGATGATAAAGCACTTAATGAAGTGATTGCTCGTGGTCAATATTCGCGAATTGAAGAGTTGAGTTTAGGTGATAGTGCACAATGGACAGCACAATTAATTGAAGAGAATGGTTCAGCATTTAAAGTCTTGCATGATGGCAAGGAAGTGGCTGAAGTTAGATGGCCTTTAATTGGGCGTTTTAATGTGGAAAATGGCTTGGCTGCTCTTGTTGCCAGTGTAAATGCTGGAGTAAGCCCCAAAGTAGCAGCTGAAGCGTTAGAACGTTTTACTCCAGTAAAGCGTCGTTTAGAGGTTCGATCCAATAAATATGGTATAACACTTTATGATGATTTTGCGCACCATCCTACAGCCATTATGCGAACAATCGATGCTTTAAAACAAAGTAAGAGACATCAACGTATTTTTGCGGTGTTAGAATTTGCCTCATATACCATGCGTACTGGTGTTCATGCTAATGAAATGGCACATGCTTTGGAACCAGTGAATGGCGCATATGTTTTGGAACCGAATGATTTTAATTTGCACGAAACTGTAAACAACTGGACTTGTCCCTATAAGATTTGTAAAAACCATGATGAAATAATTAGAGAGGTGACTGGGGTTGTACAAGAGGGGGATGCTGTTTTGGTCATGAGTAATCGAGGTTTTAATGGAATTCATCAAAAATTAATCAACTCTATAGACGAGCGCTTTTCAAGATAGTTTATAACCTGGGCGAAGCGTACCCGCTTCACCCAGGCTTCCTTTAGTTTTTTTAGTTATGCTGCACCTTTGTTCGCCCGGGCTTAATTTCTTTGCTCTTCACCTCTTTCTTACTTGAGTTATCCTCGAACGTATTGGACATAAAAAATTATAAAAAAGACTTTTAATTCTTTTTATGTTCAATTAGTTAAATTAATAGTTGCATTATTTTTTATAGGTTGCTATAAAAAATGAAGGCGTTTACATTTTTGGACAATGACGCGTTGCAGTTATTGCGGGTCAATATTTGCAGGAGGGACGCAATGACAATGTTGTTTGCCGAATTTCAGCAAAAAGCAAGAGGACTAGCGACGTGTTTAGCGCGAACTAATGGACAACATGCGGGATGTTTAAGTTTTTTTTCCCTATTCATTTCGAGACATGCTGCCATGGATGATGCGACCACAATAAGTATGCTGGCTCACAGTTTAGATGAGACATATGAATTAATCCAATATGTTAAAGTCGTTAAAAGAAATCCTGAGCTAACTCTAGATGATTTCAATGAATTTAGAAGAAAGGTTATTATTGGAATATATTTGGTCAAGTGGTTTCAATATGATTCCTCGGTAAGTAATTATCTTCATCAAAGTTTAATTGATTTATTTCGCAGTCATTTAGACATTCAATCTCTTGAAGACATGGATAAGGATTTTTTTAACTCATGTTTGAGTGAGTTTAGTTACTATTGCACCTTTGTATATGAACGAAGAGAAGAAAAAACATATAAGGATCTAAACGAACGATTAGGAGCAACAATTCAAAAGGATATTCATGAGACAAAATATTTTTCGTTTAATAAGAACTCTTCATCCTTATATGGCTTTTATAAAGGGGTTATGAGTTCTCTAGGAATGAGTATGTATTAAGGAGGATGTATGACTTTTATCCCGCCAGCATTTGCAAAATTTAGAGTCAATACGCTTAATCTAGAAGCAAAATACTCCACTTTATTAGGAAGATATAAAGTAGTGGATAGTCAGGTCAATGATGGATCCTCTGTAGTACAACAATCTAGCCTTGAAGTATTAATTGCTAGAACAAATGAGGTAATAAAATGTAAATCGGGCAGAGATACCCAGGTTGATGTGTTTAATTTACTCATAAATGAACTGCGGCAAATTCCCAAAGAGGATAAAGAAAAAACCAAACAAGGTACTTTGTTTTTATTAGGTGCATTAATTCATCGCTATTTTCGGTTGATTAAAGAATATGATGATTATAATGCATATGCATCTTGGACCTACTTTGGCAAATGTGATGTGACCACTTGCAAGTTATTCCAAGCCATAAGAAGAGCTTTGCAATTTAAAGAAATAGATGTTGTCAGAAAAAGATATAAAGAGGATGATTTAAAGATTCTTGATGTTGTAACCATCGTAAAATCATTAGAAGTTTTTCGTGATAACATGTTGCTTGAAGATAAAGAGAAAGTTCCCCGTTTCATGAAGTACCCCCATTTTGTAAAGGATGAACATTTCAAACAGTATCTTCAGGATATTATTGATGAGCAAAGAAAACGTGGCGCAGCAGTGTTACATCGATTTAAAGCGATTGATTTTGTTAAATCTCTAGTGACACAAATCGAAAGCGAACGCCAACAGCTTGAAAAAGATATGGAGAAATGGTGTAGAGGGGTTGCAAAAGATTATAGGAATTTTAATTCGTTTAAAATTTTAGACGGAGAAACAATTAATGCCAGTCTGATTAAACATGTTGAGTCAGAGACATCAAGAAATGCAATATTTAGTTTATTTTATACTCCCTCGGTTCAAGATGATCTTGAATCGATTGATCACAGTAATTTTTTGGGAAAGATGAAAGATTGTTCTGATTCTACATGCAGTTACATGCTTTTTGGTGGTTATGTATTACTACTGCAACAACTAAAGCTCCTTGATACAGATCTGTTATTTATTATCCAACAGGCTTTAGGTCTGGAACGATCTCTGGATGAATTGTCAAAAGAAGATATGTTAGACGGTGTGAAATTTCTCAAACGGTTCATTGAGTCCAAACAGGATACTGCCTTTGATTGTGAGTTTTTTGAAGGAGCAGAGAAGATGCATACTGCGATTGCTAGGGCTGAAAAAGAACTTACTTTGCAAGTAGCACCGAAAAAAGAAGAGAGCGAAGTGGTGATTCTTACGGTTTAATTTTTATTGCAAACTAACCTGGGGTCGCGACCCCCAGGTCACACTGTATCATTTCCTCTTGTTTTGTTTAAATACTCGTTTTCTTGCTGGATGTAGTTGAGATCAAAACGAAATAAATTAAATTTTGTGTTTTTATCATAAATATCAATTTGTTCTATTTTTTTTAACTTATTGACTAGATTTATGGAGAGCGGAAGGCCACATAATTCAATAAACACCTTAATGAACCACATAGTGAACATCATGGTAATGAAAACAGAGTTAGGTAGTGTTTTATAAAATGCAATCGCTGTAAAAATTACACTATCCAGCCCTGAGGCTAAAAATGTAGCAAAAAGAAATCTTCCTCCCATATACCGTCCTTGAGTCTTAACTTTGGTTTTGGCAATAAGGTAAGAATTGAACGATTCGGCAATTAGGTAACTGATAAATGATGCCAAAATAATTCTGGAGTTAATGGTTAACAGGGTATCGAAAATAGCATTATTGGTGGTAAAATTAGGATTGGGCATATGGATGACAAGTTGGCCATATAAAATAAAAAATAAATTAAATACGAACCCACACCAAATAGTACGACGTGCATATTTATAACCATACACCTCAGTAATCAAATCAGAAAGCAAAAAGGATAATGGAAAGATCAGTGTTCCAGCATCAGTTGTTAAGCCCCAAACATTAATTAACCTTGGATCAAACCAATTAGCCAGTATAATGATCATGGAATAAGTTAAGGTCAAATACCACAAATAACTCGAATGAATAATAATTCTTCCATTTCCAGATAGATTATTTATGGTTGTATCCATGATTAAAGCGCTAATGAAAACGGATTAAAATTAGTTTTTACATCATAATGATCGACATTATCTTTTCGTTTTAAATAATTTGAAACACGATATGTGATGGGCAACGCACATACCTCATACAATACTTTGAGTAAATACATTGTTCCAATAATTTGCCAAATGCCTGCGTAGGGAATTAGGAACAAAAAGGCAATATGAGTAAAAAGTACTGTATCAATACCCACCCCAACCATCGTGCTTGTAATCGCACGCAGCCACAGACGCTCCCCGGATGTCAGCACTTTGAGTTTGGCTAAAATAATTGAATTGGCAAATTCCCCAAAAAAATAACTAATGACGGAAGCTACGAAAACTCTTAATGTTCCTTGATATACTGTTGCATAAGCTTCTTGATGAGACCAGTAGGGCGAAGGGGTCAGATAAATGGTAAGCCAGGTGCCCAAGAATACAATAGTATTCGCTAGTAATGCCATCCAAATGATCCGCCTGCTAACTTTAAATCCATATACTTCAGTCAGAATATCATCAAAGACATAGGTTAAAGGGAAAAAAATTAAACCCGCAGCAAAATTGATGGAACCAAAAGCAGCTATTTTAAAGGCTGCTAAATTCGATAAGATTAAAAAAGTTGTGAACAGTATTCCAACACTAATAACACTGGATTTGTTTGCGGGGGTTTGTTTGGGGAATCGTTTAATTAAATCCAGATTCTTGGTTTGTTCTGCAGAATATAAAGCCGCAATATGTGCTACATCTTCATGCGAAAAATTATCCAGCCATTTTTTTTGATACAATTCGCTTACTGACTTGTCAAAGGTTACTGCTTTTCCAGTAACTTGCACTGTAACATAAACTTTTGCAGTGTTTTGATAACTCTCATTAACTGAGATAATCCGATAAGCATTAGAAATAATTTTATCCGCTGGAACTTGGAACAGTTGTTTTATTCGATGAAATAATTTATTGATCATGTTTTTAGATTGAGAAAACAATAATGTATGACATGCTTATTATGCCCAAAAGTAAAACAAAAGTCAGTACACTTGTGCCTGAGAACCTTATTGGTCAAAGCATTCAAATGGAGCCTCTTGCTTTAAGTCATTACGAGAGCTTGCGTCATCCAGCCAATGACGCGCGAATTTGGACTTATATGCCCAATAAAGCGAATGGTAAATTTTATGATACCTGGTTTCAGAATTGTTTGATGAAGCAGCTCCACGGCATCCAACTTACCTATGTAATAAGACGGTTAAAGGACAATGAATTAATTGGAAGCCGAGCTTATTATGAGATAGATCTGCAACATAAAAAGCTAGAAGTTGGTTATGGTTGGTTTACACCGTCAGTGTGGGGGAAGCACTATAATCACGAGTCTTTGCTGTTACTGTTTCAAAATGCATTTGAGATCTGGAGTATCAATCGCATACAAATTGCAACAGACCCTCGTAATGTCAAAAACTACAATACGTTAAAAAAATTGGGAGCAACACAAGAAGGTATTCTCCGTCAACATATGATTCATCACAATGGCCAGGTCACAGATACGGTCCTGTTTAGTATCCTTGCCGGAGAATGGCCAGAGGTGAAAAAACGGTTAGTAGAACGGTTAAAGCGTATAAAGTGTTAAGAAGTAATCTAGATAGCATTGGATGAGGTATAATGGGGTCTGCTATTCAGTTATCTGCTTCCCGCAGACAAGCCGCGGGAAGCAGGGGAGAAAGTCGAGAATCCTTCACTTAATGGCCAGCACGACTATGACTCGCTCATGCGGCCATGATTAATGACTTGTAAATTTCATCTCACCCTCTTTATAAGTGACTTTAATGGTATCACCTGCCTTGAATTTTCCTGTCAATATATCTTGAGCCAGAGGATTTTCCAATTGTTGTTGAATGGTGCGTTTTAAAGGCCTTGCCCCATATACAGGATCGAAGCCTGCTTCTGCTAAGTGTGATAATGCTTCCTGAGCTACATCAAGATGGATATCTTGTTGTTTCAGGCGTTTTTGCAAATAACCAATTTGGATTGCAGCAATTTTCGCAATTTGATCTTTAGCAAGGGAATGGAAAACTACGGTATCATCAATGCGGTTAATGAACTCAGGACGGAAGTGCTGGCGCACCATTTCCATTACAGCATCCTTAATTTGTTCGTATTTAAATTTATTCCCCATTTCCTGAATCAGATTGGAGCCCAGGTTTGAGGTCATGACAATAATGGTATTGCGAAAGTCAACAGTACGTCCTTGGCCATCAGTCAAGCGTCCATCATCCATCACTTGCAGGAGTATGTTGAACACATCCGTATGCGCTTTTTCTACTTCATCAAGCAAAATAACGGAATAAGGCCTGCGTCGAACCGCTTCCGTTAAATAGCCTCCCTCCTCATAACCAACATATCCAGGTGGCGCCCCAATGAGACGGGCAACAGAATGTTTTTCCATAAACTCGGACATATCGATGCGTACCATCGCATCTTCGGTATCAAAGAGAAATGAAGCAAGGGCCTTACATAATTCAGTTTTACCCACACCAGTAGGACCAAGGAATAAAAATGATCCAATAGGACGGTTAGGATCGGATAATCCTGCACGTGAACGACGAATGGCATTGGATACAGCATCTATTGCCTCATTTTGACCTATGAGACGATGATGCAATACTTCTTCCATCCTCAGTAATTTTTCTTTTTCACCTTCCATCATCTTAGCTACAGGTATGCCAGTCCACTTGGAAACGACTTCTGCCACTTCATCTTCTGTCACTTTATTACGCACTAATTTATTTTCATGAGATTCTGCTTCAGCCACTTGTGTCAAACGTTTTTCAAGTTCTGGAATACGTCCATATTGTAATTCAGACATTCTACTCAAATCTCCAGCTCGACGTGCGGTTTCCATTTCAAGTTTTGCTTGCTCAAGGGCCTCTTTAATTTGAGTTGCTCCCTGCATCATCGCTTTTTCTGATTTCCAAACTTCTTCTAAATCAGAGTAGTTGTGTTCCATCTCGTCAATTGTATGTTGTAAGTCATCAAGTCGTTTTTTAGATGCTTCATCGTGTTCTTTTTTGAGTGCCTCACGCTCAATTTTTAATTGAATCAAACGTCGTTCTAACTTATCCATGCTTTCGGGTTTAGAATCAATTTCCATGCGGATCAGGCTTCCTGCTTCATCGATTAAATCAATCGCTTTATCGGGAAGTTGTCTGTCCGTAATGTATCGGTGCGATAAAGTAGCAGCTGCGACTATAGCTGGGTCAGTAATTTCAACCCCATGATGTACTTCGTAACGCTCTTTTAAACCACGAAGAATAGCAATTGTATCTTCAACACTGGGTTCATCAACAAGAACTTTCTGGAAGCGCCGTTCCAAAGCAGCATCTTTTTCGATATATTGTCGGTACTCGTCAAGAGTGGTTGCACCGATGCAATGGAGCTCACCGCGCGCTAAAGCTGGTTTGAGCATGTTTCCTGCATCCATTGCGCCTTCCGCTTTTCCAGCTCCCACCATAGTATGAAGCTCATCAATAAAGAGAATAATTTGACCTTCTTGTTTTGCTAGATCGTTTAGAACAGCTTTCAATCGCTCTTCGAATTCACCGCGAAATTTTGCTCCGGCAATCAATGCCCCCATATCCAATGAAAGTAACCGTTTATTTTTTAGACCTTCAGGAACTTCACCATTAATAATACGTTGTGCCAATCCCTCAACAATTGCTGTTTTACCTACGCCGGGCTCACCAATTAAAACAGGATTATTTTTTGTACGCCTTTGCAATACTTGAATGGTTCTGCGAATTTCATCATCGCGACCAATTACCGGGTCTAATTTACCTTGTTCTGCGCGGGCGGTTAGGTCTAGAGTATATTTCTCAAGAGCTTGACGTTGTTCCTCGGCATTAGGATCGTTAACCGTTTCTCCACCACGCAATTCATTAATTGCATTTTCTATTGCTTTCGCTTCACCACCTGCTTGTTTTAGTATGCGAGAAAGACTGCCTTCCTCACTTATTGCCGCCAAAACAAAAAGCTCGCTGGAAATAAAATTGTCTTTCTTTTGTTGCGCCAGCTTGTCAGTAAGATTTAATAGACGATTTAATCCATTTGAAATATGGATATCACCTCCCATACCAGCAACTTTAGGAAGTTTATCTAACGCCTGATCTAAAAGGGTTCTTAAGAGAGGGATATTAATACCAGCCTTACTAAGCAGCGGTCTGCAAGTACCTCCTTGTTGATCCAGAAGCGCCTTCATTAAGTGTTCGGGTTCGATAAAGCCGTTGTCTCGTCCTAAAGCCAGAGATTGAGCATCTGCCAGAGCTATTTGAAATTTTGATGTTAGTTTATCCATTCTCATGATGTATAACCTTCTAATGGTTAATGGGTATTAATTTTCTTGCATCTACCGTAAAATAAGGGCTTATTTAATTATTTCAAGTGATTGATTATGACAAATAACCATTCTTCTAATTCTACTTCGGATTCCCAAGCTTTGCTGAATCAAATCATTATTGATTATATGAAAGAAGCGAAAAGGAAGCGCCGATGGAAATGGTTTATGCGTGTTATTTATTTGCTCATCATTGCTTATATAGTTTATTACGTGTCAAAGGGAACCAATGAAGGTGTAGGTACTAATATCAAGTCTCACGTAGGTATAGTAGATATTACAGGAGAAATGTCTGAAACTAAAGCCAATGCAGATGATTTTGCAAAGGGGTTGGATTCAGCTTATAAAAATCCTGGGTTAAAGGCAGTGATTGTTCGTATTAATAGCCCTGGAGGCAGTCCAGTTCAGGCTGAATATATGTACAACATTATAAAATTTTATCATAAAAAATATCCGGATATAAAAATTTATTCAGTTTGTGTGGATGCGTGTGCTTCTGCTGCTTACTACGTTGCTGTTGCAACGGAAAATATTTATGCCAGTCCTGCAAGCATGGTTGGTTCTATAGGTGTTTTGTATAATGGTTTTGGTTTTGTAGATTTAATCAATAAAATTGGTATTTCGCGAAGATTACAAACATCGGGTGCAAATAAATCATTTTTAGATCCTTTTACCCCTGAAACTGATTTCGCCAAGCAAAAATTACAGGTTATGTTGGATCAAGTACATGAACAGTTTATCAATCGAGTAAAAGAAGGTCGAGGAAGTCGCTTACATATTGATAATGACACATTCTCTGGACTTTTTTGGACTGGCGAACAGGCTTTATCAATTGGGCTAATTGATGGTCTTGCCAGCAGTGGACAGGTAGCTCGTGAAGTGATTAAAATCCCTGAAGTTATTGATTATACCCATAAGCAAAATCTTTTTGATCGAGTGTCCAAAAGTCTTGGAACTGCTTTGGCTGATGAACTTCCTTTAGCTCTTGGATTAAAGCCGGGGTTTAAATAAAATTTAAGCCCTGAATTCTTTGCAGCCTGGGTGGAGCCCAGCGAAACCCGGGACTGTAACAAATTATTCCTGGGTAACGGCTCTGCCTTCACCCAGGCTACGATTTTTCTTATTTCAAAATAGGGGAAATAGTTTGTAACAATGATTTAAACACCTTAGGTGTTCCAGCTACAATGTCTCCGTATTTGAGAAAATCATCACCGCCTTGTAAATCACTAATTAATCCACCTGCCTCTCGAATTAATAAGGATCCTGCTGCAATATCCCAAGGCCGCAAACCGAACTCCCAAAATCCATCCAGCCGACCACTGGCTACATAAGCCAAATCAAGTGCTGCAGATCCAGTTCTTCTGACTCCGGCACATTTACCAAATAATGCTTCAAAAGTAGGTAGGTATTTTTGTGCTGCATTGATGTCCCGTGAGGGGAAACCAGTGCCTAAAAGCGAGGCCACAAGTTGAGTTTGCTTGGAAACGCGTATTCTTCGATCATTTAATCGTGCTCCGCGCCCTCGGCTTGCAGCAAAACATTCATGTCGTAATGGATCGTAAATAACTCCATGTTCTATCCTGCCTTTAACTTTTACCCCTATAGAAACTGAAAAGAAAGGAAATCCATGTAAGTAATTGGATGTTCCGTCCAGTGGATCAATAATCCAGATTGACTCGCCATCTCCTTCCTGGATACCACTTTCCTCAGCAAGAATCCCATGTTCAGGATATGCTTTATGAATCGTATGAATAATGGCTTGTTCGGCTTTGATGTCTACTTCACTAAAATATTCATGGTTATTTTTAGCGGTAATTTTGAGACGATCCACTTGCTCCATATGTCGAATTATAATTTCACCGGCCAGTCGTGCTGCGTTAATTGCTATATTTAAAAGTGGTTCCATGAATATACTCTTGAATGTACAAAACCGGTGATTCTATCATATTTTTTTTGCGCAAATAGAGTTAAATATGAAAAAAGCAAAAATCGTCAAAAAGGGTGTTCGATGATATGATAGAGGCATTTCAATGCATTAATAAAAGTTTTTTTATGAAGTTAAGCTCAATTCGTATTATTCTAGTAGCAACATCTCACCCCGGTAACATAGGCTCAGCAGCTCGAGCGATGAAAACTATGGGGTTAAATTCCCTGTATCTGGTTAAACCTAAATCTTTTCCGGATTATAAAGCAAAAGAAATGGCAGCAGGGGCTGATGACCTTTTAGAACGAGCTGTCGTTACTGAAACTTTAGATGAGGCTTTGGTTGGCTGCCAGCTGATTTTGGGAACAAGCGCTAGGCCTAGAGGTCTTTCCTTACCTGGCTTAATTCCTGCATCGTGTGCGGATTTGGTAAGCCAACAATCAGAAAATACTCAGATTGCGATTGTTTTTGGAAGAGAGCATGCAGGTCTTACTAACGAAGAACTGCTAAAATGTCATTATCATATCCATATTCCGAGCAATCCTGAATATGCTTCACTTAATTTGGCACAGGCGGTACAGATTATTGCTTATGAATTGCGAATGAAGCTGTTAGCACCCAAAGCAGAAGTGGCATTACGTGAGGATGAATATGCTGCAGCGGATGAAATAGAACAATTTTATGAGCATTTGAGAGAAGTGTTTATTGAGATTCAATTTTTAAAAGCGTCAAATCCAAGACGTTTAATGCAGCGTGTGCGTCGATTATTTAATCGGGTAAATTTGGAAAAAATGGAAGTAAATCTGCTAAGAGGTATGTTGAGTCAAGTTCAAAAAACGTTGGAATGGGCAAGTAAAAGGAGCCGGAGTGAACAGAATAATTAAAATACCAATTTATTTTGATTATATGGCAACAACACCGACAGATCCGCGTGTAGTAGAGCGCATGATTTGTTATTTAGGCCCAGATGGAGATTATGGTAATCCTTCTTCAGTAACCCATGAATACGGTCGCGTTGCAGCTCTTGCTGTTGAGCATGCGCGTTTACAAGTTGCAGATTCAATTCGCGCGTCCATCCAGGATATAGTATTTACTTCAGGTGCCACAGAAGCGAATAATTTGGCGATAATAGGCGCAGCCCACTTTTATAAGAATAAAGGGATGCATTTGGTTACGATGAGTACAGAACACAAGGCAGTACTTGATAGTTTTTATCGTTTAGAAAAAGATGGATTCGAAGTAACTTATCTGCAGCCTGAATCCAATGGTTTGCTTGATCTTGAAAAACTTACTCAAGCATTGAGATCAGATACCATTTTAGTATCCATCATGCATGTGAATAATGAAATTGGTGTAGTACAAGATATTGCGTCTATTGGTGCTTTATTACGTAATAAAGGAATTCTTTTTCATGTTGACGCAGCACAAAGTGCTGGAAAAATTCCTATTGACCTTGAACATCTTTCTGTAGATTTAATGGCGTTATCAGCCCATAAAAATTATGGTCCCAAAGGTGTGGGTGCGCTTTATGTCCGGCACAAACCACGAATTCGTCTTCAGCCGCAAAGTTTTGGTGGTGGGCATGAGGGAGGTTTACGGTCAGGTACCTTGGCCACGCATCAAATTGTAGGCATGGGAGAAGCGTTTGCGTTAGCCGAAAGCTTACGAGAAGAGGAACAAGCCCGTCTTTTAAGCTATCGTCAGCGTTTATGGAATGGTATTAAGCATTTGCCGGGCATCCAGCTTAATGGAGATGAGCAAAAGCGAATTGCGGGCAATCTTAATATAAGCTTTGCCGGTTTAGATGGGGATTCTTTGCTTTTAGCATTGAATGAGTTAGCTGTATCTACTACTTCAGCCTGTAGTTCTGCCAGTATCCAACCCTCTTACGTGTTGAGAGCTTTAGGGCTAAGCGATGATTTGGCGCAAAGTAGCATGAGATTATCAATAGGGCGTTTTACTAAGGAAGAAGAAGTAGAGCACGCGATTAACGTTATTTGTACGCAAGTAACTCGATTGCATGAAATATCACCATCATGATGTATAATAGAATTGTAGAGGATTGTTTTTTTTCACCCAGACATGTAGGGGTTATCGATTTAAATGATCATTTTGCGGGAGTTGTTAAAAACGACCAAAAAGGTCAAGGAACGATTGAACTCTATGTACAGTGTAATTCAGAGGGTACAATTGTCCGAGCTTGTTTTAAAACAAATGGTAATCCTTATGTAATTGCGAGCCTGGAATGGTTATGCAGGCAGCTTGAAGGGCGGACCATGGATGCCGTACCGCAAATTGATTATCAGCTCATCGTTAAAGAATTAGATATTCCTGTTGCTCAATATCCTATAGCATTAAGGATTATTGATGTTTATAAAGAAGCATTGCTTTTAATGAAGAAAACAAATCGAATCGAGAGGTAATAATGAGTGTAGTAATGCATCATGTAGAAAGCACCGTACCTGAAATCATTTTTACTGAAGCAGCAGTAAAACACTTGGTGTCTTATTTGCAAAAAAATTCTGAATATACTGGGATCCGTTTATCGGTAAAAAAAACTGGGTGTTCTGGTTTATCTTATGTCATTGATTATGTACGAGCTCCTGATGAAAGTGATTTGGTTCTTACTCTGACTGAAAATTATAGTGCATGTATTGATAAGTCCAGTTATCCCTTTCTGAAAAATATGAGTGTTGATTACGTAAAACAGGGTTTAAATTATAAATTCGTTTTCAATAACCCTAACCAAACAGGTCAATGTGGATGTGGGGAAAGTTTCACAGTGGAGTAGAATGCGTTGCGGCATAAGCAATGTCTTTATAGCCTACGTGCTACGGAGAAGCTGTGGCACGTTAACGGAGGGCTTCATCAATAAACATACCTACATTGATGAGAATTTATATGGAAAACATAATGGATGCTCTTTAATTTGTTTCCTGCTTAATTGCTGCTTATTTGAAAAAAAAGCCTAAGACTTTATTTAATTCAGCTTTGGAAGAAGCGCCGAAGATTAACTATAGGCCGAATATGAATGAATCTATATATCTATCACGCGTTTCATTCGCCATTTCTTTAGGTTTTGTTCTAATTTCAATATACTTAGCTTTTGAACTTTCTACTATATCCACCGCGCCATCAAAAATATCAGTTAGATTCTGAATCATCTTATACACCAAGTTAAATGTTTCCAAATAATTACAATTAACTCTTTGGAATAAGCACTTTGGGGTGTTGCGGTGTTTTTTGGAGATATTCTCTACGTACTCGAATTAATTCTTCATATATTTCAATGCAGTTATTTTTTTTGCTGTTTTTTCCAGAAAAGGGAAACTAAAGGTTCCATTAAGATGGTAATACACGTCACTGGTATGCTCTTTTGGCCTATTTATCCTTAATAATTCAAATGCCACCAGTTATGAAAAATAATTGAAAAGATTAAATAGGAATCTACAATTTTTGGGCATTTGAGATAAAATCATACAAATTTTCTTATTATTTTTCTTCTACTTAATAAAAAATAACAGTCATACAGCAATTAAATAATAAATTCGCCTTGTCCATTCAACTTGTAAAATGGTAAAATTTTTTTGACTTAATATTTCCTTAAGAAATGAATATCATTAAAACAATATTTACACTCTTTGAGATGTTTGGTACTATATAGGCCATAGTGTTCGGTGAGTGTATGTACTGGGCATAATTTTATTTAATTAATCTGTACTAGGAGACTTAAATGAGCACAGAAACAATGGTGCAAAGCAGCGAAGCACTTTCACATCAAGTAATTCATGCTGTTAAGGGTTATTTAACCAGTATTAGCAATAAAGATTCCAACTTAAATTTATATCAATTAATTGTTGAAGAAGTTGAAGCTCCGTTATTTCGTACTGTTATGGAGTTAACCCGTTACAACCAATCAAAAGCTGCCCGTGTTCTTGGTGTAAGCCGTGGTACATTACGTACTAAATTAAAGCGTTATTTTGATGATGAATTTATTGGGACTCGTGATTTCTAATTGATTAGAATAGTCTCGCTGGTTTTTTCATAATTAAATATTCCCAATATAGTGGTCTTTAGCTAGGCACTCTGCTACTATTGATAACAGAGTTGGTCAGACAATCGCTCTTTGCTTTGCAAAGGGAGGAAAGTCCGGGCTCCATAGGGTAGAGTGCCAGGTAACGCCTGGGGGGTGTGAACCTACGGAAAGTGCCACAGAAAATATACCGCCTCTTTGAGGTAAGGGTGAAATGGTGCGGTAAGAGCGCACCGCACGGCTGGTAACAGACGTGGCAGGGAAAACCCCACTCGGAGCAAGATCAAATAGGAATCCATTTGGCTGAAAAGTCATTACGTGTGACCCGCACGGGATTCGGGTAGGTCGCTTGAGGCATGTGGTGACGCATGTCCCAGATGAATGATTGTCCATGACAGAACCCGGCTTATCGACTGACTCTTTTTACTTCATTATCCAATTATCTACCCATCGATTTGATTCTTATTCCTTAAATTACAATAATTTCAAGTTATAGAAATTCAATGTCAGATATCCATTTTATCATTATCGGGGATAGTGAAAGTAATATTTATGTTGTAAGAAGCCTTTGACACGAACTAAGCTACAATCCCAGCGCACTATGAAGCGACTGATTTCCAAGTTAAGGATTTTCAATTAGGTAGATCAATAGCTATATTCTTATTTTTAAACAATGATTCAATTTTGCCCTTAATGTAAATTCAATTTCCATTTAGCTCGAAATATGTGTAATTAATTGTCAATTTGGATTATAATATATTCATTCTGTTTTTAATCCGTAATGCTTATTATGAAAAATCAGCAACTGCGTGCCATTTATACAAACCCTGACGCAATCTCTGAACAAACTCTTCTAGAGCAAGTTAAGGAGTTCGCTGAAATAGGGTTTAATGAACACCTCAAAAAATTCATTGAATCCAATAAAAAGAACATTAAGTTATTCACTTCTACCGCGTTTGATGCCTCAAAATACAGCCAGGACTATTTGGATTTCCTAAATGCCATGATTCTAGTATTGTCTTCAGCAAAAACGGATATTAATACAAGGATTATTCGTGAGAAGCATGCTCAGAATCAACATTATTCAAGGCAACCAAAAACGAAGGACGAATACCCGTCAATTGAAGACATTGAGGACTCGACTCTCAATATGAACGTTGCCAAACGACTGGATGCATTTAAAAAAGAGTTAGAGGCTCTTCGCAATCAACAACTAGTCTTCAAAGCCAAGTCTTTAGTAAATTCAGCAAGAGTTGACATAGATATAAATCAGGAAAACTTGGGATTAATGAAAGACGATTATCTTGAGTTGCTTTCAAATTATTCGCAAGAATCATTTGTTGCATTTGAGAAGAAATTTGCTCGTTTATTTGCTGAGAAGTCCATCTTGGCATTCAGAAAGCACTTTGCTGAAAGAAAGCTCAGTATGGATGGAATCGTAAAGGAATGTAAAGGAACCTCTGTGGAAGAAGTGATTAAGAAGGAGCAATCAGAGCTTAATCAGCAAATAATAAACTTTGAATTGATTATGAAGCAAGCAACAGATTTAAAGAGCTTAACGACGCTGCTTAAGCAAGTAAAAACGATTGAAGGCATTATCACGCAAAAAGAAGTTGAACTACTAATCCCTTCAGATGCTCAGAAACTGCAAGAATTCATACGATTAATTGAAGCTAAGGAACAAGAAATACAGCATATCAAGCAAGGGATTAATGGCAGCTCGGAAATACATCAACAAACTATCCAGGCTATTGAAAAGATTGAACAATCCATTCGGCAAAAAAAGGTGGAGGCCGAGTCTCTTTTACAAAAAATTAGCAAGACGAGCAGTGAAGTCCCACAAAAAAGAATAGATGAGGAGTTTTCCTCTCCACAGGAGTTACCTGAGAAAAGTGATCCAAAAAATGAAGAAACGTTTATGGCAAAGAAAAACCGACTGCAAGAAGCAATCTCATTAATACAAACATATAGAGAAACAATAGAACACGAGCAAGAACGATTTTCTGTAAAATTTTTTCATAAATCACGAAATCAGGCGAAGATAAGCTATTGCAATGCATTAGAAAAAGAACTTAAGTTGCAAGATAAAGGTTTAAATTTTGAAAGCAACTTACACGATATTATTAATAATGCTCATAATAAAGTAACCACAGGCGCTGGTGCTCAAAAAGAAATCATCACCAAAGGTGGTAGCTATTTCGGTACAAGCCGCATGCTTAGTTTACAACGACTTTTGGGCATTGATGAAGCCTGGAAAATGAAAGGACACTCCAAAATTCTTTTATTTTCAACCAAGTCTGATTTGCATGGACTTAAAACTTCGGGCTTAGTTGGTGATGACGTAGAAAATATCGTGAAAAATTTCTTCCTTGAAGAAGCTGACAGTGATAAAGCATACCAGCAGCTAAAAGAACAGGTATTTCCAAGCGCAGCTGACAAAAAACTAGAATGCCTTTAATAACCTGGCTTGATTTGAAATCAAGGAGGGAGAGCGTTCTTTAATACCTAAAGCATTATGTGAAACAGGTGCCTCGAGTTTCTGGATAAAATTTCTTTTTTAATTCAAAATGAACCATTTCCTGTTAAGTGTTTTTTCAGGAGGGTATTAATTTGTTCCGGATTAGCTTTTCCTTTAGTTTGTTTCATAATTTGTCCGACAAAGAATGCCAATAATTTTTCTTTTCCTGCTCGGTAATCCGCAGTTTGCTCAGGATATTGCTGAATCAGCTGAAGGATCATTTCCTCCCAAGCAGCAGTATCATCGACTTGTTGGTATCCTTCACGCTCAATAATTGCTTCAATGTCTTTTTCTCCAGCCCAAAGTAATGCAAAAATAGCTCGCGCATTGTTTAAAGAAATAGTACCGTCATGCAGTTTATTAAGAAGGCTCGCCATGAGTTCTGCTGATATGCGCGGTGTATCAAAGGTTAAGTTCTCTTCATTTAAAGCAGCAGCATATTGACCTTTAAGCCAATTAATAATCATTTTTTCCGGAGCACGGCATTCAGCTTTAATTGATTTAAAAAACTGATAAGCTGCGGGTGAAGAGAGAATAAAATTAATGTCCCCCTCATTTAGAGAAGGTGCATTTTTTAATTCAGCATGAATTTTCTCAGGTAAATCCGGTAAATTATTCTTTACTTCGGCAATAAGAAATCGGGTGATTTGTATTGGCAGTAAGTCGGGATCTGGGAAATATCGGTAATCATTTTCATTTTCTTTACTGCGCATTGCATGTGTTGTATGTGTGTCAGGATTATAAAGACGAGTTTCTTGGATTATGGGGTGGCCACTTTCCAGTATATCCTGATGGCGTGCTTGTTCATAAGCGATGGCTTTTTCAATAAAACGGAATGAATTCAAGTTTTTCAATTCAGTTCGTGTTCCTAAAACAGAAGAACCTTTAGGTTTTAAGGATAGGTTGACATCGCAGCGGAAATTTCCTTCTTGCATGTTCCCATCACAAATACCTATAAATTGAACCAATTGATGCAGTTTTTTGAGATAACTCACCGCTTCATGGCTTGAAAACAAACAGGGGGCAGTTACTATTTCCAATAAGGGTGTGCCTGCCCGGTTAAGATCAATACCACTATAACCTGAATGTACTCCATGTAATGATTTACCTGCATCTTCTTCCAAATGGGCACGTACAATCAACACCTCTTTTTCGCTGCCGTCATTCAAAGCAACTGTTAATTTACCATTGCTAACTATTGGCTTTTGAAATTGGCTGATTTGGTAACCCTTGGGTAAATCCGGATAAAAATAGTTTTTACGCTCAAAAACAGATTGATCATTAATGTCAGCTTGGATAGCTAAGCCAAACTGAATCGCCATAATGACCGCTTCCTGATTTAATACTGGCAAAACCCCAGGAAATCCTGCATCGATAAAGCAGGTTTGAGAGTTAGGGGGAGAACCAAAAGCGGTAGATGCACCAGAAAAAAGTTTTGACTTTGTTTTGAGCTGAATATGTACTTCAAGGCCAATGACTGTATCCCATTCCATAATTCACCCTTATTGGTTTGGACTGGCCAAGTGCCAGTTGGTGTGTTGTTGATAATGATGAGCTATCTGGAGCAAGTGGCTTTCACCAAAATGTTTGCCCATGAGTTGCATGCCTACAGGTAACCCTTTAGAAAAACCTGCAGGTATTGAAATTGCGGGGAGTCCAGCAAGGTTAGCAGCTACAGTAAACACGTCTGCCAGGTAGTTTTGGATTGGATCAGCAATTTTTTCACCCAGTTTAAATGCACCTATCGGGGATGTGGGACCGAGAATAACATCGACCGATTTTAGTGTTGTAACGAGTTCTTCTTGGATAAGGCGACGAATTTTTTGTGCTTGCAAATAATAAGCATCAAAATAACCTGATGAAAGAACGTGGGTGCCGGTAAGAATTCGACGTTTAACTTCGATACCAAAACCTTCACTGCGCGTATTACGAATGAGTTCGGTTAATGTTGATGCATTATCACTGCGGTAACCAAAACGCAAACCATCGTAACGTGATAGATTGGATGAAGCTTCAGCGCACGCAACTACATAGTAACAAGGTACCCATAAAGGTTGGAGTTCTAAATTCAAATCAATAATTTCGGCGCCCATGCTTGCAAAAATTTTTACTGCTTCAAGAATCGTATTTTGTATTTCTTGATCTACCTGGGGTTGAAAAAAACACGAAGGTAATCCAATTTTTAATTCGGATAAAGGTTTATTGAGTTCAGTGTAGTAATCGGGAATTGTTGTATCAACCGATGTAGAATCTTTGGGATCAAATCCTGCCATAGCTTGGAGGACCAATGCAAGATCCTCTGCGCTTCTGGCCAAAGGTCCTGCCTGATCCAGACTGGATGCATAGGCAATCATTCCGTAGCGAGAAATGAGTCCATAAGTGGGTTTAATTCCACTAATTCCACATAAGGCGGCAGGTTGTCTTATCGAACCCCCAGTATCAGAGCCTATAGCGAAAGGGATCAACCCGGCGGCTACGGCCGCTGCTGAGCCACCCGAAGAACCACCAGGAACCCGATCTTTATCCCATGGATTTTTTACCGCACCAAAGTAACTGTTTTCATTAGACGAGCCCATGGCAAATTCGTCCATATTTGTTTTACCTATCAGAATCGATCCTTGTTCAAGTAACTTACTGGCCAATGTCGCTTCATAAGGTGACTGGAACTGTTCAAGCATTTTAGAAGCACAAGTGGTCGGCATACGCTTGGTACAAAACAAATCTTTCAATGCCATAGGGATACCAGTAAGGATTTTGTCATCCCCATTTTTTAACTTATGATCTGCTTTTTGAGCTTCAAGGAGAGCATGCTCTTCATCCAAACTGATAAAAGCATTTAAATCTTTATGTTTTTGAATTTGCTTTAGGCAATGCTGAGTTAATTCAACACTAGAGAGTTTGTTCTGATGTAAATCCTGTGATAATTGCTTTAATGATAAATGTTCCATGATTATTTACTCTGGTCTATGACTTGAGGTACTAAATAAAGATCTTGTTCGAATTTTGGTGCAAGAGCCTCTAATTCAACCAGACAATTTTCTTCAGTAACCGCATCAGGCCTTAAACGTTGACTTAAGGCAAGGGGATGAAAAAGCGGTTCAACCTCTTGGGTATTAACAGAGCGCAGTTGATCGACAAAATTCATGATTGCGTTAATCTCTTCAACGAGCTTTGGCGAATGCTCTATATCCGTATCCAGATAGGCTAGTTGAGAAATTTTCTCTAAATCTTTTGCTGAGATGGTCATAAAATGGTACCCCAAGAATTAACACCATATTATAACGAGGATGTTATAACTTATAAATATAAATATAGTTATAGCCTGGGGGCTGCGTAGCGAAACCCGGGTTTTCATAATATGAATGAACTTCTAAATGCCGGGTTGCGCTGCACCCAGGATACATAATTTAATTATTTTTTCAGATAAGGAAATTCATCTTGCAATAAATGAATTACCTGGTGTAATTGTTCTTTGCTTTTTACAATAAGAAGCACGGTATCATCGCCAGCAATTGTACCTAATATACCTGAGTTTTGAGCGACTTGAGGGGAGTAAGACACGAATTTTCTGTCAATAAAAAAAGCCAGACTGTTTGCATTCCCTGGATGTGTATGAAGCACGATAAGACCATAATCGGATACTTGCATATTCAACACTAAAGGCAGGTTGGGTATATTGAAATCCACTACTTGATAAGTGCCCCCTATTTTCGCAATTTTTAATTTTTTCAATCTTCGCGATAGGGTTGCCTGAGGAATAGTATAGCCTCGTTGCTTTAAACTGTTTTGTAAATCAATTTGTTCCGCAATTTTCTCTGTTTGCACAATATTTAATATATGCCCATCAAGAGCAGCATCTTGGCTCATTTATCTCTCCACTTTATTAGTGTTTTTTGAATACAAAATCATTTTCAATGAAATTATATTCAAAATAAGTTGACAGGGCAAGTCAAGATTGATAAATTTAAAAAACGCATAAAAACTGGATTTATATTCAAATGAAACAAATATTCTTTACATTTTTAGTGGGGTTTGCTTTTTTTGTATCTCTTTGTTACGCAAAGATTTCCAATGAAGGGGGGCAATATATTCATTTTGCAGTAGCTGCAGAATATCCACCATTTGAATATAACGATCATGGTCAAATCAAAGGGTTCGATATCGATTTAGCACGCTTGATAGCAAAAAAGCTTGGTAAGGAAGCAATGTTTGATACCATGGAATTCAGCAGTATTTTACCTGCTTTAAGTTCAGGACAGGTTGATACAGCAATTTCTACGATTACGATTACAGAACAGCGGAAAAAGAATTTTGATTTTACTAAGCCTTATTATTTTGAAAGTATGGCTGCTGTTTTTCCCGAAAAAAAGCCGATTAACGATGTAAAACAATTAGCTGATAAAAAAATAGCGGTTCAATTAGGCAGTACCATGGAAATTTGGCTAAAAAAGAATATGCCAAATGCCAGCCTTCTAGTAATGGATAATAACAATCAAACCATCGCAGCCCTAAAGGCTGGCCATGTTGATTTGGTTCTCGTTGATGGAGTGCAAGGTGCGGTATTTAGTCAGAAAAATCCTGGATTATCCTTTGCGATTCTTGCTCAATCAGCAGATGGCTATGGTTTGGCACTGAAAAAGAATTCTGAATTAACTCACAAAATAAATCATGCTTTATATGAACTGGAGCAAACTGGTGAGCTTACTGCACTCAAGAAAAAATGGTTGGAGGACACAAAATGGAAGAATTAAAACAAAATGTCCTCTATATTGGCGAGGGAACTCTAGTTACTTTAATTCTGTTGTTTGGTGGGTTATTGATAGGGACTTTATTAGGAACAACACTGGCTTTACTGCGATACCAAGGAATTATGAAGCCAATAATAAATGGATTTATTTCGCTAATGAGAGGGACTCCAGTAATTTTACAACTTAGTTTTATTTATTTTGCTGCTCCTGCATTAATCGGTATCAAACCAAATATTTTGGTAGCAGGACTTTTAACTTTTGGTTTGAACAGCTCCGCTTATATTGCCGAGATTTTGAGAGCAGGAATAGAGCATTTGCCAAAGGGACAGTTTGAGGCAGCAAAAACGCTTCAAATACCTGGTTTTTATCTATGGAAGGATATTGTTTTGCCGCAAGTGATTAAGAATATTTTCCCTGCATACATTAATGAAATGATTGCACTGCTGAAAGAAACTGCTTTGATTGCGACTATTGGAGGAATGGACTTGATGCGCAGAGCTCAATCGGTGGCTGCAGAGCAATTTACCTATTTTGTTCCACTGTGCATTGCGGGTTGTTTTTACTATGGCATGGTGCTTTTGATAGAGTTCCTGGGTAAGAAAATGGAACAAAGGAGGCCTTATGTTAGCAATTAATCAAGCCTGCAAATATTTTGGTTCACTCACCGTATTAAATAATATTAACTTAAAAGTACAAGCACAAACGGTGGTTGGTTTGGCGGGACCATCTGGAAGTGGAAAATCCACATTGTTGCGTTGCATACAACAATTAGAAACTTTGGATTCGGGTACGATTGAAGTAGCAGGTCAAAGTGGTTTTATGTTTCAGGATTTCCAGCTTTTTCCACATATGACTGTGATGCAAAATTTGGTGTATGCACCTCGCCTACATGACAAAATGTTACATCATGATGAACAGGCACATGAGTTACTGCTGAGTTTGGGAATTAATGATAAAGCATCTGCCTATCCCCACAAATTGTCCGGAGGCCAAAAACAGCGAGTTGCTTTAGCACGTAGCTTAATGATGAAACCCAATTTATTGCTTTGTGATGAGCCTACATCAGGTCTTGATCTGGCAACAATTGATGACGTGATTCACTTATTAAATACAGTGAAATCTTTAGGAGTTACGATGGTAATCGCCTCCCACGATCTTGATTTTCTCAGCAAAATGTCAGACCGATTAATTGTTCTAAAAGGGGGACAGCTAGTCGCGGATGTAGTACCTAAAGAATTAGCTGAACCTATTTTACATTTAAAACAATACTACCAGGAGTAAACCATGATTGAATCGATTAAAAAAATTGTCCTTGCCTATTCGGGTGGCCTGGATACTTCAGTAATGATTCCATGGCTTAAAGAGCATTACCAGCAAGCAGAGATTATCGCGATGGTTTGTGATTTAGGACAAAATGAAGATTTAACGGCGATCAAGGAAAAAGCAATAAAAAGCGGTGCCGCGAAAGCCTACGTGATGAATGTACAGGAAGAGTTTGTTAGCGACTACCTGTGGCGATTGGTTAAAGCAGGAGCACTCTATGAAAACCAGTATGTTCTGGGTACCATTTCTCGACCGCTCATTGCAAAAAAACTGGTTGAAATTGCCCTGTTAGAAAAGGCAGAGGCTATTGCTCATGGAGCCACTGGAAAAGGTAATGATCAGGTTCGTTTTGAATATACTGTAAAAGCTTTAGCTCCAGAACTTAAAATTATCGCTCCCTGGAGATCCTGGAAAATTAAGTCCAGACAAGAGGCAATTGAATATGCCAAATTACATGGTATTGAAGTGCCAGTTACACCTAAATCACCTTATTCACGCGATCATAATCTTTGGTATATTTCTCATGAAGGTGGTGTTTTAGAAGATCCAGCACAACCTAAGCCCGATGATTTATTGCTGATGACTGCATCCTTAGAACAATCGTCAAATAATGCTGAATTAGTGAACATTGAGTTTGACCACGGTGTCCCTGTTGCCTTGAATGCAAAAAAAATGAATTCAGTGGCGTTACTTAAAGAGTTAAATAAAATTGCAGGGGCTCATGGAATTGGGGTGGCAGACATTGTAGAAAATCGATTGGTCGGAATGAAGATTAGAGGAATATATGAAGCACCTGCGGCAGCAGTTCTTTATAAGGCGCATCAGATGCTTGAAAGTTTATGTCTTGACCGAGCAACTTTGCATTTAAAACAGTCCTTACAGCAAACTTATGCCAATCTTGTTTATGAGGGACGATGGTTTTCCCAAGCCAAAAATGCATTGGATGCATTGATTGATGTAACACAACAGCATATGACTGGAACTGTGAGTTTGCAATTATTCAAAGGGAACATCATTCCTTATGGAATGTACTCTCCATTTAGTTTGCATGATCCTGCATTGGCTACTTTTGAAGAAGATGGTGTTTATAACCAACAGGATGCTGAAGGATTTATAAATTTATTTTCTTTATCAGCGCAGGTGTATGGCAAGGTACATAAAGGAGATAAATAATGGCTCATAAAACATGGGGCGGGCGATTCAAAAAAGAACTCGATCCGGGTGTCATGCATTTTAATGCTTCTTTAGCTTTTGATAAGGTGCTTTATGCTCACGATATAGTCGGGAGTCAAGCACATGCAAAAATGCTTGCACGACAAAAGCTTATTTCCGGGGGTGAAGCAGATTTGATTTGCAATGGACTGGAAGAAATAAGTCATGAAATAAGGAAGGGCATCCATGAATTGGATGAGTCTTGTGAAGATATTCATATGTTTGTGGAGCAATTACTTATTGCGAAAATTGGTGGTGTGGGTAAAAAGCTGCATACAGGTCGAAGTCGAAATGATCAGGTTGCCCTGGATTTAAGATTGTATGCTCGTGATGCAGGTGAGCAAATTAATCTGCTTTTGCAGCGCTTAAACCAGGTTTTGCAAAAGCTGGAAAGCCATCATGCTGAAGATAAAATTCCAGGTTATACCCATTTGCAGCAAGCTCAGCCAATTTATTTAGGACAATTTTTTGCTGCTTATGGGGCAATGTTTCAACGTGATTTAAGCCGTATGCACGATTGGCATACACGAATGAATTTCTCTCCTCTAGGTGCTGGGGCTTTAGCAGGGAGCTCGCTTCCTTTAGACAGAGCGTGGGTTGCTGAAACTTTGGGTTTTAACGGAGTGATTGAGAATACACTTGATGCAGTAAGCGATCGAGATTTTATTATTGAATTTTGTTCTGTTGCTTCCATCATTTTGATGCATTTATCACGTCTTGCTGAAGATTTGATTCTTTGGGCTACTCAAGAGTTTGGTTTTATTACCCTTGATGATGCCTTTGCAACCGGCTCATCGTTGATGCCTAACAAGAAAAATCCGGATGTTCTGGAGTTAATCAGGGGTAAAAGCGGTCGAGTTTTTGGGCATTTAATGGGTATTCTAACGGTAATGAAAGGATTACCGCTCGCATACAATAAGGACATGCAAGAAGACAAAGAATGTCTTTTTGACACAATAAAAACCTTGACTGCGTGCTTGGAAATAATTACTCCTTTTCTTGAAAGCGTGCAATTTAATACAAAATTGATGGAACAGAAAGCCAATGGCGGCTACTTGAACGCTACTGCAGTTTTAGAGTCCTTAGTATTACAAGGTATGCCTTTTAGGGATGCACATCATCAGGTGGGTTTGTGGGTGCAGGAAGCAATAGATAAAAATTGCTCTCTTGAGGAGATCATTAAAAATCCATCTTAACAATGTAGCCTGGGTGCAGCGTCTGTCTCTTGATTACATCCCTGACTACGCCCCCGCGGCTTTCTCCGCGGGGTCCAGTGTTCTAGGAAGATCTTCTGGATCTCGCGGGCACCCCTGCGAACAAGTCGTGGGGGTGGACATAGGAATAGGGGCTTGACTGGTTTTTCAGGGATGTGTAGAAAATTCAGTTCGCTGCACCCAGGCTACATTGGATCTAAGAAACGAGATCCTTGCAGAACACCATTTTTAAAGTAGAATGAAGATCTCTATAAATTATTTAATCGAGTTAGTCATTCATGTTGCAGCATTACAAAACCCAAGGGGGCGTTGAAGTAGAGTGTTCTCAGACCACTGTAGAGTACCAACAAGGTATCGAAAATCTTCTTGAGCATCTGGATTCACAAAGGGGAGCATTATTTGCTTCAAGTTTTGAATATCCAGGACGTTACACATGTTGGGATATCGGCTTTTATAATCCGCCTCTCGCTGTTATTTGCAAACAGAATTTAATTCAAATTGATGCTTTAAATCATCGTGGCAAGATATTATTAACTTTTATTATTCCCTTATTGGAAAATGAAGCGTCTTTAGAAATTGTGGCGCAAAGTAATGAGTTGTTGCAAATCCAGATTAAGGCCTCTGAAAGGGTTTTCAGCGAAGAAGAACGCAGCCAACAGCCTTCAGTATTTACGGTAATCCGTTTGTTATTGTCCTTTTTTAAATTCGAAAATGAATCTTATTTGGGATTATATGGCGCATTAGGTTTTGATCTGATTTTTCAATTTGAAGAGTTACAAAAGCATAAAGAAAGAGAGCTGTCACAAAGAGATATGGTTCTTTATCTCCCTGATGAAATTTATGTAGTAAATCATCGCAAAGAAGAAGCTTTTCTTCGACGTTATGATTTTCAATTCCAAGGTCAATCAACAAAATCTTTGCCGAGAGAGGGAGTTTCTCAAGTATATCAATCCTCTAATAAACCCGAAAAAGAATGTGATCATATGCCAGGTGAATATGCTCAGGTTGTAAATACAGCCAAGGAGCGTTTTGCTTGTGGTGATTTGTTCGAAGTAGTTCCAAGTCAGACTTTTTACACCCATTATAGAGAGCAACCGTCTTCTTTATTCAAACAAATGCGTCGATTAAACCCTTCCCCCTATGGTTTTTTTATTAATTTGGGTAATGGGGAGTATTTGGTTGGTGCGTCTCCTGAAATGTATGTTCGAGTTCAGGGAAGAAGGGTAGAAACGTGTCCAATTTCTGGAACGATTAAACGGGGCGCTGATGCGATTGAAGATGCAGAAAATATCCAGATCTTATTGGATTCAAAAAAAGAAGAATCTGAATTGACGATGTGTACGGATGTGGATAGAAATGATAAATCCCGTATTTGTGAGGCGGGCTCCGTGAAAGTTATTGGTCGTAGACAAATTGAAATGTATTCACGATTGATTCATACCGTGGACCATGTTGAAGGCATTTTAAGGGAAAACTTTGATGCTGTAGATGCTTTTTTAACTCATATGTGGGTCGTGACCGTAACGGGTGCGCCTAAAATTTGGGCTCTTAATTTTATTGAAAAACATGAAAAATCTCCTCGCAAGTGGTATGCCGGTGCGGTGGGTTGGTTTGGGTTCGATGGAAATTTAAATACCGGTTTGGTTTTAAGAACTGTACGCATTGAAAAAGGAGTTGCTGAAATTCGTGTAGGCGCTACTTTGCTTTACGATTCAGTTCCTGAATCTGAAGAACAGGAAACACGTTTAAAAGCATCTGCTTTTTTAGACATGTTGCAAAAGCGAGAAACCCATATCCAAGCAGAGACGTCCCATTTGCCTTTGATTGGAAAAGGTAAGCACGTCTTACTTATCGATCACCAGGATTCTTTTGTACATACTTTAGCAAATTATTTCCGCCAAACCGGGGCAGAGGTGAGTACAATTCGGTTTGATAAGGCCTTACACTATTTACAAAATCAAAAGTATGATCTTGTTGTTTTATCTCCCGGACCTGGTAAACCCAGTGATTTTAATCTATCTCAAACAATTGACGCTGCTGTCTCTCGCCACATCCCTTTGTTCGGAGTATGTTTGGGCTTGCAAGGAATTGTTGAGCATTTTGGTGGCATTTTGGATGTTCTAGAATATCCCATGCATGGCAAGCCATCCATCATAAAAGTTGTAGATAATTCCAAAATATTCTCGGGTTTGGGGGAGCACTTCAAAGCAGGGAGGTACCATTCACTCCATGCCCGTTTAAACGCGATGCCAAAAGAGTTGAAGGTTACAGCTATGAGTGATGATGGGATTGTGATGGCTATTTCGCATCGGCAATTACCAATCCATGCAGTTCAATTTCATCCTGAAACCATATTATCTTTAGTCAATCAGGCGGGGCTCAAAATTATTAACAATTTGATGGGGATGATGTAACGCAATGCGCAATAAGATATTAATGCTTTATGCTGTATCTTTTGTTTTAGGCATTGTAGTTGGCCTTGTCGGTTCAACATTTCGATTATCAATCGATATGTTGAGTAATTTGCTCGATAATTTTTTTCATTTACTTAGTCTTCATGGATGGCCGGCCGGATTGATTTCAGGTTTTGTCTCGATGATTATGGTTTACGTTGCATATTTAGCTGTGAAGCACTTTGCACCTGAGGCATCAGGAAGCGGCGTGCCGGAGATTGAAGGCGCATTACTCCATTTAAGACGCATATCCTGGCGCCGCTTATTACCTGTAAAATTCTTTTTTGGTATTTTGGTGCTCTCTGCCCAAATGATTTTGGGACGAGAGGGACCCACGATCCACATTGGGGGTAGTTTGGGAGAAATGTTGGGCGGGTTATTCAACCTGACGCGGCGTAGAAAGGACAGTTTAATTGCCGCAGGGGCTGCTGCAGGTTTAGCAGTTGCATTTAATGCTCCTCTAGCTGGAGTTATCTTTGTCATGGAAGAAATGCGAAATCAGTTCAACTATTCTTTTACCAGTTTCAGTATGGTGGTTATTTGTTGCATCACAGCTACTGTTATTCTTGAATTGATAATTGGTCCTCAGCCAACGATCCCAATGAATGTATTTGAATTTCCTCATCTTGATTCGTTATGGTTATTTGCTCTCTTTGGCATTGTGGTAGGCTTTGTAGGACTTTTATTTAATCTTTCATTAATAGGTACCCTAAAGCTCCTGGATAAACTTTCTTCAAAACAAAAAACATATTACGTGCTGGCTGTAGGATTTTTGATTGGCTATTTAGCAGTACATCATCCAGAAGCAGTAGGTGGCGGCATGCACATTATTCATCAGGCATTAACCCTATCGCCAGGATTTGGTTTTTTGTTTTTTCTTTTAGTAGCACGATTTATAGGAACCATGGCATGCTATGGAACAGCGGTTCCGGGAGGAATTTTTGCTCCTATATTGTCTTTAGGGACACTTCTTGGTTTGGCGATATTTCATATCCTGGAAATTTTGCATATTGACTTTTTAACCCAGCCGGGGATGTTTGCAGTTGCGGGGATGGCTGCACTCTTTGCCTCATCTACGCGTTCACCAATAACCGGAGCAGTATTGGTGGTAGAAATGACTCATAATTATTATTTAATCTTTCCGGTAATGATGGCATGTATTACCGCAACGATTGTGCTCCAGCTCACCCCAAATGGACCTATCTATGAGCAATTATTGAATCGTGCTCTCCATACTAAGAAAATTTCGTCTAAATAACCAGCACTCAGGCATACAATACATCCCGACTTAATCTACATGGACAACAATTTTGCCGAAATGTGCTCCTGATTGCATGTATTGATGTGCTTCTTCAATTTGTTCCAGTTTAAATTCTGAGTCAATAATGGGCATCAATTTTTTTATTCTCAAGTTTTCTATCCACTCTTTATGGGCTTGACTCCATAATTTATTTTTTTCTTCAATCGATTGAGAACGAAGCACAAAACCAATGATCTGCAATCTTTTACGCATAATCAATGCAAGATTGCATTCCACTGAGCTTCCCTTGAGGCATGCAATCTGGATGAGCTTGCTTTTAGGCCTCAATAAATGCAGATGCTTATTAAAATAATCTCCACCTATAAAATCAACGATTAAATCCACGCTGTGATCTTCAATTAAGTCTTCAAAATCCTGTTTGTGATAATTAAACACTTGATCTGCGCCGAGTTTAATTGCTTTTTCTACTTTGAAATCTGTTCCTGCTGTGGTAACTACATGGGCATGGATCAATTTTGCCATTTGAATTGCCAATGAGGCGATGCCGCTTCCTGCTCCATGAATAAGCAAGGTTTGTCCCGATTTGAGCTTCCCTAAATCGAATAAACTGGCATAAACGGTTGTTAGTGCTTCAGGAAGTGCTGCTGCATGCGCATAACTCCAATTTTCAGGGATATGTTGGGCTAGCGATTCTTCTACAGGACAAAATTCGGCATAAGCCCCACTACCGACTAACCCATAGACTTTATCACCAGGTTTGAATTGAGTTACGTTTGCACCCACCTCGACAACTTCTCCAGCAACCTCCAGGCCTAGAATATCTGATTCCCCAGGAGGAGGCGGGTATTTACCATAGCGTTGCATAATATCTGCCCGATTAAGGGCAGTCACTTTAACACCCACTAAAATTTGTGACGCGCTGTATTCTGGCTTAGGACCATTTTTGATGATCAATCGACTGTGGGGGCCTGGATTTTCTATGTGTACGTAGCGCAAAATGGTTTCCTTAATTTAAGAAATTAATGGGGCGAGTGAAGAGCTCAGACACTTTACTTAAAAAAACATACCTATATAATGCTTATACAGACCCTCTTATATATTGGGCAATGGCTAAATTCAATCATCAACGTCTTTCTGCTTGGCTTTTTATAATTCCACAACTTATTGTTACCCTCATATTTTTTATTTGGCCTGCATGTAATGCATTATTGCAATCTTTTTTTTACACGGATGCTTTTGGGTTACATAAAAAGTTTGCAGGATTTTCCAATTTTGTGGATCTATTCATTGATCCAAGTTATAGCAAGACAATTGGGGTAACCTTTATTATTGCTCTGAGCGTGACTTTTTTCACAATGAGCTTAGGACTCCTTATGGCCATATTAGTGAATAATAGAGGCAAGACGCAAGGGGTTTATAAATCTTTATTAATTTGGCCTTATGCTATAGCCCCTGCAGTAGCAGCAATTTTATGGCGTTTTTTATGCCATCCCACTTTAGGATGGCTGACGCATCTTTTACAATTATTAGGGATTAATTTTGATTATGTAAATAATGTAAATCAGGCATTTTCAGTAATAATTCTCACTGCCAGTTGGCAGCAGTTCAGCTATAATTTCCTATTTTATCTCGCAGCACTCAAAGCGGTTCCTTCGTCATTAATTGATGCGGCGATTATTGATGGTGCATCTGGATGGCAACGTTTTTGGCAAATTATTTTTCCACTTTTATCACCAACTACTTTTTTCTTGCTCATTATAAATTTAATGTATGGTTTTTTTGATACTTTTGGCATTATTCAAGTGATAACCCATGGCGGACCTGGCAACAGTACGACTAATTTGATTTATAAGGTATATCAAGATGGGTTTGAAGGAATGGATTTGGGAAGTTCATCAGCGCAATCAGTACTGCTGATGTTTATTGTAATTATTGTTTCTTTAGTGCAATTTAGATACCTCGAAAAAAAGGTTCATTACGCATGAAATCATATTTCGCTCGTGTTATCCAGCATAGTTTTTTATGCTTTTTTGTGATTTTGATGTTATTGCCTGTTTATTTGGCTCTTGTCGCTGCCAGTAATGATGGCAGTGCTATGATGCAATCTCATATACCTATAGTTCCAGGGAGTTTATTATTCAAGAATTTGAAGGCTGTGATGACGGAGGGCTTGTCGGTTACAGGTGGGGAACCTATTACTTCTATGTTGTTAAACAGTTTTTTTATGGCTATAGCTATTGCTTTGGGAAAAATTGTTTTTGCCTTAGGTTCTGCCTTTGCTTTGGTTTATTTTGATTTTCCTTTTAAAAAATTATGTTTTGCATTGATCTTTACTACCATGATGTTGCCTATAGAGGTCAGGATTGTACCTACTTTTCAGGTTGTTGCTTCATTTGGATTATTAAATTCATTTACTGGGTTAACTTTACCTCTATTTGTATCTGCAACTGGAACTTTCTTGTTTCGTCAGTTTTTTAAAACAATTCCTTCTGAACTTGTTGATGCAGCAAAACTGGATGGGGCAGGTGCTGTACGTTTCTTTTTTGATATTGTTTTGCCTTTATCCAAAACGCAAGTTGCCTCATTATTTGTTATTTTGTTCGTGTACGGTTGGAATCAGTATCTTTGGCCATTAGTGATTACTACGGAGAGTAAAATGGCAACAGTAGTTATGGGGATTCGCTATTTAGCTGGAGTGGCAGATCAAGTTCCACAATGGCACTACATTATGGCTGTTGCATTGATTGCTTTAATCCCACCTTGTATGGTGGTCATGTTAATGCAGCGCTGGTTTGAAAAAGGGTTAAAGTAAACATGGCAACAGTCAGTCTCATTGAAGTTTCAAAAAGTGTTGGATCAACAACGATTCTGGATAAAGTAAACGTTAGCATCAAAAAAGGCGAGTTTATGGTGATCGTTGGTCCTTCTGGATGTGGAAAAACTACATTATTGCGCTTAATTGCTGGTTTGGATGATTTAAGTTCGGGCTCGATTTTGATTAATGATCAATGTGTCAATAAAATACCTGCAGCAAAAAGGGATATGGCTATGGTTTTTCAAAATTATGCTCTTTATCCTCATATGACTGTATTTGAAAATATGGCTTATGGATTAAAAATGAGGCATTTTAAGAAAGCAGATATTAAGCAACGAGTAGATGAAGCAGCACAATTGTTGCATTTAACTCCTTATCTAGAGCGTAAACCTCAGGCACTTTCAGGAGGACAAAAACAAAGAGTGGCGATGGGAAGGGCTATGGTGCGTTCCCCAGCTGTTTTTTTATTTGATGAACCTTTATCTAATCTGGATGCAAAATTACGTACGGAAATGCGTCATGAAATTCGCCGTTTACATCAGCAATTAAATACGACTAGCTTGTATGTAACCCATGATCAAACTGAAGCAATGACTATGGCGGAACGCGTTATGGTACTTAATCAAGGAGTTGTTGAGCAGATAGGCACTCCCCAGGAACTGTATCAAAATCCTGCTACCTTATTCGTTGCAGGATTCACAGGACATTATCCTTTGAACATAGTATCTGGCGTCTTCAATAAAAGCAGCAATACAGTACAAACAGATTTGGGAGTTGATTATCTTATCCCAGAATTGGCACGGAACCTTGAAGATAAGGACGAACTCATTATGGCAATTCGAGCGGAGCATGTTGGGCTTTGTTCTGAAAATAATCCACAAAGCATCTCAATTCATGTCGAGTTTGTTGATAATATGGGTGCAGACAAATTGATACATGCGACATGCATCAAGAATAATCAGCCACTTAATTTGCGCGTCACTGCGGATCAACACATTTCGAGTGGACAACTCTGGGTTGAGCTACCTAAAATTAAGTTACATCTTTTTCATCGTAAGTCTGGAAAACGTATTGGAGAATGACGTGAGTAAAGAAAAAAGCAAGCAACTAAAACCAATTGATACTCCGGTCTACCGCTATTGGTCAGCATTGTATATGTCTTTCTATTCACGACGTCTTTATGTGGATGTTGGAAAACGTTGGCGAGGACTTGGTATTCTTTATCTGTTGCTCGTTATTGCCTTATTTTCGATTCCATTTTCTTTAAGGATGAGTTTCAGTTTGAATCAGGCGTTTAAAGAACAAATTACCGATCCTTTATCAAAAATTCCTGTTTTTATTATCCAAAATGGAGAAGTTTCTTTTAATAAGCCCATGCCTTATTTGATCAAGAATGATCAAGGAGAAGTGGTTATTATTGTTGACACAACAGGAGAAATCAATGATTTCCCTTCCAAATATCCTTACCTCACGATTTTGGTAAACAAAAATAAAATTTCACTTAAGGTGCCCAGTTTGAAGCTTTTTAATATGGCAGAAACAAAGCCGAGCAAAGGCACTCCATTAGTTCAAACTTTTGATAAAGGAACTAATCTAGTATTTGATGGCAAAAAAATTGCAGAAGAAGATTCAATTAGAAATCTGAGATTTTATTCAGAACTAATGATTTATCCTATGGTTGTAGCCATGTTATTTTCAATTTTCATAATTCTTTTCCTGGTTTTAGCTTTTTTGGGACAAGTTTTTTCAACCATATTCTTTTCTTTTAGTGTAACTTTTGCCCAATCAAGCCGGCTTTTAGCTGTTGCTGGAACCCCTATGTTATTACTTCTACTTGTCATGCTCACACTCAATTCAATTTTCATGGGTTCTGGTTACATTTTATTCGCATTGCTTGTTTTCTATTACAGCTTTGCACTTTATTCCCTACGCGCAGAAAGCAGACGAGTTGCCATTTTATAAAAAATTGTATTTTGTTAAGGCATTTTCATGGAGGTGGAATTAAACCGCTTATGGAATTAAACCGCTTATGGAATTAATGAATATGGAGCAATGCACGTGGTGACCTTATGAAAGAGTTGATTCATTTTGCACATGGGAATGGCTTTCCGGCGTTATGTTATAAACAAATGCTGGATCGACTCGAGGAAGAATTCGATTATTGTTATATTGACAAGATTGGACATGATCCTTTGTTCCCAGTTAGCGAAAACTGGCATAATCTGGTTTCAGAAGTCATTGCCAGTGTTAAAAAACAGGCCGATCGTCCTGTTATAGCAGTTGGGCATTCATTAGGTGGCATTTTAAGCTTATTAGCAGCAGTTGAACAACCTGAATTATTTAAAGCGGTCATTATGCTGGATTCACCCTTAATCGGCACTTTTAAATCAAGCATGGTTCGTTTGGCAAAAGCTCTAGGTATTATTGATCGGGTTACGCCGGCGTTTAGAACCCGAAGTCGGCGTATGTATTGGAAAGATCATGATCAATTAATGGGTTATTTAAAGACGCGAGAGTTATTTAAGACCTTTACTGATGCCTGCTTAAATGATTATATTACCTACGGTTTAAAGTATAAAGATGACGGTTATCATCTGCGATTTGATAGACACATTGAATATCAAATTTATCGAACTATTCCACACGTTATTCCAAACTATGAAGGTAAGTTATTAATTCCGGCAGCATTAATTTATGGTGACAAAAGTACTGTGGTTGGTAAAATGGATGTGCGCTATATGAAAAAATATTTTAATGTAACAAGTCATAAAACCAAAGGGACCCATTTATTTCCTATGGAACACCCGGAATTTGTGGCAAAGCAGATTATAAAAATTGTGACTGGTTTATACTTAAATAGTACGAGTGGTCGGAAGACCTCAAATAATTAAGGAGAATAATGTGCTACACGCTATTTTAGTGCTCATAATCATTGGTGCTGCAGGGATATTGCTTACCAGGCAGGCAGCAGTTTCAGTGTGGGCTATTAGCTTTGCTCTATTTAGTGCTCTTGTTTTCATGTATGGTTCTCCGGGATTGGCAACTCAAATAGTGCTTGTTTTAGTGGAACTTATTTTAATTGCTGGCTCTATAAAACCTTTAAGACGAATATTATTATCCAAGTATTTTTTTAAAACAGTAAGCAAGGCCATGCCTGCCATGTCTTCAACTGAGAGAGAGGCGCTGGAAGCGGGCACTGTAAGTTGGGAAGGTGATTTATTTAGTGGTGCTCCAGATTTTTCTGTACTGAGAAATGCCCCTACAATTCGTTTGACTGATGAAGAGCAAGCTTTTCTTGATGGTCCCGTAAATACCCTGTGCGGCATGATCGATGATTGGGATATAACTCATAACCTAACCGATTTACCTCAAGAAATTTGGCAGTTTATCAAGGAAAATCGATTTTTAGGTATGATTATACCCAAACGTTATGGTGGACTTGAATTTTCTGCCACCGCACAAATGTCAATTTTAGTAAAAATCTATGGTCGCTCAATTACAGCTGCTACAACTATATCTGTACCTAATTCTCTAGGACCAGGAGAGTTGTTACTTAAGTACGGAACTGAAGAGCAAAAAAATTATTACTTGCCACGCTTGGCTGATGGACGGGAAATCCCTTGTTTTGCATTAACTGGTCCCAATGCGGGCTCTGATGCAGCATCAATCCCTGACAAAGGCATAGTATGTCATCAAGAAATTGATGGTGAAAAAATATTAGGTATCCGCTTAAATTGGGATAAGCGTTACATTACTTTATGTCCAGTAGCCACAGTAATCGGGTTGGCTTTCAGGTTATTTGATCCGGATAATTTATTAGGTAAAGGCGAGGATGTGGGCATTAGCTGTGCATTAATACCAGCAAACACCCCAGGAATTACTAAAGGACGTCGTCATTTCCCATTGAATACAGGATTTTTAAATGGCCCAACTCAGGGAAAGGATGTTTTTATTCCCATGGATTACCTAATCGGTGGTGTAGCTATGGCAGGTTGCGGTTGGCGCATGTTAATGGAATGTTTAAGCGCCGGGAGAGCCATATCCTTACCTTCGAGTGCTAACGGCGGTGCCCAGGCTGCGGCTTTGGCTTCGGGAGCTTATGCACGTGTTCGCAAACAATTTAATCAATCAATTGGAAAGTTTGAGGGAATTGAGGAACCTTTGGCCAGGTTAGCGGCAAATACTTACATTATTGACGCTGCTGTAACAATGGCTGCTGCTGCTATTGATCATGGAGCCAAGCCTTCCGTAGTTGGGGCTATATTAAAATACCACACGACAGAACGTGCAAGACAGGTATCACTTGATGCCATGGATATCCATGGCGGAAAAGGCATTTGTCTTGGTCCTAATAATTATATGGGCAGAGGTTATCAAGGTTCACCTATCGCAATTACCGTTGAAGGAGCGAACATACTTACTCGAAGTTTAATTATTTTTGGCCAGGGAGCAATTCGATGCCATCCTTATGTATTTAAGGAGTTAGAAAGTATCAGAAACAACAATCTGGTTGAATTTGATAAGGCATTTTTTTCCCATGCTGGATTTATTATTGCTAACTTTACGAAGTCAATTATTTTTGCATGGACTGATGCACATTTGTCCAAAGCACCAGTGAGCAGTGTAAAGCGTTATTATCAACTTGTGCATAAATACAGTGCTAATTTGGCGTTTCTTGCTGATTTCTCAATGACTGTCCTGGGGGGTGACTTAAAACGTAAAGAGAAATTATCTTCACGTCTTGGGGACATGCTTAGTTCATTGTATTTGATTTCAGCAGTTTTGAAACGTTTTCACGAAGATGGTGAACCCAAAGCTGATTTACCTTTGGTTGATTGGAGCTGCCAACAACTTTTGCATGAATGTGAGACAGCAATGCATGGCGTTATTGTCAATTTTCCAGTACGTTGGGCACGAGTTGTTTTACGCTTGATTATTAAACCTTTAGGTAATCTAAGAAATAAACCAAATGATCTGCTGGGCCATAAGTTAGCCAGAATCCTAATTGAACCTGGGGAAACCCGTATGCGCCTCACTCGTTTAGTCTACAGCAGAGCCGGGGATAATTGTCCTTTAGGTCGTCTGGAGGAAGCTTTCCACAAAATTTGCGCAGTGGAGGAGTTGGAAAGAAAAGTAATGCGTGCAGTAAAAGATAATGTTTTAAAATCACTTACTTTACTGGAACAAATCGATGAAGCTTTGGCTTGTGGTTTGCTAACCGAGAAAGAAGCCAAGCAATTAAAAGAAGCAGAGTTGGCACGACAGGATGTAATTAAGGTAGATGATTTCAATGATGAAGATTTACGTCGACCCGCATCAACAAAACCTGTTAGGACTAAAAAGCTTATTGTTAATAAAGATGATATAGAATCAGAAATGATTTGATTTTTACTCGTAATAACTATAAATATTTTTCATAACCCGGGGTGTTTCGACATAACCCCCGGGTTTTTCTTTGATGCATACATTAAAAAATGAAAATACCAGATCAAGCCTTACTTTGCTTTAATCAGGCAACATTAGACTATACTTAGACAAGGTTATCCAGGTAAAGAAAAACACACTCATTTGTAAGAAAGCTCCTTAACGTATCAGGAATAATATAAGAATATGGAGGTTAACATGAAGCAAAGGGCAGTGAAGGAAAATATCATGATGTCCAGTATAGTGGGTTGCCTCCTGTTACTGATATCTACCTTGACCTTTGCGGATTCCTTCAATCAGGTTGCCCGATTAAGCTATATTAGTGGAACAGTCAGTTTTGTACCTGCAGGGGTAACGCAATGGGTAAGTGTCACCCTTAATCGGCCTTTAATTGCAAATGACCGGATATGGTCAGATACAGGATCTCATATAGAAATGCAATTGTCTGGAGCCACCGCACGTATGGGAAGTCAAACCGATCTAAAAATTTTGAATTTGGATGATCAAATCACACAATTACAAATTACCCAAGGAACTCTTGCTTTAAGTATCAAGCGCACAAAGCGTCAACAAGTTTATGAAGTTGATACACCAAATTTAGCTTTTGTCATTACTGAACCTGGTTACTATCGTTTTGATGTAACAACCCAAAATAATATGACTACAGTTAGTGTGAGAATGGGACAAGGTATGGCTTATGGAGAAAATGCATCCAATAATATTGGTGTAGGTTATTCATGCAGTGCTACAGGAACTAATTTAGAAAATTATCAATGTACCCGTCTTGCTCCACTTGATTCTTTTGAAAACTGGAGTTTGGAACGGGACAAGATTGCAGGTACAGTCTCAACTCAGTATGTTTCCCCAGAAACTATAGGTTATGAGGATCTTGGAAATTATGGGGCTTGGATTGAAGATAAACAATATGGCCCAGTTTGGTATCCCAATAAGGTAGCTTCAGATTGGGCTCCGTACCAAGATGGCCAATGGATATGGATAAATTATTGGGGGTGGACTTGGGTAGATAATCAACCCTGGGGTTTTGCACCATTTCACTATGGACGCTGGGCTTTCCTTAAGGAGCGATGGTGTTGGGTACCAGGACCAATAGGCGCATATCCTATTTATGCACCTGCATTAACCGTATTTATTGGAGGTAATAATCCACAACTCATGCTCGATGGAGGATATGGTATAGGTTGGTTTCCTTTAGCTCCAGGCGAACCCTACATTCCGCCTTATCATGTTAGCTATAACTATTTTACAGCGATCAATCTGAATAACACAGTGATTAATGTTGCCTATCTTAAGAATATTTATAAGCATCAAAATATAAGAATTAATTATAAAAATACACAGATTCCTAACGCAGTGACCGTTGTAACAACTAATGATTTTATTAATTCCAGAATAGTGAACAACCTACGCTCACGTGTCCCTAATAAGATACTTTTCGATGCAAATAAAATATATGCCGCGCCTGTTGTCCCCCAGCCTATCAGTATATTCGGGGGGAGGAAGTTTACTCAGGTAATACCCCCAGCAGAAATACTATCAAAACCCATTATTGTCAAAACTCAACCTGCTTTAGCAACCCCATCCTTCTCTGAAGCACAACCACTTCTTTTAAAAAATGGAGGCAAGCCTCTAACCCCAGCACAAATTCGGACGCTAAGCGCTGGAAAGAATAAGGGTACACAGCTTCCTGTAACTGGAAAACCGACGATTATCAGGCAAACATTTCCGGGAGTTCAATCCGGTACACCGGTTCAATCTGCAACACCGGTTCAATCTGCAACATCTGTTCAATCTGGAACATCTGTTCAACCCGGAATACCGGCTCAATCTGGAGCACCGGCTCAACCCGGAATACCGGCTCAACCTGGAGCGCCGGTTCAATCTGGAACACCGGCTCAACCCGGAGCACCGGTTCAACCCGGAGCACCGGTTCAACACGGAATACCGGCTCAACCCGGAACACCGATTCAACCCGGAACACCGGTTCAGCCCGGAGCACCGTTTCAGCCCGGAGCACCTGCTCAACCCGGAATACCGGCTCAACCCGGAATACCGGCTCAACCCGGAATACCTGCTCAACCCGGAATACCTGCTCAACCCGGAGCACCGGTTCAACCCGGAGCACCGGTTCAATCCGGAGCACCGGTTCAACCTGGAGCACCGGCTCAACCCGGAGCAAGTGTGCCACCTGGTGCAAATGTACAACCTGATATAAATACTCGGCCTGGTGATGTAAATGTGGAGCCTGGTCCAACTATGCAACCTAATCCCAATATTCCTCCTGGCCCAAGTATCCAACCTAGTCCCAAGGTTCCACCTGGCCTCAATGTTCCACCAAATAATCCTTGAACTTGTGGTATATAAATGAAGTAGTTATTATAGGATCAGTAGTGGAAGTGATGATTCTGGATAAGAGGACATTAACTGCAAATCATGAAATGAAACAATCAAAACATGAATCTATTACAGGAAAGTGGGAAGTTACGCATAATTAGTATAAGTACTTAAACTCTCTCTAGGTTTTGGCAAAAAAATGCATTTGATTTCTAGTAGACTATTATTGAGTAAGATGCACTATGAATAAACAATATCCTCATTTCAATATAATCTTTCTAAAAAAGTCTCTAGGCGTTTTCTTTAACATCGTCTGGCATAGTGATGTTTAATTCAAGCACCGAGTTATCCCCCATGCGTTCAAGATTCACACTGACTTGATCACGTGTGACATGTACGTATTTAGCAATAACAGTAAGAATTTCTTCCTGAAGTTTGGGTAGGTAGTCAGGTGTGTTACGTTGAGAACGTTCGTGAGAAATTATTATCTGTAGACGCTCTTTAGCAACTGATGCTGTAGCACTCCTTCTGCGCAGGTAATTGAAAATACTCATACCGTCACTTCCTCCTTATTTTTGCTGAATAAGCGACGCAATAATCCTTTACGATCATTATTTATGAAGCGCATAGGTCTTTCTTCGCCGAGAAAACGAGCAATTGCATCTTGATAAGCAATACCGGCGTCACTTGTTTCATCAAGCACTACGGGTGTACCTGTGTTTGAAGCTTTAAGTACAGATTTTGATTCTGGAATAACACCAATTAATGGAATGGCTAAAATTTCCTTTACGTCAGTAACGGAAAGCATGTCGCCACGCTCAACGCGTTCTGGATCATAACGTGTTAATAACAAATGCTCTTGAATTGGTGCTTGATTTTCGACGGCTCTTTTAGTCTTGCTTGCAAGTATTCCCAGGATACGATCAGAATCGCGCACAGAGGAAACTTCTGGATTAGTCACAACGATTGCATGATCAGCAAAATACATAGCCATTAATGCACCCGTTTCAATTCCAGCAGGCGAATCACAAATAATAAAATCAAAGTCTTTTGCAAGATCATTAAGGATTCGTTCAACCCCTTCAAGAGTTAATGCATCTTTATCTCGAGTTTGTGATGCAGGAAGTATAGAAAGGTTTGCAATGCGTTTGTCTTTAATTAAAGCCTGATTTAGGCTTGCTTCCTTATTAATGACATTAATAAAGTCATAAACAACTCGACGTTCACAGCCCATGATAATATCGAGGTTTCTTAAACCGATATCAAAGTCAATGACGACAGTCTTGTGCCCTAATAGAGCGAGGCCTGAAGAAATAGCTGCAGAAGAAGTAGTTTTTCCTACCCCACCTTTACCCGATGTAATTACAATTATTTTAGCCAACGCTGAACCCTTCCTATTATTTTTGATTCAACACAATATTTAACCAACAGTGTACACGTTAATTGATAACTAATTCAAGTAGTGCAATAGTAATCTGTGGAAAAACATTTTCCACAATAAAGAAGAACTCTAAAGACAATTTTTAAACTTTTTATTGCCTTATCAATACCGTAAGATTATAAATTATTTAGCTTAATGATATTGAAAGAATTCTAAGCTCAATGAAAATATGAGGGGGTTTTTGATAAAAATAGATCAACAAGTCCTATAATTATAAAGAATTATTTTTGTTTACTGTAAATTTTCTGTTTAATTTGTCCACAATTTATAGTAAACTATTCGGTTAATTTAACTCTTGTAACGAGAATAAAATGGCTCTATCTATTGTGCAGCAATCACTAACTTTTGACGATGTCCTTCTTATTCCTGCCCACTCTTTGATATTACCTAAAGATGTGTCTTTAAAAACAAAATTAACTCGTGCGATTAGCTTGAACATTCCTCTTGTATCAGCAGCCATGGATACTGTGACCGAGGCTCGCTTAGCCATCGCTTTAGCGCAAGAGGGTGGTATCGGTATTATTCATAAGAACATGGCAATTATGGCGCAAGCTGATGAAGTCCGAAAAGTGAAAAAGTTTGAAAGTGGTATGGTGAAAGACCCGATTACAGTGACTCCTAATATCACAGTAAAAGAATTACTTGAGGTAATGACCAAATATAGTATCTCGGGGGTTCCTGTAGTTGATGGTGAAAATTTAGTCGGTATAGTAACCAGTCGAGACATCCGTTTTGAAACCAATTTATCTTTGAGCGTTGAGCAGGTAATGACTCCTAAGACAAAATTAGTCACTGTGAGGGAAGGATCAAGTCGTGAAGAGGTACGCAGTTTATTACATAAGCATCGTATAGAAAAATTGCTTGTAGTTAATGATGCGTTTCAATTACGTGGATTGATCACGGTTAAAGACATACAAAAAGCCAAAGAAAATCCTTATGCATGTAAAGATGCTGCAGAACAGTTGCGAGTTGGTGCAGCTGTTGGCGTAGGTGAGGGTACTGATGAACGTATTGAAGCATTAATTGAAGCGGGTGTTGATGCGCTTGTTGTTGATACGGCACATGGGCACTCACAGGGTGTGCTTGATCGCGTAAAATGGATTAAAAAATACCATCCGAATATAGAGGTGATTGGTGGGAATATCGCTACAGCTTCAGCAGCTCGAGATTTATATGCAGCCGGTGCAGATGCAGTAAAAGTAGGTATAGGTCCTGGTTCTATTTGCACTACACGGATTGTAACTGGCGTTGGTGTTCCTCAAATTACTGCGATTGCAAATGTGGCACAAGAACTCAAAGGAAAAATCCCAATAATTGCTGATGGTGGTATACGTTTTTCTGGTGATGTGTGTAAAGCGCTTGCTGCAGGTGCAGATACTGTAATGCTTGGAAGCATGTTTGCAGGTACGGAAGAGTCCCCAGGAGAAATCGAATTATATCAAGGTAGAACCTATAAAAGCTATCGTGGCATGGGCTCAATTGGTGCTATGGCTTCATCACAAGGTTCTAGCGACCGTTATTTCCAGGATGCCTCATTAGGTTCCGAAAAATTAGTTCCAGAAGGAATTGAAGGACGTGTTCCTTATAAAGGATTGGCGCAAACAATTATTCATCAATTGTTAGGTGGTTTGCGTTCATGTATGGGATATACAGGATGTGAAAATATCGAACAATTACATACTAAGACTGAATTCGTACAAGTGACTAATGCAGGAATGAGGGAGTCACATGTTCATGATGTAAGTATAACAAAACAGGCACCAAACTATCAGGTGGATAATTAATAATGAGTGATTTAAAACAACATCCTTTGCTGATCCTGGATTTTGGTTCTCAATACACACAACTGATCGCACGGCGTGTGCGCGAATTAGGTGTCTATTGCGAAATCCATCCATTTAATATAACACAAGAACAATTTGCAGCTCTAAATCCTTGTGGCGTTATTTTGTCTGGTGGTCCAGCAACTGTAACCCATGATGAGAATCCACGTGCACCCCAATGGCTTTTTACTTCGGGCCTGCCTATTTTGGGGATTTGTTATGGAATGCAAACTATGGCAGTGCAATTAGGTGGTGAAGTACAGTCATCTTCAATTAGAGAGTTTGGTTATGCTGAATTGAAATTACATGGTCACAGCCAATTGTTTTCACAAATTGAGGATCGACTTAATTCTGATGGAAATGCTTTATTAGATGTCTGGATGAGCCATGGAGATAAAGTGACGAAATTACCTCTCGGTTTTAAGGTAATTTGTGAGACACGTAATGCACCGATTGCTGGAATGGCTGATGAAAGCCGTCACATGTATGGAGTACAATTTCATCCGGAGGTAACGCATACACTACAAGGAATGCGCATTTTATATCGTTTCGTTGTTGATATCTGTAAGGCGTCGACTAATTGGACGTCTGAACTTATTATTGATGAAGCAATTAATAAAATCAGAGCTCAAGTAGGAACTGAGAAGGTATTGCTCGGTTTGTCTGGCGGGGTGGATTCTTCTGTTGTCGCTGCTTTATTACATAAAGCGATTGGCAAACAGTTGGTTTGTGTTTTTGTAGATACCGGCTTGTTGCGTTTTAATGAAGCAAGTGAAGTTATGGAAATGTTTGGCAAGCACATGGGTCTTGAAGTTATTTCAGTTCGAGCGGAAGAAAAGTTTTTGCAAGCGTTGAAAGGTGTGACCTGTCCAGAAGAAAAAAGAAAAATTATTGGCCGTACTTTTATTGAAGTCTTTGATGAAGAAGCACTAAAAATTCCTGGGGTTTCGTGGTTGGCGCAAGGAACAATTTATCCTGATGTTATTGAGTCGGCAGCAACGAGCACGAATGGTGCTTCAGTTGTAATTAAATCCCATCATAATGTGGGTGGTTTGCCGGAAACATTGAACTTGGGATTACTAGAGCCTATTCGTGAATTATTTAAGGATGAGGTGCGTAAAATAGGTCTTGAGTTAGGTCTGCCTCACGATATGGTATACCGTCATCCGTTTCCTGGACCAGGCTTGGGTGTGCGAATTTTAGCGGAAGTTAAAAAGGAATATGCAGATATTTTACGTCGAGCCGATGCTATTTTTATTGATGAATTAAGGAAGGCCGATCTTTATCATAAAGTCAGTCAAGCTTTTGCTGTATTTTTGCCTGTTAAAAGTGTTGGTGTGATGGGTGATGGACGTAAATACGATTATGTGATTTGTCTTCGCGCTGTGGAGACAATTGATTTTATGACAGCGCATTGGTCCCAATTGCCTTGGGATTTTCTAGGCCATGTATCCAACCGGATTATTAATGAAGTAGAGGGAGTATCTCGTGTAACTTACGATATTTCCGGTAAACCACCTGCTACGATCGAATGGGAATAATTGTAGCCTGGGTGCAGCGAAGGAGAACCCGGATTTCGCTTCGCTGCACCCAGGCTACGTTTTAAAATTTTTTGAAAATGAATGATCACTATTGGATGCAAAAGGCATATGCTCAGGCTATTCTCGCCCAAGAGGAAGGGGAGGTTCCTGTTGGCGCCGTATTGGTAAGTAAAGACAATCAGTTATTAGGTTTTGGACGAAATTGCATCCAAACCAGTCACGATCCCTCAGAACACGCCGAAGTCCGTGCAATTAGACAGGCATCGCAACAACTAAAAAATCATCGTCTGTTAGACACGACACTTTATGTGACTCTTGAACCATGCGCTATGTGTTCTGGACTTATTGTGCATGCACGAATTAGAAGACTGGTTTTTGCAACTAGAGATTTTAAAGCGGGTGCAGCAGGATCTGTCTATAACTTATTACAGGGTTATCCTTTGAATCATAAAGTTCAAATTGACGAGGGAATAATGCAAGCGGAATGTGCTTTATTACTCACAGAATTTTTTCAGATACTACGATAAATTTTTGAGGGCTGCTCTTCTATTTGAGAATAATGGTGCATGGGGGTTGCCTTCAGGTATTTATAAAAGCAGAAAAATTAATCACTCGGAACTGATAATGAGTATAATTTTGAATGTTAAATTTTTCTTTATTTCAGTTTAGGTTGGCTCTTTTTTGGGCCTTCCTGTTGGTCTTTCAATACGGACGGACCCTTAAAAAATCTCAATGTATCTTTTTCCACGGGTGCTAATTTTTTATCAAAATCCAGAATTGCCTGATAAAATTCGGTAGTTTCTGGTTTTTGTAATTTTTTGGGATTACGAATTGCTTTCTCGGCAGCTGCTTGAATTTTTAGATATTTTGCAGCCGGACTTAAAGCAGGGTCGATAGCAATTTTATAAATACGCGCAACTCGATGAGGAACAGTTTTCTCATGGCCATCAACAATAATTGACTTGCCTCCTCCAAGTCCAAAGAAGCCAGTACTCCATATTCCATTTTTTATTTCATTTTTGATTAGATCAATTACAAAACTATTAAAAAATGCATGGTATTTCTTATTAGGGATATTTCGGGGTGCATAAGTCCCAACGATATCTGGTTTTGATTCCCAAGGAGCCTCTACTCTTTGTAATTGGTTCGCTTCATTTAAGAAGTAAAAATTGATTTGTCCTCGTTCATAATAAGGTTTAAATTGCTCCCAATAGCGGTAAAGAAAACGAAGTTCTGCAAAAGTTATCTTGTCAAATTTTTTCTCAAAACACATCTTATAATCTATTTTATTTAAAACAAAATGCAGTTTATGCTCATCGTTTAGCGTCCAAAATACTCCCATCTTGGACATTTTCTTAATGAAGGGTACATTCTCTTCAGGTAGTCTTGAGGGAGAGAACTGGTCTATCTCAGGTCTTAAAAGACTGGCATAAGATTTAAATGTTTGTGCTGGGGTATAAAAGGGATTGGATGGTTTTGCTAAACGGGGATCGAGTAATGAATCAAGAAAGGGATCAATAGTCGCATGGAATACGTCATCAACCCTGGTAGCGAAATCGTGTTTCCCTTGTTGTCTCAAAAAATGAAATAAACTAATACGCGAACCGCTTATTCCATAAACCAGATCTCCCTCTTCAAACCCATCCAATAAGACATCCAAGCTGTCCTCTAAAACAGTAGGAATAAATTCTTTCCAATACAAGGGGTAATGAGGCAAAGAAGGTTCACTCATGACTTCTACAACATGATGATATTCGTCTTCTATTTTTTCAGGGACTTCATCTTCGTCACCAAGATTTTCCAAAGTAGCATAGCTTTTTCTTAGCTCTTCAATTTCATCGATCTTAGAGTCCTGATAGAACTTCAAATATGAAGCCAGTCTTTTTTTTTTCATAAAAATTTAAAGAATAAATTGTTTTTTATACTATAGATAATTTATGGTCGAATTGCAAAACTAAAAGGCATCTTGAGTATGTGAAAAAAATAGTTCCTCTATCTTTTACACAATCTGCATTTTTTTATTAATATCACTTTACTTTGAACTAATTTGTAATTCATGAATAAGTTTTTGTTTTAAAACTTCTTTCTCATCATTATTTAGTGACTGATTTTGTGGATTTGTAATATAAAAAGTATCTTCGGCACGTTCTCCAGCAGTCACAATTTTTGCGTTATGTAAGTGAACATTTAGAGTTGAAAAAACTCTACCTATTGTTGCCAATAATCCAGGTCTATCTCCAGTGACTAAAAATAAACGAGTTTGATTGTAAGAGAGATCATCATTGTAATGGATTTGAGTTTTGACATTAAAATGTGCTAAAGCACGCGAAAGTCTTTTTCGTGCTACAACGGGCAATTGTTCAGTTTTTGCTAAGTGAGTACATAGAGCTTGTTGAATATCATGAGAGCGTTGTTTATCAAAAAATGCCTGATTTTGTTCATCTAAAATAATATAGGTATCCAAATCATATTGATTATCACAGGTAAGAATCATTGCTTCCTGAATGGTGACATTGTGATTGCTCAAAACAGTGGTTGCTATAGCAAATCGATCATCTCGGTGAGGCATGTAAATGAAAACCTCGGTTCCGCCCAGGCTGTGGTGAGGCATAATCATGACGAGGGGGAATTTAGTGCAAGCCAGTATCGCTTTGGTATGGCGTGCTATGATTTCAGGGGACTCATGCAAAAAATATCTTTCCTTGAATTGCTTCCATAAATTTTCTACTATTTTTGCTGCAATACCTTCTGTAACCAATATAGATAATGCATATTGTTTGCGTGCTTTGATGAGAGCAGTTTCATCTATTAACTCTTGCTCTTTATGTAACATATGTTTGGCAGCACGATACAACTCTTTAAGTAGAGAATCTTTCCAGGAGTTCCATAAAGTGGGATTGGTTCCACAAATATCAGCCACGGTTAGCAAATACAGATAATCGAGGTAGTGGGGCTGGGGTAAAAGTTGACAAAAATTTTTAATGGTATTGGGGTCATAAATATCTTGTCTTTGTGCTGTTTGTGACATGATGAGGTGATTACGCACAAGCCAAACAAGTAAATCACTGTCCTCTTTTTCAAGATGGTGATTTTGTGCAAAATATGCTGCTTCAATTGCCCCTAATTCCGAATGATCACCACCTCGTCCTTTAGCAATATCATGAAATAATGCACTTAAGTAAAGTAGTTCAGGCTTGTTTAAAGTTTGCATTATTGGGACACAGAGGGGAAATTGTTCAGCATAGTTTTTTTCTTTGAAGCGGGACAGATTACGAATTACGAATAAAGTATGTTGATCTACGGTATAAACATGAAATAAATCATACTGCATTTGTCCTGTTACCATAGCGAAACATTCAAGATAATGCGCTAGAACACCGTATCGGCTCATTCGATGTAATGCCTTATAAGGGCCCTCTGCTGTTTTAAGAATATTCATAAACAATTCTGTCGTTTCTGGAGATGCTTTAAAGCGTTTATTCATCAGGTAGAGTGATTCCCTAATTAATCGAATAGTATTTGCTCGAACTCCTTCAATATCAGGCCGTTTTGCTATCCAAAGAAATAGTTTTAATAGTGCCTGGGGATGGTGAATGAACACGCGAGTATTCCTTACTTCAATGTAATTGTTGGATAGCTGAAATTCATTATCCAGATGAAACAGTTTTTGCCTTGGGGAGTGGGCGATGGTTTCATCAAACCATTGTAATAACATCTCATTGAGTTCTCTATTACGTTTAATTACTTTAAAGTAATCCTTCATGAATTGTTCTATGGCTAATGAATGGGGTTTATCTTTATAACCAAAAAACTGAGCTAGTTTGATTTGGTAATCAAAGGATAAGCGTTCTTCTGCTTTTTCAGCTAATACATGTAAAGCAAAACGTACGCGCCAGAGAAAATGCTGACAGTAAGTAAGTTTTTCGTATTCTTTATCAGTAATGAATCCATAGTTTATGCCGTCAGCTAATTTTTTAATGTTAAAATGGCGTTTACCAATACTAAGCAGGATCTGTAAATCACGCAGACCACCAGGACCATATTTTACATTAGGCTCCAAGTTATAAGCTGTTTCACCGTACTTGGCATCACGTTTTTTTTGTTCTTGAAGTTTCGCTAAAAAGTAATCTTGGCTGGTCCACATGTGTAAGGGATGGATTTGATAAATTAATTCCTCCATTAAGGCACCGCGACCACATAATAAATACATATCCATGAGACTGGAAATTACTGTGACATCTTGACTCGCTAGTTCCGCACAAGAAGAAACACTAGTGATTTGATGGCTTAGATCCAAACCTACATCCCAGCAATCCTGGATAAAGTTTTGTGCACGATGCAATTGTGATTTAGAGACTCTATCAGTATGCAGCAACAATATATCAACATCGGAATAGAGTTGCAGTTCTCGACGTCCATAACTGCCAAGAGCTAGAAGACAAAAAGCATCATGATCCAGTTGATTCTTAGTAAATAAACTAATAACCAAATCATCAATGAAGCTAACTAATTTACGAGTTATGGTGGTGATATTGGTTTTATAATCGAATTCTTCGCGAAGTTTTTCTTTGAATTGTTTCAGGTTATTTTTAAGATGTTGCAGTCCTAGTATCATTCTTTTTTTTTCTGCATCCTGCTTCTGGGAAAGGAGATGAGCTTTTGTATGTTTACTTTCGTTCTTCATCGCGCAGAGTCAAAATTTCTACACCATCATCGGTAACCAATAAGGTATGCTCCCATTGGGCTGAAAGGCTATGATCTTTAGTGACTACAGTCCATTGATCAGGCAATAAGCGGGTATGGTGTTTACCAACGTTGATCATAGGTTCTATAGTAAAGGTCATACCTGGTTCCAATTTCATTCCTGTTCCGGGTATTCCATAATGCAATACTTGAGGATCTTCATGGAAGATGCGTCCTATACCATGACCGCAATAATCACGGACAACCGAACAACGATTTTTTTCTGCATGTTGTTGTATGGCATAACCTATATCACCTAACTGTACTCCAGGTTTTACCATGTCAATTCCAATAAACAAACACTCATGAGCCACCTGAATCACATGTTTTGCTTTAACTGATGGTGCACCAATAACGAACATTTTACTGGTATCCCCATGATAGTCGTTTTTAATTACCGTGACGTCAATATTAATTATGTCTCCATCCTTTAAGACTTTTTTTCCTGGGATCCCATGACAAACCACATGGTTTACTGAGGTACAAATAGACTTTGGGAAACCATTATAATTTAAAGGGGCAGGAATTGCTTTTTGGATATTCACAATATAGTCATGACAAATAGTATTCAGTTCGTCAGTGGTGATTCCTTCTTGCACATGAGGACCGATCATCTCAAGAACTTCGCCAGCAAGTCTGCCAGAAATACGCATTTTCTCAATTTCGTCAGGGGTCTTTATAGTAACTGCCATATAAATCCAAAAGTGTTATTTGATTGTCCAATATATTTTGTTCCAATATATATAGTGTAGGTTAAATAAGAACTGCATGTATTAATCATTTTGGAACGAAAAGCATATTAGCATAATTGATTATGCATGTCACCGAATCCCAATTTTAGCGGGTTTTGATTTATTGTTGAGTAAACATGGATGCAACGTTGTTGCATCCATCTTGTTTTTTTATCTAAATAAGAATTTAGGTTGCATTAGGACTACTGCCAGTATGTCTGCGATTTTCTCTCTGCTCCAACATTTTATCTTCAATTTCCAGTTCCTGCTCCGTAGTTAAAAGAATTTGCTGATACCAAAAAGAACCGTATTTTGTGTTGTATTTGGGATCATATTTCTGCGCGCTTTTTCCACTCACAATTTCGGGTTTTACTGCAGTTGGATATTTTCCATTATGATTTGGAACGTAAGCTAAAAAAGAATCATCGGTGTTAGGTGGTGTACTCAGATATATAGTAAATTCGTTTTCTTTTAAAACAACATGGCTTTTACGTCCTGTATTGTTACGTAAAGCCTCTTTAACTAAATCTTGTAGTTCTATAACAGTTCCCTTTTGGGGATCCACAAAACAATCTCTAATCCTTACCCCAGAACTCATTTTCCTAAAAACCATACCAACAGGAATTGATAGATAAATCATAGAACCTCCATATAAGGCCAAGCAATCACTCAAGTGTACCATGAAGATCCATAGTTTCTATTTATTTGTCATGAAATTTTGTTGCGCTTACTTTCATTTCGAGTACTATACTTTATTAAAAACTGGCCTCTTAACTCTAAGGAAAGAAAATGAAACTCCGCGCACGTGTTTTAATATCTACCTTAAGTTTTCTGCTAAGTGCTTCGGCTTTTGCTTTTGAGGGGCATGGCGGAGGGTATCATGGTGCGCTTCCAAATACTGGGTATCACAATAATGGATATTATAATAACTATTATGGTAGTTATTACCATAACAACGAATGGTATGGAGGAAGTGTAAATGTGAATACCTGGAATGATGGTATTTGGTATGATGATAATTTAAATGATGATACAAATGTGGTTCTGGGAGTACCTAATGAAGGTTATTATGATCCTTCATGCCAAACAATAGATGATTGCAGCTCGGGTACTTGTGTTCTGGTAAATACATGTGATCAAGAATAAGCTTATGCATAAAAAAAAATATCAATGGGCAGTAGTAGGGGCCGGTCCCGCCGGAATCGCAGCTGTGGGCAAATTATTGGATAATGGTATTTTACCAGAGGATATTTTATGGCTTGATCCTCATTTTAAGGTTGGTGATTTTGGCCTTTATTGGCGTAATGTCTCAAGTAATACTAAGGTCAAATATTTTAAAGATTTTTTATCGGCAGTCCATTCTTTTCATTATCAAGAGGCTCCAATTGATTTTCAATTAAATCATTTACCTCTAGATGAAACATGTACCTTGAGTTTCATGGCAGAGCCCTTGCAGTGGATCACAGAAAATTTTTTACAAAAAGTCCAAGCAGTGAAAACAACTATCCATAATATGTTTTTATCTAAGCGGCTATGGTCTTTAAGTTCAGATTCACAAACCTACTACGCTAAAAATGTAATATTGGCTACAGGTGCATTGCCATCAACATTAAATTACCCTGGTGTTAACGTAATTCCTTTTGATACAGCAATTGATAAGGAAAAATTGTCTGCTGTTGTTCAGCGTGATGAAACTTATGGGGTATTTGGTTCTTCTCATTCTTCAATTATTATTTTAAAGCATCTTGTAGAATTGGATGTTAAAAAAATCATCAATTTTTATCGCTCCCCTTGCTGTTACGCTATTGAGATGGATGATTGGATTCTTTTTGATAATACTGGGTTAAAAGGGCAGAGTGCAGCCTGGGCTAGAGAACACATTGATGGAACTTTGCCCACTAATCTTGTACGTTACAATGTCAGTGAACCCAATATCGCACGTTTTTTACCCGAATGTGACCAAGTAATTTATGCAGTCGGTTTTGAGCAACGTAAAACGATTGTTATCGGCGATTATGAAAATTCACGCCATAACCCCTATGTCGGTATTATTGGACCAGGACTCTTTGGTTTAGGTATCGCCTATCCAGAAACAAAGGCAGATGTCTATGGTAATGTGGAATCTCAGGTTGGCTTATGGAAGTTTATGGTTTACCTCAATAAGGTGATGCCCCTTTGGCTTAAGTATCCAACTTAATTTTCATTCGAGCTCTCGGGGATTGATAGGATCATTCTTCCGAGGGCTTTAAGTATGTATGATTTTAAAATACAGAAAAAATACTTTTCAACCTACGTAACACCTACTAAAATGAGTCTCTTTTTAACTTAAAAAATAATAATGCAAAGGATAGGTATATTATTCTGGTTTTCAGTATGTATATTCGTTATGGGATGGCCGAAAAATGCAGAATGTGCACTTGAGCGTGATTTTCAATCTTGGTTTAATGTAACAGCGACTGCTAAGACTCATAGTACGGACAAAATACTGAGTCGTGTGCGATATTGGTTAGAAACACAAGAGCGCTTAGGTGATGACAGCAGTCGCTTCTCACAGATATTAGTACGCCCAGGATTAGGTTATGAATTAACAGAGAATCTGAGTATCTGGGTTGGATATGCCTGGATATATACGGGAAAACCTAATACCGCTAATCCATTTGAGGAAGATCGAATATGGCAACAACTTTTATGGACTAAAACCAATCGGTATTTGACATTCACCAGCCGAACACGTACAGAACAACGATTTTTAGAAAATAATCCTAAAACGGCTTATCGATTCAGGGAGCTTATTAAAATTTCAGTTCCGCTCAAACAATATGCTAAATTTAGTTTTGTTACGAGCGATGAACTGTTTCTTCATAAAAATAATTTTGTGGGTACAAACAGTCGCGGCTTTGATCAAAACCGATTTTTCATAGGTTTGGGTTATAAAATAAACCCAATAGCCACTACAGAAATTGGCTATATGAATCAATACATTCGACGTTTTGGGGTTCCTGACTTTTTAGCCAATATTGCATCAATAAACTTTTCTATGAATTTTTAAAAAGTGAGTTTTTTTCAGGATGAACTTAAGTGAAAAAATTGCAGGTTATTGCAAGTTATCTTGAGTATCATCCTTTAAAAACATTCATCTTAACTTAACGACCGCCAGCACCACCAAGTCCTCCTGCGCTACCAGGTCCCCCAGAGCTACCGCTTCCTCCAGCGCCGCCAACCCCACCGTAACCTGTATTATCTATTTTAGAAGTTTCCCCATGTTTTGGCGCATGACATCCTGTTAATAAAGAAGTTAAAAATAATAACAATAATAGTGCTTGCTTCATGAATGTCCTTATTATATCGATAAAAGAATATAATGTTCCTAGTAAACAAGTATAACTATTTTTTAAATGCGTGCAAAAGAAGGATAACTGATTTAGGGTATAAAGCTTATTTTTTTATGTGCTTTCTTGGTGAAGGTAGTGTAATTCTTAAATAAATTTAGGAGTTCTCGGTCTATGTTGAGGTTTCTGCTTGGTGTGAGCGATAATGCCAAAATTTTGGCAAGGCCAAACAACAAAAGGTTACCCCTATAATGCATAATACACCGCCTGAGATCAGAGCCGTTGAAATGCTAAAACTGGTAGCAATAAATCCAGCGCGTGTATCACCTAATTTAGGGCCACTCAAATAACTGATCATTTCAATCCCGGCTAACCTTCCACGATATTCCGTTGGAATAGTATTATTCCACAAAGTAGTGCGAAATATTCCGCTTACCGCATCAAAAGCCCCAGCAAGTGCTAAGAAAAACAGGACAAACCAAAGGGAACTTGATAAACCAAACCCAATCATTGCTGCACCCCACAAGATAGAGGCAATGGCAATGGCTCTACCATCATGGTTTATTTTTGCAGTCCAACCACCGACAAATGAAATAATCAGTGCTCCTGCAGCGGGTGCTGAATAAAGCAAACCTAAGGTTTTTGCACCGCCGAACGATTGGGCTACAGCAGGAAGTAACGAATTAGGCCACGCAAAAACCATGGCGATAAAATCTACAGCATAGCTTCCTATTAATTCCTGCCGATTAAACGCAAAAGAAATCCCTTGCTTTAGGGAAGATAAAATGGAAGCATGCTCCTGCGTGGCGGGCTTGGGTATTGTATGAATTCCGGCTAAAGTGATTAAAGATATAAAAAATGTAATTAAATCAACCGTATAAGTAACAACTATACCATATTGGGCAATAATAAGCCCAGAAAAAGCCGGTGCAATAATCATACAAAAACTGAATTTAAATGTAGCAAGCGCACCCAGTTTTTTGTAATCACTCGGGTTAACAATTTGTTGCATAATACTATCAAAAGCAGGGCGATGCAGTCCGTTAATCGCAGACATAGAAGCTGAAATGATAAAAATAAGACTTAGGGAGGGATATGTCTGATATGAGTTAAGAGCAAGTATAAAACATCCTCCGGCAAGAAGTAATTCACTAATAATTAATAATCCGCGACGATTGTATCGATCAGCAAATACACCACCAATCAGCGCAGTGATTAATAGAGGCAATAATTGAACCAAACTGAGTAAACCGACCAAAAAAGTTGACTGAGTCATATGATAAATTTGATAGGGCAGTGCGACACTGCTGATCATAGTACCTATAAATGAAATAAATTGACCTAAATAGAGAAATCTGAAGTCTCGATTCTTTTTAAGAAGAGAGAGATCTAAAAACAGGCTCATTTTGAAAATATCCAAATGTGTGGAACGGTAAAATAAAAAGACAAGAAAGATTTTATTCTTTTTAATTGATCCAGTACAGAACTGATTTGTTCTGGGAAAAGCGAGTACTTAAATAGCTGATCTAAGAAGGCTCGGACCCATTATTATGTTTTTTATTTTCTTCTGTATTTTGTGATTCATTTTTTGCTTTATTTTGGGATCCACTTTTTTCTTTATTATGAAGCATCAAAGGCTCAATAAAGCTCACCGGAGTGGAATAGGTCATCGGGATTTTTTCCTCATCAAGTGCTTTTTTAATCGTTGTGAGTACTTCATCAAGTGAACGACGTTGCTGGCTGGGTTCAGGATTTGTCCACCAATATATTGCAAAGTCAACACCATTAGAAGAAAAAGAAACCACATAGACTTGAATGTACTTATCTTTAGAAACCGTTTTACACTGCTCCATAGCTTTTGTAATGACGGAACGAGCTTTTTCTATATCGGTTTCAAAATCAATACTGCAAACAATTTTTTCGCGTCTGAGGGATTCATCAGTATATACCCGAACTATACTCGAATACATTTTAGAGTTCGGGATAAATATCCGTGTACCGTCCGTTTTACGCAAATGTGTATTTTGAACGGAAACACGATGAACATACCCTTGAATATCCTCTTGCCCTGACTCAACCTCAATAAAATCACCAATGCTAAAAGGTTCTCTGAGTAAGATCAAAATGCCAGTAAAAAAATTTTCAAAAACATTTTTAAATGCCAGACCGATTGCGACAGAGGTTAACCCCAAAGTTGCCAAAACATTTGCTGTTGTTACTGAGGGAATTAGAATAGCTGAAATAATTAATATCCCCAAAAACCACACTATGACAATGGTTAATTTATGAAAAATTGTTACTAAATTGGCGCGAATTGCTATTCTCGGTAAAAACGAACTCACCAGACGACTAATTAATTTCGCGAGAAAATAAGTAATAAAGGCAAAAATAATGGCAATAATGAAATTTGGAATAAGCGCAATAAAATTTTGCGCAAATTTATTTAGAGTTTTTAGAATAAGATCTAAATAGTTCATATATCGAATTTCCTTATTCTACTTTAGCTATTTATTGATCAGATTATCAATTTGCCGATAATAAAAGATTTCGAATCGGATTTATTGTAGTGTAGCAAAAAAACTTGAAAGTAAGTAATAAGTACGATCCCGATAAAATTGTGTAATTTGATGATTTATTGCATGTTTGTGTAAAATCAAAGCTTAGTTGTTGCGCTCTCATTTTAGAAACTTCCTTTGGCGGTATTCTTTATTGCACTTGGGATTTTTTATGATTTCTGCTTTTTGTTAGTTTTTGATCCTTTTTCCTTTGAAGGATAGATATCTGCTAAGGAAACGGATGTACCATGCTCTGAGACAATTCGTGCATGATGTCGTCTTAACTCTCGTGGCTCCTCTACGCCACAGGAATGGCAGATGATCCCTACTTCATTGGTGAGATTTTTGACATAATGATAGACGCGAACAGCCTTGTTTTTGGGGTTTAAGCCTCGGGTCAACCATTTGTTATGGGTTGTAATTCCAGTCGGGCATGTATTCTTATGACATCTCAGTGCTTGTACACAGCCAAGTGCGAACATAAATCCGCGCGCTGAATTAACAAAATCAGCTCCAACGCAAAGTGCCCATGCTACCATTCCTGGGGTGATTAATTTTCCGGAGGCAATGACTTTGATTCGATCACGCAAATCATATTCTACTAATTTATCAACAAGAACAGGAAGACTTTCTCTTAGAGATAGACCCATATAATCCGCGAGTGTTAAAGGAGAAGCTCCCGTTCCTCCCTCAGCACCATCAAGGGTAATAAAGTCTGGTGCGTACTCCAAACCGCGTTTGATGATTTCCTCACATAACTCATCCAACCATTCATAATCGCCAAGAACGACTTTAAATCCCGTAGGTTTTCCGGTTATTTCTCTTACATGATGAATTAGATTGAGTAATTCAGATGAATTTGAGATTTCAGGGAAGCGATTGGGGCTAATAGAGTCCTCGTGAGGTTTGATTCCCCGAATTTTAGCAATTTCCTTTGTTACCTTAACAGCGGGTAATATTCCACCTCTTCCTGGTTTTGAACCTTGACTTAGTTTAATTTCAAACATTTTAACTTGAGGATGTGCCGCTGCTTCTTTTAATTTTTCATCAGAAAGGTTACCGTCTTCATCATGGTATCCATATTTTGCGGATCCGATCTGAGCAATCAAATCACATCCACCTGCTAAATGGTAAGGGGATAATCCACCTTCCCCTGTATTGAGCCAACAACCTGCCTTTTTTGCACCATGCGATAAAGCAAGAATTGCATTTTGTGAAATGGAGCCATGACTCATTGCCGAAATATTGATTAATGAGTTTGTTGTATAGGGGTATTTGCAATGAATTCCAATTGTAACCGAATGCGCCTTTACTACATATCGTTTTAGCACAGGAAAAGGTGAGTCAACAAAATATATTGTATTCGGTTTTCGGGCACGAGTAGTTCCAAATCCTATAGTTGTATCGGTATTCTTACTTGCTTCATAAATCCACGTACGTTCGGTACGATTGAAAGGTAACTCTTCCCGGTCGCGAGTAAAAAAAAAGTGTCTTAAATAGACCCCTAATGATTCAGAGATATAACGCACATAGCCTATGAGAGGAAAGTTTCTTAATATAGTATGTTTTGTTTGGAATATATTCCAAATTCCTAAAAAAATAAGGAATACGAGAAAACTAGCAAATAATAATCCTAGTGTTGTAGAGAAATGGAAATAAGATTCTTTCATAAATTCGCAGCATCCCAGCCAAAGCAAAACCAGAATACACCACAAAAGTATTTTTCAGCAACTCCCACTTAAATCATGAATAATACTCATTTAAATTAAGTGAGATATAAAGGAACAGAGTGGATTGAAAATAATAACAGTTGGGCATATAATGCACACTAATTTAAATTAATTATAGAGGTGATATGCCAACAACTACGAATAACAATAATCATGACCCCAGTCAGGAAAATTCTAATTTTATGCCAATGGATGAAGTTTCAAAAAAAGCTCCTGTCCTAACTTCAACTCCACAGCAAATCATTCAGTCTAATCAAATAATTAAACTATTAAAGTTCAAGTCTCGTCAAAAAGAAGCAGAAAAAGCTTTTTTATATGCATTTGCAGATATAGAAAAACAAGCAGTATTGGATTTTATTACAACACTACAAGATTTACCTTTAGAAACCCCTGATACTGAGGCCGCTGCATTAATCCATAAATGGTATCTTTCAGTTGGCATGCAGTATAAAAAGGAGTTTGCAATGACTGATAAAGAGTATCAGCATTATAAATCTGCAAATATTGCGCGTATTATCACCTCTCATTTTTCACCGCAACAGAAGGAAAAATTGAAAGGAAAAGCTCTTCTTGATGTAGGTGCTGGTGATTGTGTAATGACTTATTTAGTAAGCCAGCATTTAGAGATGGAAGGAAATGCAATTGATATTCAAACTGAGATTGACTGGGGTGGTGAAACGAGCAGTGATCAAAAAAGAAAAAATCATTACATGGCTCAACTTCATAACTATTATGTATATGATGGCAGCGATCTGGTAAGTGCAGTTAAAGGGAAAAAATTTGCGGTAGTTATGTATAATCATTCATTACATCATTTCCCTTCATTTCAAGCACAGCTCAACAGTTTAAAACAGGCAAGCCAAATTCTAGAACCAGGGGGAGTACTTTTTTTGTCAGAGCATGCGAATTGTTTTGATGAGGACATACTGGATTTATCCCATATTTTATTAAACCTCAGATACAGTATCGATAAAAATCAAATTCCTACCCCTTCGGATGCTAAGATGGCTATTTTAAAATTTAAAGCCGAATATCAATCTCTTTATTTTTCTAAAAATATTCTTGATAGGATAACCCAGCAACTAGGGTTTACCTTGATGAGAGAGGAAGTACGTTCTCCAACGGATGTAGCAAAAGCAACATTTTTCTGTTTTGTAAAAAAACCTTCGAGAGCCGAGTTGACGTATTCTCCATATTTCTTTGATGAAGATAAGGCAAGTAGACTTCATCATGTAAAAGACTCCGATCATCAGGATCTACCTCAAAGAAGATACTCTGCCGAGTCTTTTAATTAATTACTGCAATCAAGTAGGGTTAGCTTGTATTGAACATGGACTTAGATACGGGCATTACCCTCCCATGAGCAAAAATTACATCATGGGAATATACGAAGTTGCTACAGTTTGTTCAGCTTCTGGGAGTGAGCTTACACCCAGAGTCTTTAAAAATTTTGAGCAAATTTCTTTAGATTCAGGAAATATTTTTGCATAAAAAGAAAAATCTTCAACCGTTTGACTCACGGTATTTTTCATGTATGCCTGCACATATTTTTTATCTTCAAACTGATAAGATTGACGATCCAAATTGTATAAAATATTCAAAACATGTTGTTGATATGCTCCAATTAATTGAGTCACATTCATTCGTTTTTCAAACAAATTAAGACTTGAAGGAGATTTGCGGATCGTTGCATCCAATGGTACTACATTTTTATTCCAGTATTCATTGTAGCGTTCTTCAAAGAAAGAATCTTGAAAGTTCATATTTATCCTTTATTAGTTAAAATGATAAATATAGTGACAAAATATTAAGAAAATATTAAATGCAGCAAGTTAATGTTTCATTAAAATTCATTTTTTAATGTAACTTTGGAAGACATGACTGATTCCCATACAGAGTGTACAAAGTCAGAATCTTCCATTTCAGGTAGCGTAACTGTTGGGGGCAATGAGGAATTTACATCCGCAAAGTGATTTCTTACAATTTCTCCATTTAGCAAGTCTTTTAAATCCGTTATATACGCAATAATACGCTCTGCAGGTAAACTCTCGATAATTGCTTCATGGGTACATTCTTCTGGAATGATATCTCTATGATCGAGAAACGATTCATATAGAGAAGATAATACGATTAGTCTTTCTGCAACGCCCACGATTAATCCACTCGTTCCATTTTCAATTTCTTTATCTTTTAAAAAGCCTGTGAATAAATCATTAAGAGCAACAGCTCCTCCATATGTTATTAGAGGTTTGTTTTCCGATAAGTATTTAGTTAAAGCCTCGATTGTTACTCTGTCAAAACTACCTCTTATTGGCAAGCCATCCTCAGGAAAAGTACCATGAATTCTATAATAAGGCACATTGCGTTCTATTGTTGATGCTAATCCACCAATACTTTGAGGTTTTGTGCTAAAAAAGCGTAGCTTCCCAATACTCATGCCCACACTCCGAATAAATAAATATACTTCAAAAAACAAAAGTAATTAGAGCGTTCATATTTTTATACGTTACTTGTATTTATTATAGTCATTATTTGGTTCTGTGCGCCTTTTGGCAAAGTATTCTTGGACCCAATTAAACTGTTTAGTCGGTTTTTTTCGCTTAACGTAGGGGTATGGAGATATAGTAACCTTTGGGTGGATGCTACCCGATTAGAATAAAATTAACCTTTATAATTAATTTAGAATGATTATTTGGGTGATTTATATGGAGAGTCAAAAAACACCGGCAGCTTGAAACATGGGAATCATCCACATGCAAAGAATTAGAATGAAATCATAAGACTGCATCATTAGCGTGCATGAAAATTGTAAAATAACTTAGAGGTTTATTTTAATACTAAATCACAGCATACTCATTTCGCTTAGATAGCGTATTTAACATTCCGATAAAGTTTTCGGATGCACTAACTTTAAAAAATCTTCACTTTTGATTTTCAGAAGTTGAGTATGATTACCAGCATTAAAAACCAACCATTCCTTATGTGCAAGACTATCTGCAAGATAGACATCCATGCCATAAAGTTCACCAAACAATGGTATCGCTCCAACTTCACAGTCGGTAAACCTGTCTTGAAATTCAAATTCTTTAGCAATTTCTGCACGTTTTGCCTGAGTTTCTCTTTTTAATAGATTTAAATCCAGACGACTATGGGCGGGAATTGCTACGAGTGCAAATTTTCCATCCAATTTGACAACTATAGATTTAGCAAAACAATTTCCTTTAATATGCGCTGCTTGCGCACATTGTGATGCTGTATATGCTCTAGAGTGGCTGATAGTCTTATATGCAATATCATGATTATGCATGTATTTTCTAATCGATGGGCTTAACATGGAGCTCTCCTGAAAAAGATCTATTGATTAATTATAGTCCTTATTTAGCCCTGACAGGATAAAGGAGAGCTAGCACGCCAAATAGATTAATCTATGCTTGTTTGCTACGTCGCACGGGTGGCAGTTCAACAAGAAGAGAAAGCACCAAAGCAGCAAGGGCGACAATCTGAAGAATCGCGCGTGAAGCGTGTGCAAACTCCCACTGGTCCCGCAAACGAGTCCAATCAGGAGGCAGGGTGTCGGGTGACAGTGGTACAAGCGCAGCGTTTACCGGAGCGACCCAGATCCAGAAGATTGCGTGAGTCACGACAAGGCATAATGCAGCGAGCAAAGTCCAAAAAAATGCCTTCGGATGGTTGCGGATAGCAACAACCAGCACCAAAGAGGTAACAACCGCTCCGATTTCACAAACCCCTGAGACTCTTCCAAAAGTTGGATAGAGGGTTTGTAGGAGGTTAAGCCACAGCGCGCTGTCATAAGTAAGTTTGGCCGGCAATTCCAAAAGATGGGCAAACGCTGCACTCAAGCTCAACGCCGTCAGCATGATCGTGATGAATCGTAATGTCTTCATAAAACTCCCCAAGTTCAAGCCGGTGGTTTTTAATCTTTCTCCTCCATATGCAGCACCAATAGAATGATTTGGAGGTGCTATTTATTAATGCTAGATTTAACAATTCCAACCTACAAGTTTTATTTTATATTGGATTATTTATCCTATTTAATTTTTACAAAATACCTTATTTTCATAGTCATCCTTAGAATGGAACGTGCTGAATTAATTTTTCTGCGATTGATTCTGCAAAAAGGAAAATGCAGTTATAACGATACGTGATTGAGTCATCTATCCGCAAAGCCCATTTTTCTCACAAGGAGAAGCAGGTCTATCTACTAATCCCTATTCCTCTTTAGATCTGTATGAAAGATTGGCTAGCATGTTGCGTACTTATTTGATCTAGCTAATGAATATGTCCAACAAACTTATTGAATCGAGAAAGATGGTACATTTTATTGATGCTGATGTTAGATAAACCAGACTAAGGAGCTCTTTGTACTATAATTGATACAAATCAATGAATATATAGGCACAAATATGAACAGGGACGCAGAAGTATTAGAAATTTATCATCGAAATATAAGTAAAGAAGAAAAAATTCGTTTACTTGAAGACATTGCCCTTGATTTACGTAATGAAATGGAAGCTCAAGATCAAAATATGCATCCAGAAATTCATAATAAATTAGCTGAGGGCTTGAGACTTGCAACGAATTTTATAAGAGAACTACAGTCACTTAATAAATCATGACATATTGAAAGCTAAATAGCGTCAAATGTATAAATTTAACCCAAAGAGTTTATATAATAATTATAAATACCCCATTTTTGAACTGTGATAAATCAACTTTAGGAGTATTTATAAAATGAAAGCTAAGAAAGAGTCTCAGGAAGAGCTTCAAATAAAAAGAATTTTTGGAATAGTAGAAGAATATAATCAAGATCCTAAAAAAGAACCGATTCAATTTATTCATGGTGGAAGCTCGGCGCCCTTTGCATTTATGGGAAAAACGGTTTCCACACGGCAAGGCACACAAGAAATCCCTCAATCGTTAATTCCTACAGGTATATTAAGAAAAAAATACGGAATTTATCCTATTTCTGGAGAGCTTTCTAAAGGGGTATTTGGCACAGCTGGAAGTAGAAAATTAGGCGTCAATTATGATTCTTTATCGGGAATGGGAACAAAAGTAAGTGATATTGAGGTGGTTTATGGTTTTGCCAATAGATCTAAACGACATACTGACATTCATTCGTTCCATCAAAATATGGAGAACTTAATTACCCAAATTAGTCCAGCTACTTATCTTACAGTACTCAAAATGCTGGTAATGACAGCAACAAATTTAATGATCATGGATGCAAATGGTGGAAATGAGAAACGAGGTTATTATTTACAACTCTTACAAAATGAAAAAGAAAATCTATTAAAACGTACACAAGACCCCGAGGGAAAAATAAAAATTGTAAAATATTTTGCTAAATATATGAAAGAAATAGGAGAGCTCTTAGCTGGGGAAAATATACCTTTTATTGCCGATGACCTATTTATAAGGCAACTATTTAATCAGTATCCAATCATCTATTGTTCTACAGCAAAACCAATTCCATTTTCAATGGGTTCACCCGATGAGCAAATTTATACAGGGAAATTGGATATGCAAACGGTAAAACTTCTCTTTACTCCAGAAGAAAATGTACAGGAATTACACCTCATGCTAGACAAATTGGGACTTTCGCACATTCAAGTTCATGGCTTTACATTGCCACAAAAAACTCAAGAAACTGAATTAGATACACAAAGTGAAGCAGAAGAATTTGATTTGCTATTAAAAAATTTACAACGTATTGATTTGGGAAATAGAAAAATAACTAACTCATTAATTAAATTTTGCATGAAAAATTATTTTAGTGAGACGGGTCAGTCTGAATATCTAGAAAAAGGGATTTGGTTGTTGCAACGCGCTTGTTTTACAAGCACTCTCGATAAAAGCCTGATTAATGAACTAAATGCTATTTATCGAGAAATTCATTCTAAAGTACAGGCAGATCCTAATTATATTGAAAAAACTTGCGGCATTATAAGCACTGACTACTATCAAAAGCTTCAAGCAATTGAATACGTTTATGCCTTAATTGAATGCCGAAGGGTTATAAAAAAAGATGATTTAGGTATTTTTGATTATTCAACAGAAATGAATGAAGAAGTAATTGATGGGTTAATACATAGAGAAGCGCAAGATCCCCACCAGGCAAATATATTTTTGGAAAATCTTCATTTTATATTTTCAGAAGATCTGAAGAAAACTATCAATGATTTTGAAATTCAAAATCTGGAGGCCAGAATAAAGGCAATTGATGATTATCATTTAAAACGATCAAGTAATGCAAAGATTGAGGATAATGTTACTCTCGATTTTAAAGATAAATTAATTGAAATTCGACACAATAATGTAGGAGAACCTGAAGATATTAGAGATCTTATTAATGAAATTGATGGGAAAATCGTTCTCCTAAAACAAGACCAGGAAAAATATCCTACTTATGGAAGATATCCTCACAAAATAAACGTTTTGGAAGCAACAAAGGATTTTTTAAGAGGAGAAATAACTCTCAAAGATTTAGAAAAAAAAATGGAAATCAATCATAAATATGATAAAGGGAATGGTTTACTTCGTACCGGTACAGGAAAATTAGTCGATAGAGCAGTAGAGTTACAAAATAGAATGAATCAACGATTAGAATTTTAATTTCTTATTTAATTCAACAATAATCAATGCATTGGGATGCATCAATAATTTAAAGAATTAAAACTGCATTAAATGGCTGCTGTCTAAAATTCTATTCCATTTGATCTCTAGATTGTAATAAATCCTGTAAAGGTTGGGGTAATATCGAGCGAATTGTATGCGTTAGTTTCGCTTCATTTTTTTGCCAAAGAATACCTAAATAAATAATACCAAAGCCAATAACCGTCAAAGCAACAGGGAATAAGTAACTGAGTTTAAAGACCTTGAATGCCAAATATCCTAGGTAGTAACAACTGCCTAAAGCGCCGAATAATACAAATACTTTTCTGTTTAGAATAACTCCAATCAAGATCATTAAAAGATTGATGCACAGATAGATAAATTTAGAAAGCTCATTATCTGAGTGTTGTGCGCTGAGTCCTCCCCAAAAAGTTATCACTCCAAATATATAAAGCCAGAAAGCAAAGTCTGCTGAATTTCTTGATCGAACGTCCACCCAAAAAGCTATTAATACGGTAATTATGCCAAAATACATAGAAACCATAGCGCCTAGCTCATAGGTATAATTTTCAGGATCAAGCATAGAAGTAAGATCCATAGACATGTACCAGAGGGTAACTGCAATCGGCATAATCATAAAGGGGTAGCGGTAGATCCAGGCCAGTATAATTCCTACGATAAGAGTCCCTAACTCCATGAAGATCCAGTTCCATTTGATATAAACATGATAGTCTTGGTACACGCTCTTATCTGGCCACCAGCCCATGCCTTGTTGTAATCCATAAATAGCTAGAGGAGTAAGACAGATTACAAAGGTGGCACATATTCCGGCGGGTATTTTATAACCGATATTATATAACTTATGAGTCAGTGCAACACCCAGAATGGAATAGCACACGGAGAGAAATAAAATTCCCCAGCCTCCATACATTTCCCATCCCAGGTTCATAAATAATGTCATGGCACCTATAGCAATAAGTCCACCAAAATAATAAAGAACATTCGTTAGATTAAATCCTGGACTTTGTTCGGGAAGATTTTTTATGAATTCAATTAAATCATTCGCTTGTTTTTCTGTAATGATTTTAGCTTCAATGGCTTTATTCATCATATTTCGGGAAATTTTCATCATATCTCTCCATGAGATTAGGAGTTCCTTTCAAGCAATAAGATTATAGCTTAGACTCAGAGAGTAAAAATGTAAAACTTACATTAAATTGTCTTAAACCTGCAGCGTATCCTTTATTTTGCTTGGGGAGTTCATTTTATTCTCGTATATTTAAAACTACTGTCTTTTATTTTATCATTTAATTGTATTACTGCTTTCTCTCTATTCTTTGGAAGGACTTTTTTGGTAGCTGCTAAAGAGATATGGGGTGTATAATTTTCTGGAGTAATATCTGCATACATTTTGAAATTTGTATGATAATCCTGATTGTATTTTTTAAGTAATAAAGCCAATTTCAAGTTAATGTTTTTTAACTCATTTCTAGTTGATTCATCCGGAAACAATACAATCGCATTACGAGTACATTTTTTATTGTTTGGTGTTGGCTTAGGACATGATGGCGATACCTGATAAATACCCGCTTCTCCAAAAAAATAGTCTATTGGTGATTCAGCTTTTAGCTCATCTTTCATCATATTTTCCAAGTTTTTATCGCTTTTTCCGTTTATAATCCATCCTGCTGTAACATGATAGTTAGGCATGTTTGTTTTATTTGTATTATTATCTTTTGCAATAACTGTATCCTTTACAAACTGAGCATAAATTTTTGTTTTATCTGTTGGATTGACACGTAGTAGCAAAACAAGATCAGTTGGTTTTGCTGCAAAAGATTGAGAAAGAAACATGAAAGAAAAAAGATAAGTAATTAATATTCTTCTCATAATTGGCTCCTAATAATATTCATTAGACTATATCCATTCAACATTAATTAATTCTTAATTAACATTAGTAACTAATGCATTCCCGATAGCCAATCATTAACTTTCCTCTACTCCGACGGGTGTAGGAGAGGTGTGATCAAGAGAAAGTTGCAAGCATCCAGGCTATATTTGCTGGAGAAAATGGATGACACATTATTATTTCAAAGGAGAAATTTAACTAAGACGAAATGCTCTTTATTGTCTGCATTAATTTCATTTTCTTGGTCTGAGATTTCTTCTTGGGGAGTTATATTCACTGCTGGATTCTCTGCCGGTATTTGGGGTTCATCACACCCTTTAGTTATGGTCGACTTAGAGGCATTGGATGCGCTTAATCTCCTAAGAATTTTCACACTTGATTCTTGGTCCGATGTGTGTTCAGAACTACTGATTTTATATTGACGTGTCTCAGTTAAATTGAAGGGACCTGCGAGTAGTCTCATAGCAAATATCTGCTGCTAATGCGTTCCAGCTAGAGAATTTTAATCCTTGGCGCTCTTTGATAAATGCCTGTAGTCCCTCAATACTTTTATCTTCGCGTGAGGATAAGTGTTTGTAAAAAGTACTCTGAGTTTTCGGCAAACGTGCGTGACTAAAGACAGAGCTATTGTTTAGCCTATAGCCTCAATGATTTTAGGAGGCGACTTAATGATAAATGGCACCAATAAACTAGATACTTTCAAACAAGCCTTTAGACACTGGCGAGTCACACGAACAAAGCGCGGGCAAATTCCTGATGAGTTATGGGAGCAGGTCAAGGGACTATTGGGTGATTATACACCTTCGAAAACATTTTCCTGGTGGACATGAGCTGGAATATTGGCTGAAAAGATCTCATTGCATAAAGCGCATCGTAGCTTCTCAACCCAATATTTATCAACAGATGCCAGATTCTGTCCCTTGATGTTCACGATAATTCCAGGGGCCATGCGATAAAGCCTGCCACCGCAGTCAAATGGGCAAAGTTGGCCTGCGCTTAGCTGTTCCAAAGTAATATGGTGTTCGACTGCATGGTTGTAGACTGTATGTGCTCGACCAATGCTCTCGGAATCCAAGAAGCCAGGTTAATACAACCAATGACAAAGAGTTTTGTTCCCTCAGGTAAGTTCGATAATTGCACCAATGCAATGATTCGCTCAATCTCATCTTGTGATTTTTCAATGATCATTGGTAAGTTTTTTGCTGGTGTCATTTAATAACCATGCTCCACTTGGGGCAGCAAGGTTAACTAGCAGTTTTAATAAAATCAATAGGTTAATTGGGAAAAATAATCAATCCATGCTTATTTGCTGCAAAAGTCACAGCCAAAAAGATATAATAAAAGTAGAACAAGGGTATTAATATTTTTTATCTTTATTATTCTATTACTAGAAGTGAATTTGAAAATAGTTAGGTTGTTTGCTATATAAAGCTCAATAAGTTCAGAGTACTTTCATTCTGGAAGATCGTATGGATATTAAGTCTGCCTTTTATTGGGATGTAAAAGCAAATTCTATTAGCTTCCTAATTTGCAAAATTGGAAAAGATCAATTCGAAATTTTATCTGCTCCTGATAATTTTATTATAAAATCCAAGAAACCTGATGAATTTTATTCAGAGTCCCAAGGTGTAATTAAAAGCTATTTCAATGAAATAAAATCTATTACACCTAGACCTGAAAAAATTGATATTGAATATAGAATTTTGCATTCTGGTGCTCCTGCACATGTTTTTAATTTGGAGTTTCTATATGAAAGATATTTAAATACTCAAACATCTAAATATAAGGGATTGCTATGACTCGTATTTTTATGCACTTTCCAACCCCAGATTCTAATAATGAAATTGATTTAAGCGTCTCACAATTTTTAGCTAATGAACTTAATGAAGAGTGTATAGAAGTTATAGATCCAGAGGATATCCCTATTATTCCTCATACACAAACTCGCATATCATTTATGGCTCATGGTCATCGAGATTCATTTGGATTTTTTAACTCTTCAGAACAATTGTTTAATTACATAGTCCTCTTTAAAAAAATTAACCCTCATGTTTTAGATATAGATTTGTTAGCCTGTAACGTTGGCCTGATTACTGATGAACATGATGGATTCGCCCAAAAATTGGCGGAAAATATAGATGGGATGAGATTTGAAAATGGTTTGGCGCTTCATACTTTCATGGTACCTGATGATAGAATAGGAAATATGAATTTAGTTATTGATAGTAAAAATAATAATTTTTTTATCGAAAAAACAGATGAATTTGTAAATCAACTAGATATGCAATGTAAGTTAATTCTCCCTGAGCTTGTGCGTATATCTGATGCTCTATTTTTTTATGGTATGGATGATTACGTCTCCATTTCTAGGGTTGCAAAATACTTAGAAGTAGACAATTTGGAGCTCTATCTTAGAAAAATGATCCGATTGAGAAAAAACGATCAAATAATTATTGAAACATCCGAGGACTACCTGTATCCGTTTAACCTCAACAACATTAACCAATTAAAGGACAACAAAGATGGGTCATATACAATAAATTACGATAATGTAGAAACAGACGTAATTGATGGTGAAATTTTACGTGTGATTGCTCAAAAAAGTTTTATCACTTCAATTAAATATCAATATGAAGATCCTGATATTAATCTTAGTTTCGATTATCCAGGAACAAAGAGAGGTCAGCGAGACGAAGTCTGTAAAGCTATTCGAGATGCTTTATCTAAAGTTAGAAGAGTTAGAAACAATTATACCAATGAAGAAAACATTCGAGTACCAATTAGATCAGACCATTTTATCTACTCTACAAAAGTGATTCGTGGTGCTCTAAAAACGTTTACTCAAAACCAAAAAGACTTTCATCCTCAAGGACATCAAAAAATCTGTGAGCTATATAAAAAAACACTCCAACACCTCCTAAAGTTAGAGGACGATTTAAATGAAAATAAACCACTGGGAGGAGGACTTTACAGACTGTTGGAATCAACTGATAAAAAAATAGAAAAAGCTAAAGCAATAAGGTCAGCAAAAAGAGAAGTCTTATTGTCCGCAGCCAATTATTTACTTGAACCAACATCATTAGCCAAATATTATGAATTTACACAATCAATGATTGATAATCATTTATTTAAAGAAACTGGTCGTGATACCCAAAATCTTTGCTTAAAGGTACTCGATTTAGCAAGAACAAACTATAGCTTCGTAGATTATTTCAATCTTACAAACCTGAATAATGATATGGTAATGTTTGAAAAGCATGCCATTGATAAAAAATCATTAACTAAAGACATAGTTCGACTTAAAAGGGACTTTAGTGAATTAGAAATTAAGCTGAAGACTTTTGAAGAGCACTTAAACGAATTTAAAAACAGTGAACATTTAAATAATCTATTAGCTGAGTTAATTAATGATTATAATAAATTACAAGAATTAGTATCGGTTGCAGAAAGGATAAATGGAAGAGAACTGTACGATCATTGTACTGAAATAGCGGACTCTTTCAAAACATTTAAATCAGATTATCGAGAATTAGTATCAGTACTTTCTGAGGAAGAACCAGAGGTAGTTTCTAATATGAATTCATATACTTCATCTTATGATATGAGAACCTAATTCAATGGTCTTTCCCATTTAAGTGGCAGCAGAGCACCTTATCATCGGAGATAATGGGGTCAGGAGGTACAATCTGATAATAAAATGCAGTTTGGATTGATTTATAATGTATTATCCGTAAATAATAAAACTTTTATAATTATCACCACGACAAGTTTATTACATAAAAATTTTCACAGAAATTTTTACTTCTCTTGTTTCATTAAAGGGGAAAAGCCTGGTTAATTATTTACTTACATATTTTTTCTTCAATAATGATAATATAGTATAAACCCAAATTGGTATAATAATTTAGATGATAAACTCAAAGAATCTTTGAATAATCTTTTAAACTTACAGGTTGATTTTTATGGAAAAATAACTTCATATAAAGGAGTTTTAGATTTTCATAAAGTCATTGATTATGAAAAAATTACAATATATAAGTTCATTGAATAAAAAATGCAGGCGGCTTGCCAAAAGTTCATATTTAACCTCTTTTTAGTCACGGAAACATTCTTTGTAATAAAGCTAGAAGGGCGGTTATAGAGCGCACCATCTTCAATGTCTTGAATGGCTAAGCTCTCTTTCTCCGTTGCATCATGAGCTCCTCCTATCATTCTTATCAAGCAACCTTGCTCGGCAAAAAATTGGGGTAAAAGCGTTTTAGGTGGAGTAATCATCTTTTATTCTCAGCACTTATAAAACAATCACTATTTAAAAGATATATATCCAATAGTTCATTGCTGTCTCAGCAATAAAACCTTTTTCCCCATGCTAATTAGTCGAAGAAAAACACACAGGTTACGCTTGCTGAAGCGGAGTAACAGACTCTTGTGTTGTTTCTTTTGAAGGCATTTTAAATTTATCAAGCTCGGGAAGATCGCTCATTTCACTTTCTTTTGGTGTTATAGATTTATCTGTAATCTCTTGCGGACCATCTTTTCCTGGCCTGTAGAGCTTTCCATCACCATTAGAAAAAGCAATGACTTTATTGGTTTTTTCATCAATCATAATAAAACTTTTTCCTAAGTCAGCTTGCTCTTTAAAAAAGGCAGCCATGTCCTCATCAGATTTAAAAGATAGGTTTAATCGACCCTCTTCATCTTTCTGAGGCGGGTTATCCTTAAACCATTTTTCCCCGCAATGTTTTTTATAGGCTTCAAGCAAAGCTTCAGTTTGTTCACTTTGAATACTAGTACTCTTTTTCTTACGGGCAAGAGCTTGCAGATCCTGCATCTCAGAAGTCCCGGAAACTGTTTTCTTAGGAGGTGCTAATGGTAGATTGTCTTCCAAAGTTGGTGGCTGTAGATTGTTCTTTACCCAATCGTTAATCATTTGTTTTTGGCTTGATGTCTGCACACCAGCAGCCACACCACCACCAATTGCCAATCTTCCTTCAGGGGTTTTTTGATTAGTCCAGCCTAGTAACACGCCTCCATCATCCATAAATTGAGAAGCATGGCTAAGACTTTTTTTTACTGAATCATCATCAGCTGGCCCTGCATTTCCTTTGCTGTCGAATTTCATCGTGGTAATAGGAACTGTCCGGTATACGCCCTTTAAATGTTGATATTTTGGCTCAGTGAGTAGTTGCTCGATTTCGGATATAACAGATGCCTGATTCGCTCCATTTGTACCTGTTTTCCAGCCACCTTTATTGTAAGTATCTATAATTTTATCTGTTTGAGCTTGATTGGCAGAATAGGTGATCCCAACCGTTTTAGCTCCATTAGCGTGTAATCTCGCTACTTCATCCAAAATTTTAATTGCCTGATCTCTAGATGAAATTGAAGTACCATTCTTTTCGAAATCTACTCGGAAGGGAACAATACTGTTTGGCATGTCATAAATCCTTACAATTGTTATACTTTTTAAAGCATAGTTAAACCAATTTATATTTTCAATCAAAACCAAGCTAGGTTTAAATAATTTGTTAATGACTTAATTAGTAAGCGTAGGCCCTTTGCTTCAAACGGGGTTAACCTATTCGGAATCGTAAAAAATTAAATTCAAAGTCGGCGAGTAGTCAAATTTAGATAGAGACTATCACCCATGGATTACTTTAGTAGTTAGAAGAGTCCCTAAATGAACAAATAGGATACGCTTGGTTTTATTTTTAACAAAATTATTGACTAATTCAAAAAGAAATCTATTACTTTTAATAGAAGCTCATTTATTTCAGATTTTATCAATCTGATTATGAGAAATTGGATGATAAAGTGACTTTTGAAATAAAATGTAAGATAAGAAATTACATTGTTCTTTTCTAACAGCAAAAGGAGAATAGATGGATACTATTGCTGTTATTATAAATAAAATGGCCCAAAATTCCGCTAAAGCCATACTCTATTTAGATGGTTTAAAAAGTGCGAATATTTCTTATATTCTCTATGAGGCTACACCAAAAAATTTGCCGGCAACGATAAAGAAATGTATTAAAAAATATAAAATTATTTTGATTGGTGGAGGAGATGGGACGATACGTACAGCAGCTCATTATTGCGCCCATACTTCAGTAATTTTAGGGGTAATTCCCTTAGGAACTCTTAACCATTTTGCTAAGGAACAGGCCTTACCTAGCGACGTTAAAGATATAGTTACCAGTTTGAAAAAATCTCATACAATTAAAATCGACTTAGCTGCAGTCAATGACATTATTTTTATTAATAATTCTTCCATTGGCTTTTATCCAAAATTTGCCGACAAACGAGATCAGTATAATAAGAGCTATAATAAGTGGTTAAGCTATATACCGGGGTTTATCCAGAGTTTTAAAAAACATCCAGTCTTTTCTTTAACTGTAAAAAGCAAAAACCTGGATTTATCGTTTCACACTTCTTTTTTGATGGTCAGTAATAATGTATATTCTTATAAGTTTCCTGCAACAATTAAAAGGGATAGCTTTCAAAAAGCATTGCTCGGACTTTATTATTTTAAACAGGGAAAAATTCAACTATTTAAAATAATACAAAGCCTATTTTTCAGTAAAAATCTCTTTGAAAAAATTCAATCAAAACATCCTATTGAAATCCATTTTAATAATGAGAAAGAAATTAAAATCTCTGTAGATGGCGATACCATCAAAACAAAAACTCCATTGTATTATCGAACTTTACCCCGCTCTTTAACTCTTCTGAAGAGTTCATCATGAAAATAATACATATTTCCGATCTTCATTTTGGAATGCATAATTCTATGATTATTGAATCTCTTCTGGAGGATCTAAACTTATTGAAACCCGATATTATTATTATATCTGGGGACTTAACACAGAGAGCTCGTCCTAAGCAATATAAACAATTATTAGAATTCTTACAGCACTTAACTATGCCTCTGCTTATTGTTCCAGGCAATCATGATATTCCTTTTGATAATCCCATCCGCCGTTTTTTATATCCATTTAAACGCTATAAAGACTATATTTCTACTCAGCTGGAGGTAAGTTTTAATAATAAAGAAGTAAATATTCTTGGAGTTAATAGTGCCACCCCGTACCAGATTAAAGATGGTAGGCTAAGTAAAAAGACATTAGGTCGTATAAAAAAACATTTTTCAGGTACCTCAAAGCAATTAAATATTTTATTTTTTCATCATAACCTTAAATATTTTTCAGGGATGCATCATCCCTTAAATAATGCGGAAGAATTTATAAATTATTTAAAAGAAGGTTCTGTTCATATCGTTTGTACAGGTCATCTGCATTATGCCAATTTAGCATTAATTACCAAGAATCAAGGAGAACAATGTGCATTACTGCACGCGGGTTCAACATCTTGTTTACGAACTAAAGATGGGAAAAATAGTTATTATTCAATCAGTACGGATCAATTAAAGTGCTCTATTGATTGGCGGGTTTTTGTCAATAATTCCTTTGTATCCCATAAGATTTACGAACTCGATTTTACCCCTAAAGATGCTATTTGAGAACAATCACAATTATGAAACAATAATTAAGGATAATGATAATTCAAAGAAATTGTTTATACTAAGTTAATACTATAATTTCGTTTTAAAGGATATACATTATAAGTACCAGAAGAACTTTTGAGGTAAGCAAGCGCTGAAGTTGCACCCAGTAAACAAGTTAAAAGGGACCAGATACATGGATAAGATAACACCACATTTATGGTTCGATAAGGAAGCCAGGGAAGCTGTCGAGTTTTATACTTCTTTGTTTCCTAACTCGAAAATTAGGAATATTACAACACTCCATGACACGCCATCGGGAGATTGTGATGTTGTTTCTTTTGAGCTTTCAAGCCAGTCTTTTATGGCGATCAGCGCAGGACCTTTTTTTAAACTCAATCCTTCGGTTTCCTTTATCGTAAATTTCAATAAGGCAGAGGAAAAGGATGCCAGGGAAAAACTTGATTTGCTATGGAACAAGTTGCTTAGCAACGGCAGGGCGCTCATGCCGCTTCAAGAATATCCTTTTAGCAAATACTATGGATGGGTTCAGGACAAATACGGTCTTTCATGGCAACTCATTCTTTCGGATATCGGGAGTGAAGAACAGCCCCACATCATGCCGTCGTTCCTGTTCGTCGGGAATGTGTGCGGTAAGGCAGAAGAGGCTATCAATTTCTATATATCGATATTTAAAAACTCAAAATGGGGCAATGTCACTTATTATAGTTCTACTCAAGCTCCAGAAAAAGAAGGGACAATTGCATTTGCCAATTTTATACTTTCAGGCAAATGGTTCGCTGCGATGGAGAGTGCCCAAAATCATGATTTTACTTTTAACGAAGCGATATCGTTCATGGTGAATTGTGAAACTCAGGAAGAAATTGATTATTACTGGAAGAGGCTCTCTGCAGTACCGGAAGCGGAGCAGTGTGGGTGGCTTAAGGATAAGTACGGAATTTCATGGCAGGTAGTTCCCATCGCTTTGGGCGAAATGATGAAAAATGGCACCCGGAAGCAGATTGATCGGCTAACGCAAGCATTTTTACAAATGAAGAAATTTGATATCGCGACGCTTAAGCGAGCTTATGAAGGAAAATAAAATGAGAAAACTAGTAGTTCTATCATTTATATCTCTTGACGGTGTGATGCAGGCTCCTGGTGGGACCGAAGAGGATCCCACTGGCGGATTTAAATATGGAGGTTGGACCTTTCCTTATTTTGATGAGTTCCTTGGCAAAGTGATGGACAAACAAATGGGCCATCCCTTTGATTTATTGCTTGGCAGGAAAACGTATGAGATATTTGCTGCTTATTGGCCATATATAAAAGATGATCCAATCGCGGATAAATTCAATAGTGTGAAAAAATACGTTGTCTCAACAGCGCTTGAGAATCTTAGTTGGTCGAACTCTGTGCTCCTCAGTGACAATATCACGCAAGAAATTAGAAAGCTTAAGGAGCAAGATGGACCTGAATTGCAAGTATATGGTAGCGGTAATCTCATTCAAACACTTCTGAAGCATGACCTAGTTAATGAGCTTTGGCTGAAAATATTTCCCATCACGCTCGGCAATGGCAAACGTCTGTTTGATAAAGGTACAATTCCGGTTGGATTCAAGTTGCTGGAAAGTTTGGTTTCTCCAAGTGGAGTCATCGCTGCTTCATACGTGCGTGCAGGAGATGTCAAGATAGGGTCATTCGCGCTGGATAAACCATCGGAAGCAGAACTTGCTCGTCGCAAAAAGCTTAAAGAAGAATAACTAACTCGAAAAGAGTAAGTATAGGCTTCTTCACCCCCACCCCAGTAAACATCATCTCTCATTACCCCACGAATCGCATCCCCAGTGTCCTGAGCAATGATGAGACGATATAATAGGCTATCATTATCCTTTATCTTTAAGTTGGCGAGCATATTCCAAACCAAGACCTCTATTTGCTCCGGTAATTAGTACCTCCTCTGTAATTCAAAATTTTCACGAGATTGGAGAACTAGATTTTATTGTTTAAAATTCAAGTTATTAATTTCTAAAAAGTAATTTTTAAATTAATAAGTAGAGCATAGTCAAAGAAGAAATGACTACACTTATATTATTTTATTGGATATAGCATTTTTTTGGGAAACCAGAATATAATTCTTCACTCCAATCTGATTGAAGCCACCAACTCGGCTAAAGAGTCTTTATAACAGAATCGCTTATACCGCTGCAATCGGGAAAAAGGGTGTTAGAATTTATTTTTAAATCAGGAGAACTACATGTGGATTAAGGATTTGTTTATTGATATCCCTGTGAGAGATAATGGCCCGGAAACCAGATTGCATATACGGATAGTCAGTGAAAATGAGGACAATCTCGACAAAATGCCGTATGTTTTTATGCTTCCTGGCGGACCTGGTGCCAACCATTCGCACTACAAGGATTACGAATGCTTATGTAAGACAGGTAATATGGTATTCATTGATCCAAGAGGATGTGGGTTAAGCGATAAACACGAACCTTCTTCATATACCATGCAAAACTACATCCAAGATGTTAATGAAATTCGTAAATACCTTAATTTGGATGAAATAGTTTTATTGGGTAAATCTTACGGAGCTATGTGTGCATTGGGATATACCCTTGATTATCCGAAACATGTTTCCAGTCTTATTCTGGCAGCAGGTTCTCCAAGCTATAAAAATATTGAGACGGCGCGCATAAATGTTGAAAAAAGAGCTACCCTGGAGCAACAAAAAGCCTGTGAACAGTTATGGGAAGGGAGTTTTAAAAGTGATGAAGAGGTAGATAAATTTTTTGATGCCATGGATTCCATGTATTCTTGGAAAAAAAGACACAAGCTCCCTGTAAGTCGACCAGCTCCGGAATATGCTTTTGCTCACGAACCTTTGAACCAGGGATTTGGCGGATTTTTACGAACATTTGATTATGAAGATCGCTTGCATGAAATAGCCTGCAAAACGCTCATTCTGGTAGGGGAAGAAGATTGGGTTACCGATAAAAGACATTCCGAATTTATGGCGAGCAGGATTCCAGACAATAAGTTTATCGTATTTCCTAATGCAGATCATTCAATGGAATCTGATGTTCCAGAAGCATTCTTTTCAAGCATACAAACCTTTATAAAAAGCCAGTATGAAAAAAAAAATCCACATCATTTTTTTCAGGAAAAGGAGAGTACAAATAAGGAAAAATTTGATTTGAAAGCTGATGTAGTTAGTGGATTTTTTAATTCATAGAGTCCCACATAAGCTGTTACTTTTTTATTATTTGGCATCCTACTAGGGCTATGCAATTTTCTAATAATTTATCTATCAATGATTTGAAAATTGGAATAATCTACTGCTAATTATGTGCACATGACGAAAGCACCTTGATTTTAAAAGGAAATTAAAATGTCTAACTATGATCTCAACTATCGACCTGATATTGATGGTTTGCGAGCAATTGCTGTTTTATCAGTAGTTGGGTTCCATGTCTTTCCAACTTTGATAAAAGGCGGCTTTATCGGTGTTGATATTTTTTTTGTGATCTCGGGCTTTTTAATTTCCAGCATTATTCTTAATAATTTAACTAATGATAATTTTAACATCTTTAGATTTTATAGTCGTCGTATCAAGAGAATTTTCCCAGCACTTCTAATTACATTGTTAGTTTGTTTAATAGTAGGGTGGTTTATTTTATTCCCGCATGAATTTGCACAGCTAGGTAAGCACGTTTTGAGCGGTGCGGGTTTTTTTTCAAATTTTACTTTTTGGTCTGAAGCGGGTTATTTTGATAATTTGGCTGAAACAAAGCCTTTACTCCATCTTTGGTCTCTAGGGATTGAAGAACAATATTATATTATTTGGCCATTATTATTATATCTTATCTGGAAAAAGCCCCGGATTATTCCATTTGTTCTGTTGATTATTTTTATAGTTTCCTTAACCTTAAATATTAGCGTGGTGCACCGCGACTTAGTCGCCGCTTTCTACTCACCCCAAACTCGTTTCTGGGAGTTAGTAGCAGGGTCTCTTTTAGCCTATTTTATCTTTAAAAAACAAGTCTCAACCGCTGTTCCGGCCGCTAGGTCTTGCGAACAAGACACAGAACATAGCTTAGCCAGAGGCACTGTCAACAAGCCAGCTGCATTGTATAAGAATCGCTTAACATCAGGAAAAACTCTCTTCCAGAGCGCGAGTTATATAAACAAAAAATATTATATTTTACAACATGTTAGCTCGTTAATGGGTTTTATCTTACTCGGTATCAGCCTTTTATTTATTAACAAAACCAAAATTTTTCCGGGCTGGTGGGCAATCTTACCCAATATCGGAACCTTGTTGATTATTTTAGCTGGACCTAGAGCCTGGTTTAACAAAGTTATCTTATCCAATCGTATTTTGATTTGGATCGGATTAATCAGTTTCCCATTATATTTATGGCATTGGCCCATCCTTTCTTTCGCATTCATTCTGAAAGGGGATCATATAGGAATAAAAGCAGGATTAATGATTATTTTAATCTCGATTATGTTCGCCTGGGGAACCTACTCTTTTGTTGAGAAACCAATACGCTTAAATCAAAAAAATTTTATTGTGTATTTATTGATCTTGATTATGTTGGTGATTGCTTTAATGGGATTTTATTGTAATAGTAAGGAGGGTTTTTTAAATAGACCCTTCTGGAAAAATTTTAATGAAGTAAACGCCCAGTTTGTAGGTCCTGCCTGGCAATACACACAAAATGATACTTGCTTAAACCGCTATCCTTTTGATGAAGCAAAAGATTATCGATGGTGGTTTTGTATGACCAATAAAAACAAGAAACCAACCGTTATTTTGCTTGGGAATAGTTTTGCAAACCAGCTATATCCTGGGTTATTAAATAGTAAGCTATTCTCGAATGAGACCATACTTTCTATTGGCACGTGCGATGCGGCCAAAGTTGACAAAACTAAGTCAGTTGATATTTCCGATCCAGCTTTTCCTTGTGCGGGGGAGAGACCCATACACCAAGAAAAGTTTATAAATAATATTATTAAACAAAACGTTGGCTCCCTAAAATATGCAATAATTGCAGGTCTATTTGCCTCACCGTCAGAGGATTACATTTCTCGCTTGAAAAGAAAAATAGATTTTCTAGAAAAGAATCATATAAAAGTTATTATCTTTTTACCTCATCTTCTTTTTAATAAAGATGTCAAAAGCTGTATTAGACCATTTAGCAGATCTACTGGATGTATTTCCGATTTGAAAGAAAGGAACTCTCTTACTCAATTGAGTCAATCAGTAATTAAAGCAATATCAAAAACCAATCCAAATGTTGTTTTTTTTGATCCGAATGATTTATTTTGTGATAGCAAAAAATGCTCAATGACAGATACAAACGGTCTTCCATTCTATCGTGATCAATTGCATCTTTCTGAGTACGGAAGTATAAAGTTGATCGATTTGTTTGAAAAACAGTCAGAAAAAAATCTTTCGAAAACGATAATAACTCAGGCATAAGTAAGTATAGCAGGAAAATGCCTAAGCCGTCGGTGTAGGTCGGGCCTTGGCTCGACAATTTTTTTAAAATTGATTTGATAATCATAGAAAAAATCTGAATGTGGTTTTTATATATTGGTATTTTCGTTAGAAGGCCAGTAGAACCTTATAAGAAAGGCAGAAGAATCACTATGGAAAAAATTATTGTTCAAAATAATCTACATCAAGCCGACCTAGGGAAAACGGAATTGCTGCTATAATTATTATATTGAATTCATGGAGGAGAGAAAAACATGTTTACCGCCCATATCACACCCCTTATTTCATTAATTGCTGGAATTCTAATACTGCTTATACCTCGATTATTAAATTATATTGTTGCTATTTATCTGATTATTGCTGGCATAATAGGCTTAGGATTTTTGCATTAAGAAAAGAAATTCATTCATAACTGCCCGATAATAAGTCATCGTTGAGTTTAATAACTGATTCGGGGGCTAATGTGGTTTACTCGCTTAAGAGGCATTAGCACCTCTTCGGTAAGTGCATTTTAATAAATCAGAATAATGTCATGCAGTAAGATAGTAGCCATCAACCATAAGATCTTTTAGGCGGAGATTAAGCGAAAAGGTATTTTATATAACTCCAGGAGCTTCTTGAGGGCATCCCGCTCCGCCTATTTCAATACTCCGCTAACCAGAAAAACTTCCGTCGCCATTCGATGTAAAAATTCGAATATAGTAGCATTTAATTTCTTTCCAAGTTTTGCAGGAAAAATCTTTTCGACATCCAATGCAGCTGTCAAACGCTATTCCGCCTACACACATTTTAAATTCAAAGTTCAATAGCAATATTGTCAAGGATAATGCTACCCAGAAAAAATACAAATGTGTATTTGGAAATTTTTATTTTAAATTGTTTACCGAAGAAGGGAAAAGAACTCTTCCTAAAATTAATATTGAGCGTTAGCTGTTAAGCTTTACCAATAAAAATATGGTTTCTCTGCGTGAGTTTTGTCGGGCCAATGCCCGACCTACAACGGCTTCGTTTAATTTTGTAACGAGCAATAGGAGAAATATTTATAAAAAAAAGATTAATGGAGCAAGTTTTTGCTGCAAATCCGGATAAAATACTGTACAATATGTGACAAATTTTTAACCATTAAATTTTATAAGAGTGCTATGACTGATTTAAACCTTTACAGAAATATTGGTATCTTCGCCCACGTAGATGCCGGAAAAACCACCACTACCGAACGAATTCTTAAACTCACTGGTAGAATCCACAAAATAGGTGAAGTTCACGATGGTGAATCAACAACTGATTTCATGGAACAGGAAGCGGAGCGCGGTATTACCATTCAGTCAGCAGCAGTAAGCTGTTTCTGGAAAGGTCATCGCTTCAACGTTATCGATACCCCAGGACACGTCGACTTCACTGTAGAGGTATATCGTTCACTGAAAGTACTCGATGGCGGCATCGGGGTATTCTGTGGTTCTGGCGGTGTAGAACCTCAATCAGAAACAAACTGGCGTTATGCGAACAACTCAAAAGTATCTCGTTTGATTTTTGTAAACAAACTAGACCGTATCGGTGCGAACTTCTTGAAAGTTACTGAACAAATTAAAAAAGTATTGGGTGCAAATCCTTTAATTATGACTTTACCCATTGGCTTTGAAGACAGCTTCGTAGGTGTTGTCGATGTATTAACCCGTAAAGCGTATGTTTGGGACGAGTCTGGCCAGCCAGAAAATTACAAAATTACTGACGTACCAGCCGATATGGTTGACGACGTTGAAATGTATCGCGGGCAATTAATTGAAACCGCACTTGAAATGGATGATGAGTTGCTGATGGCTTATTTAGAAGGAGAGGAGCCTTCAATAGAAGACATTAAGCGTTGTATTCGTAAAGGTACGCTCGAACTAGCTTTCTTCCCAACTTATTGTGGTTCGGCCTTTAAGAACAAAGGGATGCAGCTATTATTGGATGCAGTGGTTGACTATTTGCCTGCTCCCCATGAAGTGAATCCACAACCTTTGACCAACGCTGAAGGTGAGCCAAATGGTCAATTCGCTATTGTTTCTCCTGATGAGCCATTTCGTGCCTTGGCATTTAAAATTATGGATGACCGTTTTGGTGCTTTAACCTTCGTGCGTATCTATTCAGGAAAACTGAATAAAGGGGATACTATCCTTAACTCCTTTACCGGTAAAACGGAACGTGTCGGCCGTATGGTTGAGATGCAGGCGAATGAGCGCAATGAATTACAAAGTGCTGAAGCAGGCGACATCATCGCGATTGTGGGCATGAAAAACGTTCGAACTGGCCACACTCTTTGTGATCCTAATCATGAGTGTACACTTGAAGCGATGGTTTTCCCTGAGCCCGTTATCTCGATTGCAGTGACGCCAAAAGATAAAGGCGCCACCGAAAAAATGTCAATTGCTATTGGTAAGATGGTTGCAGAAGATCCAACGTTTAGAGTGGAAACTGATCAAGATTCAGGTGAAACCATTCTTCGTGGCATGGGTGAATTACATCTTGATATTAAAGTGGATATTCTAAAGCGTACTTACGATGTTGAGTTAATAGTAGGCCAACCACAGGTTGCCTATCGCGAAACCATCACCAAATCGATTCAGGACAGCTATACCCACAAGAAACAATCAGGTGGTGCTGGTCAATACGGTAAAATTGACTATACTATTTCTCCAGGCGAACCAAATACTGGATTCACTTTCATCACCTCCGTGGTGGGTGGGAACGTTCCTAAAGAATTCTTCCCGGCAATTGAGAAAGGGTTCCGTTCAATGATGGATTCAGGTACGTTGGCAGGGTTCCCCGTATTGGATGTTGTAGTTAATCTCACCGATGGTGCTTATCATGCCGTTGATTCCTCGGCAATCGCATTTGAAATTGCTGCGAAAAGTGCTTTCCGTCAATCCATACCCAAAGCTGCCCCCCAATTGCTTGAACCAATCATGAAGGTTGACGTTTACAGTACGGAAGAGGATGTAGGTAATGTGATTGGTGACTTGAACCGTCGTCGTGGCATGATCTCGGGCCAGGAACCCAGTGCAGCTGGTGTTCGCATTAAGGCTGATGTTCCTCTTTCAGAAATGTTTGGTTACATCAGTACCTTGCGTACCCTTACCTCGGGTCGTGGTCAATTCTCAATGGAATTCTCGCACTATGCTGCTTGTCCAAACAATGTAGCTGAAGCAGTAATTGCCAAAGAAAAGGAAAAGAAAGCCGCTGCTATGGCGTAAGATAGTTAATAACTTTTAAAAAGCTCTGTCGGTTTGTTCTGATAGGGCTTTTAAAAGTTCAAATAAATCAGGTATGGAATTTAAAAGAAAGTTTCTAACTTATTGTAAACTTTTCCTTAGCCTGTCATTTATTACGCGATATTTACGTAGATTCCCCAAAATAATTGATTAAAAGTAATGAAAGGGGGCTCGTTGTACCTTACACTATTCAGAAATTTATACTTTGAAGCCTGCCAGGATCATAAGCATTCGGATAAGAAAGGCAATGATTCCTAAACCAACAACACTTGCTCCCCATAGAAAAATTAACCACCCAACACGATATAGCCATGATGTTTTATTTCCCATATTAATGATATCCCTCTCCAACTTTCACTTTACCGCGGAATACATAATAGGACCACATGGTATAAAAAAGAATGCATGGAATTACCAGTAGAGCACCAACCAGGGTAAATCCCAAACTTTGACTGGGTGCTGCAATTCCTCTAAAAGTTAGAGAGGGGGGAATAATATTCGGCCATATACTGATAGCAAGTCCTATATATCCCATAAAAATAATAAAAAGAGTAAGAATAAATGGAGAAAGATGGGGGATTTTTTGCAAAGCCCGAAGCATTATTCCTCCGGCAGCCAATGCTAAAAGAGGAAAAGGCGCAAGAAGAAAAATATTAGGAAAAGTAAACCATCGTTGAAAGATATTGTTGTGGGTAAGGGGTGTAATAATACTCACGAGCACAATCATAAAGAGAAGCGTGATTAATGTGGGTTTTGCCAGTTTTGTTACCTTTCTTTGTAGCTCTCCTTCAGTTTTCATAATTAACCAACTGCATCCTAAAAGTGCATAAGTGATGAGAAGACCAAGGCCAGTAAATAAACTAAAGGGAGTCAGCCAGTCTAATGCATTACCAACATAGACCAACCCATTGAGTTTGATCCCATTAATAAATGCTCCAAGTGTTACCCCTTGGAAAAAAGTTGCTATGTAGGATCCTCCAATAAACGCTTTATCCCAAAATGGTTTATGGTTCTCGCTTGCTTTAAAACGAAATTCAAAAGCTACTCCTCGCCAAATCAATCCACATAACATGAAAATTAATGGAATATAGAGGGCTGTTAATATCACTGAATATGCTAAAGGAAAAGCAGCCAATAATCCCGCGCCACATAAAACGAGCCAGGTCTCATTCCCGTCCCAAACGGGCGCAACGCTGTTGATCATCACATCGCGTTCCTCAGGATTTTTTATAAGGGGAAACAAGATGCCTATTCCTAGATCAAAACCATCCATAAAAACATACATCATTAATCCAAAGCCAATAATTAAATACCAAATGAGAGGTAAATCGATGCCCATTAGAATTTCTCCTTACTCAGATGCAACATCGTTAGGTGCTGCAGAAAAAGGACGCGCAGGACTATGTATTCCTTTCGTATCTGCTTCTATATCTGATTCATGATCTTTGGGACCTTGTGCAATCAATTTTAATAAATAAATGATTCCTGTTCCAAAAACGAAAAAATAGATAATTATGAAAATAGCGAGACTTATGGAAAGTGTGAGTGCGGAATGATTGGATACTGCATCTTTGGTTCGCATGATTCCATAAATGATCCAAGGTTGCCTTCCAATTTCTGTGGTATACCAACCAGCAAGAATTGCTAAAACACCTGTAGGTCCCATCAGAGTGGAAAAAAACAAAAAAGGACGTGATTGGAATAATTTATCACGCCAGCGCAGCCATAAACTGATTATTCCTAATAACAGCATTAATAGTCCCAAACCAACCATGATTCTAAAAGTCCAAAATATAATAGTAGAATTAGGGCGATCCTCTGGAGCAAAATCTTTTAAGCCAGGAACCTGGCCATTCCATGTATGAGTTAAGATGAGGCTGCCTAGGTGAGGAATTTCCAGGGCATAGTTCGTGTTTTCCTCTGTCATATCGGGTAGTCCAAAAAGGATCAAGGGAACGCTTTCCCCTGGTTTATTTTCCCAATGTCCCTCCATTGCTGCTATTTTAGCGGGTTGGTACTTAAGTGTATTTAATCCATGCTGGTCGCCAAGGAAAATTTGTAATGGTGCCGCCGCTAGAATCATCCACATTGCCATGGAGAACATGATTTTAATTGGGCGTATCGTATTTCCGCGTAATAAATGCCAGGCTGCAGAGGCTCCAACAAATAAAGCTGTTGCCAGAAATGCCGCGGTTACCATATGGAGTAAGCGATAGATAAATGATGGATTAAAAATAACCTGAAGCCAATCTATGGGCACAACATGATTATTTTCAATGATAAACCCTTGAGGAGTTTGCATCCAACTATTGGATGCTAATATCCATGTTGCAGAAATTAATGTTCCTAAAGCAACCATCATAGTGGAAAAAAAGTGAAGCTGGGGCCCCACTTTGTGCCAACCAAAAAGCATGACTCCAAGAAAACCTGCTTCAAGGAAAAATGCAGTTAATACTTCATACATGAGTAAAGGCCCAGTCACACCCCCTGCAAATGAAGAAAAACTACCCCAGTTTGTTCCAAACTGATAGGCCATAACGATTCCAGATACCACACCCATAGCAAAATTTACAGCGAATAATTTGCTCCAGAAATGATAAAGATCACGATAAACACGCTCTTTTCTATAAAGCCATAAACCTTCAAGAACAACGAGATAGCTCGCTAAACCTATAGTAATTGCGGGAAAAATAATATGAAAGGAAATAGTAAATCCAAATTGAATTCTGGCAAGTTCTAAGGCATGTAATTGAAACATATCTCTCCTCTCCTAAAAAACAATGGGTTGCTACAAGTGGTTTATTTAGAAAATCTGTTGGCAACTATACTGATTTTTTAATTCGGATCAAATTAAGCTTTCCTAAAGGTTATAGGCGCATTAGGAGAATGTTATTTTCCAGTTCGATTTGGTGCTTCCTGAAGCAATACCTAATCTATATCTAACTTGTATAAGTTGGTAAACAATATATTAGCAGTTATATTTTTTTAAGTGTATAGCTATGTGTTTTAAATAATTGGAAGACTCCAAATATAAGAGTCACTCTATTTCGTGAAAACTATTGAAAATAGAAGATCTCTCCTTATATAAAACATGCCATGACGCGGTCCCATTATTGAGAATAGGGCGTTATTGGACCTGAATTAAGAATTAATTTTCCTATAAAAAATTTAGAATAATAATGCTAATAAGAGCAATAATATGGGCACTAATATATATCCAATAGCAAACCACATCATTTGAACCCTTGAGTGTATTTGAATGAGCAGCTTATGTTTTATTAAAGAATTATTAGTGCATCTGGCGGGTCGAGGGTAAAAGGTGTTGAAACTTTAATGGGATTCATTTTAAAGCAGATACCTATACCTTTGAAAAATCAAGTACTTCTTTTGTCCTGAAACACACCATGATATACTGCATAATTCTACCCTTCGCCTATAGGGAGGTAGTGCGATGGAACACGAACAACAAGTGGGTGAAAAGCTTCTACCTGTTTTTGAAACTCCTCCATTTCCGAGAACATCATCTGAATTCATCACGGTACTGGCGCATTATCATCGCGCCGAGATCGGTCGGATGGCTGGATGGCGGGATCGGATCGACCGGACGAGTAACTGGGCAATTACTGCTGTAGCCGCAATGCTTTCGCTGTCTCTGTCGACGCCCTCCGCGCATCATGGAGTACTGCTGTTTGCGATGCTTCTTGTTCTTCTACTTCTCCTCATAGAGTCGAGGCGATATCGTTTTTTTGACGTCTACAGAGGACGTGTGCGTCTGATAGAACGGTTTTATTTTGCCCCTATGTTTACGGCAGCCAGAGTAACTGATGATCATTGGGCTCAAGTTCTTGGCCAAGACCTGCGTGAGCCGCGTTTTCTTATGAGCTTCAGCGCGGCAATGTCGCGGAGGCTACGTAGAAACTATGTATGGATGTTCCTCATCCTGCTGATGGCATGGATCTTGAAAGTTTCTTCCACCCGGCTGCAAATCAGTGGTGTTCCTCGGGGAGTAGCAATGTCTTGGGGTAATATTGTGGAAAATGCAGCATTAGGTCCGGTTCCTGGGTGGGCCATTTTAATCGGGGTTGCCTTGTTTTTTATATGGATCGCCTATGCTTGCCTCCATTCACCCGAATATACTGGCGAATTATCATATGGCAATGTGCATGTATGATTATTTTCTATTACTAGATATATCTATATAGAAGGAGCTAACTATGTAAAACAAAATAATGTGAGCTACTTTTTTCCGCAAATCATCCAGAGTCTCCTCTTGATCTTTAATTAACTACTTTAGCCATTCGTATTAATTTATTGATCTTAATTTCCAAGGAACTACATTCTGTAACAAGTAAGCTAAGCATTAAAGATAAAAGATTTTCACCCTTTTGAGGCATTACATCCGGAACTGCTACTAAATGGGGCTTACGATCCAAGTATGAGAGATTTTCTTTTAACTTTATCATTGCGTTACTTAAAAAAATAAAGTACTCCTTATCCTTTTCATTGAGTCTAACCCCTTCATAAAGAATCAACGCAATTATTGATGCATAGTAACGGAAAATATGCCGGAAAGATTGTAAAATATCAGCCGCAACCTGGGTAAATCCAGAATCCTTGCCGATCTCAACCTGTGCTTCACTAATTAGTGTTTGAAAATGAGGAATCAGTGTTAGGATGTTGGATTCGCACCGGGTTAACCGTTTGGCTAAGTCTGTTGAATCATCTATGTTTGCAATGTACGTAGATAAAGCGGCATATTCTGCCAGAAATTCCTCCATTTCTAAAATGAGCATCTTTGTTGCTCGGTTTGGGAAAAAAAATCGTAGGGTAAAGAAGCCTATTAATATACCAATAATTACATTTGTAGGGCGTATAAACACATATGAAAAATTATTATAATTAATGAGACAAATAGCTAAGGTTACGCAACCCAAGATTCCAATATAACTTTTTTTAGTCCCTAAAAATAAATAGGTATATAGAAAAATTCCTATTATAAGTCCAATAAGATTCATAAGATAATTATTATGAAAAAGAAAAATAATAATAAGACTATATAAGGCACTACTAATCGTTGCGAACGCTCGCATTGAACAGCGAGTCAAAGAAGCGCCAATAGTATGTTGCTCAAACAAAATAATGAATAAAGAGATATAAACCCAAGTTGGCTCAACCAGAGTGAAATATGTTGTAACGATAAAACTAATAATTGCACCAATGGCCATACGTGCAGCCATTATTGTTTTTTGGCTTGTCATTTCTATAGAAAAATTAGATTTGAATAATGACATAACACGTCGCTCCAATAGGCAGAGGATAATGTTTGGAGTCATAATCAGTGATTTTAATCTGTACAGGGAAACGCTGAGGCAAGAGTACCCAATTATTCGTATCATTGGTTACAGTTTGGAGCTGAGTCTTGGGGTTTGTAATTTGCCGATTAGCAGCCCAAGCGCCAGATACCACTGTTCCATGGTATAGTTTTGTGCCAAAGTACATTCGTGGAATAATGTAGACTTTATTGCCAGTCTTTACCATACGCAAATCCAGCTCAGTAAAATTGGCTTGAATGTAAAGGCTTTCAGTATCAACAAAAGAAAATATAGGTTTATTAATTTCAATAGGTGTTCCCAAAGATAAATACATGTTTTGAATGCGGCCATTACTTTGGGCATAAACAGTTGTTTGTTCTAAATTAACTTTGGCATAACGCATTTTATAAATTAACGCTTTGATTTTGTGGTGCAGGCTCTGAATATTTTTTTCAACCATGCTAATCTGCTGTGTTTGCATGTTTACTTTGGCCAAACTACCAAGATTTTCATATTGCAAATCTTTGACATTAATTTCAGAAATTGCTCCTGATTTTAAAACTGCTTTATTGCGAAAATAATTTAAGTGAATTCTATTGTATTCTTGTGTGTATTGTATGAGTAATTGTTTCTCTTTTTGTAGCTGGTATTGTAAGCTTTGAAGCTCCGCTTTCGCAGTATGCACTTCCTCAATTAGCCTACCGTAAGTGAGCTTATAAGGTTCTTGGAAAACAGTAAATAAAGGTTGTCCTTTCTGGACATATTGTTCATTTTTAACATATAAATCAGTAATATACCCACTGACAATAGCAGCTACAGGGCGAACATTAGCGACGACAAAAGCATTATTAGTAAATGGAATTAAAAAAGAGAAAAAATAATATAAAACTGCGAATAAGACTAAGAAAAGCAAAACTGTATAAGGTTTTAACTTTCGAAGCTTTTGTGTTACCATTTTTCAATATTAGTCATGTTATTTATGGATCCGTTTAATTGCGCAGCCTGGCAACGCTAATTACTTTAGTCATGACAAGTGTGCTAGTAGCATGTATGCCAAGCGCAAAAAATTCACGACTCACGCCAATTTATATCCCTACATATCTGCAAGACTCAAGCAATGATGCATTAAATGGGCTTCCTTATCAAGCATGGTGGGAAGATTTTAGAGATCCTCTTCTTAATCAGTTTGTTGATAAAGCACTTCTTTACAATAATAATGTTACAGTAGCGAAGCAATCAATTCGTGTTGCACAGGCTGAGCTGCAAACGATTCGCTTAAATTGGCTTCCTGGTCTGAATCTTTTAATGGGTTTCGCCCAAAATCCTGCTTTAGGAAATCCTGGAGTGTTTTATGGTGTTCTTCCCAGCTATTACCAAAATTTTGTTGCGCTTTATTTTCAGCAAAAAAAAGCAGAATTTATCTTGGAGCGTTCTAAGGCATATTATCTTGGTGTTCGATTGGCTGTTATTGGAGAAGTAATCAGTAGCTATTTTTCTCTACTCGCTTGGAATCACCAATTAACTCTTCTGAAGCAAATTGAACAAGACAATAAAGAGCTTTTAGCATCATTAGAAATAGCAAGAAAACAAGGATTAGCGAATAAACTACAATTGTTAGCCTTAACAAGCCAATTACAAAGTATTATGGGACAGCAAAAGCAAGTACAAAACAATATCGTCGCAAGCGAAAATGCGCTACGTTATTTAATTAATCAGCCACCAGGAGAAATAAAATCAAATAAATCATTTATTAACATACCAAGTAAAGCAGTACCACTAAATAAAATTAATACTCAAGTTATTCTACGTCGTCCCGATGTAATGGTTGCTTTAACATCTCTTCTTGCGGCGTGCAGTGGAGTCAATATAGCAGAATCACAATTATTCCCAGCCGTAACCCTGGATTATTTTTGGGGAAGGGCGAGTTTGAACGGGACATTTAATAGTCCAACACATTCAGCATCATATGGCGATATATATGCAACATTTAACTTATCCCCCTCTCTATTTGGACAAATTATCACCAGTGAGGCGATTTTTAATAGGAGTTTGGCAGAGTATAATAATGTCATCCAAAATGCATTACGTCTGATCGCAAACAGTATCGCTGCCAATCAAAAGCTTATGGCTAAATACCAGGAAGACGCTCTCTCTTTAGCATCATTAAAGAAAAAATATCAATTGCAACAGGAACTCTATCGCAAAGGTCTTATTAGTCATAACGACTTATTATACAGCAGTATAGATATTAGCCAAAAAGACTATGAACTGACCGTAAGCAAATTAGAACAGTTAATTAGTGTTATCAGTCTTTATGAAGAGTTAGCAGCAGGCATACTTTATCAGAAACAATTCTAATGGAAATTCAAAGACCTAAAATTTTTTGTAGAATCGTGGCCATGAGTTTCCTTTAATCAGTTTTTCTGTTTGTAAAATTATCATTCAATATGAACTTATAATGTACTATAATTATATAAAGTTTTTCGGACCTTATCTTCAAACAGAGGTAAAGTTGATGAAAAAAAATATAATGAGTTGTATCTATTCAGTTCTTATTTTTTTATTCTTTATCTTTGGTCCTGCCTATGCTGAAGATGGAGGCGAACCCCCTCGGGTTGCTCGATTAAGTTCTATCAATGGCTCTGCAAGTTTGCTGCCCGGAGGGGAAACCCAATGGGTAAAAGGCCTTGTCAACCGTCCATTAATCCCCGGTGATCGCATATGGTCAAGTAATAAATCATTTCTCGAATTACAGCTGGGTTCTACAACGGTGCGTATGGGTAATCAAACCAGCCTTAAAATTCTAAACCTTAACCAAAAAATTTCCCAATTACAACTTTCCAGTGGGACCTTAATTGTCAAAGTAACCCGTTTGAATCCTGGGCAAACAATTGAAATCAGTACGCCCACTCTTGCTTTTATAGTAACAAAGCCAGGTTATTATCGAATTTTTGTCAACAATCAAGCAAAAATAACACTCATAAGTGTAATAAAAGGAAGAGGAAAGGTGTATGGTCCAAAAGTTTCTTATATTGTTAATCAAGGAAAATCCTACCCTTTTGGAGTAAATCTCAAACTATTTAAACCCACTGGTATCCCTGCGCCTGATAGTTTTGAGCGTTGGAGCCGTATGCGAGATCGTATAGGAAAAGGTATTACCCAATATGTATCTACTGAAATGATTGGCGAAGAAGATCTTCAACTCTATGGAAGTTGGAAAAAAACCCCTAAATATGGTCATGTATGGATACCTAATAAGGTGAACCCAAATTGGGCCCCTTATCGTACAGGTAAGTGGTTGTGGGTGCGCCAATGGGGTTGGACCTGGGTGGATGAAGAGCCCTGGGGATTTGCTCCATTCCATTATGGTAGATGGGCTTATCTTGAAAGAAGGTGGAGTTGGGTCCCTGGACCAAGATATGCCCGACCTGTTTATGCACCTGCATTGGTGGCATTTGTAGGAGGTAACAATTTTAACCTGAGACTGAGTACTGGGGTACCAGGAATAGCTTGGTTTCCTCTAGCCCCAGGAGAAATCTATATTCCTCCAGCCCACCTGGGACGTAATTATTTCATCAATGTCAATACAAGTAATACCCAGATTAATAATACCTACGTAAATAATATTTTCATTAATAGAAATACCAATATCTTCTATCAAAATGTAAATGTAGCACCCGCAATAACTGCGGTGCCAACGCAAACATTTGTTAATTCGCAACCAGTTAACCAGGCAGTGGTAAATGTCCCTTCTCAAATAATACAACAAGCGCCTAAAACCCCTATTGCAGCGATCGCGCCTGACACTGCCAGCGTATTAGGAGGAAGTTCTGCGCAGTCTCAACCGCCAAAAGAAATTTTAGAGCAAACGGGAGTAGTAACTGTTGCTCCTCCAACACCTCCTGTACCTTTTTCTGAAGAGAAAAAACTACTGGAAAAAAATCCCGGATCTCCTTTATCTACACAGGAAACACAATCTTTAAAACCATTGCCAACTGAATCAGCCGAAAAATTAGATGTAGTTAATCCAACACAAACGTCTACTCCCATTACTGAAAAAATTATCGATCAAGCCCCAGTACCTGATCCAGAATTGATTAAACCTCAGGAACAAACACAACCTCAGGAACCAACGCAGCCGCAGGAACCAACGCAACCTGCTCAGGAACCAACGCAACCTGCTCAGGAACCAACGCAACCTGCTCAGGAACCAACGCAGCCTGCTCAGGAACCAACACAGCCTCAGGAACCTACGCAACCCCAGGAACCTACGCAACCCCAGGAACCTACGCAACCCCAGGAACCTACGCAACCCCAGGAACCTACGCAACCCCAGGAACAAATACAACCTCAGGAACAAATACAACCTCAGGAACAAATACAACCTCAGGAACAAATACAACCTCAGGAACAAATACAACCTCAGGAACAAATACAACCTCAGGAACAAATACAACCTCAGGAACAAACGCAACCTCAGGAACAAATACAACCTCAGGAACAAATACAACCTCAGGAACAAACGCAACCTCAGGAACAAATACAACCTCAGGAACAAATACAACCTCAGGAACAAATACAACCTCAGGAACAAATACAACCTCAGGAACAAATACAACCTCAGGAACCAACACAGCCTCAGGAACCAACACAGCCTCAGGAACCAACGCAACCCCAGGAACCAACGCAACCCCAGGAACAAATACAACCTCAGGAACCAACGCAGCCTCAGGAGCCAACGCTGTCTCAGGAGCCAACGCAACCCCAGGAACCAACGCAACCCCAGGAACAAATACAACCTCAGGAACCAACGCAACCCCAGGAACAAATACAACCTCAGGCACCAACACAGCCCCAGGAGCAAATACAACCTCAGGTACCACCACAACCCCAGGAACCAATACAACCTCAGATACAAACACAGCCCCAGGAGCAAATACAACCTCAGGCACCAACACAGCCCCAGGAACCAATACAACCTCAGATACAAACACAGCCCCAGGAACCAACACAACCTCAGATACAACTACAGCCTCAGGCGCCATCGATACAACCGCAGATGCCCATCCAATCCCAGGAACCCATGTCACTTCAAGCTCCTGGACAACCACAAGAATCAATGCAACCCCAGTCTCCATGACAACCATAAGTTTATAAAATTACATAGAAGATACTTCATTAGTTAAAATCCAAAATTTATTCATTTCGACGCATATTTGAACTATAATCCAGCTATATGTAGCAATTAATATTTGATTATGCCAAATCCAGCTTTTGAGTTTTTGCGTGCGATGGGTGTTGATCCACTGGAACAGCCAATTCATTTACCTTTTAGGTTAAGAAAAGAGTTTCATAATGCTTCTGAATATTTTAGAAACAATCAAGATGTTTTTAAATTAGGAAGAACAGATAAAGTAAAATTCAGAGAAAGATATGCTATTAAACATGGGGCGCAAGCAAAGCCTCCTGAGACAGAGCATAGTTTTTTTAATTTTAATGGTAAATTGGTTTGTACTCTACCTGGGGCGGAAGGAACTATTGGTTCAGGTAATTATGGCAAGGGGCGTCTTGCAATGGACGAATATGGACATGTTTTTTTAATTAAAGTTGAGAAAAAGTCTATTATTCGTAGACGCACTAAAATTAAAGAAGAATTAGGAGCAGAAGACGTTCCGCAAGATTCAATGGAGGAGGAAATATCGATTGGGAAGGATGTTAGGCTAATCATTGCCTCAAGTCAAAAAGGAGGAGAAAGTACGGAATACAATGAGCCAGGTATTCCAGAACAAACTTATGTATTAATGGAGTTCAGGGGGGATAGTGTCAAGAAAAAAATCATAAAATCCGATTTAACTCCAGAGCAAAGATTGGACATGGCGATTCAGGCAGCTTGGCAATGTCATTTATTGCATCAAGGTTATCTATCGCGATCAGGGATCCCCTATGTACATGGTGATTTAAAACCCGATCAGCTCGTCATTGATGCTCAAAATCAATTATCCTTGGTCGATTTTGGTTGTGCAAATAACAGATTAGAGGAAAAGCACGGAAATGATTCAGGGTCATTTGACTATTTATCACCATCCTGCAGAAACTATACTCGAAGGGAAGTAGATAATTTTGCCCTGCTTAGAACAATTTATATGCCCCAGATGTTTAATGATAGACTTGGGAATCCCAAACAAAGAAAAGAAGCATTTAATTCAGATAATATTTCTCTATTAGACGATGAATGTATTGAACAATTTCGGCTTAGAGAATGGTTTGATACATCCAATGGTAAATTACCTAAAGACAGCAGTCCTGAGCAAATAGCATTTTTATTAATTTTAACTCGGCTTCAATGCAAACAACTTTTTGAAGACTATAAGAACAACCAAGAAGCAATTTCTGCTTTGAATATTGTCTACCAATCCGGATACATTTCCACTCAAGAATTTAATGCTGAATCATTTTTAACTAATGAGATGGCAATAAGCTGCTTGGCGGAGCTCGCCCCAATCATGCATTTAATCGATAAGGATGCTCAATTAAAGCTTGTTGAGCAAATACTGAGTCCAAATCTTAATTTAAATACATCAGAGCAACATCCGTTATTAGCTTATTTGCAATGTGACTCCCAAACAAGACATTTGATTGCACCTGTTTTAAGCATGGCAATTAAAGAGGATATTGGCCTGAATCAGATCTTTGATAATATTGAATTTATAAAAGCTATATCTCCTCTTATTCGAGAGAATCCCAAAACTATTGTTTTTAGACCTGGAGAAAATATAGTGGAGCGATTATGTCAGGAATATAAAGAGGAACTTGGCAAGAATCTTTCTCTTTTTTTCACAGCTAAAAAATCGCTAACTCCAGAAAAATTTAAAGAAATTTTTAATACTCGGGATGTGATGGATGCATTAAAATATGAGGTTCAGGAACATAAAGAAAAATACTCTAAGAAAGGACAGGGATTTTTTGGTCGAAAAAACAATGATGGGATCAATAAATTAAATCGATTAGATAGCAGTGATGAAAGTACTTATAGTAAGTTTGCAAATAAGATTGAAGGAATCAGCCCTGATGGTGCACTACCTTTTTTCCGTTCACGAGATCCTGAAATCCAAAAATTTTATTGTATTGCCCATGTTCTCTTAAGTACTGTAGGTTATATTCAAGAAAATAAGCAAATTATGCAAAAACAAAGTGACTTATTCCAACCAGGGTAGATCCTAGCCCATAACTGCTTAAAACGGCAGGGGCACAGTTTATGATACAGAATAAACACTTTTGTGATATTCGTGTTTAATTTCTTTAATTTTGGCCATGTGATATTTGTTTCTGAGAGGCAAGCTCATCCAGAACCTGTTGTATCTGCGGTTCTTTATTTAAATTTGCTACAATACTTGCAAAGGTTGTTGACGTAGAACTATTAAATACCGCTCGTAATGCAAGCACATGACTGTTTTCATCTGGAGCCGGTTCCATTTTAGAAATACGTTTAATTTCTATTATATTTTTTACAATATTTAATTCGTTATTATAATCTATCTGTCTAAGAATACTTATTATCTCTTTAATATAACGAGGAGGAGAGTCCTCTGTATTGCGAAATAAAGAATTTGATAATAGATGGAAAACTGTATTTATATTAGTCTGTCGATCTAACGGGTCAATTCTCATAACATTCAGATGCGCTCTTGAAGTAAAGGCGGAACTTTCATCAGAGGTTGATTGGTTTAGGCTTTTTATATATTTTAAACCGTCAAGAAAAGCAACATGAGTTGCATTATAAAGCTTCATTGCCTTATTTAATTTAGCGCAAAGCTCCTGAGCAGTGAGATTTAGCTGTTCTCCTTTATTTGGATCAAAAAATGAATCATATTATCCGGATTCTTCTTTATGAAGTTGGAGTGTCCATCCATTTTCTCAGTGATTTAGTAAAAGCCATAAATTTTATATAACAGCTATCTCCAGTTCATCTAGTTGTTCTGTAAATAAGGTGGAATCTAATGGTGATAATAATATCGTTTTATAAGAGAATCAAAAAGCATTATTTGCGCAGTAAGAATAGAGTATTCCGGGTATTAATATAGTCTATATTTAGTATAGAATATAAGAATCAAGAATTTTTTGATTGACGTGGTAAAGATCCTGAACTATCAATCACACATTGTGAACCTATCTTAAAAGAGCAAATGCAAGATTAATCTCAGATTGACAATCCACTGTAATTTATTAATTACTTCTGTAAATTTAGGCTTTTTAAGCTCATAAGCAATATATTAAGGTTTACAAAACTTACACATAAATCTATATATTTAAAAGGCCCTATTAAAAAATACTCACATGAACCTGTTATCTTGCTTAAAAGGTTTTATTGCTACGATTGAGTCTAAAAGCTTTTCGAAGGCAGCGCAAAGGTTGTATATCTCTCCATCCAAACTAAGCAAACAAATCACGTGGTTGGAGCAAGAGTTAAAAGTAGTTCTTTTTATACGCTCTTCAAAAAGATTAATTATTACCGAACCTGGGCAAATATTGTATGAAAAAAGTCTGGAGCTTTTTGAGCAATTAGAAAGGGTTAAACTGATTGCCAATCCTGAAACAATCGAATTTAAAGGTGTTATTAAACTCTATCTTATTGTTCCTCCGGCAACACCTTATTTAACTTCATTGTGTATTGAATTCATGCAGAAATATCCTCAGATTGAAATGGATATTGTAGTGGGGGCTGACACTAAAGATATCTTTTCCGCTACTTTTGACTTAGCAATCTCATTTGATGAAATCAAACATCCAAAACTTGTTTGTAACAAATTATTTTCAGTTCATCGAAATGTATTTGTTTCTCCTGCTTATATTGCTCAGTATGGCCAACCTCAGACAATTGATGAGTTACGCAACCATCAGTGTTTAATTAATACTCTTTATGGCCTGCAGAACAAATGGGTATTTAATCAAAGAATTATACACGTATCAGGACCTTTTAAGAGCAATAGTGCTTACGCTTTAAAACAAGCCGCTGTCGCAGGGATAGGGATTTTATGGGCTCCTTATTTTTCCGTACATGAAGAAATTAAAAAGGGGGAGTTAGTGCAAATATTACCTCAAGATGGATCACCAGAAATTAGCCTTTACTCAATTTATCCTATACACCTGGTTAATGAGCGTAAAGTGAATTTACTGTTAAATTTTCTTTGTGAGAAAGAGACGCTAGAAGAAATGTCCCTGTCACTAAATACGATACAATGAATTTTTAAAGTTAAAAAGAAAACAGCTGTTTTTATTCAGAGCTATATTAAAACAACTGTTTTGATGAAATTAAATATTTAGTGAAAATTAGTTTTTCTTTTCAATACCCCTGATGACGTCACCTAAAAAACTATATTTAATTGTTGAAATTTCTGTTTCAATAGCGAGTGCCAATTTATATAATGCATCATTAACCGCTTCCATCAGCAATTTACACGTATTAATTCTATTATCCCAATCTCCATAAGAAGCCTCGATATGAAGTTCCAACAAATTATGATTTCCATCCACTTTAGCTTTTGCAAATCCATTTGTTGAAAATCCTTCAACAACCAGGAGCTCAAGTTCCTCTAATTTTGCAGCTATTGCTGCTTCCATTCGAGCACTTTTTATTCTGATATTTTTTGCTGTTTGAGCACCTAGCGTTTTCATAATATTTTCATCAACTAACATTTCTTTTGGGTTGTTCATTTTAAGTACTCCTATGATAACAGGGATAATTTCCGAGAAAAGACCATTATAAATGGGTGGCAGTACGCAATATTTGTTCGTCTGTTTCACGCTCTAATAGGTCATATTTACTCATAATTTTGGGCAGCACAGAGGTCATTTGTGCATTTACTACTGCATTATTGCTGACTCCACGAGCGAAATTATCTGTCGAAAATTTTGATGCTACATTTGCTATTGCTTGTATATCCAATTTCTTTCTTTCTTCATCACAATCTCGTTGGTCAATAATAGTCGCTAAAACTCCCAGACCATAAATGGACGCAGAATAGCAATTTGAAGTATACATAGTGCAGTGTTGAGCCTCACAAATTGTTTTATTAATATCGCTGATTAACTCTTTAGCTTCTTTACCCGATATTACTACAGCATTCGAATTGGCCGGCCTGTGTTCAGAAACAGCTCTCAATGCGAATGAAGAGTGATAAAAAGGAGACCGTTCATCAGTCGTAGTAGCAAACGCTTGCTTTCTTGCAAAACTTATCTCATATCGCTGCTCATCCGGGATTTCTTTAAGCTCAATATCAATCATTTGCTCCGGTTGAATAATAACTCTCGGGTCGTTAGAGTTGTGACTTAATGGTTCTGTAATAAAAGGGCTAGATTTAAGTAAGTCATAATGACTTTCATTATCTAAATGCGTTCCAATTTTTGCTATACTTATAGAACTAATTTTAATTTGTTCTAAAATATAATTTTTTGACGATTTATGATCATCACGGACATATCCAGGACTTTGACGGCCAAATATCAAATATTCTTTATGTTCGGCTTGTACCAGAGGTCTTTCTGAAGACGCTTCAGTTGTTGAAAGGGAAGCCATTTCTTTACTAAATTGTTCATATTGATACGTTTCTACAATCAAGTATCCTCCAACAGCACCGGCTGTCATCAATCTACTTTTAGCAAACATACCACCATTAGTTGAAACACGAGACCACATAATTTTCTCCTACAAATGTAATGTTTTTTAGTGTAAAACTTGAACATTAAGGGATTATTATTTAAATATTAAATAAATATTAAGCAATCAAATGGGTTTCTACATAAATTCAATGTAATCATGAGGTTAGAGCGACATCTCAAGTTAAATTCTATTTTGGAAAGAGTGATTTTCCTAAATAAGATATTTTCAGATTTTTATCAATATAATCATAAGCTTATAGAAGATCCTCCATCAGATTTCCATTTTGGAAACAATGACTTTTCGTTTTAGGTTTCGTCAAAAGGAGAAGAGTTGATCTATTGGAAATGTGGTCTAAAACTGCAAATAAGGTAAAATAGAAACAATCAAAGAGTTATTTTTAAGTTAAAACTTATATGAGCTAAATTCAGAAGGGAATTTGAAGATTTTGCATTTCTTTATAATTGGTTGTTAGCTTTCTCCATACTGTGTCAGAATGTTCAACCGATTTTCGTGTGACAATTAATAAAAAGTTATAATGAGCCAATTAATAAATAAATCATTAATGTTAAAATTTGTAATGTTATATTTGTTTTCACCTATTGATGATAAAATGATAGAGGTATTTAAAGCGTTTTTAGATCTCAATCATAATCAATCTAATTTCATTTATACTTTGAAAATGTTTCAAAAAGAAATTCATTCTATCCCTCATAACAATCGTTATAAAAGAAAAAATTTGTTCTTTTGCTATATGGTTCAAGAATCACCGCATTTTAAAAAACTAAATGCACTTTTCGACTTTTATATAGCACCTCCCGCAAATAAAGCGACTTGGTCTGAAAACTTATCATACTTTTATCATCGTACTAGCCTTCATTTATGGAAAAATTATAAAAAATATATTGGTGGTATCTGCTTATTAGGAAGTGCTTACTTGATAGCACCACTATTCAGGGCAGAATATAATTGTAGTAATCCCTACCAATTTAAAAACTTGACCCATAATGGATTATGTTTAAATCCTAATGAGTTTATCTTAAATAATTCGTTAACTATATACGGCTCGAGCAATCATTTTTTTACAGAATTACTATGCAGCAATTGTGATGAGGGAAATTTTTACTTTGATAGGCATAGTATATATGGTCCGATTATAGGAACGCTCAGAGATGACTATAAGACAACAAAGCATTACCGCGGAAAATTTTTCAAAAAATTGATTTCTGATGAAGAAGCAGTTAATGTCTTAAAACAAATCCGCAGTATTTACTCTCAAATCGAAAAGGGAGAAATATCTTACTCTTTATTCACTTTTTCATGCATGGATTTTTCCCAAATTATTTATCAAGCAGCTGGTGGAAAAGAAAATTTATATAAAGAGTTCACGCAACAACGTCTCTCAGGATTAACAGGAGCATGGGCTACCTTAAGATATAATCGCTTCCATTATAACTATTGGTTATCCGCATTAGCTGTGCTTTGGCAAATGCCCTCTATCCAGGAAGAGATAGATCAATTTGAAGAACAACTTATACCTTGTATAGATAAAACAGATACAGATGAAATCATGTACTGCCATCAAACTCCATCCGGAGAAAAATATCCTGAAGGCTATCAGCCAAGCTATCAACCAACTGCTGAATTTCAAGAGGGAAATTTGAATTATCTATGCCGGCCATAAAAATAAGTTAGACTATATAGTCTTCCCTGGTTTGTTGTCACCTTGTTAATTACAATCTTTAACAATCAAAAATGCATCATAAAAAAAAACAGCTTAAAACGGGAGTGTATTGTCACAGGTATTCCGGTGTAAGAATAAAATTTTCATTATAAAATCATCAAGTCGTATCCTGTTTATACTCACGCTTACCTATCCAAAAAATTACTTAGTGCCCTCTTAATGCTCACTTAATCTATATATTGTACTATATGATCTCTTTAATTATTTCATAGGGTGCTTAATGCTAGTAAAGGTGGACAAAATATCATATGAAGGTCGATTCTTTGTGCCAACAGTGGAATTAAAAGAAAGAATAAAATCAAAACACGAAGTTAGCCCGGAAGATTTTACGATAATAGCTTACTCAAGTTCTGGTGGCAGTGAAGATGCTATAGATTTATTAGAACAAACTACGACTGCCTTTCCCAAAGAAATGGTTAGAAATTTGGTATGTTTGTATCCTGGACGACTTGTTGAACATGAGATACTTGCTCAGTTACAAGCGACCATGAAATTGGATAAGCATGTTGATGATGAGATGGATACATTCGGGCATGCTTTTACCCTGGTACAAAAAACACTAGAAGGGGATTTGTTTGAGGGAATGGTGTCTAAGATCAGTTTAATGCATGCCAATACCAAAATTGATATTATCGAATTTTTCAATGACTTAGATAATGGTAAAACAAAAAAGGTGTATCCTTTTTCCTCTGAGGAGTTAGGAACTCTAGGATCATTTTATGCGTCGATTTCAGGAAAAGAGCCCTGGAGTTCTAATAAAGAATTACTTAAAGCGGTATGCGTCCAGCGAGCCATGGCATTGATTTATACTCAGAGAGCACGAGCAATAATTGAACCTGTGGTGACAGGATCTATAAATGAGCTTTGTAAACAACGTATTCTTGAACGATTAGAGTATGTTGAAAAAGAACGATCTGTAGCCATATTTACTACTGGAGGTGTTGCTTCCGGAAAAGGGAGTTGTCTTAAACTCGTTTCAAAAGTTATTGGACAATATAAACCCGAACCTGTTGAATGGAATCAACTTGTTCATCATAATGCTGATAGGCTTAAGCCTTTTCTACAAAAACCAGAAGTACATCCACTGAAATACTCTCAATTTACTTATGAAGAAGCCTTGTTAGTTAAAGAAAGGGTAATGCAAGTTATTGCAAAAAACAGCAATGAATTAAGTGGAGAGAGATACCCCAGTTTTCTCCATGACCAAACCAAATTAAAACCTGATGAGCTTCGAGAAGCGAATCACCGCTATGGTGAAGTAGATATTGTTGCGATCTCTACGGATGTAGCTGCTGCTATCGAGCGAGCATATGGACGAGGGAAAACAACACAACGATATGAACATACAGAAGGTTTACTTGGATCGCATCAAGCAGTACCTGGAGAAATGATGAAATCGTTAAATCAAAAGGAATTAATAGGTTCTAATGTATCTGTGGCGATGTTTGATAATAATAGTCCCACAAGAGAATTGACCATGTTTGCTTCAGTTAATATGAAAACGAAAGAGATTATTATTTATAACGAGGAAATGATGGAAAATTGGATTAAGAAAGAAAATATTAATCCTAAAGCAAAGTCAGGGGAATCTTTATATTTAGAAAAGCCTGTTCGCTCAATTACCGAATATTTTGCGCCTTTGATTGAGAATGGGTTCGAACTTGAGTATCCGGGGGAAGAGGCTACTATGACATTTAAAGTATAATTAAATTACCCATATTTGTTAAATTTAATATATCGTGGTTTAATGTTTATAATTTAATCACAAGGAGTAAACATGATGATGAAAAAGACTGACGGTGTAAAAAAACCAGGCGATGTTTCAAAAAAATGGTCTTTTTTAGATACGTCTAAACGAGTTTTGGATGAAGACAAAAGTTTAAAGAACTCAGAAGAAAAAGAAACAGTTAAGGATAAGGAAGAAACTATCAATAGTTTAGATAATATGGCTGAAGCGGAGCCAGATATAAATCAGCTTTTTAAACATAAATAGTTTGGATATAAGAGGCAATGCTCTTCGCTCTGCATTTTGGCGAACCTCTTTTGGTTCGAACATTTCCGTGCCAAAGACATGGGATGCTTTGGCAGCTATTTCGGAGTGACTCTGCTTTATGTGATTTTCATTCAGAAATGGAGCGCTAGAATAAAGCAAGCAAATGGTTACTTTTATATTATTAGCCGCTTTACTTTGACTTAGTATGACTGACGCCATCTTCACAAGTACACGTTCCGCTTTTTGTGGAGATATCAATGATGCAAGATTTCATCCCCTGATGGGCTTGACAAAAGCGGCCACAATTTCCTTGCTGAGTGGCATTGCACATTTTCGTTTCATCTGCTAAGGCTAAAAAAGGACTCAAATACAAGGCGAAACCAAACAAAGCAAGTACCGGTTTAATAAACATTTTTTCCTCCTGGCTGAATATTAATCACCGTTATTATAGCAAGCATATCAATTTTAGCTTGATTGATCAGCAGCGAAATCAAGGTTATTTTTTAAATCCATGAGACTAATACTGATCAATCTTCGGAAGAACAGTAAGCTGGTTAATTAACGAAGAAAGTGTAGCCTTGATGAAGCAATATCTATTTAACATTTTATCTATGAGGCTCTAATATTTTTAAGAATTATTTTTCAGAATTAAGCTTTGTCAAGAACTTGACTCAAGGCATTATCTTTATGAGTATCATTATCAGCCGTAAAAATTCCTGTGGTTGCCATTTGAGATGCCTAATCATTCAATAAAGGAAGTACTATGCATATTGTCTTTTGGTTTTTATTCTTTGGGGCTACTTTAGTAGCCTTCGCCTCCTCGTCTAATATTCCTGATAGTTCACAAGATAGAATTGTATCCTTACCAGGCTTTGGTAGGCTTAAGAATTTAGAGTATGCAGGCTATCTTCCTCTTTCGACTTCTGTTTGTTTAAAGCAAAAATGTAATACACAAGGTAATTTATTCTATTGGTATGTTGAAAATCGAGAGCATTATACGAATGCTCCTTTGGTGTTATGGTTAAATGGTGGTCCCGGATTCGCGTCAATGTATGGTTTTTTTATGGAAAACGGGCCTTATGCAATTAATCAAGATGGGACTTTGTCAGAACGTCATTATTCTTGGAGCCGAAAAGCCAATTATTTAGTAATTGATCAACCAGCTGGGGTTGGATTTTCTTATGGGGAACATAATACATTCTCAAATGAGTCAGAAGCAATAGATCAATTATATGTTGCACTTAAGACTTTTTTTCAGCAGCATCCGGAGCTAGAGTCGAAACCATTTTATTTGGCTGGTGAATCTTATGCTGGAAAATATTTACCTCAATTAGCTATTCGAATTATTTCTGAAACAGGGACTACTCCCAAAATTAATTTAAAAGGACTGTTAATTGGTGATGCCTGGGTTAATCCTCGTCTGCAACAACGTGCAAATGCTGATTTTGCTTATTCACATGGTCTTATTGATCATCAAGTTCGAGACAAAGTATTAAAATTATATTATTTATGTACTAAAGAGATAGACAAAACAATCCCATCAAGTCGCAAAGCAAACCAGGTTTGTAAAAAAATGCAGGAATTAATAGAGAAAGAAAGTGGCGGACTTAATATGGCAAATATTGCCAAAGGTACAGAACCTGATGATACACCCATGATTAATTATTTAAATAAATCTGAAGTTCGTCAAGCTTTGCATATAGATAAGCGTATTCCACAATTTAACAATTTTAGTAAACAAGTAGCTCGTCGGCTTGAAATTGGTGAACAGGATTCTGTTGCCGATTTATATCCTAAAATCCTTGCAGCAGATATTCGAGTATTGATTTATAATGGTCTGGAAGATGGAAAGGACTCAAACTTTATGAGCACTGAATTATGGCTATCCGCACTTAAATGGCCATTCAAAAATAAATTTGTTCATACAACTTCCTGTGTATGGCATACAGATGGCAAAGTAGCTGGTTATGCTAAAATGTCAGGTGGCCTAACCCAAGTTAAGATTCGAAATGCAGGACATCTTGCCCCTATAGATCAACCGGCAAGGTTATTTGACTTATTTAATCACTTTATTAGTAATAAACCGTTGTGCTAATCTTGGTTGAACCAGTCCTTTGAGATCTGCAGTTGTTTAAACCTATTGAACAAGACAACGCTCTGGTTTTTCATCCTGTAACGCCAATGTGGCAAAACCGCCGGATGCCTTTTCATGTTGAGTGTGTTTCTGTTTATCTTGATTGGATTTCGTATGTGATTCCTGAAGTTGTGATTGCACTTTGGACATGGTTTCTTTGATACGCTCTAGTGAAAGCTCATCGGTAGGGTCAACGAATAATCCGGCTCTCACATGACTAAAACAAGGATTAATCCCATGCTCAGCCCTTAGCTTATTCTCATTGATATTCCCGCGATCAATTGTCCATAGCTCTTCTATGCTTTTTGAGAACAATCTTTCTATATACATTTTTTCGCTGTCCAAAAAAGCCATTTTACGTCTATCTTTGCCTCTAAAAAAATGTAACGTATGTGTAAACTCATGTCCAATGGAGATAAATGGAGGTTTGAAAGCTAAACTTGTTTCTTTGCCAAACGTTAAAGCTTGGAATGTAAAGCGCGGGTCTTCCCAAAAATTAGGAGGATATAAAAGCTGCATTTGCTTCCATATCGTTCTGGGATAATTAAAAAATTTTAATACTGGCTTTGTAGTAGCATCAGTCATTGCCGCGGATTCACCAACACCTGAGGTTGCCACAGGAGTAACAGATAGCATAGGGGTATTTTTTTCTTCAACTGAAATGCGACAACCATGCTGATATGCAAGTTGGTTTAATTTGATGATCAATCTCTGTCCGGTAGGTTGAGATAATAGTTGACGCACAAATACCGCAATATGTTCTTTCTGTTTGCTTTTTTTATCAAATACCAAGAAATTATCCATAAAGTAATTATATTGCTCACGCAAATATTCTGCGGGATGTGATTGTTTATCTTTCGGGATTAATTCTATGTTGAACGCATGAAAATATAAAAGTGGGTTATGTAAATGTACATTATGTAGTGCATTGAGTTTTTGATTCAGCTGACTGACTTCTTGAAATAAATCTGTAAAAACAATACCTGTTTTTACGTCTTGGTTTCTATCAAATAACGCTAAAGTTTGATCAATACGCCGGTAGATTAGATGCTCTAAATTATCAGCTTGTTGAATAATATCGTTACTCTGCATCCTGGACATATTAGAAAGAAAAACATCAACTTTTGCCGCCAGTTTTTTATTTTCTAACTGTTCTATCTGTAAGTTTTTCGCGTACATTGCACATTTCCAAGGCATTATTATTTCATTTTATAACACAATTAGAGGGCGTTTGCCAATAAATAAGCAAGAAAACTGTATTCAGGGTAATGATATGTGCGCTCTTGCAAAATCTTCGATCTAAGTATTCTAATTTATTGTCCATAAAATACCTGGTCTGGTATATTTGTGTTTCTAGTGTTCAAATGCAAATCTTTTGTTCAATTAATGTATTAATTCATTTTACCCTTAAGTCCAGTTTTTAAAGGTTAACTATGAATTAAAATCCAAATAAATAAGCGAGGATCAAACATGAAACTGATGTCTGTTATTGGTATTAACCTTGGAATAACAAAATGGATAGTTAGTGAATCCAAATCTCCATTTGATGAAGAAGATACCCTGTGTGTTTATGAATGCACCAAACCAGAAGAGGCTGAGCAGATGATGGAAAATATAAAGTCAGCATTCGTAAAGGATTCTATGGATTTGGATATAGGAGAACAAGAATCTCCATTATTGGATTATTATCTAGAAACACATGGTAATTATGTTGTTGCATCAATGAAGTTTTTAGAGAGGTATTTCGACGGGAAAGTTGAGGAAGTTCATCAGGAAAACAAATTCAGAAATCAATTTTTCTTGATAGGCAAGTTAATGGAGGACGAGGATAAGAACTTACGTTCCCGTTTGATTGTAGTAAATACCAGTGAAAACTCAATAATAATTAAACATATAGTACCGGAACAAATAGAGGAACCAGATCTAATCGATTTTGCGGAAGAATACCTGGGTGTTACTTTATATACTAAGAGGAATAAGGGAAGTACTGCTCAAATAAAAGAAGCGTATAATTTTAATGGACTATTTTTACCTGATGATAATTTTAGTGTACTTTGGTTACCTGCCAAACCTTATCAAGGACACGCTATGTTTACTGCCTATGGATGTTCGAGTCATAGGGTGGCTAAAATACTGGAAACAAAAATTAGAGAGGATGAAAATAAGAAACAAAAAGTAACTCCACTGGTAAGTAATAGGGAACATATGACTATGGTGTGTGTTGGACCTATCTTACTGGCTTCAGGGGAGTATTTAGAACAAATTTATGGTAAACCAATTCATGTGCCTCTAGTCAATGATTTAGTAAAGCAAGGTCTTGCAGATAAACAGGCTAAACAACGAGCAACTGTAGTAGATAAAATTTATGCCGAATGGAATGAAAAAACTCAATTAAGGAGTCAGACTTATCCTTTAAAGCTACAAAGCAGAACAACTCCAACGTTCTTCGCGTCCCAATTGACTCCAACTGGAAAGCATAGAAATCTTCTATTCGCATCTTCATCGATTAATGGCGAAATGACTATTGTTCCAAAACCTGATCCTATGCCATATCCTGGCATTTCTACTGAGGAAAAAACTATTGTTCCCACGCCTGCTCCTCTACCGTATCCTTTTATGCATGGGAGTCAAAATTCTGTAACAACTCAGAAAATGGTTGCTCCAAGAGCTCAATCAATGTTTTTTGCTTCTCATTCAGACGAGCCTTTAAAAACGTTTACTGAAGAGGAGTATTTGGGGCTCTTCCAGTAATAAATTATAGATGTCGCAGCTCTATTAGAAAGAGCCCAATGGTTATGCCCTATGGAGTTCTTTCTAATTTTAATAAAACTTCTGGCGAAAGACATGGAATGACATGGCGGTTATTCGGAGTGATTCTCCTTTTATGATTTTTATTGGGAAATGGCGCTAGCTATTATTTAGTATTTAGAACAAAGAATTAAATTTAACAGCTCCCAAGATTCAGGAGAAGGATAGATTCGTTACTCACTTTGTTCGCCCTCACTTCTTAGCGGCTCGCTGAAGCGCGTCAAAAATACTCGCCACGCTTTGCGCTCTTCTAATGCGGCTTTGAGCAATTTATTTTTGTAATTTTTAAATAAAATTTTTAGAGGGCTTGTTACCTCGTTCCTTTTTCATTACTAAAGAGCAGGAATTTCACTAGGAGTGATATCGATTTAGGTCATCTCGATGTTATTTCAATCAGCAAGGATTTATATTATAGTCCAACTTTTTAATTTGATGAGTATCTATATTCAATTCTCTAAAGGCTCATCCTCTTAGTCCTTCGAATTCAACGAAATCTAAAGTAGAAGAGAATGTGGAGCTAAGTTCTCAATAATTAAGATTAAGAAAACTTTCAATTTAAGAGCAACCAACTTTGAAATTGTTGGTCAATGACCTGACGGACCGTCAGTTTTTCATTTTAAATTTCTCTACGTACCGCGCTTTATGCGCGGTAACCAGAACGATATTTTAAGATGTCGCTGAACATTTCCATAGAAAGATCCCCTAGATACCGCGCATAAAGCGCGGTACGTAGCCGAAAAAATTAGTGGGTTTCTCATCAAAAAACTGAGGATCCCTCAGGACGAATGAACCCAAAACTACTGTTAAGCTGCTCCGGTTGCTCCCAATATAAAATATTTCCTCGCTTTAGATGTGTATATAAATCAGATAAGTTGAATAAGTGAACCAATAGTACTTATTTTAAGCGAATCAGTGTCGTCTGAGAATACTCTTATTTTGAAACTAGTTTTTCCAAAAAGGAAATGGACAAAAAAAATAGCGCGTCCGGAAGCTAGATATTATTTAGTATTTTAGAACATAGAATTAAATTTAAATGCTCCCAAAATTCAGGTGAAGGAATAGTTCGTCGCTTACTTTATTCGTTTTTCATCGCTTTGCGCTCTTCATTTGGCCTTTTGTCGTCGTGACCCAGTAACGAAGTATCTACCTTTTTCTAAAATGAATAATCTTCTTATTTTATAAGAAGCAGACATAATCCTGCGTAATTATTACTTCCAGAAATAAATCCTATTTCGCGACAGTGTCAAGTTACCCACAAATTCTGGGGATAAACCTGTGGAGAATCAAGGATAAAGAAGATTGGTTACTTATTATTTAACCAATGATGAATTTCTTGTATGCTTTCATCAATAACAACTATGGCTTCAATTTTGGCCATGCTAGGATATAAATTAAGGGAGTTACATGATGGAATGGTTCTTTGATCCCGCCATTTGGATAGGATTGCTTACACTCGTAACCTTGGAAATTGTTTTAGGTATTGATAATCTTATTTTTATTGCAATTCTTACCGATAAACTCCCTCCCCAACAACGTAATAAAGCAAGAGTGATTGGGCTAACTCTTGCAATGTTTATGCGTCTTATCTTGTTGTCCCTTGTTTTCGGGCTGGTTAAACTGACCAAACCGTTATTCTCTATAGGTCCATTTTCATTTTCAGGTCGTGATTTAATTCTTCTGCTTGGAGGACTGTTTTTATTGTTTAAGGCAACTTTTGAATTACATGAACGACTAGAAGGGGTCTCTCCAGTTCGTAAAGGAAGTAAGGTCTATGTCAGTTTTGGATTAGTTATTACGCAAATTGTTGTGCTCGATGCAGTATTTTCTATCGATGCAGTTATTACTGCGGTAGGGATGGTTGATGAACTTGCTCTAATGATAGCAGCTGTTGTCCTTTCCATTGCCGTTATGATATTAGCCTCAAAACCACTAACTCGTTTTGTGAATGCTCATCAAACAGTGATTGTTCTTTGCTTAAGTTTTTTATTAATGATTGGCTTTAGTCTTGTTGCTGAAGGGTTTGGTTTTAAAATTCCCAAAGGTTATCTCTATGCCGCTATTGGATTTTCGATATTGATTGAATTTTTTAATCAGTTGGCACGTCGAAACCTAATTAAAAATGAACCAGGTATCAGTTTTCGTGAACGAACAGCAGATGCAGTACTTCATCTGCTGGGAGGTTCTCCGATTGAAATTACGGACGAAACTGAAACTACGGCCAATTTAGAACAAGGACCTGTTTTTGTTGAAGAAGAACGCAATATGGTACGTGGTGCACTGACCTTAGCGGAACGAACAATCAAATCCATCATGACGCTACGTTCGGATATTTCCTGGATTAATCTAAGCGATAAGATTGATGTGATTCATCAACAATTATTAGAAACACCACATAGCTTTCTATTAGTTTGCCGCGACAACCTTGATAATATGATTGGGATTGCGCGAGCAAAAGATTTAATGGCTGATGCTATTTCAAAGGGTAGCATTGATGAAAAAGGCAGTTTAAAAAAACCCATTGTTTTACATGAAAACTGGAGTGTCATAAGAGCAATGGATATATTAAAACGTTCTTATGGACAGTTATTGGTAGTAGTGGATGAATACGGTGAGGTGAAAGGGCTTTTAACACCCATTGATGTTTTGGAGGCGATTGCTGGTGAGTTTCCTGATGAGGATGAGCAACTAACCATCCAGCAATTAGATACAGGGATCTGGAAGGTCGACGGTGCTGTCGATCTTTATCATCTGGAGCAAACGTTAGGAGTCGATTTTCTTAGCGATGATGAGGAATATGTATCTCTCGCTGGCTTTTTAGTAACACGATTTAATAGGATTCCTGAGGTAGGCGATGTTCTGGAATTTGAAGGTTTTCGGTTCGAGGTAGTAGAAATGGATGATCGACGAGTTGCCTTCGTTATGGTCAATAAAATTGAGCAGGAAAAAACAGCAGACTAATGGTGTCAACACAGGATTAAACACGAAGCTTATAGAAACCAGTTCTTTATTTATTTTATTCGTGATTTTATTGGCTTCCGTGTTTGATTTTACTAATGGATTTCATGATGCAGGCAATTCTATTGCTACATTGTGGCTACTGGTATTTTAACGCCTTTACAAGCGGTAATGTGGGCCGCTTTTTTTAATTTTATCGCATTTTTAATTTTCAAATTATGCGCTGAAACAGGAGCCGCTATGGTTATCTTTGCCGCAACAGATTTTGGTGTGCCTGTTTCTACTACCCTCATTGTAACGGGATCTATTGCGGGCGTGGGTATCTCGCAAAGTTTTTGGGGAACACAGTGGTCAATGATGCGAACAATCTTTTTAACATGGATATTGACCATTCCTGTAACAGCACTCATTGCTGCAATGATAATGCTAATACACCAATAAGGGTTAATGAGTAACAAAATTGTGATTATTCGAGTAATTGACAGTATGTTCAATAGGTTGCAAAATATTTTCGAAGTCCTAGGGCAGTTCACTTTTTAGGTGTTTTTCTTCTATCTTGTCTTTCCAAGCTGGTTATGCAAGACCCCTAGGTTTTAACCTAATTAGTGGAGATATATCGATGGCAAAACAAAGGTTTATATATTTTATTTCTTTTATTTTATACTTTCTTCTGGTTTTCCCTGGGTATAGTTTAAATCTAGACTCTCTTCTCCCTGATGAACAAAATACAGTAAAAGTTTTTCATGATTCATCCCCTAAAGTAGTTTATGTTCACAGATTGGCAACAGTTACCAATCCCTCTTTTGAGAAAATGCAAGTTAAGGAGGGTGCCGGTTCTGGAATTATCTGGAATAACAGTGGGTATATTGTCACGAATTATCACGTTATTAAGGGAGCGGATAAGTTGGCAATTACTTTGGGTAAAATGACAGTCCCGGCAAAAGTGGTTGGAGCAGAGCCGCGTAAAGATATTGCAGTATTAAAGATCGAAGCACCAGAAGCCTTGGTTTTATTAAAGCAATTTACACCATTCCAAATAGTACATCTTAATGATCTCATAGTGGGGCAAAAAGCGATTGCAATAGGTAATCCTTATGGCTTGGATCATAGCTTATCTAAAGGAGTTGTTTCTGCTTTGGGTAGAAAAGTTCCAGGGATCGGTGGGGTGACGATTCGGAATATGATTCAAACAGATACTCCAATTAATCCTGGTAACTCTGGCGGACCCTTATTGAACAGTGCAGGGCAGTTAATTGGCATGAACACCATGATTTACTCTCCCTCAGGTTCATCTGCTGGAATTGGTTTTGCTGTTCCTGCTGATGATATTGAGCGTATCGTAACGCAAATTATTCAAAATGGGCGAGTGGTATTGTCTGGAATAGGTATCCAAAGCGTTCCACCTACTATTGCACGTCAATTGGGCATACATAAAGGGATCTTGGTTGCAGATGTTCTCCCCAATACCCCAGCTGCTGAAGCTCATTTAAGAGGTACTCATCGAGATGCTTGGGGACGAATCATACTAGGAGATGTTATTATAGCGCTTAATGGTCACGTAGTTCGTAACTATGATATGTTATATAATATGCTTACGGAAATAAAAGTAGGGGAGCAAGTGACTGTTTCCATTGTGCGTGGTAATAAGCAAATGGATTTACAGATGAAAACTATAGATATAGCTGGAGTTTAAGCTGTAAACGTTTACATTTGATTACCCCTATTCAAAGTCTTCCAAGCCGGCGAGAAATCGCCGGTTTTCAATAGACCTTGCTCACTTAAAAAAAGGCAACTCAGATCCAATTTAAGCTTAGCTGGGAGTAAACGATAAATTAGCACAATCCTGAGAATTAAATTCATCTGATGAATCATCCGGCGCTCTGGAATATTATCGCACACACTCTGAAATGCTTGTTAAATTGATTCATCTCTAAGAGAACAAAAAGAAAATTTTATTGAACCCTTGAAATGAACCCATCACGACCCTATTTTCAGATTATCCAAAAACACTAATCAAGGAGATACTATGAATACTTTACGAAGAAGCTTACCTATGTATCAAGAAATGAATAGCTTACTGGAAAACTTTTTTAATCCTCAACGAGATGATGCCTCTTTTATCGAAACAAGTACGTGGTCTCCTCTTGTGGACATCAAAGAAGAAAAGGACCGTTTTGTTGTGCTTGCTGATATTCCTGGTGTAAAAAAAGAAGACATCGATATTTCTTTGGAACAACATGTATTGACTTTAAGAGGAGAGCGTCATTTTGAAAAGTCAGAAGAGCGCAATGGTTACACACGCAGAGAGCGGGCTCAAGGACAGTTCTACCGACGGTTTAGTTTGCCTCAAACCGCTGATGATTCAAAAATTACAGCACGTTATGCGTATGGAGTACTTGAAATTTCAATTCCTAAAAAAGAAACAGCTGCTGAGAAAAAAATAGCAGTTACCTTAGAAGACTGATTGTCCAAGCAACGTAGGTTTGGTAAAGCCTACGTTGCTCCATGATTTAGAGCCTAAGGGTTTACAGGTTCGATAGAGTGCTAATTTTTCCTAGAAATTATCCTGAAATAAGAACCGATAATCCTTATGAACAATCACGATACTTTTTGATGAGGAGAATTAACAACATCTACTAGCTTGAATTTTTGATATCCCAGTTTAGAAAGGAGATTTAGATGAAAAAGAAACTACTTCCTATTTTAATCTCTGTTCCTCTTATCACTATGATATCAGCAGGAGCCATAGCACTTGAAGTGAAACAAAATAATCAAGTGCAAAAGAACAATCAACAAGTAACCTCGGATCCCTTTGATAACGATGCCTTCTTTCAATCACCTAATGATATTTTGAAGCAAATGGATCAAACGCAACGAGCTATGGATCAATTTATGAAAAGTCAATTTTTACAAATGCAACATAACTTGGTGAATCAACCCAATCAAATGCCATTTGGTAGTACAAATACCATTGAAATTAAAGAAAGTAAAAATGAGATTATCTATAAAATAAAATTACCAAAAGGTGCTGATGGTAAAGTCGATGTCTCTGTTAAAGAGGGACAATTGAGAGTGAGCTCAAATGTAACGCAAAAAATTACGCGAGAACAAGATAATAGCAAAAGTGTAAGTTACTCTCAAAGCAATTACAGTCAAGCATTTCAATTACCCGAGGGTTATGATCCGAACACTATGACCACAAAAATGAAAGATTCAAATTTGATTGTTATTTTCAAAAAATCCATTGCGACATCTTCAGTACTCTAAGAAATTATGACCTCAAGCTTTTTCATAGTAACGCCAGTTTTTGTGGCGTTATTCCACTCATATCATTTCTATGAATTTATTAGATAAATTCATAAATTTGACCATTGCTTCCCGCTTGGAATTTATATGACTATTATATTAGAAAAAAATTGTTCTAATAAACTTCCTACAATGTTATTTGCAGGAAAATAACTTCCTAACAAATTATATTATCAAGGGATAAAGGGAACTTTTTTAATCTATGTAGGAAGACAAAATAAACTTAAAAAAGAACTTTTATGTTTACTAGTGGGGTAGTGTTAATATAGTTACCCCACTAGCAATTGAAAGGAAAATATTATTTATTCTTAAGGGATTTGTATCTCTCCATGCATATGATGCTCACCAAGAGAGAAAGGATATCTTCTGGTTGTATTTTTCCTTTTAAACTGTTTTTCTAATAATTTTTCAATAGCTGCAAAACCATCACGTAGAGCAATATATAAATTTCGGCTTTGCTTTCTACTGCTGATTTCCTTGCCAAGTAAAGTCATGTTAATGTTTACACTAAACATTATCCCTTTAAGTCGATTATTTTGTTCCCTATCGATGACTACTCGACAATGATTTATTTTTCTATAGATTCTCTTGAGTTTGTTATAATATTTATCGATATGGCATTCAATTGCCGATGAGTATGAAACAGAACGAAATGTTATTTGAACTGATGACATAGCTAAATCCTCTTAATTTTAAATTAATTTTTAAAAATAAAACAAAAAATTTTCAATTTAATGATAAGAGATATGATTCATATATTACTTCTTTGGTAGTTGTTAGTGATCCTCCTTATAAAATGCATTTTGATTAATCTATAGGGACATTTAAGTGAAATTTCAATGTATTTTTCATCATTTTTCAATCTTCATTTATATCTCAGCAAGCTATGCAGATGAGTAAGTGTAGCCAGGCGCTAGCTACAATGATATTGATTTAAGCTGTTGCGAGATAGTCTGTTCCAAAGTTGAGATGCTGTCGATAAAATGGCGATTGTGACTTACGAATAAAACAGCTCCGGGAAAAGCTTGAATAGACTCTACTAAGGCGTCAATTGATTCGAGATGGAGGTGATTTATTTCCTCACTACGTTGTGCGATACCGATGTCGATTTTTGTCGTTTGCGTTGAACGCGCGAACAACGAAAACGGCTCTTTTTATGCAATAATTGGTCAAGCTTCCCTGCTATACCTGCTGGACTATAGATATAAGCATAAATGGTTTCATGAAAGATAATACATTGTCCGGCTAACCCTTTTAAGCCGACTTGAAATTTGTTGAGGAGACCAGCCTTCTTTCAAGCGAGCAATAATAACTTCCTTAAGCTCAGGAATCCAACTTAAATCCATGATGAAATTTTCATGATAAATACTGTTTGGGTATATCTACCCATACACAATCTAATGTTCATTTAATAATAATTTCTTACCATAAAGTATATTTATATTTCAAAAAACTTTTAGAAGATTAAGAGAATTACTGATTGAAAGACTTTCAATAACAAATTCACTTTATGAGTGGTTTGAACCTGAGAGAGATATTTATGGCAGATATAATCGATTTGATGAAGGAATTAGAATACCCGACCAACGAAGAAGGAGTATGCCTGGGTTTGGCTGTAATGGCAGAAAGAGCTCGCCATTGTGGTCAATATGAGCAATTTAAGGAGAGAATGGAGTATCTTGAGGGACTAAACAATGGTACGCTCAAATCACTTCTATGCGACGCAAAAGAAACGGCTAAGAGAAACGAAGTACTCACACAGGAGGAAAAAATTCTATTATCCATTGAGCCTTTCTTTTTTCAAATATGGTGTTATTTTAAACCGAGAGCAGTTCAAAAGTTTTTTCAAATTAGCGGACATCATTTTAAACAGGACGATATTCGAAGAGTAGAAAAATTAATTCACCAGGATTTTTTATTAGCGAAATCTGATAGGTTTTTCCTCAGCACAGAACCAGAAGATGACGGAACATACGACCAAGGAAGATTTTTAACTCAATTCTTGCATGTCATTCAAGAGTATGAGGAGTGCGGTTTATTAATTGCTTGTCCCGACCATATGGTACATCTTTACTACGATAAAAAACAAAGCAAATGGTATTTAACTGATCACTCGCGGTTATCCAATTATGAAAGAGTTGACGAATTATTGAAACCGCTCATTGATGTATTCACAGACAATGGAGTAACTAACTTATCGATTCAAGTATTTGCTGAAGAATCTCCGGATAAACAAGAACTACTAAAAAAACTCAATCAATTGAGTATGGATTCGGTGCAGCAATTAAAAGAAAGTGATAATCCCCATCGTTTTGACACTAATTGGTTCACAGCATTATCAAATGCAGCTCTAAATGATCATTACCTTGTCATAGAAAATTTATTGAACAACCCCAATGTTAATATAAATTTAGTCGATGGAACAGGAAAAACCCCTTTGGGGTTAGCGGCACAAAATGGCAATAAAAATGCTACAGAGGTCTTATTATTGCATCCTGATATTTTAGTAAATAAAGGTAATTCAAACGGATACCCTCCATTGTGGTCTGCGGCAAATGGAGGTTATTTGGGCGTAGTTAAAGCTTTACTTACACATCCAGATATACTAGTAAATAAAAGAAAGAGAGGATGTGTAACTCCCTTAGCAATAGCAGCACGAAAAGGCCATTTAGATGTTGTAGAGACTTTTTTGAAGCACCCAGATATTTTAGTTAATGAAGGTGATAAAAATGATATTACTCCATTACTTATAGCAGTAGCCTCTAGTCATTTAGATGTTGTTAAGGCATTGTTGAAGCATCCAGATATTGACGTTAACCTCTCCGATAAGGATGGGGTTACTCCTTTATGGATGGCTGCATATAAGGGTCATTTTGATGTAGTTCAAGTCTTAGTAAATCATCCTAATATTAAAGTGAACCTAACAAATCAGGCTGGATGCACACCCTTATGGATCGCAGTACAGAATGGTCATCTCAATATAGTTAAGATTTTACAGGCTCATAGTGATATTCTTGTAAATTTAACTAGGAATGATGATGAAATTTCAGCGCTATGGATAGCTACTCAGCGTGGCCACTTGGATATAGTCCTTGAGTTACTTTTACATCCAACTATTGACGTAAACCAGCCTAACAAGAATGGAGTAACACCCTTGTGGGTAGCAGCATGCAACGGGAGGTTGGACATTCTTCAGGCTTTATTGGAACATCCCCAAATTAAAATAAATAAAGCCCAAAAAGATGGCATCAAACCTATAGATATTGCTAAGTACAAGGGACATCAAGATATAGTGGATGCACTAGAGAATCATCAAGAGTCGAATCAGAGGGATAAAGATCAATGTATTGAAAGATACGATATTGATCACTCTAAAGAAAAAACTTTAATGCTTAGAGACAATTTTTTTGCTAAAGAGCAAAGTACAGAATCAGAAGTGAATAAAAACTGGAATAGAGCAATCTGCATGTTGTTCTAATATGATACAAATATTCAGATTTATTGTAGCTGCGGGTACATTTAACTATCTACCTTCGCTCACTCGGCCATCTCTCCAATCAATGCCTGAGGAGCAAGCGTAGCCTTGATGGAGCAGCGAGTAATCAAGATTTTCATTCTCCCGGCAATATCATCACTATTTTTATGTGTCCCACCAATTTGCATCATGAGAAATGATGATAAGACTTCATCTAAAGGTTGGTGATTTAGATAAATAAAACTTGAGCTACAAAATGTTCCATCAGGCTGGCTAGCTCCAATGATATTAATTTAAGCTGTTGCGAGATAGTCGGTTCCAAACTGATCAAGATAATCTTTATAATTTCCCAGGTAATTTTGAGCCCCATATCGCTCGGTTAAGACCAGGACCCGGGTTGAGATGCTGTCGATAAAATGGCGATTGTGACTTACGAATAAAACAGCTCCGGGAAAAGCTTGAATGGACTCTACTAAGGCATCAATTGATTCAAGATCGAGGTGATTGGTTGGCTCATCAAGAATAAGAACGTTGTTTTTTTCTAAAATCAGTTTGGCCATAACTAATCTTGCCGATTCGCCACCACTTAACAGTCCAATCTTCTTATCAACGTCTGAGCCGCGGAATAAAACCTGCCCTAGTATTTTCCTGATCTCCTGAGATGTGGCGACAACCTGCTCTTCCATCCACTCCAATACAGTTTGAGCCGGATCCAACTGCACTCTATAGTCCTGCGAAAAATACCCAACTTTTACGGTATCGCTCCATTCAAAATAACCTTGATCCGGTTGAAGTTCACGCAATAAAATTTTTAATAAGGTCGATTTACCGATGCCATTAGGGCCAATAATCGCGCATTTGTCGCCGCGATTAACATGAAACGCGACCTCTTTTAATAAAATTCTTTCATTAAATTGTTTATGAATGTTATCAACTTTAATAACGGATTTACCGGATGGTTTTTGTTGTTGAAAATTAAAATACGGTTTAAAAATATTAGAATCTTTTATCTCAACCAATTCGATGCGATCAATCATTTTTTGACGAGAAGCTGCTTGAGTAGCTTTACTTGCCTTTGCTCCAAATCGATCGACGAAGGATTGCATTTCATCAATTTTCTTTTGTTGATTTTTTAATTCACTTTTTTTCAGGATAAGTCTTTCTTCCTTAGCGGCAACAAATTGATCATAATTACCATGGTAATTTTGAATGGTATCGTAATCAATATCTAAAATATTGGTTGACACGTTGTTGAGGAAACCACGGTCATGCGAAATGAAAATGAGCAACCCTGTAAAAGACGTTTTTAAGAATGACTCAAGCCATGCTATCGATAAAATATCCAAGTGGTTAGTCGGCTCGTCGAGCAGCATGATATCTGGATTCTGATACAAAACTTGCGCCAGTAAAACGCGCAGCTTATACCCGCCAGATAAGGCGCTTAGTGGTCCGTTATGGAATTTTTCTGCGATGCCTAAACCAAGTAATAAATTTTTGGCAGTGGATTCGGCCTCATAGCCTCCTTGTTGCATGATAAGCTCTTCAAGCTCACTCACGCGATAGCCGTCTTCTTCGCTAAAGTGCTCACTGGCATAGATTTTATTCTTTTCGGTGAGCGCATCCCATAGGATCGCATTTCCTTGAATCACCACATCCAGCAGCGAATCGTCTTCGTATCGAAAGTGATCTTGCTTCAATATTCCCACATTCAGACTCTTCGCCTTTTCAACACTGCCACTGGTCGAGGATTCTTCACCCGCTAAAATTTTTAAAAAGGTGGATTTTCCTGTCCCATTTGCTCCAACTATGCCATAGCGCTTAGTCGGCAATAAAATCAAATCAACATTTTGAAATAGGGATTTTTTTCCAAAATCCATCCCAATACTTCTTACTTCTAACATATGAGCAACCTCAAACTAGGCATTTACTTTACTACATGATTTCAACTTGTTTGGCATATTCGCCTCGCTCACCCTCGGCCAAGGTATAACGAACGCGTTGCCCTTCAATTAATTCTTTGTAACCGTCGGTCTGAACTTCAGAAAAATGAACAAACACCTCTTTATCTTCTGCATCGGGTGTAATGAAACCATAGCCCTTAATTTTATTAAAACGCTTTACTGTACCTGTTTGCATTATTTGATTCCTTGCTACGAAATGTATGGCAGCCGTCGAACACTTTCTTTCCGACCTTCCCATTTTTAAATATTTATAAAACTTATCGCCCTGGCTTTGCCCCTTTGCGACAGAAGAATAAGGTGTGAAATGAAAGCCCTTCCAGTTTCTGGAACAACACGCCATGAAAATTGTTCACTTATATACAGCAAAAGGGTAATAAAATGAAGACTATCTTAACATTGATCGACCTCATTTTAAACAATTAATTTAAATTAAATACACTTAGGCCCTTTGCCTCTCTCTATATTTGAAAAATAGGTGGCTTAAACCCTGAGATTTTAACAATCAAGTTAGATTTTTTAATAGTGTGAGAATCTTGTCGAGACCCAGTTTATGCATTGTTTCAATATTATAATCTGGAATTTTACTGGTATCACCGTAATAATCAATCGCTTTTTCAATACTGCTTTCTCTTAAAATATGCAGCATAGGGTAGGGACTACGATTGGTATAATTGGATACATCTGTTGTCAAAACATCAGCAAAGCAATAATCAGGATGAAATGTCGCTAGTTGATAAATGCCTTCATAACCGCTCCCTGTTAACATCTCTTCTGCTAAAGAGACAAAGTCTAAATAATTATCAAAATCCGAAAGTGAAGAGGGGAAGAGTAATAAAACTGTTTCTATTTTAATGTCTTTGTCCATGCGCACCATTGTAGACATCATCATTTCAAGGGCTTGTTCTAAGTTTTTCGGTCGAACAATATCGATAACAAGTGTTTCTTGATTAACGGTATATTCAGCAAACGGGCAGATTTTAAATTGAATAATAAAGGAACGTATCCACGCTATAGTTTGTTTTTTAATCTGGTCGTCTGTTAACTTGGGCATATAAAATACCGTTGGCTGCAAGGAAAGCATATAGTACCGGATTGAGTTTAATTAGAAAGCTTTTTATTGCAGAAGGTGTACCAGGGGCTGGTTAATTCCTTTTCATTTTTATCTAAATTAACAGTTAGTTCTCCACTACACGACTATTGAGTTTGCGATGTATATCAAGAAATTTAGAATAAACTACATCTATTAGAGAAGGAATTTTATTGAGTCTGAGACCACATAAGAATAATCAATTTGTGCTTGTAGATTATTAATAGATTAAACAGATCAATACAGTTCATAGTGGCATAATTTTCAATTTGCCGAGTATTTTTCCGAATTATAGTGTTAGTGAACTACTTCTATCTATCGATGTGATAACATCATCGGCTGTAATGTCAGGATTTGCTTGATATTGTTGTTTTATAATTAATAAGTTCTTCGCAATAGTTTCACTACTTAAATCTCTCATTAATAAATCATGTGCAAACTTTGATGAAAATTCAGTACCGTCAATTATTAGACTCACGTCGCTACTTTGACTTTTACTTTCATAACAAGCAAGGCGGTAATGATCAATACTCCCTACCAATTTATCATAATTATCATCATGTTGTACTATCAACCCTTGCTTAACCTCAAGAGCTTGTACAAGATGCTGGAAGTTTTCACTCAAGAAATCCATTGCGTGCATGCGCTCCTTAGGCTCTGGAGCGTTTAAGCCTGCTAAAGCGGCTTGTATTCCAATAAACTTCTCCTCTAAATCAGGATACAATTTAAATATCACTTCCACCACTTTTTGGGCATACAGCTCTTGGAGGGTGATCCCAAGACTGTAGATATCATCTGCTCGGGTAAAGGTATAATCATCTTTAGGATGGGCCTGTGCAAATTTTGCTTGTTCAGGTGATGTGTAGGCAGGTGTAGAAATGGTTGAGTCATTAGCAGTGTAGACTCCATCCTGCATCTTAACTGCTGAGCCAAAATCGATTAATTGTACTTTTCCAGTATCGATAAGCATCAAATTATGAGGTTTAATGTCCCGATGGAGATAATTTTTTCTATGGAATTCTGATACTTGTTCTAGGATATTATTTATAACCCGTGCATAACCCGTTACAAAAGGACCCCATTGTACTGAGTCATCTGGATTATTTTTAGCAGAATCCATAATCTGGTCGAATATGGCTGTTGGGTTTGCTTCTTTTGCTCCACTAAGCATGACTAAATCATTACCCCGCAGCAATGGCATAGTGGAATAGACCAGCATATCGGTAGCAAAGACCGTTGCCGGGATGCCAAAATCGTTAAGTATGGTTTTGTTTTTCAGGGCATCTTCTAATGATTTTTTTTGGGTCTCAGGAATTACTTCCTTTAATAATCGATTTTTAAAAAATTCTATTAATTCTTTTTGAGATAATTCGTCATAATCTGAGTCTGGATATTTTTCAAGGTACATCCCTCTTAATGTGGGCTCATAATTTTCCATAAGCATATTTTCGTCAGAAATAAGTGTTATAACCAGCTCACGTAGTTCCTTACCAGAAAAACATTCTTTAATTGCGAGCCAACTGGATTTTCCAGTTGGCTCAATAATTTGTCCAGCCCTCATGATTCCTTCACCGCCTTCACCCAAAATGATATCAGATAAAACATATATATTGGCGCCATCATATAATATTCTAAAAGGCACATCGCTTGTATTATTCAAACAAAAAGGTGGCGGGCTAGAACTTTGTTTTATATTTTGTTTTATTTTTTTTATTTGAACGTCGCTAAGCAAGGGGGAATTTTGATCCATTAGTTCTTTTTGCTGTAGAAGGGTAGGCGGCATCTCAATGTTCTGAGGGGCTTTTTTTGGAGGGGGCTTCTTGAAAAAATTCTTAAACATATTATTTCTTATTAAATTAATAATAGATTAAGTATAGAATGATTGTATAAAAAATGTATATAATGGTTTAATTAGGGCAACCTCTAGGGAGTGGCATGCCTATTAAGCAAGAAATTTTGCACAGTCTTACTCGTAATGCTAGAAATTTAAGCACCTTGGACCTTAGTAATCAACAACTTACTGTAGCTGATATTAAAACATTGTTAACCGCGCTTGTTTTTAATACCCATTTAGTGCGATTAAATCTGGCAAATAACTTATTTGGCGATGAAGGGGCTAGCTTGTTGGCAAGTCAGCTTCGGGTTAGTGAGTTAAATGTAAGTTACAATCATATTTCTGATGAAGGGATAAAAGCCTTTGTAAAAAATAACGATTTGGATGCTATAAATATACAAGGCAATACCTTTACCTTTATTACACGGAAGCGTCTGGATCAAAAAATAGCTGCAAATTTTCAAGCTAAAATTAGCAAATTAGCCATAATCTTAAGTGTTATCGCACAGGGTAGAGGGCAGATCGCTAGCCCGCTGACTTTACTTCCTACTGAACTTATATTTTCTATTATTAGCTATTTGGGAACAAGTTGGTGTTCGGATAGCACATTGAATAAAATGGCAACGATAATATTTAATAATATTAATTACGATAGTAATTATCAAAAAATATTTCTCTGGAATCGACCTACGGAAAAACCATTTAAAGTTCCCAGTTTTTTTTCAATAGCAAAAACATATACACCTCACCTCATTGAAGGTCCTGACCTTGAGGCACAAAAAGAGCATAAAAGGTGAGCATTTACTTTAAATCTATTAGTTATCGAAACATATTATTGAACCCAATAATTTATAGTTTACTAATCATTTAAATGCTAATTAATTGAGTTTATGAATGAGATGTTGGGTCAAAATGAATTATTGCCCGCAAATATTCTGCTGGATGTGATTGTTTGTCTTTTGGGATTTAACTCCATGTTGAAAACATGAAATATAAAAGTCCCTAAACCATTCGGCCAAAAGGTATATTATCGGATGCTTGGGTCTATCAGATAAGATGCTCGTTAGTCCACCGGGATCTAAGAAAAATCAGGACAGATGCACATAACACCAGTCAAAAAAATTTCACCAACGTGAAGTCATTGAATTAATCGTTTCCTGTGACACATTGGTTTTAGATAGGGAATCTAAAGCATCAAGCTCAAATTTTAACGCCCCATGTAATTCCTTCATTATAAATTCTTTATGCTCAGCATATATTTCAAGCACTTGATCAATCGATTGTTTTTTTGAAACAGGGTTTGGAGTATCGATCATTCCTTTTGATTCATCAGCTGAAGCTTTTAAAATATGGAATAAAATTTCTTTCTTTGTTTCAACCTGCAAATCTGGGTTTGCTAAAACTTCCTTCGCAAAAGGAATTCCCTCGGATATTCTATCGAGTTTTCGATAAATACCCATCATTTTAGCGCATAATGCTGATTCCCATTCTTGACTCCTTACCTCTCCTTCTGAAGGAATGCTATGAGCAAGACTCAGGGCTTCTTGATATGCTCTCAAAGATAAATCAAAATCTCCCTCTTCTTTTAATCTTTTGCCTTGCTCTTCAAGAACAGTGAGTATCTTCTCCAATTTAATGAACGCATCTTTACGTTCTCTACAATCAACCGGGAGATCTGTAAGGGATAGAATAAATCTGTCTTTTGCTTCAATTAAATTTAAAAGCGATACTTTCCCCTTTAAATCTAAGGGATTAAATATCTTTAAGGCATTGTTGTAAGCTATTCGGCCATTAATTTCTTTTAATCTGTCGTTATACAGTATCTTTTCCTGGGGATCTTTGGTTCTTGAAGCGGCTAGTTCATAATATTTCTTTGCTTTTTCCAACCATGAAACAAAATAATCTTTTCTTTCTTTGTAATGCTCGATAAGCGCATCACGATGTTTTATTACCTCGGGGGATACATTTGACTCATATCCTTGTTGATTAAAATCTTTTATTTCTCCGTTGACAACAGTCATATTTTTTACCATCAAATCAATACGCTCAAAAGAGCCAATGATTCCATGTGCTAAGAAATAATTAGGTTCTATTTGCCCATCCCCCTGAGCGATGACCATGGGCAGGCTCTCCCCTTGATAAGAGAGGGGTGTGATTTGTTTTGGGTTTACAGGAAAATATGTTAATCGAGGTTTATTTTTCTTATTGGGTAATTCCTCAAAGCTTAAGCCATCATCACCAGTTCTTGCTTTCATGACCGCTTCGAACCATTCCATTTTTTTCTCTGGGGCTAAATTTTCAGGTGCCTCCACATAAAAGCATACCTTGTCTTTTGCAAATGGCATATTATAACTCCGAGGCATAGCAAACTCACGCCAACCAAATTCGCGAAGACGTTCCATTCCTTCAACAAATTCTATAGGTCCAATCCCAGAGATATCTTGAGGGGTTGGCGCACCCGTAGTTACTTTTAAAGTTCGCCAATCAGTTCTTACGTAAACGAGTAGATGATTTTTTACAACGACATCGTCAGTCACAAAAGAGGTACTAAATGGTTTTGTTTCCGAAGGGGTAGCTTCGTTTAATGCTTCAACAACCAAACGCTTACTGCCAGTACAATCTATCACATAATCACAAGGGGCAATTGTATTTTTTCCTTCTTTATCCTGAACAATAATCCCTTTTCCCTGTGAATCAAAACCAACAAATGCTTGCTTTTCAATACGTATATGTTGAGATATTGCTTCCATATAAAGAAGCCGCTCTATATCTTTAATATGGGCGGTTTTTTCAGGAAAATTGAATTGGATGCCTAAACCACTTTCGGCACGTTCAATTACTGACTTATTGATATGTCCAGGCCTTAAATATTCACCTGCACGAGGATCATAAATAACAATGTCTTGAACACCTGCTTTTTTGAGTTGAAGGGCTGTATAAAGACCGCTAGGACCTGCACCGATAATAACAACTGGCATTTTTAATCCGTGATTCACAAAAATATACATTGTATATTAATAATATTAAATGATTATTAATAAATCAATCTCGGATTAAAACTCAAAATATAAAAACAGTATCATGGGGTGCTTGTGGGACATTACATAATACAAATAGCCATTAATACATCTTTTATTTTGATGAAGTTTTGATTTGCTTTCTTTAATTCAGAATCCACTTTACTTTCTTGCTTTGGATCTATGATAACTACTAATGATTGGTCTAATATCTCAATATCCTTCTTATTTAAAAAGTATATATAAAATCAAATAACTAGTTTCACTCAAACCGTTTATCTGTCACATTATTTGTATTCCCGGTCGCCATTCATAGACAACCGGGACGTTACTAGGAAAGGGTATTTTTTTAATTAATCGCTAAATCTTCTGCAGCTTTTTCTACGGCTTTTACAGATTCTGGAGATGCGTATGAGAAGATGCTGTGACGTGAACCCAGAGCAGCAAAGGTAATCACTGCATTATCCAATCTTTTTACTAGGTTCTTCAGATAGTCACCCCAACCCAATCAGTTAAAAAGGAAGTAATTCAGGAACAAAAGTTTTATTTATGCATCGTCCCTAATGTAAAAATAAAAAAAACTTTATATTGTTCTTCACTATCCCTCATTTTGTGAAGGACTAAAAAAATATGGAGCGAAGATTTTGAACAAAACGAACGGAATTAAATTGTTTATTTGGATTTTATCTTTTGAATTAATAGGTTTCTTCTTAGGTTTATTAGCGCAAGGGAATATTTATTCTTGGTATGACGGGGTTCATAAATCAACTCTAACTCCTCCAGGGTGGGTTTTTTCCGTCGTTTGGTCCATATTATATGCCCTTCTCGCGATTGTTGGGTTTAGGTTATGGCAAAATCGCAGCAAACCCCAAATTAAAATAGTAATGCATCTATATGTAGTACAACTCATCATGAATTGGGTGTGGACCCCAATCTTCTTTCAACTGCATTGGATAGGATTTAGTTTTTTATGGATAGTAGCAATGATTAGTTTGAATGCAATAATTATCTTAAAAATTAAAAATACGGAAAGATGGGTCGCGCTATTATTAACTCCTTATTTCTTATGGCTTATTTTTGCGAGCTACCTCAATGGGATGATATGGATTCTCAATACGTAGGCCTACTGAAATGGTGCAGGCAAAATCGTGGCCCCACTCGGGCATTTTATATGATCGGAGATGTATATTATATCTAGACTCGATGACGCCCTCTGCCAATGTTTCTTTAGCCTACTCAGGGGTTAAATCTTTTATCTATATCTATAATTATTTTATTTATCATGGATTATGCCCACCTTAAAAAATTATTATTAATTTAAGGTGGGTTGAGCAAAGCACAGGAGATTCATCTCAATATGGATAAGATAAAGATTATGTCAATTAAGACGGTTTATCAGACGATTATTACGAATGTGGTTATTTTTTTTCTAATTTTAAGCACAATCCTTATATATGCGAATTATATTCAAAATCAGATTTTAAAAAGTGAAAGTAATCGTTATAACTCCATAAATACTGCTCAAGAACTATTGCAAAGTTCTGATGACTTAACAAAGATGGCTCGACTTTATACAGTAACGGGAGATGAGAAATATAAACGCTACTTTAATGATATTCTCGCCATTCGGGAAGGGAGACTAAGTCGCCCTAACGATTACTCCCAATTTTATTGGCATTATGTTGTGGGGGGTAAAATAATTCACAATCCTAACGGTGAAATTAGCAGTTTTAGCTCGCGCGTAAAACAATTAAATTTCAGCCAATTCGAAATGGCAATGCTAAAAAAAGCGGAGCAAAATTCGATAAATCTAACCGCACTCGAAAAGCGAGCTTTCGGACTAACAAAAGGTTTATACCCTGATAAAGAAGGGCGATATACGATTCAGGGGAAAAAAGACCTGGAACTGGCCCGGCAGTTATTGCATGGTAAAGAATATCACCGGGAAAAAGTAGCCATCATGCAAGCTATTGAAGAATTTAAGTTAGCTGTTGAGCGACGAACCGCTAAAAAATTTACAGACTTAGAGACAAAACAACAATACCTTTTATATATTTTTCAGTTTTTTATCCTTTTTGGCATCCTTCTATGCCTTTTTGGTTGGCGTTATGCTAATCGTCGCGTTATGCAACCTATTGCTGAACTTGTTAAGCAAACTGAGAAAATTGACCATGGGGATTATAGTGCGCGTAATCATGTTGCCGTTAAAAATGAGTTGGAAACACTCGGAAAAATATTAAATAAGATGTCTGGTTCCATTCAAAAAGATATAAGTAAACGTGCGCATCTGACCAAATTGCTTCAGGCGAGTGAAGAGCAATTCCGTAGTGCAATTGAGTTTGCGCCAATTGGCATGACAATTAAATCCCTGGATGGGCATTGGATTCAGGTTAATCAAGCTTTGTGTGAGATGCTAGGCTATAGCAGAGAAGAAATTCTAAGCCTAGGCCCAAAACAAATTACCCATCCTGATGATGTAGTCAAAGAAGAAGAGTTAGAAAAGAAATTAGCAAGTGGTACATATAAAAATTATCAATGCGAAAGCCGCTATATTCATAAGTCCGGCAAAATCGTATGGGTTTCATTGAGCGCCGCACTGGTATATGATGCTGAAGGTAATCCCTTAAATTTAATCTCGCAAGTTTATGATATTGGGCCCCGCCGGAGCAATGAAATAGCAATGACCAATCTTCATGAAAAAATGTCAGCAACATTAGTTGAACTTCAACAACGGGAGCATGAAAATGAATTGCTCTATAAAATGAATGAAATGCTCCAAACCTGTAAAAATGCGGACGAAGGACACTCTATCATCCAGCTAACAGTAAAGGCCTTATTTCCTTCGTTAAGTGGTGGTCTGGCAATCTATAACAAGTCTTCACACAAATTACAAACAGTGCGGCAATGGGGCAAGCATCAGCTTTTAAAACTCTCTTTTACTCCAGATGATTGCTGGGCACTACGCAATGGTAATATATATACTGTCGATGACCCTCAAAATGCCATAATTTGTGAGCACTATATTTCACCACCCAAGGGTGCTTATATTAATTTACCTTTTATAGTCCGTGCTGAAATTATAGGTATGCTGGATCTTAATTGCGCTTCGGGTGAAACAATTACCGATAAGGATAAAAAATTGGCAATAACATTAAGTGAAAGCATCAAGCTGGCTCTGGCAAATATTAATTTGCGGGAAGCCTTGAGCTATCAAGCATTACGCGATGGTTTAACAGGGTTGTTCAATCGCCGCTATTTAGATGAGACGCTACCTCAAAAACTCGAGGAAATAAAACGAAATAAAAGCATTTTATCTATCGCCATGGTCGATATTGATTTTTTCAAAAATTTTAATGATAAATTTGGTCATGATGCCGGAGATACGGTACTTAAATTTCTTGCCAAGATCCTGCAACAATCCATTAGGAGCGAAGATATAGTTTGTCGATTTGGAGGTGAAGAGTTTGTTGTTATTTTAATGGATAGTAACATTTCTGAAGCTCAACGCCTAATGGAAACAATCTGTCAACAGGTTAAAAAAATACATTTGAATTTTCAGGGCATCCGTTTACCAAAAATAACATTGTCTGTTGGAATTGCACAAGCACCTATGCATGGGAGCGAGGTAGAAAAGTTGTTGGGTGCTTCCGATGAAGCACTATACATCGCCAAAAATTCTGGAAGGGATAAAGTCAAAATATTCCATAAAGATGATTAGGGAATTTTTATTTGGAAATGGCGCGCCCGGAAGGATAGATATTATTTAGTATTTAGAACATAGAATTAAATTTAAATGCTCACAAGATTCTGGGGAAGGATAGATTCGTCACTCACTTTCGCCGCACTTCGTGCTTTTCGCTTCACATTTTGTCGAACCTCCGACCCCCTGGTTCGTAGCCTTCTTCTTTTTGTTTAAAACCTTTAATAATCAACGCGTTGCGATGTATCGATTAGTTAAAAAACTTCATAAAACTGTATTAAACGGCATAGTACTGTCACAGTTATGTCATAATCTATGACACATTTTGTTAGTTTAAAAATAGCCAAAGTCTAGACAGATTTAGACTTCTTATAACCCAACCGTATTTCAAGAAATAGGTGCAAATTTAAAAGAACTATATATTATTCTTGATCCCTCTGATGCTCAGAAACAAACTTTATTAATACATTACCCTTCAGTGGATGTACATTCAGATGATTATGTGAAACCATCGATAAAAATCGAGGCTGGAGCAAAATCAGCACTAGATCCTCATTGCTCAGTAACTTTTCAACCCTATGTAGCTACAGAAATTTCCCATAATAATCTTCTGGGGAAAATATTATAACTATTGAACCATCAAGGACTTTTTGGGATAAGGTGATCATTTTACACGGTATTAGGTGTTGGTATGAAAATCGTGGAGAGTTACGACAGAATGGCCATCGAGTATCTCGTCATTATTATGACATTTATCAATTAATGCATTCAGAAATAGGAAATGAAGTCCAAAAAAGATCACGGGCTAGCAATAGACTGCGCTCGTCATGCACAATTATTTTTTAATAGTGCCGATCTAAATTTGAAACATGCACGTTTAGGATCGTTTGCTTTAATACCAACACAAAAAATGAGGCAGCTGCTTAATCGTGATTATCAGGCAATGGCAGGTATGATTTTTGGTCAAGTGCCTAAATTTTCAGATGTCCTTGATGTGGTTGCAGAGCTTGAGCAAACAATAAATTCTTATAAAATTGATGAATGACGGAAGTCTAATGTAAAGTCTGATGGTTTTACATAAATATATTCTATCAAAAGATACTGTGTTCTGAAGATCAAACTAACACTTAGTACGCCAATAAAAGCTTCAAGAAAAATAACTATATATATGGGAATAGAAATTTTTTCTTTCTTTAAACAAGAAGCAAATAAAAGAGTACTAGCTATAATAAATGTTGCTTCTGTGTGATATACAATTTATTTACTTCTTTTCTTAGAAATTTGGTCGCACATTTTTTTATATTTGTTTTCTAGGATTTGAAGCTCTTCATCACTTAACTCATCTAAATCGAGAGTAATATTACTTGCAGCTTGAATCGATTTAATGAGCTCATCCAATTTCAAGTTTATAATTTTAGTATCGCGATTTTGAGTATGTTGAATCAAAAAAACCATTAGAAACGTCACAATGGTAGTGCCTGTATTGATTACGAGTTGCCATGTGTCTGAAAATTTAAACACAGGTCCAGAAATAACCCACAAAAAAATCAAAAAAAGTGCGGTTAAAAAAGCCCATACACTACCGGTAATTTTGCTCACCACATCGGAAAATTTTTGAAACAGCACTTTTATATTATTCTTTTTTTTAGTCATTTATTAACCCGTTTACGCTTTGTTAGTTAAATATAAGCTCGCACGATTATATTTTCCAATTTATGGAAAACATTATATTTATAAATTTACTTTTCGCCATTTCATCTTACCTCGAAATTCCGGACATCCTTTTTAGCAGGCTAATCCAAACTAATTGAGTGCCATATTGCATGTTGAATGCAATCGCTGAGGAAAACGCATTCAATGTATGCGAATACAACCAATCGAGTTTCCGCTCTAGTTATACCCCAAAAAGCAAGCTGGTATGATCCAGGCTTTTTAAAGCTACTGTCTTTCAACTTTAAATTCCTGGGAAGGGTACTATTATATATTTGTATGAATTAAAAGAAAGGATACTATTATGACTCAAAAACCGAAGCCTCCATTTCCGGAGCAACCCATTACCCCACCTGGAATTGAAGAAGAAATGGACCCAAAGCCTCATTATGAAGCAGAGTCCTATCATCCTGCTGGAAAATTAAAAAATAAAGTCGCTTTGATAAGTGGAGGAGATTCAGGAATAGGTCGTTCTGTTGCGTTACTTTTTGCTCGCGAAGGTGCAGATGTGGCCCTGGTTTTTTTACCCGAAGAAAAGCGGGATGCAGATAAAATTAAGCAGGAAATTGAATCTTTGGATCGAAAAGTTTTGCTTATTGCAGGAGATTTGAAACAAGCAGATTTTTGCAAAAAAGCAGTGACGGATACTTTGGCTTTTTTCGAAAAGATAGACATTTTGGTTAATAATGCGGCTTTTCAAAAACATCAACCTAATCTGGATGCGGTGAGCATGGACCAATGGAATATTACCTTTACCAGTAACATTTATAACTATTATTATCTTTGTAAATTTGCAGTACCACATATGCAGCCCGGAAGTGTCATTATCAATACTGGTTCAATTACGGGATTAGAGGGAAGTAAAGAGCTTTTGGACTATTCTTCCACAAAAGGAGCCATTCATGCCTTTACCAAATCTCTAGCTAAAAATTTAATAGACAAGGGGATTCGCGTAAATTGCGTAGCACCAGGGCCTGTTTGGACTCCTTTAAATCCAGCAGAAAGAACAAGCGAGAGTATAAAAAATTTTGGTGGAAACACTCCTATGGGGCGACCCGCGCAACCTGAAGAGATTGCCCCAGCTTATGTGTTTCTCGCTTCTAATGCGGATTCGGGATACATCAGTGGTCTCATTCTTCCTATTTTAGGGGGAAATACAATAGCCGGTTAGAAAGTGCTTTAAGTTATAAGGAATATTTCCCAGGGAAAATAATTGGATTTATACAAAAAGTAGTGAGTTATAAAATATTCAGAAAGCTCATAATTATTTTTTATATCTATACTTGCATTGTAGATGGTGTCGTTCTCAAAATTTGAATTGACATACAGTTAAAAGGAGATCGTTATGAGCGAAGGAGATAAATCAAGTTATACAGATAAACAAAAGCGAACAGGCAAAACACATTGAGGATTCTTATGAAAAGGTATATCTAAGAAAGAAGCAGAAGAACGAGCTTGGCGTACGGTTAACAAACAAGATAAAGGTGGAAAGAAAAAATGATTTTAAACTTTTAAAAGCCTAAGTAAGATGATTATTTGGGCTTTTATTTTGAAGTAAGTGATTCTTCCTAATTTGTTATAATCGTATCACCTAAACTTTTAAAAAACACTATTATTTGATGCTTCAATATAAGCTATAATCTATTTAAATAGAGGATACTTTAATATTTTATCGACCCCCTGGTTCGTAGCCAGATTGATTGAGAATAAATTATAATAAAATCAGTGAGTTGTGATGTAACAAATATAACAACTACTGCATGGAACTGCCCGAAATAAAAGAGATTATATTTAACTTTGTTACAAATCTGCTACAGGGTAATTTTCAACAAGGTGATATATCTCAGTTCGGCTCACAAAAACATACGTGCGTTGCATTTTTTTATAGGCTGTTTGCGCCTGACCTATCTAATGGGAATTAGGCCTTATATGGATGCTAAAACTGGATTAGTCGGAGCTAAACGACGTATCATTCATCAATCGATATCAGAACAATTATACGTTGAGCCACATCAAGGGATTAAAAGTCAGAGTTTTTCAAGCGCTATATGGATTAGTACGTGCTGGTGTTATTAGTATTGTAAGTTAAAAAATTTGTATCATGGCAATCAAGAGAGAAGCCCCTTATAAAAAATAAGGGGCAGCGGCGTGAGCGACCGTGTATGGATGCCGTCGACAACTACGGCACCTCAGCACTCCCGAAACATTGTCGACAAAGGCTACTTCAATTCAGGTGTTTTCCCTTCCTTGAATTCGACTGGCTCAGGATATTGGCGCTCCCCCAGGAGTATTTTTGGATAACTAGCTGTTAACGTAGTTACCGAGGTGCTTTGGCGTGTTGCTGGCCTTGTTGTTTGCTGTTGGATTACTTGCTTTGTAATGGCAGGGATGTCAATAGAAACACCGTATTGCTTCATCATCTGCAGACCTGCTTCATCGATAGCAGGCTCTTCAATTCAGCTGGTTCCCCTTCCTTGAATTCGACTGGCTCAGGATATTGGCGCTCCCCCAGGAGTATTTTTGGATAACTAGCTGTTAACGTAGTTACCGAGGTGCTTTGGCGTGTTGCTGGCCTTGTTGTTTGCTGTTGGATTACTTGCTTTGTAATGGCAGGGATGTCAATAGAAACACCGTATTGCTTCATCATCTGCAGACCTGCTTCATCGATAGCAGGCGGTTCATCATCGAGTGCAGCGTCTAATGGTGCCTGGATAATATGTATGAGCAGCGCTTTAAATTGGAGCGGGCTACACTGTTTTTTGATGAGCATTGGTTGCGCACCATGACTAAATGCCGCAATTAAGAAGCGAATTAGATTATTATTGTTTTCTTGCCAAAATGCAGAATCATCAGGAATGGCTACAAGTAACTTGGCAAACATATGGATGAACTCACGATGTTGCCTGGTATCTAAGAGCATGACGTAGGATAATAATTGGGTGGCAAGTGCCTCCAAGTCAGATTTGGCTTCGTTATCCAAGTGAAGCAATACCTCGAGCTGATGTTTAACGAGTAAGGTACAATAGGGCTGGATGGTTTCTAATTGTGCTTCTACCGTTAGCACTTTGCTGTTGTCGCCTTGAGATAAGTGAGCCATCATTTTTAATAGCAACTTTGCAAGCGCTACCTTTTCGGTCAGTGCCAAGACCGACGATTCGTGGGCAAAGGAGCTGAGTTTTTCAAAAACACTCCGAAGATAGGTATGGTTAGCCCCCAGGCGCTCTAAATCTTCATTGATAAACAACAAGCAATCGGAGGGGCGCTGAAGCGCCTTGAGTGCCGCACATTGCGTGGCTATGGCTTTGCTGTCTAACCGGTGAATTCGTGCCAAAGCATAGTCTTTTAATGCCGATGCAGGAAAGCTGTTTATTATTTAAGGGCTAAGCCGGTGTTATTTTTCCGATAGAAAACAGCCAGGTTCCATGCAGCACTCGCATGCGCTGCCCTTATCGCTTGAAGGTATAATTGAACCACTTTGTCATCACGCTCATTCTGGCTTAATTCTTTGCCTGCACGATTGTTTTCATACATCCATGCCAAGTTGCTTTGGGCTGGGGCATCTCCTGCTGTTGCCGCTTGAAGGTATAATTTAACTGCTTTGTCATCACGCTCATTCTGGCTTAATTCTTTGCCTGCACGATTGTTTTGATACATCAATGCCAAGTTGTTTTGGGCTGGAGCATATCCTGCTGTTGCCGCTTGAAGGTAGCTTTGGGCTGGGGCATCTCCTGCTGTTGCCGCTTGAAGGTATAATTTAACTGCTTTGTCATCACGCTCATTCTGGCTTAATTCTTTGCCTGCACGATTGTTTTGATACATCAATGCCAAGTTGTTTTGGGCTGGAGCATATCCTGCTGTTGCCGCTTGAAGGTATAATTTAACTGCTTTGTCATCACGCTCATCCTGGCTTAATTCTTTGCCTGCACGATTGTTTCTATACATCCATGCCAGCAGGTTTTGGGCTGGAGCATGGTGCTTTTCTGCCAGTATAGAAAAAAGTTCCTGTGCTTTTTCATCCGATTGGGCTATGCCAATACCTGATAAATAGCACAATCCTAATTTAAAATCTTCTGTGCTATCGCGCGATCTTGTTCGGGCTTCAAGAACCTCTTGCGTCAATGGGATGGTATCAAGCGATTCATTTTTTTTAAAAAAAAGTGCGGCAGAGAGGCTTCCTGACATCCAGGCTTCATAAAGTGCTAAAACACTCCAGGACCTCTTGCGTCAATGGGATGGTATCAAGCGATTCATTTTTTTTAAAAAAAAGTGCGGCAGAGAGGCTTCCTGACATCCAGGCTTCATAAAGTGCTAAAACACCATCCAGGTTATTTCCCTCTTTAATCAGTAATAAAGCTTTTTGGGTTGCTCGATCGTACATTAATAGGTTCTCCTCATCTTCAATTCAGCTGGTTCCTCTTTCTTGAATTCGACTGGCTCAGGATATTGGCGCTCCCCCAGGAGTATTTTTGGATAACTAGCTGTTAACGTAGTTACCGAGGTGCTTTGGCGTGTTGCTGGCCTTGTTGTTTGCTGTTGGATTACTTGCTTTGTAATGGCAGGGATGTCAATAGAAACACCGTATTGCTTCATCATCTGCAGACCTGCTTCATCGATAGCAGGCGGTTCATCATCGAGTGCAGCGTCTCTTTTTATTTGAGTAATGCACCGCTGGACATCAACATCCGCAGTTCGATATAAAATCGCGGCAATCGAGAAATATTTAAGGGCTAAGCCGGTGTTATTTTTCCGATAGAAAACAGCCAGGTTCCATGCGGCACTCGCATGCGCTGCCCTTATCGCTTGAAGGTATAATTGAACCACTTTGTCATCACGCTCATCCTGGCTTAATTCTTTGCCTGCACGATTGTTTTCATACATCCATGCCAAGTTGTATTGGGCTAAGGCATATCCTGCTGTTGCCGCTTGAAGGTATAATTTAACTGCTTTGTCATCACGCTCATCCTGGCTTAATTCTTTGCCTGCACGACCTTCGTCATACATCCATGCCAAGTTGTTTTGGGCTAAGGCATATCCTGCTGTTGCCGCTTGTAGGTATAATTGAACTGCTTTGTCATCACGCTCATCCTGGCTTAATTCTTTGCCTGCACGACCTTCGTCATACATCCATGCCAAGTTGTATTGGGCTAAGGCATATCCTGCTGTTGCCGCTTGTAGGTATAATTGAACTGCTTTGTCATCACGCTCATCCTGGCTTAATTCTTTGCCTGCACGATTGTTTCTATACATCCATGCCATCAGGTTTTGTGCTGGAGTTCTGTGCTATCGCGCGATCTTGTTCGGGCTTCAAGAACCTCTTGCGTCAATGGGATGGTATCAAGCGATTCATTTTTTTTAAAAAAAAGTGCGGCAGAGAGGCTTCCTGACATCCAGGCTTCATAAAGTGCTAAAACACCATCCAGGTTATTTCCCTCTTTAATCAGTAATAAAGCTTTTTGGGTTGCTCGATCGTACATTAATAGGTTCTCCTCATCTTCAATTCAACTGGTTCCTCTTTCTTGAATTCGACTGGCTCAGGATATTGGCGCCCCCCCAGGAGTATTTTTGGATAACTAGCTGTTAACGTAGTTACCGAGGTGCTTTGGCGTGTTGCTGGCCTTGTTGTTTGCTGTTGGATTACTTGCTTTGTAATGGCAGGGATGTCAATAGAAACACCGTATTGCTTCATAAAAACACTCCGAAGATAGGTATGGTTAGCCCCCAGGCGCTCTAAATCTTCATTGATAAACAACAAGCAATCGGAGGGGCGCTGAAGCGCCTTGAGTGCCGCACATTGCGTGGCTATGGCTTTGCTGTCTAACCGGTGAATTCGTGCCAAAGCATAGTCTTTTAATGCCGATGCAGGAAAGCTGTTTATTTGAGTAATGCACCGCTGGACATCAACATCCGCAGTTCGATATAAAATCGCGGCAATCGAGAAATATTTAAGGGCTAAGCCGGTGTTATTTTTCCGATAGAAAACAGCCAGGTTCCATGCAGCACTCGCATGCGCTGCCCTTATCGCTTGAAGGTATAATTGAACCGCTTTGTCATCACGCTCATTCTGGCTTAATTCTTTGCCTGCACGATTGTTTTCATACATCCATGCCAAGTTGCTTTGGGCTGGGGCATCTCCTGCTGTTGCAGCTTGAAGGTATAATTTAACTGCTTTGTCATCACGCTCATTCTGGCTTAATTCTTTGCCTGCACGATTGTTTTGATACATCAATGCCAAGTTGTTTTGGGCTGGAGCATATCCTGCTGTTGCCGCTTGAAGGTATAATTTAACTGCTTTGTCATCACGCTCATCCTGGCTTAATTCTTTGCCTGCACGACCTTCGATATGCATCCATGCCAAGTTGTTTTGTGCTGGAGCATATCCTGCTGTTGCCGCTTGAAGGTATAATTTAACTGCTTTGTCATCACACTCATCCTGGCTTAACTCTCTGCCTGCACGATTGTTTTGATACATCCATGCCAAGTTGTTTTGGGCTGGAGCATGTCCTGCTGTTGCCGCTTGAAGGTATAATTTAACTACTTTGTCATCACGCTCATCCTGGCTTAATTCTTTGCCTGCACGATTGTTTTCATACATCCATGCCAAGTTGTCTTGGGCTAAGGCATATCCTGCTGTTGCCGCTTGAAGGTATAATTGAACCGCTTTGTCATCACGCTCATCCTGGCTTAATTCTTTGCCTGCACGACCTTCGATATACATCCATGCCAAGTTGTATTGGGCTAAGGCATATCCTGCTGTTGCCGCTTGAAGGTATAATTTAACTACTTTGTCATCACGCTCATTCTGGCTTAATTCTTTGTCTGCACGATTGTTTTGATACATCAATGCCAAGTTGTTTTTTGCTGGAGCATATCCTGCTGTTGCCGCTTGAAGGTATAATTTAACTACTTTGTCATCACGCCCATCCTGGCTTAATTCTTTGCCTGCACGACCTTCGCCATACATCCATGCCAGCAGGTTTTGGGCGGGAGCATGATGCTTTTCTGCCAGTATAGAAAAAAGTTCCTGTGCTTTTTCATCCGATTGGGCTATGCCAATACCTGATAAATAGCACAATCCTAATTTAAAATCTGTGCTATCGTGCGATGTTGTTCGGGCTTCAAGAACCTCTTGCGTCAATGGGATCGTACCAAGCGGTTCATTTTTTTTAAAAAAAAGTGCGGCAGAGATGCTTCCTGATACCCAGGCTTCATAAAGTGCTAAAACACCATCCAGGTTATTTCCCTCTTTAATCATTAATAAGGCTTTTTGGGTTGCTCGATCGTACATTAATAGGTTCTCCTCATTTTCAATTCAGCTGGTACCTCTTTCTTGAAATCGAATCTCTCGGGATAATGAATTGCTGGCATAAGCATTTCTCTATTCGGTAAAATTAATGACAAATTGTGCTTTATATGTCTTGCGGTTGCATCCGTGAAATTCACGTATTGACATATCAGGATAACTTGGATAAGTAGTAAGTCGGGATGGATGCTCGATAGGGTGCGTTCTTGCTGGCGCTTTAATTTTATTTAACTTTGAAAATATAGCGTAGTTGAGCAGTGTCAAAAACGCACGGGCATGAGCGACCGTGTATGGATGCCGTCGACAACTACGGCACCTCAGCACTCCCGAAACATTGTCGACAAAGGCTACTTCAATTCAGGTGTTTTCCCTTCCTTGAATTCGACTGGCTCAGGATATTGGCGCCCCCCCAGGAGTATTTTTGGATAACTAGCTGTTAACGTAGTTACCGAGGTGCTTTGGCGTGTTGCTGGCCTTGTTGTTTGCTGTTGGATTACTTGCTTTGTAATGGCAGGGATGTCAATAGAAACACCGTATGGCACCTCAGCACTCCCGAAACATTGTCGACAAAGGCTACTTCAATTCAGGTGTTTTCCCTTCCTTGAATTCGACTGGCTCAGGATATTGGCGCCCCCCCAGGAGTATTTTTGGATAACTAGCTGTTAACGTAGTAAATAAGTGAGCCATCATTTTTAATAGCAACTTTGCAAGCGCTACCTTTTCGGTCAGTGCCAAGACCGACGATTCGTGGGCAAAGGAGCTGAGTTTTTCAAAAACACTCCGAAGATAGGTATGGTTAGCCCCCAGGCGCTCTAAATCTTCATTGATAAACAACAAGCAATCGGAGGGGCGCTGAAGCGCCTTGAATGCCGCACATTGCGTGGCTATGGCTTTGCTGTCTAACCGATGAATTCGTGCCAAAGCATAGTCTTTTAATGCCGATGCAGGAAAGCTTTTTATTTGAGTAATGCACTGCTGGACATCAACGTCCGCAGGTCGATATAAAATCGCGGCAATCGAGAAATATTTAAGGGCTAAGCCGGTGTTATTTTTCCGATAGAAAACAGCCAGGTTCCATGCAGCACTCGCATGCGCTGCCCTTATCGCTTGAAGGTATAATTGAACCGCTTTGTCATCACGCTCATTCTGGCTTAATTCTTTGCCTGCAGGAAAGCTTTTTATTTGAGTAATGCACTGCTGGACATCAACGTCCGCAGGTCGATATAAAATCGCGGCAATCGAGAAATATTTAAGGGCTAAGCCGGTGTTATTTTTCCGATAGAAAACAGCCAGGTTCCATGCAGCACTCGCATGCGCTGCCCTTATCGCTTGAAGGTATAATTGAACCGCTTTGTCATCACGCTCATTCTGGCTTAATTCTTTGCCTGCACGATTGTTTTGATACATCCACGCCAAGTTGCTTTGGGCTGGGACATCTCCTGCTGTTGCCGCTTGAAGGTATAATTGAACCGCTTTGTCATCACGCTCATCCTGGCTTAATTCTTTGCCTGCACGACCTTCGATATACATCCATGCCAAGTTGTATTGGGCTAAGGCATATCCTGCTGTTGCCACTTGAAGGTATAATTGAACTGCTTTGTCATCACGCTCATGTTTTCATACATCCACGCCAAGTTGCTTTGGGCTGGGACATCTCCTGCTGTTGCCGCTTGAAGGTATAATTGAACCGCTTTGTCATCACGCTCATCCTGGCTTAATTCTTTGCCTGCACGACCTTCGATATACATCCATGCCAAGTTGTATTGGGCTAAGGCATATCCTGCTGTTGCCACTTGAAGGTATAATTGAACTGCTTTGTCATCACGCTCATCCTGGCGTAATTCTTTGCCTGCACGACCTTCATCATACATCCATGCCAAGTTGTTTTTTGCTGGAGCATATCCTGCTGTTGCCGCTTGTAGGTATAATTGAACTGCTTTGTCATCACGCTCATCCTGGCTTAATTCTTTGCCTGCACGATTGTTTCTATACATCCATGCCATCAGGTTTTGTGCTGGAGCATGGTGCTTTTCTGCTAGGGTAGAAAAAAGTTCCTGTGCTTTTTTATCCGATTGGGCTATGCCAATACCTAATAAATAGCACAATCCTAATTTAATATCTTCCGTGCTATCGCGCGATCTTGTTCGGGCTTCAAGAACCTCTTGCGTCAATGGGATAGAGTCAAGCGGTTCATTTTTTTTAAAAAAAAGTTCGGCAGAGATGCTTCCTGACATCCAGGCTTCATAAAGTGCTAAAACACCATCCAGGTTATTTCCCTCTTTAATCATTAATAAGGCTTTTTGGGTTGCTCGATCGTACATTAATAGGTTCTCCTCATTTTCAATTCAGCTGGTACCTCTTTCTTGAAATCGAATCTCTCGGGATAATGAATTGCTGGCATAAGCATTTCTCTATTCGGTAAAATTAATGACAAATTGTGCTTTATATGTCTTGCGGTTGCATCCGTGAAATTCACGTATTGACATATCAGGATAACTTGGATAAGTAGTAAGTCGGGATGGATGCTCGATAGGGTGCGTTCTTGCTGGCGCTTTAATTTTATTTAACTTTGAAAATTATAGGTTAAGAGTTAAGGTTTTGTGTTCTTGTTATTTGCCCCCGGAAATGGGGAAGAGTCCACAATTTCTCAAAAACCAGATGCTTAGTCTGTAGGAAAAAACTTAAGTCTTTGATTTTAAATGGCGCGCCCGGAAGGATTTTATTACGTAGGATTAAATTGCAGCATTAAATTTAATTAGTTCCCAGATTCAAGGGAAGGATAGATTCGTCGCATACTTTGTTCGCTCCTTACCGCTTTGCGGTGCGCTGAAGCGCATCCAAAATACTTCGCCGTACTTCGTGCTCTTCGCTTCGCATTTTGTCGAACCTCGTTCGGTTCGAACACTTCCGGGCCAATGATATTGGAGTTTTGTTATAGTTTTCGGAGTGATTCTTATTTTGTGATTTTTATTGAGAATGGCGCGCCCGGAAGGATTTATTGCGTAAGAATAAATTGCAGCATTAAATTTGCATAGTTCCAAGATTCAAGGGAAGGATAGATTCGTTGCTCACTTTGTTCGCTCCTCACCGCTTCGCGGCGCGCTGAAGCGCGTCCAAAATACTTCGCCGCACTCCGTGCTCTTCGCTTCGCATTTTGTCGAACCTCGTTCGGTTCGAACCTTCCGGGCCAATTACATTGAGGCTTTGTTCTAGATTTCGGAGTGATTTTTATTTAGTTCTTCGATCTTAGGAATGGCGCGCCCGGAAGGATTCGAACCTCCGACCCCCTGGTTCGTAGCCAGATACTCTATCCAACTGAGCTACGGGCGCGTTGACTGGCGGAGAGAGAGGGATTCGAACCCTCGATGGGATTTCTCCCATACTCCCTTAGCAGGGGAGCGCCTTCGACCACTCGGCCATCTCTCCAATCAATGGTTGCGCAGTATATCAGGTATTTTGATGCCGTCAATATGCGTTATCTATAAATTAAAATGGGATGCATAGGAAAGAAACTTTAAATACAGCAATATGAACTATAATTATCCAAAGAAGGGTAAATTGCTGTGTCAATCTTAGAGTATTCATTTTTTTCAACAAGTTAGTTTAATAATTTTTTATGTAATGCTTTATAAAAATTTCCAAATTTTCATGATTACTGCTACTCTTTATCATTCATAAATCAGAGCTGCTATCAGTGAAGAGGTATGGCGTTAAGTTAAAGGATCCGGGGTATCTCAACGGAAGTATGCTTCTCAATTTGGTAAAGAATAATTGAGAGTAATCTATTCTTTTAATGAAACATCGTTGCAGTGATGTAACCGCAATTTAAAAATAAGGAGGATCGATGAAACAGAAGTCGAATTTACATGGTCGAGATGTGTATGTTGTTGATGGAAATCGAACACCATTTCTCAAGGCCAAGGGAATAGGTCCTTTTTCTGGATCTGATTTAGCGGTAGCTGCAGGGATGGTATTATTAAATCGACAGCCTTTTTCTCCAACAGAGTTGGATGAAGTAATTATTGGTTGTGCAATGCCAAGTCCCGATGAGGCAAATATTGCGCGAGTAATTTCTTTGCGACTGGGATGTGGTGATAAAGTGCCTGCATTTACAGTGATGAGAAATTGTGCTTCTGGGATGCAAGCATTGGATAATGCAGCCATCCAAATTGCAAGTGGCCGTAGTGATTTGATACTTGCAGGGGGTACAGATGCCATGAGCCATGCTCCGTTATTGTTCAATCAAAAAATGGCATCCTGGTTGGCCAGTTGGTACTCTGCTAAGAGTATGGGCCAAAAATTAGGGTTAATCACACAATTTAGACCTAGCTATCTTGCTCCGGTTATTGCTTTGCTGCGCGGCCTTACTGACCCTATAGTGGGTATGAACATGGGACAAACCGCCGAAAAAGTTGCTTACCGCTTTAATATTACTCGTGAACAAATGGATGAATTTGCCAATCAAAGCCATTTAAGACTGGCAAAAGCCTATGACGAAAAGAGGATGTCGGAAGTATCACCGATTATTGGCTCTAAAGGACATATTTATTCACAAGATGATGGATTGCGAGCAGATTCAACCGTAGAAAAATTAGCGAAACTAAAACCATTTTTTGATAAAAAATACGGCATGGTAACTCCTGGTAACAGTTCGCAAATCACTGATGGGGCTTGTTTGTTGTTACTGGCCAGTGCTGATGCAGTGAAAAAATATGGTTTGCAGGTTATAGGCAGAATAGTGGATTCACAATGGGCCGCACTTGATCCTTCGCAAATGGGACTTGGCCCCGTACATGCAGCAACTCCTATCTTACAAAGACATAAATTAAAACCTGAAGACATGGATTGCTGGGAAATTAATGAAGCGTTTGCTGCTCAAGTTTTGGGTTGCGTTGCAGCTTGGAATGATGAGAATTATTGCCACACCCAGTTAGGTTTGGAAAAGGCCTGGGGAGGCCCTTCGCTCGAGAAGCTTAATCGTGATGGTGGTGCAATTGCAGCAGGACATCCTATAGGCGCAAGTGGTGCGCGTATTGTATTGCACGTTTTAAAATCATTAGAACAGAGAAATGAGTCTCGAGGTATGGCTTCTATCTGTATTGGTGGAGGACAGGGCGGGGCTATGTATCTTGAACGAGTGACTGAGGTGAAAGGACATGAATAATTACAAACATTGGGACTTGAAACGCGATAGTGACAATATTCTGTGGTTAGGCTTGGATAGAAAAGATACATCCATAAACAGCATTAATGAAGAAGTATTAGATGAACTCAACAGCCTTCTGCATGAAATTTCACAGGATAAAAAAGCTATAGGCTTAATTGTGCATTCAGCCAAAGAAAAAGGATTTATAGCTGGCGCAGATGTGAATGCTTTTTCAAAATTTGAGACTCCAGCCCAAGCAGTAGATTTCTTGCGAAAAGGACAAGCTGTATTTGCTCGATTACAGGCTCTGACAATTCCTAGCGTTGCGATGATTGATGGTTTTTGCATGGGCGGCGGTTATGAATTGGCTTTGGCTTGTACCTACCGAGTTGCGAGTGATGAAAAAGATACTCGAATCGGTTTGCCTGAAGTGATGTTAGGTATCCATCCAGGTTGGGGCGGCTCTGTACGATTACCTCAATTGATCGGTGGTTTTAACGCTTTATCACAAATCATTCTTACCGGAAATGCAGTCCATGCGGTAAAAGCTAAGAGTTTAGGTATGGTTGATGAGGTCGTTCCTGTTCGTCAGTTAAAACGAGCAGCAGTTTATTTCATTAAAAATAAACCACCAAAGCATAAACCTTCCTTTGTACAACGACTGACTAATAGTGCTTGGTTGAGAAAACCTATTGCTGCTTTAATGCGTCATAATATTGCGAAACGAGTGCGACGAGAGCATTATCCTGCACCTTATGCTATTGTTGATTTATGGGAGAAAGAAGGCGGCATAGGGGATAGGGCTTATTTGAAAGAGATAGACTCAGTGGAACGTTTAGTATCTACTGGAATTACTTCAAAAAACTTAATCCGCGCTTTTACCTTGCGTGAACGCTTGAAAGGTTTTGCAAAAGGCAGTGATTTTAAGGCAAACCATGTCCACGTTATAGGTGCTGGCGTCATGGGGGGCGATATTGCAGCATGGTGTGCTCTACGTGGTCTGCGAGTCACTTTGCAAGATCAATCTTATACTCAAATTGCTCCGGCAATTGGCCGTGCACATGCGCTATATAAGAAAAAATTGCGCAAGCCTCGTCTTATACAAGCAGCGATGGATAATTTAATTCCTGATCCTGAAGGACATGGTATTGCTCGTGCTGATGTAATTATTGAAGCGGTATTCGAAAATCTTGCTGTAAAGCAAGAAATTATGAGAAAAGTTGAAAAACTTGCTAAAAAAGATGCCATTATTGCTACAAATACTTCCAGTATTCCATTGGATGAAATGAGTAGTGTCATGGTGAATCCTAATCGCCTTGTTGGAATTCATTTTTTCAATCCAGTTGCTAAGATGGACCTGGTTGAAGTAGTGAGTAGCACACAAACCTCCAAGAAAGTTGAACTTAATTCCTGCGCTTTTGTCAATCAAATTGGCAAACTCCCATTACCGGTTAAGTCCAGCCCAGGATTTTTAGTAAATCGCGTATTAATGCCTTATCTCATGGAGTGTGTCCAATTGCTGGATGAAGGATATAGTGCTGAAACTATTGATGAAGCAGCTTTATCTTTTGGTATGTTCATGGGACCTGTAGAACTTGCAGATACAGTGGGGTTAGATGTCGGTTTGGCTGTTGCTGAAAATTTAACAGCCCATTTTGGTGGAACTGTACCTCAAAGGCTGCGTGACATGGTTAAAGAAGGTAAACTCGGTCGGAAAACAGGTCAAGGGTTATATCAGTACAAAAATGGTAAACCCATTAAAAAACAACCTAGTACGCCAATTCCTCCTCATATTGCAGATCGATTAATCCTAAGAATGGTTAATGAATCAGCTGCTTGTTTGCGTGAGGGAGTTGTTGCTGATGCAGATTTGCTTGATGCAGGTATGATTTTCGGCACCGGATTTGCTCCGTTCCGCGGCGGTCCAATGAACTATGCTAAGGATTTTGGAGCAAATAATTTGGAAAATTTATTTAAGACCCTTGAGTCCAAGTATGGCGAGCGGTTTAAAGTAGACGAAAGCTTTTAATTTGCTTTTGGTATTTTTATGAAATATGTAGCCTGGGTGATATGTAGCGGAAACCCAGGTTACGTCTTTATCTTCATCAGACTCTGTTTATGGATAATTCATTGAAAATGATCTTCATCAAACAAAGGTTGCTCTTCTTGATTTTTATACAATTCTTTTGGGTATCTATTTCTAATGCCACCACCTTGGTTATCCCTGCAACAGGTGATGTAGTTGGAGAGGTTCAATATGCACAATCAGAGTTAAATGAAACGATTGATGAGATAGGAAAACGTTTCGATGTTGGATATTATGAGCTACTCAGAACAAACCCTCAAATCGACCCACGGCGCTCTTTAGCAATTAGTTCAGGACTTATTATTCCTACACAATATATATTGCCTAATGTTCCTAGAAAGGGAATTGTGATTAATTTAGCAGAATACCGCCTGTATTATTTTCCAGAAAATGAGAACGTAGTGATTACTTTTCCTGTTGGTATCGGTCGGGAAGGGTGGAATACCCCACTAGGGGTCACCAAAATTGTAGCCAAAGAAGCAAATCCCAAATGGCGCCCAACAGAAAATCTGCGCGCTGAAGCAGAAAAAAATGGAGATTTTCTTCCTGATGAGTTTCCTTCAGGACCCTATAACCCCTTAGGCCAACATGCTATGCGTTTGGGGTGGCCAACGTTTCTTATTCATGGGACAAATAAGCTTGATGGAATTGGCAAGCGTGTCAGCGCTGGGTGCATTCGCATGTATCCTGCTGATATCGAGTATTTATTTCGAATGGTACCCATCGGAACTCCAGTCAGGGTAATTAATGAACCAGTAAAAATTGGAAAATATGAAGGCGGATGGGTAGTACAAATACATCCTCCTTTAAGTGAACAGAGCGGTGTAACACTGCAATCTTCCCTGCAAAAATTGTTAAGTAGTCATCACGTACTTAACTTAAACAATAAGAAAATAATTCAAAATGAACTTGTTCATCCTACAGGTTTACTAAGAAAAATTTAGAACAAGACGAATTTTTACGGATCCAGTCTACAAATGGGCTATATTTTTTCTTGAGAACAGTATTTCAACATATAGTAGCTAATCCATAAAACAATAAATCCCCCGATAATATCAATTAAATAATGCCATCCTAATAAAACACAGGATGCAATAAGAAAAACATTAATTATGGATAATAGAATACACGGAATGGTCCATTCTCTAAGCAGATTTACACATAAGATTGCCCAAATCACATGAAAAGAGGGAAGGGCTATTAATCCTCCTTCATTTGTAGTTGGATTAACATGGTTATGAATCTGATTGAATTTCAAGCCTGTAGCAATTTGCTCAGGCATGAAGAATGGGCTATTGGTGACGCTTGCTGGTGCAATAGTAGGAAAAAAATAATAAAATCCAAAACCAATTAGGACCGTGCATAACATATAGAAATAATATTCTCTGATCAGATGGAAGCGACGAGTGATAATGATCAGTATAGGCAAAATACTCATTTGATATGGAAGGCTGTCATAAATTACACCCAGTAAATATTTAAATTGAGGATGATTATGGGTCCAGGATACTATTGACTCCATATAGACATTCATATACTTCTCTTCGAATATGACGATAAATGGATCAATGATTGGGAATGGAGTTAATTGCACTGCATTTGTTGCGATGGCAATTACACTCATTATCGCAAAATAGTAAATTAGTTCTCGTCCAATTTGCCTGATTTTATTGTCCTGAGGAAAATAGAGGATGAGACCAAGGTTCAAAAGAATTAAGACTAAAGCAAGAAATGGGATGTCTTCAGGAAAATAGTTATTTCCTGGATATTTGAAAAAAAAATGGTTTATTAAAAGAATAATAGAGGATAAGGCCAGAATTAAACCGGAAAGAAAAATAATCGAACGCGATGATACCTGCCCCATTTTAGATATATTATTCAACAGTTTCTAAAAGTTTTTTTTGTTTAATTGCATGAAAAATCTCTTCTCTATGCACGTTCACGGATCTGGGTGCATCGACACCAAATTTTATATTTCCATGTTCTTGTGTTTTAAAAGCTAAAATCTTAATAGCTGTATCACCAATATGAATCATTAAAGGTTCTTCAAATTGAAGAGAAATTATATCCATTAATTACCTCTGTAACTTTCAAATAAGTTGATTATAAATTAAAGACATTTAACTTATGCACGGTAACTCAATTCATGGATATTTGTCACTATAAATTAATAAAAAATTTTACATAGGACATCTGATTTTAGCTTAACTCAGTTATTTAATTATTTTTAATTGTTTGATAATTGTATGATGCGATTAAAATGGTTATAATTAGCAGCTTTTTTTAAACCTTGCCTTACTGTTGTTATAAATAACAGAAGGCTTTAATCCATAAGGAGAAATCATGAGACATTATGAAATTATGTTTCTTGTGCACCCGGATCAGAGCGAACAAGTACCAGCAATGGTAGAGCGCTATGAAGGGATCATAAGTAAGCACAGTGGGGCGATCCACCGTAAAGAAGACTTGGGTCGTCGTCAATTAGCTTATCCAATTTGTGATGTACATAAAGCACATTACATTCTTATGAATATTGAATGTAGCCTTGAAGCTCTGGAAGAAATTAAAAATGCATTCAAATTTAATGATGCAATTATTAGAAATTTAATTACTCGTCAAAAACAAGCGATCACTACTGAATCTGTTTTGATGAAGAAAGAAAAAGAAACCAGATCTGCTTAAGAGGAGTTTTAATTATGTCAGCTTATTTCCGTAGAAAAAAAATGTGCCGTTTTAGTGCTGAGGGCGGTAATGAAATTGATTATAAGGATATCAATTTACTGAAAAATTATATTTCTGAAACAGGTAAAATTGTACCAAGCCGTATTACTGGTACTCAAACTCGTTTTCAAAGACAACTAGCAAGAGCAATTATGCAAGCCAGATTCCTTGGTCTGTTGCCATATTGTGATAGCCATAAATAAATAATAATGATGCGTGCAGGTAATTTTATAACAAAACAATGTAAGGTGATACTTGAAAGCAAACAGCAAGCAATTATTTATGCTGTGATTTTTTCAATATTGCCTTTTGCATCTTGGCTTTCAGTTGCCTTAGTATGTTTGGTGACATTAAGGAGGGGTGCAAAATCCGGTTTTGATGTTTTATTACCTGCACTTGTTATTCATACTGTTCCATTGATGATGTTAATACCATTATCCGGAGCTCTAATTAATACTCTTATTGCCTATCTTCCATGCTATTTTGCGGCATTGGGCTTGCGAAATACTGAACGATGGCAGGCAGTCGCCGGAGTATTTTTTGTACTGGCTTTTTTGGGGTGTCTACTCATCCAACTTTGGATTCCAGGTTTTATTGTCGAACAATTTAATTTGTTTAAAATGATTTTGACACAATACCAGGAACTGGTTGGGCCTGCTCTTAATGACATAAATTCAATAATTTTGGCGCAATTATTTTTTGGAATTCAGATATTAAGTGTTCTTGTTTCTGCGACAATTTCCTTAATGTTTGCGCGAGCAATGCAAGCAAAATTATTTTTACCTGGAGGTCTCAGGAATGAGTTAATGGCGTTTCGTAGTGGCAGACTTTCATTTTTAGTTTTCTTGGGGGTTTCTTTAGCAGCTTTTTATGAAATTCCTTTAGCTATTAATGTACTCCCCATAGTGCTTTGTTATTTCTTGGCTTCCGGATTTGGTCTGGTTTATTTTATTTTTTCTCGTAAGAGACAAGTTAAGGTCTTCATTTTATTAATGTTGTTAATATTTTTGAAACCAACTTTTGTATTATGTGCCTACATGGTCCTTGGTTCATTAGATAGTTTAGTTAATTTTAGATCGTATTTCCCTTCAGGGGTTGGCGAGTCAATTTAAGGGGTTATTAAGATGGAAGTTATCTTATTAGAAAAAGTGAGAAATTTAGGTAACCTGGGTGATAAAGTAAATGTCAAAGCGGGTTATGGTCGAAATTTCTTGATACCACAAAATAAAGCTGTTTTTGCAACACCTAAAAATATAGAATTATTTGAGCAACGCCGGGTTGAGCTTGAGAAAAAAGCCCAACAATCTTTGGCTACTGCGGAGCAGCGTGCGGCTAAATTGAATGATACTACTTTAGTGATTAACGCTATGGCGAGTGACGAAGGTAAGCTATATGGTTCTGTTGGTGTTAATGAAATCAAGGATGCTTTGACAGATAAAGGTATTGATGTGATCAAACGTGAAATTGTAATGCCAGAAGGTCCTCTGCATTCAATTGGTAATTTTGTGGTTGAGATACATGTTCATAGCGATGTTATTGCTAAATTGAATGTTGAAATTGTTCCATCCAAGTAATTATCTGAAGTTCTCATAGCCTGGGGTGAAGCGTAACACGCAACCCAGGCTTTTTCTTATATAAAAATCTGAGTGGTCGCTGGGCTGATGTGATTTATACGAAGATAATTCGGTAAAGTGCAAGTAGTGCAATGATCGTATTCAGGATAGCCCAAATATAAGAAGGAGATAACCCTTTATATCCGCTGTAGTAAGCATATATAGCAACTAATGTACTTCCCGAGAAAAATATCCATTTATCATTGTAGGCAAATCCCATAGAAAGTAAGGCGATACCAAAAACTCCCAATATTAAAAACACACTGTTTTCCTTACCGAACATCAAATAGAAAGTGAGTAATTGGCAGCACATTAATATGGGTAAGAAAAATTGAGTATAAGGTCCGCTACCCAGTAAAATTGCTGCATGCCCTGCAATAAGTATTAATTGAAGCGCAATAAAATAAAGCATTCTAAAGTAAATAGCAGTTATAAGTAATGCAATAGCGCCAATAAAATAATAAAGTTGAGAATGAAGTTTAGGTAGGGTGGTCCCGAAAAACTTCAAAAGACCACACAGGATTATAAGTGAACCAATCCATCCTATAAGAATAAATATTTTTCTAGCCACATATCACCATTTTAAGTAAATTCCTTTTGCCACTGATTCCTGGATAATTGCACCTTGGGGTTTATTAAATGAAATCCAATAATTTCCCATATTGCTCAGAGCAAACTTAACTCTCGGATATTGACATACTTCTAAGACATTACGACAGTCCACTAGAGTAGTATTTTCGTCAACACGTTTATAACATTTAAAATTTAAGTTTTTAACATCAGAAGCAAATGCGCCCCAACTCATTGAATCCAATGTAGCATGTAAGGGCGGACTCATAAAGGCTTCTTCTGTATTTACACGCTCTAATTCAATTTTAGAATCAGAATGATTTTGAATTAAATAGTACGATTGATTTCCTGTTTCATTTAAAATCAAATAATTTTGACTGTATCCAAACCCCGTAACTTCACATCCACGTGGGAAAATACTTTCTGCCTGAACGGAACTAATGAGAGCTGCAGAGAAAATAATTGATTTATTAATTTGGTGAAATAAAGACATAATTACCTCAATAAGTATATTTTGTGGGTTATTTTAATCATAAAAAATACAAAGTCTATCCCACAATACAAACTATTCCTTTTGTGCGGCAATTTTTGCCTTAATCATAGGGTAATAAGTTCTGTAAAAACTTAAAAATAAGTACATTCCAACATAAGCCAAAGACAGGCTAAGACAAATGATATTTGTATTAGGATAGCTAATAAGTACGCAAATCGAGCTAATGGCATAAATAATAGAACAGATATGCATGAGTATTTTTAATACTCTGGATTCTGTTAAATAGTCCAGTCTCGAGGGATATACATACTTTACAGGTACAAAAATAAGTATGGAGAGTATGATTAATATAATGGCATTCGTTGCAGCAGAAGTATCAAAAATAAACATATATAAAATGGTAATATTCCAGTAACAAGGAAATCCTTTAAAGAAATGATCTGGAGTCTTGGCATCAGATTGGCAAAATTGATAAGCAGAGGTAATTGAAACCGCAGCAATAAGAAAGACAGAGTATTCAGGTGGGAGCATACCTGGTTTCACGAGTAAGAAAAAACATGGCGTAATAACGTAATTTAAATAGTCAACAATGTTATCAAGCAAAGCACCGTCTATCTTGGGCAAAATTTCCTTAATATTAACCAGGCGAGCTAGACTTCCATCAACGGCGTCGATAGCAACGGTAATAAACATAAGCCATAAAGCGAAAATGTATTCGTGCTGATATATCTTTACTAATGAAAAGACACCGATACAGGCTGCGCTCGCAGTAAAGAGATGCACTGACCAAGCCGCTACGTAGTGTAATGGATGGAATTGCTGTTTGCTTAAGTTCATTAATTATCCTAGTGTTAATAGCGCGTTTTTTAAAATATGGATTTTCCGAAATATTTATTAATTGTACTAATGTATTGATTTAAATTACTATTGCTTTTTCTGAAAATCTAAGAATATGAAAATAGTATCAATAATCAAAAGTAGTGCGCAAGGAGAGTTGATAACTTTAATTAAATATACTTTATTCTGTATGGAGACATCATGATAATTCAAACGGTAAATCCCGCAACTGAACAAATAATACAAAGCTACGATTGCATGAATGAGCAGGAAGTTGATAAAAAACTTAACGAATCACATAAAGCATATTTGGAATGGAAAAAAACGTCTTTTAGCCGCAGAAAGTCATTAATGTTGCAACTTGCCCAACTTTTAAAGACAAAAGCAGATGAATTGGCTCATTTAATGGCAATTGAAATGGGTAAACCCATTACTGCAGGTAGAGCTGAAATTAATAAATGCGCCTGGTTATGCGAGTATTTTGCAGAGCATGCAGAAGAATACCTTGCTCCAAAAGTTATTCAAACGGAAATGAAAAAAGCAAAAGTATGTTATCGTCCTCTTGGAATTGTTTTTGCCATCATGCCTTGGAATTTTCCTTTTTGGCAGGTTTTCCGTTTTGCTGTTCCCACACTTATGGCTGGAAACGTTGCCGTATTGAAGCACGCACCTATTTCAACGGGAACAGGCAACAAAATAGAAGAATTATTTCTTGAGGCAGGATTTCCAGCACACGTTTTTCAGCATTTGATCGTCGATAATGATGGAGCGGCAAAAGTTATAGAACATCCTTATGTTATTGCTGTTACCTTGACAGGAAGCGGACGAGCAGGACGTGCTGTTGCAAGTCATGCAGGAAAATTTTTAAAAAAATCAGTGTTAGAGCTTGGTGGAAGCGATCCCTATGTCGTTCTTGAAGACGCTGATCTTGATCTTGCTGCACGCTGTATTGTTAATTCAAGACTTAATAACTCAGGTCAAGTCTGTATTGCTGCTAAGCGTATCATTGTTTTAAAATCCGTTGAAAAAGAATTGACACATAAAATAATGGAACATATGGCTGCATTTAAAATGGGGAATCCACTTGATTCGGAAATGAACCTTGGTCCTTTAGCCCGTTCCGACTTGCGCGAAAACTTACATATTCAAGTAGAAAAATCACTGAAACAAGGTGCTAAATTATTGGTAGGTGGTATAATTCCCGCCGGAAAAGGTTTTTATTATCCACCAACTTTATTAACTCAGGTGACGCCTGGCATGCCAGCTTTCGATGAAGAGTTATTTGGACCTGTTATTGCTCTTATTACAGCCAATAATGAGAAAGAAGGCCTTGCATATGCAAATCAAAGCCAATATGGCTTGGGTGCTGCGGTGTTTACTCGTGATTTGGAGAGAGGAGAGCATATAGCTACTTACGAGATAGAAGCTGGTGCTTGTTTTGTTAACGCTTTTGTAGCTTCAGATCCCAGGTTACCATTTGGTGGAATAAGAGAGTCAGGGTATGGTCGTGAATTATCAAAAGAAGGCATATTAGAGTTTGTTAATACTAAAACCATAGCCATTAGTGATTCTTAATAATTAACTCATGCTGAGTAAAAAATATGATTTTTTGGCCACTCTTATCCAGCCGGTAAATAACCTGCCGGGATAAGAGTGGCTGGTTATTTATATATTTAAACAATAATTCTCGCTGTAGGGCTGAGCAAATCGATGAGGTAGAACAACAATGTCTTATAAATTTGAAGAGGGTAAAGACGTATTAATTGAAGCCATTGTCAATAGAATTAGAAGTTCTATGGTTGGTGATCAAACCGAGTTTTGCGCCGAATTTGCTAAACAGCTATATGGCACTGTAGCAATGGAAGATCTTAATGCATGGACTATCGATGATCTTTACGGCGCTGTAGTAAATTTTTGGGCTTTAATTAGTGAACGTGCACCACATGAGACAAAAATTAGAGTCTATAACCCAGATTATGAACGTCATGGATGGCAAACAACTCATACCGTCATTGAAGTAATTTGTGATGATATGCCGTTTTTGGTTGATTCAATTCGTTTGGTAATCCATAGAATGGGCCTATCCTCTCATCTAACCATTCATATGGGAGGTATTCGAGTTAAAAGAGATAAAGACAATCGAGTTTGTCAGATCTTACCCCGTAGCCAACTGTTAGATGAAAAAGGGGTGATCCATGAAGCGCCTATATTTCTAGAAATTGATCGGCAAACTGATCCTAAGGTACTTGAAGAACTGCATCAAGGATGTGAGCGAGCCCTGGAAGATAATCGCGTCGTTTTTGAAGATTGGGAAAAAATGCGTGCTGAAGTTCGGGAAGCAATTGCAGAGATTGATAAAGTATCTTCAGTACTTGATTTAGATGAAGTGGAAGAAACTAAGGCATTTTTACATTGGATTGAAGACCATCATTTTACTTTCCTAGGGATGAGAGATTATGAATTGGTAGAAAAAGGTAAGGAAACGGTTTTACAAGCTGTTCCGAAAACCGGATTAGGACTTTTGCGTGAAAGCGTTACTAAATCAATGGCGCGAAGCATTTCTGCAATGGCGCCTGAAGCACGTGAATTTACCTTGTCTCCACGAATTTTGGTTACCTCAAAAACAAATACGTTGGCAAGTGTTCATCGTGATGCTTATACCGATTACATTGGAGTCAAACGATTTAATGAGCAAGGAAATGTGATTGGTGAACGAAGAATTATTGGCCTTTATACTTCTGCTGCTTATCATACCAATCCGAAACAAATTCCATTCTTGCGACGTAAAGTAGCTCACATTATGGAAAATTCCGGATTAAATCCACGCAGCCATGCAGGTAAGGTTTTATTAAATATTCTTGAAACTTTGCCCAGAGATGATTTGATTCAAGGAACAGAAGATGAACTTCTGGAAATTGCAATGGGTATATTTTACATGCAGGACAGAAAGCGTATTCGTTTGTTCGCGCGGGTTGATGTTTATCGACGCTTTGTCTCTTGTCTCGTATATGTCCCTAAAGACAGGATAAATACCGAGTTAAGAATGGCTATGAAGGAAATTCTTGACGAGAGTTTTAACTCAATTGAGACTACTTATTCGACTCAATTTACTGAGTCTGTTCTGGCACGTGTTCATTTTATTATTAAAATTAATCCGAGTGTACCACTTGAATATGATTTAAAAGACATTGAAAGGAAACTGATTGAAGCCGGGCGCTCTTGGACCGACGATTTACAAACACATTTATATGAAGCTTATGGGGAAGAACAAGCAAATACCCTTTATGCTCGTTACAAGCATGCATTCCCTGTTGCTTATAGTGATATGTTCCCAGCCAGGACAGCAGTTTATGATATTAAACATATCGAACAACTCACAGCGGAACAACCTCTGGGTATTAATTTTTATAAACCCTTGGATGAATCAGAAAATAGTTTTAGATTAAAGGTGTATCAACATGATACCACCATTCCTTTATCTGATGTGTTACCGATATTAGAAAAATTGGGCTTGCGTGCTATAAGTGAACGTCCCTATCCATTAAAATTTGAGGATGGCAAAGTATCTTGGATTAATGATTTTGCCATGCAATATAATAAACCAATTGAGTTTGATCTTGATGAGATTAAAGAATTATTCCAGAATGCTTTTGCTAAAGTTTGGTTTGCTCAAGCTGAAAATGATGGATTCAATCAGTTAGTTTTAGCCGCAGGACTTAATTGGCGTGAAGTCGCTGTTTTGCGTACCTATGCCAAGTATTTTAAACAAATTGGTATTACCTTTAGCCAAGACTATATGGAAACGGCATTAAATAATAATGTTGCTATTGCTAAAAAATTAGTGAGATTATTTGAAATTCGCTGTAATCCTGCTGATGATACTAATAGAGAGGATCGTTTTGCTGATTTATCCATCGAAATATTAAGCGATCTTGATACTGTATCGAATCTAGATGAAGACAAAATAATCAGACAATACATTCATGCCATTAGCGCGACATTACGTACTAATTTTTATCAAATAAATGAAGATGGACATCATAAACCTTATATTTCTCTTAAGCTAAATAGTAAAATTATTCCCGGTGTGCCAAAACCACATCCGATGTTTGAAATTTTTGTTTACTCTCCTCGTTTTGAAGGGGTTCATTTACGTTGCGGCAAGGTTGCTCGCGGCGGTTTGCGTTGGTCTGATCGAAGGGAAGATTTCCGTACGGAAATACTAGGTTTGATGAAAGCACAACAAGTAAAAAATTCAGTTATTGTACCTAGTGGTGCCAAAGGTGGTTTTGTGCCCAAGTTTTTACCTGTAAACGGTACTCGGGAAGAAATAATGGCTGAGGGAATTGGTTGTTATCAATTATTTATTCGTGGTCTTCTCGATATCACCGATAATTATGTTGAAGGTAGAGTGGTTAAACCTAAGAACGTTATATGTTTTGATGAAGATGATCCTTACCTTGTTGTTGCTGCAGATAAAGGTACGGCAACCTTCTCTGACCTTGCTAATGCTATTTCTTTAGAATATGGCTTTTGGTTAGGTGACGCTTTTGCATCTGGTGGATCAATAGGTTATGACCATAAGAAAATGGGAATTACAGCAAAGGGTGCATGGGAATCAGTGAAGCGTCATTTCTATGAATTAGATATAGACATTGAAAATAACGATTTCACTGTTGTTGGAATTGGAGATATGGCGGGAGATGTATTTGGTAACGGTATGCTGTTGTCAAAACACATCAAGTTAATTGGTGCATTTAACCATATCCATATTTTTGTCGATCCTGAGCCTGATGCAGAAGTCAGTTTCAAAGAAAGAGAGCGTTTATTTCATTTACCACGTTCAAACTGGACGGATTATGATAAAAAACTTATTTCCAAAGGTGGCGGTGTGTTCAATCGTAATGCCAAATCCATCCCTGTCAGCAAGGAAATGCAAGCGGCTTTTGGAATTAAACAAACCGAAATTGAACCAAACGAGTTAATTAAAGCAATTTTAAGAGCTAAGGTTGACTTACTTTGGAGTGCAGGAATTGGTACTTATGTTAAGGCTAGTACTGAATCAAACGCTAATGTTGGTGACCGAACCAACGATGCAACTCGAGTCAATGCAAAACAATTACGTTGTAAAGTTGTGGGAGAGGGCGGCAACTTGGGATTAACCCAATTGGCGCGAGTCGAATACTCATTAAGTGGTGGAATGGTATATACCGATTTCATCGATAATTCGGGTGGTGTGAATTGTTCGGACAAAGAAGTAAATATTAAGATTCTGTTGAACGGCATTGTAGCGGTCGGTGATTTGACTCCCAAACAACGTAATGAATTGTTAATTGAAATGACCGACGAGGTCAGCAAACTGGTACTCCGTGACAATTTCTTGCAAACGAGAGCGATTAGTTTAACTGCATCGCAACCTCTTCAAGCATTGGATCTACAAAGTCGCTATATTAGTGAATTGGAACGCACTGGAAAAATTGATCGCAATCTCGAGTACTTACCTGACGATAAGGTTATTTTGGAACGCAAATTAATGGGTAAAGGTTTGATGCGTCCCAGTATCGCTGTATTAATGTGTTACAGTAAAACAATTCTTAAGGAGCAAATCCTGGCTTCAGCTGTTCCCGAAGAAGCGTATATGACACAATTTTTAATTAGTTCGTTTCCCAAACCTTTGCAAAAGCGCTTTAGCAAGCAAATGCAATCTCATCCATTAAAAAGAGAAATTATAGCGACTCGATTAAGCAATATTATAGTAAATGAGATGGGCTTTACTTACATTTACAGATTACAAGATGAAACAGGAGCTCCTGTTTCAGCAATCGTAAGAGCATACGTCATTACTCGTTCTGTGCTTAATTTAGAATCTGTTTGGAAACAAATCGAAGAGTTGGGTACTAAAATAAGCGCTAAAAAGCAAATCGAAATGATGATGCTTTATTCCAGATTAGCTCGACGCCTTACTCGTTGGTTCTTGCGTAGTCAACGCAGAGCTGTGGATATTTCTGAGGTTGTCAAACTCTATGCACAAGGTGTTGTTGAATTGAAAATGTCCATCCCAGCGATTTTAAATGAAGAGCGACGAACAAAATACAATGAACATTATCAAGAGCTAGTTGATGAAGGAATTCCACCAGCGCTCGCACATGATTTAACGGTAACTCGAAGTTTATTTGCGGCAACTGACATCATCGAAATTGCTTATAAGAGAAATATGAAGGTAGCACAGGTAGCTGAGATTTATTTCGGAATTGGGGAGTTTCTGGATCTTGCCTGGATAAGAAAGCAAATTATTATGCATCCAAGTGAGAATCATTGGGAGTCTCTCTCTAGAGAAGCATTGCGGGATGATTTAGATTGGCAACAACGCCAACTCACTTCTGGACTGATTAACTATGATGGTGATAACCCGGATTTGCAGGCGCGCCTTGCTTCCTGGGGAGAGTCTCATCGTGCTTTAATTCAGCGTTGGCGCTTTATATTGGCAGATCTAAAAGCAAGTACAATTCTAAATTATACTATGTTTTTTGTTGCAATCAGGGAGTTACTGGATTTGACTCAAACAACTTTGCAAGCTTACGCATTGGTTGAGCAAGAAGCATAATACGAGTATGTTTGTGCTGGTTGGGCCTTAGTTAAAGATCTCCGCCTTTTCGATCAGTTTATGATAAAGGCGGCGAACCAGTAGCTTGGGTCATTTTGACCCGAGGTAACGTCAGTTTTTCATTTTAAATTTCTCTATGTGCCGCTTGAATTTCTCTACCTACTGCTTGAATTTCCCTACGTGCCACTTAAATTTCCCTACGAGCCACTTAAATTTCTCTACGTGCCGCTTAAATTTCCCTACGTGCCGCTTAAATTTCCCTACGTGCCGCTTAAATTTCCCTACGTGCCGCTTAAATTTCTCTCTACGTGGCCACTTAAATTTCTCTACGTGCCACTTAAATTTCCCTACGTACCGCGCTTTATGCGCGGTATCCAGAACGATATGCTAAGATGCCGCGGAGCATTTCTATAGCAAGATCCCTGGATACCGCGCATAAAGCGCGGTACGTACGCGAAAAATTTAAGCACGGTACGTAGGCGAGAAAATTAGTGGAGGTTTCTCATCAAAAAGCTGACATTACCTCAGGTCAAAATGACCCAAGCTACTGGTTCGCCAAGCAAGATCATATTAAGCGAGTGGATTTGCTAATATAACTGATGGATTGGTCAATTCTACTAACTGATGATGCCCTTCAAAAAACACCGTTGGCTCCACTTCTTTCAATATACTTACAGCAATTAAATACCGTCCAGATGTCAGAATAGAGAGAAAATTAGTGGAGGTTTCTCATCAAAAAGCTGACATTACCTCAGGTCAAAATGACCCAAGCTACTGGTTCGCCAAGCAAGATCATATTAAGCGAGTGGATTTGCTAATATAACTGATGGATTGGTCAATTCTACTAACTGATGATGCCCTTCAAAAAACACCGTTGGCTCCACTTCTTTCAATATACTTACAGCAATTAAATACCGTCCAGATGTCAGAATAGAAAAATCAATTAATTCACCAACCTCTGACCCTTCGGTTTTGTTTAATAATTTTTGTCCGGAATAAATTTTTTGCTCAGTTGCAATTTCATAAATTTTCAATTGATGTTTTATAGTAGCTTTATAGTGCATCCGAGCAATAATTTCTTGCCCTTTATAGCACCCTTTATTGAAACTAATGTATGAGGTTTGTTGTAAACCAATTCTATGAGGTAAAAATAAGCCTCGAGATTCCGGATAAATTTCTATTTGCTGCTGGAATAACCTTAAAGTATGCCAGGTTAAGGAGCCAAGCAATTGGTCATTTTTCATAAAACGTTCTTGAATCGCATGTGCATAGTCAGTCAGGACTAGAAAAACATAAAATCCATTACCTAAATGATAGGAGCAAGAATGGTTGGTATATGTTTGTGCATATACCGAATTAGGAAAAAACTCTGTATCAGGAATAATATCTTCATGATTTTGTAAATAAAATCCAAAAATATGAAATTTGGTATTTTCTTTGAGCATAACGCGAGACAGTAATGCATATTTGCTTAATGAATTAATGGTTCTCTCTTGCAAATCTTGGGGTAGTACTAACTTAACCCCTTGCCAGTTAATAATATCCATTAACGTAAGAATTCGTCCTTTAAGATTGCACTGAGCGCCTTCTATCATTTGTATGTCAGACATGGAGTTTAAGTCGCAGGTTAATTGACCCTGAAGAAAATCAATGGCTTTATTACCTTCTACATCAATAACTGCAAGATAAGATAAATCAAATAAATAATTTTTGTTAGGTAGGAGTACTAATTCCTCTTCTAATGCTTTGAAGGTCGTTAATGTTCTGTCATTGATTAAATGTGTAAAAGTTGTGCTCATTATTTTAAACCTGAAAAACAGTTACTTTCTACTTGAGGGGTAACTATCAATTGAAATATTACAGAGTTTATCTGATTTTTTAAGCGCGCCATAGTAGTGCTTTAAATAGAGCTTAATGATTTCCGTTTATATAGACAGTAGTGTATTATGGTGTCCGTAAGCTGATCATAAAGAGATTTACCCATGTTGGATTTGGAAACCAAGGAAAAAGCAAGACTTGCATGGCATTGCCGCCGAGGAATGCTTGAATTGGATCTTATTTTGCAACGTTTTCTTGAGCATCATCTCGTGCATTTGTCTACAAAAGAACTTGAGGCGTTTAATTCACTGTTAAATTGCACTGATCCAGAGTTGTATGCTTGGCTAATGGGCCATGAGGATCCTCAAGATAAAGAGTTAAAAAAAATTGTCACCATTATCCGAAATAGTAATTAAGCCAGGGAAATCAAAAACTTATTTGCGTTTGATTTTAGTGATATACCTCATTACCGTCATTTTGATTCTTTATTCATCAATATCTCTTTTTATTAAACCTATTTTACTTGGCTTTATTTTTCTCTTGCTGAAAATTGATTGGACTAATCAGAGTCCATGCCCATCAATTAAAAAAATTCAATTTATAGGCAATGCGTGGATTTTGGAAATCTCTCAGGATAAAAAGGAGACTTATACTCAAGCCGTTATTCTTATTCATAACCCTCTTTTTCAACTTATTGAATTTGCGAGTCCAAGTCAAAAAAAGCATATCGTTTTATTCCTTGATCAGATAACAAGCTATCAATTACGGTTATTACATCTCAAAATAAGTCAAAGTGGTATATAATTACACATATGACACAATAAAATAACAGTCATTCTTATAATGGAATTATGAGGGAGTGATGAATAAAGAAACTTCTTATAGTGATGAGGACTTGATTAGTTTGGCGAGACAAGGGGACATGGAAGCTTATAATCTGTTGTTGTCACGGTATAACAATAAAATACAGCAAATTATTTACTTACATATTCAAGATACGGCAAATGTTAGTGATCTGGCACAAGAAGTATTAATTAAAGTTTATCGCTATTTACATTATTTTAAAGAGAAAAGTCAATTTTCTACTTGGTTGTATCGAATTACCCAAAATACAATTAAAAATCATTATCGTGCTGCTAATTTACGTATGGATATGGAAGCAGAATATGCTGATAATTATTATTCTTCGGTTGAGCTATCCCCAGAATATCTATTGATTAATATCGAGTTTGGCGAGCAACTGGATACCATTCTATCTACTTTATCTGAGGAGTTACGTCTTTGTTACGGTATGTATATCCTAGATGGTCAATCCTATGAAGATATTGCAAGAAAAATGGATTGCCCCGTGGGAACGGTACGATCTCGTATTTTCAGGGCTCGAAAATTAATTATGGAGTCAATAGGTCAATTTGTTTAAATAGACATTTTTTCTTTTCGCAATTATGATATAAAAGCAATTTTTACTTATTAAATAGTCAGTTATCTTCTTTTAAAATTTCTAAGAGTTGAATTTATGCCTATTACTCTGGAGGTACGTTTAGTAAATTGCCGCGATAAATTTTTACGATTGTATCTAGAAAATGAACATCCACTAAGTCTTCTGCAGCAATTAAAGGATGTGGATGCATATTATAATTCCTCATTCAATAAATCGACTTATATGGCCGAAAGGATTGTGCAAAGTTATGAATTGTTTGTTGACAATCTTGTTAAAGTTAAAAATCGTCACCTTTCTGCTGATGAAGCATTACAAAAAATTCAAGATACTACATTTGACAGAAAACTTGGGATTGTTTTTTATAATATTGCGAAAGTTCTGGAAATAGCTTTCTGGTCTGCAGCAACCACCCTTTTTTTTCTTTGCGCAACAACAGCAACAGTACCCAATCCAATTTTAGGAGTCGGATTCACTATTGTTTTTGCTGCCCTAATGGTTAAATCAATAAGTAATTTATTTCATTGTATTGATGATCTTAAATCATGTACTCGATTGAATGCAGAAAATGAACGAGAACGAAGTTTGGTGTCATTTTTTAAACCGCCCATTTTTTCCATAATCGCCGAGCATTCTCCTGCAACTGAGCAACTTTCTGAAAATGGGGTTATGATGTTAGATTATCATTAAGCGGCAAGCCACCTTAGCTTTAACTGCTTTTTCAATTATGTTATAAAACGAGCCATTATTCTTTTATTAAGGGATGAATTATGTCGAGTGCAATGGAAAAACGTTTAAACGAATGCGATAAAAGAATTGATGCATTGTTTCAAGGAGTGGAACTCAATGCGGAAATTAAACGAAGGTTAGAAGCGCTTAAAGCTTATTATCACAAGTTATATATTGAAGCCCTTGATGCTCAGTTAGAAAAGGAATCCATTAAATTCTATGAACTTCTTGTCCTAGGTCTTGAGAATGTAAAAAATGGAACGCTAAACTCTGAAGAGGTTTTAAAAGATATTGAAGAAATAAAGTCGTTAAGAAAAACGGGTATCGTTCTTGAGAATATCCTTACTTCCTTAGAATTATTATTCTGGGCCGCAGTCTCAAGTACATTCTTCTCGTATTGTGTTCTTATGGCTGCCCCATTAGTAGCGGTTAATCCTTTTTTTGCGCTTGCTGTATTATCGGTTTCCTGTGTGGCTGCAATATGCTCAATAGTTCGTTTTTTCAATTGCATTGATGAATTTAAATCGTCAACCCCAGTTGAGGAAGAGTTTGAGCGAGAAAAAAATTTAATACTATTTTTTAAACCTGCTGTATCGTCCCCTGAAGTAACTCCATCAATCGTCTCTGACCATGATGAGTTCCAACAAAATGAGGGATTATGTTTTCCATCAATTTAGGTATAATTTTTTTGGTGAATAAGAGTCCCCGGGTATGGGTTAAATTATAATCCGGGGCAATGAGGCACTACTTTTCAGAGCATCGCTGTGATGCCGCTTAAATATCTGTTAACAAATAAGCTGCTATTCAAAAAACATATGATAAAATGCTACCATTCATCTGAACTGTTAAAAGAACTTTATGCTGGAAAGTGACCGCTTAATCAGTACTCAAAGCACTACCTCAGAAGAGGCCATCGATCGTGCTATTAGACCTCTAAGTCTTAGGGAATATATAGGGCAAGATGCAGTCAGTTCGCAGATGCAAATTTTTATCGATGCAGCAAAAAAGCGAAGTGATGCTCTGGATCATGTCTTAATCTTTGGTCCTCCTGGCCTTGGTAAAACTACTTTAGCAAATATCATTGCTCACGAAATGGGTGTCAATCTGCGTCAAACCTCGGGGCCAGTGATTGAGAGAGCAGGGGATATTGCGGCAATACTTACCAACTTGCAAGCAAATGACGTTCTATTTATTGATGAAATTCATAGGCTTAGCCCTGTAATAGAGGAAATACTCTACCCTGCCATGGAAGATTATAAACTGGATATTATGATCGGCGAAGGGCCGGCTGCACGTTCTATTAAACTGGAATTGCCTCCTTTTACCCTAATTGGCGCAACGACACGAGCTGGATTGCTTACTTCTCCTCTTAGAGATCGATTTGGCATTGTACAGCGTCTGGAATATTACTCTGTTGATTCATTAACACAGATCGTTGCTCGTTCCGCACAATTACTCAATGTAAAAACCAAACCTGAAGGAGCAAGAGAAATTGCATTACGATCAAGAGGAACACCACGTATTGCAAATCGTTTACTGCGTCGTGTTCGAGATTATGCCGAAGTTAAGGGTAGCGGAATTATTAGTGTTGATATCGCGCAAAAAGCTTTGGAAATGTTGGAGGTAGATCGACATGGATTTGATCTTATGGATAGAAAATTGTTGTTAGCGGTAATTGAACAATTTAATGGGGGGCCGGTAGGGGTTGATAGCATTGCGGCAGCAATCGGTGAGGAAAAAGGTACAATTGAAGATGTTTTGGAGCCATTTTTAATACAACAAGGATTCCTTATGCGCACGCCAAGAGGTAGAATAGCCACCCCAAGAGCGTATCAGCATTTTGGTTTAAATACAGTAGAGCAGGATTAATCAATGGATGGCACAATCACGCATCAACATTCCTTTCGTGTTTACGCCGAAGATGTAGATTATATGGGAATTGTTTACCATGCGAATTATCTTTGTTATTTTGAGCGAGCTCGCACAGAAATGCTAAGGAAAAATAATTTGATCCTCTCGGATCTGGTGAAACAGGATACTCTTTTTGCCATATATGATGCGCATCTTCGTTATAAAGCACCAGCTCGATTGGATGATTTACTAACAATTAAAACCCAAGTACAGCAATTAGGGGCTTGTAGTTTTTTATTTGATCAGAGTATGCAAAATGAGCAGGAAAAAATAATTTGTGAAGCCAAAATTCAGGTGGTATGCGTGGATAGAAATTTGAAGCCAAAACGATTTCCGCATTGAATAAAAGAATTGTTATTGTAATTTGTGTAGGTAAAAGCACAGCACGAAAATGGTACTGGAGATAATATAGATGGGTAATCAAGCAAATGTATTAATGTATTTTATGCAAGCAGGTATGGTGGTTAAATCGGTTATGATATTGCTGGCTGCTGCATCCATTACTTCTTGGACATTAATATTTCAACGAGCCTGGTTTTTTAACCGCAAAAAACAGCTCACAGATGCTTTTAATCAAAGATTCTGGGATAGTGGTGATTTAAGCAGACTTTACGCCGATATTGATAGTAATGCTGATGAGCGACAAGGTATGGCGGCTATTTTTCATGCGGGGTTTAAGGAGTTTGTACGGGCGAGAAAACAAGGTAATGTAGTTATTGAACCAATACAACGAGTAATGCAAATTACTCATACAAAAGAAGCAGAGAAACTGGAAAAACATTTACCTTTTTTTGCTTCCGTAGGTTCTATTGCACCTTATGTAGGACTATTTGGTACCGTTTGGGGTATAATGACCTCTTTTCAGGCATTAGGTCATGCCCAACAAGCAACAATTGCTATGGTAGCTCCAGGCATTTCTGAAGCGTTAGTAGCTACTGCTTTGGGTTTATTTACTGCAATACCAGCAGTTATTGCATATAACCGATATACAACGCGTGCTAATGATTTACTAAATCGATTTGATTTATTTCAGGAAGAATTAATATCGCTTATAGAACAACAAAACAGTGATACTGTAAGAGGGTAAAATTTGAAATGATCAGAGCAAAAACCAAGCGTGAGCGTCCCATATCAGAAATTAATGTTGTACCATATATCGATGTGATGTTGGTTTTACTTGTAATTTTTATGATTACAGCACCTATGCTGAGCCAAGGAGTAACTGTTGACTTGCCTAAAGCTGCAAGCCAAACATTGGCTCCTACAGATAGAGAGCCCATTATTGTTTCAGTGAATCAGCAAGGCACTTACTTTCTCAATATTAGCAGTACCCCTGCAGAACCTATAGAATCCCAATCTTTAGTTGTTCGTGTCGCTGCAGAATTGGAGTTGGCAAAGCAATCAAACCAAAAACTTAATGTTTTAGTTAAAGGAGACCAGGGGGTTGCCTACGGCAAAGTGGTTCAGGCAATGGCATTGCTCAAGCAAGCAGGGGCAGAGCAGGTGGGATTATTGACTGATTCATCTCAGGAAAAATCAGAGGGGCAAGCATGATAAGTAATCCCAGTTATCGTAACGCTTTTTTTGCCGCACTTGGCTTACATCTTTTTTTAATCGTGATGCTTTTAACAGATAATTCAAGTCAGAGACCTGTTTTAACCGCGGAAACCAAAAATACACCTGGAGTAGATCAACCTATTGCTGTTACACCTCAAACTGAGGTGGTGAAAGCAGTAAGTGTTGATAATAAGCAAGTTATGGAAACAGTAAATCGCTTAAAACAGGAGCGGGAACAACAAAAAAAAGCTGAGATTAACCGACAAAACGAGCTCAAACGACAGGCGGAAACGGCAAGACAGCAGAGAATAAAAGAACAGCAACAACTTGCTCGGCTTAAAGAAGAGGCGAATAAAATTGCTATTGCTCGTAAAAAACAAGCCGAAGAGGAAAGAAAGCGTTTAAAGAAGCTTGAAGAGCAAAAAGCACTGGAAGCGAAACATATTGAAGATTTAAAAAAACAAAAAGAAGAATTGGTAAAGCAACAGCAATTGGAAGCTAAAAAACTTGCTGATTTGAATAAGAAAAAAATGGTGGAAAAAGCTCAAGCTGAAAAAGAAAAAGCAGAACTTGCAAAAGCAGAAGCGGAAAGAAAAAAACAAGCGGAGGCTGCTGCTGCCGCAAAACAAGCACAAGCAGCAAAAAATGCTGAAAGGCAGGCACGTATCGCTGGTGAAGTTGATAAATATAAAGCGCTCATTGTCAATGCCATTGGTAGAAACTGGATATTGCCAGAAAATGTTGACAGTAGCTTGTCGAGTCAGTTCAGAATACGCCTTGCTCCTGATGGAATGGTATTGGAAGTTACTTTAACTCGCAGCAGTGGCGACCAATTGCTTGACCGCTCAGCACAAACAGCTATTTATAAAGCATCGCCTCTACCGGTGCCTGCAGATGCAGAAACATTTAATTTGTTTCGTGATATAAGTTTAACCGTTCGACCAGAACAAGTGAGGGGGTAAAACTCGTGATTAACCGAATTATTGCACTTTTTTTATTGCTTTTTACACAGCAAATGTTTGCTCTTGATTTAGAGTTAACCCAAGGGATTAACTCAGCTTTGCCTATTGCGATTAACTCTTTTGGTTCAGATGGTGCCGCTCAAGAAATCGGACAAGTTATTGAAGGCGATTTAAATTTCTCAGGACAATTTCGTATTGTTTCTGGCCCACAAGGTGCCAATGCGCAATCGTCAGTAAGCACGCTCAAGCAATTAGGCGCAGACAGTGTGGTAACAGGACATGTCATTCGAGCAGGAAATCATTATGAAGTGAGCTTTACTTTAACTGATGCGGTAGCGAATGGGACGATTTTATTGACAAAAACATTTCAAATTAACGCGAATCAAGTCAGACCACTGGCACATCATATTAGTGATGAGATATACCAAAAACTAACAGGGGAGAAGGGTGTTTTCTCCACTCGTATTGCCTATATTTCTGTTCAAAGAACTGTAAAAAGTACTCGTTATTCACTTGAGGTTGCTGATGCAGATGGACATAATCCGCAAAGCTTATTAATTTCCTCCGAGCCTATTATGTCTCCAGCCTGGGCTCCAGATGGTAAAAGTATTTCTTATGTTTCCTTCGAGAAAAAAAGAGCACAAATATTTACTGTTTCAGTTGAAACAGGTCAAAGACGTTTAATTACCAGTTTCCCGGGAATTAACGGTGCTCCTGCATGGGCTCCTGACGGAAGAGAGTTGGCTGTAGTTTTATCTAAAAGTGGAACACCCAAAATTTACAGTGTAGATATAGGTACTGGCAACATGAAGCAATTGACTTTTGGTGATGCCATTGACACTGAACCACGTTATGCCCCAGATGGCAAAAGCTTATTATTTACTTCAGGAAGAGGGGGTTCACCACAAATATATCGCCTATCTTTAGCCAATGGCCAAGTGAGTCGTGTCACTTTTGAGGGCAATTATAATGCACGTGCTTCCTATACACCTGATATGAAAAATATTGTTATGTTGCATCGAGATGACAAGCAATTTAACATTGGATTACAAAGTGCAAGTGGTGGACCAATTGTCAGTCTAACTTTTTCTGGTCGTGATGAGTCTCCATCTGTTGCACCAAACGGTCGTTTAATTCTTTATGCGACGCATAATCAGGATAAAGGTGTATTGGGTATCGTTTCTCTTGATGGTAGAATACGAATGAGACTTCCCGCACGTGAAGGAGATGTACAAGAGCCTGCGTGGTCTCCCTATTTGGGTTAATTATGTCACGAATTATTTATGCACTTGTTTTTTGCCTGGTAACTGTAAACAGCTATGCTTGGAATGCTGCAGGCCACAAGGTGGTGGCCCAAATTGCCTACGATAATTTATCCCCAAAAGCCAGGACCATGTGTTATAAATACCTTCGTTCACGCCCGCATAACACACCCAATTCAAGTTTTGTTAGCTCCTCAACCTGGATGGATGAAATTAGGTGGAGGGAAGTATATTGGTATGATGTCATGCATTATATCGATATTCCTTTCTCCATTGATGGAACTCACCTACCTCCAGTTGAAAATACCAATGCAACAAGAGCAATAAAACAAGCAATCGCCGTACTTTCTTCTAAAAAGACAAATCCAGCAGATAAAAAACTTGCATTACGCATGTTAATTCATATAACAGGTGATATTCACCAACCATTACACGCTATAACTCGAGTCAGTGCGCAACATCCTAAGGGCGATTTAGGGGGCAATTTATTCTTCTTAGGGAAAAATCCAGTAGGCAGTAATTTGCATCAGTACTGGGACAATGGAGCTGGCTTTTTTCTTGGACAATTTGATGAGACTCGTATAAAAAATACAGCACAACAATTGGAACAAAAAATGTCCTGCTCGATGATTGGTACAGAAATAAAACCTATGAAATGGGCAAAAATGTCCCATAAGTTGGCCATAAAAAATGTTTATCAGATGAACCCTAATGAAACCCCTAGTGATAAATATCAAGAAAATGCGCAGCGATTAGTCCAAAAACAGGTTATGTATGCAGGATGCAGGCTGGCAGAGTTACTCAATAAAATTGCTAAAGGATAATTGTAGTTTGGCAGGCAACGAAATCCGGTTTGAGATGTTCGTTCATGCAACTATCAAGGTTGAGTGAAATAATATGTTTTCAGCGGTGCCATAGATATCACGCTAGAGCAATATCAAGATGCTCCAAATGTGAAATAATTGTTTCAACAGTATTTCGTCAAACTCAGCGTGCTCATTTTCATCATGTGCTCCCTGTTGATGAGGTAACGCTATTCCTACGTCTCCGTCTTTGAAGAAGCTGAAATGGACTTTGTTTTATCTAATTAACCTTAGAAGGAGGATGGGTAATTACCGTTTGCTCTGTTCTTTACCTCAGCGACCAACCCGTTTAATCATTAAAACTTGGTAAGAAAACCAGTCCTTCTATCATCCGGACGGGAAGGACAGATCGTGTTTAGTTGAAATTTAAAACAAAATATGTAAAATTTATTAAAAATGATATTTTTTGTCAAGTTTTTATATCCTTACACATCCAAATGGGGCCCTAAATATAAGTTTTCTAATCTCGACTTTAGCCATTTTCTAAGCCTAGCTATAAGATAATTTAATCTATCAAATAACCTGTTTCTTAGTCTGATGCTGTGGGCATTCAAACAACAGCATAGCGCTGCCAAGCAAAAATATGTTTAAATTGGATATTATTTGATCTAAAATATGCTCAAATTTTTTTTAAGAGGTATCTAACATGGGTTCTTTCCAAAGTAAAGCCACAAACCCAATTTCCGATTTTGAAACACTCTATCAACAGGCTATGAATCTGATTGAAGAAGAAAATCCTCAATTCAACACCATTCCAGAAGAGCTAAAGCAAGATTTTTTGAATTTGAATGACTTGATTGAAAATGAGCAACTTGAGTTGATAAAGAAGTTATCACAGATTAAAAACCTTCCCAAAGAGATGGAAGATGTTGTTAAGAAATTCCCCTATTTTAATACGCTTCCTGACTGCATACTGAAGGAAATTGGCTATTTTATAAAGGATAATCCGAAAGACCTAAATGCTCTTGTAACAACAGACAGGAGAACGTATACCTTATTCCAACCGGACAGGATTTTATCTCACTTCCTCCAGCACGTGGCCTATGGAGAACGGGATAGAGTAGAGAAAAAATTCTCACAATTCATGCCCAAGCAGGAAGAAAAGCAACAATCGTTGTTACGTAATCCGGGGACATTCACCGACTACTCAGGTCGAACATTCCATTGCACCGCTTACGAATACGCCTACTGGGCAAAGGACAAGCACATGTGCCGCATGTTGGAACAGCTTATGGATGAGACCACCAAAGCCCGAATGTTAAAATGCTGCGAAGCGATAGAGAAGAATGGCTTAACGTATAAGCAATCTGGAGTCTTGGTTAAGGGTTCAAAGCATTTTGACTTTACGCCGCTTAAAAACGCACTGCGAAATTATATTGATGGATATGATAGCTGGTACAGCACGAAAAATTGGACGGCAATGGAAAACGCCTGGATGCAAGTGGGACTAGCTCAGCGTGAACTTCCTGTCCATGTAATTAATGAATATTGCCGAAAAGACCGCTCGTTTGACCCCACGCATCAGTTCAATGAAGAGACATTGCCGTGGGAGTTATCATTCTATAACTATAATACAGACATGGATAGTACGCTGTTTCCATTGGTTGTTTCTGCTTCTTCGGGGCTGGGCGTTGATTTTGCTTTGTTCGGGGTGACAGGCAAGGCGTGGGGAGCGGCGCGTTGCGGGGCGGGAGTGGAGTGGCTGCGTATTGAATTGGCGGCCGTCGAGCGCCTTGATGAAGTAAGAACCGCAGACCGCACGCAGTCGCGTGAAAATCTGAAACCTGTTGACCCGATGCACGAGCTTGGTAACTAGTATTGATGGCTTTCTGAACCAGCCCTGCAACGTAGGCCGCAGGGTTAAAATCCCAACACACGTTTAAAAACCAATTGAGCAAACTTATTTAATTGAAATAAAATAATACCAATAGACTAAAATAATAACAGTAAACCGTGTTTTATTGTTATGCTATCACTAACTACTAAGAAGATGGAGCTATAAAGTAAGGATGCTGCTTCACTTCGCTTTTTGAGGGGGCATTGCTCTTTATTTATTTCTACTAAAATTCCTATAAAGGAAGTCTATAAGCATTATAACGCACTCCAATCCATAATGATCGACAGGAGAAATCCTGATAGCCCTGTGCCAAAATAGCCTCATTCTGGAAGCAGGTACTTTGTGTAAGTTACTGAATTTTAATTTCAAGATACCCATAAAAGCAAAATACAAATACTATGCTATATTTTAGATGCAATTGTCTAAAAATAGGATTATTGTCCTCAACAAAAGGAATTATAAAAATGAACAAATTATTTGCAAAGATGGGTATAGTTAGCTTATTAATGAGCATTTCCTTATTTGGTTGGGCAGAATCAGGACCCTGTAAAGCTATTGCAATCTCTTGTATGCAAAATGGTTACTTTAAAGGTGGGGAGAATGCAGGTAAAGAATTAGTCAAAGACTGTGTTTTACCTGTAGCCATGGGTAAGAAACAATTACCAAATACTAATTTTAGTCCAGAACAATTGCAGCAATGCAAAATGAAGTTAGCTGAGAAAATAAAAAGTAAGATGCAAGAAAAAATGCAGCAATAACATTCATGTCCTCTCCCGTCAGGGAGAGGACTTTTACCTCATTCCTTTTGTAATGACTCCATCACAGCGCCTAAGAAACGAGTTGCCTCGCCACCAGTGACTGCTCTGTGGTCAAAACTTAATGATAAGGGGAGTATATTATGTGCTTCTAATGTTCCTTGAGCGTTGACAACAGCTCCTTGATAGAGTCTGCCTACCGCCAAGATAGCAACCATCGGCGGAACAATAATTGGACTTGCAAAGCGGCCAGCAAATTTTCCGAAATTGGAAAGTGTTATAGTAGCTCCCTTCAATTTATCTGCAGTAATTTCTCGTTTGCTCACCGACTCTTTAAACTCATTGATCATTTTTCGTAGATCACCATCGGAAAGTTTTGCAGCGTTATGAATAACAGGCACAAATAACCCTTCCTCATTATCCATAGCTAAACCAAGATGCACCTCATCAAAACACTGGCGCGCACCATGTTTTGTATCAAACCATGCATTTAGGGCGGGTTCATTTTTAGCAGCGTAGACTATTGCCCGGATTAGGCGAATCGTAATATCAGTACCTGGCTTCCAGGCACTAATATCTGCTTCATCAAAAATACTTACAGGGACTACTTCCGCATGAGATTGAATCATACTATTGAGCATTGCTCGTCTTACACCGCGCAGAGGTTCAAAACCTGCAGGAATTTCTGAGTTCTTGTCTGCTTGCGCCTGAACATCATCTCGAGTGATGATGCCAAACTCTCCAGTTCCTTTAACAGTAGATAAATCGATATTAAATTTTTTAGCAAGCATTTTTACCGCAGGGGTTGCCTTGATACGATTTTTAGTCGTATGTTGGATGCCAACAGTAAAATTATCTTCAAAGACTTCACTGCTTTCTTCTAAATTACCGACCACTGTTCCTTTGTCTTCGGTTTTAGCACTAGCTGATTTAAAAGCCACCAAAGGTTCACCTGTTTTAATTACATCTCCAGGTTTACCGTATAATTTACTAATAACTCCAGACTGAGGACAAGGTACATCAACTACAGCTTTTGCGGTTTCCATAGAAACCAATGGTTGATCTGCTATTACAGTATCACCCTCTTTAACAAACCATTCATGAATCTCAGCATCAGGCAAGCCTTCACCCAAATCAGGTAGATTGAAAATATTCATTATTACTCCATTATGCTCATAACACTGTTTTTAATCCGTGCAACGCTAGGGATGTACTGTTTTTCCAGCTGGAAATAGGGCATTACAGTATCATATCCGGTTACCCGTTGGACTGGAGCCATTAAATCAGCCATAGAATTTTCCATAATCTGTGCGGAAATTTCGGCACCAACTCCACAAGTTTTTGCTCCCTCATGAACGATAATACACCGTCCTGTTTTCTCTACGGAGGCTAAAATTGTTTCAATATCCAGTGGTTTAATCGTTGCTACATCAATGACTTCACAAGAAATTCCTTCGTTGCCTAGTTGTTTCGCTGCTTGTTGCGTTTCGTGGATGCTGGCTCCCCAACTTACTAAGGTGACATCTTCACCTTGTTGTAAAGTAAAACACTTTCCTAAGGGAAGCGCCTCACCATTATCTTCTACAGGTTGCTTGACCAAACGATAAATACGTTTAGGTTCGAGAAAAACAACTGGATCAGGATTACGCATGGCTGCTAAAAGCAAGCCATAAGCACGCCGTGGCGAGGAGGGAATCACAACTTGTAAACCAGGAATATGAGCAAACAGCGCCTCAGTGCTTTCAGAATGATGTTCTGGAGCTCGAATACCGCCGCCAAAAGGCGCACGAAAAACGAGAGGGCAATGCAGTCGTCCGCGTGTTCTATTACGCATCCGGGCAGCATGAGAAATAATTTGATTCATTGCTGGATAGATAAATCCCATAAATTGAAACTCAGCAACCGGTTTCAATCCTTGTATGGACATACCAATTGCCAATCCAGCAATCATAGACTCTGCCAATGGTGTATCAAAAACTCTTTTTTCACCAAAACGGTCTTGTAATCCTACCGTGGCGCGAAAGACGCCACCATTTTTACCAACATCCTCTCCAAAAACCACAACATTTTCATCATGAGCTAACTCATAAGCCAAAGCCTGAGTTACTGCCTCGATTAAAGTAATATCAGGCATGAGTTGCTTCCTCCATAGCTATTGCACGTTGTTCCACTAAATACTCAGGTAATTCGGCATAATGATAATCAAAAATACTGCTGATTGGTTGCGGCTCCATACTCAAGTATTCATTAACTGCTTTTTCTACTTCTTCAGAACATTGAATTACCAAATTTTCTTCGTCTTGTGCATTCCAGATTTTTTGTTCTATAAGAAATTCTTTAAATCGTGATATGGGTTCTTTAGGTTTTGCTTTCTCAACTTCATCGCCAGGTTGATAGCGCGTTGCATCGTCAGCTGTTGTATGATCCGATAAACGGTAAGACATGGCTTCAATTAAAGTAGGCCCTTCACCATGACGTGCCTTTTCAATCGCATCGCCAATAACTTGTCTTGTTGCTAGAATGTCGTTACCGTCAATTTGCATGCCTGTAAAGCCGGCGGCTATTGCCTTTTGTGCAATAGTTTGGGTACCTGTCTGTTGATCTCTAGGAACAGAAATTGCCCATTGGTTATTATTTACTACGAAAACGACAGGTAAATTCCATGTGCCTGCGACATTCATTGCCTCATAGAAATCGCCTTCTGAAGTACCTCCTTCACCGAGACACACTACAGCGACACGAGGTTGATTTCTATATTTAAAGGCAAATGCAACGCCTGTTGCATGCAAGCATTGAGAGGCAATTGGAACACAGATGGGTAAGTCTTCTGAATTACAGGAAAATTGACTGCCACGCTCGTCACCACCCCAGAAAGCGAGTATTTCAGACATTTTTACACCGCGTTGAAATTGCGCAGCATAATCGCGGTAATAGGGTACAAGAACATCCTCAGGGCGCATTGCATGACCTATAGCGGTTGAAATTGCTTCCTGTCCATTAATCGGGGCATAAGTTCCCATTTTCCCCGTTCTTTGCAAAGCTATAGCTTTTTTATCAAAAGTCCGTGTCAGAACCATAATTTTATAAAGTTCTTTGAGCACAGAATGATCACGGGCAAAAGAAGGTAGTTGTCCGACCAATTTTCCATGTTCATTTAAAAATTGAGTATATGTAATGTCAAATTGAGCAACTGTTGCCATACAAGGCTCCTTGTCAATAAAGCGTTTGCATAGCATACTCACAAATTAATTCAAAAACCAGAGAATTAGTGTTGAATTCGTGTTACAGAATGAAGTATTTGTACCGCTATGCAGGCTACAAATATAAATTTTTATAAAATTACCTAAGAGGAACATTTTGAGCCAATTTGTATTATATTCATTAGACTATCATGATTCGTTGCATGAGTATTACCAAAAATTATTTCATTTACCTGGTTTTGTTCTTTTAGAAAGTACAGATCGCGCTTATGGGCGTTATGATATTATCAGTGCCTATCCTTATGATTTTATTCAAATCGATCAAAATGCTGAGGATTTACCAAATTTATTAAAAAAAATAAGTCTGCGCTTATCGCCAATATCCTCTGTGGCGGATCTTCCTTTTCAAGGCGGTGCTTTGGGTTATATTTCTTACGATCTTGGAGCAAAGTTATTAGGAATAGATTCCTACATACAACCTACATTAGAAAATATGCCTTTGTTAGATCTTGGTTTGTATGATTGGGCAATTATCGTAGACCATCATAATAAAACCGTAACCGTATTTGCGGCAAATACACATCAATCAACAGCTATAATTGTTGATGAAGTATTGGAGTTGTGGAATAACCCTGCGAAACAACAGGATAATGCAGCTATTAAAGGTGATTTTACTCCTTTGATGAGCAAACAAAATTACATCAAAGCATTTTCTTCAGTTTACCAATTTCTAAAAGAAGGAAGGAGCTATCAGGTCAATCTGACTCAGCCATTTCACGTTGGTTATGAAGGGGACAGTTGGACTTTTTATAAAAAAGTTTGTTTGAAAAACCCTGTTCCTTATGCTGCTTTTTTACGAACAGCCCATGCTGATATTTTAAGTTTCTCCCCTGAACGGTTTCTATTGCATGAAGAGGGTAAATTAGTAACATCTCCTATTAAAGGGACAATAGGGCGCTCCACTAACCGTATGGAAGATGAAGAATTAAAAAGTAAATTGGCATCATGTGAAAAAAATCGAGCTGAGAATGTCATGATAGTTGATTTGTCGAGAAATGACTTAGGTAAAATTGCTCAACCAGGTTCAGTACACGTAACGAGTTTATGTGAGGTGCAAAGCTATAATTCAGTACATCATTTAGTAAGTACAATTGAAGCTCAATGCTCCGCTGCAATTCTGCCATTTGATGCATTTTTATCTTGTTTTCCTGGTGGTTCTATTACAGGAGCGCCAAAAGCTGAGTCAATACGAATTATTCATGAACAAGAGTGTTATGCACGAGGCATTTATTGTGGCTCCATAGGTTATTTTTCCCGGCATGGGCGCTTTGATACGAACATTGCTATTCGCACGGTTACAGCCAAAGAGAATACGTTACATTTAGCTGCTGGTGGTGGAATAGTGATTGACTCAAACTGGGAAGATGAATATCGTGAATGTTTTATCAAAATAGCAGCGGTTATTAATGGACTTAAATGAAATTAAAGGAAAAAAACTGACACATTCGGCTGTGGTTGTCTTGTATGAGCAATTATCTGATTCATTGATTCTGACACAACGTAGCGATAAATTGCGTGCGCATCCAGGAGAAATTTGTTTCCCAGGAGGTACCTGGGAAGAAGGAGATGAAAACTATTATGCTACTGCACTTAGAGAGTTGTATGAAGAGTTAGGAATTACCCAGGATCGTATCACTTTGATAAAAGAATTAAATATTCAAAAAACCCTTTTAGGGAAGATTATTCATCCTTGGTTTGCACGTATTGAAACGGTTCATCCTTACCAATTAAATGATCAAGAAGTAACTCGTTTAATATCGATTCCAATGGCATTAGTCCAAGATGCCCAAAATTATAAAGATTTTATAGTTGAACGAAATGGCCGTCGTTATGCTACTTGTGAATTCACTGGAAATAAAGATTGGGTGTGGGGTGCGACCGCTCGCATAATGAGACAATTGGTAAAATAACACGTGCTAGAAAGAGTATCTTTATTTTGATTTTTGATGAAGAATATCCTGTGGTAAATTGGAACGAATCCAGGAAATAAGTTTCGCTTTTGCTCTCGGACCTGCTTTCTCTTTCTCACATCTCTGCCTACGCCCCGCGGCTTGTCCGTGGGGTCCAGTGTTTTAGCTGCAGATCGTTCTGGATCCCGCGGACAAGCCGCGGGACGTAGTAAGCAAGTATTGAATTTATATAGTAACGGCTGGTTTTTCTTCCGGGAGACTTGGTGATGCAGCATGAGAATCTTTAAGTGCTCGACGAAGAATTTTTCCCACATTTGTTTTAGGAAGCTCATCGTAAAATTCAACTAGCCTTGGAACTTTATAAGCTGTTAGGTGTTCTCGACAATAAGCAATCACTTGTTCTTCGGTTAAATCGGGATCTTTTTTTACAATGCATGCTTTAACACGTTCCCCCGATTCATTGTCCACCACACCAACAACGCCCACCTCCAAAACGCCAGGATGCATTGCAATTACTTGTTCTACTTCATTTGGATAAACGTTAAATCCTGAGACAAGTAACATGTCTTTTTTTCGATCGACTAGATAAATAAAGCCTTCTTCATCCATTTTACCAATGTCCCCGGTTTTTAAATAACCATTTTTAGTGAACACCAATGCGGTTTCATCAGGTCGTTTCCAATATCCTGGGGTGACTTGAGGTCCTTTAACGCAAATTTCCCCGCTTGTTCCTATAGGTACTTCATGTTCATCATCATCAAGAATAATGACATCTGTAGAGGGAACAGGCACTCCTATACTTCCATTATATTCAGTCAGATTCATAGGATTCATAATGGCAGCAGGACTGGTTTCAGTTAATCCATAAGCTTCTAATACAGGTGTTTTGGTGACTTCATGCCATTTAAGTGCCACACTTTTTTGCAATGCCATACCACCTGCAAGTGAAATTTTTAGGTTGCTGAAATCAACTTCTTTAAAATCAGGCTGGTTTAGTAAACCATTAAACAGAGTATTAACTCCCGTAATTGCTGAAAAACGCACTTTTTTGATTTCTTTAACAAAGTGCTTCATATCACGGGGATTTGTAATCAGGACATTTTTTGCTCCTTGTTTTAAAAAGGTCAAACAATTCGCTGTAAGAGAGAAAATATGATAGAGAGGTATCGCTGTAATAATCGTTTCGTCACCATTTAATCCTACTATAGGCTTAATCCACGCTTCAGCTTGCAGGACATTGGAGATCATATTTCTATGAGTTAAAATAGCGCCTTTTGCTACACCTGTCGTACCACCGGTATATTGCAAAAAGGCAATATCGTCATGACCTAACGCTACATGATGTAACGTCGATTGTTTCCCTTCAAGCAAAGTATAATTAAAAGCTACCGCATGAGGGATATTATAAGCAGGTACCATTTTTTTTATGTATTTAATTATCGAATTGATAATAATTCGTTTCGGAGTTGGAAATAGATCTGCTATTTCAGTCACAATGACATGTTTTAATGTAGGAATGGAGCTTAACGCCTTTTCTACAGTTTTTGCAAAATTAGCAAGCACAATAATTGCTTCAGCACCTGAGTCATTCATCTGATGAATAAGCTCATCTGTGGTGTAAAGTGGATTTGTATTAACAACAATATAACCTGCGCGTAAGATGCCGAATAAGGCTACTGGGTATTGAAGAACATTGGGAAGCATGATTGCTATCCGAGCTCCTTTCTCCAGTTTGAGCTGTTGAAGATAAGCAGCAAAATCTCGACTTAACTCATCCAATTCGCCAAACGTAATACCACTCCCTAAATTGGTATACGCGGTTTTTTTAGCATAACGCGAGCAGGATTCTTTAAACAAATCTACGAGGGAAGAATACTGACTTGCGTCAATTTCATGTGGGACTCCTTTCTGATATTGTTCAAACCACCGTTTATCCACCTTAATATCCTTCTGTTATTGGTTTTCACATGTTAGTATAAACAAAAATATCGGTTATGGATATCATACTCATGGGTGAAAATACAACACAAACTCAAGCATTTAAGTTAAAAGGTCGTCTTTATACATTTACTGTATTACAGGTGTTAAATACGAACGCTGATGTTTTTTCGCAACAACTTGATGATACTATTGCCAAAGCACCTAAGTTATTTGAGCATACACCTGTTGTTTTTGACCTGTCTGCAGTACACCAATTAGAATTTGATTTACAGTCTTTACTCCAGAGTGCGCGTGCGCATGGTATGATTCCTGTTGCCATTCAAGGAGGGAGTGTATTGCATAATACTCTGGCTCAATGTCATGATTTAGCTGTATTGCATGCGTCTTCAACACAAGATAAACCTATTATTGAACAGCCGATTGAAAATAATAATCATTACGAAACAACAAAATCAATAACAAAATTAATTACTGCACCTGTACGTTCGGGGCAGCAAGTAGTGGCAAAAGGTGCCGATCTGGTGGTGACCTCTTCAGTAAGCCATGGCGCTGAATTACTGGCGGACGGTTGTATCCATGTCTATGGCGCTTTAAGGGGCAGAGCTTTGGCAGGAATCTCTGGAGATAAAGAGGCACGAATTTTTTGTCACTCCCTGGAGGCGGAATTGGTATCAATTGCTGGATTTTATCGCTTAAGTGATGCGATCGAACCTTATAATGGTCCTTGTCAAATTTATTTAATCGATGAACACATACAAATAGAGCCCTTATGATAGATGTTGTTTTTATTTCTGATCTTCATTTGCATCCTGAAGATCAGGCCATTCAGGAACGCTTTAATCATTTTCTTGAATGGGCTCGAGTTTCTGTTAGAAATATTTATATCCTGGGTGATTTTTTTCATGTGTGGGCAGGTGATGATGCTATTGATGATTGGAGCAGGGGCATTGCGCATCAGTTATTTTCTTTAAAAAAACAAGGGATTAACTTATTTTACATGCATGGTAATCGTGATTTCTTATTGGGAAAAACCTTTGCACGTCTGGCGGGATGGTCCATTTTATCTGAGCCGACTGTACTCCAATTGGGGTCGGAAAAAATATTGTTAGTGCATGGTGACCGGTATTGTACTAAAGATTTAGCACATCAGCGTTTTAGACGGTTAACTAGAAACAGGATATTTACTACTCTTTTTTTAAGTTTACCGCTGAAATACCGTGAGCGGTTGGTAAATCAAATACGTTATCGTAGCCAGATGAATAGCAACAAATCCATGGAAGAAATGGATGTGGTTGCTGAGGAAATTATAAAGCATATGTCATACTACCAAGTGACCCAATTAATCCATGGTCATACTCATAAACCGGGCATAACTTCTTATCAAAATAATTCTCAAAACTCAAAGCGTTATGTCCTGAGTGATTGGGATGACAAACCCCATCTGTTGTGTTATCATAATACAAAGGGGCTCTATTTTGCTCATTTGTAATTTTTTTAGAGAGGCTGGCTATGACTCAAAGTAAAAAAGATGAACTTGAAAGAAAAAAAGAAGAGGCGAATAAAGAGCTTGAAGAAGACATAGATCGGATCAATAAAGAAGAAAGTAAGAAAAAGCAAGACGAATCACTTGAAGCTGCACGATTTAAACATCAGCAAGAGTGGGCTAAGGTTATGGATGAGTTGAGAGAAAAACATAAAAGCATAAGCAAGAAAACAGGTAAAGAATCAACTCTTTGGGAAGACGTAATGGCGGAAGCTGACGATGTGATTAATTCAGAACAAACCTCCATCAATGACTGGCGCTCTAATATGATGTCCTTGCTAAATTTCTTTTCGAGACTTAATAAAGCAATGAATACATCGTCAACCCAGGTTGCTGGTGAAGCAGTAGATCGTATAAAGAAGGCTACCCACGAAATACCTATAGTTAGATCAATAACACATCCTAAAGAGTTTATATATGAAGGACTTAAATCAGCCATACTTCATAAAATTAAAGGCGACAAAGATATAAGCGTAGATGGCTTTAAACAGAAAGTTACGTTTAAGGATGGGAAAGTTGACATCGCTCCTTTAACTGATAAGAATGGTAATCCCTTACCCAAGCAACGCGACCAGTATGGAAGAGAAACCGAAAATGAAGCAGATAAAGCATTTAAAAAATTGGTTGATCTTTGGTTACAAGAAAACGATTATGTAATGGACTCTCAAACAAAAATTTATAAGCATTATCCGGATGGTACGCCATTAACTCAAAAAGATTTTGATGAATTACATAAGGGTTTAGGTAAGTTTTTAAAAGAAACCGCTTCCTTTAAATTTGAGGAACAAGAGAGCTTGCAATCAGGGCTGACTCATAGTTAATCTTTATTAAGCTAATCCTTTAATGAGATTGCGGTATTCCGCTATGAAAGCGAAATACCGTATCAGTTGCTAAAATAAAATCATTTTCTAAAGATAAAAACAAATTCAGACGTTGCTCTATATCCCCGCCATATAATTTTGCCAAGCGCAGATAGTCTTCAAAATGACGGGCTTCTGATCGAATTAAAGTAGCGTAAAACTTTACTAAGTCCTGATCCTCAAGATAGGGGATGAGTGCATGAAAACGCTCACAAGAACGGGCCTCAATAATGGCACCAATTATCAGCTGATCGCATAAGCGCTGAAGGACATTCCTGCTGGTAACCTGCTTATGCATGTGAGTCGCATATCCTGATGGTTGCAAGGGACAAAATTGAATACCTTTTTGGGTCATCAGGTTAATGACTTTTTCAAAATGAAGTAACTCCTCCCGAGCTAAAGGCGACATTACCTCAACCAGTTCCTTTTTTTCCGGATACTTGCTGATAAAATTAATTGCAGTTGCTGCAGCTTTACGTTCACAATGTGCATGATCAATTAATAATAAAGGAATATGCTCCGCAGCGAAATCCAACCATACTTGCGGTGTTGTTATTTGGAGAAAATCATTTAATAATTGTAAATCAATATCTAATCGTTTTAACATCTGTGAAATACACTATACTTATCAAATAAAATGTCTTATATCATAGGATCTTTTTACAATTCTACTATTTTGGCCCTCAAGCTTTGATTTTTATGATCTGATTTTGTGCGCTGCGAAAAATCAAAGCCATGTGGTTCAATCTAGCGAATTGCAGACAGGCTCTATACTTTGAAAAATTTGAATTGGATGAAAAATGAACGGGGAAGAAATTGATAATGAATTAAGCAATTGGTTTTCAACTTACGGAATAATAACAGCTGAACGTATATTAGGTAGGTACCAAGTCAATCTAGCACAAACCGAATTAGTTGTAGCTATTAAAAGTCCATTTAGTTTTTATCATCGAATGCTGCAGGTTCCACTAAAAAGTGTACTTAATGGAATCATTTTGCAACAAGCAAATGATTATCATGTGTATGTACAAAAATTATTTATTGATTATTTATTGTCTGGAGAAAATTCTAAAGATGAAGAAGCCCAAGGTGCTGCAACACGTGAAGTTATAGAAAAAGAACGACAGCAATTAGTAGCGCTAGGTGATGAGTTTAATAATGTGCAAGGAGAACATGCCCATTTCATTGCTGCCAGTCAGGCTGTTTTGATAAAAATAGCTCAAGTGTTCAATACGGAATTGGAAAAGGCGATCACCACATTAAAGAGCGAACTTAAGAGTTCTGGCTTTTCAGAGAAAAAAAGTAAAATCCGACAGGCAATTAATCATGCTTTGATCTATTGCAATATGGCAGAAGTCCAAAACAATAAATATATTTTTATAGATAAAATGAATGAGGTTCTCAATGCATCATTATCGGAAGATTTAAAGGAGAAAATTATAAGTATTTTGTCCGAAATTTTGCAAATGGATATGGATTTTGATGAGCAGATAAGTGATTTTGTTGCACAAACTGAAGAATTAAGCAGGTCGGCTAATTCCTACCGCACTCAATTTTATGAGACAATCCTTCGCGTTGTTGAATTGTTAAAATCATTGCCTGAGTACAAAATTGATCCTGAGCAAGATGCCATAAATAGAGAGCCTTTATACTTTGATAAGAACATTGGCGCATTATGAGTTCTATTTTGATCGTTGAGATTATAATTGATAGAAAAATGAATTTATATTAGCCATATAGCCTGCATTTCATGTATAATATTGCACTTTAACTAAATTCCTATGGAGTGCGTGATGGCAAAAGAAACAACGTTGTCAATTATTAAACCTGATGCAGTAGCTAAATCGGTTATTGGACAAATTTATTCTCGTTTTGAAAATGCGGGCCTAAACATAATCGCTGCAAAAATGATGCAACTTTCTCGTGAACAAGCAGAAAATTTTTATGATATTCATCGTGCACGTCCTTTCTTTAAAGATTTAGTTGAGTTCATGATTTCTGGCCCTGTAATGGTTCAGGCATTACAAGGCGAAAGCGCTGTAATGAAAAATAGAGAAATTATGGGTGCAACAAACCCCAAAGAAGCTGCACCTGGAACCATACGTGCTGATTTTGCTGATAGTATTGATGCTAATGCAGTACATGGTTCAGACAGCCTTGAAAACGCAGCTCGTGAAATTGCCTTTTTCTTTGAACCACACGAAATTTGTGAAAGATAAGAAGAGTTAATGATATTAAGTTAAATTAGTTGGTTAAGCCTGTGGGTGAAGCACCTGTCTCTTGATCACATCTCTGCCTACGCCCCACGGCTTGTCCGTGGGGTTCAGTGTTTTAGGGCGGCTCTTCTGGATCCCGCGGACAAGCCGCGGTACATCGGAATAGAGCTGTACTGGATTTTAGCGATGTGTAGAAGATTCAGTTCGTTGTGCCCAGGACTATTTAACTTATGTCATTAAATTTGGAGCAAGAATGACACAAAAAGTAAATCTGCTTGATTACAATTATCAACAAATGCGTGAACTGCTACATAGCTGGGGAGAACAACCTTATCGAGCTCAGCAGATAATCCAATGGATTCATCAGGCCGGGTTTACTGAGTTCACAAAAATGTCAAATCTTAGCAAAGCCTTAAGAGAAAAACTGGCACAGCTGTCATGTGTTAAATTACCAGAAATTGTTGCGTGTCAAAAATCTAATGATGGCACCCATAAATGGCTCTTGAAACTGGAATGTGGTAATTGTATCGAAACGGTTTTTATTCCGGAAAGCAATCGCGGAACTTTGTGTGTTTCTTCACAAGTGGGATGTGCTTTGAATTGTTCCTTTTGTTCTACTGCAAAACAAGGTTTTAATCGCAATTTATCTACCGCCGAAATTATCGGCCAAGTTTGGTTGGCAGTCCGAGAATTATCACAACAAGAAGGAATTCATGACAAAAAAATAACAAATGTAGTCATGATGGGCATGGGAGAGCCATTACTTAATTTTGATAATGTGGTGTCCGCAATGAATATTATGATGGATGACTTTGCTTATGGATTATCGAAACGCCGTGTTACTTTAAGTACCTCAGGGGTTTTACCTGATCTCGAGCGTTTAAGAGAAATTAGTCCTGTTGCTTTGGCCGTTTCGCTGCATGCCCCAAATGATGAGTTAAGAAATGAGCTTGTTCCAATAAATAAGAAATATCCGTTGACTCAGTTAATGGCTTTATGCAAAAACTATTTTAAGAATGAACCTAGAAGAAAAGTAACTTTCGAATATGTGATGCTCAAGGGAGTTAATGATCAACCAGAGCATGCTAATCAATTGATAAAGTTGTTGCGAAATGTTCCCGCAAAAGTCAATTTAATCCCTTTTAATCCTTTTCCAATGACTCAATATGAGCGCTCATCCCAAGAAACAATTGATGCATTTAGAGATAGGTTAATCGCTCATGGTATTAATACGATTACTCGAAAAACACGGGGTGACGATATTGATGCAGCATGCGGGCAATTAGCGGGAGAGGTTAAGGATAGAACAAGTCGTTCTCAAAGATGGCAAAAATTGCATTTTATACCTAAAGCAAACCAAGAACAGCACGCAGCAGAATAGTGAAAAATGCCTTGGGTTTAACAAAGCAATTAATTCGGGAATCACAATAAAATCATTATTTGTGACAAATTATTTTTAATTTAGTTGTAAGCGGTTATAATGCGCTATCATTTCTAACCTTAGTGTGAAAATACTGTGTTGAAAAAGGTTTATCTCTTGCTTGTTATGACTTGCCTATTTTTGCAGGCATGCGCACATGATGGAGAAAGCGAAGAACAAAATTTTAAAAAACCGGATCTCAGTAAGGCTGCGTCATACAATGTTCAGTTAGGATTAGGGTATTTAAAGCAGGGTGATAGGCCAAGAGCGAAAAAAAAGATCCTTACTGCATTGGAGCAAGAGCCCACCTCACCTGATGTTAATTCGGCAATGGCTTATTATTTTGAACAAACCAAAGAATTAGATCAGGCAGAGAAATATTATTTGAAAGCCATATCACTAGCAAAAAATGGAGGCTCGCAACTTAACAATTACGGTGCCTTTTTATGTCGACAAGGTGATTATAAAAAAGCTGAGACTTACTTTTTAAAAGCCGTTAATGATTTAAAGTATTTGCATACTGCAGGAGCCTATGAAAATGCAGGCCTTTGCGCTTTATCAACCCCTAATGAGGATAAGGCAAAGCTTTATTTTGCAAAAGCATTAAATCAGGATCCTTTACGGAAAGTATCTTTTTATGAATTACTAAAACTTGAAATTAAGGCCAAACGAGATGCAGAGGCATTTGCGCTAATACAAAAGCATTCTGATTTAGTTTTGAATGACAGGGTATTATTATCTTTAGCCAAAGAGGTTTGTGATAAAGTTGGGCAACACACTTTAGCTGCAGAATATGAACAAAACATGAATAATTTGAATTCCAATATCGATAATAGTGGAGTAAATAATGACTATAACAACCACCACACTGGATGAGAATATAGTAGAGCATGATAAGAATCCAGGCGAGCAACTTGCCAGTATACGCGAACAAAAAGGGTACACAGTTGAGTATGTTGCCAATAAATTGCATTTAAGGGCTCGTATTATTGAATTAATTGAAAATAATGAATTTCATTTATTACCTGAGCCTGTTTTTGTTAAAGGATATTTGCGTGCGTATGCTAAGTTACTCGGCACATCTCCAGAGCCTTATCTGGCAATATTTAATGCTCAGTTTGTTGTCGAAAAAAAATCTGATCGAGCCCTCTTATGGCAGCAAAGCAAGCGTGAATCGCATAAAGCAGAACATATTATTCGTTGGTTTACAATTTTGTTTGCCTTAGGTGTGATTGTGGCTGTAGGAATGTGGTGGCAAAAAAATAGAGATACGCAACAGATATTTCCGACAAAGACAGCCCCTGTTGATTTATCATTAAATCAAACACCAACAATTGAAACTAAAGAACTTAAACTCACTGATATCTCAAAAATGCAATCTATGTTAGATCCAAAACCGGAAATGTCTCCTATGGAGAAGTTAGGTGACTGAACGAATTCAAGCAATACGTGGAATGAATGATATTTTGCCTGAGACAACAGTTTTTTGGCGTTCCATCGAACAGATTTTCGTGAGTGTATTGTCCAGTTATGGTTATCAGGAAATACGTTTCCCACTTATTGAAAGTACCCAGCTATTTAAGCGGACTATAGGTGAGGTAACTGATATAGTCGAAAAAGAAATGTATACTTTTAATGACTTAAACGGGGATAGTATTACTTTAAGGCCGGAAGGAACAGCTGGCTGTGTTCGTGCCTGCCTGCAAAATGGGCTTTTGCATAATCAGCAACAAAAATTGTGGTATATGGGACCAATGTTTCGTCATGAAAGACCACAGAAAGGACGGTATAGACAGTTCAATCAATTAGGTGTTGAAGCATTTGGTATGGCAGGTGCGATGGTTGAGTTGGAATTAATTTCTATATGCCGTAAGTTTTGGGAGGAATTAGGATTTGCAGATATTGTTCAATTACAAGTGAATACCTTAGGTGAGTTAACCGAGCGCCATCATTATAAAAAAATTCTCGTTGAGTATTTGACAGATCATGAAAATCAGTTGGATGAAGACAGCAAACGCAGGTTAACTCGAAATCCATTGCGTATTTTGGACAGTAAAAACCCAGAAATGCAACAGTTACTGGCAAATGCACCTAAACTGATTGATGTTCTTGGTGAAGAAAGTCGTGCACATTTCCGGTCTTTTTGCGATGGCTTGGATGCATTAAAGATCCCTTACGTAATTAATCCCGTTTTGGTGAGAGGTCTGGATTATTACGGACATACAGTGTTTGAATGGGTTACTGATAAATTAGGCAGTCAATCTACGGTATGTGCTGGAGGACGATACGATATATTAATCGAACAATTAGGCGGCAATCCAACCCCTGCAGTAGGTTTTGCATTAGGTATCGAAAGAATATACCTGCTTTTGGAAACCTTGAGTCTTCTGCAACAAGAGAGTAAAAAGAATGCATTATATCTTATTGCTACGAATGATCAGGCTGTGGTGCGTGGTCTTGTGATTTCCGAACGGATACGCAAGGCTTATCCAACAATAGAAGTGTCAGTAAATACTGCGGGTGGAAGTTTTAAAAGCCAATTCAAAAAAGCAGATAAAAGCGGTGCGCGCTTGGCGTTAATTTTAGGTGAAGATGAATTGGCTAAAGAACAAATTAGTATTAAAGATCTACGTAATGAGACTGAGCAAATTACAGTGGATCAAAATATGATTAATCAGGTCTTGAAAGATTATTTAGAGTGAGTGCGGGAGAATGTTATGTCAGTGTATATGACTGAAGAGGAACAACTAGAATCGATAAAGAAATGGTGGAAGCAATACGGTAATCTTGTCACCGTAGTATTATCGCTTATACTCTTTGGTATTGCCGGCTATCGATATTTGCATTGGCATCAAGCAAAGATTACTCAACAAGCTTCTGTGGCCTATGAGCAAATGATGGTTGCTCTTTCAAACCAAAATATCAAAGGGGTAAGAGCCTATGCTAATGAGTTGATTCATCAGCATAGTAGTACAGTTTACGCTGATGCGGCGCATCTGACACTTGCAAAAATCTATGTCTCAAAAAATAAACTGGATAAAGCTACAGATGAGCTGAAGGCGGTTGCTGCAAATAGTAAAATGCCGGCTTTAAAGCAAATTGCTAAAATTCGTATGGCGCGTATCTTTGCAGCTGAGAAGTCTTATACAAATGCTCTTAATGAATTAAGCAGCATCGATGATAAAACTTATTTACCAGTTATTAATGAATTAAAAGGCGACATTTATGGATCTACAGGCCAATATCAGGAAGCTATGAGCTCCTATAAACTGGCTTTAGATGAAGTAAAAAATAATGGAATGGGTAATCTATTTTTAGAAATGAAAACTAATGAGATAGCCAGTAAATCGCACTCAATGATTTCTGGAGATAAAAAGGTAAAGTCTGTATAACTACTATTAGTCCTACTTGTGGACGTAATAGATGATTTTTTATTGATACATTTTGTAAAAGTTGAGGTTTAATTTTCATGAAAATGAAATTATTTATTTTAATTCTCTGTGCCTTAGTTCAAGGATGTTCAAAACTTGATGACTATATGTTGGGCAAAGACAACACGCCAAAACCCAAAGAACTCAAGCTAATAAAGGATAAAATTAAAGTTGAGCAAAATTGGGCGGTGTCTGCTGGTAAATCATCAAAAAATAAAGAATATTTAAGGCTGAAACCAGTAGTTAAGAGCGGAGTTATTTATACCGCTGATGCCAGTGGATTAGTTCGTGCTATTAATAAGCATAATGGCGAGGTGAAATGGACTACGGCATTGAAACATGGTTTGGTTAGCGGCCCTGCTGTAGCCAGTGGATATATCGTTTTGGGTACCAATAACTCGTCATTGGTTGTATTAAATAAAAACAACGGTAATAAATTATGGCACAAAAAGGTTACTGGTGAAATTTTATCACCACCGGCTATCTTAGGTGGAAAAGTTATCGTGAAGACGATTGACGGCAAAGTTTACGCATTTAATGCAGCAGACGGAAAACAAATATGGATGGCAGAACATGGTTCACCCAGTTTAATCTTGAAGGCAAGCTCATCACCCGTTGGCATGGGAAATTTGGTGTTGATTGGTTTTTCTGATGGAAAATTAGATGCCCTGGATGTAAAAACAGGCCGTGTTATGTGGCAACGCAGCATTGCTTATGCATCAGGTCCAAGCGACGTGGAACGATTGGTTGATATTGATGCTGATCCAATTGTAGAAAATAATGTGGTTTATCTCGCCAGCTATCAAGGTTATATAGGGGCACTGTCTTTGTCAGATGGACAATTTATTTGGAGAAAACCAAGTTCCGTATATAAGAATATGGTTTTAAGCGGTAATACCTTATATGTAACAGACAGTCATGATGTCATTTGGTCCATTGATAAACGTAATGGTCAAGTTAATTGGAAACAGACTGGTCTAAAGGCAAGAATATTAACTGAACCTGCGTTAATAAAAAATGATTTAGTAGTAGGTGATAAAACCGGTTATCTACATTTTATTGATGCTCAAACAGGTGAAATTATAGCTCGCACAAAGGTTTCTGCAGGTGTCAGTATTTCTCCAAGCGTAGTTGGAAGAAAGTTATTTGTGTCAACAGACAACGGAATGCTTAATCAATTATCTGTGAGTTAATAAATGATCCCTGTGATTGCACTTGTTGGACGCCCTAATGTTGGTAAGTCTACTTTATTTAATAGACTTACCAAGACTCAAGACGCACTTGTTGCGGACTTTCCTGGTTTAACTCGTGACAGACAGTATGGTCAAGCTCAACATGAAAACAAACACTATATCGTTGTTGACACTGGCGGCATAGGTGTTGATGATATTGCTGTTGATAATTTAATGTCCAAACAATCGGAGATAGCGCTTAGTGAGGCTGATATTGTGCTTTTTTTGGTTGATGGACGAGCTGGTTTGACTGGAATAGATGAAAAAATTGCTAGCAATTTGCGTAAATTAAATAAAAAAGTCCACCTTGTTGTTAATAAAACCGAAGGGCTGGATGATGATGTTGCTTGTGCCGATTTCCATGGGTTAGGAATTGCTGATACTCACTCTATTTCTTCATCACATGGCAGTGGTATAAGCGCATTGCTGGATGATGTTTTATCGCCATTTGCAGCACAAGCAGATAAAAATGAAGAAGATAATGTAATTAAAATTGCCTTTGCTGGCCGCCCTAATGTTGGAAAATCAACTTTAATTAATCGAATTCTGGGTGAGGAACGAGTCGTTGTTTATGATATGCCTGGTACAACCAGAGACAGTATTGCAATTCCTTTTATCAGGGATGAACAGAACTACATTTTGATTGACACTGCAGGCGTTCGTAGAAAATCCCGAGTTGATGAAAAAATAGAAAAATTCTCTGTGATCAAAACGCTTCAAGCTATTGAAGAATCCAATGTATGCTTGCAAGTTCTGGATGCTAGAGAAGGAATTACTGATCAGGATATGAATTTGCTTGGGTTTATTATTGAATCAGGTAAAGCACTGGTTATTGCAGTGAATAAATGGGATGGCTTGGATGAAGAGCATAAGGAAAATGTAAAAAGCGAATTGTCCAGAAGATTGCATTTTGCGAATTTTGCCAAAATTAGGTTTATTTCGGCCTTGCATGGCAGTGGTGTTGGGGGATTATTTAAAGATATAAATGAAGCTTATGCTTCAGCCATTCAATCTTTTTCAACGCCACGGTTAACTCGTTTACTTCAAGATATCAGCACGAAACATACCCCTCCTTGTGTGAATGGTCGCAGGATAAAATTGAGGTATGCCCATCTTGGAGGCCACAACCCACCAGTAATTGTAATTCATGGGAATCAATTGGCTGATTTACCGGATAGCTACAAACGTTATCTGAATAATGAATTTATTAAACATCTGGGATTAATCGGAACGCCTTTAAAATTGGAGTTTAAAGGCGGAACAAATCCTTTTGCCAATAAAAAAGTTAAATTATCACAGCGCCAGGTGAATAAGAAAAGAAGATTAATGAGTCATGTTAAAAAGCGATCAAAAGGAAAAAAATAAGTGCTATTTGCGTTAGTATCGCTATTTCTTAGCAGGACCTAGATCTGAAACGGGATTTTCTTTTTGAATTTGCTCAAACATTTTTCTTGTAGACGTTTTGAAATGGAAAAAGCTGTTTCGTGGCGTATCAATAATTTGAGCATTTGCTTCGTGCTCAATGTACTGTTTAATATCATCCATTAAATCGTGTAAATTATGTTTACCACCTGTTAATTTATCGTATTGTTGTTGATAAAGAATTTTTAATAATTCAAATTTTTTATAACTTTCGTCCATGCCCTTACTTGAACCAGACTTCGCTATTTTATCCATCCTTTTATACATGCGGTTCAAAATTTCCCACTCTTGCTTGTTTTCTGGATTTTTTAACACTGGAGGGGGTGGGGGATATATAAATAATTTGTCACTTATCTTGCCGTTACTTAAGTGCGCTTTAAATGGAAGCGATCTAAGAAAAAATGAAGAGACATTAGGTAATGATTCTGCGCTCATCGTGGCTTGAGTTAGATGTTTTGCAGCTGTTCTGCAGTTATTATCTAATGCAATTCCTTGTCTGATTTGTTCTGGATCATAATGAGTATTTCCATCTAAATCGGATAGATCAAGATCTTGGATTCTATTTTTTTTTGAGGTTGCTATATGGTCTAACCAGGTAAATCTTATTTCATCTTGCTCTGAAGGATCTCCGGTATCATTCACCCAATTTGAAGGGACAGCGAAGGCTGCGGCATTGGCTTTATGAGATATTTTCATCTCCTGCAGGAATTTAATAAGACTTCTATATTGACTTTGTGAAATAGAAAACGCTTGGATGTCAATAAGACTTTGACTTTTTTTTGGCATTCGTTCATTAGTTAAATATGTTCCTAGAAGCCCACCCCTACGACCAAACATTCCAATTACAAATTGTTCTTGTGTTTCAGAATCCTTAACACCTATTATCATATAAGAGTGATTTTTATAGCCACACACTGCCATGAAAAATTCAGGTTTTTTGCAAGTAAAACTATCTTGATCGTATTTATATCGCATATACCTAAAACCAAAGTAACATATTTTTACACTATTGGATAATTATATCATCTATATGGTAAGAATTAAATTAAAAAGAACGTTAATTAGTCTAGCTGAAATCATTAGCATATGATTGGCCTTGAAAAGACCCCAAATCCATCAAAAATATTTTTTGTGGACAAAATATATTTGGAGCCTGTTAAAGGCATCAAGAAAGGGTATTGGCATAATTACTAACAGTACAGAAAACTTATTTTTTAAATCCGTAAAGTTACTACATCACATGGAGCATGATTGACTGCAGCATGTGCTGTACTGCCCAAAAATGAGTGCAAACCTATAGAAGAATGACTCCCAATAATAATAAGTTGACAATTTAGCTCTTTCACTTTGCTAAAAATATGCTCTTTAACCGAGCCTACCTCAACAAATTGTTGCTCACGTGGAATATTAAAATTTTCTCCTATTAAAGATAATACAGTCTGTGCATCATCTTTGGCTGGGTTGGCTAATTCTGTAAAACCAAGTCCTTGGGCCAACTGAAAACTTGCAGGCAGTTCAATAACATGTAACAGGTATAATTTAGCGTCAAATTGTTTTGCAATCGCGATTGCTTTTTCTGTGAGATGATTATGTTCTTTAAGCAAATCCGTAGCAAATAAAATATTCTTATACATAGCAGCCTCACAATTGAGTTTATTATTCTAAATAATAGTCGATTCCTTGATATAAGTACCTATTTTACCTCATAAAATTTGAAATAATTTAGTTTGCCATTATGGCATTATTAAGTATTTCTTCTAGATAACGGACCTATGCATTAACTGATTTGCTAATTAGTAAAAGATTATTTATGGAATTCCGATGTTGGCTTTAACTTATAATTAGGATTTATTTCAATTAGAGGAATTAAAACAAAATTTCTAGATTGTATATATGGGTGGGGTATTACCAATTTCTTGGAGTGAATAACTTGATTCGCATATAGGAGAATATCAATATCAATAACTCTGGGCCCCCAACGCTTTTTTCGAATACGTCCTTGTTTTTTTTCAATTCTCTGGCATGCATTCAGTAATTCTAAGGGAGATAAAAGAGTAAAAAGCTCAATCACTGCATTGCAAAAGTCTTGTTGGCCTTTTAATCCCCAGGCTTTGTTCCAATAAAAGGATGAAACTTTGGTAACAACAGTAGAGTGCAAAGCTTTGATTGATTTAATTGCTTTTCGGAGTTGACGCTCGGGAACGAACTGATTAGATCCCAATCCTAAATAACAAATATTCATTGTGAGTCATCACTGGCTTTAATGCTTTTAGGTTTTTTACGACGGCGTTTTCGTTTCGTTAAGTCAGGTGTGAGCTGCGCAACCATTGCAGTTTGTTCTGCCTCGTCTGCATCCTGAAATGCTGTCCACCATTGTGCAAGTTCCATGGATTCGTCACCTGCAAGAGCACGTAATGCCATAAAATCATAAGCTGCTCTAAAACGTGGATGTTGTAAAAGGTTAAAGGCTCTTCCTCCTAGTCTCTTGGCAAAACGGTACTGCAACAACCAGATTTCACGAATAATTTGGGTATAGCGCTTAGGAATCGAAATTATTTTGTTTTGCTCTGCAAGGACAATTGACATCGCCTTTTCTATAGAAGGAAGTGGATCTATTCCGGATTCTTGTAACTCCTTTGCACACTCAATCATAGGAAACCATAAAAGAACTGCAAATAAAAATGCTGGTGTTACTGGCTTTTCCTCATGAATACGAGTATCTGTATTCTCGAGAGAGATTGTTAATAACGCATTTACGGGATAGGTACTGTTTAATAGAACATGAGTTTGAGGACATAAATATTGAAATAAGCCATATTTTATGAGCAATCCTTGCACTGCTACTGCATTACCACATTGGTACAGCTTAGTCATTTCATCAAATAAACGTGAGTTGGAAACATGAGTAATAAGATGACTAATCTCAGGAAAAGGTGCTTCAGTTTCTCGTGCCAGTTTGAAATTTAATTTTGCGCTAAAACGAATGGCGCGTAGCATGCGTACAGGGTCTTCCTGATAACGTTTTATTGGATCACCAATCATACGAATGAGCTTTTCTTCAACGTCGTGTACACCACCAGTAAAATCAATAATCGATGAATCGTTAACATTGTAGTACAGTGAGTTAATTGTGAAATCACGTCTCCAAGCATCTTCATCAAGTGAGCCATAAGCATTATCCCGAACTAACATACCTCGTTCATTTGTTAGTTGACTTTCATCAATAGCTACATGACTTCTAAAGGTAGCGACTTCAATAATTTCGCGATGGAATAATATATGAACCAGCTTGAACCGCCGACCTATAATTCGTCCATTTCTAAATAAACTTTTAACTTGATTGGGTGTAGCATCCGTAGCCACATCAAAATCTTTCGGAGCTTTATGCAGCAGCAAATCCCTGACACTACCTCCTACGATGTATGCTTGGAATCCAGCACCAATTAAGCGGTTAAGCACCTTGAGCGCATTGCTACTAATGTCCGCTTTAGAAATGGAATGTTTATTCCTTGGGATTATATAAGCTGAAGCAACAGGTTGCACATGAGCTCTGTTTCTTTTTAGCAGCTTTTTGATAAATTTGATGATCGCTGTATCTCACAAGATTAATATAACGTGGATATTATATCGAAGCAAAAGAATAAAGTGAATCTTTTGTCTTTATAAACATCATGCTTTCAATAAAGTTTATGCTGTAGATTTTGCAGAAAAATATAGGTAAATATCAGATTAAGAGTATATTATATGTTTTTTCAATTTCTGATATCAGAGGATTTGATGGATTTTATTGATGTTACAGTAGGCTTAATCATTTTAATCATATTGGAAATTGTTTTGGGAATTGACAATCTGGTTATTTTATCTATTTTGTCTGAAAGATTACCTCCCAAACAGAGAAAAAAAGCAAGGCGTTGGGGACTTACACTTTCCTGGGTCATGCGTTTGATTTTGTTAGGAGTAGCAGTTGATCTAATCAAATTGACCAAGCCGTTACTTTCTGTGGCTCATATGTCGTTTTCTGCGCGTGATTTGTTTCTCATAGGCGGTGGTGCTTTTCTAATTTGGAAAGCAACAGAAGAGATTCATCAGGATGTGACTTCAGAGCCTGCTTTAACGGGTGAGCCGAAGACAGCGGCATTTAAAACAACCTTTAAAGCGGTTATTTTCCAAATTGCATTAATGGATATTATATTTTCTTTAGATAGCGTCTTAACTGCAGTGGGATTAACGTCACACTTTTGGGTAATGGCTGTCGCAATTACGTGCGCTATTCTCATTATGGTTTTTGCCAGTGAAGCAGTAAGTGCATTTATTAAAGAATATCCCACAATCAAAATGCTTGCACTAAGTTACTTAATTCTAATTGGGATGGTGCTCGTTGCTGATGGATTTTCTTTCCATATTCCCCGGGGATATATATATTTTGCTATGGGTTTTTCGCTGGGAGTTGAGGCTCTGAATTTGGTAAAACATGCCCGGAAAAAACGAAAGCATCGCTCAGGAAATTAACTATGCTGTATATTAAAGCGTTTCATATTATTGCTATGGTTGCCTGGTTTGCTGGATTATTTTATTTACCCAGATTATTTGTTTATCACGCCGATACTCAAGATGAGAAAAGTCTTAATCGTTTTAAAATAATGGAAAAAAGACTTTACTATGGCATAACTTGGCCTGCTGCAATAGTGACAACTTTATTGGGGTTATGGCTCCTTAGTTATAATCCATCTTATTACTTAAAGGCAGGATGGATGCATGCCAAATTGAGTCTTGTAGTTATTTTATGGATTTATCATTTGTTATGTGGACATTATTTAAAGGCATTTGCACAGAATAAAAATCAAAAAAGCCCCCGTTTTTTTCGTATTTATAATGAATTGCCGACTTTGTTATTGATAGGGATTGTGATCTTAGTTGTGGTAAAGCCGTAGGAATACCCTGGGTGCCGTGTCGCAGTATTGTAGCTAACTCTTGCTCACATCTTTGCCTACGCGCCACGGCTTGTCCGCGGGGTCCAGTGATTTAACGTAGATCTCCTAGATCCCGCGGACAAGCCGTGGGACGTCGGAGCAGAGTTGGACTGGTTTTTCAGAGATGTAACTGGTAGGAGTCAGGTGCTTGGCCAAGGATTTATTCCATTTCAACCATGTCAAAATCTTCTTTACCTGCACCGCAATCTGGGCAGAACCAGTTTTCAGGTACATCTTCCCATCGCGTACCAGGTTCAATTCCATCTTCAGGCCATCCTTCGGCTTCGTCATAAATAAAGCCACAGATGACACAAATGTATTTTTTATATTCTTGCATAATAATACTCGTTTAAAAGCGCATAATTTATCTATTGTGGGCTTCGATGTAAAGATAAAGTGTTTCTTTGCCAATTTTTAAGAATGACTGTAATATTATACCGCATAATTATGGAGATTTTTATGATTCGTTCAACAGATTTATTTCGTCAAGCCCAAAAGCTTATCCCCGGTGGTGTTAATTCACCAGTGCGAGCCTTTAAAGGTGTCGGCGGCGATCCTATTTTTTTTAAACAAGGTAAAGGCGCTTATCTTGTTGATGTAGATAATAATGAATATATCGATTATGTTGGCTCTTGGGGACCATTAATACTTGGACATTGCCATCCAGCTGTAATAGAAGCAGTGAATAAAGTGCTGCATAGCGGTATGAGTTTTGGAGCACCTACTGAACTTGAAGTCCAATTGGCTGAAAAAATTATCTCTTTAATTCCTTCAATTGAGAAAGTACGCATGGTGAATTCCGGTACTGAAGCAACAATGACTGCGATCAGGCTGGCTCGTGGAGTAACCAAGAAAAATAAATTTATTAAATTTAATGGTTGTTATCATGGGCATAGCGACAGTTTGTTAGTTAAAGCAGGTTCTGGTCTCCTTACCTTAGGTATCCCTTCAACTCCTGGAATTCCACAAAGTGTTACTGAGCATACTCTAACCGCAAATTTTAATGATCTAAAACAAACAGAACAATTATTTGAAAAATTTCCTGATGATATTGCTGCAGTAATATTGGAGCCTGTAGCTGGAAACATGGGATTTGTTTTACCTGAGCCCGAATTCCTGAAAGGATTGCGTCAATTATGTGATCAATACAAAACATTATTGATTTTTGATGAGGTAATGACTGGCTTTAGAGTAGGGCTAACAGGGGCCCAAGGGATCTTCGGAGTTATTCCTGATATTACTACTCTTGGTAAAGTGATTGGTGGGGGCATGCCTGTCGGGGCGTTAGGGGGGAGAGCAGAGATCATGTCCTTTTTGGCTCCCGAGGGGCCTGTTTATCAAGCAGGTACACTATCAGGTAATCCATTAGCCATGGCTGCGGGTCTTGCAACTTTATCTGAAATTGAAAAGCCAGGATTTTTTACCAAATTAGGTGAGAGAACTCAAGCGTTAACTCTTGCATTGGCTTCTGTCGCTGAAACACTAAATATCCCATTTTTTAGTGCTTCATTAGGTGGAATGTTTGGCTTTTGTTTTACGGGAAAAAAACATATTGCTGATTATGCGGACATTGCTGCATCAGATGAGGTTTTATTTAAAAAGTTTTATCATGGAATGTTAGGAAAAGGTGTTTATTTTGCTCCTTCCATGTATGAGGCGGGATTTGTTTCCAGCGCACATGGAGAAAACGAAATTATTAAAACACAAATGGCCGCAGAGGAAGTTCTCCAGCAATTAAAAAGACAATAGGTCTGAGGGTGTTTGTAGCCTAGTGCAGTGCAGCGTAACCCGGGGTTTGATAGCGTTATTTATATGGAGAAAATCGGGCTACGCTGCGCTGCACCCAGGCTACAATATGGAGCAAAAAAATGAGAAAAAAATAAATTTTTAAAATGCCTAGACAGTAATTTTTTCACATGTCATATTCAAAGACGTTCTTTAACAAGGAAGTAAAATGATGTCGAGCATGGCAAACAAAAAGGAATTTATACAATCAATGCCGCAAGGAATTGTTCCTCTTTTTTTTATTCAGATTGTTTCTACGTTAAGCTTCAGTGTTCTTTATTCAACGCTTGTTTTGTACATGGAAGGGCGGTTAGGGCTTCAAATCAGTAGTGCGAACAGCATCATGGGTGTTTTTATTGCTTTTAATTACGGTTTGCATTTGCTTGGTGGTTTTTGGGGAGGGCGTTTGCTTTCTAATCGCGCATTGTTTTGCGCAGGGATGGTGGCGCAAATCATAGGTTGTATCCTATTGTCATTTGGTGATATTTCATTTCTTTATTATGGCTTGGCGGCTTTCTTAACGGGTTCTGGCTTGAATGTTACGTGTTTAAATTGCATGCTAACTCAACGTTTCACTCCAGAGGATACTCGGCGTGAAACAGCATTTCTCATGAATTATGCGGGTATGAATATTGGTTTTTTTGTGGGCTTTAGTTTAAGTGGATTATTTCAGCTTACTCAGAATTATGAACGACTTTTCCTTCTTAGTAGCTTGGGGAATTTGATTGCATTAATTATTTGTTTGTATTGTTGGCAGCAATTATCAGATAAAGAAACGATTTTTTCTAGAAAAGACAAGATGTCTCAAAAAAAAGCCATTCTTTTAGGTATTCTTCTGATAATGATACTCCCATTCCTTTTAAGCGAAATGCTTCAATATGCAGATTGGGCTAAAAAATTGGTATTGGTAACAGGAATAGTAATGCTGGGTGTAATTTTGTATTTGGCAAGACAACAACCATCAAAAGAAGCACGAGATAAAATAGTTGCTTTTGCTGTACTTATGATTGTGGGGACTGTCTTTTGGATGCTTTATCAAATAGCACCCATGGGTCTTACGGTCTTTATTGACCATAATGTACAGCGTGATTATGCAAGCTGGGTAATTCCACCGCAATGGTTCCAAAATATTAATACAGTAGCTATTGTTATTGGAGGGCCATTATTAGGCATTTTGCTGCATAAGATGCGCAAAAATGGGGTACAAATTAATATTCCTACTCAATTTGCATTGGCATTGCTTTTTATTGGTATTGCTTTTGCAATATTACCTATTGGTATCGCTTATGCCAATTATGAAGGGTTAGTGAATCCCGGTTGGATTGTTTTGAGTTATACTTTGCAGAGCATTGGTGAACTTTTAATATCCCCTATTGGTTATGCTATGATAGGATATTTAGCGCCTCCATCATTACAAGGTGTGATGATGGGAATGTGGATGTTAAATACGGGCGTGGGTGCGGCCTTGTCGAGCTACAGTTCAAACATGATGATTGAAGGACAAGAGAGTGTTTCACCTCTAATAACTAATGATGGTTACAGCCACGTGTTTTTAATGTTAGGTTTATTTGCAATTGGATCTTCAATTGTCCTTTTTGTCATGGTTCCCAAGCTACGGGAGTTAATCCAGGAAAAAAAGCCAACTGAATTACAAGAAGCCAAAGGGATGGCTACGAATCGAGTGGTTGTATGTGAGTAATTTTTTTGTACCGATTAATAAGGCAGAGTTGGAGTGGCATGGAACTTTGCCTTTCTCGACACAATATGATGATATTTATCACTCTTCCGAAGGTGGGATTGATCAAGCACTTTATGTATTCATTGATGGAAATGACTTAACCAAGCGTTGGCAATCTTTTTCCACTGATGAGCCGCAACGATTTACCATAGCAGAAACTGGTTTTGGAATTGGCTTGAATTTCCTTGTAAGTTGGAATTTGTGGGAACAATATGCTCCTAAGTCATGTCAATTACATTTTATTTCCTGTGAAAAGTATCCTTTGTCTCTTGCAGACATAACGAAAAGTCTTGCTTTCTGGCCACAATTGGAAAAGCAAGCCCAGCAATTTATAGCAAGTTATCCTGTATTAACTCCCGGATATCACCATCTTTCATTTTGTGACGGTAGAGTGACTTTGACATTAATGTTAGGAGATGCACTGGAATGCTATGAACAGCTATTAATTTGTGGCGAGCCTTTGCTTGAGAGTCAACTCAGAACAGCTTTTATTGACGCATGGTTTCTTGATGGTTTTGCTCCAGCCAAAAATCAAAGTATGTGGTCTGATGCTTTAATGAAAGTAATTGCCATGTTGTCTAAAGAAGGAACAACCTTAGCAACTTATACAGCTTCCGGTTCGGTTAAAACAAGTTTAAGCCAGCATGGATTTATTGTTAAAAAAAGAAAAGGGTTTGGACCAAAACGTCATATGGTTTGCGCTCGTTTAGTTAAAATATCACCACTAAATGCTGCAAAACGTCACACTCCGTGGCATGTAGGGAAAGCGGAAAAACACCCCAGTAAATCAGCTGTGATTATAGGTGCTGGCCTGGCAGGTTGTTTTACAGCACATGCTCTTAATAAGCGAGGGTGGAAGGTAACAATTATTGATGAATTAAGTCAAATAGGGAGGGGTGGATCAGCAAATCAGCAAGCGGTTTTATTTCCTAAACTATCTGCTTATAGTTCTCCTTTGACTCAATTTATGTTAGCTGCATTTTTATATGCAGTACGAACTTATCAATACATCTTAAAGCAAACAAAAATTGGTGAGTTAAATGGTTCTTTATTACTTTCTTATTCTGATAAGGAAAAAGCGGCTCAATCCAGCTTACGTTCTTGGCTGGCTCATTATCCAGAGTTAGGTACACTCGTAGATGTAGAACAGGCTTCGCAATTAGCAGGATTTTCGTTAGATAAGCCCGGTCTGTATATTCCTCTATCAGGATGGATTAACTCTCCAGAATTATGTCAATTTTTAATTAATTCGGAAGGAATTTCCTTATTGACTGATACGGTAATAAACCAATTGATTTTTGATAGGCGATGGTTGGTGAATGATTTGGAAACGGATGTTCTCATTTTAGCTAATGGTCATAAAATCAATTCGTTTAAAGAGACAAAGCATTTGCCTGTTAAACCCATTCGGGGACAAATGACAGCAATTTTATCAACAGAACAAAGCGCTTGTTTAAAATTGCCCTTATGTGGTCAGGGGCATGTGCTTCCTGCAATACAGGGGATTCATCACTTAGGTGCTACCTATGAGTTAAAATCAGCAGAATCCCAAATAAAGTCCCACGACGATCGGAGTAATTTGGCTAAGCTTAAACAATTGGCTCCAGAGATTTTATGGTCTGATGAGGTCAGTACTCATTGGGCAGGGGTCAGGGCATCAACTCCTGATTATCTTCCTTTAGTTGGAAAAATTGCAGAAGCAGAACAATTTGTGGAGCAATTTGCTCGATTGGAAACGAATGCAAAACGTTGGATAGCTCAACCCGGGCCGTATTATCCTGGACTTTATGCCTGTGCTGGCTTTGGTTCTCGAGGCCTTACAACAATTCCCTTGTGCGCAGAATGGCTCGCCTCGGTAATCAATCACGAAATGAGCTGTTTGCCTAGAAATTTACATTATGCTTTATCACCCGCGCGTTTCTTACGTAAAAATATAATTCGGGGTGATATTAAAATCGATTGAGATGAAATTCTCATTAGAGCATAATATTAAACCTGTAGTTTGAGCGAAGTAAAATACTTGAATCCACACAGGGAATTCAAGTTCTGCTTCTCTGCACTCAGACTACGTTAGTTTATATCATATTAAGATCAAGGAGTGACAGCTAATGGCGAGTTCCATGGGCAAAGCCTTCAAACAGACAGTCAAAGAAAATAAACCACTACCCATATTGGGAACCATAAATGCTTATTCTGCTATGCTCGCGCAATTTTCTGGAGCTAAGGCAATATATCTTTCAGGAGCTGGTGTTGCGAATGCCTCTTATGGTATACCCGATCTTGGCATGACCAATCTATCACAAGTTCTTGAGGATGCGCGCCGAATTACCGAAGCTTGTCCTTTACCACTGCTTGTTGACGTGGATACAGGATGGGGCCATGCGTTTAATATCGCTAGAACCATAAAGCTTATGGAGAAAACAGGTGTAGCGGCCATTCATATTGAAGATCAGGTACTGGCAAAACGATGTGGCCACAGACCCAATAAAGCTATTGTGTCTTTGCAAGAAATGGGTGATCGGATTAAATCAGCAGTTGATGCACGTCAGGATCCTGATTTTGTCATCATGGCAAGAACGGATGCCTATGCTGTTGAAGGAATGAATGCAGCTATAGAAAGAGCATTGCTTTGCGTCGAATTAGGGGCTGATATGATATTTCCTGAGGCGATGACTCGTCTGGAGGAGTATCAAACATTTACTCAGGCAATTCCTGTGCCTGTATTGGCGAATATTACTGAGTTCGGCAAAACCCCTTTATTTAATCGCGAAGAACTGAAACACGTGGGTGTATCGCTAATTTTGTACCCATTGAGTGCATTTAGAGCTATGTCTCAATCAGCGTTAAATACCTATAGAGCAATTCTTCAAGATGGAACGCAACAATCCATGGTCGATAAAATGCAGACCCGGGAAGAACTTTATGAAGTACTTGGTTATTATCAATACGAACAAAAACTAGACCAATTGATGGAGGAAGACAATGAGTGTTAAAAGCGGCGGTTTAGCCGGTGTAGTTGCTGGCCAATCAGCAATTTGTACAGTTGGACTAGCAGGTAAAGGTTTGAATTATAGAGGCTACTCAATTGATGATTTAGCAGAGTATGCTACTTTTGAGGAGGTAGCTTATTTATTACTTTATGGGCGATTACCTACCCAAAAAGAATTGGATGAATATACAAAAAAGCTGGTTAGTCTTAGAACATTACCCGATACGTTAAAGACCGTACTTAAACTAATTCCTAAAAACACACATCCGATGGATGTGCTGAGAACGGGCTGTTCATTCTTGGGAACAATCGAACCAGAAGATAGTTTTTCACAGCAATATGACATCGCAGATAGATTACTTGCTTTATTCCCAGGAATAATGTGCTACTGGTATGCATGGCATTTTCATAATAAAGAAATTTCTGGCTTAAGTGATGAACAAACAACCGGGGCACATTTTCTTGCATTATTACATGGGCGTAAGCCAAGCAAATTAGAAGCTCAAATGATGAATGTATCATTGATTTTATATGCTGAGCATGAATTTAATGCTTCAACCTTTGCTGCACGAGTTACCGCTGCAACATTGGCTGATTTTTATTCTGCGATTACAAGTGCTATTGGTACTTTAAGAGGTCCTTTGCATGGAGGGGCTAATGAAGCGGCGATGGAGCTTATAGAACGTTTTGAAAGTCCCGATCAAGCTGAAACTGAGCTAAGGAAAATGTTGCTTAATAAAGCACTCATTATGGGTTTCGGACATCGGGTCTATACGACCAGTGATCCACGTTCTGATATTATCAAAAAATGGTCATTCCGTTTGGGTGAGGACAAGGATGATCTTCTTTTATATCATATTTCAGAACGCATTGAAGAAGTCATGTGGAATGAAAAAAAATTATTTCCAAATCTAGATTTTTATAGTGCTTCGGCATACCACTATTGTGGCATTCCTACATTCTTATTCACACCAGTTTTTGTTATGTCGCGTATTACAGGATGGTCAGCACATGTATTTGAACAAAGAGAGAATAATAAGTTGATTCGACCTACTTCTGAATATACTGGGCCTGAACCTCAAAAATTCCCAGCTATTGAGACGAGAGGGTAATTGCTTAATTTATGAGCACAGCGACACTGTATTAAGGGACCAAGCGTCACCCATGTCCCACAAAAAAGCCGCTGTCTCTTGATCTCTGCCTACGCCCCGCGGCTTGTCCCTGAGAGATGGTCACAAAAAGTGACCATCTCTCAGGCATAAGCGCGGTACGTAGAGAAATTTAAAGCAGTACGTAGAGAAACTTAAGTGGTACATGATAAATTTAAAAAAACTGACGATCGTTCAGGGCTTGTCCGCGGGGTCCAGTGTTTTCGCGAAGATCTTCTGGATCCCGCGGACAAGCCGCGGGAAGTCGGAGTAGAGCTGGAATGGTAGACGGTTCACGAACAAGTCGCAGGAGGTAGGATAAGAAATTAATTTAATGCAAGTGCAGAGCACGTGTAAACTGGTTAACGATATAGTGTTCTCATTGAGCAAGTAAATCTGATGAGCAACAGTACCCAGATAAATAAATACAAGAGGTTATTATGCACAGCTATGTAGAAGATAATATTAAACCTGATTACGATCAGGTGATGATTGATATTGCGGATTACGTGCTAAACAAGAAAATTGATAGCGCTTTAGCTTATGAGACAGCACGTTTATGCCTTATGGATACACTAGGTTGTGGTATTTTGGCATTAAATTTTGCTGAATGTACCAAGCTCCTAGGTCCGGTTGTTCCTGGTGCTACTCTTTCAGGTGGGGCACGAGTTCCAGGCACAGCATATGAATTAGATCCAGTACAGGCAGCCTTCAATATAGGTGCTATGATACGCTGGCTGGATTTCAATGATACCTGGCTTGCGGCAGAGTGGGGACATCCTTCTGATAATTTAGGTGCTATCCTTGCTGTAGCAGATTATATGTCCCGACAAAATTACGCCAAGGGTAATGCGCCAATTTTAATGCAAGATGTGCTTACCGCTATGATTAAGGCACATGAAATTCAAGGTTGCCTCGCTTTGGAAAACAGTTTTAACCGAGTAGGGTTGGATCATGTCTTTTTAGTGAAAGTTGCCAGTGCTGCTGTTGCAGCCCAGCTTTTTGGCGCTGATAAAGACATGATGTTAAGAACTTTATCTCAAGTTTTTGTAGATGGTCAAAGTTTGCGAACGTATAGGCATGCACCTAATGCGGGATCAAGAAAATCATGGGCGGCTGGGGATGCCACTTCAAGAGCAGTGCGTTTAGCATTAATTGCTCAAACAGGAGAAATGGGTTATCCAAGCGCATTAAGTGCTCCAACCTGGGGTTTCTATGATGTTCTTTTTGATAAAAAAATATTTAAATTTCAGCGTCCTTACGGCAGTTATGTGATGGAAAACGTTTTGTTTAAGTTATCTTATCCTGCTGAGTTTCATGCACAAACTGCGGTTGAATGTGCTGTGGTGTTGCATCCTATTGTGAAACACAGATTTGATGATATAGCACGAATTGATTTAGTAACCCATGAGTCGGCAATTCGAATTATTAGTAAACAAGGTGCGCTGCATAATCCTGCCGATCGGGATCATTGTTTACAGTATATGGTTGCTATAGGCTTATTGTTTGGAGATTTAAAAGCCGAACATTATGAAAATGATGTTGCAGCAGATCCCAGAATAGACTTACTACGCGAAAAAATGCATGTTACTGAAAATGAGCGTTTTTCTCGTGATTACCTTGATCCAGAAAAGCGTTCAATTGCAAACAGCATCAAAATAGTTTTCAAGGATGGTACTGAAAGTGATTTGATTACCGTAGAGTACCCGATTGGTCACAAACGCAGGCGTGAAGAAGGCATTCCTGTTCTATTATCCAAATTTAAGAAGAACTTAAGTACCCAGTTTTCTGGAGAACATGCCGAACGAATCATGCAGGCAATGAGTGATACAAATACACTTGCAGCAATGAAAGTGCATGATTTTATGCAACTGTGGGTTGTATCGTAGTTCTCCAATGGTCTGAGCAACGTAGTGGACTGCTGGATTACTAATCTCCGGATTCCCCTACGTATGTTCGGCCGTTTGCTTATCTCCATTAAATGTATATAATTTAATCAGGTGGCGAATAAGTAGCTAGGGAGAAGCAATGAAATTAAAACAAACATGTCTCTCTGTGTTATGTACCCTATGGATGCTCGATAGTTCATTTTCTGTAGTGCAAGCCAGTCCTGCTGCGAATGAAAAAATTGTTTCTGTATATTTGCTTATTGATAATTCTAAGCAGCTTCAGCAGTATGTTAACGATTTGCTTAAACTCAAAAAACCGAATTTTAATCGTGTTATTTTTTCATTTGTTAGACCATCATTGATCGATTATCAGACTGGAAATCTCGCTAAAACCGGCATACTTGGTTATTTTACGGATCATGATGGCAAAGGTGCTCATGCTTTTAATCAGTTAAAAGCGGCAATCAAATTATCCGAAGAGAAAAATATTCAAACATTCCTTTCCGTAGGCGGTTGGAATTACAGTTGTAATTTTGCGGAAGCGCATGGGGCGTGTGGACCTGCATCCTCAAGCATAAATCAAGTTTTTTACGATTGGTTTCCTGACCCAAATGACCCCGAAAGGGAACAGGCGTCCAAAGCAAAAACTTCCTATGCAAATCTAGTCAAATTAGCGAATGATTTAGGGGTAGATGGGATTGATTTTGACTATGAAGAGTTTTGGCATGCTGATCAATATGCAGTTTCTTGGGGACCTAGTGCAAATGGTGAATGGTCAACAGATATTGCACAAAGCATACTGAATGCAGGGGGGCCAACATATACAAATCTCATGAAGTATGGGATAGGCTCGGGTTCTTCTTCTGTTATGCCTAAAACAATTGATAAAGTAGATGCAATTTTGCGTGCAATAATGGATGACCCTGGAGCAAAATATCTCAAATTTGCTACAGCTGCACCTCCGGTGGGTGCTCGTCCCATCACAGGTTTTGTAACTGGAGACACATATCCTGAGATATATACCAAGGGTGGGCTTTGGTGGAGAGGGAATTTGAAAGGGTTATGGTATAACCTTGCGAATAAAGATGAAGCAATAGTGTCGCGCTTTGATAGCCTGGGTTTGATGACCTATGACTTATGCGGAGATAATCCAGCTGAATGTGCTCCCTATGCTAATGGGCCTTTGGATTTACCTGGCCAGGTCAGTGCGTATATGAAAGATTATACCAATTGGCTGAAAGCAGAAATGGTTAGCAAACCCAAGTTAACAATTGATAGCATCGGAAAAGTGACTTTTTTACCGGCCAAATATCATATTAACGCAAAAATACAATTTGGTTTCGAAGTAAATCAACCAGCCTTTCCAAAAAATATTAGTGGTCAACTGCAACTGACAAATCAATTGGTTGATGAAATCCTCGAGCAGCAAAAAGACAGTGACGGAGTTATTATTTGGCAAATGTATTCTAAGCAAAATGCGGCTGTACCTGATGCCACTACTGTAAAATATACCATTCGTCAAAGTTGCAAAACTTTTTTAGCTAATGATAGCCGCTATGATTGTGATGCGGATTTTCCTAGTACTGCTAATTAGTTAATATTTTAATGAATTGTGATATAAGAGCGCTGCGGGCGCTACTACGTATTGTGCATAAAGCGCGATACGTAAATAGTGTTATATGATGTAACAGCAAAATTATTCTCACACTTTCCTATATTTTACGGTGTAAACCTGACGCGGCCAGTATTTTTGTTGATATTTCCTCAATAGAATATTTTGTCGAATTAATATAAGGAATTTTTTCCTTTTGGTACATGGCTTCAACTTCATTTACTTCCAAGCGACATTGTTCTGGTGAAGCATATTTACTATGGGGTCTACGTTCCGCTCTGATTTGTTGGAGGCGCTGAGGATCAATGGTTAATCCAAACAGTTTATGTTTATAAGGTTTTAAAACCTCAGGTAATCTAAAGCCAATAATATCTTCTTCAGTAAAAGGATAATTAGCAGCCAAAATTCCATATTGAAGTGCCATATACAAGCAGCTGGGTGTTTTTCCGCAACGTGAAACACCAATGAGAATAATATCTGCTTTGTCATAACCGCGAGTTTTCACGCCATCATCATGAGATAAAGCAAAGTCTATTGCTTCAAGTCGATGCAAATAAAGTTTACTGTTACCCACACCATGAGTTCTTCCAACTGTATAAGAAGATTTTTCATTAAGTTCTTCTTCCATGGGACCAATAAAAGTACTAAATAAGTCAAATACGCGAGCATTTGCTTTTTTAAAGTAATTTCTGATTTCGGGATCAATTAACGTCATAAATACTAGTGGTTTGATTCTATGTTCTTCAAAGGCCTGGTTAATTTGTAGAAGGGCATGTTCTGCTTTTTTTAAAGAATCAACATAGGGAATCGTGAGTCGTTCAAATTTTGTATTTTCAAATTGAGTAATCAAACTATGGCCTAAAGTTTCAGCGGTAATCCCTGTACCATCAGAGATCATAAAAACATAACGTTTCATGGGTTGCCTTATAAGAAAAATGTTCTATATTCTATTTTAAAATGAATTAGTTAATATCACCAGTAAGTGTACTTATTTAAATCCATCTGCTATCTTAAATTAAAGAAAAGGATATTTTAAGGGTAATATGGAACAAGATCGATTCGGCAGTAATAGTAAGCTCTATATTTTAGGCATGATTTGCTTGGTTCTTTCCCTGGGCTTGTTTTTTTATAGTTTATATATTTTGCCTTATCTTGTTTGGGGATTGAACTATAATGTTCCGGATATGGTTTTGACCATGCTGAGTTCATTGCAGGATGATTATAACTATACTGTGGGGGCAAGCAAACTTATAGTTTGGTTAATATTTTTTGTTCCCTGCGTGATAACTGGGCTGGTTTCCTATTTTGTATCCAATTATATTGATAACAATCTTTATAAGTCTGAATTGAATGTGGAGGGAGAGGCAGAAAATCCTCCCAGCAAACAAATTAGTAAAGAAATAAAAGAGTCCGCTGGTTTTGGACTAAAAATTCTTGGTTTAATGATCCTCATTGTAATCGTGATTTTTTTATTACAATATCTTATCCAATCAACATCATAATAAGTGGCAGGAGAGTTTATGGCCTATTTAAAACGTTGGCAAATTAGAAGAATTGTTAAGAAAATAAAAGCCATGCAAGCGAATCGGGTAAATAATCAACCCGGAGATGAGATGCTCAAAAAAGAAATTGCCTATTATTTCGAATTGGCAGCTATTTACAACAAATTGAAAGGAAATAAAAAGTTTCCTTTTGCACACCTTATGTACATGGAATGTTACAGAGCAGCGGCAATGCTTGATAATGCAGAAGCGAATTATCAATTAGGGCAAATGATTCTTGAGGAAGCTAAATTCAGACAGAATTTGGAAAAAGAAGGTGTTTTTAAAAGCGAAGCTAATTTGAAAAAATGTAATCAGCTTTTTGAAGAAGCGCATGCTTATTTATTAGCCGCAATCGCATTAAATCATATTGCTGCAAAACGATTAAGAGGACTTAGTTTCATTAATGGTTGGGGATTGGAAGCAGATAAGAAAACTGGTTTTGAGTTAATTGTCGCAAGCATTGAGGAAGAGGGATCATGGGATAGAGTGCCTCAAATTTTTGCATCCATGGGTCTCAATAAACCTGAGTTTTTTTCACAAATTATGCAGCGTAGAAAATCATCATAAATATTAAATTCTATGCACCTTATAGCCTTGGGTATACAGTAAAAGCAATGCTCGGGCGAATGTCGCGCATTTTTCTATCTGCTTTTTGCTTGTTAAACTACAGCTATCCAAGCAGCTGGATAGGGTGAGGAGCAGCATGTGGCCATTTAAAATGGCCTTTAAGTGTAATTATTGCTCAAAAAATCTCTTAAGCTTGCTTTATGCCACCCTTCTCACTGTTAATGGGAAAGTCGATTATAAAAAACTAACAAAACCTAGTTTTGAATCGACCTTTCTTAGCATGATGATTTATTAACCCCAACCCGTCAATTATTTGCAGGCGTATTATCATTACCCCTTGAAGTTATTGATAATCATGTTATTTTTGGCGGATGGGAGGCGACTCCCTGAAAATGCATTACATGATTAATGAAATGCTTATAATGATTTCTGCTGAGTCCCATTTTTTCTTTTACTAATGGATTGGAACGACAATTAGTTAGTGCAACACCGCATAGTTTTTATGTGCATGTTTCAAAAATTATTTAAGGCAAGCAGAAAATTTTGTTCTTAGTAATTGCATGATTTTAAAAGTGGGTACTTGGTTTTTAAGGAATAGGTAAATGAACATTTTAGTTACTGGAGGTAGGGCGCCTGCTACTATGGATATTATGCGTAGTCTCATTAATCAGGGATATCAGGTTTATAGTGCTGAGAGTATGCTTTATCCACTTGCACGATTTGTCAAAGGAGTAAAAAAGCATTTCGTTATTCCTAAACCGAATCATGATTTGACTGCATTTTTAAAAGCAATTAAAGAAATAGTGATTCAATATAAAATTGATCTGCTTATTCCTTCTTGTGAAGAGATTTTTTATATAAGCCAGGGCCATGAAGAATTATCTACGCATACTAAGTTGTTATGCGAGCCTTTTGAGCGCTTGAATCAATTACATAATAAATATACGTTTAATCAACTTGTCAGGGAGTATGGTTTGATCGCACCTCAAGGTTGGTTAATAAGTACTGATAAGGATAAACACATTCTTCCTAAGGATGGAGTGTTTGTTTTAAAGCCGGTTTTTTCTCGTTTTGGTTCGCTGATTAAACCTTCGCAAAAAATCATTTCAGAGCTTACTATTAATGAGCCTTATATTGCGCAACAATTTATTCAAGGAAAAGAATACAGTGCTTATGCTATCACCCATCAAGGTGAAGTACTGATTCAGTCGTGCTATCACTCTAAATATCAAGCGGGTCGTTCAACTGGAATTTATTTTGAGCCTGCGGAAATTAAACCAATCACTGAATTTATTAAGACTTTTTGCAAACGGTTGCAATTCAGCGGCCAAATTGCCTTTGATTTTATTTTGGTGAATGATAAAGCTTATGTATTAGAATGTAACCCAAGAGTAACCAGCGGTTTTCATTTACTTACAGATAAAATTGATTGGCATAGTATTCTAAGTGGCCAAAGGCAATATGATATACCCAATATGCAACATATGCAGCCTTACATGCTGGGTCAAGGAATGATGCTTCATTGTTTGAAATATATATCCAAAAATCCACGTCAATTTATTAAAGATTATCTAAGAGCACATGATGTACTGAAGCATAAAGCTTATCCTTGGCTTAGATTAAAAAGTACATTGATGATGCTTAATGTGCTTTGTAGAGCAATCAGAGTGAAGAAGGGGTTTTATCCTGCATCAACTTATGACATTGATTTTAATGGAATTGAAAATCTGTCGAAATAAACTTTATCGCGAATCATTTTGTTTTTTGCTAAAGAGGGACATTAAACTTAAAACTGGGAAATTGTTTTATTTGCCTATACTTTAAATAGCTAACCTTTAAGGAAATCAAAAATGAAAAAAATACTATTAAGTAGTATTGGATTCTTATTGGCTACACAAACTCTAGCACTTACCGCACCCATGGTGAATTCAGATGAAAATAAATCCTTGTTACCATCCCCTTTCCCTGTTTATATTTTAGGGAATAAAGGAGTCATTAATCACCCTTATCCCGGTTCAGAACGTGCTCTTTTACCAACAGATAACAGCTACACCCTGGCTCCTGGATGCTATATCGCATGCTATTCGCATAATAACCATGGTATTTATCCTGTTGCTGATGATATTTACGTAATGGGACAAATTCGTGTAAGGGGAGAATATGTAGCACGAATTTGCCAGCCTGAAGGTTATAAGGGAATGGACATCAGTAAGGCAGACAAATTCAAACTGCTCTGCTCCGAGAAATTTAAGGACTGTCAAAATAACACATGTTGGGCAGGGGGCGATACCGGAGGTTGGTTTGGTATTCAGTAGTGAGTTTTTAGTCTGGGTGAATTCTTAATATAAGTTATATGGGAATTTGATTTTTTTATTATGAAAGGAGCAGTAAGTTGATGAAAATCGCAGTATGCAGCGATGCACTCTATCCCGTTAATGATTATATTGTGGAAGAACTAAAGCGCTTAGGGCATGAGGTTATTCCATTTGGTGCAATTAAATCACGACAAAATGAATCGTGGATTCAAACAGCTCAAATTGCCGCTGAGGCAATTCGCCAAGGCGAATGTGACGAAGGCATTTTCTTTTGCTGGACCGGAACGGGGATTTCAATTGTAGCAAATAAAATACCTGGTATAAGAGCCGCTTTATGTACGGATGCCCAAACGGCAAAAGGTGCAAGAATATGGAATCGGGCGAATGTTTTGGCTTTATCCAACCGGCTGTTAACTCAGGACTTAGCAAAAGAAATTTTAGATTCCTGGTTTAATACTAAAACCGATGTAGAGGGTGAGGAGGTTATCAAGGAAATTGAAGCAATAGAGCATAAAAATCGCTAAAAACCTCTTCTTTGTGCTTACAATACAGTCAATTAGAAATAGCTGAATTCACTTGTAAAAAAAATTTTAAGGGTGTTTGCACCTATGGATTTATTAAACTTGTATAATTAACCACTTTCTGGCTAAATAAAAGTAACGCCTAATCAAAGGGTTTTTTCATGTTAAAACGCGATATTTCAACGACTAACATTCTTATCGTTTCTGCAGGGGGAATGATTGGATCGGGGTGGTTGTTTAGCCCGTTTATTAGTGCGCAAATGGCGGGCAGCAATTCATTGATTTCTTGGATTATTGCTGCTGTTTTTATGATTTTTATTGCTCTGCCGCTATGTGAACTGGGTACAATGTTTCCAATTTCTGGAGGCATGTCTAATTATCCAACTTTTACCCATGGAAAAGAGGTTGGTTTTTTATTCGCGTGGACATCTTGGCTGTCTTATGTTGTTATGACCCCAATAGAAATACAAGCAATTCTGCAATATTCAAGTCATTTTTTCCCAATATTAATTGCCAAAGATTCAACAACATTCACTCTTTCAGGATATGGTTATGTTGCAGCAATGGGTATCATGCTTTTCGTCGTCATATTGAACTCTTATGGAATTAAATTGCTTGTTGAATGCAATAAATATGCAAGCATTATTAAATTCATATTACCAGGTATTGCGATTGTTTCATTGCTGCATGTCGCACCGACCATGGATAATGTCAAAATTAGTTTGTCTGATAAAGACAGTTGGGTAAATATTTTTACGGCACTTTCTGCTGGGGGTATTGCTTTTGCTTTTACTGGATTTCAAAACGGTTTGGTGCTGGCAGGAGAAGTAAAAAATCCACAACGAAATATTCCTATTGCTATTTTAGGTGCTGTGCTGATTGGATTTGTTTTGTATTTCATGTTGGAATTGAGTTTCATCGCTGCAATGCCTCAGAAGTATGTAGCTCAGGGCTGGCATGCCTTAAGTTACCCAGGAGATAGCGGGCCTTTAGTGGGCTTGACATTACTTTTAGGTCTAGGTGTAGTGGCAACATTACTGATGATTGATGCTGCTTTTTCTCCTTTTGGGACAACTCTGGTTTATACAGCGGCAACTTCCAGAATTTTATATGGAATGGCCTTAAATGATCATTTACCCAAAATCTTTTTAAAGGTAAATCGTCATAAAATTCCTTATGTAACTCTTTATGCAAACTTATTAGTTGGAATGTTATCTTTTCTTCCTTTTCCTGGATGGCAGAAGTTAGTCGCCTTTCTCTCTTCTGCTAGTATTCTTTCTTACAGTATTGGGCCCATATGTCTCTTGGCGATGCGGAAATTACAGCCATTAACCCCAAGACCTTTTAGACTTTCAGGAGCGATAGTTTGTTCGCATATCGCATTTTATTTTTGTAATTTAATGCTGTATTGGTGTGGGTTTTCAATTATATGGAAGTTGGATATTGCCTTACTTATGGGTATTCTGATTTATTGTGTTTATCATCGTAAAAACTCCTGGGATAATAGCGCGCTTTTATACTGGTTTTTATTTTATATGGTTACCGTACTTATTGTTTCCTATATAGGTGTTTTTGGGGGTATAGGTATTTTAAAGTTTCCTTTTGATCTCTTAAGTTTGCTGCCCTTGAGTATTTTTATTCTCACTTCGTCCCAACGATTACTCAGTCCCATGCGACATGAGCATGTTACCTCTATATTAGAGGAGTCGACTAAAGTTTTAGAGGATAAAATTCTTACATAAAGGTTATTTAATGATATAATTGCTCGGAATTTGGGTTTTGTTGGATTTTTTTATGTGCTTGGGATTATTTGACTTCAGAGATTTAAGCAAGCGAGTTTTTTTATTTTTAGGGATTTGCTTTCTATCAGTTTCTTTTGCAACTGAAGTGCCAATTTATGATTTTTCGATAAAATCTTATTCCCAAAATATCAATGATTATTTTCCCTCAGACAGTAACGACTATGATACTCCTCTGTTAAAGCGAGAGTATCAAGAGGAGCAACTGCAACAATTCTATAATCATTATTATTCTGATCATGGTGAAGGGCTTTCTCCTTGGAACGAGAAGATGGTAAATTCCGTTCTCCCTGTAGTTAAAAAAATTGAGCTGGAATTATTAGACGAATATGACAACCAAAATAAATCCGATGAAGAGCGTCACTTTGCGGAAAATTTTAAAGAACATGATGCAGTCTGGCTAAATCATATCAAAAACAATATGGATTTACCTGCCATTGAGGGATTAAGATTTAACGAAAGGAATCGAGCTATTGCAGTAAATAATACTTTTGCACGTGCGCTTCCGGATCATGCTCCGGACTTCTTTCACTTCACTATGCCGGGCCAAGGTTTCCCGTTCGATAATTTACAAGAATCAGTTGTTTGGGCGGGAACCCCCCTCTATGTTTTCACTGTCTCACACGATAAATCTTGGTCATTAGTACTAACCCCAGATGCTTACTTTGCCTGGGTAAAAAGTTCCGATATTGCTTATGCTTCAGGCGGATTTATTGAAGAGTGGAAGCGCACCGCTAAAAAGGGCCTTGTGGCAATCACTGAAACAGAAGCAAGCATCGTGAATCAACATCAGAATTTTCAATTTGCAGGCTATATAGGTGCAGTATTTCCACTTCTTAATCGTAATGAAAATTATATTTCTATCTTGATCCCAATAAAAAATGCACATCATCAAGCAGTGATTCAAACTGGATTTGTGAAATCGCAATCTGCAAGTCTGATGCCTCTTGAAGCCTCGAAAAAAAATATGGCTAATATTATGAAACAATTACTAAACCGTCCTTATGGATGGGGAGGGGCTTATTTTTTTAATGATTGCTCACAAGAATTAAAGAGTATATTTACTCCGTTTGGTATTTGGCTACCGCGAAATTCGGCTCAACAGGCAAAAATAGCTTCGGGTATTGATCTCACCCAAAATACAGTTGATGAACGAATCAGCGCCTTGAAAGTACAAGGACATCCCCTGATGACACTTATTTACATTGGTGGTCATGTGATGCTTTACTTAGGGAATAAGTCCATAAACAATCATGAAATGGCTGCAATGACCTATCAGAATGTTTGGGGACTTTCTCCTGAAACCAAAGATAAACGTTATATCATTGGACAATCATTGTTTTTTCCGTTGCTTAAGTATTATCCGGAAAATCCAGATGTAAGTTCGCTGGCGAATAAATCTTACTTTAAGATGATTTATCTTGATGAGCTTAGTACTAGAAGCACTACACCGGAAGCGTTTTCACGAAGCTTTATAAAACCTGATGGCCCTCATTCAATTTTATAAAATGATAAAATCTAAGTTAGCATATATTTTTTTGGTATTACTTGTCTTTTTAATTTATCGATATCTACCAATAGCTAAAAGTTCTACTGACCTTTGTATGGTTGCTCATTTACAAAATCTTCCTGATTGTTCATCCCAAGTGATTCTGGTAAATCATATAAAAGGTTTTGAAGCTGAGGTAACTGCTTGTAAAAAACATGGTCATGCATGGAAGCAAGTATGGAGCTCTTTTCCAGCAGTAGTAGGTAAGAGTGGAGTAGCTCCTTTAGGAGAGAAAAGGGAAGGTGATATGAAGACACCTGCTGGTTTATACCCTTTGGGCGATGCTTTTGGATCAGAGCCTCTAGCACTTAAAATGGATTTTAAATACATTACTGCTGATGATAAATTTATAGATGATGTATCCCATAGTGGTTATAATACCTGGGTAAAAGGAAATACAAACGCCAAAAGTTATGAAACGATGCTCATTGATGCATATAGAATAGGTGCGATAGTTAATTACAACATGAATCCTGTAATCCCCGGAGCAGGAAGTGCTATTTTTATACATTTATGGCGATCAATTCATTCTGGAACTTATGGATGCATTGCTATGGATGAACCCCATCTATTAAAACTACTTCATTGGTTGGATAAAGATAAGCATCCTTATATTCTCATATCAGGTAAGTTTTCTTAAGGAAAATAAGGCGGAATCCAGATAACTGATGTGGGTCAAAATACTTTAATTAGGGAAATTAGGGGTTGCACTTCGGTTCTGAATGGGTAAAGCTATGTTTTATGTTTCTTTTTAGGATAAATGCCGTGTGCTATTCTAATTATTTATGTTTCTTTGCCGCTCTTTTCATGAGTCAAATAGGAAGTTCTCAAACGCTTTCAGAGAAAATAGATGGGATTATTGCGCAGAAATTGCCTCATGCAACCGTTGGTATTGTCATTAAAGAAGCAGAGACAGGGAAAGTGGTTTACAGTCGAAATGCAGATAAATTACTTGCTCCAGCCAGCGGCATGAAGTTGCTTACTGCAGCAGCAGCGCTGTATCAATTAAAGCCAGACTATCGTTTTAGAACAACGCTTTCTCAAAAAGAACACGATTATTATATTCATTTTACCGGTTCACCGTCTTTTACGGTAGATAATTTAGCTTCTTTATTGCTTAATTTGAAAAAAAATAATTCGAACACGATAAAAGGAAATGTGATAATTGATAGCTCACAATACCAGGCTCCATATTATCCAAGTGGTACATCGTATGATGATTTAGGATGGTATTATGCTGCTCCAGATACAGCGGCAATATTAAATGAAAACAAAGTAGCCTATGAATTGATTAGTGCAAAAGAATTAGACAAACCTGTAACGATCACACTAAAGAAAAACCAGCCTAAAGCACTGACGCTTGTTAATGAAGTGGTCACAGTGAGTAAAGAAGAGGAAAAGGAGCATTGCAGCCTGAATCTTGAAGTGAAACCTAATAATACTATTCGCTTATATGGCTGCAAGATGCAGGATAAAAACCCCAAATTAATAGAGCTTGCTATTCCTGCTCCTTTGTTATTTGCCAAACAAGTGATCCAAAAAACTTTCGATAAAAATAGTATTATTTTGAAAGGAAAAATTATTTCAGGAGTATCGCCAACGGATACTCATTTTGTTGCCAGCTTTCAATCAAAAACGCTCAGTAAATTGATTATGCATATGCTGCAACAGTCCGATAATCTTTATGCAAACAGCCTTACTAAAAAATTAGGCTTTACTTTAACTGGAAAAGGAACTCATAAAGAAGGAGCATATGCTATTAAAAAAATATTATCTGAGCATACGCATCTGGATTTGTCGCAAATGGAAATCGTTGATGGTGAAGGAACGCGCTACAATTTGGTGACTCCAGAACAAATGGTGATTTTGCTTAATGACCTTTATCATGATAAAAATATGAAAACTATTTTCTTTAAAGCCTTACCGCAAGCAGGTGTTTCAGGAACTCTAAAGGATAGAATGAAGAAAACCATGCTCGAGAAAAAAGTTTATGCCAAAACGGGTTCAATGCATGATATCTCTTCATTATCTGGTTTTATCATTAATCCACATGACAAGACCTTCATTTTTTCCATTATTGTCAACGGAGTGAATAAACCTCTAGTAAAAGCCAAGTCACTTGAGGAAAAAATATTATTAGCTTTAGATGAATACAGTTTAGAGGCGAGCCCTAGCTAAAACCTCAATATTGTACCTTTAAGTACCTAATAAAATAGGTGTTTTAATCATATCGTTTTCTGGCTTATACTAAATTTATAGCCAAGGAAAAGAGTATGGATGAAAAGCACATATTATAAAGCTTTCACGAATTTAACTGGGATAATCTGTTTTCTTACTGGTATTTTTGATTTATTCATCAGGTATTTCAATGCTCATTTATCAGTTGAGTTTCCTGGATATATCTTTATGAGGCCGACTACGGCTTTTGGCTTTATTTTGGCAGGCTCATCATTAATTTGTTTAAATAGGAGATTTATTCAATTTAGCCGAGTCTTAAGTAGTATTCTTTTATTATTTTCCGGGGTTATTCTATGTGAGTACATTTTAAAGGTTAATCTAGGGATTGATACATTCTTTATGAAAGTCTTTTCACTGGATTCTCATAACTACCCAGGCAATATGGCATCAAGTATTGCTTTAAGTTTTATAATTATTGCTCTGTGTTTCCTCATTATTTCATTTCATTTTTCCAATTACTGGCTTTGGTTGTGTTTATTGGGTGTTTTTTTTACCTTAAGTTTAGGATTTATTGCAACTACCAATCACTTTATTGAGTTCGCAACACATTTTGGCGTTGGACGATGGATGAGGATTTCAATTTATACTTCTTTGGGTTTGATCTTTTTAAGTTTGGCAATCATTTCCTATATTAATTCAAAGAATGTAAAGCATTCATTCGTATCCCTTCCTTTAATAACAGTTTTCGTGATTTTAAACATCACTGTTTTGGGATGGCAGTTCACTAAAAAAAATCAGGAAAACTCGTTAAATATGTTATTACAGTTGAAAGTTGAAAATGTAGAGGATGTGGTTGAGTCGCATACAGCAGAGCTCGCTTCTTCATTTTCAAGAATTACTTATCGTTGGCTACATCGGCAAATTACCCCTGAAAGTGAATGGCGAGCGGATCTGATGCGCTATATTCATGATCAGCCGGGTTACAGAGCAATCGGATGGGTTGATAACAAATATACGATACGTTGGATAGTTCCCGAAGAAGGTAATGAATTCATAAAAGAATATGGGCTTTTTAATAATCCTGATCGACGTGGGGAAATGCTAAAAAGTGTAGCAAAAAACGAGTTACAAATAAGCTCCCAGTTTGATTTGGTTGAGGGAAACAAAGTGATTTTACTATTTAGCCCCATGCTGAAAGAAAACTATTTCCAGGGATTTATGGTGGGGATTCTAAATACAACGGCATTTTTAAAAGATATTTTAAAAAAAATGGATATTCAAGGATATAATTTGAGTATCTATGATACTTCCGGGCTTTTATATACCAATGCCCCTCGAGATCATAAGCTTTACAAAAGTTGGAAACACAGTATTACACTTCCCTTATATGGACAAAAGTGGAGGATCATTCTTTGGCCTTCCATTGCCCTTCAAAATCAGGTTATTACTTCCTTTTTTCCCACTATGATCTTGATCATTGGAATAGTTATGGCTCTGCTTTCTGGATTTTTAATTCATACACTGCAGTTTATAAAGGGGAACTCTGAAAAATTAAAACGAACGCAAACTGAACTCGCAAATGCACGCGAGCGTTTGCAAGGAATTATTGAAGGAAGCAGTGATTTGGTTGCCGCAATTGATTTGAATTATGATTTTATTGCATTTAATACAATGTATAAATGTGAAGTTTATCGTATTTTTAAAGTTGATTTGGAAATTGGTATGAATTTCAGATCGCTTTTACAGAAAATGAGTGTTGAAAATCAAACAAAAGTTATGTCGCTTTGGGAAAGAGCAATGAAAGGTACTGGATTCACAGTAATTGAGTCATTTAAAGACAAACGATATGAAGGGCTAGATTTTGAAATACATTACAATCCTATCCATGATTCGGAGGGCGAACTTATTGGTGTGAGCCATTTTGCAATCAATGTTCATCAACGTATTCATAATGAAAGAAAACTTGAAGAGTCTAAAGTAGAACTGGAAAATGTAGTTAAAAGTCTTGAAATTCAAAATAAAGAGCTGGAGTTATTGAAAGAGCTAATGAGTTTATTGCAATCAAGTCTTTCTATGGACGATGCGATTGAAATAATTAAAAATTACAGTAAGCGAATTTTATCAGGAACTTCGGGGATTGTTTATCTTATTTCTTCAGACAATTTAAACCTGATTAGCAGGGTACTGAGCTGGGGGGAACCGGTTTCTAATTTATTCCTTTTTATACCTAAGGATTGCCTCTCTTTACTACGACATCAATCTTATTATATTTCTGATACAACGGAAGGTGTTTTGTGTAACCATATTAAAAAAGGTGAAAAAAAACCTATAAGCTATGTCTGTTTGCCTTTATTTGCGCAAAATGAAATGCTAGGATTATTTTATGTTGAATTTGGCTTAAATACAGATAACCAACGATTGATTGCGTTGGCACAAATTATCTCCGAACAGTCTGCATTAAGTATATACAATATTAAGCTGCGTGATGTTCTAAAAACCCAATCCACTCAAGATAGTCTAACTGGTGTCTATAACCGACGCTTTTTTGAAGAGTACTTGCAAAAAGAAATTTTAAAAACTAAAAATCATCCATTCACATTTGCTCTTTTATTAATTGATATTGATTATTTTAAAAAAGTAAATGATACCTATGGCCACTTGGTAGGCGACCAGGTTCTTCTTGAGTTTGCCGCAAAAATACGTCAAATATGTCGACAAGATGATTTAATATCCCGCTGGGGTGGTGAAGAATTTATGATTTTTTTACGAATTGCTAACATGGATGCGGCCAAATCAAAAGCAGAAGCAATTCGTGAATCTATTGAAAAGTTTTCAGTTGAAATCAATCAGGAAAAACCTATTTCGGTTACCATATCAATTGGAATTGCCTTTTATCCCTATGATGGTAAAAAAATAGATGACTTAATATCAAAAGCTGATGAAGCACTTTATCAAGCAAAAAAAATGGGCCGTAATAAAGTCGTAGCAAGCTCAAGGATGCATCAAAATAAAAATCATTAATTAAATTTTGAGCATTTAATGGGATTATATGCGGTCGTTTGACATGGATCTATGACAAAATTGCGAATTCTAAGTCTTGAGTAAAAGCAAACTAGTTGCGCAACTAACTTTATTTAAAATAAATCATAAATGAGGATAAGATGGAACAACGACGTATATTGGGGTTACCCGCTAGTACTTCACTTGTTATTGGCAATATGGTTGGATCTGGAATTTTTCTTTTGCCATCTTCTCTTGCATCTTTTGGCAGTATAAGCCTGTTAGGTTGGGTAATTACCGCTTTGGGTTCTATTTTATTAGCAATCATTTTTGGTAAATTAAGTCAGCGGATGCCTTTAGTCGGAGGTCTCTATGCTTATTGTCGACATCAGTTAGGTGATTTTGCTGGATATCAAGTCAGCATTGCTTATTTACTGGGTAATATCATTGGTGACGCAGCCACTGTTGTTGCTCTATTGGCCTATCTTACTATCTTTTGGCCGGCAATTCAGGCTAATCATTTTTTAGCATTTCTAGTTGGGAGCGCAATTATTTGGTGCATAGCTTTACTTAATATTATTGGTATAAAGGAAGTCAAGATTGTTCAGGTTGCCACCACAATTATTAAATTAGTTCCTATTGTGCTTGTTTCAATTGCAGGTTTATTTCATGTGCAAGTCGCTAATCTTTCTGATTTTAATGTTTCAGGACAGTCTAATATTACTACATTAGCTAATGTTGCTATGTTAACTTTTTTTGCTTTTGCAGGATTGGAGTCAGCTACAATTCCTGCAGAAAATGTTAAAAACCCAGAAAGAACTATTTATCGGGCTACCGTGCTAGGAACTTTTATTACTGCACTTATTTACATATTAAGTACAATAGCAATTATGGGGATGTTTTCGTCGAAATTTTTAGTGAATAACCCAGCCCCTTTTGCTGCAGCAGGTAGGGTGATTTTTGGTGAGTTAACAAATCAAATCTTTGCTTTAGCAGCTATTATTTCCTGTTTATGTACAATTATTGGTTTTTTATTCATTACAAGTCAGGCCGCTATGGCGACAGCAAGAGATGGGTTATTACCAAGTTTTCTTGCAAAATTATCGCGATATCAGACGCCTTATTGGTCAATTATTATTTCATCGTTAATTATGACGATTTTATTGGGAATGAACTACTCCAAACTGCTGACTTCTCAGTTTACCTTGCTTGTCACCTTGTCTAATCTATGTATTTTAGTCCCCTATCTTTACACTACCGTTGCTGCTATGGTGTCCTTTCGCCAATTTAAAAAAACGGATACAAAGAGTGACTTTATCAAAGCGATGGTTATTTTTATTTTAGCTTGTGTTTATGTTTTATTTGCTATTATAGGCTCAGGTCAAGAGGTTATTTTTTATGGTATTGTCTTATTATTCATTCTAACACCTTTCTATTCATTCATGGCAGCTCCCTTTAAGAAACCAAAATACAAGGTGCAAAATGACTAAAAATTGATCAATTCAATGCCGCTTGATATAATAAATGAATATTTATGTCATGGTTAATGAGAAAAAATATGCCGCACCCCTATATTCGTAAAGCTGAACCCGATGATTATGAGGCGATATGGAAAATATGGATGCAAGATCACGTTATCCAATGGATGTCCTTCACCAAGCAGACCCAAGAAGAGTTTAGGTCGCATTATGCGCATATGGCAAAAACGAGCGATATCTATGTGCTTATTGATAAAATCGATGATGTAGAGAAAATTGTTGGAGTAAGACGAATTAAGTTTGGTAAAAATCAGCATCAACATATCGCAGAATATTGCTCAATGGGCATTGACAAGGATTATCAGGGCAAAGGATATGCAAAATTCTTTTATCAGGAATTTGAAAAAATCGTGCGTTTAGCAGGTATTAAAAGAATACAGTTGACTCAAAGTGGTGGAAATTTAGCAGCTTTTCATATAGCAGACAAAGATTTTTCTGAGGAAGCTGTTTTTCCTGATTGGTTGCAGCGGCGCAATAACGAGGGGAATTTTTATCTCATTGAGCGCTATATTTGTCGTTTTTTGGATGATGAATTAGTTAAAGCCGCTTCTAAATTACCAAGCTTAAAATATGAGGAAGTTATTCCACCATTGCAGTCGGCAAATAACAACGCTATTACAGTTAAACGGGTGAACAGTCAATATACTGCCTATTTTCAAGAAAAACCCTTACTAACTCTTGATGTTGAACCGGATAACTCTGTAATTCGACACATTGGCTTCATGTCAATCCAGCTCCATATGCCGGAACATCAGGCAGAAGCTACTCAAGCTTTGCAAAAAATTCTCACAGATATTCTGCAAGAAAATCGTGTAAAAAAAGTAGAGCTATTTACGGCTGAACCTGCGGTAGCTGAATTATGTCAAAACACTGGTTTTTTTGTTCGTGGCGAAACAATCGCTTCATATTATGATGATAAAGAAGGGTTTAAAAATGAATTAGGGGTAGAATATAGCTTCTTTAATATTACTGATGCTCAAAGTTTAATAACAGCCAAAATTGCCAATACAGAAAAAAGGGAAAGAGTATCTTCTGCGCTTTTCAATTGCTCTGTAAAAATTAATGAATTAATCAAGAGCAAAACTTGTGATACTTTAGGTGCACGTTTTCTTGAAAATTTAATTTACCAAATGGTTCGTGATGGTTTGGGGCCAAACAGAGTTTTTTCGCTGGACGACAAACGATGGTTGCCCTTAATCAAGGAAACACCATGTATTTTGCAGGACGATTTAAGTCGTCTTCTGAATCGTTTGCAAGATACAGGGGCTACTTTTTTTAAATCTAACGTAGAAGAGAATACCTCCATCAATCTTATAACTAAAATAAATAGTTTTAACGAATGATAATGCAAATCCAATACCCTATATTATTCAGATTTTAAGGGGATAACTCAGAATTAACATTTGTGGTGGTTAAGTATTTATCCGCGATCCGCTGGATGCGTGCATGAAGCAGGGCAAGTAGACAAAAATAGATGTGCTTACTCCGTATGTTCTTCTCCGTCTTGTCATTGCTAAAAAAATCTGGATAATCGCTAATTATTTTGATGAGTAGAAGTAATGAATACTGAAAAATTATTTTCCTATGGCACGTTACGTTATGATGCAGTGCAGCTGAGTAATTTTGGACGAAAATTACATGGAACAGCAGATGTTCTTCCCGGATTCGGCATGTCTAAAATAAAAATTAAAGATGTGGATGTGATTGCTACAAGCGGTGAAGAGGAACACCCCATTATTACATATACTGGAAAATTTACAGACAGCATAGAAGGGATGGTATTTGATGTGAGTATCGAAGAGTTAAAGAAAGCAGATTCTTACGAGGTTGAAGATTATAAACGAGTCAAAGTAAAGTTAGCTTCAGGTGTATTTGCCTGGGTATATGTTCATGCTGAAAGCGTAGAAATCATTGAGGGTTCATTAAGCCTCAATTAAGGCTTAATGAACCCTTTTTTAATGAACTGCACGATATTCATCTTTAACCCACCTCATCAAAAATGCACCGATGATTTGGTATAAAGGTAAAACAGCCAAGCCAATATGATAACTAAATAGAGAAAAATCGTGAGAGACATCTACATTACTAAATGTATCGAGAAGTTTCCCTATTGCAGGTTCAGTAATTGCATCCAGGAAGGCGTCACTTGCATTGATTAAAGAGGTTACTGTACCAGCCAGATATAATGGATTGGATTCTTTCCCGATTACAAAAACTATTGGAAATGCTCCCAAACTAAAACCAAATAGAAAAAGTAATACGCTCAATAGCCAAATGGGCATGGGGTGGGCATAAATGACCAAACTAATAGATAAAGCAGAAATTATTGTGCTGTAAAATATAAACGCACAGCGATTTTGTATGCGATTAATAAATAAAGCAAATACGGGGCATGCAATTGCCAGTCCCACAAATACTAAAGAAATAAGAGATGGGGCAACTAATTTATCTAAATGATACGCTTTTTGTAAAAAGGGATTCCCCCATAAACCACAAAAAATAACTATGGGAGAAAATGCCAAACCACTATATCCTGTTAACAACCAGTTTTGTTTATTTTTTACAATTAATAAAATATCTTGCCATAAATGTGGGTTTTTAGAAGCATGCCGAGTATTGGATTCTAAAGACTCAATGGAGAAAGAAGGTTTGTCTTTAACAATAAAAAAGAACAAGAAGGCCAGTATGATACCCATCCAGGCCATATAAACTAAACTGGTCCTCCATCCTACCTGACTAATCAACCATGCGAGCGGCATTTGTCCAAAAATTGCTCCGACCATTGCGGCCGTAACAAGTAATGAGGTTAGTAGTGCATAATGTTTTTTGGGAAACCATACTGCCGCTAATTTGAAATAGGCGATGGAAGCAAAAGAAACGCCAACCCCGGTCAAGGTACGCCCCCAAATAGCGGTGTTTAATTCCTGAGCCTGAGAAAAAATATAAATTCCAAAGGCACAACAAAAAATTGCTCCTGTGGTAACCCATCGTGTGCCGTAGCGATCGAGAACGATTCCTACAAATAAAGGTACGATGAGATAAGTCCAGAAATAAGCTCCGGATAAAACACCAAGACCTAATCCCTGTAGATTAAATGTATCCATCAATTGTTGAGGCATTACACTTGGAAAATTTTGGAGGATGTACTTATAAAATAAAAATGCAGCGCATAAACTAATGATAAAAAGAGCGCGGTAGGTTATTGTTTTTTGTTGCTGCGATGCGTCTGCATCAAGTGCATTTCCCATGGTGAATCTCCTCAATATTGTTAAATCGTATCACTTGATTATTCGGCCTTCTCCCTAGAGAAGCTGAACAATCAAAGACGCGACTCTAGGGCGAGGAGAGGAACACCACGACCACCACTACAACTGAAACGATAGAAACAATAGCACGCACCAACCCAGCAGAGCTGCTTAAAAAAATTGGATGTCTCGAGTTATTGTTCATATATATTGCAGAGTGAGAGATAAATTGTTAATTATCCTGATGATACCAATTAGTATTAATTCGTGTCAAATAAATTATCAAAAAAGAAGGGAGTAACCACTGACAAAGTAAGAATGTATTGGTTGATTGAGATTACAACATAAGAATAAATGAATGGTATCCGAGACATCAATGCCTCGGATTAATCTGAACATGGTGGACTCAACTGGGATTACTTTTTATATTTTAACTTTGAATCTTCTTCTGGCACTGGAATATCAGGCATTAGCATTCTGAATTTGTTGAACCAACTATATCTTCTCTCTGGAGCCATAATTTCACCAGGTCTGACTTCATTGATTAGTTCTTCTAATGCACCTTTTCTCTCCGGTGGAACTACTGCCTCAAGTTCATGACGCGCGTTGAGAATATCTTGTGGACGTGGAGCCGGAGCCTGAGATGGTACTAAACGCTCTAACATGAGTGAATAACTGCTTTTGGGTTGTGGTTTTGGCGTCATGCTAAAGGGTGTTTTTTCTGGCAGAAGTTGCAATTTAGTTGTTTGAACTTGATCTATGCGATTCAGCAACGCTTGTGCACGACTTTGGCAAGAGTGTGTTCGTTCTCTAATTGATTCTACATCACGTTTCATTTGATCGTTGTAGAAAAAGTTAACGGTACAAATATTAGATCGCGACTGCTCATAGTTTAGCTTTGCTTGCAACCAGTCATCTTCACTTAATTGGCGTTCAGGAGTTATATCTTCCGAAAAATAGGCATATGAATCTCCATACCGTCGAAAACGAGACATATGACGCGGATCTATAATGTGTTCCGCCTCACTGAAATCGTAAACCTGCCTCCCCTCTGGGTTAAGAAGAATTTTTTCATTTCTCAAAACTTGCAGCGCTTGGGAAAAGCCGCGTTCTTGTAATCTTAAAGCTTCTATTTCACGTGCATGGTATGTGGGTGATTCATGTATCTGTTCCGGTTCATTTAATCGAACCCTGACCCGCTCAAGTAATTGTTGGAATAATTGTTCAGAAGTCTGAGGAGGCTGCTGGAGTTGAGTTTGATGAAAGGAAAGCCGATCTTCCAACATGCGAATTCTTCTATCAATACGTTCTTTAGTCAGCTGTACTTCTGTGGTATCACGTGAAGTGGGAGGAATTAGTGCTGTTTGCTGTACTCTAAGAGCGGCAAGTTGTGTTGTCAAGCTTGCTATTTGTTGATTTGCATGGGCAACATAGTGAGTCATTGGCTGATTATTGAATAGAGGTACTAGCAGATAGGCGTTAAGCTGATCCAGATCGTCCGTGAGATAAGCATGATTTTCTTCCATTAACAACACTTCTTCTTCAAGGGCTTCTAACTCTGCTTCTACTTCAAGTAAGTCTTCTTCTAATTTTCTTAGCTCTTTATCAAGCTCTTGAATCTTATTGGCACGTATGTTGGCGTCAACCATATTCGTAGCAATGGAGTTGTTGCCTTTTTTCCCTTCGGCTCTTGCTTCCTTAAGCTTTTGATCGATTTGTTGTTGTGTTTGTTCGCTCACATGTTCTGTTTGTGCTTTACTCTTAGCAATTAATGACATAAGAAGGAAAAGTAAACTTTGCTGACGGAGCAGTTCTTCTGCATTTTTTTCCCTGATAAATTGAATTTGTGCCTCTTCTTTCATGATTTCTTGAGCGATCATATTTATGGTTTCGTTACCGCCAGCTGTTTTAAGAAATTCAAGTACCTGGGCGGCATCTTTTAGTCCAAAACGAGCAAGAAATTGAGCTGCTAAAGAAGAAGTTGTTTCTGTAGTGGACCTATTGCCTTTTTCTATGTTTGCAAACCATTGTTCAAGCTGGCTTGAAGTCAACGCCATTGGGGAAGATTGAGTGGGTGAGGATGTAGTTGCCACGAGGAACTCCAGTATATAAGCCTGTTCAAATTATAAACTTTTTTGAACTTAAAGTAAAGCACTTGCTTTAGTAATAACCAGAGAAATCAAGATGTTAATTTATTGATACATAATTAGCGAAAGCTGGTTGCATTTTCCAGCGATTTTTCTATATCCCTTTGAAAAAGAAGTTTCTTCCATAAAATAGATAAGAGAGTAATAAACACCAAACACCCAATAATTAATGAATCATACTGAAGTAGTGATCCATATTTTAATGAAGCAGGGGGGGTAAAACTTACTGTAAGCGAAATGATGATCCCAATAAAACCCATAATAGAAAATAAAATAATGAACTTATAAAACTGCTTTTTTTCTTTCCATGCTAAACGTATTGCCCCTGCAAACAGGAGTCCATACATAAATAAATACATTTGTGTGGCCAGAGTAATCATGAACCAATAGGAGGTATTAATACTGGGAAATAGCAAAAAAAAAGTACTAATAAGGGATACACCACATGCTTGCATAACCAGGAATTTAGTAGAAGATTGATTTGTTGAGTTATCGAGTTCATTGCTCGCAAATAAAAGACCTTTAAGGGGCGCAATAAGCCAGTTATTCGCGCAACCAATACACCCGAGAACGATTAAGAAATTGACAACCAAACTCAGTTTTGCAAATTGGATTTGGGTAAAAAAAACTTGAAATAACTCAGGTATGCCGCTAATAAAATTCAGTTGCTGCGGGGAAAGCAATAACGCTAAAGTTAATGAGCCAAAAAGCATTGTAACAAAAATAATAATCACCGAGATTGCAATGGCTTTAGGCAAAGCACCGGGTTTGCAATCTTGAGCATGAACACAAGCAATTTCAATACCGCAAAAAGAAAGAATGATTGCGGTTAAAGAAGCCCATGAATCTTGATGAGAAGGTGTGATAAGTTTTAGGGATTGAGGATGGTAAATGATCCAAATAAGTCCTATACCCAAAATTAAAAGGAATGGAAGTAAAAGTCCAACTATGGAGCAAAAAACTGTTAATCGATTGGATAAATGAAGTCCTTTTATGTTAATCCAAGTTAAGCACCAAATAAGAAGATTGATCATAATAAAAAGAAGCGTTTTATTTCCAATAAGACTGGGGTCAATGCAAAACAAAAATGTCCCTGCTATAAAGCTGAAAAATGTAGGGTAAATAAGAATGTTTTGCATCCATTGAAACCAAATGGCGATAAAGCCCGGTTTTCTGCCCAGACTATTTTTTACCCACCCATAAATTCCTTCATGAGACTTAGAGGAAAACCATCCTGAAACAATGGCACTGGGTAATAAAAAGAAAAAAAATGCCAGACCAAAATACCAAAAAATTTCTGTGCCAACTAATGCTGCAGCAGGCAAATTACGAATGCTGTCTACTGAGCCGACAGTCATTAGGGTCAAACTAAAAATGGTCAGCTTTTTATTCATTAGAATCTCAATGATAAACAGCTTAAACCACCATCAATTTTACGAAACTCACTCACATCTACGAGGCTAATTTGAAAACCTGAACTCCGAACCATTTCTATGGATCGAGGGAAACCTTGAGGCATAATGACGCTGTTATTAACTCTAATGCAATTGGCTGCATAAGCTTCACTTTCCTCAACAATTAATTGTTCATATGAGGTAAAAGCAGAATGATTCACTAATTCACCATGGACCAGCAAGCATCCATTACCCAGATAGGAAATTCCTGTTTTTAAATGCAGAAATTTTTTAAGTTCTACGAATGTACTTTTATAGCCATACTGAGTCAGCAAGGCAGACAGTTGGCTTGCCCCCTCTCTGTTGGTACGTTGTGAAATACCTATATAAAAATGATCTTCAACTTGCAAGACATCTCCTGCTTCCAATGTTCCAGGAGCTTCTATTATATGGATTCGTTCTTTATAAAAGGTTTGGATACATGGTTCAATTAGATTAACCTCTCCTTGTCTTGATAGGGCTCCAGGGCGCGTAAGCAGTGCGAATCGATCTGTAAGAAGTGCAGCATCTTCAACAAAACATGAATCAGGGAACGTATCTGCTACAGGTAAAACAGTTACTTCTAGACCACACTGGATCAATGTATTAATGTAATGTTGATGTTGGTTCAGAGCTTTTGAATAGTCAGGTTGACCTAACTCCGTTGTAGAGGTTAACCCATGAATCAAATTAGGTGATGGTTTTCGCACTATTGCTTGTTGAAACATAATAATTCCCTTTAATAAAAAATAGAGAGCACTGCATTTGGATAGTCCCAAATCTTATCAATCAAATCAAGAAATATGTCTGTTTTTTAAGTCGAATGATATTTTGATTGAAGGGCGCTACACTCTGCTTCAACCTACATCGATTCTATTCATTCCTTAGCCAGAACTCGTTTTAGAGCGTAATAACTGCTGCTCCAGTAAACCGTCCGTGACGTAGATCTGCAAGTGCTTGATTCACTTCAGCTAATGGATACGTATGAACTTCCGTTTTAACGGGGATTTTCGGAGCTAATGACAAAAACTCTTCGCCATCCTTTCTGGTAAGGTTCGCGACAGAACATAGAGTTCGCTCCCCCCAAAGAATACTATAAGGAAAACTAGGGATGTCGCTCATATGGATTCCAGCGCAGACTACGACTCCACCTTTGATTGTGTTACGAAGAGCAAGAGGAACAAGAGCCCCTACAGGAGCAAAAATGATTGCGGCATCCAGTAAATTTGGCGAGGGCTTATCTGAGTCACCTGCCCAAGTTGCACCTAATTTGTAAGCAAATTCCTGGGCTTGTCTGTCTCCTGGACTGGTAAAGGCATATATCTTTCGATCTTGTTTTTGTGCTACCTGAATAAGAATATGAGCTGCTGCGCCAAAACCATATAATCCCAAATGTTTGGCCTTGTTTGTTTTCATTAAAGCGCGATACCCAATTAATCCAGCACAGAAAAGAGGGGCGGCTTGATCGTCGGAATAACCATCGGGTATAGGAAAACAAAATTGGTGGTTTGCCACACAATATTCTGCAAATCCGCCATCAATTTGATAACCCGTAAAACGAGCCTCATCACATAAGTTTTCACGCCCTGATAAACAAAATGCACATTTTTGACAACTTCCACCTAACCAGGGAACTCCGATTCGCTGTCCAATTGCAAACTGACTGACTGAAGCACCAACTTTTTCAATGATGCCTACGATTTGATGACCGGGAATAAGAGGTAGTTTGGGATTATTTAGTTCTCCATCGACAACGTGAAGATCCGTTCGACAAATACCGCAGGTTCGCACTTTAATGAGCACTTCATTTTCTTTGGGTTCAGGTTTTTTTACTTCCTTATAGATTAAATTTTGTCCTGATTTTTCCATAACCATAGCATGCATCATAATCATCTCTTCCTTAAATCATTTTGAACAATAAAATAAAATTATATTGATTATAATGTAGACTAAATATTGGAAATGATTTGACTTGACAATTTACTTTTGTATATCAAACTATACGTTGGTGTATTTTCAAATTTTATTAATGGATAAAAATTACATTCGACGGAGCATACCATGAATACGCTACTAAAATGGAAAAAAGGAAGCCCTTTTTTAATCGAAAATCCCCATAATCCTTTTTTAAATCTTCAACAGGAAATTGATAAAGCATTTCATGATTTTTATGATGTGTTTGCGTCAAATAAGAATTTATCACAATTTGAGAGTCTGAATCTTATGCCGTCAATGGATGTTGTTGAGGATAAGGATCATTTTACCATTCAAATGGAAATGCCCGGTATGGATGAAAAAGACATAAAAGTGTCTTTTAGCGGGAATGTACTTACGATTACAGGTGAAAAATCTACTTCTAAAAAAAATGAAAATAAAAAATATATTTCTCGAGAAATTGGTTATGGTAAATATGAACGCTCGGTCTCATTACCTTCTACAGTAGATATTGATAAGACTAAGGCTACTTTCAAAAAAGGAATGCTTTGGATTGATCTGCCTAAAAAAGCAGAAGCTAAGGGAAAATCTCGAGACATAAAAATCGAACATATAAAATAAATCTGTAAATTGTGCCTCAAGCCAAATATGAGGCACGCTCCTTTCATTTAAATGCAATAATTTTTTTAAATTGTTGCATCAACTTTTACATAGTGCAGGCAAACAGATGAGCTATATTGAAAATCATGTCTTTGACGAGCTTAAAATCGGCAAATCAGCGCAACTCATACGCACATTAACCCTAGAAGATATTGAGCTTTTTGCTATCGTGTCAGGGGATGTGAACCCGGAACATGTTGATGCAGAATATGCTAAAAGTCACATGTTTCATAAAATTATTGCTCATGGAATGTGGGGGGCATCACTTTTATCTACTGTTTTAGGAACTGAACTACCTGGGCCTGGAACCATTTATTTAGATCAAACTTTAAAATTTGAACATCCAGTGAGTCCTGGCGATACAATTACCGTAACACTGGAAGTGGTGAAGAAAATACCAAAAAACAATATTGTTGAGCTTGATTGTAAGTGTGTCAATCAATTGGGAAAAATAGTGATTCGTGGCCTTGCAACAGTTATTGCACCAACAATTAAAATAAAGAGAAAACGTATCGAGCTATCCACAGTAGAGCTGAAACCAAGACGGGAGCATTGGTATCATCGCTTAATTAATGCAAAAAACTCACTAAAACCCCTTAAAACAGCTGTAGTACATCCTGTAGATGTATTGTCACTTAAAGGTGCAATTGCTTCTGCCGAAGAGGGTTTAATTATTCCTGTTCTTATTGGTCCGAAGCAAAAGATTCTTGATGCTGCAAAAGAAGCCAATATTGATATTTCGTCATATGAACTCATTGCAACAGAACACAGCACTGAAGCAGCAGAAAAAGCAGTAAAATTGGCTATAACACAAAAAGTTGAGGCGATAATGAAAGGCAAACTTCATACCGAAGAATTGATGAAGCCAATTGTCGCCAAGGAAAATGGTTTGCGCACTGGGCGCCGTATGAGCCATGTATTCTCTCTCGAAGTACCGAATTATCCAAAGCCTATTTTTTTAACCGATGCGGCAATCAATCTATTCCCCAATCTCAGTGAGAAGCGTGACATAGTGCAAAATGCAATTGATCTTTTCCATGCACTCGAATTAGGTACTCCTAATGTTGCAATTCTTTCAGCAGTGGAAACTGTAAATGAAAAAATTCCATCTACACTTGATGCTACTGCTCTATGTAAAATGGCGGAGCGTGGTCAGATAACTGGGGGTATCTTAGATGGTCCATTAGCATTTGATAATGCTATTTCTATGGATTCAGCACGTGAAAAAGGTATTTTTTCACCAGTTGCTGGTAATGCGGACATTTTAGTAGTCCCTGATGTTGAGTCAGGTAATATGCTTTACAAACAAATGACTTATTTATCCCATATTGAAGCTGCTGGTATGGTATTAGGAGCCCATGTTCCTATTATTCTGACCAGCCGAGGCAGTGATGAATTATCGCGTAAAGCATCATGTGTTATGGCTTTATTATACGTACGAAGAAAAAAATAATAAAAATGAATCAATTTTTCAAACATTCTTAAAACAGAGTTTTTGAGGCTTATTAAGACAAATGAATAATATTTTAAACTTACATGGAGTGTAATTTTAAGCACATGAATTATTTGGAGAATGATGTATGCTTCAGGGGCTTTTAAGATTGTTTTTTGTGATATCAGGAGCTATTGCAAGTTGGTTTGTGGGACGTGAGGAACTGAAGTTTCCTGTTGTTCAAATGGTAGTTGCGGTTATTTTGTTTACCCTTATTATAAGTGTAATTGCTTTTTGGCCTGAGTTAAAAAGTTGGTTTAAACGAATCCGCAAGTAACCCATCCTAATAATTAAGTTGTTTATCATAATGACCAGTTTCTGGAAATTGATAATGTGATATAACTAAAGCGCCAGGAGAAGCAAATGAAACAACATTCACAGGGATTTTTAGCATTGGTAACAGAAGCAAAAAAACATATTAAAGAAATAGCCCCCAAAAAATTAAAAGAAAAAATTGATCGCCATGAGTCCATGCAGCTTGTTGATGTGCGCGAGATGAATGAATGGGAAACAGGTTATATTTCAACTGCAATGCACTTAAGTAAAGGCGTTATTGAACGAGATATTGAAAAGAAAATTCCTGATTTGAATACTCAAGTGATTGTGTATTGTAGTGGCGGTTTTCGAAGTGCACTGGTTGCAGACAACTTACAAAAAATGGGCTACACGAATGTTTCCTCATTGGAAACCGGTTTACAAGGCTGGCTTGATGAAGGGTATTCTTTACACAAATAAATGAGCCTTGGCTACTTTGATTCAGTATGGAGACGAGTAAATCCTAGCCCTCTCATGAGAGGGCTTTTCTCTTGAATATATTTCCTTAATGGGCAGGAATATGCTTAAAATTGATGGCATAAGTATTATTCCAATGCCAATTGTTTCTCTGACATGTGGTAATAACCATGGATCTTACTCTTTTTGTCTCTAATTTATTATTTTCCTTATAAAGTAATGAGAATTCAACAGTATTTTCAATAAGGGGTGAGAGCAGAAAAGTTGATTTAGCCATGTTGGAAACAAGACGGTAGTGGTTTGAGGTGCCATTGCCTAACTTCAGAGTGATTTGCAATTGTTGTGGTTTAAAGAGAATAGCTGCCACAACCCCCAATACCGTTGGTTTTAATTCAATTTCAGCAAACAGCAGCTGTTTGTCGGGTATATCAACTTGTTCCCCAAGGACATGGGACTCTCTTTTTAATAAAGTGAGGTTTGTGTGATGAGGATGATCCTTTTTACGGAGAAACAAAAAATGATTAGTTGAATGAGTGGGCTGATAAGCAGTTAGTAATAAGGGCCAGCTTGCACCATCCTCCAGTGAGGGAATTCGTTGGTCAATGGGTTCAATCTTAAAAATGATATTATCGGGTTTATGTTCTCCTTGAAGATGTTTTTTATTGTCTTCAGCTAAGCCTCGACTGAACACCGAGTAACTCTGAAAGATTGGACGCGGCGACCAAATATTTTGTGAGGATATTAGGTAGGTTTGATTGTATGAGTAAATGTCAGTAGTTCCCTGTAAAATGGGGAAGCCGGCTTGCTCCCGCAAGAAATTCATCGTGAAAGTAAAGTTCTTTTCTAGCCAGTAAGGGTCTTGTATTCTGCTTTTTAAACCATGCCAGGCAGTGGAGTAAGTAGAAATGAAATTATCGTGAATTGATATGTGGGTATACTGACTATTAATATAATACCAGCTGCTTAATGATACAAAAATAAGTAAATAACTGGGCCATGAATTAAAAATAAAGAGTAAAAAAAGGCCTGCAAGCAAGATAGAGGTTCCAGGTATAAATGCATGGCCAGAATGACGCGTAAAACCTGTTTTAAAAGAAACAAATAAAAAAACAAAATACATGCTCAGTAAGAATATTTTTGTTCCTCGTGGCATTTGTTTCCGCCATGAAATGGCTAAGAAAATTAATAAACAAGTAAGCAAATAGAAAATGACCTCATTTATATTTCCATCGGAAGACATTGCTTCAGTAAATCCTGATGCAATAAAGAAGGAACTGGTGAGATACTTAGGTAAAGAGGATAAAGGTTGTCCTGCTACAAGCCAAAATATAACGGTTGAAACTGCAGGGGCGACCAGGCAACTCAAAGCCAGTTCTTTTTTATTGTGCGCAAGAAAAAAGATAAAGCAAATAATAAGCGTAAGAAGGCAAATAATGAGCATTGAGCCTTTGATTAATGTCATTAAGCCAAATGGGGCAAATAGAAAAAAAGTAAATACAAAAAGATAATGATTTTCAATTTTATTCTTTAAAAAAAAGAGGATCTTAAAGCTGACTAATCCTGCAAGTAAGGGGTAAGAAAAAAATAGAGAATCTCGAGCATACATCATACCTAAAAAAGGCACACAATAAATTAGAGTCCAGTACCATCGACTTGGTTTCATTAAAAAAAGGAGATATACCCAGTAGGATAGAGCTAAGTAAAGACATCCAGTAATCATCAAAAAATCAGTTGCTGGGTGATAGGTTTTTGTATAAAGAGATGAATAAGGGCCTAGAGTAAATATTATCTCTTTGCCGAAAGCTAACCCTTGAGCAACTGCTTGATTTAAACCCAGTGCCCATGAAGGGTCAATTCCCGGAGCTGGCATTTTGGGGGAGAAGGGAACAAAAATACATACGATAATAAGCAACAGGATAAACTTACTGAACACATCAAATAATTTATTTGTAGTTTCAATGAGTATTCCTTGTGTATTCCTCAATGTAGACATCCATAGTTCCAATTTTTTAAACGTAGTTTAGCTGCTCTCAATCTTCTACACAATTCACCGAAAAGCTATTTTCAGCTAAATATGTCTCTCTCCCAAGATTCTTTACTTGAGCTAAGAGACTGAGAATTAAAAGAGGAAAGAGGCTCCTAATGAAACTGTATTGGAGATATCTGGAGAAGTACTTGTATCTTCAAGGGTTTTAAATGCACCGTAATCATGCTCATTTTCATATTCAACATATAAATTGATACCGGGGATAAGACGGTAATAGGGCCTTACAGTATAACGCATTTGATTCAAGCCACTGCCAATTTGGGCGTTAACTACCGTTTTGGTTGCTAAAATGCTGCGAATACCTGCTCTGATCAAGAAATTATTGGTAATTTGGGTATCCCGCGATAACTCAATATCAAATTTAGCGCTGCCACCATAAAAATAAGTTCTTATATCTGTATCAATAAAAAATGGCATTAACCCTTCAAGACCAAGGCCTGCTTGCCAATAAGGTCGCGTGGCAGGTTGATTAAAATAGTTCACACCCCCTTTTACTGCCCAAAATTGACTGATTAGATGCCAGTAAAATATATCAACATCAGCGTTTTCGACTGTGTCCTTATAAATTTCAGCGTCATTGATGAATAATTCTAATTTATTGTAGTCAGGACCATACATACCCTTGTAAGTAAGCTGTTGCGCATTATGCAAAGGATCGGCACTTACATCGACTAAAGTTGCAAACCAAAAACCTCCTCCATGGGCCATGGGATGCTTTAGTAAATGCAAATTAATCGGCCTCATTGCTTCATCGACCCGTATAATGGGGCGGTTATAATAATCAGTATTTTTCTCAATGTCTTCTGGTTTGGCTTTGTGTTCAGCGATTTCAACTATGGTTGTATATTGAAAGACTCGATTCATTCCAGTCATCATGTGATAAAGCATATGGCAATGGAAGAACCATTGGCCGCTTGCATCAGTGTCTACATCAGCAGTTATGGTACCTCCAGGGGGAACATCAAGTGTATGTTTCAAAGGATCAAAGGCATCCTTTCCCGTGCGTAGAATAAACCAATGGCCATGAATGTGCATTGGGTGATGCATCATGGATGTATTTGTAAATACAAAACGATACCGTTTGCCAGGTTTTAAGTGTATGGGCTTCGCCTTATAACCAGGAACTCCATTAATAAACCAAATAAATTGGCCCATGTAGCCAAATAATTCCAAATTAATTACTCCTTCTACAGGTTTATTGGGATTATTGGTTGGGATTGCGGCAGTTAAATCACGATAATTTGTTTCCAGTGAAGTCATATAGGATGAATCAGAAGGGGCTATGGTATCTTTAAATCGAGTGGGCTCAGTGGGCATTTTCATGTTCATGGAATGACTCATATTCATACTATGGTCCATTTTCATGCTCATGGAATGACTCATATTCATATTATGGTCCATTTTCATATTCATGGAGTGATTCTTATGCATTCTATGGTCCATTTTCATGGACTGCATTGGTTTCATTGAAGATTTTGCTGTATTTTGCCCTTTTTGCGTCATAGGTAGAGTGCCGTGATGCATGCCACCCATCATAATATTCATCATTTCTCTTGTGACCGGAATGGGTTCTGGGAATGGTTTTACTTGACTGTAGTCAACGCTTTGATTTGCTCCTGTTTTTAAAGCACCATAGACAGTTCCTACAGTATCTTTTGAACCTGCATAAATAATGTAGGGCTCATTTTTTTCTATTTTAACTAAAACATCATAGGTCTCAGCAGGTGAAATTGTTAATTCTTTAAGGGAATAGGGCTTTACATCGTTTCCATCAGCTTGCACGACTCTCATTATCGAACCAGGTATTTTGACTCGGAAAATCGTACTGCTACCTGCATCAATAAAGCGCAAGCGAACGACATCACCTACTTTCACGGGTGCGGTCCATGGATCTGCGTTAGGATGACCATTCATTAAAAACGCATCGAAAGCGACATCACTTATATCATAAAGACTCATACGCATTTGTTGCATGCTTTTATAATCATCAAGAAGGCTTTGTCGTTCTTTTTTAGATGCTTTTTGATAATCATGAATAAATTTTACCAGCGATGGTTGTAGTGGAAAGCGAGGAGCATAATAATCCCCATCTTTTTTAAGATTGGCTAAAACATGCTCGGGTTTGGTATTAATCCAATCTGATAAAACAATCACATAATCTTTAGTATAAGCATAAGGAGATGGTTTCTTGGGATCAATCAAAAATGCTCCATACAAACCCTGTTGCTCTTGTAAGCCCGCGTGGGCATGGTACCAATAAGTACCGGATTGCTTTAAAGTAAATTGATAGTGAAAAACACCACCCGGTGGAATTTCAGTTTGAGATACACCTTCTACACCATCCATTTGCCAAGGAACCAAGACACCATGCCAATGTATGGCCGTTCCTTTATCGAGGTGGTTGTACACATTAATCGTTACCTGATCCCCTTCTTTAAAATGTAAGGTAGGTGCAGGTATTTGATTGTTTACAGCAATCGCTTTAGCGGGCCTATTAGCGAAATAGACTGTTTTATAAGCAATATCTAAATTAATGACTTTATTTATTGCGGATGCAGGAAAAGAGAGTAAAAGTGAAGTAAGGTATAATAAAGTAATAAAATGATACTTTTTCATCTGTATCTCATGAACATTTTTTATCATCTCGTCTTCCCTTAAGATAAGCTTGATGAACTTAATGCAGTCCTAAGTTTTATAGACTTGTACAATACCATTAGCGTTATAAGGAAAATAGAGGAGATGTGAATTGATACCAGAGATATCGAAATTATTTTGCGAATTTTTATAGCAATCTTCTGAACAGCATTCGTAATCTACTTGTCATGCACTGGATTTTCTATTTTTAACCACTTCATTGTTCCATGATAAACACATCAGACAAAAATTCACATAAAAGAGATTGACTTAATAATTTGTTAATAATTTTATGTCAAAATGTATTTATTTTGTGCATTCCTTGTTTTCTAGGATAGTATATATGCAAAGTAAAGAACAAATTAAATCCCTTCTTTCTACTGACAAACCTACTGTTTTAAAAGATAGTAAGGCAGGTAACACAAACAGCAAAATAATAGGCTCTATAGATGAGTTTCAGACGTCTGCTAAAACGGGCAAGATATTAGCCGTCATAGGTGGAGGCACTGCTGCACTGACCTATCTCTATACACAAGATATAGGAAAAGAGTATTCTCATGTTTTGGTATTAGGCGATCGCGGTTACTGGGGTATAGCAGCGCACAGATTAGCTCAACCTCATCATATTTTCGCTATGCCACATGAGCCTAGTTACGAATTTATTGATCCTGCTGAACATGATCAAACACATGGAATCTTACCACACCAACCTAGTTCAGCTTATGTACACTCCCATAATTATCAGTCCAGATTGATCGAGTTGGAGAAAGCGACAGTAGACTCGCTGCACACTCAAGGAAAAGAGGTATTCATTGCCGACAAAGAACGCGTGAAAAGAATCGATAGATCAAAAGATAATGGTCATTTAAAAATAGAAACTGCTAGTGGCCACTCTTTTCCTGTAGATAAAATTATCGTTGCAACTGGGGCTGGTCCTGCAAGAACACTTGAAGAAAATTTAAAAAAAGGTTTGAGTTCACCAGATGCACAAGCCAAGGTTTTAAACTATACCGATATTCTTACACCGGTCGTTGAAAAGTGCAAAGATAAAACTGTTCTTGTTTATGGAGGAGGTGCAACTGCTGCATGGGCAATGGAAGTGGCTGCTCTTACTGCGAAACCAGTAGCCTGGGTGGGCCGAAGTGGTTTTGAATTAGCAATCGAGGCAGGTCCCCGAGTTAATGCAATTATAGTGAACAGTCGATCAGTCCAACTGAAGGGATCGATCACCTCTATTTCTTATGTTCATGGTGAAAATGGGGAGGAAGGGAAACTTTTGATTGGTGTTTCGGAAAAAGAAAATGAACCGCCGAAATATAACTTTACAGTGGATTATCTGTTCAATTGTATTGGGCAAGAACCTTATGAGTTAGGTGGACTTCCGGAAATTCTAAGTGACAGCCTTAAAGAAGAAATCATTCCTTATTTCGATAAAAATCATGTTACAGGTACTAAAGAAAGTTGTAAATTAGGATGGTCTACTGCAAAAAATGATTTATTTATTATCGGGGCAGCGCAGGGTACATATTATAATAAAAGTAAAACTGGTCCAACTGTGCCAAGTGATTCAACTGCTCCAACTGCTGAAGCGGCTCCAACTGTTTCTAGCTTTTTGCCTCGAAGCGGTCAGGTACCTATTACTATCGGTGGAGTTGTTTCGTCTGTATGTGCATTGACAAACTATATGCCAATTTCTCAAGATCCAGTTACAGGAAAAGCTATTGTATCCAGTCTTAATGTCAATGTGATGAATGCAACTCAACTTGCGGTCTTTTTTACAGTTAACTACCTTGGTGTTCCTCCTGAAAAGATAAATAAAGCCGTTGAAGATCTGATAAAAGAGCGCTCGAATACAGATTTTGGCTTATCACCAAAACGATTTGAAGAGTTTCTCCATGAGCATTTTGGCTCACTACCAAATCCTGAGCGTTGTCAGATGATGACCCAAAAAATTAATAAGCCTGAAGCAATAGACGCAAGAGCTCCAATTAGCGCGCCTAAAATAACAGTCGAAGAAATTCCAACCGAGCCCAAAAGAGAAAAAGTGAATAAAATTGAGGACAATGCTTTTTTACCTGAAACAGTTGAGTCACTCAAGAAAAGCCAGTTATTTGGATTTTTTAATAAACCTCATTCCCAAAAGACCCCTTCAGTTAAAAAGGACTCATTTAGCGAGGCGATGCGATTTCTTCCAAGGGTTGACGAAAATATCAGTTTACCTGTTATTGTTAAAAAATCAGAAGCCCTAGCGAGCAGAAATAAAGTTGAAGAAACAAGTCCATCTCTCATTACAGTGCAAACTATATAATTGGATATTGATCCAATTTGCATAAAGAGATATTTATTTATTCAGGTAAAAATTACAAACAATCTGGAAATAAATATCCCTTTTTTTTATAATCGATGGAATTTAAACGCAAAGGTATGTTATGAATTATATGCCGTTCACTGAGTTTTTAAAGCTAAATAAAGAAGAGCTTAGGACTCTGAATCCTTTGTTGGTATTAATTGAGCAACTTCAGCCTAGCAAGATGTCTGTTGCCCCAGCTACATCAACTCTGGTAAGCCTAATTGAAAATATTGATTTGGGTTTATTAATCAGAGCGACTTTTACTTATCCAAAACTTGATGCCTTATGCAAACAGTCAGAGCTAATCCCCTTTTGGAATGAACGATGGCGTTTATGCGGTCATGCCCATAACCCCGTAGATGAAAATGATAAAAAAGCTGAAGTGCGAGCAAAAACTCATGAGTATAAACCACAAGTAACATTACATACTTTTGAATTACTCAAAGGAATTTTTATTTATGCTCAATGTAACTTTCATCAATCATCAGGGAATCCCATCTACATGTCATATGCTCCTGCTTATTTGAAATGTGCTGCGCAACTTGGTTATTTCCCAGCGCTTAATGCTTTGTATAAAAATGCTTTTCAGAGGAATAAACTAGCTGAGGCTTTGATTTATGCAACACAACTTGCAGCGTTATACTGGACGCCAGGCTATTTACTTTGTTGTCTCATCTATTATAAGGCTGATAACTATAAAGAAGCTTTATTGAATTTACTCGTCGCAGAAAAACTAATGCCATTCTCTGATGCCATGATTAATAATGCTTATCAAGGTCAGTCTGTCAATTCAATCTTAAGCTCAGCTGGATTGACAAGTTTAACCGCAGCCAAGTCCTATTTGGCTGAGCTTAGTGATTTACCCATGAATTATGTTACCTCTTCACTCTACACAAAAGCAAAAGAAATAGCGGATAACATCATACAAAAATTCAATTCTGAAGAAGTATTGAACGATGATGTTGCTGATAAAAATTCGATTCCTGCAGGTTCGCTGCAATAATAATGTCACGAACTGAACGATTATTGGATTTAATTCAGCTATTAAGATGTCATCGTTTTCCAGTAAGCGGAGTATCTCTTGCGCAAGAATTAGGGATTAGCCTTCGTACTTTGTATCGCGATATTTCAACGTTGAAAGGGCAGGGAGCTCCAATTGAGGGAGAAGCGGGTATGGGATATGTTTTACGCTCAGGATTTACTCTCCCTCCGCTCATGTTTACTGCGGATGAAATCGAAGCTATAGTTCTTGGCTCACGTTGGGTTGCGGATAGAACAGACACCCAACTTAAATCTGCAGCACAAAATGCCCTGGCTAAAATCGCAGCGGTGCTTCCAAATGAATTGCGTGAACAGTTAGAAATCTCTGGACTCCTTATTGCTCCGGGACACATCGCTGAAAGCAAGGATTCTGATTTAATTTTGATTCGAAAAGCAATACGATTGGAGAAGAAACTTCAATTGACCTACCAGGATGTCAATGAAAACGCGTCACAACGAATGATTTGGCCATTGGCTCTGGGATTTTTTGATCAGGTCCGTATTCTTATTACATGGTGCGAGCTAAGGCAGGATTTTCGACATTTTCGAACAGATCGCATTATTGAATTAAATCTCACAGAAACGAATTATCCTGAACGTCGCCAAACCCTTTTAAAAAAATGGAAGGCACTGACTATAAACAAGCCTCATTAAATGGACGTTTATTGCAGCGCAGCGGAACCCGGGATCGAGAAGTAATCAAGCCAAGATCCCGGGTTCCGCTGCGCTGTACCCAGGCTACATTATATATTTTCATTGGAGGAGCCATAAGGTTGGTATTAAATATTCGATTGCAAACGTGTTATTTCAGTGATTCCGCTCCAATCTTTGTTTTCCATATGATGAGCTACGGCGATAATAAATTTATCTTTGATAATGTTGGCTATATCAGGAACAACTCCTACCTGAGTAAAAGCTTGTTGAAATAAATTTAAGTCTTTCAACCCTCCTTTCATATCAAAATTTACATCATCAAAGTCACGTTCTTTGATTTTATCGACATAAAGTTGAAAGGCGGGGTGAGCAAATACAGAATGAAACAATGTATTAAGAATAGATGTATCAACTTCGCTTTTTTCAGCAAATGCATAGAGCTCTCCCATAGCTTCTATTGCGGTTACAAGAAAATAATTCATGCATATTTTAATTACATTTGCTTGAAAAGGTTGTGAACCTACAGAAATTACTTTGATGGAGTATGCGGCAAATACGGATTTACATTGTTCAATTATTTCTTTCTGACCTGCAACAAGCGTAGTGAGTTCGCCCCGTGCAGCCACTTTTGGAACACCTAAAACATTCGCAGCAAGGTAGATACTGCCTTGCTTTTTATGCAACTCACTTAATTTTTTTGATGTTTCCGGCAATATAGTCGATGTGCCCACATGAATAGCCTCAGGATGCAACTTAGGAATAAAACTTTTAGTAGTTTCTAAAACTGCATGATCATCAAGAAGGCAAGTAATAATAATTTTTGCATCTTTTACAGCGTCTTCAATGGTGTTTGCTCCTTTAGCGCCCGCTTTAACTAACGGTATCATTTTTTCGGCTGTACGATTAAATACAGTTAAATTAAAATCGGCTGCTAATAATCGTTGAGCTAAAACTGAACCCATTTTGCCTAGACCAATCAACGTAATATTCATGACTACTCCTTGTTTTTATTAGGTGAGTACTAATTGATTTATTTGTAAAAGAATACTATAAAACTATTCTTATCATCATACATTTATTGGCCAATATCATGCTTGAAGCATTTAAACATAACCTGAATCATGTTAGCGTTCCACCTTTTATATATGGTACTGCCTGGAAAAAAGAGAAAACCCAAATACTAACTCTTCAGGCATTGGAAAACGGATTTATTGGAATTGATACAGCAAATCAACTGAAACATTATTTTGAAGAGGGTGTTGGACTTGGGATCCAGCAATTCTTAAAAAATACAGGGAAAAGTCGTAGTGATTTATTTTTGCAAACAAAGTTTACTCCAGCTCATAGTCAAGATCACAACAAACCTTACGATGAAAAAGCTTCTTATGAAAATCAGGTGAGACAGTCGTTTTTAAGTTCTTTAGAGCACTTGCAAACAGATTATATTGATTCGTATATTCTCCATGGACCCACCTATAATTCTGGGTTTGTACAAGATGATTTAGATATTTGGAACGCTATGGAGCAGTTGTATTATGAAGGAAAAATCAGGTTGCTTGGTATTTCAAATGTGGATCTGAAACAATTGGAAACTCTTTATAATGCAGCTGTTATCAAGCCCTCACTGGTGCAAAATCGATGTTTTGCAAGCAGTCACTGGGATTACTCAATCCGATTATTTTGCAAAAAGCATGACATACTTTATCAGGGATTTTCCTTATTGACAGCAAATCAATCTTATTTACTGTCTAACACGATTTATGAACTGGCTAAACAATATAAGAAATCAATACCCCAAATTATTTTTCGATTTGCATTGCAAATTGGGATAGTGCCTTTGACGGGTACAAGCAATCAGCAGCATATGAAAGAAGATTTAGATTTGGATTCATTTGAACTTTCATCCGATTCATTAAAACTCATTGAAGAAATCAGCATGTGATACTCCCTCTACTGACAGAAACTGTCACTAAGCTGGATTAAACTTGTAACTCATTTAATGAATTGATAAAGAATGATGAGTAAAAATTGGCTCGCTGTAGCTTGTGTAGAACATGTTCGTTTAGGCAAATACATAGGTGTTATGCAAGTTTGTCATGGCAAGCTTGCGCCATTAAAGCGAATAAAACCAAATGACGTTATTATTTATTACTCACCAACAACCAGTTTTCAGGGCAAAGACACTTTGCGCTCGTTTACAGCTATAGGAATTGTTAGCCCTGGTGAGCCATATCAAGTCACAACGAATCCAGATTTTCGTCCTTTCCGGCGCCATGTACATTGGGCTAAAGCGCTTGAAATACCCATTGCTCCTTTACTCAATTATCTTGATTTCACCAGAAATAATAAAAATTGGGGTTATCAATTGCGGTATGGATTAATTCAGATGAGTGAACACGATAAGTTAATTATAGTCTGCCATGCAGACTCAATGGTTATAACCTAACAAGAGAGAGTATTATAATGCAAATTACACCAGAACTTATTAAAGTCGAAGTGTTTCAAGTATCAGGATTATGCGAACGAACCAAAAATGCCAATGAATTTAATCCTCAAACAGCAAAATTACCAACTCTTTGGCAAAAATTTTATGCTTCACAAATAGCCATGAACAAACCTGATTCACCGATCTATGGGGTATATTCTAATTATGAATCAAATACTAAAGGGTTTTATACCGTAACTGCTGGAATTGAGACTAGGAATTCGGAAATAATAAATTCTTTTTATACTGTCATTATAAATAAAGGGAATTATCTTGTTTTTAAAAACTCAGGTCCAATGCCCAAAGCAATCATCGAAACCTGGCAAGCAATTTGGCATTTTTTTGATACTCAATCCGATATTTCCAGGGTATATGAGACAGATTTTGAAGTGTATTTGGGGCAAGAACAATGTGCTGTCTATATTGGTGTTAATATGTCTTAGCAGTAAAGTTTATTGTGTTCATTACTCACTTGTGATAAATCATCTCCTGTCTTAAAAATTGGCGGAGTAACTATGATTATTGCAGTATTTTCTTTAGGGCAATTCATTTCTTCAAAACTGGATTTGTTAAAGTTAGGATTTCAGGAATGGTTTAAAACACAGAAAAAAGAAGATGTTTCTGGTGAGATTGTTTGGAAATGGATGGCTGATAATTTGGCGCCTTTAAGAGTGGGAGAAATAACCCTCAAGCAATTTTGTGATAAATTCAATGAACATTTTCAAGTGAATATGACATTTACTGAATTCAGTAAGATTTTTAACTCCATGTGCACTCTGGATAAAGCATCCTTAGATCGAGTAGCAAAGTTTAAAGGATTTTTAGAGGAACATGATGGTGTTAAATTTGTTCTAGTGTCGCACACAAATTACTCTCATTTATATTATATTTTGTCACAACTCCCAAAGTTAATTCCAGAAACTGCAGTTATTAGTGATGATAAGTGGAGTGAGAGTGAACAAATTTTATTTGCCCCATCAATGTCTTCAAAATGTACAGAGCATCCTGATACACTCAAGTATGCATTGAAAAAACTTAAAATAGATAAAGAGGATCATGTTATTTCTTTTTTAAATACTATCAAGGCATATGACCATCCCCATTTTAGCTATGTTGATCCAGGTAAAGATTTGGAAAAAGTTGCTGAGACTGTTGAGAGTTTGCAGGAATCAAAAAAAACTGTCGTTTATAGTGTATAAATAACTCATTATTTTAGGTGCAGGGAAACAGGCCAGTTAAGGAAGGTATCTCTGCCCCAGTTTCACTTAATGACCACATGTGACTCTTCATGAGCCTGCACGAAAGGATAAACAAATGTTGCCTCATGTTTGTTATAAAACATGTTGGTGAGAAAAGAGTTGGGTATTTTTTGAAATTGCTTTAGTGTAGATAACTCAATTTTACCTTGCAATTTTATGGTAAAAATCATTTGTTTTGCCTTCCCAGACTCTATCCATTTCATAATGAGTGCATAAGCGCGATCGGGATAGCAGGCTACATCAGATAAAACCCAATCATAGTTTTGTTCCAATTGCGCTGGTTCGAGAGCAAAAGCACTTTGTTGCAAGGAAGTAACGCGGGGTAATTGTGCAATTTTAGGATCTAATAACGCTTTATCAACAGCAGTTACGGACGCGCCTAATGAGTGCATAACATAAGTCCATCCTCCTGGTGAAGCCCCTAAATCCAGGGCTTCATCGCCTGGTTTGGGATATTTTCCTAAAAGCGTGAGCGCCTCCCAAAGTTTTAAGTAAGCCCGATTGGGAGGATTTATTTTATCTTCGATAAAATAGCATTTTCCTTGAGGCCATTTTTTCTGACGTTTTACACTATAAATCAATGTATTATTATCTAACAGAGCAAAGGCACCTATTGACGGAATTTCAGACTCAAAAGGAAAATGACGTTCGAGCGGGGGAAGCTTACGCAATTGCTCTTCGATTAATCGAGAACGTCTTATATGAGAAATAGGATGTAAGTACCAGAATTTCCCAGCTTGGCGCAAAATTCTTACTGCTTCTGAAATGGATTGAAAACTTACTTTTTGTGGTTCTAACCAAATATCTTGTGCAAAGCATACATCCAGTCTTTTATGGGATGAAAAAATTAAATCTTCTGTTTTATATAAAACATCGTCCAATTCTTCTGAAAGAAGGGAAAGAAACTCAGGTTTGGACACATACACAGCAGCAATTTTTTTTTCCATAAGTTCGGATGCCTAAATTTTGTTAAAAGAGGCGATCTTACCATTATGAGCTCATGGGAAACGAGTCCTATGCAGTTAAAAATAATAGTATGGTAAATAGAGTTTGTACTATACTGAATAAAATTATAATGCTGACCAATAAAGGGAATTAATAATGGAAAAAAAGACTGTTCTTATTACAGGGGCTCTTACTGGAATTGGTAAAGCAGTTGCTTTTGCTTTTGCCCATGAAGGTGCAAATATTGTAATTTCTGGACGTAAACAAGAAGTTGGGGAGTCTTTAGCAAAGGAACTGCGCACGCTTGGCGTAGATGTGGTATTTATTCGGACTGATGTACGTTACGATGATGAAGTGAAAGCGCTTATAGATGACACAGTAAAACGTTTTGGTCATTTGGATGTAGCTGTTAATAATGCAGGAACAGAAGGAATAACTGGGCCATTTATAGAGCAGACCATAGAAAATTATCATTCCATTTTTGATACAAATGTATTTGGCGTTTTTTTATGCATTAAGTATGAGCTCAAAGCGATGATGTCGCAAGGCTCTGGATGTATCATTAATCTCTCATCCATCGCCGGTCAAAAGGGGGTGCCTGGGGCATCAATTTATTGTGCCTCGAAACATGCGGTTGAAGGATTTACAAAAGTTGCTGCGCTCGAAGCAGCTGCAGGCAATGTTCGAGTCAACGCAGTAGCTCCTGGTCCAATTAGTACGGATATGTTCGAGCGTTTTACAGGCACTGAGGAAAATAAAGCCGCTTTTCTTGAAATGGTGCCTTTAAAACGGGCAGGTCATCCTGAAGAAGTGGCTCAAAGCATTGTCTTTTTGGCTTCAGATAAGGCATCTTACATTACTGGAAAAGTGCTTGGAATCGATGGTGGTATGTTCTAAATAACACTATAAAATTCCTTTAAGATTCGTGCTGCTGATAATGCCGTGCTATGACTGCGATCCAGCGATGGAATCAGTTCACTTATATCCATTCCAATAAAAGTAAAATGGTGCTGGAGGAGATGCAGTAAGCAAATGATCTGATTAACATCAGGACCTCCAGGATAAGGACTTTCTACTGCGGGTGCACATGCAGGATTTAACCCATCAAGATCAATAGAAAAATAGAGGTATTTAAGTCCATAAAATTGAGTGATAATTTTTTGAGCCATTATTTCCATATTGGTATTGCAAAATTCGCTCCCCATGATAATACCTATGTCGGGATGATAACGGGATAACCCAGACACCTCACTTTCAGTAAATTGCCGGATACCCAATAACATAATTTGACGAGGAATTAATGAGGGCAGTAGGAAACCATGATGTAATATAGAGCTGTATGAGAGTATGTCTTGCGCTTCACAATCAGGATGCGCATCAAGATAGATTACCCCATACTCACCAGGTATTGCTTGATCTAAGGCTTTGAGTGCAGCATATTTAATTACATGATCGCCACCCAGACAAATGGGTTTTTTGTTGTTTTTTATTAATTTATAAAAATGGGTTGATACAATTTCTATTTCATTTGCTAAGTTATGGTTTGCTACTTCCAGATTTCCTGCATCCAACAGTTCATCTCCTGGTTTGAAATTTTCTGGAAAGGAGTACAAGCGATTATCCACTCTACGAATAAAATCTGCTGAAAATTCGTCTTGAGTTGATGTACCGGAAAAGGTAGGGGCGGTCCCAGCGCTTTGGGTATTGACACCAAAAATTACAGCTTTAGCCTTTTCATAATCATAACACGTAGCATAGCTCAATTGAGGCATTTTAAATCTCCACTAGTTTAAGCCGTTATTGTAATTTGAGTTTTTTGATATGTATAATTCATTATTTTAATAAATTGATAAATAATTTTGATATTACTTGATCCGCAATTAGTAGCTTTTGAAGCAATTGTTCGTGAGGGTACAGTGCATGCTGCTGCAGAATCGCTTTTTCTAACCCAAACAGCAGTCACTCAGCGGTTACGTCAGTTAGAGCAAAAGCTAAAGACCACATTATTTATTCGTAGTCGACGCGGTATGCTATTAACTGCAGAGGGAGAGCAGTTGCATCGTTATTGTCAACGTGTAACAGAAATGAGCAGTGCTGTATTAACAAGTATTCAGGGAGCTGGAACTTTATCGAATTTGCGGATCAAAATTGCAGGTCCAGCAAGTGTAATGCGCTCACGCATTATTCCTCAATGTAAGGAAATAATGAAAGAATTTCCTAAGTTACATATGACATTTCTAATTGATGACCATATGGATATAAGTCATCAGCTCAAGTCTGGAGCCTTTGATCTAGTTATTTTATCCCCAGAACAAGTGACCCAGGAAATGGTAAGCAAACCGTTACAACCAGAACACTATTTATTGGTCTGCTCGGTGCAATGGGAGCATCGTAAGTTAATTGATATAATCTCGAATGAAAAAATAATTGATTTCGGACAAGACGACCAAATGACTTTTTCTTATTTGAAAAAATATAAATTATTAAAATACATTCAAACAGAGCGACATTTTATCAATAATACAGAAAGTATTGCGCAATTATTTATTAATGAATTGGGTTATGGTGTTCTTTCCAAAGAGTTTGCTGCTTCCTATATTAAGTCAGGGGAGCTACTTGTTATTAATGAGGGTAAATCGTACCTTAATCCTATTTCATTAGCTTGGTATCCAAGATCTGAACAACCAGCCTACTTTTCTGCTATAATACATGCCATAAACTAACTAATTATATGTTTTTTAATTGTTTATTATCAGAGTTCTCCATAATAGGTCATGGCCTGAAGACCTAAGGCTGCGCCCAATTTTTGGGCGGCAGAAATGAAACTGCAAAAAGCGATTAATTCCGCAATTTCAGCTTCAGAAAAAAAATTTTTTAATCGTGTTATCTCGTTTTTATCGACAGACTCATGAGCTATTGAAAATAGATTTGCAAACCTTAATGCTTCAATGAGGCGCTCACCTTTTGGGTTTTGATCAGGTGGTCCCGCCTTTGCCATACAATAATGACATTGATTATTAAAGGCTAGGACCCGTCTCACTTGCTCTAAAAAATCAGCTTCGAATGTCTTACTTTGACAAAAAGCGGCCTCCAATTTCTCCCATTGATTCAGTATCTCAGGAGCGTGCCCCAAAAGACGTTCAAAAGGAGTTGTTCCATGCCTTGATAATTGGATGAATGACATATTAAATTTTCGCTTTATTTCTTATTCGATGTAACCAGTATATCCCTACAGGGAGGATTTTAAAATTTAGATAGGATGAATTAAAGATCTATCAGATACGATGCTGATGAAAAAGACAATGAGTCTTTTTCATCAAACGTTATTTATTCTACATACACAGTACTTGCGGCCGGGCCATCATTACTTTTTGCTTCAACAAAAGAAACTCTTTTTCCAACCTCCAATTTATTAAAATCATAGTCGATGACACTTTTACTGGTAAAACGAAGTCTTCGACCATCAATTGTTTCAATAAAACCATAGTCAGCAATAGGGGCGATTTCGCGAATAAATCCCTCAGGAGGTTGTTCGTGATGTTTTACTTCACCCCGTTGTTTATGAACGTATTTTTTAAGTTGACGTGTCATAGCAAGAAATTTATCTCTTATTGCAACATATACGTCTTCATGAGCATGATTTTCTGCAAGATCTCGATTGACTACCAACTCTGCATTGGGAACCATAAGATCAATACGTACATGATAAATTTTCCCTTTATTATGATGCTTATGTGTTTCAATACTTACATTACAATTTATAATTCCATCAAAATACTTCCCTAATTTTTCGGCATGTTTGCGTGCATTATCCTCAATAGCTTGAGAGTGCCTTAGATTATTAAATACTATTTGTATAGGAAAATGTACTGAATTCTTCATTGTGTGCTCCTTATATCGTATACATCAATATCGTTTTTAAAGCTATGTTCTTTGTCTTGCTTCTTTTTTTTGTTGAAGCTTAACCACATCAACTACGTTGACCATTGTTTCAGCCAGAATTTCAATAAAATCATCCAGAGTAATTATACCTATGAGGGTTTTATCATTATCAACAACTGGTAAGCGGCGGATTTTTTTTGAATGCATCATTTCAAGCGCATCAAAAAGACTGTCATTTTCATAGACATAGGTAAAAGGTTCTGTGAGAATATCTCGGACTAACAATGAGTCAGGCTTCACTCCTGCTGCCATGACTTCAATAACCAAATCACGATCAGTAACGATGCCTATGGGTACTTTTTTGTTCTTTTGTTCTTCAAGTAAAATCAAGTCACCAACATGATAGGAGCGCATGAGTTCTGCAGCATTTTTTACTGATTCATTGCCGTTGATAACAACTACATTCCGGTTACAGTATTCGCCAACTCTCATAAAGGTCTCCCAAAATAATAGTTGTATTAGTTTTTCTTCGTAAATAAAGTACTTTACCAAGCAGAAAAGTACTTCATAATCACTACGTCGAACTACGAATTGACCGCAGGGAAAACGAAAAGTTAAATAATTTATTATCTGTTTTTAGTATAGTATATAAAACCCGAACCCGGGTTGATTCAAGCGAATTAGTCTTTATTTAAGCTGATATAGAGGAAATATGCGGTTGATTCTTGAGAAATTTATAATGAAACAAGTAAAGATTAACCAGTAAAAATAATAGCGTCAAACCCAAAGAAAAAAACAAATTACTTCCTAACAGGATAAGAATAGATAAGGCTAAAATTGAGCGTATCAACTCAGGAATTAAGATTTTCTGTTTGCCATTGGCGATTGAGCCAAGTATATAAAGAGTAAATAGAATAAATACTCCAATAAACCAAGAACTTAAAGCGCTTGATGTGAATGTAAATGAGAGATAAGCATATAAACTGATTGCAAGTGCTATGTTTAATAGCATATAGAGCTTAGGAGATGTTCTGTTTTTGGCATTAACAATTCTTTTTGGGAGGTGTTGATTTTGGTTTTGCAGATGATGAATTATCCATTCTGGAGGCATAAAAAACGCTTTAATTACATCCAGTTTCTTTAGATTTTTTCCATAATACACTACATCTTTAATCACTTTAATATTGGCATAAAAGGGATTCCATGAGTCTAAGGGCTCGGTTACTCCGTATTCTACAGGAGCATTTTCTGGTTCGAAGGTTCCAAAAAGTTTATCCCAAATAATTAAACTTCCTGCGTAGTTTTTATCTATATATTGTGGGTTTTTACCGTGATGTACTCTATGATGAGAAGGTGTGTTAAATATTTTTTCAAACCATCCCATTCGGTTAATCGATTCGGTATGGATCCAAAATTGATAAATAGTATTTAACGAGGAAACTATGACAAACATCCAAGTTGGAAAACCAATTAAGGCCAGGGGCAGATAAAAAATCCAAGACGTTAGCGTTTGCCAATACCCCTGTCTTAATGCGACCGATAGATTAAAACATTCACTTTGGTGATGAACAGAATGTCCTATCCAAAAAAAATTACACCGGTGACTTGCCCGATGATACCAGTAATAACAAAAATCAGCACTAAGCCACAGCATAAGCCAGGAACTAATCGAATGAGGGTTAATAGAAAAAAAAGCGAAGTGCTCGTATAAATAATAATACCCGAATATTATTAGCCCTCTTACCGGCAGAGCGGCAATTTCCTCAAATATACCCGTAGTGAAATTATTAATAGAATCATTGAATTGATATACATTTGATTTTTTATAATAGGCAAAGGTCCATTCAATACCTATTAAAATCAAAAATATAGGCGCAGCAAATACGATTAAACTAATTTCCATATCAATCCTTTAGCTTAATGTGAGCTAAATAAAAACATTCTTTATTTTGTTTCAATTATATTTAGATTGTAAATGCTGAAATTAATATTTACCAATATTTTAAAGTATTAAGCGTGAGAGCTAAGTATTTTTGCTATGAGCTCAAGAACTTGCGAAGCTCTAAGCAAAAAATATCAATTTCAGTTTCAGTATTGTAATAGTGTACTGAGGCACGCACCAAAGCAGGTAAATTTCTTTTCGCCAGATCAAGTCGGGCATATTCTTGCAACGATACTGAAATATTAATGTGTTTGCTGGCTAAGTGTTTTTGAATTTCATGTGGTTCTTTTGCCAAAGAGGTAAACGTGACGATACCGCATTGATGCGTACCCAAGTCATGTAATTTTATTGAATTAATGGTACACAAGTTTTGGCGTAGTTGAGTTGCCAAATAGTTGATGCGTTGCCAAATTAAAGGTAAGCCAAGTTCTAAAGCATATTCAATAGCAGTTCCAAGCCCAATTTTTGCTGCAATATTTTGTTCCCATGTTTCAAATCGTAATGCATCAGGTCTTATTATATAGTCATTATCCGCCACCCACCGCGCAGAGTGTAAATCAATAAAGGGAGGATCGCAGCGTTCTAAAATTTCTTTTTTTGCATATAAAAAGCCAGTCCCTCTAGGACCACGCAAAAATTTTCGACCGGTTGCACATAGAAAATCACAGCCTATTTCCTGTACATTAACGGGTAGTTGTCCTAAAGATTGCGTAGTATCAAGAAGATAAGGAATGTGGTGGGCATTGGCTATTTTACCTACCTCTACGGCAGGATTAATTAAACCTCCTTGCGTTGGTATGTGGGTTATGGCAATTAATTTGACATGATGATCTATTTTTCTTTTGAGATCTTCCAGATCCAGTTGGCCAGACGGGTCATTTTGAATTATTTCAATGGTAACCCCTGTATGCTTTGCCCGATGTAAAAAGGCTAAATAATTGCTTGCATATTCGGAAATGCACGTAAGTATTTTATCTCCTGGATTAAATTTAAAACTGTAAAAAGCCATATCCCATGCCCGAGTTGCATTTTCAAGAAAAGCGATTTCTTCTGGCAGGCAATGAATCAAATGTGCGGCAGTTTCATAAAATTTCTGTGTTTTATCTAAAGCGTATTGCGCTGCTTCATACCCTCCAATTGCAGCTTCTAAATCAAGATGATTTTTCATTGCTTGGAGAACGGGTAGGGGAGGTAATGCGGCTCCTGCATTATTAAAATGCAAAACATGCTCGCATCCAGGAGTTTCATTTCTAATTTGCTCTATGTTCAATTGTTCCATTTTTTAACTCCATCTTTTTACTATTATGTGATTAAGTCACCTCTTCACGTTTGTATGATTTTAAAAAATGGATGTATTCAGTTTTATAGCCTATGCAAGCAGGTAAATGGGCAACAGAGCTAATGCTGTATTTAATAGGAGTCTCTGAGGATACACCATTTAATGCTTGGGTATTAACAAAGCAGTAATCGATGCCAAAATCTCTTGCTCCATAACCGTCATTAATAATGGAGTCGCCTACCATTAACATCGAATGCTTCTCAATAGATTGTTTGCGCCTGTTCGAAATTTCCTGCACGGCAATATTAAAAATTTCTACATTGGGTTTTGCTACACCGACCTCATCAGAAACAATATAACAATCAAACCAATCATTTAACTGCAGCCGATGCTGTTTTTTTCCCTGAACTTCGACAAAACCATTAGTAATAATACCTAAAATATGTCCTTTTTGATGTAAAAATTCAATGGCGGTTTTCACATTAGGTATCCAATGAGCATGGATACAAAGGTTGATATCGTACTCATTTGCTACCTCTTCCGCAGATGCAGTGCACGAAAGTTTTTGATTTAATTGCACAAATCGTAGCAATCTCACTTCGCTAGGCCTGAGTGTGTTTTCTTTAGCCCCAACGTGGCTCCATAGATGATTGTTAATTTCCTTATAAATCTGCTCAAAAATAGCGTATTCAATTGTGGAGTAAAATTTTTTATAAATATTTTTTAAACCCATCCGTTGGGAATAAGCAAAATCGATTAGCGTATCATCGAGGTCAAATAAAATAACTTGATAGGGCATTTATGAGTCCCGTTGTTCAATTTATATCCAAAAACGCAAGTACCAATTCACTATATAATGGCCCCAAAATAAAGAAATGAGTCCGCTTATGCATAAAAAAGGGCCGAAAGGAATCGTGGTATCTTTGGATTTATCGTGTAAACGTAAATACAATAGGCCAATAATTGTACCACTAATTGAAGAAAGAAGGAGAATTAATGGTAAAAATATCCAACCAAACCAAGCTCCAAATGCAGCAAACAATTTAAAATCGCCATTGCCCATACCAATTTTACCCGTGAATAAATAAAATATTTTAATAAACATCCATAATCCCATATAAGCTCCTGCAGCACTTAGTACCGCTTGAGGCAAAGGAGTGAAGAGATTTTCGGTATTTGCAATAAGGCCTATCCATAATAAACTTAAAGTGAGGCAGTCAGGTAAAATTTGATGATCTAAGTCAATGAAAATTAAGCAAATTAAAATCCAAATCGCAATCAACGCAAAAATCAATTGTACCGTGAAACCAAAATGCCAACTCGCATATAATGACAGGAGCATTGTGATTAATTCAATTAAAGGATAGCGAATAGAAATAGGGGCTTTGCATTGGTAGCAGCGTCCACGTAAAAACAAATAACTTAAAATTGGAATATTTTGCCAAGCCTTAACTGTTGTGTTACACGATGGGCAAAATGATCTTGGAAAAAATAAATTAATTGGTTGTTGCGTGTCTTCCTTGATTCCAATCAAATCATTGTATTGCTGCTTCCATTCTCCTTCCAACATAATAGGCAGGCGGTAAATAATAACATTAAGTAAACTGCCCACCGCAAGCGAAAATAGAGCGATTGCAGTGTACATAAACCAAATATGATTCGTGATGAGGTCGTTTATCATTCAATGATCCTGCTGAAAAATGTAAGTATTTATATTGCCGTTCCCAGTTTAAAGATAGGCAGATACATTGCAACGACAAGTCCGCCTACCAAGATACCTAAAATACTCATAATAACAGGTTCTAATAAACTGCTGAGTGAGTCGACTGCGTTATCAACATCTTCTTCATAAAAATCAGCAACCTTACTTAACATTTTCTCTAATGAACCTGATTCCTCACCAATTGAAACCATCTGGACCACCATATTTGGAAATAATTGGGTATTCTCCATCGCCTTATTCATTTGTTGACCTGTAGATACCTCTTCCCTAATTGTGTCAGTGGCTTTAGCAAAAATAATGTTTCCTGTAGCGCCTGCTACAGATTTAAGTGCCTCAACTAGAGGCAAGCCAGCAGCAAAAGTAATTGATAGCGTCCTTGCAAAACGAGCGATCGCAGCTTTCTCAATAATAGGACCTATTACAGGTAGTTTTAACAACGTTTTATCAACACTTTGCGCAAATTGAGGCGAGTGTTTTAATGCATAAATAAACGCATATATACCACCAGCCAAGGCTCCAAAAATTAAATACCAATAGGATTGGACAAATTTTGACATACTCACAACTGCTTGAGTCATAGCAGGCAACTCCGCGCCAAAGCCCTTAAATAAAGACTCAAATTGTGGGACAACGAACATAAGTAAGCCAATTGTAACGATGAAAGCAACAACCATTACCGCCATAGGATAGGTTAAAGCTTTTTTAATTTTCTTTTTTATTGTTTCTATTTTTTCTTTATACGTAGCGATCTTATCCAACATAATATCAAGAGAGCCTGATTTTTCACCAGCTTCCACTAAATTGCAGAATAAATCATTAAAATGTGCAGGATATTTCTTCAGTGCCTCAGAAAGTGTTAATCCTGTTTCAACATCACTTTTAATATGTTCAATTAATTCTTTAAACCGTTTATTCGATTGTCCTTTCGCAACGATATCAAAGGATTGCACTAAAGGTATCCCAGATTCAATCATTGTCGCTAATTGACGACTAAATACCGTAATATCTCCAGACTTCACTTTTTTGCTCTTTAAACTGACAAGAGGTGCACGTTTTTTAGCAATTTTATTAACGGTAATTCCTTGTCTGCGCAACTCAACTTTAGCTAAAGCAAGACTTCTGGCTTCAATATCCCCATTTATTTTTTGAGCCGCTTTATTAACGCCTGTGTAATGAAAGGTTAAAGTAGTATTGGCATTTTTTTTCATTTTTTCGTGGTTAATCAACGGTTACCCGATTGACTTCCTCTATAGTGGTAATGCCTTGTTTCACTTTCTCAAGTCCCGATTGATAAATAGTAATCATGCCTTCTTCTTTGGCAATTCTTAATATATCCAAAGAATTTCCTCCCGACATGATGATTTGACCCAGTTTTTTAGTCATAGGCAATACCTCAAACAATCCTATTCTCCCACGGTATCCATTGGTACACTTGGCGCATCCTCCAGCTTTATATAATTTAATTTCCTTTAAATCAGCTTCTGCAAAGCCTAATTCCAACAAACCCGGTTTGTTGAAATCATCTCTTAAGACTTTACAATGTTCACATAGTTTTCGGGCTAAGCGTTGTGCGATAATAAGCGTTACTGAGCTTGCGACATTAAAGGTTGCGAGTCCCATATTGACCAAACGGTTTAATGTATCAGCAGCGCTATTCGTATGTAACGTTGAGAGTACCAAATGTCCTGTTTGTGCGGCTTTAACTGCTATTTCAGCTGTTTCCAAATCACGTATTTCCCCAACCATTATGATGTCAGGGTCTTGCCGTAAAAATGACCGTAATGCATTGGAAAAAGTGAGTCCCGCTTTGGGATTGATATTAACCTGATTGATTCCTGGTACTTTAATTTCAACAGGGTCTTCAGCAGTGGAAATATTTACTTCTTTAGTATTGAGGATATTCAATGCAGTGTATAAGGTCACGGTTTTACCACTGCCTGTTGGTCCAGTGACCAGGATCATTCCTTGGGGACGTTCAATTGCATGGACAAATTGTTCTTTTTGAAGTGAACTGAAACCTAAGGCTTCAATACCCAATTTTGCTGAACCTGGATCTAATATCCGCATCACGACTTTTTCACCTGAAGTAGTAGGGCAGGTGCTTACACGAAAATCAATGGATCGGGTTTTGGATATTTTCATCTTAAAACCACCATCTTGTGGAATTCGTCTTTCTGAAATATCCAGACTGGACATGATTTTTATTCGTGCGGTAATGCGTGTGGATAAGCTTCCAGGAGGCGTTGCGATTTCATGCAAAATACCATCTTGTCGATACCGTATACGATATTCTTTTTCATAGGGTTCAAAATGGATGTCTGAAGCTCCTTGTTTAATCGCATCAAGAAGTATTTTATTAACGAATTTAACTATAGGAGCATCTTCTGTTATTGAGGGAGCAATACTTGTTTCATGGTCTTCTTCCTCATTAATAATAATTCCATCAAATTCAGTAGTATCCCCAACAAATTCAGATAAGCCCTGAGTTTCTTGTACTGTAAGTAAATGATCAATTAATGTGCTAAGTTTATCTGCTTCAACTATAATTGCATGGGTATTGAGTCCGGTATGGAATTGGATTTCTTTTAAAGAAGCTTGTTTGCTTGGGTCTTCTGTTGCAAGATATAAATTATTTCCACGATAAAATAAAGGAACCATGGAGTGGCGACGAATTAGCTTTTCATTGACCAAATTGATAGGTATGGAATCGATATCAATACAGTCCAAATCAAGCATAGGAACGCCGAAATTATGTGCTGCTGTAAATGCAATTTGTGTGGCTGATAAAATGTTATTTTTGACAAGGTATTGAACTAAGGATATTTTTTCCGCGGAAGCATTCTTGCAGAATTCAAGCGCCTCTGTTTTATCCAAAAGCTTTTCAAGAACAAACAACTGTCCTATCCCATGTAATTTGAATTCATTGCTTCCTAACATAAGTTCCAATCAGCTTTTGAGCATAATAGTAACTATAGTTAATCTAATGCATAAAATCACGTGTTTTATGCACATCAGAATTTCTATCGTGTTATTTTTTCATTTTAGACCGAAGGGGTTTATGTAATACAATGATCTCAAATTCTTTTATTTAGAAATTCTAAGCTATTTAAACTCAAAAAATGGATTGTATGTATGTGAAACTCGTTGTATTGTAGTTTAATTCAGGATTAACTATTTTAAAGGTATTATTTTGTTGATTGAACGGCAATTAAAACAATATCGCGCCCTGAATAAATGGTTTCAATCGCCCCTGGGGCTTTTTGCTGCGCATGAATTTTTAGTTAATCTTGAACTTGAAAGCAAGAATCTACATGGCAAGACACTGCTGCAATTAGGTAATTGCGGTGATAATATTTGGTTAAAAAAATTTAATTATGTCCATAAATGGATTGCATCTCCTTTTTCTTTAGCCAATAAAATTCACATTAAATGTGCTTTAAACCAACTTCCACTGGATCGCAACAGTGTGGATTGTATTGTAGCCCCCCTCACATTGGAACCTTTTGCTAACAGTTTTAGTTTGATTGACGAGATCGATCGCGTTCTTAATCCCATGGGTTTTGTTATTTTGTTAAGCATTAATCCCTGGAGTCTTTGGGGAGGAGCAATGAAAATCGGGCTGTTGCATTGCTATAGTGATCAAAAGGTTAAAATGCGTACTCCCTTCAATTTAAATCGAATCTTTTTGCAAAGAGGTTATAGACAGCATTCTCTTAGCAGTTTTTGCTATATACCTCCAGTAAATAATTCATCATTAATTAAAAAATTTACTTTTCTGGATGAAATAGGCAAGATGCTTTGGCCTTTTCCTTCTGGTTTTTACTGTTACATTGCCCAAAAGTATCAAATTATAGAACCCAACCTGAACATTAACCCCGATGAGTCAATAAAAGATTATGAAGCGCCATTGCAACCGGTTATTTTTTCTTCTCAAAGCCATGAACTGCATTCATCCGATAAAATAAAAAATAATAGATATTAGGGTTTGTCTTCAATTCACTAGTTTGAGTCAATCTCGCCTGATTTTCGAGTACCGAAGTAGAGGAGCACATCAAATCAGGATGTTTTCCCCACGATTGTTCTTACTGATCCTTGGGTTTGAATGTCATATCAAATGGATTAGGGCTTTTAACTTCTGTTAACGAGGGAGATTCTATTTCAACAGTAGCTGATGATCGGGTTCGTTCGGTAACGGTTTTATCAAAGCCGGCTAAGCCATCCATTAAGGCTTTTTGGCTTGGGCTGCCGAATTGTTCTTGATTCATATCTTCTTTTATGGTGTTACCAATCGCTTTTTGGCTTCCTTCATAAAGCTGACCATTCCCCGGAGAAAATACATAGTCGTCTTTAGGTGTAAAAATAATATCGCTCACAAATGAAGAACTAATAGGTGTCATTCCGCCACAACAAAATTGTTTACAGTTCATCGCTTCCTGTTCATAAAATTGCTCTTTTTGTTTTTTACTCACAAAAGAAAGAATAGGTGGGAATTCCATGAGCAAGGCTTCACGTTGCTTTTTAAGCGATTCATCATTTTCTTTATCAAGACATTCTGACCTAAAGCGATTAACTAATGGAGATTCTTGCAAACCGGGAACCAGATTTTGAAAAAAAATCATTTTACCTAATTGGATAGGAGCTTGTTCCTGTTTATTTTGTGACATGATACATTTCCTCATTAACTAAATTTGAACAGGGTATGAATACCAACAAACCCTAATAGTTTAAAGATTAGCATTTATGACATGAAATGCGAGTTATAAAGCAATTCATACCAATTTAATTTGAATAGATACCCATTGTTTTTGTATACTTTGTTTCGCCATAAGAACAGGTTTAATTTTATGAATAAAAAAACGATATTCAGAATCACTTTTGCCAATCAAGAAGCAATTTATGAGATTTATGCACGTTCTGTCAAAGAAAGTGATATTTTTGGATTTCTCGAAGTTGAAGAACTGGTGTTTGGTGAGCAAACTGCATTGGTTGTAGATCCCTCTGAAGAGCGATTAAAGCTTGAGTTTAATGGAGTAAAGCGGACATTTATTCCCATGCATTCAATATACCGTATTGATGAAGTCACAAAACAAGGAACAGCTAAAGTAAAAGATAATCCGGGCTATGGAAGTAAAGTTAGTCCTTTTCCTGGAACAGGAAAAATAAAAGATTAAATGAATGTTCCCCTATAACCCACTCCTTAGTCCCGAGGATTTACAATGACTATTCCAGATAAAATCAAAGAAGTTTACGAAAAATCAACTTGCTTGTTTACTACTAATGAAGTTGAAGCCGCTCTTGATCGAATGGCAATTAATATACATAAGGAATTGCAAGATCAAAATCCAGTACTTGTCTGTGTAATGGTAGGGGGCTTAGTCCTTCTAGGTAATTTACTACCCCGCTTGGACTTTCCATTGGAAGTAGACTATGTCCACGCAACTCGTTATCGAGGTGATATCACAGGTGGAGAGATTGTTTGGAAAGTGAAGCCGTCAGCTAATTTGAAAGGAAGAACGGTTCTTGTTGTCGATGATATCCTGGATGGAGGTGTTACATTGGCAGCTATTATTGATGCTATGAAAACTTTGGGAGCAGAAAAGGTATACAGCGCTGTTTTGGTTGATAAATATCGAAAACGTGTTCCTAACGGATTGCGGAAAGCTGATTTTGTAGGTTTACAAGTAGAAGATCATTATATATTTGGTTATGGAATGGACTACAACGAATATTTAAGAAATGCACCAGGTATTTTTGTGGTGCATCCTGAGCATGAATAGTACAGTTATTTTTATTTATCCCCACCGCCTACGTGCCGCGACTTGTTCGCGGCATCCATGAGATGGTCAAAGTTAAAAATAAACCTAAGGATATTACTCTAATCTATGCCATGTTCCTATATTTGGCTGCCTATGTAATCAGCGCAACTTAAGTGATATCATCATATTGAGTCCAATATGCTACTCAAAACAAGGAAGCGAGATGAAATCATTTTACATCTATATTATGGCAAGTTAGCAGAATGGTACACTATATGCCGGTTCAGCTTCAGATTTAATTTAACATAATTCCAGGATTTACAGCCAAGTATTACATAAATTGGTTTATTATATGGAGTTCATGAAACCTATGTAGAAGCTGCTCAGCGTGAAAAACTTTTCCAAAATTGTTGCAGGCAGTAGAAGTTAAATTTGATTGGGGATCTTAATCCAGAATGGGTGATCTATATGAAGAGATTTGCCGTTGAGTAAGAGAGGCTGGATGCCGCGAACACAAGTCGCGCCACGTAGGATGGGGATGAAATTGTCAACACGATGAAATGGATTTGATTTTGATGAGTATGCAAGGAGCTTAGAATGCGATCTGTAGTGGTTACTGGTGTTTCATCAGGAATTGGATATGCCATTGCAAAGGAATTGATTGTGCATGGCATTCAAGTTTTCGGCAGTGTGCGTAATCAAAAAGATGCACTCCGTGTAACTTATGAACTCGGCCCACTTTTTTCTCCTCTTATTTTTGATATAACTGATGAAATTGCAGTGAGACGTGCAGCACAAGAAGTAGGTGAAAAATTACAGGGAAAAACACTATGGGGATTGGTTAATAATGCAGGGGTTGCTGTTGTAGGTCCATTAATGGAAGTGCCGATTGAGGAATTTCGTCGTCAATTTGAGGTAAATGTTATTGGACAAATTCAGGTAACCCAAGCTTTTTTACCCTTGCTTGGTGCGGATAAGAATCTGAAAGGCTCCCCAGGGAAAATCATTAATATAGGTTCTGTTTCGGGTAAAATCTGTAAACCATTTTTTGGTCCCTATTCCATTTCAAAACATGGCTTAGAAGCATTCTCAGATACGTTACGCATTGAATTGATGATGTACGGCATTGATGTAGTGCTTGTTGGCCCAGGAATGGTTAATACAGAGATTTGGCATAAGAATGAGGATCAAGTGAGTGAGGAGAAACTGCGTCAATCAGTTTATATGAAGTCTCTACTTAAATTTAAAAGTTATATTTACTATAAGGTTGCTCAATCTGCTTTACCCGCAAAAAAAGTAGGAGAACTTGTATATCTGATCTTATCTCATCCTCATCCCAAAACACGTTATGTTCTAGTTCCTAATCTCTTCTCCGACTGGATACTACCGAGGTTATTGCCCAAACGTTTTTTGAATAAGAAAATAGCAAAAGCACTTGGTTTTTTAACAAAGAAATCAAATGATAGTAAATCCCTCCTTTAATATTTTTATCAGTCGATTATAAATATGATCTAAATAGAATTTACATAGAGAGCCGATTCGTTGGCGAAACGTTTAACATGCAATTGAGCGTTATGCCGAAAAAGGTGACGGACTTTTAGTTTTATTTTTGCTATCATTGTCCATTTAATTACTTAATTTGGATGTATTTCATGAAATTGGCTTTTTTTATTAGTAGTGCTGGGGATACGGATTTAGCATTAAGCTCGATTAAAGCGATAGAGGCTCATGGTCAACATGAGATTCTTCTAATTTCATTAACTAAAACAGCCCAAGATCGTATAGCGAGTTTTAATTCGACATTAAAGACGACTAAGATAACATTGCCAGAGCTACTTGCCGATGAAAGCAAATCTTTAACGGAGGGTTTTTGTAGTAAAGAACAGCTCGATAACCTAATGAAATATTTACAAAAGGAAAAGATTGATCAAGTCTATTGCGGCATCCCGTCGGTAAGCAGTAACATTCCGTTCCAAATCGCTGCAGCACTAGAAGATATTCCTGTACTTATGGCTTATGAATTTATGTTTAAGCCTGATAATCATAAGTTATGGGATCATTTATCTACTTTAAAGAACAAATCTAACATCCGGTGGGTATTGCCATTAAGCCAAGCAGCAATTGATTTTGGAGTTATAGACAAAAGTAAATTGCACATTATTGGACATCTGAGTATTGATAATGCTTTTGCAGCCAAACCTCCAGCAGCTGCAAGTGATGAAGAATTGGCAAAAATCTTAAAAGCAGAACAAGATAGGTCAGGTAAAACAAGAAAAAACTTGCAAATTGCTGAAGACAAATCTTTTGCTTTTGTAAGCAGTACTACCCAACCTGTTTCTGTTGATAGTACTTTTTTAAATTGTGTACTCGATGCACTCCCCCAGCATCCCAATATTGATGTTCGTCTTGGCCTTCATCCCGGCATTGAAAATCTTGATGCTTATTTAATTGAACTACTTGCAGTTTATAAAGAACATCAAGATGCATGTAAGAATCAATTTAAAATTATTTTGACTGATGACTTATTTGCAAAACTTAAAAAACCAGAGTTAACAGCTACTAATGCGGAGTTTAAACACGTATTTATACGGGTGAATGTCAGTGGTAATGAGGCGTCTGCAGCAGCCGATCGTGTTACCCAGGCTGTACCTGGCGCTTTATTAAATCAAGGCATATTGGAAGGAAAACCTGCTTATACTCACTTTGGAAAAGCTTATCTCCCAGAAAAGTATTTTTCACGCAATATGGCGGCTTTTTTTACCGAAAAACGGCAGGAAGCACGGAGTAAAGAAGAACTGGGTTTGAGTAAGAAGACTGCTTCAGAGTGTTGCGCCGAGGTTCTTTTAAAATTATAGGGACATCAAAAAAACAATATCGATTCATAAACTTGGAACCTAGAGAAAAAAGGGATAGGGTTCTGTGCAGTTCTTAACCTGACCTCTTTATTTTTTATTGTTAATAATCAGTTAATTAAATTTTACATTCTAGCTTTTTTGGTATATTTTGGGAAATGGAAAAATCTTCAAACTCAGATTTTTTCAATGCTGTAGTTTTCCCAATTAATCATGGTAAAGAAAGGAAACAACAACATGAAATACCCTCTGCTGGGTTTGATCTCGTTTATAACAATAACGCAGGGAGTTATTGCCCAGCCAGTTAAAATGGCGGCAATGGCACAACCAACAGCATGTATTACTTCGCAATTTAGTGCTATCGGCGATCAGCATTGGAAAACAGTCACTTTGAAGTTGACCAATAACTGCAGCCAGGCGGTAGATTTCCAAAATTCGACGATTACATTTAAAAGCAAAACGTCGATTTCCACATCATTTTGGGGTGATTTTTCGCCGTTATCTTATCCCGATAATGCTTTAAATATTGCCTCGCAGCTACAAACTGATGGCGCTTTTTTGGCGACATTTACTTTACATTTTCCATCTTATCCTGGCGCCAATTCTAAATTACCGGTAGGTAGTTCATTTCAAATCAAATACGGTGTCAGTTCGGATAACCACATAGAGAGTAGCGTTAATGTTTACACGGGCTCAGTGATTGAATCAGGTATTCTAATCCTTAATAATGCTTCTTCCAAACCCGCGAATGTTTCCCAAAATTATGCTTTGGTTCATTTATCATTCAATGGGCAGATAATTAATAATATACAATTACCCTGGGCTACGGCGACAACGCTTACAGGATTGGCTGCTGGTAATTATTCACTTGCTCCAGAGAGTGTCTCTGGAAGTAATGGTGATATTTATCAGGGTAGTGCCGTTCCAAGTACGTTTACTCTAACCGCGAATCAAACGGTGAATGCTGCTGTAAATTACACCTTGATGCAGCCGACTGGAAAATTAGCAATTAATTTACAGGCTTTACCTAGCGAACTGTCCGGTTATGGGAGTAATCCAACCGCTTTGATTACACAGAGCCAAACTGGTAGCTCCGTGACGCAGCCCTTAACCTGGAATACATTAACTACAGTTCCTCATTTAAAAGAGGGAGAAGCTTATACTTTTTCCACACCATCAATCAATTATAATGGCTATAACTGTGTTCCCAGTTTTTCACCAACAAGTCTCGTCGCCAGTTCTGCAACAACCCCAAGCACGAATTTAACTTATCAGTGCGTTCAGGTGGTTCAAGATACGGTTACTATTAACGTTAGTGGTGCACCAGCTCATTTAAATACTTTGACGGTCGTCATGACACCTAATGATGGTTCCAATGTTATTTCTAAGGTGATTGATTTAAATAATGGCAATGGGTCAAGTACTGTGCAGTTAACCGATGGGGTTATTTATACATTTGCTGCTGAGGCGGTTAGTGGGTATTCCATTAACTTTTCTCCACAGCCGTTGACTGCAACAGCCAGTGCCGTAGAAACAATTACCATGGTACCGATCGATGCCAATACACCGGTAGGCTTGAATGGACAATTAACTGTTTGTGGCACCAAATTATGTAATGAACATGGCACTGCCATTCAATTAAAAGGAATGAGTACTCATGGTTTACAATGGTTTGCCCAATGTGCCACTCCTGCTTCCTTGGATTTCTTAACCAATAATTTTAAAGCAAATGTAATCCGGCTCTCTTTATATGTTCAGGAAGGGGGATATGAGACTAACCCGACTAAATTCACCAATGATGTCAGTCAATTGATTGATGAAGCATCTGAACGTGGCGTTTATGTCATCGTTGATTGGCATATATTAAACCCCGGCGATCCTAATTATAATTTGAACTCGGCTAAAAAATTCTTTACAGATATTGCTAGCATCCATAAGAATAAAAATAATATTCTTTATGAAATTGCCAATGAACCTAATGGAGTAGGGTGGAATACCATTAAAAGTTATGCCAATGAAATTATTCCTGTAATTAGGGCAATTGATCCCAAAGCGCCCATCATTATCGGTACACGTGGATGGAGTTCTCTTGGTGTGTCGGATGGCAGCTCTTATCAGGAAATAGTTAATAATCCAGTGCAGTTCTCTAACATCATGTATGCATTCCATTTTTATGCAGCGTCACACCGCGAGAATTATCTGAGTGCTTTAGATAGTGCATCACAGGTATTACCGATTTTCGTTACAGAATTCGGTACTCAAACATATACAGGAGACGGAGCTAATGATTTCGTTATGTCAGATCGTTATATGCAACTGATGGCAGTTAAAAAGATTAGCTGGGCTAACTGGAACTATTCAGATGACTACCGTTCCGGGGCTATTTGGAAAACCAACACGTGTGCTAGTGGTGCATGGGTTGACAGCAACTTAAAACCGGCTGGCGTATATATTAAAGGTCAAATTCAGACATCCCCTGCCCGTCAAGGAATGCTGGAACCCGGGAGGGGAAGAGCACGATAGGGTAGGCAGATGAAAGGATGTAGAATGAATCTTAATGCAGGCCGTTAAGTTGTTAGTGAACGCATACGCTTTGCTCGAACGAGCAAAGCGTATGTTAAACAGGAGCTTACGGCCTTTTTAATCACTCAAGTTTTGTTCATCTTGTGTCAGCGAAAATCATAGTTTTTAATAGCAAGAATAAGTTTTTTCTTCTTTTTTATCCAAAATTTCTGAATCTGTCAGAGAAAGAGTTCCAAAGAACATTTGTTGCATGAGAAGAGGTCGATCAAGCTTCCTCTTCTCTAACTCCTTTTTTGCCATGTTTCTCACATCAGCAGTTGCGGCATTTGTACTCATAAATTCCAATTGGCTTAACATCAGCTTTTGTCTTTTCTCATCATATTTATCCCAACTATTGAATTTTTCTGTCAAATTCGCAGCCAACGTTGGATTGATTTTTTCTAATTTCAGAATTGCATCGACAATTAACTGATATCCTTTTCCTGATATAGAATGGAATCCGTAAGGATTTTTAATGAATGTTCCTAATAAAGCATTCACCTTATTGGGATTAGACAAATCAAAGGCAGGATGTAGCATTAATTGTTTTACTAATTCTACTACATGTTCTGAATGGGCTGCTGCCTGAACACTAAACCAATAATTAACAGCGCTTGGATCGTTTTGCCAAAGCTCATAAAATGATGCCAATAATCTACCTGATTGACTGCAGTTATTACTTAGCAACAGGTTGAGTGCTGAGATGCAGTCAGTCATATTTTTACCTAATGAGTTAGCGAATTGCTCAATTAACTGTTGCTCCGTTTTTTCGGACTGTATCGAAACCAAAAAAGCGTGACAAACTTGTCTTAAACGTCGTGCACCCGCAGATAAGATATCAAACGACTTAAAAGGGGAACTCTGAGATATAGGCAGTGTATCCAGATTTTTTTGTATGCGCACAAGATCTTCTTTTAATTCTTTAGCTAGTTGATTTTGAATCAATTGACGTGCTTCTGCTATTTTTTCAAAATCCTGATTTTGCATACTGGAAAATAAGACCTCTTCTGATGGTATGGCTATGAGTTCGGCAAGTAACCAATAGTTTAAAGAAGAATTTTTCTCATTAAGTATACTTCGGTATACGTTAAAAAACTCATGCGTAAGGGTCATACTCTTCCCTGAACAATAATCCTTGACCTTTTGGGTGATCAGTTTATTTGCTGCTTCGCAGCGGTTATAGATATTACTATCATGTTGCATTAGTAGCAGTAATTGTTCTGCATTGTATGCAAAATCAAGAGTTACAGGAGCAGAAAAACTACGTAATAAAGAAGGGACAGGACGTGTATCAACATGATCAAAATGAAACTCCATGTTCGATTTATCAACCATTATCATGGTATCGCCTTGAATCTCCTGACCTTTATTATTCAGTAATCCAACAACAATGGGTATGGGTCTTTCTTTTCTGTCTATAGTTTTAAACTTTAAAGTATAACGTTTTGCTTCTGCATCATATTCATCAGTAACTGTTATTTGTGGAATACCAGATTCAGTAAACCAATATAAAAAGGAACTCATATCGTTTTTTGTTGATTTACTTAATGACCGCAATACATCTTCTAAAGTTACTGCGCCGCCATCATTCTCTTTTAGAAATTGGTGCATTCCCCTATAGAACGCTTCTTCACCAAGGAAAAGCATCATCATACGAAAAATATCCGCACTTTTTTCATAAGCTGCAGGTGTATAAAGGCTTCTAACATTGGTATAGGTATCTTGTCGTGGAGCACGTTCATCAAGGTTTTTACCATCCAGTATCCGAATTAAATCAGTACCAAATAAACGTTCACGAAACATTGCAGCCCTAAATGTGGTTAATCCTTCTTTAAAGGGCAAGTTAAACCATTCTCGAATCGTAACGCGATCACCTGACCAATAATGAAAGTATTCATGGGCAACCACTTCCAAAACTCGTAAAAAATCAGTATCAGTCCGGGTTTCAGGGGTAGTAAATAAGTTTGCAGTATTGAATAAATTTAAGCCTGTCGGCTCAGAAGCACCTGAGGCATACTTATCAACACCGGCTACCATATGCTGGGGCAGCTCACATTCGAGGTCAAAGGTTTCCTCTTCCCAACGCATCGCCTCTTTTAAAACTTCTTTAGCGAAATCACATTTTGCTGTCGCTGCAGGAGGGACATAAAATTCAATTGGCAATTCACGTTTTGAACGTGTTTTGAAATAAGCTACTGATTTTTGCAGCTTTCCAGCAACTAATGCAAATAGATAACTGGGTTTAGGAACTTTATCTACCCAGGTTACAGAGTGAAGTCCTTCACCTAGATCGTTTTGCTCAGCTAGTGAACCATTGGAAAGTAATACAGGGTAGTCTTCTTTTTTAGCAATAATTGTTGTTTTGTAGGTAGCTAAATTATCAGGACGGTCATGGCAGTAGAGAACGCGGCGAAGTCCTTCAGTTTCAGCTTTCACCAAAATGGTTCCTTCTGTTTCGTATAAACCAAATAAATCGGTGTTTTCACCCAAACGGGTTGTTGTTTCGAGTGTAAACGCCCGATCCTGAGGAAGATTTTTGATAATTAAAGAATCTTTTGTTATTTCGTATTCTTCTAGAGATAGCTTTTTGCCATCGAGTGAAATGGATTCTAATATCATATTTTCGCCATCCAATTCCAAATCAGTAGAATAAGATTTGGATTTTGGATTGGGTTTAATAGTCAATAAAGCTTTTGATTGAACAGGTTTTTTAGAAAGGTCTATTTCCAAATCAATATGCTCAATCAGATAATCAAGAATCTTATAATCACTTAACCTAAATATCCCTGAATGGTTTTTCATGAAAACTCCCTAATTCATGCATGATTAAGAAGCAACAATATAAGATCAAAATGTTTATTTCAACTGAAATAATGACTTAAATGGTAAGCAGTGTCTCGTGATCATGTTCTTGGCGTTCATCTGTAACTGTTCCATCTTCTTGTATGAAACGTAGATCGTGTTGCGGCGATTGCGTTTGGGTAAACGGGTTATTTTCTGCATCCCATAAGGGGAACGCGGTCATGTCATTAAAATAGCAAAGCGTGTATTCTGCAATTTCCAATGGAAATTTAATTTTTCCAATTATTTTATTGAGTTCTTTGGTAATTTCTGCCTGCAATTGTTCTGAAATTTCTATGTATGGTGCTCTCTTGAAACGTGAATAAGCTAATGTAATATGGAAAACTTTAGGTATTGTTTCTTCGATATTTAAAAATGTGGCTATTTTCTTAATTTGTGCTTCTTGTTCTTTTGGTAAAGATAAAGTGAGTGAAATGGTTCTGCCAATGCTGACTTCCATTTTTTCAATTGAAGGACAAAGAGGGTTTTTCTGTAGTGCTTGCTGGATTCTTTTATAGTGAGGCAAATTATTAGTTATAAATTGACTCCATGAGCTTCCTATTTGTTGTTCTGTTTCCAGGCTCATTGTAGTCATGTGATAACTTTTTGCGGGTAGGGGTAAAAAATGATGCACGATCAGTGGATTATTTACTAAGAATTGATATATCGTTTCACAAAACTCCTTTTGCTTGGGATAGCAGGCCGATATTACTGTAACTCCCGGAAATGGCGCATACTTGCCATGCGCATCAACCTTGCTTAATTGTTTGGCGAGCATCTTTTCATTTTTTAATGTAAACATTTTTATAAGCCAAGAGAGCATAAAGTAAACAAAGAATACCATGAGTTAATCGTGATGCAAAAGAAGCGGCTTATTTAATCTATAATGACTATATATGAAGGATACTTGGCTATTAGTTTTTCTTGCTAATTTAGAAGGCCAGGATAAGCGAGCTATTATGAAAGCCAAAAAAATTGAAACCTCCCACCTGTTAGAGCAGAAAAGACTCGATGCACTTCAATCATTGAAAATTATGGATACAGATCCTGAAGAAAGCTACGAGCGATTGGTGCGGCTTGCGATTGATTTATTTAATATTCCCATTTGCTTTATCTCTTTTCTTAATGAAGAAAGACAATGGTTCAAAGCGCTTCATGGCTTAAATTTAAAACAAATACCACGACGGATTTCTTTTTGTAATGAGACAATAAAAAAGGATGATCCCTTAATCATTAATGACTTGCTTCATGATAAACGATTTGCAAATAGTCCTTTCGTACAACAAGATCCATATCTTCGGTTTTATGCGGGCGTTCCTTTGACTGATCCCCAGGGCTATAATGTAGGTACCTTTTGCTTGGCTGATACCTCTCCAAAAGAGCTTGATTCAAGACAACTAGAACTTTTATTAAGCTTGGCCAATATAATCAAAGATGAGTTAACCCTACGAAAGACCAATCTTGTATTGAAAAAAGTAAAAAAACAACTTGAAACACGTAATAAGTTAATTCATAAGATATTTAGCTTTTATATGTCTGATGAAGTAGTCAATACAATTCTTGAGTCCCCTCATCATCAAAAATTAGGCGGATATGAAAATAAAATAACCATTATGTTTAGTGACTTAAGAAATTTTACGCCTTTATCTGAATCAATTCCTGGTGAAACTCTTGTTTCGCTTCTAAACTCTTATTTCAGTAAAATGGTTCCTGTAATCGAAAAGCATCAAGGCGTTGTTGATGCATATATTGGCGATGCCATCATGGCTATTTTTGGTGCGCCATATTCCTCTGGAAATGACTCACTTCGTGCAGTAGCTTGTGCTTTGGAAATGCAAAAGGTATTAAAAAAACTGAATCATACCAACAGTAAAATACATTTACCGCATATCGAGATGGGCGTAGGGCTTAATACAGGCTTGGCTGTAGTTGGGAATATTGGCTCCAGGAAGCGAATGCAATATAGTGCAATAGGAGCGCCAGTGAATTTATCATCACGAATTCAAGATCTAAGTCTTGGAGGACAGATACTGATTTCCGAATCCACTTATCAGGAAGTTGCAAAAGACATCGAGGTTAACGGACATCTTCGGGTAAAGGTTAAAGGAGTTCAGTCACCCATTACTATTTATGATGTTGCACGATTAAAGTCGAATAATGAAAAGGCACTTTAATGCAGTGTGTTCCTAATATTCTAAAAATTAACTTAGCGCATGGTAAGTTCTTTTACTGAGTCAAAATAGCCTGATTTTCGAGTACCCAAGCACAGCATGCAGCATACCCATAGTAGAAATGGAAACAGTCCTAAATTTTAGGCATGTTATTTTCCATTTCATCAGATAAACCATTCGGAGTCACTCCCCAAGGTTTTGTCTTTGAGGATTTGACAGGCAATCCACCCTTATTTAACGTTTCAGTAACAAATGAAGTACAATTATGTACCTCATGGTTATTTGTTTTTTTCTCAGATGCCCTTCGATGCATTTCGATATCAATGGGGTCTTGGGCGATAAATGCGGAACTGTCTTTCAAAAGTCCAAGGAGATTCACATTTGGAAATAACTGATAACCCATCTTACCCGTTTTTACTTTTTTATGAGCTTGCTCAATGTGCTTATGCATTTCGGATGCGTTCAGATTTTTATAATGATAAACATGATCAGGGGGTAGGGGACCTGTATCTTTAGGTATTATCTTTATTGGTTCACCTATATCAGTAACAGAAATAGGCGCTGCAGCACCTAATGTTTGCATGTCTTCAGATAAATTGGTAGCAATGTGTGCTGGTAAGGGTAATACTGAGGTTAATCCTGTGGATGGAATTTTATCGGGATGAATGCTTGCATATTCCCCCGGATCCTCGTTTTTCATTTTTGGCTTAGATCCACCTACTTGTATCGCTGCGTGACCCACTTTCTCAGAGGTCATATTCCAAATAAATACCCAAGTATCTTTTCCGGTTTCAGGGGATTTTTTTTCTTGTAAATCAGGAGTATCAAGATTGGGAGTTGAATTTGAAGCGGTAGGAGTAATTCCGTTATTTTTTTTAGATTTTAAAAATGAAAACATATCAATCCTTTTACTTTGAGAAATTACTTATACAGCATATAGATTATAACAAGTTATTAATTTTTTAATCAAACAATGGATTGTACGCCATATCTAATCTTATTAAATACAACGTACACCCTGTGATTTTTATAACTTAATCTCAAGTTTCTTCGCAAAGTCCACTTTATCTACTTTTTGGAAACCATTTTTTTCTAGCTCAGAAGTAAAAAAAGATGGTATCTTGGGATTCTTAAAATCAACAAATCCGCCTTTTTTCACTACAAGTGAAACTGAACTTGAGCAGTTATCTAGTCGTACTTTTTCAAATTTTGGATGATCATCATCAAATACAGGGACACCACACATATCTTCTGGGGCAAGAGACCCACTGGTTTTCAAATGTTTTTCTGTAATTAACTGCGCACCTTTACACCCGTTAGCCAGTCTATTCAAGCCTTTTGCTATTGGATTTGATTTGCCAAAAACAGAGTAGGCGCGTTGACCAGTCTCTACTTGCTGATGAAATTCTTGTTGTCCTTTTTTTGCACTTTTATATTGTTCTTTAGATACAGAGGCCACTAAAACATGGTCGGCTTCTTGTATGTCTTGTACATGATCTGGTGCTAATTGTCCTTTAACAGGTACAGAGCCCAAAGTTAATCCATTGATCACACTTCCAAAGGGGCCTGGAAAAAAACTTGTGTGAGAAATAGTAGTTGAATTCCCTTTTTTCTTAATAAGTAGGGCTGATACATGCCCAGGTCCGTTTTCTTGATTTGTATCTTTTACACAAACACTAATTTGATATTCTACTTCTTTTTTACACGGTTCTTTTTTAGACGGTTCGCTTTTAGATTGCATCTTATAACCTCATATTTTAGACAGCATACGAGGCATCCATACCCTGTTTATCAAATTCACTTTGATTGATAGTATAAAGATCAAACATTAACAAAATATTAAACTCTGTGCAAATTCTGAACAATGGTGAAACGTAAAATGAATTCTATTATTCTGCTCATTAATTTTGCTATGATTAGCTATCTATCTAGAGGCGTGAATTTAGGAGTAAAAATGCATTCTGAGATGCTATCAAATAAAGAAATTACCAAAGCGAGTTATGAAGCAACAGCTGAAGTGTTTGCGCATCGTGTGGCGGAACTTGCTCCTCTTGCATCCATAGAAAAGTTTATTGAATTACTGCCGCCTCATCCGCACATTATTGATATAGGCTGTGGTTCTGGAAGAGATGCAGTTCTTTTTACAAATAAAGGTGCACGTGTTTTGGGAATTGATTATTGTGAAAACTTACTTGAGATTGCCAAACGTACTGCACCTTGTGCAGAGTTCCACCTAATGGATATTGAATCAATTACTTTACCTTCATTATCTTTTGATGGTGCATGGGCTGCCTGCTCATTGGGACATATTGCCAAAAAATCTTTCCCTAAGGTACTCGATAAAATTCATTTTATTTTAAAGGAAAAAGGCTGTTTCTATCTTACTATTAAAAAAGGCGAAGGTGAGGTACTAGAAAAAGATACTCGTTATGAGGGGGATTTTAAGAAATTTTTATCACTCTATGAGGAAGAGGAGTTAAAGGAAGTGCTCAGTGATGCATGTTTTAATATACTTGAATTTACAGCGGTATTGAAAAAGAACGCATATCAATCGCATGATGCCTTTAGAGTCTTTTGTCAAAAAGCTTAAGATCCATTCTATATCTTTTTGAATAAAGGGAGTTTGGTTTGCCCAAGGAACGCAGCAGAAAAATATTTTCAACATATTTTTTTAGAGGTACTTTAGGCAAAAGTACATGATTTAGAACTGGAAAAAGCATTTATCTATAAATGCACTTTCGCTATATAAAGAATTTGATGCGTACCACGTGAATTAAGATTTGCTTTGCATACATGCAGGTCCAACCTTTAATGCGTTTTACTTTGTACAAGCATTTTATTAGTAAATGCAATTGCCAAAGCTGAAATGAGCAAGGTCAAATGAATTATTACTTGCCACATTACAGAAAAGTTACTGAGTTTATTTGGATCAATAAATGTTCTTAACAAGTGAATCGAGGATATTCCAATTAATGAAAGAGCAAGTTTCACTTTCATAGCGCCCGCATCAAGATGATCAAGCCATTCAGGTTGATCTGGATGGGAGTCCAGAGCAAGAGGAGAGATAAAAGTTTCATATCCTCCCATAACTACCATAATCAGAAGATTTGCAATCATAACCACATCAATCAGATCGAGCACACCTAACATGATGAGCGTATCATTAATCTTGTTGAGATGAATTACCAGCTCAAACAGTTCATGAATAAAGCGATAAACATAAACAGCCAGTATTAAAATAAGGCCAAAATAGAGCGGAAGCTGCAGCCATCTTCCCATAAAGATTAACCTACTAATGCCTTTTTTTAAATTATTCATGAAATACACCATTCAAATAGAAACAATTCTTATCTGGCCACATCAAACGATTTGTGTGCGTTATTTACGGAAGTGCTAAATCTAAACAGATCCATTTATAAATGCAATTAAATCCGCTAAAGTTTTTATTATTGCTACCATTTTTTAGGCGCTTTGATTCCGATTTTTATAAAAAATAGCATGGCCTTGGAGATAGAACAGAGTTTTTACCGTTATCTGAATGCCACAACGACTCTGGTACTGAATATTAGACACGTCTCTGAAAAGCAGCCAGCTCTTATCTAACGTTCCGTCTATCACTACTTTTTCGCGGGGTTGTGTGATCCAGAAGCTCTTCGCTAAAATAATGAACCCCGCGGACAAGCCGTGGGGCGTAGACGAAGAGATGCCCAAGAAACAGTTGCTTGCAATCAAGCATCATTTGCTAAACTGATACTGAAAGTATTATGGTGTTTCAGTAACTGTAATTTCTGAGGGAACACCTTGTGCTTTCGTATTCGGATTGTACATGGCTTCTGCATAAGCTGGTGGAACAATGTATTTTCCTATATTTACTGCTTTGATTTTATAAACTATTTCTTTGGCAGCAGACTCAACCCCACCAAAGAAATTGACTCTATCCTCGCGCACATCGACAAAATCCATTGTATTATTTTTTACAGAGTCGTTTACCACTTCAAAACCACCAGGCAATAGATCTTCAATAGCAATATTCGATAAATAATCACTACCTAATGCACGAATTTGAATATGTACTTCAATTTCACTACCCAAGGTTGTTGAATGAATCACATTTCCTTTCGCATCTTTATATTCTCGGAAGATTTCTAATCCTTGTTTTAATGGAGCTTTTGCACTTGTGCGATTAAAACCTGATTGCATAAGTTGATAGAAAAATGTTTTTTTATCAGGATTGTTAAAGCGTATTTTTTGGACATCAGGATCAATATCAGTTTTTTGGTAGTTTGGATTTGTAGAAGGGACATTGATTTCCTTATTATTGGCCATGATTTTTGTCATTGACAAAGCTGATGTTGACTCACTGGGCAGATTCGGATGATATGCTCCTAAAGCCAAGCTAGTAAATCCGGATAACACGGTATTGATTTCATTATCATTGATAGCCTGAATTAAGCGCTTCAGCAGTTCATCACCTACCTGTGGCAACAAATTAGGGAAATGTTTGGCGACAAGATATAAGTACTGAGCATCAGCAATCGCACTACTATAAAAATCAGTGACATAAGCCTGCTTATTTTGTGGCTTGTACAAACCAATTAATTGATTTGCTTCATCATGACTTTGTAGTAACTGATAGGAAGCAGCAATATACGCTGTGGTAATGTCTGTTTGCCATACTTTTGTTTTATCTTTTTCCAGGTACAATTGCAGGTTCGCCAGATAATTGGTTGTTACTACTTCATTGCGGGTTAAAATATAAATGGCATAAGCTTGAACTCTTGCTGCATCCATATCCGCTACATTTTGACCTGCTAAGGTTTTAAGATAGTTAATACCATTAAAGAACAGATCACTAGGGACATTAAACCCTTGGTTTTTCGCCTCGGTCAGGAAATGCATTGCATAAACCGATGCAAAATCATTAGCCTGATTATCACTTAGCCCTGGCCAATAACTAAATCCGCCATTAGACATTTGCCGTTGACTCAGCATTTGAATTGCAGCATTTACTTTTTCATGAACTTGTTTCGTTTCTTCACCAAAACCAGTTTGATTGTTCATTGCCAACAAGGGGAGGGCTTTACTTGTTAATTGTTCGGTACAACCGTAAGGATAATTATCCAGATAACGTTGTAAACCAAATACCAGAATCATCGGGCTAGTAGAAAGAGTTGCTGTTACTTTACGATACTCTGGATAGAATGTTTGCATAATATCTAAAGTTTTTTGAGCTTCTGCTGATTTGCCACTATTGATGTAGGTGCTAAGAGGTGTAGCGGGCCTGACACTGAGTGTCGCACTCATTGTACTGGCTTTATCTCCTAAACTGGCTTTAAAGTTTAACTTGGCTGCCCCTAAAAGTGATTTGGCTTTTAATTTAAAATGAACTGTTTGTTCGTGGCCTTCAGCAATTTCCAGAGCTTGGGTTGGTGAGCCGATAATTTCGATTTCAGGAGAAGCTTTTAAATGTATATTAATCAGTGCATTCTCCCCAGAACCTTTAATGTTATTTGCTACAGATGCAGATATTTGAAATTCATCACCTGGCGCAACAAATGTTGGAACATTGGGATTAATAATGAAATCACCACGAATTTCAGCAGATGCTTCACGCGAACCTACTGAATCAGGTGATACTGCTACTGCCATGACACGCAATGTTCCATTAAAGTAATCAGGAACTTGATATACTAATTGACGATTGTTTGAATCGGTATCAATAACTCCAGACCAATAAGCTACGGGTAATTCAGTTTTTCGTTTAAAAGGATTAAGCCGACTTGCCATTCCTTCTTCACCGCCATCTCCTCCAATCGCAGAAAGCTCCCGGTCTTGAATAAATTTCGGCATGATTTGATCTACAGTTTGTTGAGTCAAAACCTCAAGAGCATGCTTTTGGAAGAAGAAAGATAAAGGATCTGGGGTTTCATAGCGTGCAACTTGTAGAATGCCTTCATCCACTGCAAAGACAATAATTTTGCCGGGCTTATCCGTATGATAATCTATAGTGAACGGTTCGCCTGGACGTGAGACTGCTGCGGTTTGCAGATCAATTTTTATGTTATGGTTCTCATGGTTGACAGTAAATGGAGCAACACTATAACTGAGTGGACTTATGAAGATTTCAGGGGAGCTCCAATCGCGTATAAAGGCGACATTGATGTATCCATCCCCTTGAAAATCAGCAGGTATATGAATGGTTTGTACCGAATTAGTTGTCTCTGTTTTAAACCATTGTGATGCATAAACCTTATCACGTTCTATTGTGATTAAACCTGAGCCGGTATAGGGAGCAGTGATTTGTATTTCGATATCCTCATTAGCCTGGTATTTAGTTTTATTGAGTTTAATCGATAATTCAGCGTTCTTAGCTAAAGGTTGTTGGCTTGCACCTACGACACTGAATTTTAACTGATTCAGTACTGTATTATCTTTCCCAAGGATGCTTAATGAAAAATCACCAATTTGGTCTGTGGGCAAAGTGTAATCAGTTCCTTGCTCCGAAATACTCAATGGGGTGGTGCTAACTATTGTAGATTGAATAACTGATTGATATTGATAAGTACCATCAGCTTTTTTAACTAGAGTTGTGACTGGATGTAATGAAACCAGCTGGATCTTTAATTCCTCTACTTTTTCTTTATTCAATTCAGGATTAATAGCAATATAATTAACACTTCTGGCACTGTTTTGCTTAATAAATGATAAGTCACCATCAGGTTTGTATCCTACAAAAAAGGGTAGAGGACTGATCAAGGTTTTGGTTTGAGTTGTTACACTACGACCGCCTTCAGACTCAAAACCCTCAGCAAAAAATGTTAGTTGATAAGTTGCCTGTTCAAAACGGTGAAGATTTAAATCAAACTCTGCCTCGCCATTATCATTTGTTACAGCATCATTAAGTGTTTCAGTGAACACTTTGGGTGGTTTTTTGGGATCCAACAAAGGGTCAACAAAGCTATAGTCAGGATATTTATCGAATTCCACTTTTTGTGGTACTAACAGGATTTTAGCGCTAACTTTTCTATCGGCAGCAGGAGCCCCATATAAATTCCAGAGATTTACTTCACCTTTTAACCCAGACGGTGAGCTCCAGCCAGCATATGGCTTTGGTGACAGGCTGCTCGTGATTCGCATCCTATCAGGTAAAAACTCAGAAACGCGAATCGTAGTAGAACCCAGAAAGTTTTGAGGGTATCCATCTTTTACTAAATACAAATTAATCATGTACTGACCAGTAGGAGAATTGGCGCTTGTTGTGAAATCAAGGTCCATGTAGCCGAGATCATTGAGCGTAATTTTTTCGTCTTTAATTGTTGTCCCTCTTGAATCAACTACAGTTACCTGCAGAGGTAATCCTCCTGGTTGTGGCTGGGCATAAGCTTGCTTGACTATCATACCGACATGAACGGCATCTCCTGGTCTGTAAATTCCTCTATCTGAGAAAAGATACGCGCTTAAACTATGTAATTCTTGATTGGTAGTATAAAGACCACCAATGTCAAACTTAGAGAAATTTAATTGTCGATTGGCATTGTTGAACGGAATAAATGAAACGTCATTATTCAATTGGGCCAAATACACAGTAGGCTCTCTATCGTCAACAAAGTCTTTTAAAGGCGGGAAACTAACACGCCCTTGGGCATCACTGGTACGTGATAAAATGGGCAACCCATTTTTACCTAAAATAGTTACTATTGTATTTGCAACTGGAGTTCCTTGGGTTATGGAATTTACGAATACATCGTGGCTACCGTCTTGATTATCTTTTACTAACAAAGCCAGATCAGTAATCAATATCATACGGCTTGCTTTTACATCCAATGCAGTTTTGTTCGGGACATCCCAGCCAGTAGCTTGTAATAAAAATAATCCTTGTGGGCCAAGAGTATTCGTATTCATGGTCAGATACTTGCTGAAATCAAGTGCAGTATATTGCTGCTTTGCTAAATCCGAAATATCAAACTCTTGAATCTCTGAAGAGATTTGGCTGATATTTTGTTGATTAAATGTGGGATTAATAAAATAGGGATTATTAAAATCCCCTTGGGTTTGAGTTATTAATTGGTTGATATTTTCAGGCAATACGCGTGCGAAATCGAACTTCACTGCCGGGACGCCTCGAACCAGTACAGAAAGCTTTTTCTCACCGCTTAAAGCAAGCAGCGAACCTTTATGTAAGAACCCGATCTCTCTAGGTATCGCTGGGACAGGAATCACTGCTGCATAATCATTCCCTAAAGTAAAATCGCCAAAACCTTGCAATCCTTTATCAATTTTAATGTATAGATATCGAGGAGTGTCAGCTTTAAATTTAAAGCTGTGCAGTGTGGAATAATTTTGCTCAGTGGGAATGGCTTCTTTTGTCAAGGGTGAGGCTAGAGAAAGGACTGTTTGGGTCACTTCTCCTGGATTTTGCCATTGATAATTTTCTTTGGCAGCTTCAGCTACAGTTGCTGGGCGATCTTTGGGCAATAAAAAAACATGTACTGACCTATTAAATTCATTCTCTTTTATTCCCAGCGAAGTTTCGACAGTAAGGACTTGCTCAGGCCTATCTCTATCATTGCGAACAATTGCGGCAGAAGCAGAAATCACTTTAAGAAAATCCTGCGCACTAGGGATCAACAGATTTTTTGATAATTCGTGTTGCAAATGGTTAGAATCCGTAGATGAAGTAACGTTTTTGTCTAAGGTTAAACGTAAATAACGGGCTACATCGTTTATTTTTACTGTTTCAGAATTCAGGTAAGCAACACGTTTATTTTTATCATAAGTAAACGTAATTGGAAGTTTTTCACCCGCTGAACCCGATTTTGTTTGATATGCTAACGAGGTGTTTTTTTCCAAGCTTTTAGGATTAACTGGATAATTAAACTCTACTGTGGCTACGGCATTTCTTATTTCAGCATGGACTGGATCTTGATAAAGCTTAAATTCAGTGATTTTTCCAATAAAAGGATGGGTGGAAAAAGAATATACATTGCTTTCCATATTTGCACTGGGGGCAAAGAACTCAGGAGCAAAATGAATTGTAAATTTTTGTCCTGCAGGCCAATCTTCTGAAGGTGTAAAGACTAATTGGCTGTCGGAATTCCACGTCCATGTCCCAGGCATTTCAGGAGTCATTTCTATGCCTTCAGTTATGGTTTTCCCGACTTGGCTCAGTGGGGCGACTGATTGATTGATAAAGCCGTTATTTTTTATCCCAAAATCAATAATTAAATTGTTAGGAACTAATTGTTCTTCAGTATTCGGTGTTATATCTGGAACTGTAATTTGGGCAGTGGTATAAATTGGTTTTGGTAAATTTTTATACCAATAGACAGAATAGCCTGCGGCAATTAAAATGAGAAAGATGAAAAGACCGCTTCCCCAAAACATTTTGGGAGACGATTTTGATTTAGTGCATAAGTAATTCACCCATGGCGGACTACGCCAATTTAATTTGCCAAATACAGATGAAAATGCTTTGAGTAATAAAGAGAGCGGGTTTTTAGTCATCATTTATCTCAGATGGTGAATTGGGAGAAAATTTTTTGCGTATATTTTATTCTATTTAGTGCATAATAGCGACTATGAACAAAATATTTAAAAAACTAAGCATAATTCTTATTACACTCCTTGTCAGTGCCTATTTAATATTATTTTTTTTACCCAAACCTATATTATTAGAAGGGACAAGCTTTTCTAAAGCGGTTTACGATGAGCATCATAAGCTTTTAAGGTTGACATTAAGCAAGGATGAGAAATATCGACTATTTACTCCTCTATCGCAGATATCTAAGCAGCTTATTGAAGCAACTTTATTACAAGAAGATCAATACTTTTATTGGCATTATGGTATTAATCCTTGGGCAACACTAAAAGCAGTATGGCAAACTTATGGAGCACAATCACGGAGAATAGGTGCCTCAACAATTACCATGCAAGTTGCCCGGATGCGCTATGGAATGAATTCAAAAAAAATATCAGGGAAGTTATTACAAATTATTCGTGCCATACAAATTGAAATGCACTACAGCAAAAAGGAAATTTTGGAAGCCTATCTAAATTTGGCACCTTATGGCGGAAATGTTGAAGGAGTAGGGGCTGCAAGTTTGGTTTATTTTGGTACATCTGTAAATAAAATTACGCTGCCACAATCTTTGACGTTAAGCATCATTCCGCAAAATCCTGGTAAAAGAACTCCTAATAATAAAGAATTAAAAAAAATTAGGGAGCACTTATTAGGAAGATGGTTAAATAAACATCCAGAAGACTTCAATAAAAAAGGCATGTTTGCTTTACCTTTGGTAATGCAAAATACGCATATGCTTCCTTTTGATGCACCACATTTTACAAACGAAATTTTGTCTGATTCAAAAACGAAAAAGCAAAGCATTGATACAACATTGGATTCTCGTATCCAAATAATTATTGAGCGGATTACACATCATTATCTCGCTAGAAAAAAAGGCATAGGAGTAAATAATGCAGCTGTTTTACTCATAGATACTCGAGATATGGGCATTAAAGGAATGTTAGGATCGGCCGATTTTTTCAATCAAAATATTAGTGGACAAATTAATGGCTCAGAAACGAAACGCTCGCCTGGCTCTACATTGAAGCCATTTATCTATGGACTGGCATTGGATCAAGGGTTAATTCACCCTGATACTGTTTTAAAAGATGTCCCTCATGGTTTTAATGGTTATAACCCGGAGAATTTTGATTATGAGTTTATGGGGCCCATTAAAGCCAGAGATGCTCTAGTCTTGAGCCGGAATATTCCCGCAATTTATCTTGCCAGCCAATTAACTAATCCAACATTGCATCAGTTATTGGAAAAGGCTCAAATCAGTCAATTACGATCTGAGTCGTATTATGGATTGTCATTGAGTTTGGGAGGTGTGGAATTAACAATGAAGGAGCTTGTTGGTCTATACGCCATGTTAGCTAATGATGGGATTTGGTATCCTATTCGAACATTAAAAAATGAAATAAAACCTAAAGGTATTCGTTTGCTAAGTCCAGAGGCAAGCTATCTTGTATTAGATATGCTAAAAAATACACCTCGCCTGGATGATGTTTCCAAAGCATGGTCTCGTTTGCCAGTGGCTTGGAAAACTGGAACTTCATCAGGTTATCGTGATGCATGGACAGTTGGAGTATTTGGTCCTTATGTATTATCAGTATGGATAGGAAATTTTGATAATAAAGCGAATCCTGCATTTATTGGCAAAGACATTGCTGCCCCCTTATTTTTTGAATTGGTTGACGCATTAAAACATGAGCGAGGTCCAATACATGCTTTAGAAAAACACCCTGAACAGATGAATCTGAAAAAAGTAGAGGTATGTAAAGCTTCCGGAATGTTGCCTACGCGTTATTGCCAGGATACTGAGTGGAGCTGGTTTATTCCTGGAAAATCCCCAATAACTGCCGATACAATTTACCGAGAAGTCGCTATTAATAGTAAAACAGGTTTACGAACGTGTCATATTGATGAAAATACACGTTTTGAAATTTTCGAGTTTTGGCCCTCTGATTTGTTGAGCATTTTTAAGAAGGCCGGCATACAAAGGCATGTCCCACCATTTTATGAACCTGATTGCATCTTATCTGGCAATCCTGGTATTCATCCACATATTACTTCACCACAAAATGGTATAAGCTATATTGTTCGTGTTGATTCGCAACAAAATAATACCATTCCCCTTACTGCAGTGACTGACGCCGGTGTTGCTCATGTATACTGGTTTATCAATGAAACATTTATAGCAAAAACTAAAGCCGGTGAGCCTTATTTATGGAAAGCAAAGCCTGGAAAATTTGTTGTTAGAATCGTGGATGATCATGGTCAATCCGATGCACGGGATATTAATATTCAATTGGATAGTTGATTAGACCGTGGCTTAAATAGATAAAAGGTATATATTATTATAAAGAAATTTTATAGATGTTAGAACCTGGGCGTGGCAGAAACTGGGCAATGTAATGATTCGAATAGTTTCGGGTTATGCATTTGTTTCATACCAATAAGTAAAGAAATTAAGTGTCTTTTCTAAGCTCTGCGATTGTTCCCGGTTCCAGTGGTTTCGTGGGATTCCTGGATTCCGCGGATAAACCGCGGAACGTAAGATAGAGGTCGATAGTCATTTGGCAGTAATATCACGCTGCAGGCTACGTAAGAGGCGGTGTGCTAAGGAAAGCATTCATGAAAAAAATAAGTGTTCGTCATTGGTTACCTTTAACTATTCTGCTTGGATTATTGATCCTTTTTTTCAGCTTTCGCCTCGATAAATATTTAAGTTTTGAAGCATTAAAAGAAAATCGTGCCTTACTCGCTTCATGGACTACCAAACATTATTTTTTAGCTTCCTTCCTTTTTATTGCGTGTTATACATTGTCTGTTGCAATTTCTATACCTGGAGCGATTTATCTTACTTTGATTGGTGGTTTTTTATTTGGAGTGTTTTGGGGAACTATTTTTGTCGTCATCAGTGCTACAATAGGAGCCACGCTTATTTTTTTGGCTGTCCGTACCTCTTTAGGTGAGTGGTTGGCTCAAAGGGCATCAGGGTGGGTAGGCCGCATGCGGGAAGGATTTCAGCACAATGCTTTTTCTTATCTACTTACTTTGCGTTTAATTCCTTTATTTCCTTTTTGGGTCGTTAACATTGTGCCTGCGCTTTTGGATGTCAATATTAAAACTTTTATAGGGGCAACACTGATTGGCATCATTCCTGGAACTGTAGTTTATGTAATGGTCGGCAATGGATTAAGTCATGTATTTGCTGCAAATCAAACTCCTAACCTTCATATTATTTTTGAGCCGCAAATATTGGGATCTTTATTGGCATTAGCTGCTCTTTCTCTAATAGCACCGATCTATAAATTTTTTACTCATAGCCCTCATAAACAGAAAAGTACCAATAAAAATAAGATCATAAACTATGATTTGACCATTATTGGCGGTGGGGCAGCTGGTTTGAGCCTTGCGTCGGGTTGTGCTCAATTGGGCCTCAAGGTTGCGTTACTTGAATCGAATAAAATGGGTGGGGATTGCTTGAATTATGGCTGTGTTCCATCCAAATCTTTATTGGCTGCAGCGAAAGCTTTTTATTATGCAAAGCACGCGGAATCTTTAGGAATAAAGTGTAAAGAGTTGACTATTAATTTTCATCAAGTAATGAACCACGTGCATCAAGTCATTGCCAATATTGCTGAACATGATTCTGTACAGCGTTTTGAAGCTTTGGGCGTAAAAGTAATACAAGATGCTGGGAAATTCTTGAGCATTAATACGTTACAAGTAGGAGATATAGTGATTCAAAGTAAGTACTTTGTAATTGCAACGGGATCTTCTCCCTTAATACCTCCTATTCCAGGATTGGATAAAGTGTCTTACCTTACTAATGAAACAATATTTTCTATAAAAGAAAAACCAAAACACTTAATTGTAGTTGGCGGCGGACCAATCGGTTGTGAGTTAGCTCAAGCTTTTGCCATGCTCGAGTCTGAGGTGACGCTTTTAGAGGAATTAAAGATTCTTCCAAAAGATGATGCTGATTGTGTTGAGGTAGTCCGTAGTCAATTGGAGGCGATGAATATTTCCATTTATGAGCAAATTAAAGAATTGCGGATAAAATCTCATTCGAACTCCAGGATTACTGTATCTTTTAGCTATCAAAAGGAGCATATAGAAATTACTGGGAGCCATTTGCTGATCGCTACCGGACGCCAAGCTAATGTTGCCGACCTGGATTTGGATAAAGCTCAGATAAAATATACATCTAAAGGTATTGAAGTTAATAAGCGTTTGCAAACCACCAATAAAAAAATTTATGCCCTTGGAGATGTGATAGGTACCTATCAATTTACCCATATGGCAGAATACCAGGCAGGAATTGTTCTGCGTCATCTTGCATTCAAAATACCAGCTAAAGTTGATTATCGGGCAGTTCCCTGGGTTACTTATACCCAACCGGAATTAGCGCATGTAGGGATGCTTGCAGCGGATGCATTAAAACACCCGGATCTTAAAATTACTGAATGGTCTTTTGTTGATAATGATCGCGCGCAAACAGAACGAAATATACAGGGTAAAATTAAAATTATTACCGATAAAAAAGCAAAAATTTTAGGTGTAACTATTGTAGGTCCTCATGCAGGAGAACTTATTTTACCTTGGGTTATGGCAATACGGGAACGAAAGACATTACGTACTTTTACAGATTCAATCATTCCATATCCTACATTAAGTGAAATAAGTAAACGGGTTGCTGGAGCGTTTTATACTCCTAAATTATTTTCTAATAAAACACGAACATTAGTTCGATGGTTACAAAAATTGGGATAATTATGATTGAACAGTATGTAAGGAAGCATTATCAGCAAATATTGGTTGATCCAATAGCAAATCATTTGCAACATCATATAACTCCCAATCAAATTACTTTGCTATCAGGTTTATTAGGTATGCTTATTCTCCCTGCTTTAATCACTCATCAAGAAATTGTGGCAATTTGCTTACTGCTTTTATCTGGATATTGCGATACGTTAGATGGGACATTAGCACGTTTTAATCAGCAGGCATCAAATTGGGGATCGGTATTAGATATTATGATCGATCGATTAGTAGAATTTGTGGTTGTTTTAGCCTTATGGTTTGTTGCGCCTCAAGAGCGAGGATTCTGGTGTATGTTGATGTTAGGCAGTATGCTTTTATGCATCACCAGTTTTTTAGTAGTTGGTATTTTTACAGAGAATCAATCTCAAAAAAGTTTTCATTATAGTCCCGGTCTTATGGAGCGTGCTGAAGCGTTTTCTTTTTTTATTGCTATGATGATATGGCCCCATGCATTTATTTTTCTTGCTTGCTTATTTACTTTACTGGTGACGATAACCGCCATTATTCGTCTCGTACAATTTTATAATCAGCAACAAATAATACGAGTAGATAGAAAATCATGAGGCAGAAGCCAGTGCAAAAGAATACGGATAAATAGCCTATAAAAATTGGCAATTTTTTTTTGCCCATGCACTACCAAGCTTCACCAAAAGGACGAATCTCTACTTCAAATGACCAAGTAGAAGGAGCTTGTTGTGTTAACCAAAATACCGTATCTGCAACATCATCTGATTTAACAAAAAAACTATCAGGTTTATTTGGCATATATTCTCTGGCCTTAGGCAGATCAACAATACCGTCAATAATAACCAGAGCAACATGAATTCCCATGGGGCCTAAATATTTAGCCATTGATTCTGCAAGACTTCGCTGTGCTGCTTTAGCTGGTGCAAATGCTGCAGTTTTAACCGCTCCACGTTTTGACGCAGTTGCACCAATGATAATCAGTTTGCCGCGGCCATTTTGCTTCATTTTTGGGATGACACACTGACTCACGAGCAGTAACCCTAATGCATTCACACGCCAACTTGCTTCAAAATCTTTGGGCTTAATTTCTTCTATATTGCCCCATAAGCCTAAGCCTGCGTTGTAGACGATGACATCGATTGCTCCTAAATCCTGTTGAATTTGCTTAAAAGTTTTCTCTACGGAATCACTATGGCCCACATCGCATTCGTAAGAGTATGCATTTCCCAGTTTATCTGCGAGCTCATTAGTAAAGGTTTTGGAACGTGCTAATAAAGCCAAGTGGTAACCTTCTTTGGAAAAACGAGATGCGAACGCAGCACCGTTTCCTGGCCCAACTCCAACAATAACACATACTTTTTTTGTCACGTTTATCTCCCTAAAAATGTTGGGTAGTTTCTTTTATAGTAAATTTGAACAAAAAGTGTTTTACAATTGAAAATGTTGTGTACATAATTAATTCTTTTTTTTAAATTCAAAATGAAACGATTTTTTAAACCTGCTAAACAACGTATTACTTTTAATGAGTATATACAAAATACCTTAATCACAGCAAAGCGAATTATAGAGATTTCTCCAGGGAAACAGCGTTACACGAGTGCTCAATTTGAACTGGCACTTATTGGTTTTGCTGATCTTAAAACCTTAAAACAAGAAATGGATGATGATATTGAGGTAGAGCTCCCTAAATCATTAAAGCGTGATTGGCAGGCTGGCTTTGATTGGCTTGATCTTGCAGTACATTATGGTGATGAGGATGCAATTGAATATTTTAAGAATAATATGGAAAATGAGATCTTTTCTACTATTTATCAAAAATATAAAGAACATTGCCGTCCTGACTGTGCTTTACAATATCATGAAAATATAAGCAAAGATGAAAAACCGCAGGGTTAATATGTCAATGCCTATCAGAAGAAAGAACATCCTATTTCATACATCGAAATAGAGATATTGTAACTCGGGGAGGTTTGCAATTTTCCCCGAGTTACACTATTTCCCTCACCAGCAATTTAATAGGTAGTACTTGTATTATCAGTACCACTACCAGTGTTAGTGCCATTATTCAAATCTGTACTCGTACTGCTATTGGTGTTCGTTCCCGTGCTAACCCCGGTGTTCGTTCCCGTGCTAACCCCGGTGTTCGTTCCCGTGCTAACTCCGGTGTTCGTTCCCGTGCTAACTCCGGTGTTCGTTCCCGTGCTAACTCCGGTGTTCGTTCCCGTGCTAACTCCGGTGTTCGTTCCCGTGCTAACTCCGGTGTTCGTTCCCGTGACACTGGTACTTGTTCCTGAACCGCCGGAAGATGAAACAATAGTGCTTATAGTGCTCAAAGCATAGACTGAAGAACAAGCAGCTGTTAAAAATAAAATTGATACTATTTTTTTCATGATTTTTCTCCTCAAAAAGTTAAAAATCATTTGTAACAAACCAATATGTAACATCAACAGCAAAGCTAAGAAATGAACTTATAATTTAATTCAATGGCTATTTAATAGGAATAGTCAAAAAAATAGCATATGCAAGCTTGAATAGATGTTTGAATAATTATCTATTTGAATTTTTTCGATATCTTTTTTTACAACTTCTGATATTTCCCTGTATTAAAAACCATGGATGCTTCACCATGATTAGATAGTACTTTATCGCAAGGAAAAATATTTTTAATCACCGAACTATTGAGATTACTACCAAGCCATTCGATTGAGGAGTGTACTTCAGCTGAATCAAAACCAGAATGTATATGCTTTAAGTTCAGGGTAAATGTCTGAGTAAATGAAGCAGGGAGCTTATGAATTAACTGAGCCACCTCAATAATGGGGAGATTATTGCAAATAAAAATGAGCTTAATATGAGAAGTGGTGTGTGTATTGTTTGGAATAAAAACAGCGACACTTTCCTGATCAAGTTGCTTTGCTAAAATTGAAGCGATGAAAATGGTTTTTGGGAGAGACAGTTTCTGTAATGGCGAAACAAAAAAAAATTCGGCATTTTCTGCCGTAAACTGTTGGGTCCCTTGCATGATATATGTTCCAAGCGCATTTTTAAATTCGCCTAATTCCATATGCTGCTGTTGTAATATGCGAATGGCATTTTTTTGAGTTCATGCTGCACTTTACCGGTTAAGCGCTGATAAGCAGTTTTAATATCCATAATTTGGTTGTTGTTTGAATAGAAAAATTGAATGCTATTTGACTTGGTATAACCTGAGTAGCTATAGATGAAAAAACAGATTAAAACAAATAGACTCCATAGCTTCTGGGCTGTCATTGAACTCTCTCTTATCTTTTTCAGACGATTTAGATGGAGGTATTTTGAATAAAAACTAATTATACTGTATTTTCAGCATCATGGATTCTAAGGTTAAGCCCGGTCCAAAAGCACAACTAAAAATATGCTTCGCCTCATCCTGTCTATTTAACTTATTCCAAATATTTTTTAAAACAAATAATACTGTTGCCGAGGACATATTCCCATAGTTTCTTAATACATCGTAAGAATGTTGATTGTCTTGAGAGGTAATCTTTAAGGCTTTTTCACAGGCTTGTAGAATCTTGATACCACCTGGGTGAATTGCGTAATAATCTATATCATTAAAAGAATAATTAGATTGCTTTAACAGTTTTTCCGTAAACATCAAAATGCCAGATTCAATTGCTTCAGGTACGTATGAGCTTAATATGATGTCAAATCCATAGTCTGTAATGGTCCATGCCATATCCTGGCTGGTTTGTGGGACTAAATCACAATAAAAGGACTCTATATTAAAACATTTGGGTAAATTGGTTTGTCCCTGAATCAAGGCTGCTGCGGCTCCATCAGCAAAAATAGCGTTTGAAATGATATTCTCTATATTAAAGGTATCTTGAAAATGTATTGTACAAAGCTCGACGCATACTAAAAGTACATTGGAGTTGGGTTCTGTTTGACAAAATGCATCGGCTACTTTTAAACCATTAAATGCTCCATAGCAGCCCATAAAATTAATTGCCGTGCGTTTTACAGATGTGGATAGATTAAGTTTTTGTACAATTTCAATGTCAATTCCTGGAGCATACATCCCTGTACAACTGACTGTAATTAAATGAGTAATTTTTCTCCTGTCAAACTCAATACTATTTAAGCAATTTTCGATGGAAATTATGGCTAAATTAAGGGCATTATCCTTATATAAATTCATTCGTTGTGAGGTGGATGGAAAATTTTCATTTGGAGTATTAGGAAAAAATTCAAATTCTCCTGGTTGTTTACAATAGTCTGTTAATACACTATATCGGGTTTCAATTCCGGAGGATCTATAAATTCTTTTCAACACTTTTTTTTGTAGTACATCAAGATGAAATCCTATAGAAATAAGATCCGCGATCTCATCTTGTGTTCGCATAAATGGAGGGGTTGCTATTCCAATTGCAGTAATTTTTGATTGCATTTTTTCCCTTTTTTAAAATATCTCCTTCAATATAAACAAATTTGCTATCGCTTACGAATTTATTTAAAGCATTAAAGCATTAATTGCAATATTTAAGTATACAATGCAAAATAAAAATTTATTAATTATCAAAATGAAATGACCCAATTTAAAATACGATCAAAGGAAAAGGAAATCATTGATCTAGGTCCTGATTTTTATACACCCCAAGAATACACACAATCTCTAAAAAAATTATTTAAAATTAATAAGTTGATGGGTATTTTTAAAAGTACAGTCACCTTGCTTCAACAATTTCCCTCTAATTCAGTATTGACGGATGTTGGATGTGGCGGTGGCTTATTCTTACTAAATCTTAGTAAATATTACCCTAACATGCGTATGTTGGGGTTAGATATTTCTACAGAAGCGATTAAACTCGCAGAAAAAGAAGCACAGGAATGGCAACTAAAGAATGGAAGTACCTTGGTCGAGTTTCATTTGCAGCTGCAGCCAGAACTCGAAATCAATGAAAATATAGATATCATTTTGCTCAATTTGGTTTGTCACCATCTGGATGATGAGGAACTAATCACGCTCTTAATCAAAGCCCAAGAGACAACGCGTAAGGCTGTGATAATCAATGATCTGCATCGCAATTTTATTGCTTATTGGCTTTATAAAATGGTCAGCCCTTTATTTCGTAACCGACTTATCACCCATGATGGTTTGCTTTCGATTCAAAAGAGTTTTACCAGAAAAGAATTAGAGTTTTTATTGCAACAAGCACGCATTAAAAATTATCAAATCAAATGGCGCTTCCCATTTTGGTGGAGTATTCTTATTTTAAAATAGTATGGATTAAAACCTATGACTCTGGATGCGCTTATCATTGGAGGAGGGCCTTCCGGCGTAACTACTGCATTATTACTTGCTGAAGCAGGTTGGTCAGTTGGGCTGGTCGAAAAAAAAGAATTTCCTCGTAGAAAGGTCTGTGGTGAATTTATATCCGTTTCAAGCTTATCTCTACTGCAAAAACTTGGAATGGAAGAGTTCTATTTGACACATGGTGGTCCTGACATACAAAAAGTCGGCTTATACGCTGCAGATGTGAGATTAACTGCGAATATGCCACCATCTAAAACATCAAAAAATTTATGGGGAAGGGCGCTCGCCAGAGAGTATCTTGATACAGAACTTATGAATAAAGCCAAATTAAAGGGAGTCCATGTTTGGCAACCTTGTGAAGCACTGTCATTACATCGTTCTACAGAGGGATCATTTATCTGTTCTGTAAAAGAAAATAATAAAACAATAGAGATAATAGCTTCTCTGGTTGTAGTTGCAAATGGCTCATGGGAAAAACGAATTGGCCAATCTGAAGATAAAATACATAAGCCCTCTGATCTATTGGCATTTAAAGCACATTTTAAAAATTCCAATTTACCTATTAATCTGATGCCTTTACTGGCGTTCCCTGGTGGATATGGCGGAATGGTTCATAGTACGGAGCAAAAAGTAACGCTTTCGTGTTGCATTCGTCGTGATGTTTTGCATAATTTGCGCTTGAAAAATCCAGGTATACAAGCAGGGGAGACAGTTTATGAATACCTATTGGAGCAATGTCGCGGGGTTAGGGAAGTGCTTCGGTGTGCTGAGCGCGAGGGAAGCTGGCTGGCCGCGGGACCAATTAAACCTGGCATGCGTAACTGTTATCAGGATGGTGTTTTTTTCGTTGGTAATAGTGCCGGTGAAGCACATCCTATTGTAGCTGAAGGAATTAGTATGGCCATGCAATCTGCATGGTTACTTGCACACTGTTTCATTAAATTTAAACGGAACAATCTAAAAGGGATGAATTATTTTGATGATGCTGGTGCATATTATACGAAACAATGGCGTAAATATTTTAGCGGTCGTATCCATGCTGCTTCATTTTTTGCACAATTAGCCATGATGAACCCCCGGACTCGATTTTTATTGTTACCTATAATCAAACAATTTCCTAATATTTTAACCTTGGGTGCACGCTTCAGTGGTAAAATACAACAAGTCGTGCCAATTAATGAAGACTAAATTGATAGTGAAATGCTAAATATAAAAGGATACGATGTATAAAAATCCCTTTTAAAGTTGCATTTTTTTAATTTTAGATTTGGAAATAAAATATTAGAAATGAGTAGTATTGATATAAATATTGAAACATTAATATTGGTTACTATTTGGGATCAACAACCTTGTATTTTTCAAGGTTGCTTTAAAATTTCCGCTCTTCATTCCCAGAGCGAACAGTACTTCATTTTTCGCAGCGAAGTAAGTTATTCACAACAAACGGACTTTATTGAACATGAATTTTATCCCGATAATTATCGTTTCACTCATTTTTACAATCCAGAGCAGAAGATTTGTCTGGATGAAGAAAACGAGTCACAGGAATTTGCTTTATACATATTAAACTACGCACTTTATGTAACGATAAAAGAAATGCTGATCAAAAATCCCCAAAAACAGCAATTGCTTTCGGTAGATGATACGTTTTTGGACTCTCTTATTGGAAAGATAAAACCTATTTTAAATAACGAGCCTCTGTGGAATGAATCAATGAAAGAGATAGGTTTTGCTGTGGCTATGGACTTTTGTCCAAAAGAAGAAATGGGCAAAACCGCGGTACAAACACTCTTGGCTGGTTTTGGTTATCAGGAATTTAAAGATAGAGAAATTCATTAAGCAAACTTGAGGTTAATTCAACATGCTCGTAGGTTGATATTTTGCTATCCAAATATCTGAACCACCTTACTTTGGGGTGTGACAAGCAATGGAATGCGCTTGCCGAAACTCTTTTTGAGAAATCGGCGTTTCGTCCCCGATGGCTTGTCTTTTAGTGGGCATTGTACTAACATTGGTGGCCTATAATTTTCCGCGTCTTTACTGCAGATGCTCTATGATTCCGCGTGTATTTTTATTTCGGATGACCAGTGAGGTGATTGCATTAACCAGTAGTCATTTTACATTTACTTGACTTAGTCAAGCGATTTACGATGACTTAAATATTACAGATAAGATAACAATGCAAAATTTGCCAATAGTAAACTCTATGCATACAAAGCATGTATGATTCTTTTAAATAAAAGGATTTTTAAATGAAAGGTACATTATATTTTTTATTAGCTTTATTACTGTCTGTTGCCCAAGCAGCTAATCCTCCATTTTCCAATGTAAAAAAAGTTGGCGACATTTTATATCTCTCTGGACAAACTGGAAGTGTAAAACCAGGTGAGCCTCCGCTAGTGGAAGGAGGAGTTGAACCTGAGACTCGTCAAGCAATGGAAAATATAAAACAAATATTGACGGCCAATTGTTCTTCTTTAAGCAATGTTTTTAAATGTACCGTAATGATGGCAGATATGAGTGAGTGGCCTATTATGAATGAAATCTATGCTTCTTATTTTGAGAATGGAGAGTACCCAGCCCGGAGTGCATTTGGTGCCACTGGACTCGCATTAAATGCACGTGTTGAGATTGAGTGTATGGCAACGGTATCTAAAAAATGTATTATGAAAAATAAGAAGCATAGCGGATAAATTTCACCTTGTATGATATTTGAACGTAAATCAAACAAAGATTCATCATATTCTCCTTATTTTCCCAAGGCCTTCATAACTTTGTTGACATCTTCCTCAATAATTTTATTGATTTCCGATTGGTTAACAGAAGGGTGGGGCGAGTGAATTCTTTAACTCAATTTTATACTTAATGGAGACTGCTCAGAAATTAATTTTTCTTCTTCCATATTTGTTGCCTTTTCAGCTAAAGCTAAAAAATCATAATTAATGTATTTAGAGTCAAGTTGCTGATAACCCTCTAGCAACATTCTTTTGACCGAGATAAAAAATTGATTGAACCACTCAGTAGTCACTTTATAGCTATTGTTCAAAATCTCGGATAATTTACGCTCAATTGTGGATTCCTCTAATCCAGCTATTTGTTGTTTAACAACAGATAAAAAATGAGCAATAAAGAACGCATGTTTTGCCGATATAGCTGGACAAAAGGCTCCTGTTTGAGGAGCTAAATCTTTATAAAAGATAGATGGAGAGCTATGAGTTTGCCAGAATGCAATCGGGAGAGGCCTAGAATAAGTAGCAGTATATTTGCTGAATTGGGCAGGGTCATGAGGACGACTTATAAACACTGAAAAATCGTGCCTTTCGTCACTACGATCTGCTTCAACACTTACGTGAAAATTAGGTGAAACTTTCATAAATCCTACGGTTGCAATATGCGACCGTCCCGAAAGGATGACGGGAAGTACGACTGGCTGAAATTGTTGATAACAGTCATAAGTAATTACCGAGTCAAAATCACCTTCTTTGGTATAGAGTCTTTTTAAGCAATTATTCAAGCAATCTAAAAATTGATTTTTTGAAGCAGGAGCAACTCCATGTGGTTGCCCCTCCATCTTAAAGTATAAATTTAATAAAAAATTCCAAAAAACATAGGAATCTTGCATGTAAGAATGATGACATAGGTTTTCATTTGAACGGCTTTCTCCAGGTATTTCTAAAAAAAGACTTATGAATTTTTGATAACGATTTGCTTCCACTGCCTTATGCAGTTCTGGTTCTAAGCTAGATTTAATCTTTAAATTCGTAAAAGGCAAAAATCCTAACAAAGTCATGCGGGTAGCGGTGTGTGGTTTATCGTTTACTTCCTGAGCCAGATTGATTCTGTGCTTTAGTAAAAGGTTAAGTGCATTTTGACTCTCTCGCCTTTTTCTGGGCCAGCTAATAGCACGCTCTCCTACACTAACTCCATCCTTCATAGAATTAACATCAGCTCCATTCGCGATGAGTAATTCCGCTATCATCGGATTACGGACATTTTCGAATAATAAAGAATTAGCTAATTCTGGTGTTCTCTTTAAAATAGGTCCCATTCTATTGATCAAATATATCGCGATCTCTTCCTGTTTATTCTTAAGTGCCTTTTTAATTATTTTTTCTAAGTCAGTAATGGCAGTTATATTTGTGTCCAGTTCATCCACTAATATTAAGCAAAATGCTTTATTAGGTTGAGATTTTTTGAGTTCATATAAAAGGATTGCAACCTCTCTCCTATCCTCTGGATAACATATTCTATATAGATCATATGGAAATGGTGAGGAAAGATTAGGAAAAATCCCCCATACAATATCGCTATTTTTTGTTAGCCAATGTTTATTCCTAACAATAAAATCTAATAATTCTTTTCTATATTGAGAGAGTTTACTTAGTCCTTTAAGAACCTCCTTGGGATAGATATTCAATAAACTGTCAATAGGAATATGGTCATTGCTAACGAGAAGCTCTTTTAACACGATTCTTAGGGAGGCTTGCGATGGCAAGGAAGAGAATCTTTCGATACAAAGTCGTAAAAAATTTTTGTCCTTATTTTGCTTAAAAATAGAGAAAATCTCGGATATGCTAACTTTAAATTGTTGTTGTTCAAGCCAGTAGATGAACTCCTTTTTGTCAAGATGATATGCGTTACAAAGCATTTTTAATTTTTGCTCAAAGGTTAGCTCTATTTGCTGTTTTTTTAATTCAGATAAAGCAGAGCTATCTTCTGCTTCTACTGCTTTTCTAAGTAGAGAATCCCATTTTTTCCTACTCTGAATAGCAGTTATTGTTATCGTCGAAAGAAAAGCCCCCGACGCTAATGGCCCTTCTAAAAGGTAAATTAACACAGCAATTAATAGAGCCAATAGAAGGATATTTTTATGACTTTGCAATGGGATGGGGTTAGAAGAAGGCATAGTATTAGTTAGTTTTTAAGAGCCAGGATTTTAACAAAATGAAATCAATTTGTATATATATAATATAATTTCGTCAAAGTAAGCCTGTATTCGCAAGCTTGGTCAACTATGAATAACCTCAAAGTATTTTTTACACTCAATTAATAGAGATTTTTGATGGTTCTGTTTTTTTTCATCGAGGTTTGAACTATCTAGTAGCATTGAAACTAACAAGAAGGGGAACTAGAGTATCTAAGAAGGATATCATTTTTTCTGAAAGGTTAAGATCCTAAGGATAAAGGGTCATTAAATAGAATCAGGGGTGCATACAAATTTATCCTAGCGGGCCAAATGGAGTTAAGTCTGATTATTTTGATAATCAGACTTAAGGGGTTTATATCAAAGATTCCCGCTGATATTACAAAAATCAAATCTTATTATTGATTCAAAACTTCAATAAATTAAGATCTGATATGACCTTCACCAAAGACAACCCATTTATAACTTGTTAAAGCGTCTAAAGACATAGGTCCGCGAGCGTGCAATTTTTGCGTACTAATTCCTATTTCAGCGCCCATTCCAAATTGTCCACCATCAGTAAATGCCGTCGAAGCATTGACATAAACAGCAGCAACATCAATATGTTCTAGAAAATAACTAATAGTGGCTTGATCTTCGGCAATAATCGCTTCGCTATGACCTGAACTGTAATCAATAATATGATTAACTGCCTCCTCTACTGACGCAACTGTTTTTATTGCCATTTTATAGGATAAAAATTCCCGACCAAAATCATCAGCTGTCGCTTTGTGGAGTAATTTTTCAGGATAAAAAGATTTAATTGCCTGATAACTCAACTTATCTGCAAAAATTTCAACCTGTTTGTTACTAAGTGATTTTACTATTAATGGTAAATCAACCAATCGATCTTTATGAATAACCAATATATCGAGAGCATTGCAAACACTAACTCTTCTTGTTTTTGCATTATCAATGATTAAACGACCTTTCTCTATATCGCCACTCTGATCGAAATAAATATGGACAATACCAGCACCTGTTTCAATAAAAGGTATTCTTGCATTTTCACGTACAAAATTTATTAATGACTGACTTCCCCTTGGAATACAAACATCCACGAAGTCATTGGCTTTCAAAAGAATATGAGTCGCTTCTCGCTCTAAGGGTAATAAATAAACAAGTGCTTCATTGAGACCATGATCATGCAGGACTTGGTGTATCAATGAAACTAAAAATAGATTAGTATGATAGGCTTCTTTTCCACCTTTCAAAACACACGCATTACCTGTTTTAAAGCATAAAGCAAAAGCATCGATGGTTACATTAGGTCGTGATTCATAAATAATAGCAACAACCCCTAATGGAACAGAAACTTTTTGAATGACTAAGCCATTAGGAAGTTTTTTTTGATCCAAAATCTTTGTCATTGAATGGGGTAAAGAAGCTACTGTTGCAATGTCAGCAGCCATCGTTTCAATTCGTTCTTTAGATAAGAGCAAGCGATCGTACTTAGGATCTTCTTCACGAATCAATTCCAAGTCTTTTTTATTTTCATCAATTATTTTATTGACAGAATTTCGTAATCGATGAGCAAGCTCTAATAATATTTTGTTCTGTTTTTCTTCACCAATAAATCTTAAGCTATAACTGGCTTTTTTAGTTGCATTAAGCTGGTTAGTGATTTCTTCAATCATGAAAATACCTTAAAAAATATGTAAATGATCATAATGAATAAATTCCGGTTTTGATGAGTGACCTAAATATTCATTTAATTTAATCGCATCGTACTTTGCAAGGCCAATCCCTATTTTTTCATTATCTGGAGTCAGTATTTCTATAAGATCGCCTCGCTTAAACTCGCCACTAAATTTTTCTATCCCAACGGGTAAGATACTTATAATTCGCTTGTTTTCTTTTATAATTTTTACTAAACAGGAATTTATAGTAATTGATCCTGTCTTTTTTTCACTATAAGCAATCCATCTTTTTATATTAGATCTTTTCTTAGTGGGAAGAATGGTTGTTCCCAAAGCTTCATCATTGAGAATGCGCATAATTACTGAAGAATGATTGATACTGGCTATGTGAGTTGTTATGCCAAGATTTGACATTTTTCGGGCTGTTCCAAGTTTGCTAATCATTCCCCCTCGGCCATGAAGACTTTTTATAGCAGAAACTTCAGGCCAAGTACTTTTGGGATCAATAGTTGAAATTAATTCGGAGCCCGTTTCATTAGGATGCTTTGTATAAACACCTTCAACATTACTCAAAATAATTAGTTTATCAGCGTTTATCATTGCGGCTATAAGGCCTGATAACTCATCGTTATCAGTAAACATTAGCTCTTCAATAGCTACGCTATCATTCTCATTGATAATAGGGACAATCTTCTTATTGCCTAGAATTTCATGAAGTAATCTTGAAATATTCAAATAGTGCTGCCTTGTTTGAAAATCTTGTTTCGTAAGCAACAGTTGAGATGCAAGCATGTTATGCTCTTTTAACATCGATGCGTAAACATGCATCAGTTCATATTGGCCCAATGACGCTAGAACTTGTTTTTCTCCTATCGAACTCCCATACTGACGGCCAAGAAATTGGCTTGCGACTTTTCGACCTGAAGCAACCGCACCTGAGCTTACTAATACAACTTGATGGCTAGCTTTTTGTAGCGCAACAATCTGTTCAACTAAATGGAGCATGATAGGTTCAAATGGCGTTCCATCACTTGATAAAATGCTTTGAGTTCCGACTTTAATGACAATTTTCATTTTTTACTCATTTTAAATAAATCTTTTTTTTATTAGGTACTTTGGAAGTAACTGTAGTCACCTAAGGTGTTTCAAATTTATCATAAGTTATATTCATTGCAATCCTTGAAGGAATTGTTCTCTTCCATTTGTATCCATGCTTGGCGTAATTCGAAAAATCATGCTGATGATGTAATTATGGAGATATCAATTCAATCCTTTAATACAAATACTTAACCATATAGACCATATTCCAAATATATCCCTCTGGTTTGAGATTAAATAAAGGCTGAAATCCTTGCTTTTCATAAAAATGATAGGTTTTAAGATAATTTTCATCTGATTCTTGGGGGGATAATGTCTCAACTGTCATCGTCGATGCTTTTTGCTTTTTGGCATACCTGGTTGCATTATTTATAAGCATTGAGCCTATATTTTTGCCCTGCCATTGAGAAAATACTGCCATCCAATAAATCGAACTGGTATTGGGATATGGGAAATCAAGACTAAGAAGTCCTACATACTTATCATCAGTTTTCGCAGCAAAGTTAATATGCGAGTAGACTCCTTCAATATAGTGTTCATTGCATTCTGGTAAACCAAAGTATTCAGGTAAATCTTTTGTAATTTGCTCACATAAAGTTGCAGCTTGCTCCGGTAGTATTTGCTCAATGTTTATGCTCATAAAGGTTTTCTTTATTGGATTGACTTTGAACGTGCATTCACTGTGTAAAGAACTTATATTATATTTCTTATTGTATTTTAAAAAAGTTTACTTGGAAATGACCAACAAAATAAAAACATCTCTTTGGACCAGTTTAAGCGCACGTCTACAATTGATTAAGTCAACAGAAGGTGCACATTTTAATTGGTTATTTCTTCCTGGTGGACCGGGTTTAGGATCAGAATCACTAGGTATGTTAACTCAAATTTTAAAACTACCTGGAACACTTTGGCATCTTGATCTTCCAGGAGACGGATCGAATAAAACATCGAATGATGAGGAGTATTTTTCGCATTGGTCTGATGCGCTATATGAAGTGGTTAGTACATTAGATAATGTCATTTTAGTAGCACATTCAACTGGTGGAATGTATGTATTGGCAACACCAAATCTTGAAAAAAAAATTGTTGGGTTGGTTTTAATGGACTCCGCCCCTGATGCAGCGTGGCAAAAGGAATTCATGGAGTATGTTCAAACGCAACCAATAAGCCAAGCCCAAGAATTACAAGAACAATATGCTAAAAAACCAAGTAACTCCCTTTTAAAGCAAGTAACAATTGCGGCAGCTCCTTATTCATTTACAAAAAAAGGTTTGCAAAAAGGAATATCGCTTTTAGAAACACTGCCATTTAATTATAAGACGTGTGAGTGGTCTGGAAAATATTTTGATTCAACGTACAAGGCAAAATGGGTGCCCCAAAAGATTCCTACATTAATACTTGCTGGAGAGCACGATCGAATTATTCCCTTAAAATTTTTCATGAATTCAAGAAAATTTATCCGGAAAAATATTATTTTTCATGCTATTAAAGATGCTGGGCATTTTCCCTGGATTGAAAATCCGAAACAAATTGTCCATGTCTTTAATGAATATTTTCAGTTTCTTCAAAAGACAACTTAGATTAATCAGTAGGCAGATTATTGGAGTTAGGATTTTATGGGGCATAACTAATGCAAAATGATGCAACCATTTTTTTCCAATTCAACTAACCAGTTTGGATATTTCAAATATTTATTACACCTTAAATCTAATTTTTCTAATTGCTTCAGCTTAAGTAAACTCATAGGAAGTTCTTTCAAGTTATTATTTCTTAAGTCCAAATAAAGGAGATCAGATAAGCTGCCAATCTCATCAGCAAGTGAATTTAAATGATTATTACGGAAGTTTAGAATCTTAAGTGATTTTAATAAACCCAGTCTGTCGGGAATTTTTTCAATCTGATTATCAGAACAATCAAGAATTCTTAATTCTGATAAATTGCCCATTTCATCAGGAAGCCTTCTAATCTGGTTTTTCATACAATGCAGTTCTCTCAGTTGATTACACTGCCCTATCGAATAAGGGATCTCGCCAATTAAATTATGATAAACTCGAAGCTCAATGAGACTCTCCAAGCAGCCAATATTTTCAGGTAATTGTGTTATTTTATTACCCGAAAAATTTAAATAGTTTAATTGATTTAACTTGGTAACCACTTCTGGAATCGCTGAAAACCTATTATCTGCCATATATAAGTACTTGGATAATGGAATTTGATATAAGCTTTCGGGCAAGGCAGATAATTTATTCCCATTCATATCTAAAATATGTAAATTTTCCAGACGTTCAATTTCTTTGGGTATGAAGGTGATCTCATTTGCTGATGCATTTAAATGCCGCAATGATTTTATTGACCATAGCTCGGCAGGCAGCTCTTTCAATCGGTTGTTATAAAAACTGATACATTCTAAAAAGTCGAAGTTAGCTAAGCCATTAGGAAAATATTCCAAATCCAGATTATCTAAGTTTAAGTTTTTATTAAAAATATTATTTCTTAGCATTGCCTCGCCTGAGTCAAATATTTCCTTAAAATATAGCTGGTATAACCCATAAAATTATCTGGCAATGTGGCTATCACTTGGTAACCCAGTTTCTCATAAAACCCTTTTGCTTGGAATTCCGCGGTATCAAGTTGGATCATTTTGCAATTGTTTCCCTTTGCAAAATCATCGAGTGTCATAAAGAGTTCTCGACCTAGTCCTTTACGGCGCTGTTTTTCGTGGATCCAGACGGTAAATACTCTACATAACGTACCAAATACATCTCCTTTAATACCCCCAAGAATTTCAGAGGTATCGTTTTTTGCGTAGATAATAAAAGGTTTTGCTTCATAACCGCCGATGATCGACTCATTAAATTTTTTTAAATTTCCATAAATGATTTTAGAAATAACTTCATTTTCTTTAAAATCAGTAATAATGTTTACTGGATCACTCATTATCTCTCCCACTCGCTAACTCCAGGGTCTACATTGATGTTGTAACGCCATAAGTACTTAATCATATTACTTAAATTTCCAAATCTTGGCCTGATTTTTTGAATTAGTCCATAGTTTTTCAAAAAGGCCGCGGTAATTTAATGTGAGTTTAAGATTGATAATTGCACAATTGTTGGGTTAATTATTGTACAACTCCGGGCGTAATTTATGCGTTAAAATTGAAAATGAGGATATGACAGTGAGTAGATACAAATTCGAAAGTTTGGTCAAAGCACAAAAAAGATTGGGTAGGATAGCAGGTGAGACGAACAAATATGGTATAGATGGTTTTACTCGGGATGATCTTAAACAGCTGCTCGAATCCACATCAGAAGACGATCTCGCACCAGAAGCGGATGGATTAACTCAAACTATGCCTGGGAGCCGCAAATCTACTGAAATTAGCGTAATAACCAATAGTATGTTTAAGTCTTCTGTAGAAAAAGTCTATAAAACAGGCTCCACTGCTTCCCCTGCAATTAATCCCTCAAATTAGGAACACTTTTAATAGGTATTAGAGTAATCTAATACCTTGATTTCGTGAGCCATTCTGAAACCTTCCTCACAAAGTAAATCGGTTTGCTCTAAACGGTAATGGGTCGGTGATTAAGTCCCCTTCTGTTACCATTTCCGCGAGCAAACGTCCCGTAACTGGCCCGAGAGTCAAACCGTGATGTGCATGTCCGAATGCGAACCATAGCCCTTTATGTCGAGGCGCTTGTCCGATAATTGGAAGCATATCGGGTGTACAGGGTCTGCATCCCATCCAGGGATATTCATCAAGTCGTGTGGTAATTGGAAAAAGCGTGCGTGCAATAGGCTCTACCAGATCAAGCTGTACTGGGGTTTTCTGTGAATCAAGCCGTGCAAATTCCGCCCCGGTAGTAAGCCGAATTCCGCGAGTCATTGGAGCCAACAGGAATCCATTCTCAACATCGAGTACTGGGTGATTGAGTTGTGTGTTTTGTCTTATACCATAATGCATATGATACCCACGTTTCACTGCTAGCGGAAAGTGATATCCTAGTTGAGAGCATAAAATATCTGACCAAGGTCCTAACGCAACCACGGCAGAATCCGCCTTGATCTGGCCCTGCTCCGTTTTGACTGTCCATTGATTGGATAAAGAGAATGCATCTCCGAAAAAAAAGCGACCCCCAAGATGTTCAAAATAATTGGCATACGCGGCAACCAGTGCTCCGGGATCACTTACCGTTTCAGAATCGACATATTGAAGAGCCCCCAGTAATGATTTATCCAGATCGGGCTCCATTTGACTTAATGAATTCGGGTCAAGAGCTTCAAACTGAATGCCGTACTCAGTTTTACACTTTTCAGCAAATCGTGTTTCAATATCTTGCTTTTTTGCGGTTCGGAATACTTTGAGCCATCCGCCGGAACGAAATAAGTGTTTTACTCCTGCAGCCTCGGCTAGAAAATGATGTTCCGTTATACTGTGTTGAATCAAATTTGCATAGGAACGAGCAATCTCTGCATGACGTAATGAATGAGAATTAACCCAGTATTTCCATAGAAACGGCGCAAGCCTCAAAATTGCTTTTGGGTGATATCTGACATCAGGAGAGCTATTTAATGCATATTTAATTAAAGAGAAAATATCTCTTGGAAATGCATAAGGATACACCCCTTCACGCTGAATTAACCCTGCATTGCCATATGAGGTTTCACTTCCTGGGGACTTCGCATCGACTAATGCCACTGACCGCCCTCGCCTTTGCAAATGAATTGCAACGGATACTCCAATAATTCCCCCTCCAAGGACAACAACATCAAATTTCATAAAGCATCCACTCCGTTTACTCAAAGAATTTAGGATCAGTCCCTTATTATTGTGTTTATTAGACGAGCTTACAACCCATTAAAAACGTGGTGCAGCAGCATATTTCAGTTTATCGCATGGCATATTTATGAAAGCACTATCCCTAGATAGGTTAAGTAAAAAATTCCATTAAAAAACAGAGCCTTAATCTTAATTCCATCTGCTGAAATATTGAACCTTAGCCATGCCGAAGCAATGTAAGTTACTAGAATACCGGTGAGTACAATTCTAGATGGCGCCCAAGGTGTTAAAAGTATTCCTAATGCAGGAAGTAAAGTGCCCTGAAAGACCATTGCACCGGTGATATTGCCAAAACCAAGAGTATCTTGACCTTTTCTTACCCATATCACGCTATTCACTTTTTCGGGTAATTCTGTTGCAATGGGAATGATTAGTAGTGATAAGAGCAACACAGGTATACCGATAAAGTTTGCAGCTCCTTGTACTCCATGAATGAATCCCTTTGCACTAAATACCAATAGGATTAAACCCAAAATTAATTGGATTAAAATTGTTTTGAGATTGTTTTTTAAGCCCAGTTTGGTTATCAATAAAGGTTCATTTGTTATTACTGCATGGCCGTTTTCTACCAAAGCTTTAGAAGCACTGAACGTTAGCAGTATATAAAGAAAATATAGAAAAATAAGTATGATGCAAAATAAAATACGGATAGAGTGATTTGGCTCTAAGGGGAGAAACATTGCTAAAGCAGCAAGTGTGAATGCCATTAAGAAAAAATTCATATCCCGTTTAAAGCCGGTAATTTCTGGAGTGATCCATCCATTAATCCCTCGCTTTTTAATTACTGAAGAAGCCATAATAAAGGTTGACAAAGTGGATAACATTAAGGGAGCGCCTAAAATTGCTCCTACACTAATTTCTTCATTAACTTGTCGATCGGCGGTTCCAGCAATTATTGCCAAGATTGGTACCGTAGTTTCTGGAAGTGCGGTAGATACAGCTGCGAATATTGAGCCCGTGACACCGGCTGAAATATCCAATCTTTCACCAAAATGCTCTAGCGCATTAGAAAATAATTGTGCTGAGATTAAGATAAGAATCAACATTACTAAGAGTTCAAGCCACATGTACATATTTGTCCCTCATAACTACAGCCTTTAAATGATTATCCATAAAATGACCAAACGATTTCTTTAAATATAAATTGAATGATCGAACAAATTCTAGTGCTCTGTATAATTTAAAACGACTAAAATACAAGGCCCTTCAGCGATGATATTGATTTTATGCTGTTTGCAGTTCTGAATGGCTGAGTTGCTCTCTGCTCCGGGTTGCATCCAAATATTCTTAACTCCTTTTTTAATCGCTTCTTCAACGATTTTTTCAGTAACAGCAGGCGGGGTTATAATAGAAATACTTTCAATATCATTTGGCAATTCACTTACTGAATGTATTACCTTTATTCCTTCAATTGAATCTTCTTTAGGGTTTACAGGATAAACTTTTTTACCATTCGCCATATAACATCGCAAAACTTTATTTCCATATTTTTCTCGATTCGATGATGCGCCAATTACAGCAAAAGCTTTTGATTGGAAAAATGTTTCAATTTGATGATTTATCATGCTATTTGCGTTTAAGTGATTTGTTATTTATTTAGTTTAGCAATGAATAGGGATTCATGATAATTTTTTGCATTTTTATTGTTATCAATTTGATAATCGTAACATCTTACCAAGCTCAATATCTCGTGGATCACGTTCATGACGATCAGGATCATCAAAAGGTATATTGACATACTGATAATGAAGATAAAAATTTAAGGCTTCTGGCGAGGATTGGATGTGTAGCTGGAGAACTCCTGTATTTTTTAACCACTTTTCAATGATATTCAAAAAATACCCGCCTAAACCTTTATTACGACATGCTTCATCAATAACAAAAATTCTAAGTGCTGCTCTTTGATTTGGCCATAATTGAATATGGGCATAGCCAACCCGCTCCGCTCCTTGGTAAAGAATAAAATGTATATGGTCTTTATGCTCGAACGTCCATGTATAGGGATCTGAAATGGGTACTTTATCAAAGAAATACTTTTGCCGAAAAGTACGTGCCGATTGCCATTCGCGGTTTGTTAAGGCTTTGACAATACGAAGTTTGGTAAAACCAGTTTTAACATCAATATTGGAAATAAACTCCTCTTTCCCCAGACAATAGGAATTAATATCATTAGGAAACTGTTTTGCCAAAGCTATTTTCAGGGTGGCATAAGCATCGCGATCATGGGGATGAGATCTCATCCAATCACGGAAATACAAATGCCTTTCAATTTCCGAGTTTCCCTTTTCAAAAACATGAACATTGTGAGTTCTTTTGGTTGCCCCTTTTTGAAAATAACGACGAAAAGGAATGCCATACTCACCCATTGTTGCATATCCAATTTTTTCCATAGATTCTAATGCTTTATCTACCAGTAAAATATTCTCAACAACAGGAAGAATATCAATAATAGGTTTTGCACTTAATCCTGGTACCGAAGTAGAACCAATATGGTGGATTTCAATGCAATTTGCACCTAGTGCTTGCTTTATTTGATGAGCCTCAGCTATAAACAGCTCAGGCCATAGAGGGTCATAAGGAAGAACTTCAACTGTTTTTTTCATGATTTTCTACTAATTATCAAAACGTATGTTTAACGAAAGCATTTTTATTTATCTAAATCCATTTTCTCGACAGCTTTCGTAAACATCAAGTTCTCTAGTGTGACTGCCGTAGCAGATTATAGTCAGGTTTATTAATTACATAGTGCTTGCTTGTAATGTGCCAAAGTGTTCTGTAAGTGATTCATCTTCTAAGTACTCAGATAATGCAGCATATTCTGGCTGTTTCGCAAGTTGCAACATGTCCTTCATATTAAATACTTGCTTCTTTATCCCCTCTGCAATAATGGTCGTGCATCCAGTTTTTGCCAAGTGCAATAAGATAGATGAAGGTGTAACTACATCGCTGCTTTTATAGGTGCGGGGTAGTTCGGGATTAATACGATGCATTAAGTTTTCTACTTCTTCACCTCGAGCAAATTTTTCAAGATCATCGGTAGCATAAAAAATGAATTCTGGAGCTACATCTTTTAGTACCATAACTTCCATTTCATTTATTTTTGAAGCAGTAGCTGACTCTGAAAGTTCATCCGTTGTTTCTCGAATAAAGGCTGGTATGCTAATTTTTACATTAGGATTTACAGAAGAATAAAGATAATTTTTTGAATTATTCGCCCCTTTTTTAGCAAACTCAATGGCTTTGTCAGCGCTGACTGTTCCACCAAATCCACCGAATGCTGTATTGAATGCTATATAAGATTTTAAATTATCTGTAGGGAAATCTTCTCTACCACCAAAACCTTCTTTGCCAACTACCTCCGGGGCTTCCCCATGAATTCGATGCCATACTACACCAGTTGCGGGTACATCAATCTCTGTTAATAATTTGTAATCGCTATAAATTGAAGGCGTGCTAAAAGCTGATTTTTTTCCAAATCCGAAAAATGAAATATTTCTAAACATAATGTTATATCACTATTTTTTATTAAACCTCCTGGAAAAGATTCCTCAGTGCGTCCCATTCTAAACGAAATTTATTAAGGGCTGATTAAATTGAAACCAAAGAGATAATATTTGGCGCGTAAGTAAGGGTTCAAGACATGTATAGAGGGGAGTCGAAGTACAAAAAAACTGACACGTTGCATTCTTAATTGATGTGTAAATTGTTCATTTTCTCAATGATGTAAAATTTTTATAATCCAATTTTTTAATTTAATATAGTGTGAGCCTTCCCAATAAATTTTTTTACAGGCTTGACACTGCATAAAAGTTGAATAGTATTTTTTTTGCTAATTTAGGAACATCCTTAATAATTTTTGATTGATCAACTTTTTTTAGTAACCCATTACACGTGAGACAACGAGTAAATGGTTTGCACTGGTTGCTTAATTGGAATCGCATTAAAACCTCTTCCACTTGTTTTTCTGGATTGGTATTGTGCATCCAGTGACCATGGGTGATGCTTTTATTTTTCAAAATACCTATATCCCGTGTTAACACAATTCGGTGTTCTTTTTTACTCCGCTGGATTATGATTTCATCAGTTAAATTGTTTTCATAAACCACATCAAATCCAAGTAAACGCAAATAACGAGCAAGTTTTCCAAGATGCACATCGAGAATAAAGCGAGACGTTCTTAAAGCCTGTGGTCGAAGTCGAATCAATTCACTCACATCAAAGGTTTCGAAAACCGGATATACGGAAATATAATCCTGGTCTTGAACCAAGTAGTTAAAATCAACGGATTTTCCATTAACTAAGATTACTTCAATTTCAGTATGTGGAACCCCAAGAGATTCGATTAAGTCCTTAATTGAAGTTTTTTGAGCTACGCTATGAACAAAGCACACTTTGCGCCTCTCTGGAGGAATAAAATCATTTAACTCTTCATAAAACCGTAACTGTAAGGAGATCATGTTTTGGTTAAATTGCTCGCTTCGTTTTAATTTATGGCATAAAAGTTAGAAAAAGAAAATTAGGACAACATATGTTGTTAATGGCAAAACATGTAATACGGGAAAAAAGAATGAAAAACTGAAGTAATCCTTGTCTTATACATCAAATAAATTAATTTCTTTATGCAACAAAATATTATAGAACATCGGAGCCATTCATAAGACGCTTCTTAAAGGATTCCCTATTTCCAGAGATTGATGTATAATTAATCAATAAGTTCTTATTTAATTCTAATATGTTAAATAAAGATGAATAATTATATAAAATGCTCATGTTGATAACACTTATTATGTTATCATTTTATACTTAAGCATATAGATAACGAGAAGTATTTATTATGTCTCAAGCTAAATTTATGTCCCGAGCTCAATTTAACACTGTGGATAACAGCAGCGATGGAAACTGCCTGTATTATGCTTATGGTATATCGCTGATGTATTATTTGCGTAAAAATGGAAATAGAGAAACAGCGGATAAAATATTTACCAGGCTGGGATTAGGTGCTGAAGAAAAAGCAAAACTTTTTTATTTATTGGAAAGTGAAAAAAATAAGCCTTTTACATCCGCTCATATAAAAAGAATAATTGAGCCCATACTTGGCCCTGCATTAAGGCAATTTGCTGCAAATTCGACTTTGCGAAATTTTGAAGATAATCCAAAAGGTTCATCGTTATTTGCTGCAACTAATTATGCGATGATCTATCTCTTCAAAAAAATGCTTGAGCAAAACAACCATCCTTCTGCTTATTTGCTGTTTCAATCAAATAATTTTGATGATGAAGATTATACAGAGGCAGAAATATTTACGGTCAAAAATGTGGGTGTAGATGAAAACGATGAAGTAGAAAAAGGCCTGGATGAAGTAGAAAAAGGCCTGGATGAAGTAGAAAAAGATCTGGATGAAGTAGAAAAAGATCTGGATGAAGTAGAAAAAGATCTGGAAGCGGAAAAAAGACCAAGAAAGAAAAAGCAACCACATATGTGTGATGAAATGGAGCGTTTTATGGTCGAAAACTACGGAACTATTATTGAGGTCTTTAATGCATGGCTTTCTGGGAATCCACGACCTGAAAATTTTGATGAATTTGGAACATATATCCGTCTTGCAAAACAACATCTAGAAGAGGTGATAGGTGAGATGACTGTGGCGTTCTTTACGCAAAATGGCTCAAGAAATCTTCATGCCTATATTGACCATTTAAATACTAATTACAGGTGGGGAACAGAAGAAACCCTTTTCTTAATGCACTGTAGTCTTCAACACGAGGTACGAGTGCCTATTGATGAAGTAGGTCGTGTGGAAATTCGCTATGATACCCCTATAACCTTAAAGGTTTATCACGATGGCCAACCTCCTGAGAATGACGAAAACGTGGATGAGACCCCTGATATGATTTTAAATAATTCAGCTAACGTCCATTGGCTATCTTTAATTGATTCTAATTTTCACTCAATAAAAAGTGAGCGCATTTTAAGAAATGATCTCTTAGATATAGTAGGATTTAACGCTTATTTACAACAGCTATTTGAAGAAGCCCAAGATCTGGAACAGAAAGATAAACCATTAAGTGACGAATTATACACACTTCATAAAAAGTTGAAGATAGAGAAAGAAAATTATCTTGCCAAAGACTCTCAGATTACAAGAGAAACGTTTGCAGAATCATGTAAAGCCATACTATCAGACGCAAATACCACAGTAGAGTTGCAAAAACAGAGCGGCGCGAAAGACGTAATTAGTTCATTACTTAATTGCCTTTATCTCCTTTGTACATTAGATTTTAGCAACTTGCTTGCAGGAAACTGGAATGTGGTGAATCCATTATCAATTGATACAACGTATCATCAAGTAGGCCTAATGAAAACAGTGCTTAATAATTTAAGAGATAGTGAAGTTCCTGATGATCATCAAATGAAGTTGCAGTAGTTAATCAAATTGCTTCAGATTTTCGCGCTTACAGCAGGTCTAGGAATCATGCCAATAAAATCGGCATGATCTAAAATACTATTTTTATATCAGCTATTACTTAATTGTCTGCAAATGCCCTATCTTCTAAAAAGATAGCTTATTTAGAATATTCTGGTGGCTTTGCAAGCTGCCTCATTTCTTCAATATCAAATGATTTGTTCTTCATACCACAACATCAAGTTTTTACTAAATGAAATAAGATCGCTGCAGATGTACACAAAAAAATAAGAAAATTTAAAAAGATCCTTTTTGGGGACATTTTTATTCTCAAAATAGATTTATTTTTGGAGCCCTACTGTTAGAACTCTGAACACTGGAATTATTTTTTATTGAATTCATCAAAACGATGTACTGATGGGTCCAATCGATCTAAAGCTTGGAAAGGAAGCATCCAACCTGGATATTCAGGAGGTAAGGCACTTACTTCATCTAACTCTTTTATTTCATCCGCAGATAATTTTAATGTCAGGGCTGCTAAATCTTCTAATTGTTCTATGCGTTTGGCACCAATAATTACAGAGGTTACAGCAGGTCATGTGAGCAACCATGCTAATGAAATCCCAACGACACTACTATTATGTTTTTGCGCAATAGCTCGGAGCACGTCAAGAATCCTCCAGACACGCTCCTTATCGAGGATGGGGAAGTCAAAATTAGCGGGGGGGGCCAAATAATGCCAAGCCTTGAGTACGAAACCAGTGTTTATCCTCTCCAATAACATACTTTTTTAATTCAGGAATTGCTTGAATATCTGGATAGCCTGTTGTTACAAAATAACTTTTCCCCATAATGTAATGCTCTTTAATATCTCTAGACGGGGTAACCAGTATATGTCCATCAGGAACAATTTTGACTAATTGTTCCATAAAGTGACCTATATCTTTTTCTTTTTCTATCCCATTTTCAACACCTAAAAGATAAGGAACAAAAGCAGTGTCAAAAGTCTGCTTTTTATCACTCATAAGTATATTATCTACAGTGCCCACATGAAACTGGATGTTTTTATCCAATTCAAAATTACTTTGGGTTTTAGATTGAATAGCACGTTGAACCAGCGACACCATGTAATGGATATAAGCACGTCTTAATGAATTAGGATGAATGACCCAGAACAAAAAATGAGCCAATTTTCCGCTAGATAGAGTCACAAGCGGTGGATACCAGCATGTAAGTGCAGCAAATAATTCACCAATTGATGGCAATGGATTTCCTTGGGCATCGTATTCACGATAAAGGTAATACTTTTTAAATGCTTTCATCCAGGCAACCGTAATGGGATCTTTGTCATAGGCAGTAATTGATTTTGCACCAGCTAATGCAAATAAAAAACTACTGTTCCCATATCCAGGAATGATCAAGACATTTTTTCCTTCAATATCGGCTCGAATATCATATCGATTTTTTTGGTGCTCAGCCAAAGCGGATGATAAATAACGCTCAGCTCCCATGGGATATATTTGAACCTCTTTATCGTCAGAGAGTCTTGTGACGCGTCGGTCTAAAAGCCATTTTTTCTCTTGTTTGCTTAAAATGGTTTCGTAAGCTGGCATAAAATTCCTAGGTTAATTCTCATGATTGTTTTAAGCGCAATAACTTTAAAGAATGCGTAGTTGGTTTTGTAGCATATTTTCGTCCCAACTTCTGTGTAGGCCGCTCAATAAATACATGTAGAAGCCAAGACAACAATAGAGAGCCAATACAAACCAAAGCAAGTGCAGTCGAAATTTTAAAATTCATATCGAGCATCACCCGAAGAGCAACATATCCTGCAATACTATGCACGACATACAAAGGATAACTAATATCAGCTAAAAAATTAACTATGGGATTTGCTTTAAAAAAATGAGGAAATGTGTAGGCAAACATAAAAGTCAGTAAAGAAAAAGCGTAACTCCAAGCCAATATCAAGTTTTCTGAATAAGGTCCAACCCACCATGCAATGCAAAAGCTGATAAAAAAAATGCCTATTAAAAAATATCCTGTATCGGTTGCAATTTTATGGCAGTATAAATAGTGGAACGTTACACCAATAAACATAAAAATAATATATGGCGATGACATCATATAAATTTCTGCTCTGATAAAGGCAGGTAAATTTTTTATCGCCCACATGGGGAGCATGTGCGACATGTAACAACTAACTAGAAATAAAACTGCGGGAATAAAAAAAACCTTGAGTGAGTCATTGCGAAACCAATTCATTGATAAAGCTACAATAAGATAAAATTTCATTTCTACTTCAAGAGTCCATATAATTATATCTATATTTCTTGACTCAAGAATATCTCGAGCTCCAGGAATATAGTGTATTAATACTTCCTGAAAGGAATAAGGCCAAACCGATAAAAAATATTTTCCGCATAAAAAAAGAGCGAATAAAGTAATACTAAATCCTATTACGTAGGTCGGAATAATACGAAAGAAACGATTGACGCAAAAACCTACGCTATTTGCTCTTTGGAGTGAAAAAGGAATAACAAAACCACTGATAATAAAAAATAAACCTACTCCATAAGCTCCCCAATCAAATAGCGGAAACAGGTTAAGCCATACTACATAAAACGGGGTTGCATGTGTTTCGGGAGAGAGTAAGGGTGCATGAATCAGATAAGCAATAGAGTCCCTCTTATACCAAAAAGTACTTAAAAAATGAGAGAGTAGAACAAATAATGCTGCAAGACCTCGTAAAGTATTTGCAAATTCGATCTTGATATTAGCGTGTAAAATTTCACTCATAAACGAAGACCTGAACGCCCTTTTCTTAGATTATTAACATACACCATAGATATATTCACTCTTAGATTTTTTATTCAAATCAATAAGATATTGTATCTCACCCTGATTTACTTGACCATTATCCGTTCTTATCTGAAATTATTTGCAACAAAATTTTTCAGCACTATTTTTTTGTTGTTCATCAGTTTTTAATAAAAATCAACGTCTTAAATTCATATTTTGTCCAAAATAAAGTCTTTTGCCGAAAAATAAGCCTAATTTATTTTTTAAAGTGCTAAAATAATATTCAAGTAGGTCATATAGTGAGGCAATCATGAAATATAAAACAACCGTGGAACTGCAAGGTAATGGTTCTTTAATTATGAGAGATGGAACATTAGAGAAAAATGGAGATATGATTTTTGGATATCATGCACTTGTAGCAATTTGCGGCGATCAAAGTAAAAAGAAGCATACATTTGAAAACGGTAAGCAATTTTCTGTAGAATCAATTGGTCAATTACATTCAGAGAGATTGAAAATTACCATCAGTCCGGAGTTTGCGCAAGAGGCTATTGCAGTACTAAAAAAGGAGTATCCAGGATTAGAAATAAAGGGTGAGCGTCCTGATCTGGAGCAAGAAAAACAGTATGTTCCCTAATCAGCAATGATTATATGAGAGGCTCATAAGCTCCTAGGCTATGAGCCTTTTTTCATGCAGCAGCATCATCAAAAAAATTTATTTAGCGATAATAGTTTACAAATTAACAGAATAAATTCATTATCTTAAGCCGAAGATTAGTATTGATTAGGACCTTCAAGGCTAAATTTAGTGTTTCTATCATTTGTATCGCTTGCACGTGCTAGAGACTTGAACGTTGAAACTCAATTTAACCATTTTATTTAAGGAAAAATGTATGGCTAAAATTCTTTGTGTTCTCTATGCTGATCCAATTAATGGGTATCCAAAATACTATGCACGGGATTCGCTTCCCAAAATAGAACACTACCCTGATGGACAAAATACACCTACACCTAGGACTCTTGATTTTAAACCAGGTGCTTTACTTGGTTCCGTATCTGGTGAGTTGGGATTACGTCAGTTTCTTGAGGCACAGGGACATCAATTTGTGGTGACCTCAGATAAGGAAGGTCCAAATTCAGTTTTTGAAAAAGAATTACTTGATGCTGATGTTGTTATTTCTCAACCCTTTTGGCCAGCATATTTAACCTCTGAACGAATTGCTAAAGCAAAAAAATTAAAATTGGTAATTACCGCAGGTATTGGTTCTGATCATGTGGACTTGCAAGCAGCAAAAGAAAATAACATTACAGTAGCTGAAGTAACCTATTCAAACAGTATCAGTGTCGCGGAGCATGTGGTCATGATGATCCTTTCTTTGGTACGCAATTATCTGCCGTCTAATCAATGGGTTATTCAAAAAGGATGGAATATTGCTGACTGCGTTGTACGCTCCTACGATCTGGAGGGAATGACAGTAGGTTCTATTGCATGTGGACGAATTGGCTTGGCAGTGATGAAACGTTTAAAACCTTTTGATGTGAAGTTGCATTATACAGATCGCCATCGCTTACCTGAAAAAACCGAAAAAGAATTAGGTCTTGTTTTCCATCATCATGTTGAATCACTGGTACAAACGTGTGATGTAGTTACTATAAATTGCCCTTTAACTCCAGAAACTGAAAATTTATTTGATGAACACTTGATTAATAAAATGAAGCGAGGATCTTATTTAATCAACACTGCTCGAGGGAAAATATGTGATCGCGAAGCAGTGGTGAAAGCATGTGAAAATGGTCAACTTGCTGGCTATGCAGGGGATGTATGGTTTCCACAACCCGCCCCAAAAGACCATCCATGGCGAACAATGCCTCATCATGGTATGACCCCACATGTTTCTGGAAGTTCTCTATCTGCACAAGCGCGGTATGCTGCGGGGACGCGTGAAATTTTGGAGTGTTGGTTAGAAGGACGCCCTATTCGTGATGTTTATCTTATTGTCGATAAAGGCAGATTTGCTGGAACAGGGGCGCATTCATATGCTGTTGATAATGTGAGTTTAGACGCTGTAGAAACGTAGAGACTGAAATACCGATATCTATTCCTAAATGTTTTAAGTGAAAGAAAGCAGGCAAAAATCAGAAGCTTTTTTGTCTGTTTCTTTTAACTCCCGAAGGTGTATCAATCTCATTTATTATAAAAATATTTTCCCAAAAATCATATAGAACATCTATACTAAATTATGATTTAACACTATGAAGGGAAACATCATGTATAAAAAAATGGTACAGACTGCTGCATTTGCAATTACTATAGCGCTCAGTCCACTAGTCTTAGCTCATTCCGGTGAATGTAGAGAAGGACTGAAAAGCATGGTTGAGTCGCTCAAACTTGATGAAAGCCAAAAATCTAAAATAGAACCCATCTTAGAACAACTTAAAACAACAATGAAAAATAATGCAGAGCAAATGAAGGATTTAAGTAAACAAATCAATCAACAAGCTGAATCCGCATCTATGGATCAATCCACAGTTGACGGTTTAATTGATAAAAAAACAAAACTGATTGGTGATATGATTAAAGCTAAGGTAGCAGCAAAAAATCAAATATATGCAGTCCTTAAGCCAGAACAAAAAACAGAGCTACAAAATAAAATGAACAAAGTGAAAGAAAGAATGGCAGAAAAATTTAAAAAATGTCATGAAGAATAAGAGTTGTCTGATTTCAATCCAGGAGCAATTTTTTTTGTTCCTGGATTTTCAATGAAGCAGGTACTTAATGTTATTAAACGAATATCTTCAGTGTGACGGGATTGAGCTGGCAAAAAGAATCAAAACAGGTGAAATAAGCCCTGATGAAGCCATGAATTGTGCTCTTTTACGAATACAGGAAGTCAACCCTGCCCTCAATGCAATTGTTACTGATTGCTCTGATTTCGCAAAAAAATGTCTCGCAAAACTTAGTGGCAACGAGCCCTATTATGGCGTTCCTTTATTAATTAAAGATTTGGGACATTCCATTACAGGAATACGCAGTACAGAAGGATCTCGTTTTTTTGCTAGGAATATTGCCCCGTTTACCAGTGATTTCGTGAATAAAATGCTTTCATTAGGTTTTATACCTATTGCAAAAACAAATACGCCAGAACTGGGTCTCTCTTATGTTACAGAATCTGTTTTATTGGGCCCCTGCCGTAATCCTTATGACCCCAATAGAACCTCTGGAGGCTCTTCTGGTGGTTCAGCAGCTGCAGTTGCAGCAGGTATTGCCCCTGTTGCCACAGCAAGCGATGGGGGTGGTTCTATTCGAATCCCTGCTGCGTGTTGCGGATTATTAGGATTTAAACCGAGCGCGGGTTTAACGCCAACAGGCCCTTTGACTAATGAATTATGGTCTGGTTTAGCTGTAAACTTTGTCTTAACACGCTCTCTTAGAGATTCAGAAGTATTATTTACTCAATTAGCGGATCAATTCCGTGTGCGTCCTCTTCCCGCTGATAAAAGATCATTGAATATTCTTTACTTAGAGGGAATTTTCGCATCGGTACCTGTTGCAATACCTTGCCTTGAAGCAGTAAGCAAAGTTGAAGAGCTCTTTAAAAAAGCAGGCCATACAATTCAGAAGAAATACTTAGCGCTGGATCTTAATGCGATTGGTGATTGTGTAATTACTCTTATTGCAGCAAATACATATACTGTGATTAAGTTTCAAGAAATTCAATTAGGAAGGAGAGCAACCCCTGAAGAGCTCGAACCAGTTACCTGGGAATTTTATCAACGTGGACAAGCCCTTACTTCATATGAATATCTCATTGCAAAAAGCAGGTTATACCAACTTACTCAGCCATTACATCACTTGCTCACTCAAAATGATGTAATATTAACCCCAGCTTTAGCTCAACTGCCTTTATTTATAAATGAATTAAGAACTGATGATGCATTCGAGAGCTATTTACAAAAAAACGTAGAGTTTTCTCCATTTACTTCGGTATTTAATCAAGCGGGCCTACCCGCAATGACGCTTCCTGTTATGATGCATAATCAACTTCCGGTATCAATACAATTGGGGGCTGCTCAAGGAAATGACTTGCTGCTATACTCCCTGGCAAAAGAACTACACACTATGTTACCAAATTTTAATCCAAACATAGTATCGTAAATAATGAGTTAACCCATGCAAAAGAATCGAAATACCATGATAGAGTTTTATGATTCTCTACCTCATGATGTAGAAGAAATAATGAGAGAGGATCTTGTGGCTTATGAGACCACTCATGGAATTGATGTGAATTATAAACCTTTCTGTCTTGTTTTAAGAGGGAAAAATCAAGAGATATATGGTGTGCTGAATGCATTTACTGCATTTGCCGAGATTTATATTGATGATATGTGGGTGCATCAACACCATCGTAATAAAGGGTATGGGAGAATGCTGCTGCATGCACTTGAAGAGCAATTTCAAGGAAAAGGTTTTAACAATATAAATTTGGTAACCAGTGCATTCCAATCTCCTGATTTTTATAAAAAATGTGGTTTTGAAATAGAATTTATCAGGAAAAATATAAAAAATCCCAAACTGACAAAAACATTTTTTATTAAATATTTTAAAGATGAAATCCAAACCCAAGGGAGATGTGGGCTTTCAACAAAGCCGGCGATCAACTTTCTTGTAAAATAGTCACGTCTTTATTGTAAAGTCACAAGCACTGAACTTAAGAAGTAATTTTGGAGGTTGCCTGTACAAGCTCATTTAATCTAAGGGGGGCCTATTGATGTATTATCATCTTTAAAGAATTGCGTGAATTTTTTTGCAGCTTTTTGAAATATATTTGCATCAGCCCCTGTAAATTTTTTCCAGTCTTTTTTCAAATTTCTCAACCCTGAAAGGTCCAGGCCCTGCTCTATAACTAGTATAAGCTGAACTACGAGTGACACCTTTAGCTTCGGCTTTAAATTTATTTCTAAGTCCTTCTTTAACCTCTTCTGATAATTTGGGATCCTGCGTTTCTAATTCCTTAGTTATCCGTTTTAATAGAGAGGAATAGCCAATAGAATATTCTGTAAGTTGATTAATATGTCAATACCTCAGTATTGATGTGGTTTTGATAATTTTAAAGCCCCCAGGGAAGGAGGCTTTAGAAGATTCAATTGCTATTTGCGGAATTCGTTTGACATCGGATTATTTTTATTCATATTTTGAATGCCGAGGTCTTTGATAGCACCTCTTTTTTCAGACATACCACCCGTTTTAGGCATACCGCTATCAGTAGTCATACTCGGTTTTGGAGCATTCTGATTGGTGGGTACGTTAGAGTGCATCATAGTTGGTTTTGCTGGAGCACTTTTAACCTCTGCTTTTCCCTTTGAAGCAGCAGATGTTTTGCCTGGTGCGGCTGCTTTAGAACTCTTTTTAAGGCTTGCTTTTTTAGCAGCAGGTGACGCTTTTTTAGCAGCAGGTGACGCTTTTTTAGCAGCAGGTGACGCTTTTTTAGCAGCAGGTGACGCTTTTTTAGCAACAGGTGATGCTTTTTTAGCAGCAGGTGATGCTTTTTTAGCAGCAGGTGATGCTTTTTTAGCAGTAGATGCAGCCTTTTTTGCAGCAGTCTTAGCCGTAGTAGTTGCTTTTTTTATACTTTTTTTCATGGCAGATGAAGCTTCGTTCATTGCTTTTTTAGTGCTTTGATCCATATTTCGAGGTACATTGAACCAATGATGCTCAAGGATATTGAACGTTTCTCTCATATAATTCAGAGTCATATTACTATTTTGGATAAATAGCTCCATATTTCGTTCAAAAATATCTTCTGGTTTCTTCAAGCTTAATAAATCCATTGGCTTCATTAAGGATAAGTTTTGCATCATTTTAACATTGAGTTCCATTAGTTTTTGCATTGGCCCCTCTAAATTGTTAAACATTTTTGGCTCAAAAAATTCGGGTTTCATTCGCATCTCCTTATGTTGCATTGCACAATTCAAAGATTAGTTATAATCAGTTGATTTGTCAAATAAAAATAATTCCCATAGGTTTAAACGTATTACCTGTTTTTATTTTTAGTGTATTTTTCTTAATAAAATACACAATTCAAAAGCTGAAAATTCATAGGAACATTACAATAATATATTGATACTTATGATTCATAAACAATATCGCATAGATTATTTGCGGTAAATATATTTTTTATAAAAAGCAATAGCATAAATCCTGTTTTTTCAGGTAGGATGAATAGGGTTTTTATTGTAATTATTTCAAGGAGAGTATCGTGGGCAAACTTACTGTTGATGGAATGACCGCAGTTGAAAGAGCAAAAAAAGACCGAGCTGATGCTTTAAAAACATTAACTTCCAAGCCATTTAACTTAAATGATGAGGAACAACAAGCTGCACTTAAAAAATATATTAATGATTTCGAGTACAATGCAAATCTAATGTATCTTTTTCAAGGAATGAGTACTGGTTTAACAGCTTGGGGTGGCACCTGGCTTGCAGGATTTCTTTTGCCAATTCCTGAGTTTGCCAATTACTTTCTAAGTATGTTTCTTTATTGTGGGGCTGCAGGCTATATTCTTCAAAATTTCAGTCTTGCAGATTTCCATAACCAACTTGATGAAATGAAAGTTATTTACAACTGGTGCTTGAAAAAAAATCAACCAGAATATGATGGGGCAACAGATAATACAGCAATACTCTCTAATCCCAATATTCAACGTATGATTAAATTAATGGCTCCCTTATGTACAACTGAGTTTATATTGGTATGGAAAAAAATAACTGCAGCAGAAGAAACTAAAAGCTCTATTTGGAGTGGTTTCTCCTATGCTTATTCTCTCTTCTCATCGCCTAAATCCGATGTTGATCTCAATCGTCTTCAGGATCTAAAGGCTAGCGTCGAGCGACGAGAGCTTGATGTTGGAGTGTATAAGGGCGTGGAAGGAGCAATTCGTTATTTTGCAACAGACGTTCATTTCCGAGAGCTTTTAATGGCAAAAGTAAAACAACCCGTCGAGCAAATACGAGAGATGTTACCCTCCGTCCTTAGTTTAGGACATTCCAAATCTGAATAATTGCTATTTCCTATGTTACCCGGGTACTGCGAAGTAATCCGGGTTTTCTAAGAAGCAGCGCAAATGCGGACCGAATTTTCAATAACTGTTACCCCGATGAGATATCCTATCTCGGGTTTAATTGATTCCCCATAATCCACTATGATAATATTTCGCACTTTTTAATTTTTGATTAGAATAATATAAATGCCCCGCTCTCATTTAGTCTCAGAACAAAATACACATATTTTACTTAAACTCCCTTTGGAGATATTAATTTATCTTGCTTTTAATTATCTTGACTACGATACTGCGACTAAATTCATAGCAATAGCCCTTCGCAGCAGTGCAGCACTCTCTGTTGAACTTAATCACCGCGAGCGTTCAATAAAGAATCTTAGTCAAGCTTATCATGACAACCAAAAGCGCTATTCAGACTATTCATTAACAACAGATATTAGTGCTGGACCTGATTCAAGTTTCTATTTTTCATCTGGAAGATGGTTCGGATGTGGTTTCATCCCTTGGAGGGAACAATTGGAAGTGAACACTCCTCAGGCACTTACATTACAATACAGTCGGCAATTTATATTCAATTTCTGGCCTACTAGCCCTCAACCATTAAAGCCAATTAAAATTGCTTGCTCAAACCTAGAAACTCTGTTTCTTACAGCTTCTGGCGATGTCTACATCGCTCGCTCAAATGAAGCGAGTTCAAGTTGGTGTTTCGGATTTGCGAAACTTGTTTTGGAAAAACTTTCTATAAAAGATGTAGCAGATATATGCGCGGGTTGTGATCATTTTTTATTACGAACTAAAAACGGTAAAGTATATAGCTTTGGAAATAATCGTCATGGGCAATTAGGATTAGGTAACTTTCTAGAAAATGCGAGTACTCCTGAATTAATCCAAGAACTTGCGGACAAAAAAATTATGTCTATTTTTGCTGGAGGTGATCACTCTTTTTGCATTAGTGACCATAATGAAATCTACGGGTTTGGCTGGAACGAGTTTGGACAATTGGGGACAAAAACCACTGCACGGAGTCAATATACCCCCCTGCCTATTGAGGCATTTGGGAAGGAAATAATCACTGATATTGCCCTTGGTTTTAATCATACAATTTTTCTTAGCCAAACAGGAATAATGTACAGTTGTGGAGAAAACTCTACTGGCAAACTTGGTTTAGGTAATTTTGAAGATCCAGAGAGACCAACGCAAATTTCTCACTTGGCACACTATAAAATAGTTATGGTAGCCACAGGTGATGCCCATACCGTATGTCTAACGGATAATGGCCAAGTGTTTGGTTTTGGTAATTGTGAACGAGGGCAGCTTGGTTTGGAGTGTAAGGAAACGAATATTCCAATGCCAATTAGTTCATTGCCAGATAAAATTATCAAGATCGTCGCCGGTGACTACCACACACTGTGTCTTTCTACACAACGAATCGCCTATGCTTTTGGTCAAAATAAAAACGGTCAATTAGGGCTTGGACATAGTAAAGACGAATATTTACCACACAAAATTACCCCAGTAACTGAAACGGTAAGCCCTGCACCCGCTAGTCCGAGGTAGGATTTAAATTACAGAGTTGGAGTTTGACAAATGCGCCACTAGGGCAATTTTAAAAGGGAACAAAGTTCAACTCTTTAGAATGATGTACCAACTGAGGTTTGATAAGAGTCAATTTGCATTTTTCTTAATTCTGAAATTCAGCACGCAACGTGCACTTTTGTTACATAGAGCACGATAAAATTGTTGCAGTAAAACTACTTCTTAAATAGAATCCTCGAGGTAATGTTTTAATTTTATTGCCATGGTTATCATACCCGTAACATAATGATTTTCCACTTGCTGCCTTAGGTCTAACCTGTAAATATTCGCCTGCTTGCGCATTAAGCGTTTCAAGATGACCAGTACTGATTTGAAAGGATAAATGGTTCCAATCAGCTTCCAAAATACACTCCTGTTCTGCATTAGGCGACCATAAAAATCCTTGTCCAACTCTTCTTTGCAGATAAGAAATATCAGTATCCCCTTCAACAGGAACCCATAAAATTCGTTTTAATTTGGCATAACACTGCGATGACTTCCATTGCTGCTGATGAATTGTAAGCAATGGAATAGAGGTAATAAATGTTGATTCGGCGGGTTTACCCGACTTATTTAGCGGAAGTGTTTTTAGTTCTACACCTAAGCCTTGGAAATCAGGTAATGACTTATTCTGGGCATCAGTGCCTAAGGCTAATTCAATTGCTTGACCAACCCACCCTTTTCGTTGGTTCGGCTGAGTGGGAATAAGCAACCCCAAGCTCAAACCTAATTGTGCAAAACTAAGGCCTGCAATACGGGTACAGCGCTCGAGCAATTCAGCTTCAGTTTTCGGTGGTGGTCTGTTTTTTAACAGTGAAATCACCTTGTCCCTCTTTAATTTCAATGGCAAGTGGTTCAATTGGAGGCTTAATATTTGCTGCTTTAAACTGAGCCATAATAGCAAACAATACCTTAGACCGTACCTCAAAACGAGTATGTACTTGGACGTTAATGAAATATCGAGCCTCAAACTCAAGTAACGCTTCATCAATCTTCTTAAGGAAAACTTGAGCAGGTGGATCTGCAACGATTTCTGGAGTTGTAGCCAAAATATCCTGTATGAGTTGCTGGACCATAACCGCATCATCAGAGCGACTCACTTTGATAGGAACAACTGTTCTAACAATACCGTCCTGATGTGTCCAGTTGGTAAATGGTTTATTAAATGTTTCCGCATTGGGAATCAGCACTTCCATATTGTCCCAGGAAGAAACTCTCATGGAACGGATGCCAATATGAGCAACTCGTCCTTCGTGTTCACCAATGGTCACTAAATCGCCTTCACGCACGGGTCTTTCAACAAGCAGCATCAGCCCACCTACAACATTGCTGGCAAAATCACGCAAACCAAATCCCATACCTACGGCAAGTCCTCCAATAATCATTGACATACCGCTAAAATCAAATCCAAGTATATGAAGAGAAACAAAACCACCTAAAAGAACAATTGCATATTGACTAAAAACGGAAAGGCTATTACGTATGCCTACATCTTTAGCATTTTTAAATACCCAGCGATAACAAAACTCCCTCGTCCATTTAGAAGCCCAAACAAAAACAGCAAGCAGAATAAAAAACTCGATGGTACTGGTAACAGTAATGTGGATCCCTGGGATATTTACAACAGTATATTGTGCAAATTTACCTAAGTTGACCATCACTAATGAATCGGAATACCAACCGAACAATTGGAAAAGAACATGAATGCTTGCCAGGAGTAGCAGGATTCTTAAAATTTTATCTAATGGTTTTAAAAAAACTTCTATCCATAACCACCCATTACGTAATGAAGAAATCATCAATTCAGAAAATAATTCCAGTGCATCGAACAATAAACCTCGAGCAAAAATATATCCTACAAGTACAAGTAGTACATAAGCCTGATATTGGCTCATACTCCATGCCAAACTAATAAATCCTAATAACCCAATTACTGCTGTCGTAAACAATGTTGTAGGAACTAGAATAACCAACAAGTATATAGCGTTTTTGACATACCCTTTTTGGCTCTTTAACATGGGACCCAGAAGATAAGGAATAACATCTTTACTTTTCCATGCCACCAAAGAGACTGTGAGAATAAAGAGCATAAATAAGCGATTAAATATATCTTGAAGTAGTATCGATAAAGGGAGTAAATGGCCTATAGTCATTAAAGCAGTAGTCCATCCACCGAATAGCAATAGCCATTTTAGTCGGTAATAAAGTTTGACGTCCTTACCCGATGAGTCAGAGATACGTTCTAGTAATACCAAGCGCCCTATTAAGATTAAAACTCTAAAAGTAAACCAAACAGCGATTAATTTAAAGAATAATTGATAATTAGAAAAAGAAATATGAGTTATGTACAGCAGTGCCCACAACATAGTCGCAATACAAAAATAAGGTAGGTTTCTTTGAATTAAAACAAGCGCTCCATCATATAGGTACCCTGTTAAACGTGATCGCTCTTTTTCCCGTCGCAGTATCTTTAATATACGACTTATCATAAAGAAAAAAATCGCAATAAAAGCAAAACCACCCCATAAAATTACCATGGATAAAGGACTTAGCCACAAATAACTGTCATAAACCTTTAAGCTTAACGTCTTTATGTATTTATAAAACAGACTTGGAATGGCCGCTATTTTCTTCAGAATAATTGGCCAACTGCTTATACTGTAATCAGCAAGGGTTTGTCGAGAGGACATCAACTTTTTGAGCTGGGCTTGATAATCAGACAAACTTTTGACCAGAAGTTGTTTTTGGATGCTCGATTCTTTAAGTTGTTGGGCCAATGTTTTTTGTAAAGAACTTATTTCTCTCTTTAAACTTGGCGCTACAACAAGTTTGGTTTCATTAGTAAGAAAATTCCCAATTTGCCCAATGTTTTTTTCAACCTTAACATATTGATTTAATGCATCTTTATAAATGTCTGTAATGAGCTGTAAATTTTTTGTATCTGGATTTTTAAGATAAATAATATCGGCTTTGACCACGGTTCTTTGTATATTTAAAGCGTTCAAATGGTTTTGAATTGCCGCAATATTTTGATTGTTAATCAACAGCATCGCTTCATGATCTGCTACTGTAAGTGGTGTTAATGACTTTGACTTTTTAATTGGTTGAACCGTACCATTGCTTTCATAAAGGAGATTTAAGCGTTTATTGAGCTGCTCTTTTAATGATCTAATGTGTACGAGTTTTTGTTCAAGTACAAAATTTGAATGCCACAACTCCAAATGCTTTATTTCATCATTGATAGTGGCTTGAAATTCCTTGGCAAGCTTCAGATTTTCAATTACGAGTTCAGTCGTTTGTTTGTTAATGGCCAGCAAATTTTCTACTTTTTTTACTCGCTCAGGGATGGTTGTATTTTCCTTGACGATAGGCATCTGCTGAAGCAGCTTTAAACGTTGATTTAAACTGTTTTGCTCTTTATATTGATGATCGAGAAAGCTTTCCAAACTTGCAATTTTAACACTCGACATTGAAAGTATCGCTGATACTTGTTTCATTTTAGCACTGAACTCTTTCTCACTTTTAAGCAGTATTGGCTGTTTTGCATCCTGAATGGCGGTTGTTAAATGTGCTTTTTCTTGAGTTAAGTATTCAGTAAATGTAGCCTGCTTTCTTACAGGAGGAGCAGAAACATGAGCAGCTGTGGCAAAGGAAGAGCAAAAGAGCAAAAATAAAAATGCCCAATATTTTCGATTTACAGCAAATACGCTTCCTTTCCCTAAGAAGGCACCACTCCTGCTGCGAATACAACGATCCTCTTCCAAATTGGCTCTAGTACCAACCGGAGAGCAAATCCTTGACATCGCAGGTATAATCGATTTTTTTACCAGGTTAGCAAAATGTCTACCAAGCTTTAATATGTTATTTAGTCTGAGTAGTTGGAGCAAGTCTTATTCCCAATTCGGTTAGTTGTGCGTTACCCGTAGGCGATGGCGCACTCGTTAAAAGGCACGATGCTGTTTGAGTTTTAGGAAAAGCAATAACATCTCTAATTGATGTTGAATCCGTAAGTAGCATAGCTAAACGATCGATACCCAGGGCAATCCCTCCATGTGGCGGTGCTCCATATTGTAAGGCATCCAACAAAAAGCCAAACTTTTCTTGAGCCTCTTGCTCATTAATTCCGAGTAACTCAAAAACTGCTTTCTGTAAATCAGATTGGTGAATACGGATGGAGCCTCCACCGATTTCATAACCATTAATCACTATATCATAAGCTTTCGCCAATGTGTGTGTTGGATTAGCACGTAGGTTTTCTGGTGATAAATCCTTAGGCGAAGTAAATGGATGATGCATTGGATTTAATTTGTTGGTCTCATAATCCCTTTCAAACATCGGCCAATCAACAATCCATAATAATTCCCAGCCCTCTTTGAGTAGTTTTCTATCATGTCCCAATTTTATTCTTAGGGCACCCATAGATTCATTAACGATATGATTTTTATCTGAGCCAAAGAAAATTACATCCCCTGTTTGAGCTTTTGTACGGTGTAGAATTGCTTCTACTGCTTCTGTAGAGAGAAACTTTAAAATAGGTGATTGTAACCCAGCCATTCCCTCATCAAGATTATTTACCTTAATGTAGGCAAGACCCTTAGCACCATAAATACCTACAAAACGACCGTAATCATCCAAATCTTTTCTGCTGAGATCACAACCATCAGGGAGTCGCAAGGCGATCACTCTGGATTCTGAATCATTGGCAGCAGTAGAAAATACTTTAAAATCACATTCTTTAACTAGGTCTGCTACATCAATCAGCTCTAAAGGATTACGTAAATCAGGCTTATCGCTACCAAATCGTCGCACAGCTTCAGCATAAGGCATTCTATGTAACTTTTCAGGTAAATCCACATTAAGAATTTGCTTAAAGACTATTTTTAACAGGCCTTCAATAAGATTTAAAATGTTTTCTTCATCAATAAAAGCCATTTCAATATCAAGTTGTGTGAATTCAGGCTGCCTATCAGCACGTAAATCTTCATCACGAAAACAACGAACAATTTGATAATACTTGTCAAAGCCCGAAATCATTAATAGTTGTTTAAAAAGCTGTGGGGATTGAGGTAAAGCATAAAATGATCCTGGATGAACTCTAGAAGGAACCAAGTAATCGCGAGCTCCCTCTGGAGTTGCCTTTGTAAGCATTGGTGTTTCAATATCAAGAAAGTTATGCTGATTGAGATAACTGCGAATACAACTATTCAACTGATGCCTTACGACTAATTTATGTTTCATAGAAGGCCGCCGTAAATCGATATAACGATACTTATAGCGTAGGTCTTCATTTACGACTTGGAAATCGTCAGGTAAGAATGGAGGTGTAGGTGATTGATTAAGAATTTCCAATTTGGAACCGACTACTTCAACTTTACCCGTAGTCATGGCTTCATTAATCATTCCATCAGGTCTTTTACGAACAACCCCGGTAATTCGCACAACAAACTCAGAGCGTAATTTTTCCGCATCTGAAAAAGATGTTTTATTTTCAGGTTCATATACTACTTGTAATAATCCAGAACTATCACGAATATCAAGAAATATGACACCACCATGATCGCGACGATGATGTACCCAACCACATACAGTAACCTCTTTGCCTAAACTTGACTCATCTACACCCAAACAGTAGTGTGTACGCATATAAAAACCGCCTATTTAATTTTACAGATTGTTTGCTAATGCTGCCTCTGAAGGTGGCGGCATTACTCCTAAAGAAATTATAAATTTTAGTGCCTCATCAATACTCATATCTAACTCAATAACATCATTTCTAGGAAGCATTATAAGAAAACCTGATGTGGGGTTAGGAGTAGTAGGTATGAATACCGATATCATTTCCTCTTTTGTTTTATTATTTATTGCAGTATTTGCTGTACCTGTTTGAAAAGCGATAGTCCATAATCCTTTACGAGGATACTCTATTAAAACTACCTTACGGAAAGCCTCACTATTTGTAGATAATACCGCATTAATTACTTGTTTTACTGTTTTATAAATTGAGCGAACAAGAGGAATTCTGCTCAGAACAGATTCTCCCCACCCTACTAAGCGTTGCCCCAAATAATTGGTAGCAATTACGCCGGTAACGAGTAAAATGATAAGTGATAAGATTACTCCAATGCCTGGAATATAATGCCCAATGAGTTGTTCAGGTTGATATGCTTTGGGGATTAAAGCCACAGTATTGTCGAGTAAGTCAATAATAAAGCGTAGTACGCCTATGGTTATAAGTATGGGTAACCATACCACCAATCCAGCGAGTAAGTAGCTTCTTAATGACATCGTTTTCACTTGGTATCACCATCTTCGGTAGTTTTAGAAGATGAGGTGTCTTTTGTTTTTTCCGCTGAGGCAGAATCATCATTTTTGGCTGCTTCCTGGGATTTGCTGTTTTTATTTTTAAAATCGGTAGCATACCAACCGCTACCTTTAAGTTGAAAACCAGCCGCAGAAATAAGCTTAACTACAGTATTTTGATAACATACGGGGCACTGCGTTACCGGCTCATCACTGATTTTTTGCATTAAATCAAAATGATGATTGCAACTTGTACATTGATATTCATAAATTGGCATCGAAAACGACTCCATTAACTTCAGATAGTTTAATCTAACCTAGCATTATAGCTAACTCAGGAAAGATGAACAATATGTAAGCCTGGACAAAGACCGGATCATGCCTCTGAGTACAGATTATTAGGGTCTGTTTACATTTAAATTTTAATAAATATTTTTCGTCGGTATAAAAATGCAGCCACTAAAAAATTTAAGAAAAGGAAAAGTAATGAATAAAATAGTCCCGTGTTTTGTGGACTAAACCCTCCAAACAAATATTCTGCAATTGCAACTCGCAAGACATCTTGTGATCCATTCGGCAAAGGAACAACAAAAAGGGATTGAATTTTCAGTAAAATGACGTGGAAAATGAAAATAAATAATGCATTCATGCCAAAAATCTTAAATGGCAATGACCATTTTTTATAACCTAATACGTCAATAACAAAAAAGCACAAGCCAAAAACAATAAGTGAAAAACCACCACTCCATAAGACAAAGGTGCTTGTCCATAAATTTTTATTAATTGGAAAATTATAATTCCATATCCATGCTAATAAGAGAGATAATATTCCTGTTAAAATCATGATGATACTTTTCTTTTGCTTACTGATTGATGTCAGCAAAAAATGTCCGACTAAAAGTCCAAATAGAGTAGTAGCAATCGCTGGTAGAGTACTTAATAAACCTTCAGGGTCAAATGTTTTCGATAATAAACGTGTGGGAGTAAGCAACATCTGATCCACATACCCAGGCCAATTTCTTATTATGCTTAATTGATCAACGCCAGGGGCAGGAATTGGAATCTGAGTCAGAAAATACCAATAGCCTATAAGAATACCCAGGAAAATAAAAATTTGTGTTTTAACTGATGTATGAAGATAGAGAAGAGCACAGATAAAATAACACACAGCGATACGTTGTAGAATGCCATAAATCCGTACTGTTGATAAATCAAAATGAACTGGGAACATATTGAGAAACATTCCAAAGAAAAATAAAAGAAAGGTACGAGTGCAAATACTTCGATATAATAATGTTTTGCTCTCTTCTTTTACATGTCGTTTCAAACTAATGACGGTAGTGATTCCTACTATGAATAAAAATGACGGGAAAACTAAATCCGCTAAAGTACAACCATTCCATTCAGCATGCGTCAATATAGGGTAGGAAGTGCGGGTCCCCAAGCTGTTGACCAAAACCATTAATGCCATGGTCAATCCACGAAAAACATCTAAAGATAATATACGGCTGGTCTCAGCTGAATTACTGCTCATAGAATCTTCTTTAAAAAACAAAGATCATATCAGGATACTAGGTCGTCTTCAAACCACGTACTGGAACATCCATATGATATACGTAGTGTTTGATGATTTGTTCTGCTTGTTCACAGGTTAATGGTTTACTAATCGCCCCTTCCATAAAGTAATGCTGACAATCGTATTTTACTACATCAGCCTCAAAACCAGTTAAAGCAATAATAGGAACATGATGTTGCGTATTTTTTTCTTTTTGACGCAACTTCTTTGCAACTACATAACCTGAAGAGTCTTCCAATCCAATATCCATCAAAACTAAATCATATTTTCCTGGATGAAATAATTTTATGGCACTATCAGCGGAATCTGCTATATCGACTTGGCAATGTAACGCGGTTAATAGAGCCTTCTCAACATTTTGCGCAATGATATTGTCTTCTACCATGAGGACTGTCGGTAAATATCCCTCTTTTTTCAATGAATGCTTAATCCTATCATTGTTTTGTTGTAAAACATCAAGATGGATTTCAAGTTCCTTATTTAAAGTTATATCGTTTAAAATAACGATCAAACCAATTATTTTGTTATTACGATCGTGCATCGGTATGCGAGATGAGAGAAAGTAAAAGGTCTTACCTGAGCTGTCCTCAATCGGTTTTTCTGTTACATTATTTTGAGGGACGCCCGAAAAAATTACTTTCATATCATCTAATTTCAATTCTTCGATTCGTTCCTTATTCCAATGAACAAAACGTTCCATTTGCTGATAAGGAGTGCCTTTTAAATCGCTGTGTGTATTTACCCCTAATAATTTGATGAAATTGTTATTACATCCTTTAAGATTGCATTCAGTATCCACCCAATAAACAATATTGGGCATTGAATTGATAATTTCCATATAATATTGATGTATGGAATCAATATCTTCTTGAGTCCTGTTTTTAGTGTGGGAAGGCATGCAAATACTCCAAGAATTATTTATTTTGCATGTAAATTATAGTACAGATTAATTATTTTGATTTTTATACTGAGTAATCATCAGTACCTACATTTAAATTAATCTTATATGTGATTTGTATATGGAATTTAACTCGGATCCAAGTACTTTATTTTAAATAAAAACCCTACCCGTTTTCAAATTGCTTAATTCGAAATGGATGGGGTTAATCTTCAAAATAACAAGAGCGCACCCTAATTAACTAATAACCCATTCAATTTGCTGTTTCAAATCAATTGAAATTTCTGACAACTCTTCAAGATCATAATCCATATAGGGGTTTTCAATGGCACTATTATCTGTTTGATGCTGGATGATTTTTTTATCCCGCTCCTGGTGTAGCCATAAAATCTGCGGCTTAAATAAATGAATAATCCCCTCAACCCATCGATCAAGCACTTGCCAATAAGGATCATCATTCAAAGTCATTTTATAACGCTTAAGTAAACGGGCACTATGTTCTGAGTTATACCAAATTTCAGAAGTTACCCAGCGATTGACTGTAAATAAGCGTATGGGTTGTCCTAGTTGATTCATTCCAATAGCGATTAAATGAGTCATAGGGTTATCAATATATTTATCCCAATCTGCTAAAGGCGCTGGTTTAATGGATTTAGGTATATATTTATAACGCAAAAAACAATGGAAATGACCATGCTCTGTACTTTCATAATTTTCTCGATGACAATGATAAAAATATTGAGCACCGGTTTTATGATCAATGCGATCCCCGTGAGGATAATGGCTCATTCGTTCAAAACGTCGTTTCTTTTTTAAAGTGTAATGAAGGATGCTTTTCCCTTTATGTGTCATTATCAACTGCTGGGATTCTAAAACTTGTTGGGCATAATTCAAATAAATCTTCTTATGCCAATTGCTCAATTGTGGTAATTTAAATTCTGAATGCGTCATCATGTCTTTTACTTAATAAAGAAAAGCAAAAAAGAAGAGGTAGTAAAAACTACCTCTTTGTAGGATTAAAGCTACAGATTAGTTGCCAGAGCAACCAGCACAGCCTTTGCAACCAGCACAGCCTTTGCAGCCTTTGCAACCAGCACAGCCCTTGCATCCTTTACATCCTTTACAGCCTTTACAGCCTTTACAACCATTACAAGAACTTGATGTAGTAGATGCATCATCTGCATAAGCAACGGATGCTACAGGAGCTGCTAATACAGTTAATAGAGCAGCTACAGCTATTGTTGATTTTTTCATAATTTTACTTCCTTGATAGTTAATGATTTTTTAACCCATTTAGATATTAGCAAAGAAATTTGGTTTTTTCTTCTTTTAAAAAAAAAAAGTTACCCTTTTCATGTATTCTTTATCGCATCCAATAAAGCCAGAAAACCTTAATACATGAAGAATTACAGTACTTTTTAGGAAAATTTATCTGCCTTTACTAGTTAAAAATCCAATTCTAAAAAGTCAGGATAACCTGAAAATTACTGTTGTATGCTTGGGCTTTAAGTATTAGACCGGCTATACGTGCCAGGGAAGCTTTTGAAACGGATGGTGTATTATGAGCAAAAATGTGAATCTTTTTTTTAAAGATTCACATCGGAACAGGTTTATGTACGATCCCCATGCTAACCTTCCTTGGTGCAGGAGATATGCCATAAATTGAAAATTAATAACCCCAAGGGTCAGACAAGAAATAACTATCTCTTGTATTTTCCGTGTCTTCTTTTTTTACTAATCTTTCAAGATGATGTTGTCTGACTTGGGTTGAAAAAAAGCCCAACTCCGCTCGTGCTGCTTTTTCATCATTTGATTTTATATGAGCTTCCCTTACTCTTTGAGAGTAGGTTAGTTCAGTATGAATGGCTACATCCGGGTCAAAAAAATTCGCATTAAATCGTGCCTCTTCTGCTTCGCTTTTTATTCGACTAATTTTTTCTTTTCGTGTCTCTGCGCAAGAACTTATGACTGCTTCAGGATGGTGTTGTAAGCCTATGGTATAATATTTCCCCGTCCTTTTTTCAACACTCTCAATCAAACTATCAAATTTACCACGCCCTGAAACTTGAAGATCGCTATTTTCCGGATGTTCTTCTACATGTTGATGATGAAGACAAGTAACGTTATATTCTATACCACCACTTCCTTCCTTATAGTTAAGTTTATGATGTAACGCATTATATAATTGGCTTCCTTTACCAACGACTACTTTACTATTATAGGTAGGATCTTGAGTTTCCCTATAAACCGTATCAAAATACTCGTAATGTACTTCATGCTGATCAGTAGTCTCTGGTATATCTTTTACTGGATGACCATGATGATGTCCAATCGTTTGTTCTCCCCGACATATGCCCAAAAGAGGTATATCTTGGGTATGAGCTAATTCCGTAAGTTGGCCCTCAAATTTCTTACGCGGATCACTAGGATCATCTACAGGAATATTTGGTCCTCCTGGTAAATAAATGCCATTAAACTTGCCATTAAAAGCGGGATGGTTTAATCCTTCTTCGGGGGTAACTGGGGTGACTTCAATCCCTTTACTTTCTAAGTAATTAATTGTAAGGTCACAATAAGTAGTACCGCCCGATTTATCATAAAGTGCGATAATTTTTGGCTTTTCTTCTGAACTCTTTAATTGTTTTTTTTCATCCTTCTTTAAAGCATATTCAAATTTTGGTTTCTCGTCACTCGTATTACTTTTTGTATTGTTGGAATTGAACAAATAGTCTGTAAATTTCTGAAACATGATGGCATACCTTAATTTTTAATTGACACAATGAATAAAATTATCACTCAGTGTTCAAATTGTAATCTGGCAGCCTTAATGTAATATTAATTGAACCTATAATATTTATTATATGCATATAAATTATGCATATTATTGTTCAGCATTGTATTTTAAATGGGTATTAAGAATGTGAAACTTAAGTTAAAAGTTATCTTCGAGAAATTTTCAAACCTTTACGTAGAGTGTGACGCTTCGACTTGATTAATATAAGTGGTTACTGATATAGAGTAAGTACTTTGAAAATACTTTTTATAGAAACCTTACTAAGAGATTAGTAATTATAAATATGGATTTACCCATATCTCTGCATGCGCTCATAGCCATCCTTGGCATCTGAGAGATCTTGCGTAATATTTAACCTCAAAGATCAAATATAATATGATGCTCTCTTACATCTACATCACTTGACTGTTTTTCTTTCTGTTGCGATTCTTGCTCAAGAAAATGTTTCTTGGCTTGATTGGTAAAAAAGCCCATTTCTGCCCTAGCGGCTCTTTCATCTCTTGATTTTACATAAGCTGCCCCTATTTTATGAGCGTTTTTGTATTCCAAATAGGCAGCGATATCTGGATCAAAAAAATTTGCGGTCAATCGTGCCTCTTCAGCCTCTTTTTCAGCTTTGCTAATTTTCTCTTTTCTTGTATCCTCAAAAGAACTTATAACGACTTCTGGGTGATGTTGTACACCAAATGAATAATACTTTCCTGTTTTTATTTCAACGCTCTCGATGGTGTTATCAAATTTATTACGTCCTGTTACTTGTACTTTACTATTGCTTGAATTATCTGGTGTATGTTGATGATGAAGGCAAGTAACAGAATACTCCAAAGGCCCATCTTTACCCTCATCCTTAAATTCATTTTGTAACGCGGCATACAATTGGCTACCTTTTTCAACGACAACAGTATTATTTAAATCCGGATTGGCCGTGTTATTAGCACTAGAATGAGTATAATGCTTCTCATAGTCTGCCAAATCCCTTACCTCTAAACCATTATGATACCCAATAGCTTGTTCTCCGCGACATACTCCAATAAGTGGAATATCCTGGGTACGTGCTAGCTGTGTCAGTTGGCCCTCAAACTTCTTACGCGGATCATGATCATTGTCGATATCGATATCTGACCCCCCGGGTAAGTAAATACCGTCAATAGAAGTATTTGCAAAAGTAGGATGATTTAATCCCTCATCTGGAGAAACTCGGATAACTTCTAGCCCATCATTTTTAAAATGCTGAATCGCTAGGTCAGCGTTAGCAGCACCATCATTTTCATCATATAGAGCGACAATTTTTGGTTTCTCTTCTGAATGCCTTAATTGTTTCTTTTCATCAGCATTTAGTGCATATTGATAGTTCGATTTTTCTTCCCTACTGGTTTCAGAACGGGTTTCTGAAGAAAATAAAGCATTAATCGATGACCAACCTGATGAAACAATTCGTGAAAACATACTACTCACTCCCTATAATGCAATTATTTTTGCAAAAAAAGCCATAAAATTAAACTTTCTGCGACATACTAGAATACATTGAATTTCATTTCAATTGACTAATTTTATTGATATAAAAGAATAAGATATTGATTTCACTGTAATTATTCTATAAAAAGCTAAAAATGGATTATGATAATTCCTTTTTTGAAACCAGTAAAAAAAACTTATCCAGCATTTTTGTACTTAAAATCCATTTTAAAAAGAGCATGAAATGAGCTGGAAAAGTAATAGGATACTTGGCTTTAGGTCTTTGAGATTCGATTGCATGAATCAATTTCTGAGTTACTGCATCCGCTTTTCGAGTAAAAATAGAGTCAGTTTTTTTCTGCTTAAAGGTTTTGAGCATCCGCTCATACTGCATGCTGAAATAGCTATTTTGCATGTCAATGTTATTTAAAGAATTATCAACACAATTATCTCGAAAACGACTTTCTATAGGGCCTGGTTCTATAGTGATGACATTAATACCTGATGATTTCAATTCAAGTCTTAGCGTATCACTTACACCTTCTACTGCATACTTTGATGCATTATAAGCACCCCGAAAAGGCATACTGATAACACCCAAAATAGAACTTAGATTGATAATACGGCCATATCCTTGCTTACGCATGACCGGTATAACCAGATTAGTGAGCTCAACCAACCCAAAAACATTCGTTTCAAATTGAGCACGCAATACATCCCGAGAGATATCTTCCAATGCCCCAGCTTGACCATACCCTGCGTTATTAATTAAAACATCCAGCCGTCCTTCTGTTTTAGCCAATACTTCTGCAAACGCATTTTGAATGGAAGATGAATCAGAAACATCCAGTTGGACTGCTTCTATTCCCTTAGCTAATAGTTTTTGGACGTCCTCTATTTTTCTACATGATCCAATGACTCGATGTCCTCTTTCCTTTAAAGAAAAAACAGCATCGAAGCCAATTCCACTGGAACATCCGGTAATTAAAATAATTTTATCCTTCATAAATCCCATCCAAATTGCTCAGAAAAATTATTTATAATCTATAATTCTTAATGTAACAACATAATATGGGGTTGCATCATGGAAAAAATTAGCATTCGAAGCTATAAAATTCTTCCACTTATTATTCTATCTTCGGTACTGCTTATAGGTTTTTTATACAGTGGCCCAGCTAAAGCCAATTCAGAATCATCACAATCTCCGGGCCAGCAACTTGCCTATTTTATTGGATATCATTCAGGCTATTATTATGGATCACCTCCCTACTACTATCATCGTCACTACAAAAAAGCTTATTGGACAGGCTGGAGGTATATAGGATATGGCTGCCGCAGCAGCTGTCTCATTGATCGTTGGAGTGGTCGCGCCATTAAGTGTAAAAGAATTTGTCGCTAAATAGTAAATTCTATAACATATCCAAGTGCCGCGCCTCATACGCCGTATCTATTACAGAGTACAATGTAGGAAAGATTCTTAAAACAGCTGAAGATAATTCTGGATACCAGGTATAAAGCGAAGTACGTAAAAAAAGTTCCTAGGATTTCTCCATGCTGAGCTCAGGCAAAATAATCAACCAAGCCTTTAGGCGCTTTCTTATTTTTTAAGGGTGTTATGCCCGTTTCGTTTTCTAATGCAAGGGCTGCTTCTTCCTGAGAACCACTATTTTTTTGGGGACTTTGGTGTGCGCTGTCACCAGAGTCAATGTGTACTTCAGATAAATTTAAACCTTGTTCCGCCATCATCGCCTGTAATTTTGGCAGCGATTGATCAATGATATCTCGTATTTGATGGGTGTTGGTCGTTATATTTACTGAAGCTGAGTCATTTATCACCTTAATACTGATTTCCAATGGTCCTAAATCCTCAGGATTTATCTTAATTATTGCACTTTTAACCTCGTGTTGACCAAGCCAGATAATATGATCTGAAAATTGTTTTGACCATTCAGGTCGATTTATTTCTATTGGTATCTCCAGGGTTTTAGGTGCTGTGCCTAAATTAGGCGTATGATTGGGTACATTTCTGTACATTTCATGAGTCAATATACTATTCAATGGATTATCCATTGGCAGCTCTTTTCCCCAGTCGGTATTTTCACTTATGGTAGCAGGTACGAGAAAAGTTGATGCATTTTCTTTTTGATTCTCTATTTCAATAGGCAGAGGTTGAAATAAAAAAGTTGGACTTGCCTCTTTTTCTCCTCCTTTATTTTCTGAAGATCTGAGTTGGGGTACAAATAATTCTTTTGATTGTATATCCTTTGTAGGCGATGAAGTACTGCTCGGATATTTTTTATTATTTTTAACGGTTTCGAGAGGATTTAGTGATGTGTTTTTTATAATGTGTTGCGTGTCAGGATTGTGAACATATGCTGCATCATGCAGCAAATTATTTTTATCTTTGATTTCAGGTTCAGGCTGTTGCTCATTTCGAGCCAAAATACTTTCTAAAACACTCTGATCTTCATTAGCTTGCACCTGGGTTTCGTTGAATTGCGACTTCTTAGATACTGTTTTTTCTTCATTTTGTTCCAAGGTTACATTTCTATTGACCACATCTGTCAAATTGCATTCTTGCTCGCTGTTTATCTGATTTATTTTAACTTCGTGCTGATAATATTGAGAATTAATCCAAGAGACGGCAACATTATTTTCCATCTCGTTTGTTGATAGTTCTTCCCTTTTTTCTTTTAAGGCTTCAAATTCGAAACCAATTGTTGGCTTAATGGGGTCTTCGCTAATTTTTTGATTTTCATCTAGGATTTGAGTTGAATTCTGTTTTTCTTCTTGAGGATTAGCCTTCTTAGCCACGACATGAGTTAATAAAGAAACAAAAGCATTCGGATCTTTGAGTTCAATAGATGGCAAAACATTTTGTACCTCATTTTGTGATTTTTCTATAGAATTCGTCAAAATTTCGCCGTCTAGGGTATTAGGGAAAAGGTCAATAACACCCGATGGATTTGATATTGCTTTACTCAAGTCGGTCATTCCCATTCTCCTTAATTTTACTTACTTAAAAAAGCAATATCCGTACCAATTGAGAAGTTTATGCTAAAACAATTAAATTTTTGTTAATATACTTTACCTAAGTGTAAAGCTACATAAGAGGTCTATTCTTTACTCTTATCAATGATGCTAAGCTGCTTCCACGTAAATTTTAAGAGCAATTTTCATGCCTTTTTTTCCTAAAAAATATACTCACAAATCAGTCTTAAATAAAATCCAAGAGGCTAAAGATTTATTGGCTGACATAGGGAAAGAAAAAAAATCTTTTTTTCTTGAGATGCTTCGGCTTCGCATCGAGGACTTTGAATTAGCACTTAAGGAAAATTCAGATCTTGGTGAACAACAACTGATATTAGAACAATATAATCGCTTTGCCCAAACCTTATACTCATGTTTATCTCACCCAAATCATACAGTTTTTTATATAAGCAGTTATCATAATCAAAAATATTATCCTGTAGGAATTAGCGAGGTAATCGAAGAGCCTGTTCGGCATAAGATATCACTTGCTGGTGCTATTTTAGGAGCAGCACTCATTTTGGCGTCTTTTGCCGCGTTTGCGTTTAATCCGTTGATAGGCGCCATTTTGCTTCCAATTGGCATTGCATTATTAGTCCCCGCTGTGGCTTCTTTGTTAACTCCAGATCCTTTTAATACAGAGCCCAAAAAATTTGAAGAGAACATACTTTTTCAAACTGGTGCCAAATTAATTGATCCTTCTTTATCTTTTAATGAAACCCAAGAGCATACAGGACAGCTTCATTTGAGGGTAATCTAAAAGTTATGAACCTAATTTCATAAGAACTCATGGAATTTTCTTAAAATTGAGCTATCATTCAGTTTTTGATTTTCAGGAGCTCCTTATGAAAGCGGGTCGTGACAGCTTATCAACAAAATCTCAATTACAGGTAGATGGGAAAACATATCATTATTTCAGCCTTAAAGAAGCCGAACAAAAAAATTTTAAAGGAATCAGTCGTCTTCCTTACTCGCTTAAAGTTCTTTTTGAAAATTTACTACGTTTTGAAGATGACAATACAGTCACCACGAAAGACATTAAAGCAATTGCTGACTGGTTACATAATAAAACATCACAACATGAAATTGCATTTAGACCAGCACGTGTGCTGATGCAGGACTTCACGGGCGTCCCCGCTGTGGTTGATTTAGCAGCAATGCGTGCGGCGATTGTTAAGATGGGTGGTAATCCTGATAAAATTTCGCCATTGTCTCCTGTTGATCTGGTCATTGATCATTCAGTTATGGTTGATAAATTTGGTAGTAAGGATTCTTTAGCTGTAAATACAGAAATTGAAATGAAGCGAAACAATGAGCGCTATGAGTTTTTACGCTGGGGGCAAAAAGCATTTAATAATTTTCAGGTTGTTCCACCTGGAACAGGCATTTGCCATCAAGTAAATCTGGAATATTTAGGGAAAACAGTATGGAGCAGTACTGATGATGGAAATTTATATGCATATCCCGATACTCTAGTAGGTACAGACTCTCATACAACCATGATTAATGGCTTAGGTGTACTTGGATGGGGAGTTGGCGGTATCGAAGCAGAAGCAGCTATGCTCGGACAACCTGTATCGATGTTGATTCCAGAGGTAATTGGATTCAAATTACATGGAAAAATGAAGGAAGGTATTACTGCAACCGACCTGGTACTTACTGTAACACAGATGCTCAGAAAGAAAGGCGTAGTGGGCAAGTTTGTTGAGTTTTATGGTCCTGGCTTGAGTGACTTACCCCTTGCTGATCGTGCCACAATTTCTAATATGGCTCCGGAGTACGGCGCTACATGTGGCTTTTTCCCAGTAGACAAAGAAACCATTCGCTATCTTGAATTGACTGGACGTGACAAACACACTATTGCGTTGGTTGAAGCCTACTCTAAAGCGCAAGGCATGTGGTATGATAAAGACAGCGAAGATCCAGTATTTACTGATACTCTGGAACTTGATTTGAGTACAATTGTCCCTTCATTAGCAGGACCTAAAAGACCACAAGATAAAGTAACGTTAAATACTTTGCCCGTAGAATTTGATTCGTTCCTTAAAGAAGCAGGAAAAGAACAGGAAAAAAATACTTCTTTCCCGGTTAAAAATCATGATTTCCAAATGAAACACGGCCATGTGGTTATTGCAGCCATTACCAGTTGTACTAACACATCAAATCCAAGTGTACTCATGGCAGCAGGCTTGGTCGCTAAAAAAGCAATTGAAAAAGGATTACAACGTAAGCCTTGGGTTAAATCTTCCTTAGCTCCAGGCTCTAAGGTAGTAACAGATTATCTCAAAAAAGCCGGCTTACAGTCTTATTTGGACCAATTGGGTTTTAATTTAGTTGGCTATGGGTGTACTACCTGCATTGGTAACTCTGGCCCGTTGCCTGATGCTATTTCTCACTGTGTCAGTGATAATGATCTTGTTGTTTCAGCGGTTTTATCAGGAAATCGTAATTTTGAAGGTCGTGTACATCCACAAGTCAGAGCAAACTGGCTGGCTTCTCCTCCTTTAGTTGTTGCTTATGCTTTATGTGGAACCACCACCATTGATATAAGCAAGGACCCTCTAGGAAAGGACGATAAAGGTAATGATATATATCTGAAAGACATTTGGCCTTCTAATGCTGAAATTGCTGTTGAAGTATCTAAAGTGACTGGAGGAATGTTCCGTAAAGAATATTCTGAGGTTTTTCTTGGTGATGAGCACTGGCAAGCAATTAAAACAAGTAGTGGGAAAACCTATGAATGGGATGCACATTCAACATACATTCAACACCCGCCATTTTTTGATAATTTAAAAGCTAAACCTGATTCAATTAAACCGATCAAACACGCTTATATTTTAGCTTTATTTGGTGATTCAATTACCACAGATCATATTTCTCCAGCGGGCTCAATTAAGGCTAACTCTCCTGCAGGCTTGTATTTAAAATCCAAGGGAGTTGATGAAAAAGAATTTAACTCGTATGGTTCTCGCCGCGGTAATCATGAAGTGATGATGCGAGGGACCTTTGCTAATATTCGTATTCGTAATGAAATGACTCCTGGTCAAGAAGGCGGCATTACACGTTACATCCCTTCAGGGGAAGTAATGCCTATTTATGATGCAGCAATGCTTTATCAACAAAAACATCATGAACTCGTAGTGATTGCCGGCAAAGAATATGGCACAGGCTCTTCAAGAGATTGGGCGGCAAAAGGGACAAATTTACTTGGCGTTAAAGCAGTACTTACTGAAAGTTTTGAACGCATTCACCGCTCTAATTTAATCGGTATGGGTGTTTTACCATTACAATTCTGTGATGGTATGACCCGTAAGACCTTAAACCTGAAGGGAGATGAGCGTGTCAGTATCGACATATCTGATTCCTTAAAACCAGGCTCAATGGTTCCAGTAACTATTGAGCGTGCTGATGGTCAAGTAGAACAAATTAAAGCACTATGCCGTATCGATACTGCTGACGAATTAGAATATTATAGAAATGGTGGTATTCTACAATACGTTCTCAGAAATCTGTGTGCTTGATATGGTAATAATATACTCTCGGTTGGACCCTTGGTCCAACTGCAGTGTCATCCAATTAGATCATACCTATGATCATCATCGTTTGATTGGGCTAAAAGCCCAATCTGCTTTTTGTTTAAATTTCTTAAATAGCAATAATACTACACATCCAAAGTTATCGGCTGCTCGCTTATACCGTATTTGTTAAGGATTAATCATGAATCAACCCAAAAAGGTTCTAAGTGTATTTTCTTTAGTAATGATTAATGTCATTGCTGTTGATAGCTTACGTACCCTTCCCATAAGCGCCAAACTTGGCCTTACATTAGTCTCTTATTATGTTGTAGCAGCGCTTGCTTTTTTTATCCCTGTATCTTTAGTAGCAGCTGAATTAGCAACAGCTTATCCCGAAACGGGGGGCATTTACGTATGGGTTCGTGAAGCATTTGGTAAGCGTGCTGCGTTCATCACTATTTGGCTTCAGTGGATATATAATGTAGTTTGGTATCCAACAATCCTTGCTTTTATCGCAGCCACCCTATCGTATTTAATTTCCCCAGAATTAGGAAGTAATAAATACTATTTATTAGGCACAGTGCTTGTTCTATTTTGGGTGTTTACACTACTTAATTGCTTTGGAATGAAAATATCAAGCATAGTGAGTACGATTGGCGCAACAATAGGCACAATATTTCCCATGCTTTTCATTATTGTCTTAGCAGCACTTTGGATTATCCAGGGAAAACCTATGATGGTTGGTTATCCCTCAACATGGTTGCCTGACTTCAGTTCCTTAGGGAATTTATCGCTCTTTGCAGTAGTATTATTTGGTCTACTCGGCATGGAAATGTCAGCGGTACATGCCGAAGAGGTAAAAAATCCCAAGCGTGATTATCCCAAGGCTCTTTTTTATTCAACTATTTTAGTTATATCTACCCTTTCTTTAGGCTCGTTAGCCATTGTGGTTGTAGTACCTAATGAAAGCTTAAGTGTCGTATCTGGACTTATTGATGCCTATGCTGTTTTTTTTAAAGCGTATAATATGGACTGGATGACTTCAATCATTGCGATTCTAATTATTTTAGGCGGTTTAAGTGGTGTTTCCGCATGGATTATCGGCCCTACAAAAGGATTGATGGTCTCAGCCCGAGATGGCTCTTTACCTGAAAAATTTGCATATACCAATAAATACGGGGCCCCAACAACCATTCTTTTTTCCCAGGCTCTTATTTTTACTGTATTAAGTTCCGCTTTTATTTTGTTGGATTCCATTAATGCAGCCTATTGGATGCTTAGTGATCTGTGCGCTCAAATGGCCCTGTTAGTTTATCTTTTTATGTTTGCTGCGGCCATTAAATTGAGATATAGCAAACCGGATCAACCGCGGGGTTACACAGTTCCAGGTGGAAATATAGTGATGTGGTTTTTATGTGTCCTTGGCATTCTCTGTTGTCTTACCGCAATTATTATTGGTTTTGTACCTCCAACACAAATACCTATTGGAAATGTATTTATTTTTGAATCATTTTTAATTGGCGGGTTAATTTTATTTGTATTAATTCCCTGGTTCCTTTCTAAAAAGCACTAGAGTATTGAATACTGCTTCAGATAAAGTGAAGCATCTGGTTCAGTTATAAAGACCGCGTATATAACCTGTCCCTTAGTCACAAGTTAAGAATGGGGAAAAGATAAATTTGAGTGCAGATTGGGGTAAAAAAACTCTGATCCGACGTCTCGCGGGGATCCAGGAGTTCTGCGTTTAGCAGAACTGGTTTTTCAACGATGCAAGCAGATTCAAGTATATAATCCTGGTTTACTTTTGTTACACCATAAGGATTACATTTGTTATTTATGCAAACATCTCAATAATCGCTTGATTCCATTGTTTGGGTTGCTCTAAATTAGATAAGTGTCCTGCATTAGGTAAAATAATTAGTTGACTATTTTTTGAGAGTGAATGCATATCAATGCTTTGTTGAGGGGGAATTACATTATCTAATTCGCCTGTAATAATCAGAATAGGTAACTTTGTCGTGGCTAATACAGCAGAAGTGGAATTACGGAGTGCCATTCCACGTAAAGCAGATGCAATTGCGGTTGATTTTTGTAACGTTAAAATATGACGAAGATAATCTTTAGTTTGTTGAGGTGTATCAGATGAAAGTGCCTTAACTATAAATCCAGCAATTAGATTTTCTGTTCCATTTTCAAGCACATCAAGTGCCGTTTTTTCGCGAGTAGCTTTTGTTTCCGGACCATCTGCCACGGCTTGGGTATTTGAAAGTACTAAGCCAAGTGTTTGATTTGGATATTTGTCTAAAAATGCAAGAGCAATATATCCTCCCATTGATTCACCGCCAATGATCGCCTTATCAATCTTTAAATAATCTAATAACTGTTTTACCTCATCAGCGTATTCGGTCATGGGAATTGCTTTTCCATCCACACTAGATGATTCACCAAATCCCCATAAGTCTAGAGTAATCACACGAAAATACTTTTTAAGTACTTCTTGTTGGGGTTGCCATAATCGTTGATCCGTTGGGAATGCATGAATTAATACAAGAGGATTGCCCTCCCCTATGTCAGTGTAAGAAATAAATTGCTTCGTATGAGGAAGTACCATAGTGGATGCCAGCGCAGTATGACTAAAAAAACAATATAAAATAGAGATTAAAACATAAATGAAACAGAATTCTTTATTCATTAATTACTCCATTAAATGAGAAGTGCAACCTCTTGTTGCACTAGAAATATAGAGGCGTAACAGAAATCAAGTGTACTGATTGAAGTTACGCCTAAACTTTGTTTTAGTTAATTAATCAGGCAAAGACATTAAACTTGCATTACCTCCGGCTGCAGTAGTATCCACAGTATAAGTTCGCTCGTGGCAAAGTCGAATGAGATAGTTAGGCCCACCCGCTTTAGGGCCTGTACCTGACAATCCTTCTCCACCAAAGGGCTGTAAACCAACAACAGCACCTATCATATTTCGGTTTACATAACAGTTGCCTGCATGAATATTTTTTCTGATGTATTCCACTGTTTCATTAATACGACTATGGATACCCAGAGTTAAGCCATAACCTGTCGTGTTAATTTGTTCAATAACTTTATTCAGATCTTTTCGTTTAAATGGGATTACATGCAGTACTGGACCAAAGACCTCTTTTTCTAATGCACTAATATGATTAATGGCAATCGCGGTTGGAGGCATAAAATATCCAGATTCCAATGATTCGTCTAATGGGCATTGGTAAATAATTTCAAAACGCTTTTTCATATTATCCACATGATTTTTTAATGTAGATAAAGCCGCCTTGTCAATTACAGGTCCTACATCAGTCATAAGCCAGCGCGGGTCACCTACGACCAGCTCCGCCATAGCTCCTTTTAAGAGAGCAATGGTTCTTGGATAAACTTCTTCTTGGACAAATAATACACGCAAAGCAGAACATCTTTGACCAGCACTACCAAAGGCTGAGTTCACCGCATCTACCACAACCTGCTCCAATAAAGCTGAAGAGTCAACGAGCATCGCATTTTGACCACCCGTTTCAGCAATCAGGGGAATAATTTCTCCACCACGTGTTGCCAGGGTACGATTAATAAGATTCGCTGTATCGGTCGAACCAGTAAATAAAACTGCTTTGATTCTTTTGTCAGCAACTAATGCAGCTCCAATTGTTTCACCTGGACCAGGAAGTAATTGTATGGCACCTACAGGAATTCCAGCCTGATGCATTAATTTAACAGCATAAGCAGCAATTAGTGGGGTTTGTTCTGCAGGTTTTGCAATAACACAGTTACCAGTTACCAACGCGGCAGCGACCTGACCTGTAAAAATTGCCAAGGGAAAATTCCATGGACTTATGCAAAGTACCGTGCCTCTTGGATGCAAACTCAGTTCATTTAACTCTCCTGTATAACCCGTTAAACGTAAGGGAGCAGCTAAAATTTGCTGTGCTTGCACGGCATAATAACGGCAGAAATCAATTGCTTCACGCACTTCTGCAATGCAATCATTCATGGTTTTACCTGCTTCAAGACAGGCTATGGTCATGAGTTCTGCTTGATTTTCCTGTAACGAGTCAGCAAAGCGATTAAGACATGCTGCTCTTTCGTTAACGGACATGCCTGACCATAGTCGGAACGTTTGCTCAGCTTGTACCAATGCATGTTCCACATCATCTAGTGATGCATTTTGGACTGATCCAACAATATTTTCAGTTTGTTGAGGCGAATTAACTTGTTGTTTCTCACCTTTAAGTATTGGGTTTCCTGCGATAATTGGTCCTGAAGTCCACTGCCGCAATTTGATTTGTCCCATTTTTTCTTGTAAAAGAGCACACTCAGTACGATCAGTAAAATCAAACCCCTTAGCGTTTTTCCTATTGGGTTGAAAGATGTCTTCGGGTAATGGAATATTTTGATTTATCTTATGTAATAAAGATTGGGCTTTTTCGACTGGATCTTCAACTAATGTGCTAATTGGTGCATTGTCATCAACGATACGGTTTACAAATGAAGAATTTGCTCCATTTTCCAGCAATCGGCGTACTAAATAAGGAAGTAAATCTTCATGACTTCCCACTGGAGCATAGATACGGCAAGGGATCCCATGGCGTGCTGCTGGTACTATCTGATGATACAGTTCATTACCCATCCCATGTAAACACTGGAACTCAAAATCGCGATAATCGCCGGTAATATTTAAAATCATTGCTACCGAATAGGCATTATGAGTAGCAAATTGAGGATAAATTGCATCAGTCATGGTTAATATTTTTTTCGCGCACGCCTGAAAAGAAACATCTGTAAACACTTTTCGGGTAAATACAGGATATTCTTTAAAGCCCTGCATTTGTGATTTTTTAATTTCACTATCCCAATAAGCACCTTTAATCAAGCGCACCATGATTCGACGTTGCTTTCTTCTTGCCAGAGCAGCGACCCAATCCAATACATAAAAAGCTCTTTTTTGATAAGACTGAACTGCCAAACCAAAACCGTTCCATCCATCTAAACTCGCATCATTAAAAACTCGCTCCATCACATCAAGTGATAACTCTAAGCGTTCAGATTCCTCGGCATCAACAGTTAAGGCAATTCCATAGTTCTTTGCTAAACGAGCAAGGGCAAGCAGCTTTGGTGGTAATTCTTCCATAACTCGCTCATGCTGGCTTTCATTATAACGTGGATGCAAAGCAGAAAGTTTTATAGAGATACCCGGGCGCTTATATACATCTGAGTTTTTATCAGCCTTTTTGCCTATAGCTTCAATGGCTTCTTTATATGCTTCAAAATAACGGGATGCATCGACAGAGGTTAACGCAGCTTCCCCCAACATGTCATATGAAAAGCGATATCCTAGAGCTTCTTTCTTTTTGGCTCGGTTTAGCGCTTCTTCAATAGTTCTTCCTTTGACAAATTGCTTGCTCATAATTCGCATCGCTTTATCCACTGCTGTTCTAACTACAGCTTCACTGCTGCGATTAACGAGTTTCATTAAAGATTTAGCTAATGATGTTTGAGCTTTTTCCGGAGTCAGTATTTTTCCTGTAAGCATCAATGCCCAAGTCGTTGCATTTACAAAAAATGAATCGCTTTGACCTCTATGAGATTTCCAATCACCACCAGATAATTTATCTTTGATTAAATTATCTATTGTTGCACTGTCAGGAACACGTAATAACGCTTCCGCTAAACACATGAGCGCAATTCCTTCATCACTGGATAGTGCGTATTCAGTCAAAAATGAATCGATACCTGTGCTTTTTTTTCGTTCAGCTCGCACGGATTCAACTAACTTTGTTGCCCTGTTCTTAATATCTGTTACTTGCTGTTGCCCTAATGCCGCTTTTTCACAAAGTTCTGTTATCAACGATAACTCATCAACACGATAGGCGTGATTAATAGCAGCTCGTATGCCTTCAGGTAATTGTATGATCTGCTTTTCCAGCATAGCATTCTCCGAATCAAATCTATAATGAATCTTTTTCCCCTTTCTCTCTTGAACACAAAGGAGTACAAGTCAATGCTGGGTTTAAAAGAGTTTAAAAACTAACAGCCAAGTATAATTTAGAGCCATATAAAATGGAATGCGCCATCCATTATTTTGCTATAGAAGATGGCGTAAATGAGCTGTAATCGTACTGATTATACCTAATTCTAAGTAATTTTTCTGTTTTTTATTTAATTTTTTAGAATAATATTAAGTCTATTTGATTTAATATTTCTCCGATAAATAGATCTAAATATAGTCAATTAGATCCATGATTTTACTATATTTTTTCTAACACTCATCCAAGCCTCTGAATTGAATAATATTTTTCCCTGATGGTCAATTAAAATCCTTTTAAATTTACATTTACATGAATTGTTAATATAATCATCATTTTTTTAATGAAATTGTAATGACGATTTACACGTAGAAAGGGGAAGTATGAATACTTTATTAACTCTAATCTCAACCATGATTTTAACTAGCAATATCACTTCCAGTACACCTTCTTTTGCAGCGCGAGCAGAAGCGGATATCAGTACTAAATTACAGCATCTAAGTAATAAAGCGCCTCAATTAAATAAAAATGTTTTAAGACTCGCTTTAACTGCATATAACAATGCGAGCAAAAAAGGGGCTGTGAAAAAACCAGTTCTTACAGTAATTGATTATTCCTTACCATCAAACAAACAGCGTATGTGGGTATTTGACCTTCGTAGAGAGCGCCTCCTATATAATACCTTTGTGGCACATGGCAAAAACTCCGGTGTGAATAGAGCCAGTCATTTTTCTAACGTGCCTTCAAGTAAACAATCGAGTTTGGGTACGTACATTACCAAAGATACTTATATAGGGCATAAAGGATATTCACTTAACTTGCAGGGCTTAGATAAAGGCTTTAATGACAATGCATTAAGCCGACGCGTTGTAATACATGGCGCATGGTATGTAGAGCCTAATTTTATCAAACAGGCCGGTCGTGCCGGACTGTCTTGGGGGTGTCCAGCTATTGCTCAAACTTTGGCAAAGCCTGTAATTAATACGATTAAAAATGGATCCGTTATTTTTGCCTATTTTCCAGATAGAAAGTTTTTATCTAAATCAAATTATTTAACAGCATAAAAAAAGCCAGGGCTTAAACCCTGGCTTCGCAGTCATCCGTATAAGAACTTCCAGTTCTTATGATCATCCATGATAAATCATATCCGTATGATTACAATTCCGTTTGTGTGACTTATATCCATACAAGTCATGTTTAAAATGTAGCAACAGAAAATAAGAAGCGCAAGATTATTTCAGGACGATTATCTTAACTCACTTCGGATAAACCGAAAATCACTCATATAAAATATATATAAAAAACAATAAGTTAATTTAAATCAATGAAATTGACACCCAAAAAACAGCCATTGTCTTCACTTGAATTGAGAAATATCTTACAAGAAATCGAGCAAAACATAGATATCACCTCACATTAAAATATAAGTCAAAAGCCTTTATGGATTGATTTGAGGTCAACCTGGTATTTAAGTGACCTTAAAGATCAACTATAATTCCTTTTTTATTTCACTGTGATCGCAAGATGGAACGCATACAAAACAAATTTGAATTCTTTAATCAGTTAGCAAAAGATCTCAAAACTGAAACGGCACTACATTTGCCGACACCTGATTTAATAAAGCTTTCTATGATTTCAAAAAAATATAGAGCATTCTTTAAGCCTATGCTGGATGTTCGAAAATTATTACATCATGTGGCGCGTGGTGAACATGATGCAGTTAAAACGATGCTCGAAAAAGATATCAATTTACTCTTTAAAAAAGGTCGAGTAACAGACTGCTCGGGCCGAACCTTTGAGCATATCAGCAGTTTTGAATATGCGCTTTGGGCCTTGGATAAACACATGTGGACCATGGTTCTTGATTGCATACCTCAAAACGAAGCAGGTAAAAAGGTATTAGTACAATTGCTTTCTCAATACAACAAAGTAAAAAAAGAAGGGGTTTCTTATACGCTTAATGGAAGAACAATCACTGAGAAGCACTTTAACTTTGAAAAGACCCTCATTAAAGAGCTGCAAACGCAAGTTGATTCGATACAGGCACCTGGAGATAAGAATTGGGATGCTATTAATAAGCAGTGGAGAGAAGGTGTCGGCGGTGTCCAAAAGCTACTTCCCATGCATGTTGTTTATGAATATTGTTCTGATGAGCCTTTTTATCACATTCCACACATCCCATCCCCACAGACTAAACCATCAAAACAATGGCTGAGCTCTCCGCGCCCCAAACCATTAAAACAATTTTACAATACGATAACTGAAAAGCATGAAAATTGGTTTTGTGTGGATTCAAAATTAGGTATTGCTTTTGCATTATATAAAGGTTCAGGCACGGGGGGAGCGGTGTCCAACTACTCAGGGTGGCAAGAGGCATCACTCATGGGGCTCAAATTAGTGATTAACGAGCTAACGGCGGTAAGGGGATTATATGAAGCAAGAACAACCGAATTTATCCATCTCGAATCGCAACTTGAAGAACAGATAATCTCAATAAATCAACCCCAAGGATTATCAAGTTTAATTTATTTGATGTCATTTTGCTAAATGAAATCTGATCTTCATTGATGATAAAAATTGATACATTAACTCAAGATTATCTCAAAAAACGTACTGAATATCCTTAAATAACCAGAGTAATCACTATGTTTGGTTATAAATGCTTGATTATGTCAGAAGATATGGTAGTTTATTCAGCATCTAGATCACGCTTTAGAGCAATATGATGGACAAACAACCGTTAACTGCAGCAAAAAAAGATAAGTTACACGTTATTGATTGGCTTATTGAACATTTCCCCAATGCTTTTTTTAAAAAAGGAAATCAGATTAAGCCCCTAAAAATTGGAATATTTGATGATATTATCGATTTTTACGAGAGACTGGACTCTCCTCCTTTCAGCAAAAAATCACTGCGAGAAGCATTAAGCTATTATAGTGCATCCCCAGCGTATCTAAATTGCCAAAAAGAAAACGCGGCACGAATCGACATCTACGGTAATGAAGTGGATACGGTAACTCAAGAACAAGCTAAATATGCGCATCAACGTTACCTAGAGCGTTATAATAAGAAAAAAAGTTCGGAAAAAAATAATGGCAGCCAGGGTGACGCGTAGCGAAAGCCCGGCTCCTCACCAATGTTGTGCTGAGCTGATCATAACTCCATAGCAGACATCCAGTCCTTATCAGTTAAGCTATGTACTCCCTATTGCAAAGCTACTAAATAATTAACTCTAACGTCAGATCCTAATGAAGCGTTCCTCAAAAAAGGATTATAATCCATTCCTTTCAAATCAATTAAGTTGAAATTCCAAGATCGAGCCATGGTAAGCAGTTCACTGGGCTTAATAAACTTTTTATAATCATGTGTTTGTCTCGGTAATAAATTTAATACATATTCTGCAGCAATAATCGCAGTGGCGTATGCTTTAATCGTTCGACTGATTGTTGATACAAATAAAAAGCCCTGTGGTTTGAGTAACCGTCTGCAATGCTCAAAAACTAACTCAGGATGTTCTACATGCTCCAACATTTCCATACAGGTAATTACATCAAAACTCTTATCTTTATATGCTTCAATTGAAGTACATAAATAGTTAATCTGCAGATGATTAATATTTGCATGTTCCTGGGCTACAGAAATTGCTTCAGATTCTGCGTCTATTCCGGTAACTTTTGCCCCTGACCTTGCCATAGACTCACTAAGAATACCGCCACCGCATCCAACATCCAAAACATTTAGATCAGTTAGCTCAACATGCTGCTTAATAAAATTAAGCCGTGTTTCATTAATGTCATGAAGAGTTTTCAGCGGCCCTTCAGTATCCCACCATAAGTTAGCATGTTGTGCAAACTTACTAATTTCTTGAGGATTAACAGTTGATTCAATATTACTCATCGTGTAATAAATCCAGAGGTTTAAAAAAATCGATAACGCGTTGATTCGTGATAAAACTTACATTATAAGGATGTTCCGCAATAAGTCCTATAGGTAATTTATCTTGTGCAACAGTTTCTGCAATTTTACCTAACAAAATGAGTTGAATAGTAGGTTTTATTACAGTCAATTGCGCCAAAAGGCTTTGCATAAAAGGCTTCCATTGACGTGCATGATAAGGAACTTTACCCTCGCTATAAACCAACGAGGCATTGAGCAGCAAAATCCCTTTATTCATCATCCCTTCAAATAATTGTCGTGCTGTTTTTACTAAAGTATTTTTATCCACCAATGCAATATTGGCTTGTGATGTATCGGAATCCAAATCACCGCGTGCAACAAGTAACATTTTAATCCAATTACGTAGGGAAGTCGCTCTATTAACTTCTTTGCTCAATCCATTTAAACTCCACAAATTACCCACTGAATTATCCCAGAAAGCATATCCATTTGCTGAGTCCTTGCGCGGGTAAGGCGATTCGCCAAATAGAATATATTGGGTTTTTGTTAATGGTAAACTAAACGATGCAAATAACCGCTCCTCTCCTGGCAACCAATATTTGTCATTCATTAACTGGTGTAAATAGTCTTGATCCACAGTTTTTAGTGCTTTGATTAGAATTTCTTTCCAATCAGAATGACAATTATTTAAAAAGGAATGATGCTCCATTTTTATGCTCGGTAAGGAATATTCCAATGACACTTCCACTCTGTCCCCTTTTTTCTTATAATGCACTTAATTTACACAAACATATGGAAATTAAATGAGCACCAGTGTAAATAACGAAGATAACTTGACCAGTGACGCAATACATAATCGTAACTGCTATACTTATTTTCTTCAATTAAAACCTGTAATTCAAACTCAAAGACAATTTCTCACCAAGCTGCTACCGGAATTTGCCAGATTACACACTGTAATGGAACAAGAATATGATGAAAATTACCCTTATGGGAATTTATATTCGTCTTGTATCGCTGCGTTGGAAGAATTCATTGATAGGAATTCAACAGAAAACATTAAAGATTTAGATGATTTAGTTCTGGCTATTTATCATAATGACAACAAGATCCTTGAAGAGTCTTCAGCCTGGATAAATGGTATTGATTCGGAAATACGTCCTCGACAATCAAATACCGAAAAAAAAATTCAAAATAAAATAAAAGATACCAAAAGAAATGTTAATAGGCAGTCTCCAAATGACTCAGGTGGAATTTATCGCCGGCTTTATTCTTTATTTGCAAATAACTTTAAGCCTCAATATGAAACGAATCTGCCAACAATAAAAAATTTTTCTTATAAAAAAAGTTCAGATGCAACAGAGTATCGGTTTAGCACTCAAGCTCAACGCCATGAGGGACAAACTCGGGTAAGCCCTTTATTCAGACGTTGGTTACAAATAAATGCCCAAAAATCCGATCCGAATCAATCCATTTGTCATATCTATTTTAATAATCTGGCATTAGATCGAAGTGATTATGATATTGCAGGGTCCAAAGAAAGAGATTTGACTCTAGAACTTCATAAACTTGAGAATGATCCGAGTCTTAAAACACTGGTTATTACTCTTCCTGCTAATGAAGGGTTGATGGATTCATCTGATTATGAAATAACACACAACCGGCTGTCATCTCGCTCTGTATTTAATGAATTTCTGGATATAGCAAGAGAGAAAGCAGACAAAAAAATCATTTCTGATTTCAGAATTAGTCCCATAGCAAGAGAATTATTATTTGGACCCGAAAATGAAGAGATAATCTTAAAAAAATTACTTATGAAGAGTTTTCTTGCGCAAGGACTTGCTCACAAACGCTTCATTTCTTCTGCAGAAAAACAAGCAGTATGGGTACATTTCATAAAATATGAATTGACCGATTACATTCTAAAAACAATAAAACCAAAAAGTTTTAATTTTTCATGCAAAGATGCAATAGATCGCGGGGCGCTATCTTCCACTTATTATAACTTGATACAATCCTTTAACCTGGAACAACCGATTAAAAAAGAAGAGTTTGAACGATCTCTTGATGCACCCGCTGCTAATGTCAAAGGGAGAGGGATGAATTTTCATCGAAAAATCATTTGGAATGCATTAAACACCTATGTCAATGCAAATTATTCTCAGTTAATTACACATGAGAAAAAATCATGGCTCATTTATTGGCGAGATATGAATTGTCCTAAAATACGGACAGAGGAACTTCTTAAAAACAGACTCAAACAAACCATTCAACAATTTCATGCATTACCAAAAGAAAAAAACGACATCAAAACAACAGGACTTCACTTGTTAAATACCGTGAAAGAGCTTCATACCCAAAAAGCAAGTGGTAAAAGACTTTTATTGGAAGTCGTTTCACGTACATCCGAGCTCCTGCATGCTTCATCCGAAGAATCGATTGAAAAATATAAGAGGTTGGCCAATGAATTAAAAATTAATCATCCTTCATTATATATAATTGGCGGCATCATGGAGGTATTATTAGGCTTTATACTTTATCTTCCCTCCCTGGGATATTCCGAAAAGCTAATTGATCATGGAAGTGCTGCAATTAACACCGGTTTTTTTTCTTATCGCAGAACAGAATTGAGCGATGAAATGATTCATATTACTTCAGTTTTAGCGCCTCTTGAAGTTTAAAAACAGTACTTTTTATGACCTAATCCTAGCAAACCTGAGTAGAGAAGCTGCATTCAGCAAATTGTCTTAATTAACTGCATAGGAACAAATTTTTTACTTGCTTATTGATGGTTTTGTGGTTAAAAATAGAATTTACAGGGAGATTCTTAAACACAGGGAGCAGTGTCATGTCTACTAATGAACAAGAACTTGATGTAATTATAAAAGAAACACATCCTCCTGCTAAAAATAGAGTGATTGTGGAAAAAGCTTTATCACAGATGAATTTTTCCGATGCAGCAAAAGAATTATTATTAGACCCAAATTCATCTGAAACTGATCTCGATAGTTTGCAAAGCATTGCTTTAACTCAAGAGCATTTGTCACAGGTCAAAAAAAGTTTAGGCGCCATAGTTGATAGTCTACAAGATAACCCCAGTCTCATTTCACGTGCTGCCGCTTTCTGGGGTGAGTTGCCTCTTTGGCAAAGAATCATCGGTGGGGTTGCCATATCAGGACCGACTCTAATCATAGGTGCAGCAGCTCATATTGGGTTTCTCGTAACGATTAGTGGCGTAAGCGCCTTAGCATACACTACAAGCAGTATTGTTCTGGACGACCATCATTACCATACCAAAAACATTGCTCAAAAATTAAAAGAAGGAATTTTTGGCGTTGCAGAAATCCTTGAACTGACTATTGGCGCATTAGATTCAATTCGTAAAAAATTATCCGCTGAAATCGATAAGTTTAAAGAGGAAAATGAAAAACTTGCTAAAAATATTACACGGCTTAATGAGGAGGTTGAAACGTTAAGTGCTCAGGTAGAAGTTTATATTGAAACTGAAAAATTACTTCGAAAGAATAAGGAAGATCTTGAAAAAATTGCCTCATCGCTTAAGCTCGATCTGGAGAACCAAAGTGTACAATTTGACACCAATCAAAAAGAGCTTGAAAAAGTTCGAGAGTTGCATTCGAGAAGCTTATTGCTTTTATCCCAAAAAACCGCTGAGTTAGGGGAAGTTAGAAAATCCATGGGAACTGAAGTAGAGAAAGCAAAAAGCATTGCCAGTACACTGGAAAACACTGTAAAGGCTCTAACCAGCGCGGCTATTAGTGACTCCAGTCAACGACAAGCGTTCCATGAAAAACTAGATGCTTTTTTAATGGATAAAACAACCAGTTTTGACCAGGTAGCAGAACGTATTAGTAAAGCCGAGTCAGAGCTTTCGGAAGTAAAATCTGAGTTAAAAGCCAGTACAGAGCGGTTTAATAAGCTATTAGAGCTCCAGGAAAAACAACTTCAACGTTTGCAAGGCCTTGATCGGCGAGTTGACCTCAGTACCCATTCAGAATTATATTCAGCTAAAAGTGAAGATCCCGTAAAACATGAAGGATTACTTAGTAAATTCGGTATCATGTCTATCCCGCAGATATGGCCAATAAATAACTCAGCACCCAAACAAAGTACACCACCAACATCAAAACCTTAAGAATAAATTTTACATTTCATTTTTCCTCCGAGTTTAAAAAACCGGAGGAAAAAATTTACTAATCCAATGTAATCTTCTTAGTACAACTTGGATCATGCATTGTGAAGTACTTTAATTTCAGCTATTCTGTATTTTTAGCTATAAGCCCATATATCAGCCGTGATTAAAGCATACAATAAACTGATAAATATAATAAAAAACAATCAGGCAACAATGGTGAAGCAACTCCACCAATTGTGTGAGATAAATTCTGGCACAAACAATTTGGCTGGATTAGCACAAATTACCAATCTATTGCAAACCATCTATAAGCCTATAGCGGACACAATGCAGAAAAGAAAACCCGCTCCTTTATCTGTTATTGATATGGCTGGTAATACGATAGTGCAAAACTGTGGCGATGCTCTATTCATCAGAAAACGACCCCACTTGAAACGACGAGTTTTACTTTGCGGACATATGGATACTGTTTATTCTGCGGATAATCCATTTCAAAAATTAAAGTACATTAATGATAATTGTATTAATGGCCCTGGTGTTACTGATATGAAAGGCGGGCTTATTGTGATGTTACACGCCTTATCCGTTTTTGAGGAAAGTAAATTTGCAGCAGAACTGGGTTGGGATGTTTTAATCAATGCGGATGAAGAAATTGGTTCACCGGCATCCAGCATGCTTTTCGATGAATTGGCAGCTAATTATCAAGCAGCTTTGGTTTATGAGCCTGCTATGACACCTAATGGTACTTTAGCTAAAAATCGCAAAGGCAGTGGCAAATTGACGCTTATTGCAACAGGAAAAGCAGCTCATGCAGGACGAGATTTTTCAGAAGGCCGAAATGCGATTTCCTACCTGGCTGAAGCGATATGTGCTGTACATGCCCTTAATGGGAAACATGATGGAGTTACAATTAATGTAGGAAAAATTGCGGGTGGTGAGGCGCTCAATGTAGTTCCAGACAGAGCAGTAGCACAGCTTGATATCCGAATTAGTTTGCCGGAAGATGAATTTTGGGTGCGAACTGAATTGGATAAAATCATTCGCCAACTAAAACGTACGGGTTATTCTTTGAATGTCCATGGTGTTTTTGGGAGGCCAGTAAAGCGTGTATGCTTGGGCACAGAGCGTCTATTTCATCGTATTAAACATTTGGGACAAGAGCTTGGGTTAGCAATAGATTGGAAAGATAGTGGAGGCTGTTGCGATGGAAATAATTTGGCCCAACATGGTTTACCCGTTATAGACACACTTGGAGTCAGGGGTGGTAATATTCATAGCGCAGAGGAATATATATTGCTTGATAGTTTGTCTGAACGTGCATCACTAAGTACCTTACTTTTGCTTGACCTGGCTCAGGGCGGTCTAGAGGATCTAAAAAATGATGTTATTTCGTAGCGCTCGCAATACAGATTTAGATGCTATTCATCATTTAGCTGAAGAAAGCGGCGTAGGAATAACAACGCTTTCTAAAGATAAACAAATATTGGCAAAACGACTTCATTGGGCCACTGAGTCATTTCATAAAAATGTGGAAAAAGCCAATAATGAATATTATTTATTTGTCTTAGAAAATCCCAAGAATAAAAAAATAATAGGTGTTTCAGGAATTGAATCATGTACAGGATATGAGGCCCCCTTTTATTCTTACAAAATCTCCAAACGTACCCGAATTTCTCGTTCATTAAATATACGAAGTGATTATGAGGTTTTAAGTCTTGTAAATGATAATCAGGGACGAAGTGAAATCTGTACTCTTTTTTTAGAACCTAAGTATAGAAAACACAAAAATGGTTTATTACTTTCTAAAGCCCGTTTTCTTTTTATCGCCCAGCATCCTATGCGCTTTACTTCGACAATAATTGCTGAAATGCGCGGAATCTCTGATGAAAATGGTCAGTCACCTTTTTGGGAAAATGTAGGAAGTCATTTTTTTCATATGTCTTTTGCAGAAGCAGATCGGCTGACCCTGACAACTGATAAACAGTTTATAGCAGACTTAATGCCCCGTAACCCTATCTATATTAAATTGCTGTCCCTTCAAGCCCAAGCAGCAATTGGTCAACCTCATCCTTCTACGCAAACAGCCATGGAAATTTTATTGAAAGAAGGATTTCGTTATAATAAGTACATTGATATTTTTGATGCTGGCCCTACACTTGAAGTGCCCCGACTAAAAATCAAAACCATAGAACAAAGTCACGTTGTAACAATTAAAAATATTAGCGATGAAGTAAGCAGTACGAATTACTTATTAGCAAATACTCAATTGGACTTCCGAGCTACTATTAATAGCGCTTTAGTTAATAAGGAAAAAAGCACCTGTATCATCAGCAAAAATACAGCCAATCTTTTGCAAGTCACATGCGGCGATCAATTGCGTGTTGCTCCTTTAGAGCTTGATGAGGGAGAGCTGAATGACTAAATCACCTGTAATTGATGGTAAAGGACAATATATTAATGGCCAATGGACAAAAGGAAACGGAACTACCCTGGAATCCATAAATCCGGGTTATGGTACGTTACTTTGGAAGGGTACGAGTGCCACAGAACAGGATGTTTCTGCTGCATGCCATGCAGCACGACAAGCACTGTTCTCTTGGTCTTTTCTTGATTTCGAGCAGCGTGCAAATTATACCAAAAGATTTGCCCAGCAAATTGAAAAAAATCATGAGCAATTGGCTCACTTAATTGCTTTAGAAACAGGAAAACCCTTATGGGAAGCACATACGGAAGTCAAGGCTGTTATAGGAAAAATCAATTTATCAATTCAAGCCTATCATGAAAGAACTTGGACAAAAACAACCCAAACGGCTGAAGCAAATACCTGCCTTCGCTTTAAACCTCAAGGAGTTGTAGTTGTCCTTGGTGCATTTAATTTTCCAGCTCACTTAAGCAATGGGCATATAGTTCCTGCTCTGCTGGCAGGGAACACCGTACTTTATAAACCAAGTGAACACGCGCCAGCAGTGGCGGAATTGATCATGCAGTGCTGGCATGAGAGTGACATACCTCCTGGAGTAATTAATTGTTTGCAAGGCGATGCCACATGTGGGAAAGCCTTACTGACACAAGACGTCCAAGGTGTATATTTCACAGGAAGCTATGCGACCGGTTTGCGCATCCACCAACATTTTAGCAGCAAACCTGAAGTAATTTTAGCTCTTGAAATGGGAGGCAATAATCCTTTAATCATTGATAAAGTTACTGATCTTAACGCCGCAGTTTATCATACCTTACTGTCAACTGTGATTACTGCAGGTCAACGCTGTACATGTGCGCGACGTATCATTATTCCTGACTCACAGCAAGGTGATGAATTCTTAAATCGTTTCATCCAAACATGCGCATCAATTAAAGTCGCCCCTTTTGATCAAAAACCGGAACCATTCATAGGTCCGGTTATTAGTCATACACAAGCTCTTCAACATATCCATAGTCAAAAAAAACTTATTGAATTGGGCGGCGTTTCCTTATTAGACATGAACTTACTTGCTGATCATACAGGCCTGCTCTCGCCAGGCATTATTGATATGACCCACGTTAAAAACCCTCCAGATGAGGAAATTTTTGCACCCTTAGTACAAATATATCGTTACACTCGTTTTGAACAAGCGATTGATCTCGCCAACCAAACCCGCTATGGTTTGGTTGCAGGTTTATTTAGTAATGATGAGCAACATTATCACCAATTTTATGAACAAGTTCGTGCAGGATTAATTAACTGGAATAAACCCACTACAGGTGCGGCCAGTAGCCTTCCTTTTGGTGGAGTCGGATTAAGTGGGAATCATAGGCCGAGCGCTTATTTTGCTGCGGATTATTGCGCTTATCCGGTAGCCAGTATGGAGCAACCTGTTTTAACGATGCCTGAACAAATTTTGCCAGGTATTGTATTGGAATAACTATTGGGGGGTATGACTAAAAAAACGAGATGTCTCGCCCTGCTCAGGATATGACTTATAACGCTCAGGCGTTCTAGCGTAAAATGTATAACGGAAGATTGAAATGAACGTTTATGAATTAAACATGGATGGCCTAGTTGGCCCTACTCATAATTACGCGGGCCTTGCACCTGGTAATATTGCATCTTCTTATAATGCTTTAGCAATTTCCAATCCCCAAGCGGCTGCCCTGCAAGGATTAGAAAAAATGCACCTACTTTATAAAATGGGGCTAAAACAGGGTTTACTTCCACCCCATCAACGTCCTAATCTTAAATTACTTCATCAACTAGGTTTTTGTGGTACACCTAAAGAGCAAATTAATAAAGCATTTAAAACAGCCCCAGAACTTCTTGGGGCTTGTTATTCAGCATCCAGCATGTGGTCTGCCAATGCAGCTACTGTTTCCCCAAGCATTGATACCCAAGATCATAAAGTTCACTTTACTGCTGCAAATCTTGTAAGTAATTTGCACCGGCACCATGAAGCTGATTTTTCCAAAAAAATACTGGAATTTATATTCGCTAATCCAAATTATTTTCATCATCATCCTATTTTGCCTCGGTCCATTATTACAGGGGATGAAGGGGCTGCAAACCACAGTCGCCTTTGTCAAAAACATAGTCAATCTGGAATCCATCTTTTTGTCTATGGGAAAACAGCTTTAGGGAAAAGTCAAACTCACATTGGACCGACTAAATATCCAGCCCGACAGACACGCGAAGCATCTGAAGCAATCGTTCGTCAACATCAACTACCGGAACATCAAGTTGTATTTGCCTGTCAAAATTCTTTCGCTATTGATCAGGGAGTTTTTCATAATGATGTTATATCTGTAGGCAATGAATCAGTTTTTTTAGTTCATGAACAAGCATTTTATCAACAAAGCTCTGTGCTTAAAGAGTTAGGCGAAAAAGCCCCCTTTCCTTTGAATATTATTCAGATTTCACAAAAAGAACTTAGTATAGTCGATGCAGTTGAAACTTATCTTTTTAATTCACAAGTTATCAGTTTAACCAATCAAAATTCAATGATCCTCATTGCTCCTTATGAGTGTCAAAATAACCCTCGAGTTCATATGTGTATTGAGCGAATACTTTCTGATGAATCCAATCCCATTAACTCAGTCTACTTCCTTGATCTGAAACAAAGCATGCGCAATGGGGGTGGTCCTGCTTGCCTGAGATTGCGTGTTCCCTTAAATGACGAAGAACTACGAGCGATGCATCAAGGCGTATTAATAGATAATGAACTATTAAGCACTTTGGAAAAGTGGGTATTAAAGCACTATCGTACGGAGTTAGTTGCAACAGACTTGGCTGATCCTCAGTTGCTTGATGAAAGTTTTTCAGCTTTGGATGAGTTAACTCAAATTTTAAAGCTTGGATCAATTTATCCCTTCCAATTAGAGACGACACATTAAAATGTGGAAAACAAAATTAGGAACCTGCATCTATACTTCACCCTCAGGTTATAAAGTGTATCAAAATGCGTGTTATCGTTGGTTAACCTTGGGTAGTAAAGCACTACAGACTGTTATTAACCGTCATAAGCCTCATAAACCCGTTTTATACTATCTTCCTGCACTCACTTTAATGGCCCGTACAAATCCAGGAACTATTTGTATGTTAGGATTAGGTGGTGCAGGAATTGCATTAATGCTGAATGACTCTCCTTTAGTTGCTGTAGACAACAGCGAAGAGGTTATCGAAATAGCCAAGCGTTTTTTTATGATAGACCGCTTAAAAAATTTAACAATTATCCATGAAAATGCGATGGATTATGTACAAAAGTGTGAGTCACATTTCAGTCATCTCATTGTTGATCTCTATAATGCGAATCATTTTCCACCGGAATGTGCTAATGCTCATTTTTTTATCTTATGCGATAGGATACTCACTGAAGATGGATTTTTAGCTATCAATTTAGCCAATATAAAAGAACAGTATCCAATTTTTCAACTAGTTAAAAATCAATTTAAACATACTTTGGTTATTCCAATAAGAAACAGTGCGAACATGGTTATTATTGCCGCAAAAAGTAAAAGTAAAGAACTATTCATGGATAAAATAAATGAAACAGGAGCCTTTAAGCGAATTATTTGGGTTGATTCCTGGGGTTATGTAGGGGATTATAAAGAAGGCATTTGGCAACGATTGGCAAAATCTTTAGGAAAAAATAAGGATATTTAAAAATGGATTTTGCGATCTTTTTCAAGTCCTAAAATATTATAAGGTCGGTTAAAGTTTTCAAATCAAATATTGATTTTTGTAATACCCTCTAATATTCTTCCACAACCAAACCAATGAGTATTTTTCAAAAACCATCGACCTATTTGAACTTATTTCTTTGTGTTATTAATGGCGTAAAAAATAAGACTAGAATGGTTTTTTTGTTACCTACTACTACGTCTCAAACAGATCGAAGTCATGTCCCAGTCAACCCAAGTATGGTCATTTTAAATGCAAATTGATTGTTTATGATCTATACTAATTAAATATCGGATTTATTATATAGCAAGGAAGTTTACATCGCATCAAGTCGATTTCAAAGACTGGGAGGTCTCGAAGTATTTCACGAGATCATCAATGTCGATGGAGAATAACATGACTCAAGCTAAATATACTGACTATACGGTTACCGTTGATGTCTCGGAATTAGTAAAGCTAAAAGATATTCTTAAAGAGAAATTAAAAGATCTCAAAGCATCTCCAAATAGTAATGCCACAATGTTCATGCTAACTTTTGATAAACTTATTAGTAATTTGGAGACCCTTGTTTCTGTGGCAAAAGATCGTGAGCGTGTGAAGAAAAAACTGCTCTCCAGTGATCTTTCGGAGCAGGAATTGTTTGATTTAAAAAAAGGCTTTAAAGAGCAGGAACTGTTAGCTTTAAAAAAAAGTGATGTTTCGAAGATGGATTTGGTACATTCGGCAGCTCACAGTATATATAAAGATGTAAAATATATCAGTGAGACACTAAGCTATAATGATCCAGAAATAGTAAATTTTTTAAATAATAAACAATTATCAGCAATTTCTCCTAAAGAAGCGGAAGAGTGTAGTGCTGAATTTAAATGTGACGAAATTAAAGATACTACATTTGCTCGTCCTGTACAAAGAAAAGAAGAAGAACTGGACGAAATAGATTGGGGGGAAAGTGATGATGAGGAAAAGGAAAATCACCTTACTCCTAAAGGATAGAGAAAAACTGAGTGAGAAACAGAAAACATTTTTTGTCAAAATCCCGGTCGACCTTCAATAAAACTGGCAGAAACAGAGCAACTTTTTTTTAAACTACATTCTTCAACCGACTACAAAATAATTCCTGGATTCAACGATGATACTTCTGCAGCGAATTCATTAAGAGCATTCATTTCTTTGGAAGGTTTAAATAAGCCATACGCGGTGAGACCACCAGCTACGCTACCTAATCCCGTACTTGTTGAAGCAACCGCTACTGCAGCAGCATAACCACTTAGAAGTCCAGCAAAAAATGCACCTGGACCTGTCCACCAGCTACATGCAACGCCAATTGCAAAACCAATTAAGGCTGTTACAGTGAGTACAATTGCTGCTGCGGCAACCGAAAGTACTGCATTAAGAACATTAGGATGTTGCTCATCCAAAATAATTTTACAATTCGTGGTAAAGTCCTCAATTGCCTTTGCCTTTTGTAAAGGAGTAACGCTGGGATTATCAGCTTTCACTAATAAGACATCTGATAACTTAGTCAACTTCTTCTCAATTGATTGCTTTTTTTCTTTTGGCAGTTCTTTTAAACTTTCCATGAGTCTAGCTTTCGCTTCGCTCCAAAGAGAATTTTGTTTGTCTTTGCAAAGTTTAGTAATTATTGCAAAAAGTTCATCAACATTATCTCCTTGTTTTGCTGAAGTAGTAATGAAGTGAACAAATAAATCTTTGGATTTAAGTAGGTTCAGTTTACTCGGATCTGCCTCAGGCAAATCTGATTTTGTTCCAACGCAAACAATAGGAGCCTTTGGGACATATTGACGAAACTCTTGAATACTTTTAATAATTTCCTGCTCATTAATTTCATCAGTCAGATCAATACAAAATACACCTACCGCAGCTCCTGCATAAAATACCTGACTTAACGCTTGGTATCGCACAGCCCCTGCTGTATCCCATAAGATTGCAGTATTGTCAGAATCAATTCTTCGAGTTAAAAACTCAGCACCTACAGTGGAACGTGATTTTTCGTCAAATTCAAAATCATTTTTTAGAGCGATTCGACGATTAAGCTGGGTTTTACCACTTCTATGTGTACCAAAAAAAACAACCTTGTATTGCATGGGAAACCTCAAAAATTATTTGTATTGTGCTTAAATCTAATGAAAATCTTCAACAAATTCTCCTATTTAGCTTTATAAATAAGCTGGAAAATTTAATGAACTATTTATTACTTTGAAGGATAAAAAAATACAAAAGGATGATTGTTGCCCGAGGCTATTTTGCCTCAGGCATTAATTTGACTTAAATTTCCATTAAATCTTTTTCTTTTTCGGCCAATAATGCATCTATTTCTTGGATATATTTATCAGTCAGCTTTTGAATGACTTCAGTTGCTCTACGCTCATCATCTTCAGAAATAGTTTTATCTTTAACCAAATCTTTTAATTGATTATTTGCATCCCTTCTAATATTACGAACGGAAACTTTTCCCTGCTCGCCTTCATTACGAACGACTTTGATTAACTCCTTTCTGCGTTCCTCAGTTAATGGAGGCATAGGAACACGAATAGCAGTGCCTGCTGTAGCAGGATTTAAACCCAAATCAGAATTCAAAATCGCCTTTTCTATGGCGGGTACTAGGGATTTCTCCCAAGGAGTCACTAAAATGGTTCGTGAGTCACTGGCAGAAACATTGGCAACTTGATTTAAAGGGGTCATAGTTCCATAATAATCCACTTGCACATGATCCAGTAATCCAACATTCGCTCTTCCAGTGCGAATTTTGGTTAGATCCGTCTGTAATGCTTCAATGGTCTTTTTCATTCGCTTTTCTGAATCTTGCTTAATCTCATTAATCATGATTAGCTCCGACTATAGTTCCTACGCGTTCTCCAGATACAATTCGTCTCAATGCATTAGGGGCTGTCATATCAAAAACCTGCAAAGGCATACCCTGATCTTGACAAAGACATATTGCAGTTGAGTCCATTACTTCCAAACCTTGAGTTAATACTTCTATGTAAGTTAAATAATCATAACGTTTGGCATTAGGATTCTTAAAGGGATCTTCCGAATATACACCGTCTACTTTAGTTGCTTTTAAAACCACATCAGCGCCTATTTCAATAGCTCTTAAACAAGCGGCCGTATCGGTAGTAAAAAACGGATTTCCCGTTCCTGCTGCAAAAATTACAACCTGCCCAGTTCGCAAATGTGTGATTGCTTTACGTCGATGATAAGGATCAACTACACCAAGCATAGGAATGGCTGACATAATACGTGCAGGCATATCAATGCGTTCCAAAGCATCTCGTACCGCTAAAGCATTCATGACTGTAGCCAACATTCCCATATGGTCACCAGTTACACGCCCCACCCCTGCTTGAGAAAGCGCTTTACCACGAAATAGATTACCACCACCTAAAACGAGCCCAACCTCAACGCCCATCTTGATTAATTCGGCAATATCCTTGGCTAATGTATCTAAGACCGAGGGATCAATACCAAATTGTGACTTGCCCATTAGGGCTTCGCCACTATATTTTAATAAAATACGTTTATATTTTAATGGGTGACTTTCATTCATCATGTACGAACCTGAGCCATCACTTCTTCAACAAAGTTATCTTCTTTTTTCTCTATTCCTTCACCAACTTCATAACGAATAAAAGACAGAACTTCAGTATTTTTTTCTTTTAAAAGCTGTCCTACTTTGATATCAGGATTTTTGACAAATGGCTGGCCTAACAAGCTCACTTCATCAATAAATTTATTAATTCGACCTTCAATCATTTTATCGATAATTTCTTGCGGTTTGCCACTTTCTTTTGCCTGGGCAGTAAAAATTTCACGCTCATTTTCAATTGCTTCTGTAGATACTTGATCCTTACTTACAACAATTGGTTTACTTGCTGCAATATGCATTGCGATGTCTTTAGCAAGCTCTTCATCACCAGTTTTAAGAGCAACCATAACACCAATTCGTGATCCATGTAAGTAACAACCAATTACTCCAGAATCACACTGCATGCGTTCTAGACGTCTTAGTTTAATATTTTCACCAATTTTCGCTACTAATTCTTGACGTGCTTGTTCTACAGTACTTCCCGAAGAAAGAGTAGTGGCAGACAACGCCTCAATTGTAGTAGCCGAACTGTTTAGTGCAGTTTCTGCAACTGTATTAGCGAAGTTAGTAAAGTTCTCATCTCGAGCAACAAAATCTGTTTCACTATTAATTTCAAGCATTATCGCACTACGTCCATCGATAGAACGTGCAATGACGATTACGCCCTCAGCAGCAACACGATCCGCTTTTTTATCTGCTTTTGCCTGACCTGCTTTACGCATTTCAATGATTGCAGCCTCTATATCACCATTGGTTGCTATTAGAAACTTTTTACATTCCATCATGCCAGCCCCGGTGCGCTCACGTAACTGCATGACTAAACTTGCACTAATTGACATTTCATTTCTCCGTATAGCAAAAAGGGGGCAAATTTAGGTGTTCAGACACCTGCCCCCTGTATTTTAAATTTTAATTATTCCCCTGATTTTTCTGCATCACCAGTTTGTTCAACTACTTCTACAAATTCAGCATCAGATGAACCTACTCCAACTGTGTTACTGCCCTTAGCATCTAAAATTGCATCAGCAACACAACGAAGATAAATATCAACTGCTCTCATGGAGTCATCATTACCAGGAATAATATAATCAATGTTTCTTGGGCTGTTGTTGGTATCGACAATACCAATAACAGGAATTCTTAATCGATGAGCTTCCTCAACAGCAATGTGCTCGAAGCCAACATCAACAACAAATAGAGCATCAGGCAAACCACCCATGTGTTCGATACCGCCTAAACCTCTTTCTAATTTCTCTAGTTCACGCGTGAGCATCAGTGCTTCTTTTTTGATCATACCATTGAACAGTCCCTTTTCTTGCATTTCTTTCAATTCTTTTAAGCGAAAAATGGACTGACGTACTGTTTTATAGTTGGTTAACATACCACCTAACCAACGATGATCAACATAAGGCATACCACAACGTTTCGCATGTTCACGAATACTGTCTTGTGCTGCTCTTTTGGTACCTACGAATAGAATTTTTGCTTTGTTTGATGCCAATCTGCCAACATAATTCATTACGTCATTTAGCATCACCATCGTTTTTTCAAGATTGATAATATGGATTTTGTTACGAGATCCAAAAATATACTCACCCATTTCAGGATTCCAAAACCGTGTTCTGTGTCCGAAATGAGCACCTGCTTCGAGTAACTCACGCATACTTATATTCATTATTTGTCTCCAGGGTTATTCCTCCACGCCTCCCATACGAAACCCCTTCAGGGACCCTATCGTATGTGTCGAGACGTGTGTGTATTTAAAGCGCGACCTTTATACCATATTAGATGAAATTCATCAATCAATTTAGCATCAAATCATTTTTTTTATAATGTGCTAAGCTTTTTATAGGTGCTCCAATTAATTGGTTAGGAGCATACAAGAACTGGCTTTTTATGTGCGGTAATTTATTGAAACCAAAATAAAGAAAAAAAATGTATCAATATAATCCAAACTTACATGTAAAAATCTGGTTAAGCAATAATCCAAATGTATTTATGAATTTGGAAAATCAAATTCGCCTTATTGAAATGCGTGAAAAAAATCCTAACGACACGATTCATTTGGTCTATGACTCTAAATTACTGGTCCAGACCTCAGTAAATACGCTTCATGAATTTTGCAAAGAACATCAAATTATTTCCATTGATGCACACGCAATCGATACATTACTCCAATCAGAAAATGAAAGAAAATTATATAGTTTTTATAAAGAAGAAATTCATAATTTAAAAACAGGTGGGAATCTGGCTGTTGCAAGTGATATTTTAAGATGGCTTTCACCAATATTTAAAAAAGGTACTTATACAGACTTTGATTTTCCAATTGATACATCCTCTCTTCCCAAATTCATTACCACTGAAATGCCTATATTACTTAACATTGGCAGTTTAAAAATGGGTAGAAAAGAATTCATACTTGCAAATAATGATTTTGTCGCGATTATAGACGCAATCGCAGCCAAAAAGGAAATCGAGCGGGTGCAAAGAGGGCTTATCACCAGACTAACCCATTATGACACCGATTTTATTGAGCGAACTGAAACTGAATTAAATGAAGACAGCTTTATCAATCGTCATCTACTAAAATTTATGAAAAATCGTTCTGAATCACTTTATATAGCAAAATCCAAAGAAATTATTCCTCATGATATAGCGCATTCCTCCTTAAAAATTAGAGCATATCTTATTGAGGTGATGACTGATAAAAACAAATTTTTGAATTTTAACAAAATCACTCCTCAAGAAACTCATGAGGAGGTAATAAAGAGATTGCGAAAAGACCTCCAAGCACAGCTAAACTTGGTAAAATATCTTTTTTTTAGTAAAGAATATTCTTTAATTAAACGAATTCTAGAAAAAAATGATGATAGGTTTTTAACTTATTTAATGAAAAAAGAGTGTGATCTTTATCTTAAATCAATCGTTGTATGCACTACAGGTCCAATACAAATATCGAATGCATTATTTAATGGCTATGTGGTAGATACGGATAAATTTATTAGAGAAATTCAGCCTCTCTCATTTAATCATTATGGATTGCAGCATGCCTTTCGCTCACAAAATTCTATTCCTCTGCATGAGAATGTTTTAGGAATGCTCAAATTTCTTGGTGTTAATGAAGGTGAATTAAATGACTCTTCGTGGTTGGATTCCGGGAAAAAATTGCAGGCTTCAAGGACAAAACTACTTACTACACGTCAAAAGGAACTTGCGATGAGCTTGCCTCTTTCTTTTTCCGCAATAAAAAATGATGTGGAAAAATACATCCACAAAATAACAAAAATTCCTCATCAATCTTTTTCAAGCGAGGAAAAACACGAATTAACAGAAGATCTTAAACTTATATTAAGCTGTTTTAGTCAAACAAATGAATTTAATATTCTCCAATTTAAAAAAATTTTACTTAGTATCCATCATCACGATGAATATACGCAAAAATTGATCGAAGATCTCGAAAATCTCTGCCATGAGGCAATAATTTTTAGCCTGGCAAAAGATAAAAAAATAAAATTAAACCGCCCTTCTCACATAGGACAATCTTAAAATATTTTACGAATTTTCAAATGGTTAAGATAAAATTAGTCAGGGACTGTATTTATTAATTCTATAGTCTATACTCCATTAGAGATCCGTACTGATGTCAAAAAATAAAATAAGAACGCTGCTCAAAATGCTTATGGGAATAGAAAATGAATAAAAAATTTATCTTGCTATCAACAATTGTATTGGCACTAATCTTCGGTCAACCAAGTTTTGCTTGTATTGGTGATTCAAAACAGTGTAATTCCCACCATCAATTTGATAGGTTAGCAAAAGAACTCAATCTTAATGCGGATCAAAAAGCCAAACTTAAAGCATATCGAGAAAAAGCCAGAGCTTCTCTCAAAGAAGACTATGCTCAGCTTAGATTACTACGTAGTCAAATAAATTCTTTAGTAAAAAATGAGAAAATTGATGAAGCAAAACTTGATGCTTTAATAGAAAAAGTAAATAAAATAAGAGGTTCTATGCTAAAAACGAGAATAATGATACAACATCAAATGTTTACACTTTTAAATAATCAACAAAAAGCCAAATTTCTTGAATTAAAGGAAAAATGGTTTTTGCAACAGCAATAGGTAGACCATCAATATTTGTCCTTAAAACAGGCAGAAATTGTTAGCTTATAATATCGAACCACTCTATTTTGCATCTTTATGATGTATTGGTTATTCGTTATTGGTCATAATCAGTATATCTTTTCGCAGAATTAGGATTCGCTGATTCTTCAAACACATCCTCAGTATAGGACAAAAGTACTTTATTTTGGGTAGACTCATTTGATTTTGGCAACAACTGCCTTCCTATATTAAAACCATTGTCCGTTAATAATTTGACTAAACTATCAAAACTATTTTCAGGAATTGCTTGACTAAAAGAAGCTTCAGCTCGTTTTGCAAACTCTTGAGCCTTAAGAAAGTCCTTGGGGCCAAACTCCCATTTTCCTCCTACGAAGCCAATCCTTTGATGAACATAGTTGTTTTTTTCATTATTATAAGAGGTAATAGTCAATAGTCCGGGAACAGAGCTTTCACGTAAGAGCCACACATACTTGTCAGGTTTATCGGCTGCCCCTTTTTTTTCCAGTTTCGAACAAGCCACTGAAGCACTCACTTCAGATGAGAAAATAACTGAGCGATTTTCTGATTTGGATTGCATGGTTACCTCCTATATTATATTGAAGCACTCGATAATCTTATGGGATCGGTCACAATAAATGCATTTCTAAGTATAGGGTCACTTTTATAGATATGCAAAATGACCAATTGGTGATCTTATTGGGTGAAAATATACATAATTAGCCTATTTGTTATTGATATTCATCTCCCAGGCAAAACAATAGTTTTTGGCACTCGACGCAAAATAATAATTAATTCCTATCAGGAATTCTTATCAAGCGATTGGCAATAATGATTTAAAAATTAAGTAATGAATGGAGTTTATCGCGCAAAAGAAACCAGCTAATCAAAAGACTTCAAAACGATTTCTCGCGTTGAATGAAGTATAGTCTGGAGCAAATCCACCAGACTATAGTTAGTTTTCATTAACAATTGTATGCATTACTACTTACGTGTGGCAACTGCTTTAAAATTTATAGTTACCTCATCTTTTATTTCACTCGTACTCGACCAATCACCTTGGCCAATACCAAAATCCAACCGTTTTACTGTAGTATGTCCTTCAACAAGCAGACGATTTTTAGGCGATTCAACAGCCGTGAAGGTAAGTGTTACAGGCACTGATTTATTTTTTATGGTTAGTGTCCCTGCAGCTTCATAATTTTTATCATCCTTTTTAGTGAATTTAGTCGACTTAAACTCAGCTTTTGGGAACTCCTTAGCATTAAACCAGTCAGGACCAAGGAGTATTGAACTTATTTCTGCATAGGAGGTAGTAAGTGAATTCATGTTCACTACTACAACAACCGTACTGTCTTGATAATTCTGGGGATCTGCGGCTATGGTGGCGGTAAATTCTTTAAAAGTACCCGTTACAGGCGCATTATTTTGTGTGGCTGTAAAGCTTATACTGCTTTCATTGGGAACAAGCGTCCACTCAGGTAAAGAAGCCGCATTTGCATAGATACTATTCAAGAAAAATAGAAAGAAAAAATACTTTATTATTTTCATGGGAAAATTCTCCGTAATATATCGTCCTTATTAATAAAATGATGTTTTAGAGCAGCAGCTACATGCAAACAGATTGCTGCAATAAGAGCATAACCTAACCATTTATGGATCCATTCAAATAAAACCCTATTACTTTCATTTGGAGCGATAAGATCAGGTAAAGTAAATAAGCCAAAAAATGATGCAGGCAATCCTGCAGCTGATGTAATGAGCCAACCCGTAATGGGCATGGCAAACATAAATATATAAAATGCCCAGTGCATACTGCGTGCAGCAATTTTTTCCAGCCAAGGTAAAGCCAGTTCAGGATTTTCATTAGCTAATCGCCAAATGATTCTTAAAATAGCTAAAAACAGAACTAAAAAACCATACTCTTTATGCCAGCCATAGTATTTTAGCCTTTGGGCATTCCAGGGTATAGAAACCATATACAAACCAAGTGCCAATAATCCTATAATTAATAAAGCGATTACCCAATGGAATATTATGGTAATGATACCAAAATGAGTTGAGCTGTTTTTGATTTGCATAAGATATCCTATTCTTTACCCTGCACCTGTCCTTTATCTTGTTCTTGCTTTTTATTCTGATCCTGATACGCCTCAGCTCCAATAGAAAGATTTACTTTATCACTCACTGAAGGCAAGAACGCATTGATTCCAAAATCAGAACGATTTATAGAGGATGTAGCAGTAAAACCAACGGACATTTTATTACTAATCGGGTTCATTCCCGCTTTATTTAAGGTAACTTGCAACGTGACTGGCTTACTTACTCCGCGTAATGTTAAGGTACCCTCCACTGTTGCTTTATTATCCCCTTGCGGCGTTACTTTAGTGCTCACAAAGGTTGCTGTAGGATAATGCTCGGCATCAAAAAATAAATTACTTTTCAGATGTTTATCCAGCTCAGGAATACCCGTAACCATATCCTTAACATCAATTGTTACATTGACCTTGCTTTGACTTGGATTGTCTTTATCAAGAATCAACTGTCCTGTTGCATACCACTTTCCATATTGAGTTGTAAAACCCAAATGGTCAGCACTCCACAATACATAAGTATGACTTTTATCCAAAGTATATGTTTCAGGTGCAGCATACATTGGAGCAGAAAAAGTAATTGCTGCAAGCAATAATAAGAGCCATCTTCCTAGAATTTGCTTCATAATAAATTTCCTTATGTTTAATATTAGTTTACATCAATTTTAATATTAATATTTTACTCAGGTTTGAGACTTCCGCCGACAATCCGATCACAGAGTCCTTTAGGTAACAAAATAAAAGCATCTTTTTGTTTGTCTTTAGTAGCAGAAGACGCGCATGAAGCAGTAGCAGTAGCGCAGTCATTCATACCTTTTTTAGAAATTCCATAACACTTTTCAGTTGCAGCAGAAGTATCATTGTCTGCTGCTGAACTTCCAGTTGCAACAAGAACAAAAAAAGCAGTCATTACTGATTGTATCAACTTATCGCGTGTGAACATTGTTTTCCCTTACATTAAATGAATTCTTCTTTAAAATACAATAGAGTTACTAAAACAACAAGTGAAAGATTAAAAAGCAATATTAATGCTTACTCATAGGAAAAAATCACTCGATGAAAGGTCACTTGCAAAGGGTACTTTTGCCAAAAGTGGAGAAGTAAGTTGCTGGCTTAATGTAGTAATATTAGCTGATAATTCTTGCATATTGGGATCAATACAATTGGCAATCCATCCTGCGCACTGAATATTATTTGCGCGCAAAACCGTTTCCGTCAGCAAAGCATGATTAATACACCCCAATTTCATTCCAACCACCAGGATGACAGGTATCTTGGTAATCTGCAGAAAATCAATCCAGGTTTCATGGTCATTCAATGGAACCATTAATCCACCCGCACCTTCAATAAACAATTTTTCTATTCCATCTAATTGTAAATTAAGACAATACTCTGCAATTTCGGCAATGGATAAACAAACTCCTTCTCTATGTGCAGCAATATGAGGTGATACAGGCAGCTTAAATCGCCAAGGATTTATTACATCCAAGCTGAGGTTATTTTTTTGCAAATTTTGTGCATCGCTGCTTACCAGCTTTTTTTCTATTTCCATACATCCGCTTGCTACAGGTTTAATTGCAACTGCTGATGAAAAGTAATTTATTAGGCACGTAGTTATATACGTTTTACCGCAATCAGTATCGGTACCCGTAACAAAAAAACGCTTCATCTGATGAATCCCCGTAGTTCTTCAATAAATAAATCCACATGAGATAAAAATGGCATGTGTGCAGCTCGTTTAAATAATACATAGTTAAACTCTGGATATGATAGTTGCATGGAATTCATCGTTTTAATCGGAACAATGGGATCAAGCCGACCAAACATAAAACATGAAGGTTTATCAAACTGTTTTAATTCCTCGCGTAAATCCCATGTTTCTAAAATTTTAAGGCCTAACTCCAAGCCTTCTTGCGATGGGAGTTTATCAGGTAGATGGTGCAGTTTATCATTACTGGCCAATCCATTAAGCTCCAAAAATTCTTTTAAAGTTGTATGTGGTTCTTCCGATAGATTTTTATAAAACCTTTTAAAAACATCCTGAGAAACACCTGACCACAGATCAGAGTTTAAAAATCGCGGTGATGAAGTTATGTTAACAAGATAATCTACCCTGCCCACCTCCTCTATTGCCAAACGCATGGCATATAACCCACCCATAGACCACCCGACCAGTGCAAATTGATTCGGTAATTGGGCTAATAAAAGCTCTTTAAATGAATCCCAATTCATGAGTGGACTGTGGCCAAACCCTGGCAAATCTACCAATATCAGCTGATAATCCCTAGAAAGTTTGGGTATCAGTGGTAACCAAATCTGACTATCAAATCCCCATCCATGAAAGAAAACAAGAGGGAAACCTTTGCCATAACTACGGATGTTTATATTCATAAATTACACTTAACATATCAAATAACCCACGAATTTGTTCGGGAGTATGATTATAATTTAAAATAATACGCAATCCCGATGCTTTGAGGCTCACTGTAGGCTTTCTTATTGCACAGCAACTAAAACCGTGTTTTTTTAACTCGCGAGCGTAATATAAAGCCAAATGCGGACATCCTAATTGAAGTTGCTGAATTGGACTAATCGAATCACTCCAATTTAGTGGGGATTGTTCAATATAAGATCTAAATAAAGCAATCAATTGCGTTAATTTCAATCGCCGCTCTTCTGCATTTACAACAAATTCCAAAGTTTTCAATAAGCCATAACTTAAAGCCGGGCTTACGGCAGTTGAATAAATAACAGAACGACCTGCTTGTAATAATGCATCGATCCAGTCTGCTTTCCCTGCCACAAGCGCCCCTTGAGCCGCATAAGCTTTTCCTAATGGAATAATTCGTAATGGCACTTCATTTTGAGTCAATCCATGATAGGCTGTTGCTCCCTTCCCCTGACTGCCTAAAACACCAAAAGAGTGAGCCTCGTCTACTATCAGTACGCTTTGATTCATATTGCAAAGAGAAAATAGCTCTGCCAAGGGAGCCAATTGGCCACTCATACTAAAGATACCTTCGGTGATTAATGCCGCGCTTTCAAAATGTGAGGTTAATTTACGTCTTAAGTCATCCAAATTATTATGCAAATAACGTGTATAGTTTATCTGTGATAAAGCCAAACCATCATAAATTGAAGCATGTATTTCTTTATCAATAAAACAATGAGCTTCCAATTTGCCAAGTAACGCTGTCACTGCAAGATTTGCAGCATAGCCTGAAGAAAATAAAATACAGTCATCTACATCTAATAAATAAGCAAATGCTTCTTCCACAGCACGATGATTGGCATGATAACCACTGAGCAACATAGATGCACCGCTACCACTAGGGTACAAGGCATATCCACGTTGATATCCTTCAGAAATACGTTTATCTCGAGTTAAAGATAAATAATCGTTGCTGTCAAAATGAATTAAAGATGAATTTTCAGCTGCCACCAATCTATGTCTTAGCAGGCCCTCATGTGCCAGCTGATTCGTATAATCTCTAATTTTATTACTTAGAGGCATTTAGGCCATCTCAGTTAAACCAAGTTTGTCAAAAAGAACCTTATCCTTAGTCCGCTGTGGATTTTCTTCAGTTAAAAGTTTATCACCTAACCACGCAGAGTTTGCTCCTGCATAGAAACATAAAGCTTGTAGTTCATCACTCATTCCAACTCTACCAGCTGATAGTCGAATCATGCTTTTGGGCATTAATATTCGTGCAGTCGCAATAGTCCTAACTAATTCAATTCCTTCAACCTCCGCTGCCTTTGCAAGAGGAGTTCCTTCAACTGGGATTAGACGATTAATAGGGACACTTTCTGGAGGGGATTCCATATTTGCCAAAGTTAACAAGAATTCAATCCGGTCCTCACGTGTCTCACCCAAACCTAGAATGCCACCGCAACATACGTTAATTCCGGCATCTCGAACATGATTTAATGTATCTAAACGATCACTGAACTTGCGTGTGGTAACTACTTTTTCATAGTATGAAGGCGAGGTGTCAATGTTATGATTATAATAATCCAAACCAGCTTCTTTTAAAGAAACTGCTTGTTCTTGATTCAGCATCCCTAAAGTCATACAGGTTTCTAATCCTAATGCCTTAACTCCTTGGATCATTTCTTTCAACTCACCCATGACCTTATCTGGCGGGCAACGCCACGCAGCCCCCATACAAAATCGTTGTGCCCCCCCTTCTTTGGCTTCTTTGGCACTCTTCAAGACATCTTCTACAGACATCAATTTTTCTTTTTCAACATGAGTCTTATAATGACCACTTTGCGAACAATATCCGCAATCTTCAGGACATGCGCCTGTTTTAATGCTAAGTAAAGAAGCAAATTGCAAAGAATTGGGTTGATGATTTGCTCTATGCACCGTAGAGGCTTGGTGCAATAAATCATTAAAAGGTTGTTCATAAATTGCTGTAATTTCAGAAACAGACCAATGTTTCTTAACTTGAGTCACAACAGTACCTCCTAATTTAAGATATTAAAAAGTAGCCTAATTGTTCTAAAGAAAATTAGATACATTTTTATAATCCACATTTTATTTAATTAATGGACATGATAAAGTGCCCTTCCATCTTGTCAACCAAAATTTTTAAAATGGTCAACACACACCAATTAATCAGCCGGGATTTAAAACATTTTTGGCATCCATGTACCCAAATGAAGGACTTTGAAACATGTCCTCCCTTGATTATTGAAAAAGCGCAAGGAAGTTATCTTTATACCAATAAAGGTCCATTAATTGATGCTATTTCCAGCTGGTGGTGTAAATCATTGGGTCATGGCCATCCTGCAGTTATTGCAGCGATAAAAGACCAATTGGATTGCTTTGAACATGTCATTACAGCAAATACTACGCACCCAGCTCTTGTTGAGTTGGCAGAAGAGTTAGCGAAAATTACTAAAAAACAACACGTTTTTTTTGCCAGTGATGGTTCCAGTGCTGTGGAAATTGCGATGAAATTGGCAATCCATGCCAATCAGATTAGGGGTTTTACAGATAAAAAACAGTTTATTGCTCTAAAAAATGGATATCATGGGGAAACATTGGGCACAATGAGTGTGAGTGATTTGGGACTTTATAAAGCTCCCTATACCCCATTTGGTCTGACTTGCCACTACATACAAAATATTCCTTACATTTCCGGCAAAGAAGATTCTTTATGGCACAATTGTGATTCATATTGGTCCACTGTTGAAAAAGAATTAGAAGCAATTAAGGATAAAGTCTGTGCCATTGTTGTTGAACCCCTGCTTCAAGGAGCAGGAGGAATGTTATGTTACAGTCCTGATTTTCTTAAAAGGTTATCATCCTGGGCTCAGAGCAACAATATTTATCTTATTGCCGATGAAATAATGACCGGAATGGGGCGAACAGGTACATGGTTGGCTTCAAATCATGCAGAAGTTGAACCTGATCTTATTTGTTTATCCAAAGGATTAACCTCTGGCTCTATTCCTTTAAGTTGTGTGATGATCGACAACTCTATTTTTGAGCTTTTTTATGCAGATTATGCACCGGGTAACTCCTTTTTACATTCACATACATATAGCGGAAACCCACTGGCAGTCAGCGCTGCATTAGCAACCATCCGCACTATGCATCAAGAAAAAATAATTGAACAAGCAAAAAATTTAGGTGAATACATGCTTTCTGCTTTAACTGAGGTTGCTCAACTTTCAGGTAAATTAAGCAATATTCGAGGCATTGGAGCGGTTGTAGCCGCTGATCTCGAGGATACAGGACAATACCGAATAGGCAATAAGGTATATCAACATGCATTAGACCATGGAGCCTTAATTAGGCCTATAGGGAATACGCTGTATTGGCTTCCCCCACTAAATACGGATTATGAGGTAATTGGGAAATTAGCGGAAATAACACTACACTCTATAAAGGGAGCTTATGTAATACCTTAAATCATGCGAAAAATATTCAGCAACATGACATTTTTTGTCTACAAGCAATTCAAATTATTCTGGATATTTTTCACCATTTTTTTACTTTTTATTTTTTCTTACATTAATTGGCATAATAACGTTAAAAACTCTTTTATTTTAGTTACCGAGGTAAGCAATAAACTCGCATATAACCTTGATAACTTTATTAACGTTATTCTTCAGGATTTGCATCAAATTCCTTCCTATCAGAAGGAAACCCTAACATGTAAAGATAATTTTCTTCCTTTTTTGCAATACATGATTATCAATCATGCACAAATTTCTGGATTGGCAATTCGCGATAAAAAACATCAGATTATATGTTCTACCCTGCCTCATAATCAAACTTTTCTCTTAAGTCAGGATATACATCGGACGATTATAGGACCATTAAAAATAGCCATGTTTAATCACCCAGTTATTGCCATCCAAAAAAAAATTGGTGATTATCAGGTAGAAATAATTATTATGACATCAACACTTGAAAACATATTGAATGTCCCAGAAAATACTCAGCGCATAATCACCTTATATGACATCAATCAGAAAAAGGAAATTATCCAAATAGGAAAAATAGAAGGAGCTTCTTGGATAGATAAATTGTTTCTTGATTCATCCTATCCATTTAGAAAAATATTTGCTACAGCAAAATTAAACAGCCTTAATGGTGTTTTACTTACAGTTACAGAACCCGATCAAACCATAATTAATAACCTTTGGCATAACCAAATCTTAGTTCTTCTTTATGTTTTAGTATTTTCAACTTTCTTATATTTTTTAATCAGGAATCTATTTAACCGGTATTATTCTTTGCATGGAGCAATGAAGCAAGCGATTAGAAGCGGTCAATTTTACCCTGTTTATCAACCGTTATTTGATGCAAAAAGTAATTCCTGCTCTGGTGCCGAGGTTCTCTTAAGGTGGCAAGATAATCAAGATGAAATCATTATGCCCGATCTTTTTATAGAAGAAGCAGAAAACACCGGCTTAATTGTTCCAATAACATTACAAATTATTGAAACAGCATTTAAAGAAGCTAAGAATATCTTAAAAACCAAACCTACCTTCTATTTATCATTTAACATTTGCGCACTGCATTTTACTGATGATAACTTTTTCCCTCGCTTTTATAAGCTCGTGCGACATTATTCTGTTTCACCCAAACAAATATTGTTAGAAATCACAGAACGCTATCTACTCGATATGAATGATGAAATTTATATAAACAGGATGCAAGAACTCAGGAATGCGGGATATTCATTAGCTATAGACGATTATGGAACAGGACATTCGAGTATCAGCTACTTGCAATACTATCCTTTTAATTATCTTAAAATTGACAAAATATTCATTCATGCCATAGGCACAAAAGCCATCACAGAAACATTAAACGACGCAATCATTCATTTAGCAAAAAAAATTAATTTAACTATTATTGCAGAAGGTGTAGAAACAAAAGAGCAAGTAAATTATTTATTACAAAACGAAGTTCAATTTCTTCAAGGCTGGTATTTTTCGAAAGCCCTACATATCGAACAATTAATTGAATTGCTTAAGGGGGAAAAAAATGAATAAGTACATAGGATATAGTTTTTTGCTTGTTTTTGGTATTTCGTCTTCAAGTTTTGCTCAGCCAATAAATATAGAAGGTAATTATTGGCAATGTTCAACACGTGACATAACCCATACAAAATGGACTGCACAAAGCGCTTATCAAAAACTAGCTTTAAATCTTTCTTATGCTGAATGTAAAAAAGGCAGCAAGGCGCCAGCCACCTGCAAAGTTTCCAAAGCAAGTTGCATTAAATTTGTTAATGGCATCAATGTTATGCCCACGTGGCGATGTACCGCTTTTGATAGGGAGGCATTAGCCTGGAGAAGTAATCTTTACCCAAATCGTGAAGATGCCGCGTTGGCTGCCTTAGCATTTTGCAAACATAAAAGTCCTGTTCCTTTGACGTGCTCCATTAATATAGTCACCTGCATTAATAAAAATGAGATTTAAACATGGTTTATTGCGTTGGATTAACAGGTGACATTGCGAGTGGGAAAACGACAGTAGCTGAACTTTTTTCAGAGCTCGGGATTGAAGTAATTCATGCCGATAAAATATCAAGAGAAATGACTCAAAAAAATAAAGCCCCATACAGAGAAATTGTTGCGCATTATGGTTTTACAGTTCTTAAAGAAGATGGAGAACTGGATCGTAACAAACTAAGAGAAATAATTTTTTCAAACCATGAAGAGCGAGACTGGCTTGAACGCCTCTTACATCCATCTATCCGTAAAGAGATTAAAAAACGAGTTGATGCAAGTACAACTCCTTATTGTATGGTAGAAATACCTTTGCTGATTACAAAACAATACTACCCTTATATTAATCATATTTTGCTTGTTCGTGCGCCACTGGAGCTACAGATATCACGATTAATGCAGCGAGATCAATGCAGTAAAGAACAAGCCCAGGCTATTTTATCCATTCAGCCTAAGACTCATCTGCGCTTAGAAAATGCAGATGATATAATTGTTAATAATATGGATATTGTTGAATTGACTAAAAGAGTAAATGATTTACATTATAAATATCTTTGTGCATCTAAAAAGAATTTGTAATAGATATTTAACAGTTGAGCGAAACACTTTGGCTTTTCTACAAGGAATTTAGCGATTAATGAAATTGATTACCTTAAATATATGGGGAGGCCGCTTAAGAGACCCTTTATTAAAATTTATCGAACACAATCGGGATATTGATATATTTTGCTTGCAAGAGGTATATTTCAATGCGCATCGCACTGTAACTGAAGAAGACAAAGCGCTTAGTCTGAATATTTTTTCTGATCTACAACAACTTCTCCCTAATCATTTTCCTATTTTTAAACCTGCTGTTGAAAATATTTATGGAATTGCGATGTTATTGAAAAATAATATCGACATCTTAGGCGAAGGAGATATAAATATTCACCAAAAACAGCATTATCCAGGAATAGGATTAAATCATCCTAGGGATTTACAATGGGTAGAATGTGAGATTAATAAAAAAATTTACTCCATTCTTAATGTTCATGGACTCTGGAATGGGCAAGGTAAAAAAGACTCTCCGGAACGAATCAATCAGTCACAACGTATCCGTAATTTTATGGATACGATTAATACCCCTAAAATATTATGCGGTGATTTTAACTTAAGACCTGATACCCAAAGCATGCACATCATTGAACAAGGAATGAAGAATTTAATAAAAATTAATCACATCAGCTCAACACGAACTCGTTACTATCAAAAAGAAGAAAAATTTGCGGATTATATCTTAACTTCGCAAGATATTGTTGTTAATGAATTTTCTGTTCTGAGTGACGAGGTCTCAGACCATGCTCCATTATATCTTGATTTTAATTAGTGAATTAGCATAGTTTGGGTTAAGGCTTAATTAAGCATGGGGCTTCGCAAGCTCAGAACCAACCTACACTACATGAGGGTTATGCATACGCAAGGCAGCCATGGGCGCTCACTGCTTCGCAGGTTCATTACACAATAAATGATCTTGCACCATTGCAATGACTTCACGATTTGCTTCTGGGAAATGCTCAGAAATTAATTCATGCTGATAAACCCATTTCATAGCCAATTGCCCTTCCAAACATAAAGGTTCGCCGACATATTGACTGACAAGAAAAATAATTAATTTTACCGATTTATCAGAGTATTGATGTTGTACTTCGCCGAGTAATTTGTAATGTTTAACTTCTATGCCAATTTCTTCTTTGAGCTCTCGAATCAACGCAGATTCTGAAGGTTCATTTACTTCCAATTTACCACCGGGAAATTCCCAACATCCTCCATGAGGGAGATGAAAAGGACGTTGGGTAATTAAGATACGTTGTTGCTCATCAATAATAACTGCTACGGCAACTGAGATGTTCACGCCAAACTTCCATGGCAGGCTTTATACTTTTTACCTGAGCCACAGGGACAAGGATCATTTCGACCAATTTTTTTCTCTTGTCGTCTATATGTTTGAGTCGAAGCTTCCTCATCATTTTCATCAGCATAATTGCCGTGTTGCAAGCTCATTTTACTTACCTGATCAGCACGTCGTTGTTCTTCAACTGCATTAACGTCTTCTTCAGTTTGTATTTCTACTGAAGAAACTAAACGAACAACATCATACTTTAAATTATCCAGCATTGTGGTAAACAAAGTAAACGCTTCTTTTTTATACTCTTGCTTTGGATCTTTTTGCGCATAACCACGTAAATGGATTCCTTGACGCAACTGATCCATTACCGCCAAGTGTTCACGCCATTGATTATCTAAAGTTTGCAAAACTACGGATTTTTCAAATTGTGACATCGTAGTTCTACCCGCCTGCTTTACTTTTTCATCATATTTCCGTGCAGCAAGATCAAGAATTTTTTCTTTAATTTGTTCTGGCTGAATATGATGATCTTCTTCAATCCACTCCAGTACAGGAGCTTTAAGTTTGAATTCATCAGCCAAAATATCACTTAAGGATTTAGGATCCCATTGATCTTCCAAACTTTGGGGAGGGATATAAGAATCAACAAGATTTGATATCACTTCCTCCCGCATCATATTTATCATTTCTTCAGTATCAGTCATTTCCATGATCGAAGCGCGTTGAGTATAAATGACTTGTCTTTGATCATTCGCTACGTTGTCATAATCCAAAAGCTGCTTTCTCACATCAAAATGGTGTCCTTCAAGCTTACGTTGAGCATTCTCAATTGCCTTAGTTACCAAACTATGCTCAATAGGCTCTCCAGGTTTCATTCCCAAACGGCGCATCATCGATGCAACGCGCTCAGATGCAAATATGCGCATTAAATTATCTTCAAGAGATAAGTAGAAGCGACTGCTTCCTACATCACCCTGACGACCTGAACGTCCTCGCAACTGATTATCGATTCGACGGGATTCATGACGCTCCGAACCAATAATTCTCAATCCACCGGCTGCAATGACTTCATCATGGCGCTTTTGCCATAACTGTTTTGCAGCTTCTATCTCTTCAGGACGCGCATCTTCACCGAGTTGCGCCAAATCTGCAGATAAACTTCCACCCAAAACGATATCAGTTCCTCGTCCCGCCATATTTGTAGCAATAGTTACCGCACCAGGACGACCTGCTTCAGCAATAATTTGTGCTTCTTTTTCATGAAATTTAGCATTAAGTACTTGATGTTTAATGTTTTCCTTTTTAAGAAGTTGACTTAAAAACTCAGATGCCTCAATCGAAACAGTACCCACAAGAACAGGTTGCTTACGAGCAGTACATTCACGAATGTCGGCTATAACTGCTTGAAATTTATCTTTTTGAGTTAAATAAACCAAATCCGCCTCATCTTTTCGTACCATAGGTTTATTTGTAGGAATTACTACAACATCAAGATTATAAATTTGCTGCAATTCATAAGCTTCTGTATCCGCTGTCCCAGTCATTCCTGATAATTTATTATACATTCGGAAGAAGTTTTGGAATGTAATCGAAGCAAGGGTTTGGTTTTCATTTTGAATGGAAGCGCCTTCTTTAGCTTCAACGGCCTGATGCAATCCTTCAGACCATCTTCGACCAGGCATTGTCCGCCCGGTATGCTCATCGACTATAATAACTTGTCCATCCTTAACAATATAATCCACATCACGATGAAACATAGCATGAGCTTTTAATGCTGCATTGACGTGGTGCATGAGCATGATATTGCTGGCATGATATAAACTATCCCCATGATCCAGAAGTTTTGCTTTAACCAATAATTCTTCTATATGTTGATGGCCTGCATCAGTAAGATGCGCCTGCTTTTGCTTTTCATCAACAGTATAATCCCCTTCACCACCCTCTTCTTCTTGTTTCTTCAAATGGGGAATCAATGAGTTAATTTTAATGTAAAGTTCGGAACTATCTTCTGCTGCACCGGAAATAATCAGAGGAGTACGTGCTTCATCAATGAGAATTGAATCCACCTCGTCCACGATGGCAAAGTTCAACTCTCTTTGCACCTTATCTTCAAGACTAAATGCCATATTATCGCGCAAGTAGTCAAAACCATATTCGTTGTTTGTTCCATAAACGATATCACAACGATAGGCTTCCTGTTTTGCAGTGTGCGACATATCAGGAAAAATTACACCCACAGTCAATCCCAGAAACTCAAATATAGGACTCATCCATTGGCTATCGCGTTTGGCAAGATAATCATTTACCGTAACAACATGTACACCACGCCCAGTAATTGCATTCAAATAAGCGGGTAAAGTTGCTACCAATGTTTTACCTTCCCCTGTGCGCATTTCAGCGATATTACCTTCATGCAAAACCATTCCACCAATTAATTGCACATCGAAATGACGCATACCTAAAGTACGTACGGATACTTCTCTAACTGTAGCAAAGGCCTCTGCTAACAGTTCATCAAGGCTTTCTCCTTCTGCAAAACGTGCTTTAAAATGCTGGGTTTTTGCAGCTAACTCGGCATCAGTTAATGCTTGCATTTGAGACTCAAATGCATTAATTGCCACTACTGCCTTTTCCATACGCCGCAAAGTGCGCTCATTTCGGCTTCCAAACATTTTCTTAATCAACGTATTCAGCATGGCCTACATAATCCTCTGGAGATTTCAAATAACAAATTGGTTAATGTACTAAAATTTGGGGGAAAATACTATGAATACCTTTTAATTTAAGTGAATCTTCATGGTATAACTTAGCGAAGAGAGAGGTTTCTGACAAATCAGACAGCTCAAATATTATTTTCCGCAATTTCCTCTCATATTATACAATAGTTTGGAGGTGAGTTGATGAATAGAGCACTAGATTTCGAAATATTGATATCAAAATTGCAAACGAGCGACAAAAGATCATTTCATCTGGAATTCATAAACCCTCTGCATATAATTCCACCTCCCGCAAATACTCACTTAATTCCTGCAATAAAGAAATATTTTTAGTCTGTAAAACACCCATCAATTTTTTTTTCCATTGACTTGCGCCAGGCAATCCAAAAGCCAAATTAAATACAGGTTTAATCAATAAACTCAGGGAAACCCCTTTATTGTATTCTTCGAATAAATAATTCAAATAGACATCAAATACGTGCCCCCGCGTTTTCATTTTAGTTTCGGGATAAAGTGCTTGATGTATTACTGCAATTTGAAATGGATTATCACATGCCAAACGACCAAGCATCACACCTTCAACATAGCGCAGATGCTCTTCAATTTCCTTTATATTCAATATATTACCATTCATCACTACCGGAATATCAGGAATTTCTTCCTTGAGGCGATAAACATATTCGTAGTTAACAGGTGGAATTGTTCGATTTTGTTTGGGGTTTAAACCATTTAGCCACGCTTTACGTGCATGTACAATAATTTTTTGAGCTCCGGCTTCAAGCAGCTGATGTACAAAATCACTAAAAAACTTATAACTGTCCTGATGATCTATTCCTATTCGGATTTTTGCGGTAATGGGTAGGGTCGCTACTTCTCGCATGGCTCGAATACAAACTGCAACGTGTTTTGGTTCTTTCATTAAACAGGCACCAAAACGTCCTGCCTGGACTTTATTACTAGGGCAACCAAGATTAATATTTACCTCGTCATATCCTTCTTGTTCTGCACGTTCAACACAATGTGCTAATGCATAGGGATCTGCCCCTCCCAGCTGGAGTGCTATCGGATGTTCTTTTACATTAAATTGCAAAGAACGCAACGGATTATTTTGTATCGCTCCAGTGGTTTGCATTTCTGTATATACGAGGGCATTGGGAGCCAAAATTCGCATAAAAACTCGAAAATGACTGTAAGTCCAATCAATCATAGGAGCAATGGATAAAGGGGCAAGCAGGATATTTGACACTATTGTTGTTTCAATTAAAAAAGAGACAATTATAACCCGAACTAAAAAATTGTGTACAATAATATGACTAAAGATTCACGAGGATTTAAAATTCTTCTGAGTCACGCGGCTTGTCCCTGAAAGATCTTTCTTTAATAAAATTTTCCGCATCCTACGTACAACCCCTCCATTTCCTACATACCGCGGTTTATGCGTGGTATCCAGACCGATGCCTTGAAGTAGTATTGAATTCAATTTCAAAGAAAAGATCTACTAGATACCGCGCATAAAGCGCGGTAGGTGGGGGGTTGCCCGGTACGTAAGAAATCGAAGGATCCATCTGGGCTTATCCGGAAACGCAGAAAATCATTAATTTAACGAATTCCACTGAGTACATCACAATATTGTATTCAAATTATTCCTGGTTTACCGCATTCATTGCTTGGATAAGTAATTGCAGCCGCGTTCGACCTTGATAAAAGTTGATATCCAACTTATATGCTGCATGCACGTATTTAACTCTATAGTTTGGCCAAGATTTTAAATCGACATTAAAAGCTATCGCATCCACTTGTTGGTTACCTTGTGTTGTCATCAAAGTCATTTTTAAATGACTCTTTCCTACTATGCGTTGATCCAAGACTTCAAAAACATTATCAAAAACGGGTTCAACGAATTGCTGTCCCCAGGGCCCCGCCTGTTGTATTAACTGAGCAATTTCAAGACTAAACTCTTCAGGCTGTAATGGGCCATCGGTAAGTAATTCGCCTTCACATTGAGAAAAATCAATATGCTTATTCACTTCCAAAACCAATGCTTCACGAAACGCGTCAAGAGCATTTGGATGAATACTCAGGCCCGCTGCCATAGCATGACCACCAAATTTGCAGATAAGTCCAGGATGATCCTTATCTATTGCTGCCAATACATCTCGAATATTTAAATCTGGAACCGAACGGGCCGAACCCTTCAATTCATCATCACTCACTTCAGCAAAAGCAATAACAGGTCGATGATAACGTTCTTTCATTCGCCCCGCTAAAATTCCAATGACTCCTTGGTGCCATGTTTTATCAAAAAGACATAGTGCAATAGGTAAATGTTTGTTCTTGTAATCAGCACTAAGCGCAAGTTTTTCCAATGCAAGCATAGCCTGCTCTTTCATTTCCGTTTCAATTTGCTTTCTTTCTTCGTTGAGTTCATCTAATTGCTGACAATAATTCCTAGCGTGTACCTGATCTGAAGTAATTAAACATTCTATACCTAAAGCCATATCATCCAATCGTCCCGCGGCATTGAGTCTTGGCGCAATAGCAAATCCCAAATCTGCTTCTCTGAGTCGTGTATACTCACGTCCGGATACTTCAATCAAAGCTTTAATACCTACGCGGCAAAGACCTTGTCGTATTCGTGCTAAACCTTGATTCACCATAATGCGGTTATTCTGATCCAGTCCTACAACATCAGCGACGGTTCCCAAAGCAACTAAATCCAAAAAACTCGCCATATTAGGCTCAGCAATATTCATTCCGGAAAACCAATTCGTGTTTACCAAATGTCTACGTAGAGCAAGCATGACGTAAAAAATCACGCCAACACCAGCAATCGATTTACTGGGAAATTTACAATCCGGTTGGTTCGGATTCACGATAGCACACGCGTTAGGAAGGGTTTCGGCGGGTAGGTGATGATCAGTGATTAAAACGTCGATATTTAATTGGTTCGCCCTTTCCACACCTTCAATACTTGCAATCCCGTTATCTACAGTAATTATCAACCCTGGTTTCCATTTGCTGGCTACTTCAACTATTTGTGGTGTTAATCCATAACCAAATTCAAAACGGTTAGGGACTAAATAGTCGACAAATTGAGCCCCCATAGCGCGTAAAGCAGTTATAGCAAGTGCTGTTGATGTTGCCCCGTCTGCATCAAAATCTCCAACAACCAAAATCCTATGTTGCTCACGTAATGCTGTCTCTAAACGAATACATGCTTTATCTATTCCTTTTAAACTATCAAAAGGTAATAAAGTTTGGAGTTGTTTATCCAATTGGGAGGGTTCAGTAATTCCTCTGTTTGCGAATATTCGCTTTAGTACATCAGGCATATTAGGTACGTTGAGCGTGTGTATTGGCTGAGGGCGTTGTTTAATAAGCATGTATTAGTTTTCTCCACAAACGAGCATACCAGCTGTTAGCACTCGTAGAGTAAGCCAGATTATTCCAATACCAATGAACAGTCATTTTTTTTAGTTCTTCTTGATGCTGTTCACTGATAATAGAAAATTCAGTGAGCAATAAAATCTGATAATCCTTAAGCGTTATTGCTGAGCTATATAAGGTAACTTGAGTACTACATATTTGTGCTAATGAATAAAAATGTTCATCAACACAAATATTGATTGGTATTTTATCCCTAAGTTTCGCGTCACCCCACACCCATAATCCATTAGCAAAGGATTGATTTGATTTGGATGCAAAAAGCATTTGGCTTTCGGTAATAAATTTTTGCCAATGCATTGTCTTATCGAGTTGAGTCAATTGGGGCATTAATGATTGATGTAGCAAGCGATAAGGAGGCTTTGCATTTATGGATAAATTTTCATGATTACTTAGCAACCATGTTTCCGCATCATGATAGTAAAGGACTGTACCCTCTTCTGCCAGATACTGGGAGAATAAATCGAACCATAATTTAGACTCCTGTTGTTCAAGTTGCAGAGCTTTGCCTAAAGCTACGATCATTGCGTCATTATGTGTTGCTTCCCAATGAACCGGGGTCAACACAAGCCATTCCCCTGTTAAATTGTGATACTTCTTTAATAAATCAGCAACGGGGGGATTTTCGGGATTATAGCAGCCTAGGCTCAGCAAAAAATTGAGCAATACATTCCCTTCTGAATTGAGTGACTTAGCCCTTTCAGGAATAGAACTACACTCTGAGTCAATCACAACACGCATGTTTGTTCGGCCTTAATCAATCCATCTCTGCGAAATAATGATTTTAAATTTCTTAATGCCTGACGTATGCGATCTTTGTTTTCAATTAAACCGAAACGAACATAACCATCACCTTGTTGGCCAAAACCTATTCCTGGCGATACAGCAATATGCGCTTCTTTTAATAAATATTTACTGAACTCAAGCGAGCCCATATGTTGATAATGAGAAGGAATAGGCGCCCAAACAAACATGGTAGCTTTGGGTCGAGTAACCTCCCAGCCAATCTCATTTAAACCATCACAAAGGATATTACGTCTTTTTTCATAAAGCGTCCTAATCTCTTGTACACACTCATCAGGACCATCTAAGGCAGCAATTGCAGCAACTTGGATTGGTGTGAATGTACCGTAATCTAAATAAGATTTAATCCGGGTAAGCGCCGCAACTAACTCTTCATTTCCACAAGCAAAACCAACACGCCAACCTGGCATATTGTAAGATTTAGACATTGAATAAGTTTCAATTGCTACATCTGTGGCTCCCGGTACTTGAAGTATTGAAGGAGCCTTATATCCATCGAATACAATATCAGCGTATGCTAAGTCGTGAATAACCCAAATTTCATGCTTTTTTGCTAAGTCGATAACTTGTTCAAAAAAAGAATAATCTACACAATGAGTACTTGGATTTGCAGGAAAATTAATTACCAATGCTTTCGGTTTTGGCCAGCTGCGATTAATTGCATCTTCTACAGATGCTAAAAATTGAGTTTCATTAATAAGGGGAATTTGCTTTACATTCGCACCAGCAATAATAAATCCATATGTATGAATCGGATATGCAGGATCAGGAACTAAAATTGTATCCCCAGGTCCACTTATAGCTAATGCCAGATGCGCCAGCCCCTCTTTCGACCCTATGGTAGCCAATATTTGTGTTTCACTATTTAACTGTACATCATAGTTACGCTGATACCAGGAAGCCATAGCTCTTCGTAGCCTTGGAATTCCTTTGGACATGGAATATCGATGAGTGCCAGGTCGTTGAACTGCTTCAATCAACTTAGTGACAATATGCGGCGGTGTGGGTTGATCTGGATTTCCCATACCGAAATCAATAATATCTTCTCCACGCGCTCGCGCTTCGGTTTTTAATTGGGTTAAAGTATTAAAAACATAAGGGGGCAACCGGTTTATACGCGGAAATTGACTCATAATATTGACCTCTGTAGTATACTTACAGCCACGTATCATTCATTGAAACACTCTAAACCATGAATATCAATTTAGAATCAGCAGAACCACATGTAGTGCAAGCTTATAGTGATAACAAAATTCAGATTAATTCCATTGTTTATGAAAGCAGTTTAATTGTTTCTAAAACAGAAATCATTAGCGATCTGTCAATTAAAGACCCTCAGGAAATTGACGAACACTACATAGGCTTATTAACGCAATTTAAACCGGAAATTATCATCATTGGCCATGAACATACCGGAAAACTCCTACCCCTGTCAATTATGAAACAGCTTACAGAGCAACGAATTGGTATGGAATGCATGTCTATAGGGGCGGCATGTCGAACTTACAATGTTTTATTAAACGAACATCGTGTTGTTGTTGCTGGATTTATTTTTAAATAATAGTGTAGTCTGTGTGAGACACATTGAACCCCATGTCCCGTTAGCTGCACTTGGATCTTCTACACATCTTTGAAAAAATCAGCCCAACTCTATTGCGACGCCCGGGGACCCAGAAGCTCTTCCCTAAAACACTGGATCCCGCCCACAAGCCGCGGGGCGTTGACAAGGATGTGATCAAAGGACAGAGGCAACATCCAGGCTCCAACTGGAAAATTAAAGCTGTCTTCTCGCTTCAAGCACATTAGGGATTTGCTCTAATTTCGTCAGTAATCTGGAAAGACTACTTAGGCCATCCACATCTACTGTTAAAGTAATATAAGCCATATTTTCCTGTTTATTACTCTGGGTTTGCAACGCATACACGTGTGCTTTTTCATTAGCAAGTAATGAGGTTACGTCCTTTAGAAGTTCAGATCGGTCAAAAGCTTTAATTAAAATATCCACAACATAATTTTCACGTGTTGCACTTCCCCAAGTGACCTGCAGAAAACGTTGTTTTTGTCTTTCGTTCGCATGAATGATATTAGGACAATCTTGGCGATGTACGGATACACCACGGCCTAAAGTAATATAACCAATAACAGGATCACCAGGGACAGGCTGACAGCATCTTGCCATAAAAGTTAGTAAATTACCCACTCCCTCAATACGTAAATCACTCCCAGTAACTTCTGGTTTTGCATGAGGTCTGACAAATCGCTCAAGATTGAGTTCCGAGGTTGCTGGCGGAGTGAGCTTGCTAATAATTTGACCTATTTTAATATCACCACGGCCAAGATTTGCATAAAGGTCATCAAGTTTTTTAAAATGTAGAGCGATTGCAGCTTCATGTAGTTTATCGGATTTTATCCCCAAAGATTTTAATTCTTTGTCTAATAACTCTCGGCCATCCTGAATGTTCCGATCATAATCTTGCATTTTAAACCAGTGCAAAACTTTGGCCTTAGCACGAGACGTTTTGAGATAATTTAAATGGGGGTTAATCCAGTCACGGGAGGGTTTACTTTCCTTTCCAGCTAAAACCTCTACTCGATCCCCAGTTTTTAGTTGATAGGTTAGTGGTACGATATGACCATTTATACGTGCACCGCGACATCGATGCCCTAGATCACTATGGACGTGATAAGCAAAATCCAAAGGAGTTACACCATGAGGTAAATCGAGGACATCTCCATCTGGAGTAAAAACATAAACTCTGTCTTCGAGAAATTCAGTGGTAGTGCTTTCAGGCACACCTTTATTACTTGCCATTTCACGATGCCAAGCCAATACATCCCGGAGCCATTCGATTTTACGCTCATGACTTTGTTTCTGTTTGAAGCCGCCTTCCTTATATTTCCAATGGGCAGCAACCCCCATTTCAGCCAAATCATGCATATGAAATGTTCTAATTTGCACCTCAAAAACCCTACCTTCCTGTCCTTTGACTGCAGTATGCAATGATTGATACCCATTAGGTTTGGGATTAATAATATAATCATCAAATTCCGCAGGAATTTGTTTCCAAAGTGTATGCACCATACCTAAGACTTCATAGCATTGAGGCTGGGTATCAACAAGAACACGTACCGCAGTGGCATCATATATTTCATCAAGTGACACATTCTTGCGGGTCATTTTTTTATAGATACTATGGATATGCTTTGAACGTCCATAAACAGCAAAGTGATCTATTCCACTTGCTTTAATCTGTTCATTCAACTGAGCAACAATCCCATTAACAAAATTATCTCGTTCTAAACGCTTTGCTTTCAGGCCTTTGGCAATCTCTTTATAGTCTTCAGGATGTAAATGCCGAAAAGCCAAGTCCTCCATTTCCCATTTAATGGCCCCTATTCCCAATCTGTTAGCTAAAGGAGCATAAATTTCCATCGCTTCTGTGGCCAATTGCTTGCGCAATTCTTCAGGTAAATGCCCTGCAGTTCTTAAAACACATAATCGTTCAGCAAGTTTAATCAATACAACACGAACATCATCCACCATAGCCAACAACATTTTACGAAGATTATCAATTTGTTGTTTATTTTGTGGGTATTTATTTAATCCCTGAAAACTGTGCATCGCGCTCATGCGCTCTATGCCTTTGACTAATTTTGCAATATTACTGCCTAATTGCTCCGCAACATCATCAATGGATAAATCAGCATAGTGTACGTTTTCAAAAATAATTGCAGCCGCAAGTGTTTCCTGATCTACCTCAAGATCTGCAAGCAAATCAGCCATAGACAAGCCTTGTTGCAAACAAGATTGACCTGTTTCTGTAGCATGTTCTTGCCCTGCAAGTTGGCTTAAAGTGCAGGCCCCACGAATGAGTTCAAGATTATCTAAATAACCCTTTGCGCCTAGCTGATGGAGCCACAAATCAACATCAATGCTTCCATCTTCACACAATGGAATAGTATCTTTTACTCGAACCATGAGTATTATCCTTTTTCAAACAACGCAATCGACTCAACATGGGCAGTGTGGGGAAACATATCCATTACTCCCGCCTTTATTAATGTATAGCCTTTTTGATTGACCAAAATATCTGTATCACGAGCTAATGTTATGGGATTACATGATACATAAACAATACGTTCTGGGTTTAGTGCATCAATCTGTTTCACAATTTCCAGTGCACCAGATCGAGGAGGGTCAATTAATATTTTGTTGCAAGATTGCTGAACCAACTTCTTTACTTCATTCACATCATCCAAGTTTGCAGCATAAAAATCTACATTATGAATATGATTCAGTTTTGCATTCATATATGCTCTTTCAACCATAGTTTTACTACCTTCCACTCCAAGTACTTTTGCGCAAAAACTTGCCATTGGAAGTGAAAAATTACCAAGTCCACAAAATAAGTCTAGCACTATATCCGTACTTTTTAAGTCCATTAGCTGCATAGCTTGCGATACCATAGAACGATTCAACGCAGAATTGACCTGGGTAAAATCTGTTGGATGAAACAAAAAAGAAATTTGATAATCTGGCAATTTATAAGTGAGATATTCACTTGATTTGGGTGGATAAAAACAAAATACCGTTTCAGGAGAACCTGGCTGTAGAAAAATTTTATATTGATATTTTTCAGCAAATTCTTTGATTTTTAATTCATCGTCACGATTCAAGGGGGTTAAGTTTCTGAAAATAAGAGCAATCTCATCATCTCCCGCGGCAACTTCAATTTGCGCAATACACTGTTTGTCTTCCATTGAATCAATTAGTTGCCTTAACGGAATAATATCCTTATCAAGTTTTGCATTTAAAACCGGACATTGGGTAATCTCAGTAATGAAGCGGGGATTACTGCGTTCTCTAAACCCAACCATAGCACTTTGTTTTTTTTCCACATAGCGTACGCTTAATCGAGCTTTATTCCTGTAATTCCAGTGCCCTGCAATTAAAGGTGACAACACGAATTGCGGTTTAGTATGGCCATATCGTGATAATAAATCCAATAATTGATCTTGTTTAAAATGAATTTGCTCTTCTTCGCTTATATGTTGTAATGAGCAACCACCACACATTGAATAATGAGGGCATTTAGGCTCAACCCGTAACGAAGATGGTTCAAGAACATTAAGCAAAAGACCTTCATCAAAATCTTTTTTTATTCTGGTATATTGAAATTCCACTATTTCCCCAGGTAAAGCACCCTGAATAAACGTTGCTTTACCCTGAATCCGTGCAATACCCTTTCCATCATGGCTTAAATTATCAATTTGAGCAGTTTGGGTCGTAGGATTTGGTTTTGATTTTGCTCTTCTCATGAAATGTTCTCAACAAATAAATCATTAATTAACTTAAATTAGTGTAGCAATCGTTGTGAGAAAGATTGCATTTTTCAAGATGTTAGAGAGTACCACAGGCGATTTATATTTGTCATGGTAATTTGTCGTGACAATATCCATGCTGAGCAAAGTAAGTACAAAATCCCATGTATTTTTACTATCTTGATATTCCTACCTCCTGCGGCTTGTACTCAGTAGGTAGAAAGTCAGGGTACTGCTTATGGAGTAATGGCTCAATGCAACAAAGTTGCTAATCAAAAGCTGATGGCTTTGCAAGCCCAGCTCAAAAAAATAACAATCGTTATTTTGGTTAATTTTGTGGCATCTATAAAATGAGCTTATTTATCAAGTAATTCATAGTCCTATTCACAATGTTATCCACAGATTTTGTGGATAAAGACTATCATTACATCATTAAGGTGAAAATAATAATTTCACTCTATATAAGGGCTATATTAATTTTTGATGTAAAAATAAAAGTAATGATAGGATTTATAGGAAAAAGTTATCCACAGGAATTAGAATTAGGGGATATTACAGAATTGGTCGTATATAATAACAAAGAAAAATTAAAAAAACAGTCTTGACAGCATTTTTTTATAAAAATTTTTAATTGATTTTTATTTTAGATAGACAATTTTTTTTTCAACACAATCGCATCTTCAATATTGTTTTCTTCTATGTAGTACGCTGGCTTAATTTCAATTTGTTCAAAGCCCATACTCTGATACAGATGTAAGGCGGCTTTATTACTGGGTCTTACTTCAAGAATCACATGATCAATATACTGAGACTCGGTTAATGAGGAAAGTACTTGGTGCAAAAATTGCCGTCCGTACCCTTGTGATTGGTACGGTTTAGCAATACAGAAATTTAGAATATGACAGCAATTATTACTGTGTCTAGAAATAATATAACCACAAATCATTAGACTACTTTCTAAAATTACTTCAAATACTCGACAATCATATCCTACCCGCACACAATCCCTTAAGATGTCTCTATCCCAGGGGGCAATATGTACTTCTTTCTCAATTGCATAAACGGCATCAATATCTGATTCAGCCATGCGTCGAATATTAAAAGTCATCCTTGCTGCTCCCAAATAAATAAGTTTAACCTGGCAACGAAGCAAATCCTGGGTCGAGATTCAAATTCCAAAGTTGGCTTCGTCGTACCCAGGCTATATATTACATATCATTCAGTATTTTTTTTCTTTTTTGGTAAATAAAGATCAGTAATTGTTCCTTCAAATGCCTCTGCTGCTTGAGCAATAGTTTCAGAAAGTGTTGGATGAGGATGTATTGTCAAGGCAATATCTTCAACATCACAACACATTTCAATAGCTAATGATGTTTCAGCAATTAAATCACCTGCATTAATTCCTACAATGCCTGCACCCAATATCCGATTAGTATCTGGGCAGAACAATAATTTAGTCATTCCCTCTTCTCTTCCCATGCTGAGCGCGCGACCACTAGCTGCCCAAGGGAAAGTAGCTTTTTCATAGCGAATACTTTTTTCTTTAGCTTCTTTTTCAGTTAAACCTGTCCATGCGATTTCTGGATCAGTATAGGCAACACTGGCAATACATTTAGGATCAAAGTAATGCTTTTTGCCCGCAATAACTTCTGCAGCAACTTTTCCCTCTGGAATTGCTTTGTGTGCAAGCATTGGCTGTCCAACTACGTCACCAATGGCAAAAATATGTGATACATTTGTTCTTTGTTGATTATCTACTTTAATGAAGCCACGATCATCAACTTTTATCCCAGCTTTTTCTGCATCAATTTCACCACCATTAGGCTTTCTTCCAACTGAAACAAGAACTTGTTGAAAACAAAGAGGCTTGTCTGTTGCATGCTCACCTTCCATGGAAACATAGATACCCTCTTTTTTTGCTTCCACGGCAGTAACTTTAGTTTTTAACAGGAATTTGACGCCCTTTTTCTGCATGCGTTTTTGCAAAACATTTACCAAATCAAAATCGGCACCAGGAATCAGCTGATCCATAAATTCAACAACAGTTACATCAACGCCTAAAGATGAATAGACAGTAGCCATTTCTAAACCAATAATTCCACCACCTAGAACCAATAAACTGCCTTTGATGTCAGCAAGCTCTAAAGCACCTGTTGAGCTAAAAATACGTTTATCTTCAGGAATAAAAGGTAAATTAATCGATTCAGAGCCTACGGCAATAATTGCATTTTCAAATTCCACTTCCATAGAACCATCTTTCGTAGTCACAGTCACTTGATGCGTTCCTGAAAACTTCCCATTTCCTGTAAGTACTTCAACTTTGCGTTGTTTTGATAAAGCTTTCAAACCGCCTGTTAGTTTGGAAACCACAGAGTTTTTCCATGCAACGATTTTTTTATTATCCAGCTTAGGTTTACCAAAACTAACACCCTGCTCAGACATTTCATGAGCTTCCTCAACCACTTTAGCAATGTGCAATAATGCTTTAGAAGGAATGCAGCCTACATTTAAGCAAACACCTCCCAGTGAATCAAAACGCTCTACCAATACAACCTTTTTTCCCAAATCCGCCGCTCTAAATGCCGCTGTATATCCACCAGGGCCACTTCCCAATACAACGACATCTGTCTTTATTTTATTAGCCATTACAAGCCTCTTTCATTTTAGATATTATAGTAAAATTCGTCTTATATCACTTAAACACTCGCAAATAAAACGAGTAAAACGTGCCGCCTCTGCACCATCTATAACTCGGTGATCATAGGATAAAGACAAAGGCAACATAAGTCTTGGTTGAAATGTACCATTTTCATAAACAGGTTTTATTTCCGAACGAGATAACCCAAGGATGGCCACTTCAGGACTATTCACTATGGGCGTAAATGCAGTCCCACCAATTCCGCCTAAGCTGGAAATTGTAAAACATCCTCCTGCCATATCTCCGGGCATTAGACCTTTGTCTCGAGCCTTAGTACTTAATCGTGTCATTTCAGTTGCAATTTCAGCAACACTTAACGTGTCAACATTTCTAATTACTGGAACTACCAAACCGTTAGGTGTTTCTACTGCAATACCTATATTGCAATATTTTTTATAAATAAGATTGGTACTCGTAGCATCTAAAGACGCATTAAATTGAGGAAACACTTTTAACGCTTTACTCACTACGGCACAAACAAATGCAAGCAATGTGAGCTTATATCCTTTTTCTTTAGCATGCTCTGCTTCAGACTTTCTAAATTCTTCGACATCAGTAATATCTGCTGCATCAAATTGCGTTACATGGGGGATTGTTATCCATGAACGATGGACATTAACACCAGTAAGCTTTTTAATTTTATTAAGAGGCTTGGTTTCAATCTCACCAAACTGAGTAAAATCAATTGTTGGATTAGGTGGAATACCGAAAGATCCTTGACGAGGTTGCTCACTTAAACGAGCTTTCACATAAGCTTGTACGTCTTCTTTAGTAATACGATCTTTGCGACCTGTACCTTTCACTTCTGTCAAATTTACACCAAACTCTCGAGCCATGCGTCTTACAGCAGGACCTGCAGCAATAACCGTTGAGGACTCAGCAAAATCAGGTTTCGGTGAAATCTCTTCGTCTTTTTTTGTTGGTGCTTCTGAACTTGATATTTCAGGAGCGCTTACAGGCTCTTGCTCTGCAGGAGTTGTTGCGCTTTTTTCAGCTTTTGCCCCACTTTCTGCAGCTGCGAGAAGGATCAAATCTCCTTCAGATACCTTATCACCTACTTTAAGACTCAACTGAGTGATTTTACCTGCAATGGGAGAAGGAATCTCCATGCTGGCCTTGTCTGATTCCAAAGTAATAAGCGGTGTATCAATTTCGATTTGGTCGCCTACCTGAACCATAACTTCAATCACGTCAACTTGCGCTGCACCGCCAATATCAGGAATCTTAACCTCTTTGATACTTTCTGATTTATTTTCTTGCGCAACTTTAGTCTTATTTTCCTGTTTATTTTCAGATTCTTTTTTAGCTGCTTGAGATTTATTTTCTTTTTCGGTGTCTGACTTTTTTTCAACCGTGGCAAAAAGAATCACATCGCCTTCGGATACTTTATCCCCTACTTTAATATTCAGTTTTGTGACCTTCCCTGCAACTGGCGAGGGAATCTCCATACTGGCTTTATCTGACTCCAAAGTAATAAGTGGTGTATCGATTTCGATCTGGTCTCCTACCTTGACCATTATTTCAATCACATCAACCTGAGTCGCTCCACCAATATCAGGAATCTTAACTTCTATTTCGTTTGACATGTCTTTCCTCAAAAGATTACTCAGTATATTCAAGTTATGACTGTAATGGAAACACATTTAAATCCGTGTTGCTTGCTCCACTACAATCACAGCAGGAATTACTCAGCCTACTATATACTTTCTAATGATTAACTGGATTCAGTTTATCGGGATCAATGTTATATCGCTTTATTGCATCCACGACTTTGGACTTATCAATACTGCCTTCTGCAACTAAAGCATTTAATGCCGCCAAAACTATAAATTTAGCATCTACTTCAAAGAAATGGCGTAACCGTTCACGGGTGTCACTTCGTCCATAACCATCAGTACCCAAAGTTACAAAATGATTAGGCACGAAAGGTCTAATTTGATCTGCGTATATTCGTAAATAATCTGTTGCAGCAACTACAGGACCAGGTCTGCCTTCTAGTTGGGTAGCGACATAGCTTTTTTGTTCTTTTTCTTGAGGATGCATTGCATTATAACGTTCTACAGCCAATCCATCCCTTCTTAATTCATTAAAGCTTGTTACACTCCAAATATCTGAGGTCACAGAATAATCATCTTTTAGCATTTGAGCTGCTTTGATTACTTCACGCAGTATGGTTCCACTTCCCATTAACTGGATATGCTGCTTGGATTTTTTCTTACTTTCTTGCAATAAATACATTCCTTTTATGATGCCTTCTTCAACTCCTTTTGGCATATCCGGATGCATGTAGTTTTCATTCATTACGGTAATGTAATAAAAAACATTTTCCTGTTTCTCATACATACGGTACAAACCATTTTGAATGATCACAGCAAGCTCATAAGCATAGGTAGGATCATAAGAGATGCAATTTGGAATTGTTGAAGCATATAAATGGCTATGTCCATCTTGATGTTGTAATCCTTCTCCAGCAAGGGTTGTGCGCCCAGCAGTTCCGCCTAACAGAAAACCTCTGGCCTGCATATCCCCTGCAGCCCATGCCAAATCACCAATACGCTGAAATCCAAACATCGAATAGTAAATGTAAAATGGGATCATGGCCAATTTATTTGAACTGTATGAGGTCGCTGCTGCAATCCACGAACAAAAAGCCCCTGCTTCATTAATTCCTTCCTCAAGGATTTGCCCATCTTTAGCTTCGCGATAAAACATAATTTGCTCGTGATCTACAGGTGTATAAAGCTGTCCTACTGGAGAATATATACCGATTTGTCTAAATAAGCCTTCCATTCCAAACGTCCTGCACTCATCAGGAACAATTGGAACGATACGTGAACTGATCTCCTTATTTTTCAGTAACACTGAAAGGATACGGACGAAAGCCATTGTAGTTGAAATTTCGCGATCGCCTAGTCCTTTAGTGACAGATGAGAAATCGGCCAAGGCAGGAACATTAAGAGGTTCTGTTTCAGTTGAACGCGCAGGTAAATAGCCACCCAACATTTCCCTTTGCTTTTTAATGTAGTTTATCTCAGGACTATCATCTGCAGGTTTATAAAACGGGACCTCTGCAATTTGCTCGTCACTGATAGGGATACTGAACCGGTCTCTGAATGCCTTTAATTGCTCCACAGTCATTTTCTTTTGCTGGTGTGTAATATTTTGCCCCTCACCCGCAGCCCCCATTCCATAGCCTTTAATTGTTTTTGCCAAAATAACAGTTGGAGAACCCTTATGCTCTACGGCCTTAGCATAAGCTGCATACACTTTTTGAGGGTCATGACCGCCTCTATTCAATCTCCAGATTTCTTCGTCTGTATAGTTTTCAACCATTTTCTTTAACTCTGGATATTGGTTAAAGAAATGTTGTCTCACATAGGCGCCATCGTTTGCTTTATAAGCTTGATAGTCGCCGTCAACACACTCTTCCATCCGCTTTTGTAACCAACCATCCTTATCACGCGCAAGCAATGGATCCCAACGACCACCCCAAATAACTTTTATGACATTCCAACCGGCACCACGGAATAAGCCTTCGAGTTCTTGAATAATTTTACCATTACCACGAACAGGACCATCGAGTCTCTGTAAATTACAATTCACAACAAAAATAAGATTATCAAGCTTCTCTCGCGCAGCAATGCTTAAAGCACCGACTGACTCAACCTCATCCATCTCACCATCGCCAAGAAAAGCCCATACTTTTCTATCATCTACTTTGATGAGTTCCCTGTTTTCCAAATATTTTAAAAACCGTGCTTGATAAATAGCTTGTAAGGGTCCCAATCCCATAGATACTGTAGGAAATTGCCAAAACTCACTCATTAACCAAGGATGGGGGTATGAAGATAGACCATCCACCTCTACTTCTTGCCGAAATTTATTTAATTGCTCTTCAGTAAGTCGTCCCTCAAGAAAAGCTCGTGCATAAATACCTGGAGAAGAATGGCCTTGAATGTAGATTAAATCCCCACCATGTTCACCATTGGGCCCTTTAAAAAAGTAATTAAATCCTGTTTCGTATAAAGTAGATGAAGAGGCATAAGATGCGATATGACCACCAAGTTCAGGAGCATATTTACCTGCCCGCAACACCATTGCCACCGCATTCCAGCGAATCAAGGCACTAATACGCTTACCAATGCCTTCATCAGGTGGCATTTGCTTTTCTTCGTGAAGCTTAATTGTATTTCTATATGGCGTATTAATTGAACTGGTTAAATTAACTCCCTCTGCATTTGCTTTATTAAGAAGCTGCTTTAAAAGAAAAGCGCCTCGGTTCGGACCATCATTGATTAATACAGCTTGCAGGGCATCCAGCCATTCACGCGTTTCTATAGGATCCAAATCTAAATTAGTTTCATTTGCCATGAAAGTGTTCCCCGAAATCTATTAAACACAGTAAGGTACAGCCTGTAATTTTTTTGGAATTACACCCGTGCAACCTTTCTTACAAATTGCGAAATCTGATAAGCAATCGCATGTTACTTTGCGGCATTGTAGTGGATCGCGGTAAGAATTCAACTCACGCATCACCTTTTTACCCTCAACTCTTTTTCCATGCACATATTTTGCAAAGTTTTTTTCTGCAACCCTTTGTGATATATAAGAACAATTGGGGCAATTATTAACGCAATTTTGTCTACAAAAATCAAAATGCTGCACACACGTCATATTGCATTGCGCCAATGAATGCTCTCTAAACGCATTTTGTTGTAATCCCTGACAACCACAAAGTCCTAGTATTATAGTGCAACAAATCAGCCGCAAAAAAGAATTCATATAGGTCGTATCCGCAATAAATGATTGTGTAGATTAAGTGCTTCAGTTCAAACACCAAGGTCTAGAGACAATTCCAGTATCTTGGAATGGTACGATTTTATGTGCTCCGATACACACATACTTAATGTTAGATGCGTTTCGGCGCTCTAAAATCACACCATTTTGGATAATCTAGCGAATTGACAAAAAGGCCCTAACTCATAAATCAAAACTACAGCCAAGTAATTAATGTAAATAAAGCAATAAAAACCAGCATAACAACAATTGCATGTTCAACCAAACTTTCTGCTTCAGGCATAGGAATTTCTTCCGTTTCATTTGTTCTAACTGCTAACAAGCCACCTATGCGTAACATATCATTATTCATATCAGGTTTTGCAAAAAAGTAACTGGTAAACGAGGAAAAACCGCGTTGAAAATTTCCTACAAGTAAAAAAAGTAACACGGTCAATCGAGCAGGTATCCATTCAAGCAAATCGGCTATTTCATTTGCCTGAACACTAGTGTAATTAAAATCACGGCATAAAGTGATTAAACGATAAGCTAAGGCTCCAATGGGGCCAGCAATGATATACCAAAATACAAGAGAAAATAATTGTCTATTGACTAAAATAAAATAGTCTCCCACAAGTTCCTGATTCGTCTTAATATCTGATTGTACGATAGGATAAAAGACATTTTGAGGGCCTAGGCAATAAAAGAAAATTATGAGGCTTAGAAGAAACCCTATCAAGCCAAATACGAGGTGATCCAACAATAGGTAAATTATCGATACAAGCAATACAATAGGAACTATTATTAAAGTCAACAGGACCCAGGGGTTAGAACCGTGTTTATTGGTGATCATTTTTATTTTTTGGCAGTAATCAGGAAACCAATAAAAACGTTGGTACGAAACAGAGTGAATCAAAAAGCGTTCACTCAATAAACACAATAATATAACTAATAATTTCATTATTTAATCCTTACGCATTTTATCAGAGAGTGCTATCGGGGTTGGGTATTTCAGTACAACAAAATATGATGAAACAATAAATGTTAAAATGGTAGTTGCTTGAATTAAATTAGACGCTTTATCCGAAATAAGCCCAGTACTCAAAGCAATGCTGGCAACAAGTAAGGAAAATTCACTCGCTTGTCCCAAACGAATGCCCACCTCTTTTGCCACATGTTTTTTTTCACCGGATTTACCAAGAAGCAAATAAAATAGAACCGGTTTAAATAGTAAAACTAAAAGAGACAAAATAAGCGCAGGAATAATCACTTGCTGCGCTAGACCAAAATTAAAAGTCGCTCCGATTGAAAAGAAAAACATCACCAGAAAAAAATCTCTTAGGGGTTTTAGGCTCTCAGCAATAAAAAGAGAAATAGGACTTGCTGCCAGAGCTACCCCAGCTAGGAAAGCACCAATATCTTCAGAAAGACCTATTTTTTGTGCAAGAACAGACATCCCCAAACACCAACCAATTGATAAAAGAAATACATATTCCTGAGTTCTATCAAAACGTGCCAGTAATCGGATCAAAACATATTTTTCAACGGTAAAAGCAAAAAGAATTAATGCTGGTAAATCTATACCCACTAAAATGATATCATCTATCGAGAAGCCACCTGTTTGTTGCGCTCCATGAATTAAGATCAGCACGATAATTGCAATAACGTCCTGCATTAATAACACGCTAATCATTACTTCACCAGTATGCTGATGGTGCAAGATAGTCGTGGGTAATAATTTCAAGCCAATAATTGTGCTTGAAAACATCATTGCACAACCCACAATCCATGATTCAGTCACACTTAAACCAAAAAGCCTGCTAATCCAATATGAAGTTACAGCAAAAAGAACTGAACTAACCAAAGCAATCCATGTAACCTTCTTTAACATGTGGACGAGATTTTGGGGTTGTAAGTGCAGTCCGAGTAGAAATAATAAGAAGACTATTCCAATATCACCAATTTGTTTGACAATAGTCACATCAGATACAAGCTTTAATCCCCATGGTCCAAAAACTGCTCCAAGAAGAATATAAGCAACCAACAATGATTGTTTGGTATAAAGAACCAAGGTTGAAAGAAATGCAGCGCCTGCGAAGATTAAGAATATTGTATAAAATACAGAGCTTTCATGCATTGATTAAGTACCTCAAAATTAAATATAACCAACCTTATTTTGAAAATTGTAGCTCTGATAAAGCGCAATAAAATAAGAAAATTGAATTCAAAAAATAGGCATATTGTGCTTCATAAAGCTATATTTTTATAGGATCCAGTTACAACTATTTTCCTAGCCAAAAATAGCGAATTGTAGACAGGCCCTAATAATTCTAATGTTTTGGAAATTTGCCTCGATAATTTTATCCATTAATCCACGAATAAGCTATTAATAATTCCATAACAACCTAAATTAAAACGGAAAAAGAGCCTCTCACTCCATTAAGCGCTAATTTGTGTTTCAAACTATCAGCCATATTTTTTGAACCAAATGGTCCTACTCGCACAATATAATGTTGCTTATAGTGCTCGATATACACCGGGGATGGAGTAATATGAGTTAATTTTTCTTTTAAACGTGTTGCCAGGGCTTCCGTTGTAAAAGCACCGGCCTGAAGATAATAATGTGCTTTTCCAGCGGGTCCCATTAACGTTTCAATTTCAACAGGAGCTGTTCCTTTGGGAAATACTCCAAGTTTTAAAGCTGCGGCATAGGACAAATCGATAATCCTATTAGAATGAAATGGGCCACGATCGTTTACTTTAACGATTGCAACCTTTCCATTATTCAAATTTTTAACTTTTACATAAGTTGGTAAAGGTAACGTTTTATGTGCGGCAGACATTACATACATGTTATAAGGTTCGCCACTGGAAGTTCTTTGTTTGTGAAATTTTGTTCCATACCAGGAAGCAATACCTCTTGCTTTATATCCTGTTGAGCTTTTCATCACTTGATAGGAGCGTCCATCAACAGAATATTCAGATATATTACCATATCGACTTAAAGGTTCTTTGGAAGGAACAGGCTCTTTAAAACTAATGTTTTTCAATTTAGCGGGTGCCCCATCTTGACGTTGGGTATATCTATTTGTTTTATTTTTGTAACGATTATATATTGAATTATTCGTACTTTGAGTTACTTGTCGTGTAGACTTTTTTGTTCCCGATGTTGAAGAATCAACGGGTTGATTTGTAGTTTGGCATCCTGCCAATAAAATTGTCACAGCAATAAGTATCTTTCGCATATTTTCCAATTTTGAATAATTGTTTTCTGGCTAATATACAGAAATATCACATAATTTCGAAGATTTATTTTAACTTGAAAAAAATTTCATTATTTTTCATCTGCTATTTTGTTGCTGGCAAAAGGCTGTGATACTATATTCACATTTTTTGCAATTGGACTAGGTAACAACATGACAAGAATAACGTCTATTTTATTAACTACGCTGTTTCTCATTACTTTATTTGTACAGTCAACTAATTCTATGGCAGATGAAGGTTCGTTACCTAATAAACCTATTGCAGACCTAGGAAGACCTTCCCCAACAGTTACAAATAAGCCTTTAGTTACTCCTTCACCTCCAATTCTTAATGCAAAAGCGTACATATTGATTGATGTGAACAGCGGCAAAATCATTGCAGAAAAGAACAGTGAAGAGCGTCTTCCTCCTGCCAGTTTAACTAAAATGATGACTTTATATGTTATATCGAATGCACTTCATCATGAGCAAATCCATCTTACCGATAATGTACGAGTGAGCCGTGATGCATGGAAAATAGGTGGTTCACGCATGTTCATCAAAGAAGGCCAACAAGTTCTTGTAGAAGACTTGCTTAAGGGGATCATTGTTGACTCAGGGAATGATGCCTGTGTTGCCATGGCAGAACATGTTGGGGGAACTGAAAACTCATTCACTGATCTTATGAATCAACAAGCTCAAAACCTTGGAATGAAAAACAGCCATTTTACTGATAGCACTGGTTTACCCGACCCTAATTTATATACTACAGCGAAAGACTTAGCGATTCTTGGTAGAGCATTAATTATTGACTTCCCACAATACTATGAGTGGTATAAACAAAAATGGTTTACCTACAATGGTATCCGTCAACCTAACAGAAATCGCTTGTTGTGGCGTGATAATCAAGTAGATGGCATAAAAACTGGTCATACAAACGAAGCAGGATTCTGTCTGGTATCTTCTGCAAAACGTGACAATATGCGCTTACTGGCGGTAGTCCTTGGCGAACCAAGTGATTCTTCCCGTGCAGATGATAGTGAAAAATTACTAAATTATGGCTTCAGATTTTTTGAAACGCACCAACTCTACAAGTCAGGCCAGTCAATCTCAGAGCTTCCTCTTTATAAAGGACAAGTTGATAAAGTAAGTGTGGGCTTAAATGAAGACCAATACATCACTATTCCCACTGGTCAATATCAACGCCTTAATATTTCCACTAAAATTCCGTCCTTCCTTGAAGCACCCATTAAGAAAGGTGATAAGATAGGTGATTTAGTGGTTCAATTTGATAATAATATCGTATCAACTCGACCATTATATGCCCTGCAAGGTGTCGAGTCAGGTGGTTTTTATACACGAAGCAAAGACTCTATACGTTTGGCCTTTAAGCGCTGGTTTGGCTCCTAAGACTTGATAGGATTTAAGGATGACAAAAACGACTTTAATCGAATTTCCCTGTTACTTTCCTATAAAAATAATAGGGAATAATTCGCCCGTTTTTCTTGAAGAAATCAGACAAATTGCCGTCACTCACTTTCCTCATATTAAGGAAGATGCACTGACTCATAAAATGAGTAAAGACTCTAATTATTTAGCAATCACAGTCACCGTTTTTGCTGAAAATCAAGACATGCTTGACGTATTTTATAGAGCCATTACTCAGCATCCAGAAGTAAAAATGGTTCTATAATGAAAATACGACAGCTAGGTATTCAAAACTACAATGATGTTTGGCTGCTAATGAAGGAATTTACACAAAAGCGCGAAGAAACTACTCAAGATGAGCTTTGGCTTTTAGAACATTTTCCAGTTTATACTCAAGGACAGGCGGGAAAGCCCGAACATATACTAAATCCTGCGTCCATACCTGTGGTACAATCTGATCGCGGAGGGCAAGTAACCTATCATGGACCAGGCCAGCTCGTTGCCTATGTTTTAATGGATATTAGAAGAAAAAATTTAGGAATAAGATCCTTGGTTGGTAAATTGGAACAGGTATTATTATCCGTTCTTGCACTTTATCAAATAGAAGCTTCTATTCGTTGCGGCGCACCTGGGGTCTACGTAAATGAGCAAAAAATAGCTTCAATAGGCTTAAGAGTAAAAAACGGCTGTACTTATCATGGAATTGCTCTCAATGTCGATATGGACTTAAAACCTTTCTCAGGAATAAATCCTTGTGGATTTGAAAAAATGGAAATGACTCAAATAAGCCATTTTGTTCCTGCGGTACAAATGGATACAGTCAATCAGCATTTTGTGCAATATTTTCTGCAACAATTTTATCCCTGAAAAAATATGAACTTGTTCGTAGACTATGTACAGCCACTGACTAACTGGTTGCAACAAAACCCTCACTGGTCTTTATTCATCACATTTCTTATTTCCTTAACTGAGTCTTTGGCAATTGTGGGCAGTATTGTACCTGGTAGTGTCACAATGACTGCCATAGGAATACTTGCTGGCTCAGGAATTATGCGTATTGATCTTACATTATTAGCAGCGATTTTAGGTGCGGTTGCCGGCGATAGTCTAAGTTACCTACTGGGTTATTATTATAGTGATCGATTGCTTGAAATTTGGCCGTTTAGTAAGTACCCCAAATGGATACAATATGGCAAAGATTTTTTTGAAACCCATGGTGGAAAAAGCGTATTAATTGGTCGTTTTGTTGGCCCCTTACGCTCAATTATTCCAGTTATTGCTGGAATAATGCATATGAAGCAATGGCGTTTTTTTGTAGCAAATGTTATATCTGCAATTGGTTGGTCTATTTTGTATATAATGCCGGGGGTTGTAATAGGAGCAGCCAGTCACGAGTTATCCACAGAAAGTGCGACGCGTTTATTTTTATTAATCCTTATTTTGCTCGCTGGAATTTGGTTATTTAGCATATTTATAAAATGGTTGATTAGGTTAGTAAGCTCTTTTTTAAAAGTCTATTTACATAATTTCTGGCTAAAACTAAAAAATAATTCACTTTTGGTTTATGTATATGATGCGTTTACGCCACAAGATGAAGCGAATCATTATCATACTGCTTCTATTGTACTAATAACTCTGTTGTGCCTGCTTTTGTTCCTTATTCTTTTAGGATTAACCGTTACGACACAGTTCCTTGCTTTTATTAATCTTCCGACTCATTTGCTTTTACAAAGTTTTAATACCCCAATACTAAGAATATTTTTTATTTGTTGCACTCAATTAACATCTACACTAACGCTACTCACTCTTTTTATTATATGTTGTTGCTGGTTTATTTATAATAAAAATAGAGTGGCAGTTATTCATTTATGCAGTTTGATTTTTTTTAGTAGCTTTATAGCTCTAGCACTTACTTACCTTGTTAATAGTCCCAGGCCCCCGGGCCTGTTAGTTGTTATGCCAGGCTCTTCTTTTCCTGCGATTAACCTACTGATTGCTACTGCGTTGTACGGATTTATTTTGTTTTATATAAATAAAACCTATACCTTATTTACGGGTATGCTTAAGTCCATTGTATTTACAATTCTTAGCTTTAGTGGTTTAGGAACTCTTTATTTAGGGGATCATTGGTTCACAGATATTTTAGCATCCTACCTTCTAGGTACAACAATTTGTTTAATTCATTGCTTAAGTTATAGAAAATCAAATATTTCTTTGAAAAAAATGGCACATTCATCATTAATGATTCTTCCACTTTTTATCAGTATCTTTTTATCTTCATTAATAGCCACATTTATTAATTTTAAAACTTTATCTTATAATCATACCCCCTATTATAAAAAATTTACTTTGACCGAAAGAATATGGTGGGAACAGGAAAAACCTATTCTTCCAATTTATCAATTTAGCAGAATAGGAAAAAGAATCAGTTTTTTAAATCTTCAATTCGCAGGAGATTTGGATATATTACAAAATATCCTGGAAGAAAGTGGATGGCATTCCCACGAAGATTCATTTTTTACCAACTTGCTTATGCGAATGAGTCAACAACCAAACAGTGTTAAGCTTCCATTATTTACCCAATTATATGAAAATAAAGCGCCCATGCTGATTATGACGTATAAAGATCAACAGACTAAGTTAGGACTTGAATTAAGAGTCTGGGAGTCAAATTATAATTTGTCAAACGTAAACAAGCCATTATGGATAGGCAGCATTCATCCATCGAGTCGCGCGAACAAGCTAAAGAATAATTTGGGCTATTTTCCCAATTTAATTAATCCATTGGATTATATGTTTAAAGGGATACATCCTTTTGAAATCAAACAGATCAAACTTCCAGACACTATGATTAAGACAACAATATATCCAACACAGCCTTACCTGACCCTTATCAAAGAAAAATAAGCGTCCCTTGCAACTTTTACCCAGTAATAACCCGCCTTTTATTGAGCCTGTATATATTAAATCAATTATCTACAGATATTTTTAATGCAATTTAAAATCACTTTGCTTTTCAATTTCCTCATATGCTTTTGTCGTTGACTGATAACGCTCCCTAAAGCTACTAAATAATTTAGGTTTATCCTGAAGCGCTTCTTGGGAAATCGTATGTATTTCATCTAACATCCTCAGGGCTGCTTCTGGATGATTTTCTGCATACACGACTTTATCGTATATTTGCTTCATATGACTAGGTATTTGTTTGTCCACTCCATCAACCTTAATCTTTGCTTTGCTTCCCCATATGCCCAGCTCCCATGGAACAGTTTCTATTAATGATTTGATTTCTCCTAATGCAATAGATGCGTGATTTTGAGACTCTTCCTGTTTACATTTTTTATACTCTTCACTAATTCCTGGATTTTTTTCCAATAAGGCTTTGGAACATCTCAAATATTCATTTAAATCCTTTTTTACAGTCTTATCGATAATGTCCGGTGGAATATCATCTTGCGTGACCCCTGCCTCTTTTGATAATCTAGTTAGCACACTTTGTTCAACTCTCTCTTCAAATTTCTTATAAATATTCCGAATCCTTGACATAACAAGATACGTAAACTCTGCTGAGAGTAAATTTTCGGGCGTCTGAGCAAATTTTTTTTCTATATATTTTCCTGCATACCAATGTGCCGATTCTGTTTCTACTGCAGTTGGATTGTGCTTTGGGATAATAGAAACGGTATCCGTTCCATATAATTTGGCGAGCAAAGGTCTCATTTTGGAACTGAGCCCATAGGCTTCTGGTTCTCTCATAACTTCCGTCAAGACACCTCGTGCTGCTTGAATATCTTCATTTTCTGAATTAGCGGTGCTTTTTATCATAGACATTAAGTTTTCAGCTATTTGCTTCTCTTTATTACGTATTATTTTTGTCCTTTCTTTGGACTCAATTGAGGCCTTCTCTTCTTCTGTTAATTCAGATGTGTCACCCGATGCCTGTTTCCTGGCAATTGCATCCGCTGTAGCCGTTGTAACTGCTTTATCTACTTCTGATTGGATTGCTGTGCTCAACTCTTTTTGATAGGTTTCGTTCGATTCTTTTTTTGTGGCTTCATTGAGTTCATAGAGTGCGGACAGTAAAAGATCCATGCGTTTATCTCTATTCATTTGGCTTTTAGGGTCAAATGCGTCCGCAATTCGATTATATAAACCTTCTCTACGCTCTATCATGATTTACCTCTTGGACTACAACCAACTTAAAACGTTACATTCATGAGCACATGTGTTTAAATAACAAGCACGCCTGTTTTAATATTAGCTAATAAAAATTAATAAATTATTATGTCTTCGTAAAATTGGTATTCTGACCGGAATTATCTGAGGAGTAGCGCTGTTAGAAATAAGACTTTGATTCTGGCCTTTATCAAACCATATTCAGGTTAACCATTATATATACATATATAAAAATACTGTTATAACTACTTAGCTTTAAACTAAAGACCATTTAATTTTGAGAGTATGACTCCAATGTATGCACTGGGAAAATTAATCCAATGTCTTTTTCCATTAATTGCTCTAGTACTCTTTATTATTGGAACTAAAAAAAAGGCTATTGAGCACATCATTTCAGCGCTTTGGCTTAGCCTTATTGCTGCGCTCATTCATTTCCAATTCTCGGGAAATCAAATTTTTGGAACGTATTTTGGCTATCTTAATGCAGGAGTATATTCATTTAATTTACTCATATTGGTCCTATCCTTGATACATGTCATGTCACATTTGAGTATTAACGGTCCAGCTTTCAAATACACCAGCACATTTATTAACTCACTTTTAGTCGTAGGTGCATGTGTGGTTATTAGCAATCTTTGGATTAATGCCTTTTTTATAGAGAATAAGATGGAAGGGACACCCATAATACAAGTAGCTCTCTTTGACAAACCTGAGTATTGTGAGAGTAAGTATATTTTTTATAAAATTGATCAAGACAGTTCAGTAAACTATCTCTGTCCTAATCATTATGGTCTAGTACCGTCTGTAGGACATTTAGCTGCAAGCCCAGATTTCATTACAACACAATTATCCTTACCTGTAAAAAAACAAATTCTATTGAAACAAAAAAATAAAAGTTAAATCATTGATACGGTCCTTAAGACGGAATGTATAAGGATATGTAAGCGCATAATCCGGGTTTATTTTTACTCTTAGGTTAAATTGTTCTTTGAATTAATATTTGATAAGATTTCAACAACCCACCACTTTACTATTTATATGAAACAGTTATTTGCTTTTGTCATAATGATTTTCAGTTTCAATTGCTATGCTATGGCTCCTAAACTGGATTGGGATCAAGCAGTTGATAAAGCAATAAAACGTTATGGCTTACGCGTTGAGCCCCGACTTAAATCATATTTCTCCAAAGCAGGAGTAAGTTATCCTCCACGTGATATCGCGTTGCTCGCATTTAAATCAGAAAGAAAGGTGGAACTCTGGGCTAAAAATTCTAATCAAATCTGGAAACATATCCACGATTATCCTTTAACTGGATTTAGTGGCCGGTTAGGGCCTAAGTTGCGTGAAAATGACAAGCAAATTCCTGAGGGTGTTTATAGACTGGTTAACTTTAATCCTTTTAGCAGCATGCATTTATCAATGATGATTAATTATCCCAACAACTTCGATAGACAAAAAGGTTATCAGGATGGGAGAACCAATCTAGGTAATAATATTTTTATTCATGGAAAGGACTTATCCGTAGGCTGTTTAGCTGTAGGCGATCTTGCTATAGATCAACTTTTTATTTTAGCGCGCCGTGTTGGTCTGAGTCATATTCAGGTAATTATCGCACCCAATGATCTGCGTAAGAGCAAACCGTCTACCTCTACTTTTGCTCAACCTAGATGGCTTCCTGAATTGTATAAGCAGATTGCAGAATCACTGAAACCATTCGGCAAGAAAAAATATACAGCCTAATAATCAGTATTGTAGCCTGAACGCAGCGCATTAGAGCCAGGTTTTTAATCATTCCAAGACCACCGGGTTTATTTCGCTGCACCTTGGCTACGGTTTTTTTAATATCAATTATTCTTTAGGCAACGAAGCTAAAAACTCAGTTACTTCTTTAGGAGTTAATTCGTAACACTGTCCACGTGATAAATATCTTGGCATTGCTAATACGCCATAGCGAATTCGAATTAATCGACTAACCTCTAAACCTTGTGATTCCCATAAGCGTCGTACTTCTCTATTACGGCCCTCATTTAAAGTTACATGATACCAAGAGTTCGCTCCCTCTCCACCACGAAACTCCACACGAGTAAACTTAGCCACTCCATCTTCTAACTCAACACCCTTTTGAAGATTATTTAAAGCATCAGGACTAATTTGGCCGTGAACTCTAACCGCATACTCTCTTTCTAATCCATATTTTGGATGCATTAATTGATTGGCTAAATCACCATTATTGGTAAAGATAAGTAACCCTGATGTATTCAAATCCAGACGCCCTACCTGAACCCAACGCCCCTGTCGTAAATGAGGCAGATGATCAAAAACTGTTTTTTCAAATTTAGGATCATGGCGGCTTGAGATTTCACCTACAGGTTTATGATAAAGCAGAATACGAATATTTTGTCTTATTTTAAGTGGATTAGGGATTAGTTTTCCTTTTACCGTAATTTTATCCTCAGCCCCTGCCGAATCACCTATTTTTGCTGGTTTTCCATTAACTTGAACCCAACCATTTTCTATCCAACGCTCCATTTCACGTCGGGAACCAAGGCCAGCCTGGCTTAATATTTTTTGTAACCTTTCGCTGCTCATTCAGTAATATACTCTTCATTAGGATTATGTAAGTTCAATGTTTCCATAACCTGGGGTAAGGTTGGAAGTTCATTTAAGTATTTTAAATTAAAATAATTTAAAAATTCTCGTGTAGTTGTATATACAGCGGGCTTACCCGCAACATTTTTATAACCAGAAACACGAATCCATTCTCTTTCCAACAATGTCTTTATTATTTGACTGCTTACTGCAACACCACGTATCTCTTCTATATCTGCTCGAGTAACTGGTTGCTTATAAGCAATAATAGCTAAAGTTTCAAGTAAAGCCCGAGAATATTTAGCTGGTTTTTCAATTTGCATGCGTGCAATCCAGTTACTATATTCTTTTTTGGTCTGTATGATAAACCCAGTCGCTACTTGAACAACTTCAAATGATCGAGATAGAAAGTCCTCTTTTAAGTCATTAATAATAATACCCAAATGTTCTTTAGTAGGTCTTTGCCATTCATCAAAAACCTCTAATAGCCCATCCAAAGAGATCGGTTCATTAGCACTTAATAGTATTGCCTCAACTATGTTTTTTAGTTCTTTTTCGTCCATCTTATGCTGCTCGTAAATGTATTGGCGAAAATGCTTCATTTTGGGTAATTACAATGAGCGATTGTCTTGCTAATTCTAAAATAGCTAATAGGGAAACAACTAACCCAACGCGTCCCTCTTTAATAGAAAATAATTGATTAAATTCTAAAACATTGTGTTCCTGGAGTAGTAACAAAATGTTACTCATGCGCTCACGCACAGAGAGCGCCTCCCTCGAGACCTGATGATGGCTTGTGTGCTCTTCTCGTTGTAATAATGATTTCATGGCTTCAACTAAATCCTCAAGAGTCACTTCAGGATGAATTATTATTTGCTCAAATTCAGAGGGATTTACTTGAATAATAAAATGATCTCGTTCTTGTCGCGGAAGAGCATCAAGCAATTCCGCTGCAATTTTAATTTGTTCATACGCTTGAAGTTTCCGTACGAGGCTCATACGAGGATCCTCTTCCTCATCTTCCTCATTTACAGCAGGGGACGGTAATAACAGACGCGATTTGATTTCTGCAAGCATTGCCGCCATCAATAAATAATCAGCAGCTAACTCCAAGCGCCTACATTCCATTAATTGAATGTAGTGCAAATATTGCTTAGTAATGCTTACAATCGGAATATCCAATATATCAATATTCTGTTTGCGAATGAGATATAAAAGCAAATCGAGTGGACCGCTAAAGGAGTCTAGCAATACCTCAAGTGCATCGGGGGGAATGAATAAATCATCCGGAAACTCTGTAAGCTCCTTACCATCAACTACTGCTTTTACTTCCGATTGACTTGATAATTCAATATCCATGCTAATAACTCATTCTTATTAGATTCTTCATAGATATACCTTTAAAGATCGAACACGCATTTATAAACCTAATGGGAAATAAACCAAAACCCGGACGATACAATATTTAGTCCAGGCTTGCTTTTAAAAATAATCATAGAACAATCGAGCATTAATAATCGAGTCCCATAACTTCCCGAACTGTACTCAAATTTTTACAAGCCACTTCTCGCGCCGACTCGCTGCCTTCAGAAACAATTCGTTTTACTGAACTTAAATCAGATTCATATTCAGCAATTGATTCCTGAATGGGTTGTAATTCTTTGTTGATCGCGTCCACAACCGGTCTTTTACATTCGATGCAACCAATTCCAGCAGTGCGACATCCTTTTTGTACCCAATCTTTCACTTCATTATTTGAGTAAATTTTATGGAATTGCCAAACTGGACATTTTTCAGGCTCACCAGGATCAGTTCGTTTGACTCGAGCAGGATCAGTTGGCATAGTCAATACCTTTTTCTCAACCTGAGCAGGCGGCTCTCTGAGCATAATTGTATTGTGGTAGGACTTAGACATTTTTTGTCCGTCAAGACCAGGCATTTTTGCAGTTTCTGTAAGTAATGGATAAGGTTCGGGTAGAATAATTTTACCACTACCCTCTAAATAACCTAATAGACGCTCTTTATCACCAATAGACAAGTTAGATTGATCTTCTAAAAGAGCTTGTGCTGTTTTAATCGCTTCATGATTTCCATGCTCCTGAAACTGTCGACGTAACTCACTATAATATTTACTGTTCTTTTTTCCCATTTTTTTAATTGCTTCAGATGCTAATTCTTCAAAATTAGGTTCCTTGCCATAGATATGATTAAACCTTCGCGCAATTTCTCTGGTAAGTTCAATATGAGATACCTGATCTTCACCAACAGGAACGTAATCGGCATGGTAAATCAGAACATCAGCGCTTTGTAACAAGGGATAGCCTAAAAAACCATACGTTGATAAGTCCTTTTCTTTTAGTTTTTCTTGCTGATCTTTGAAACTAGGCACCCTCTCTAACCATCCCAAAGGAGTAATCATAGATAAAAGTAAATGCAGTTCAGCATGTTCAGGGACCCAGGACTGAATAAATATTCGTGATAAGCCGGGATTCACTCCACAAGCCAGCCAATCCACAATCATATCCCATAGATGTTCCTCTATAAAACCAGGCTCATCATATTGTGTTGTTAAACCATGCCAATCCGCTGCAAAAAAAAAGCAATCATATTGATGTTGTAATTTAATCCAATTTTTTATTACACCATGGTAGTGTCCAAGATGTAATCTGCCACTGACTCTCATTCCAGAAACAACTCGTTTATTGGAACTAAATAATGCTGACATCAATATCCTCTTATAAATAAATTAACTTACCTGAAGGGTTCAGGATCACCTTTACCTTCTCTTACTATCACTGGATAATCACCAGTCAAATCAACTACTGTTGTGGGCTCTTGACCACAATGCCCCCCATCAATAACCAAATCGATTTGCTCTCCCAAAATATCGCGGATCGCTTCAGGTTCACTCAGTGGGGCCTTAGCACCAGGAAGAATTAAAGTAGTACTCATTAAAGGAGCCTCAAGACACTCCAACAATGCAAGGGTAATCGTATTATCTGGAATACGTAATCCTAGAGTTTTTCTTTTTGGATGCAACATTAAACGAGGCACTTCATGGGTTGCATTAAGAATAAAAGTATAAGAACCTGGGGTGAATGCTTTCAATAATCGGAATATTGGATTAGATACTCTGGCATAAGTACCAAGCTGAGATAAATCACGGCAAACAAGAGTCATATTATGATTTTTATCCAATTGGCGCAATCTTCTAATACGTTCAAGTGCTGCTTTATTACCTAATCCACAACCCAAGGCATAACCTGAGTCTGTAGGATAAACAATTAACCCGCCGTCCTCAATAATATTCACCGCCTTCCTCAACAAACGAGCTTGCGGATTATCGGGATGTAATGCAAAAAACTGACTCATAAAGTCCCCTGTTAGATGTTCCATTCATGCCAAATAGGTGTACAGTTAACCGGTAGCTGTTTTTGACTTCCAAGGTTCACGCGCGAAGACGTATCACCATGATAATCTGAACCAGAAGAAGCCAACAAATGGAATCTTAGGCATGTAGCGGCCAATTCATTCACTTCAGTTACTGTCATTTCACCTGAAACCACTTCTATTCCTACTCCACCAGTTGCTTTAAATTCGTTAATTAACTCATGCAATTTGGAACGCGTCAATCCGTATTTAAGCGGATGAGCGATAACTGCCTGGCCATTTGCAGCAATAATACCCTCTATTGCTTCCTGAATGCTAATCCAGGGAGTAGGAACATAGGCTAATTTACCTCTACCTAGAAACCGTTTAAATGCAGTACTAAGATCAGGAGCTTTACCTTCATTAACAAGAAGCCTCGCAAAATGAGGCCTTCCCACTCGATCATGGCCCGCTAATTCGCATGCTTTTAAATAAGCATCTGAAATACCGAGTGACGCTAATACTGCTCCAATTTGTTGGGCCCGTACTACCCTGCTTTGATTTTGTCGTTCGATTAGTTCAAGAAGATCTACAGTATGATCAATGTGATAACCTAAAATGTGTAATTCATGCTTTTTCCATCGGACACTAAGCTCGATACCATTAATTATTTTTATTGATGTTGAAGAGGCAGCCTGCAATAATTCAGAATAGCCTGCGACAGTGTCATGGTCTGTAAGCGACAGACATCTGATTTTTTGATTTTGGGCTTTTTGTATTAATTCTGCAGGACTTAAAGCTCCGTCAGAAAAATTGCTATGGCAGTGAAGATCGATCATGAATTAGTGTTATATCAAAAAAATTGATTGTAGCATAAATCTTGCAGAAGATGAGCTTTCTGCACTATTCTTGTGTGCCTATACATCATTGCACGGTCAAAAGTATAATAAATACTATACTCATAATATATATTACTTTGTTGAGGAAAACCAAAAAATAATGATTCATAATGTTCATCATGTTAAATTATGTCGAAAATCAATTGCGGCGCGAAATAACAAACAAGCTGATTTTCTCGATGCAATTGACCGATCTGACATAACCTTTGCTGTTGGTCCTGCTGGAACTGGAAAAACTTATTTGGCTGTTTCTAAAGCCATACAATGTTTTGAAAAGGGTGAAGTTCAAAGATTGATTTTTGTAAGACCAGCAGTTGAAGCTGGAGAAAAACTAGGGTTTCTTCCAGGAGATTTAGTAGAAAAAGTACTTCCCTATTTGAGACCCATTTATGATGCATTATATGAAATGATAGGTTTTAAAGAAACACAAAAACTGATTCAAACAGATATTATCGAAGTTTTACCATTGGCGTTCATGCGTGGTAGAACTTTAAATGAGTCATTTATTATTCTTGATGAAGCACAAAATACAACCATTATGCAAATGAAAATGTTTTTAACTCGTATAGGTTTTGGCTCAAAAGCTGTAATAACCGGGGATATGACCCAGGTTGATTTGCCAAAAGGTATTGATTCGGGACTCGCCCATGCAGTAGGATTATTCAAAAAAATACCGGAAATTAGTATTCATACTTTCACAAGCCGTGAAGTAGTAAGACATCCGTTAGTATCTAAAATTGTTGATTGCTATGATAACGCATCAACAGGAAAAAAATAATGAGTTATTATATCGATATTCAAAATGCCACTGATGAACCCCTACCTTTCAGTGAAGAAGAATTAACACGTTTGGCATCACTGGCTTTACGGGATTATCAAAAAGAAGCTGAACTCACTGTTCGTTTGGTTACACCAGACGAAATGATCCACTTAAACGGTACATACAGAAAGCAAAATAAAACGACCAATGTGTTGGCATTTCCGAGTGCTTTACCACCTGAAATTCAATTGGAATGCCCTTTATTAGGTGATGTTATTATTTGTCCGCAAGTCTTGTTAGAAGAAAGCAAGCAACTTAAAAAAACGCTGGAATCACATTGGGCATTGATTTTGATTCATGGAATCTTGCATTTATTGGGCTATGATCATATTAAGGATGATGAATCAGTCATAATGCAAGCTATTGAAATTAAATTATTAGCTGAACTTGGATTTTCTAATCCTTATGACGCAGAGGGTAATGAACTTGAATAAAGAGGAAGATAGTAATACGTGGTTCGCTCGGTTTAAGCAGTTTTTGCAAGGAGAACCACAAAATCAAGAGGAGCTTGTAAGTTTATTAAGAGATGCTCAAATTCGTTCGCTTATTAGTGCTGAGACTTTAGCAATGATCGAAGGGGCTATTTCTTTCTCCAAAATGCGTGTCCGAGACATCATGCTGCCAAAAAATCAAATGGTTTGCATTAAACAAGATGATGAATTCGGCGATATTATCAAAACAGTGACCCAAACTGGTCATTCAAGATTCCCCGTGATCGCTGGAGATTCAGATGAAATCATTGGGATATTGCATGCAAAAGATTTATTACGCTATCAATCTACTAACCTTGGCACCTTTGATTTGCTGGATATTTGTCGTCAGGTTACTTTTGTTCCTGAAAGTAGGCGCTTAGACAGCTTACTCAGTGAGTTCCGCAGTAATAAAAATCACATGGCTATTGTTGTAGACGAATATGGCGAAGTTTCAGGCTTTGTAACCATTGAAGACATTATCGAACAGATAATTGGCGATATCGAAGATGAATTTGATATCGATGAAGATGCCTACATTAAAGTACATGAAGACGGACACTATATTGTTAAAGCCCATATGCCTATTGATGAATTTAATGAGCAACTTCAAGCAGATTTTAGTGATGAATTTTATGATACAATAGGTGGCATTGTAATGAATAGTTTTGGTCGTTTACCTTCACGAGGGGAAACCATTACAATTGATTCTTTTGAGTTTAGGATTATCAATGCAGATGCCAGAAGAATCAAGTTGATGGAATGTATTGATAAACGCAAGGCATAATGAATCATGAATGGTAATATTCTCATAATTGATGACGATATAGAGTTGACCGATTTATTAACCCAATATCTGGAACCTGAGGGTTTCCATGCTGTTTGTGTTCATGATGGTGAAAGCGGGGTAAAAAAAGCCTTAAATCAGTCTTTTGATGCAATAATTCTTGATGTTATGTTACCTAAGCTAAACGGCTTTGAGGTATTAAAGGCTATTCGTGAACATTTGGAAACTCCTGTCCTCATGTTAACCGCTCGGGGTGATGATATAGATCGTATTGTAGGTCTGGAAATAGGCGCAGATGATTATTTACCCAAACCATGTAATCCACGGGAACTGGTAGCGCGTTTACGAGCAATTTTAAGACGTACACAAAAAATTCCTACTTCAAGACCTATCATCGAACAACATAATATTGTAGTTGACTGTTCCAAGCGTCATGTAACTATGGCTGGAAATTATCTTGAACTCACAAACGCTGAGTTTAATATTTTAGAGATGCTTATTAAATCACCAGGACAAGCATTTTCAAAAGAAGAACTTACTGAATATGCTCTTGGCAGAAAATACACTGCCTATGATCGTAGCATCGATGTTCACATCAGTAACTTAAGAAATAAATTAGGTGATAACCCACAAGGTGAGCCTATAGTTAAGACCGTTCGTGGATTTGGATATATGTTTAATGCGTAGTTTGTATTGGAAAATTTTTATTTCATTTTGGCTAGCCACAATACTTATTATTTTCACTACCGCCTGGATAATCAGTTACATTGTACACAAATCATCATTACCCGCCCAAGAACAATTATTTATGGATAGCTATGCAAATGCGGCGGTTGCAACCTATGAATCAGGAAGACAAACTGCATTATTAAAATGGTTGAATAAAATTGGTATTTCACGCCATATGTCAATTTATTTGTTAACCAGTACTGGTGAAATTATTGGCACACAAGCTGCACCAGAAAATGTAAAAAAAGTTGCAGAAAATCTACTCCAGGATCAGCTGAGTGAAGGTATTTTAAAATCAGAGAAACTTATTGTTAGTCATGAAATCTTATCAACTTCAGGAAAATTTTACCGGCTTGCTGCAGTAAGTGAAAAACCCATCTATCATTTTGTCAGTGTTCCTTGGGCTGGCCTTGCTATTCGCCTCACCTTAGCAACGTTTATTAGCGGTCTTATTTGTTATTTATTATCACGATATTTAACTCAACCGTTACGATCTTTGGGGCTGGCAGCTAAATCAATTGCTACTGGAAAGTTAAATACACGTGTTGGTCATTTAAGAGGGCATCATAATGATGAAATAGCTCAATTAAGCCATGAATTTGATCGTATGGCAGAGCAACTGGAAACACTAGTTAGCTCAAAAGAAAGATTGTTACAAGATATTTCACATGAATTGCGCTCCCCTCTTGCTCGCCTACAAATTGCTATTGAATTAGGACGAAATAAAACACTCCATTTGGCAGATACTGAATTTAAGCGCATGGAACTTGAATGTTCCAGATTAAATGCTTTAATTACAGAAATACTGGAATTTGCTCGCTTGGAAAAATCAACAACTGATCTCAATTTAAACGAAATTGATCTTTCTACTCTTTTATTTAATGTCATTAACGATGCCAATTATGAAGTTGGAGAAGAAACACATCGCGTCAAAGCAGGAATAATTGAGCCCTGTTGTATATTAATCGATGAACGTCTGATTCACAGAGCAATAGAAAATGTAGTTCGCAATGCACTACATTACTCGCCTGCCAGCGAACAAGTTATTGTTTCATTAAAATACGATAAAACTAAAGAACATGTATATATTGATATTAGTGATAAAGGTCCGGGCGTACCTGAAGACCAGCTAGAGAGAATATTTAATCCATTTTATCGTGTGGACACGTCAAGAACAAAAAAAACAGGTGGATATGGCTTAGGATTAGCCATCGCTTTTCGCGCAATTCAATTACACCAGGGTGAAATTATGGCTTTAAATAATCCTGATGGGGGATTACTCGTACGAATTATTCTTCATTCAACACCCAAAATCAAAAATGAAACATCTGAATTGAATTCAGTTATGGATACGTAAATCATATAATATCTCATATGAACTAGAACTGTTTTTCTCTGTCTAATTAAGGTACAATATGCCGGGTAATAGGAGCATTAGGATTACTTTTATATGACCGTAGCCCAGAAATTAGACAAAGCAAGTGGCATCTTTTTCTTCACTGGCTTTTTGCTTTCAAAGCTCCAGTATATTCCTTTCCCGCTCGCATCAGCTATTTTCAGATTTGTTTCATTGGGAATCTATTCACTTGCTTATCTCGCTTGGCTTACAGCATCTCTTCTCCACCCAGATCATCCAGTGAATTACCGAAAATGGTACGGTTTTGCGCAAATTAAAGAACAATTTCTTTTGTCCTCATTTGTAGGGTTAACCGCAACGGTAATCAGTGTCGCTGCCGTTTTCGTACCTGTCCTATTTCCTCCAGCGGCATGGCTTTTCCTTATTGGTAATGCAATATGGGCAATTGGAGAATATCATAGATTTAAAAATCCACCGAAAAATGATGCCAACTACTCTTCGGACCGACAAAAAAATTATGTGTCTTATGCGGCAACATCAACCGCTATAAGTCTGGTTGCAGCGATTGCTGCTACCCTTATATTTTTCTTTCCACCCATGGCAATACCCATTACTATTTTTTCTCTGATTATTTGTGCAGGACTCGGTGCATTGGCATTTGAATTCTGGTTAAATTGCACTTTTGGAAATCATAAACCAGACCAAATTCCAGAAAGTTACACAGACATAGGCGATAGCTTAGGTCCTTCAATTTCTGAAGAACTTTCTAACTCACCAGAACCAGGTTTCTTCAATTGTTTATTTCCTAAGCCCAAAAAATCTTCTAGTTCTAATACTGTTGAATTGCTTGATATTAAAGAAAATCATGTGGAGCATAGTCTTCAGGGTAAGACTCTTCTATAATTGACTTCTTTCAGTTCTACTTAAGTTTTATTATGGATCAAACAATTGCGAAAATGATTTCAAATGCACATAAGGCGCTTGCTCACTCTTACTCACCCTACTCCAAATTTAGCGTGGCCTGCTGTATTTGTACTGATAAAGATAATTTATATACAGGTGTTAATGTAGAAAATAGCTCTTATGGTTTGGCTGTGTGTGCAGAAACCTCAGCAATTTCTGCTATGGTTTCTGCAGGCGAGCAATGTATCAAAAGTATGGTTGTTTTGGCAGGAACAAATTTATTATGTTCACCTTGTGGGGCGTGTAGGCAAAGAATTTATGAATTTTCAACGCCTGATACCCTGATCCATCTATGTGATAAAAATTCAATATTACATAGCTTAAAGATTGATGAACTCCTGCCATTGGCTTTTAAATTTGATTTTAACCCTTAGGCTCTGCTTACATTTTGCAAGATAGTAGAAATGAAAACAGACTCTAATTAATAGGAAGATTTTTATGACAGATTCAGAACCAAAGCAGAGCTATGCCCATTTAGCGGCAAATTATATTAAAAAATTATATCCTTCATTTAAACCAACTATAGGTGTGGTATTGGGATCGGGTTTAGGTAAATTTGCTGAGGAATTGCACGATTCAATTTGTATCAGTTACGAAGAATTACCTGGATTCCCCAAGATTACTGTACAAGGCCATGGTGGTAATTTAATTTTTGGATATTGGAATAATGTGGGTGTTATATGCTTACAAGGTCGAGCTCATACGTATGAAGGTTTGGAAAACTATGAAACAGTTAAAACCTATATTCGTACCTTAAAGCTCTTAGGGTGTAATTATTTCATAGCCACTAACGCCTCTGGCTCATTAAGAGAGGATGTTGGCCCAGGTGAATTAATGCTTATTTCCGATCATATCAATTTACAGCCTAGTAATCCCTTAATTGGTCCAAATGATGATGAGTTTGGCCCAAGATTTTATCCTTTAGATAATGCTTATGATAAAGAAATGCGTTTTAATTTATTATCCATCGCGGCAAAAAACTCAATCCAGCTTACAGAAGGAGTTTACATTTCTGTACTAGGCCCACACTACGAAACTGCTGCTGAAATCAGAGCATTTAAACTTTGGGGAGCAGATGCTGTAGGAATGTCGACGGTTCCAGAAGTATTGGTAGCAAATCATTGTGGTATGCATGTAGCAGTTATTGCAATGATTACCAACTTTGCAACAGGTCTTTCGAAAACAGCCCACAGCCATGAATCGGTAATTGCGATGGCAGAAAGTGCCGCACAAAAGCTTAATTTCATTCTAAAACAGTATATTGCGAGTTTAAAATGAGTTTAGAAGCCCATTTTAATGAGGTTATGCACACATTGCTTGGCGGTTACACTCAGAGTGCCGTGACTACCAAGCAATTGATCCAGTCCATTGATCTTACCTTATTGGATGAAAATGCGACTATTGAATCACTAAATCAATTAAAATACAGTGCAAATCAAAACCATGTTGCTGCACTATGTGTTTATATACAGCATCTAGGTCAATTCTCTTCGCATAATACCATTGACTTAGCTACAGTAGTTAATTTCCCACAAGGAATTGAAGAGTTGTCTGATTCAATTGCAACTATAGAAAAAGGGTTTCAATTAGGTGCTGCAGAAATTGACTATGTTTTTCCTTATCGTATTTATCTACAGGGTCAAAAGCAAAAGGCTTTAAATCAATGTCAAGCTATTGCGCAATTATGCAAAGAACAAAAACTTGTTTTAAAAATTATTTTAGAAACGGGTTCTTTCCCTGATAGAGAAACCATTTATAACGCAAGTAAAGAGTTAATTGAATTAGAATGTGATTTTATTAAAACCTCAACAGGTAAAAATCAAACAGGAGCATCTTTATCGGCAGTATTTGCAATTTTAAGCGCTATTCGAGATACAAATACAGGTTGTGGGATTAAGATTTCTGGAGGCATTAGAAAACCGCAGCACGCTTACAATTATGCAAGACTCGCAGAGCTAATGCTTGACAAGCAAATTAATAAGAGTTGGTTTCGAATTGGAACCAGCAGTTTATTGGAAGAATTGTTAAAAATAAATTAATTCTCGGTTATACTGCGCGTGACCGCAAAATTAATGTTAATGTGACCTGGATAATTCCCATTTACTGAAGATAGTCCTATTTAATGGGTATATTATTTCGGTCATGTTCCTAACTGGAGTTTAAGTCCTATGATTCGAAAAAACTTATTTAAGTCCGTTTTAGTATTACTTTTTGGTTTCATTTTACTTAGTTGTAACAAAACATTACCTCCTGGTGAGTATGATTCAGCTGAGGTAGGTAAAGTTAAAAAAGTAATTCCAGGCACGATTATTTCAAAGCGACCTGTAAATTTACGTCGAAATATGAGCAATATTACTAAAAAAACAAGCAATAGTTTTGAAGATAATGGTTACAGTCAATCGCGTGGCGTTGAGTATGTGATTCGATTAAATTCAGGCGGAATTATTTCTGTAGTTCAGGCTGAAGATCTCAAGCTAAAAACGAAACAAAAAATTCTTGTAATCTATGGAAAAAACACACGTGTTGTTGCAGATAATGGTAGCGAAGCTTATTAAAACCTGAGCTCTATAGAGTGTGCTAATAATTCCTCTACTACTCCTCCGTACCGCGACGTGTTCGCGGTATCCAGGAATCCTAGTCATCTAGAGGATTTCTTCATAAAATAACTCCATCCTGAACTTAATTTTTATATATTAGTCTCTTAATCCCAACATAATAGAACCGATTATCCCAGCATTATCAGAACACTTATCTATAGATTTGACCAATTTGGTGTCCGTGGTTTAGGAGGTATTAGTTATATTTTTTAAACATTAAGTTTTTTTTGCTCATAGATAAGGCATTCAACCACATCAAACTCACAAGCTGGGTGCACATTGACTAGTTTTGCAAGGAGTAAACCAATGCGATCGCTTTGCTCGTTTCTGAACGCTGCTCCTTCCCCCAACCCCGTATTTTTCCCGTGATTTCATTTTTTTGAACGCTTAATTGAATTTTAACGTGATTGATTAACTTAAAAGAAGCCCATGCATATATATTTAGCCTGAAATCACTAAGATTCAACTTTGTTGTCTCTTTTTTGCACCATCCCCCACAACCTGTATGAGGACGAAAAAATCGAGATCGATTAGGAATCATATTCGCATTAATATTAATAATGCCTCCACCAATCTGCCCTCTTTTATAATCTACTGTGAATAGTGCATCTGTTGTGTAGCCCATTCCATAATAATATCCAAAATTTCTTAAAACAGAAAATTCATTTTGGACATCATGATCTATTTTGTATCGCTGAAAAGCGTAAGCGTTCATCATTGTAAAGTCACCATAAATATCAAGAACGCTTCTAATTTTGAAATTATTTAGATAAGTGGTCATGTCAATCGTTAATCCCAATAAGTGAAGTGCCGAATAAAAATCATTCAATACATCATCCATTTTAATTTGAACAGCAACGCTTGGCCCGATAAATAAATTATGCCCTTTAAGATAACCTCTCTTATCGTAAGAAAGCTTTTTCGAATAATAAGCACCTAATGTCGTTTTAGCGAAAAAATTTAACGTATTAAATTTTGAATTATAGTAATCTTCAAAAAGCAATTGGCCAAAGACATTGTCAGTTAAGAAATCATTGACTTCACCTACTTGTTCAAACATTGGAATATCAATTAATTGTGTATTTAAACCAAAATAAACTCCTGATAAATTACTTTTACCGTTAGCTGGGGAATGGGAGAATAATTTAGGTAATTCGTATTGGGTAGTGAAGTATCCGGAATAAATATCAAACATGCTCCATGGGGAGTAATTACTATCAAAATAGTTGCGCGGAGCTTCTTTATAAATCTTTACTGAAAACAAATCCAGGAAATATTTGGGTGCTTTGAAAACACATCCTAAAGCATTATTAAGAGGAGTAGAAGGTAAGTACTGAAAGATCTTAATGACTTCATTATATGTCTCTCCAATAACAAAGCCGCCCCAAATTGTATTAATTTGATCATTAATACTGACTACTTCCCTAAATTCAGTTACATACTCCCAAATACTTGAAGCTGCAGCGGTATAAAGTATTGAATAAAATCGATTCAGTCCATTTAATCGGGCAATTGAATAATATCCTGCTCCAGCAAAAAAATGTCCCCTATTAGTGGCAAATAGATTGTCATCAAATCGAACAGCGCTACCGTTCAAACGATTTTTTATTGAAGAATGAAGAGTAAAATCCCAATCAACCGCATTAAATTCGTGATTATTATAATATCTAATAGTATATCCAATCAAAAATGCAACGGTTTCACCTGCAGCAAGCAGATAATTTTTTTGAGTTGTTGTATGGTTTTTTGTGAACATTACCTGAAAAGCAGTTTCCTGAATCGTGTAATTATTTTTTCTTTTACAAAAAGTATTTACTTGTTGATTTTTGGCCTGACAAATGGCAGAGGATGATTTTTTATATTGGGGAAGATGGCATATTTTATTGGGAGCTTCCTTAGCTATTATTGAAGAATTAGGATTTGAAGCATGAGAGTTGTTAGACAAAAAAAATAGGGTAACAAAGGAAGCCATTAGAAATAAATTGAACAACTCCATTTAAAAAAACATCCCTATCGTTTAACAATATACCATTCTATTTTTTTAAAATACTAAAGTAAAATGTATCTTCATAAATAACTCGTTATTTACCGACAACAGCTAGCCACATTAAGGCGCCGTAATACACACTAACAATAAAGGCTTTAAAACATTCTTGCGGGATTCTTTTACTAATCAACTTTTGTTGGTACATCAAAACCATACCTGCTGCAAACCAAAAAATATAAAACCATAAATTTATTTGATTTTCTAATGCCAAGCACAGCCACAAACCATGAAATAATCCTTGCAATAAACCAATAATCATTCGATCGTAACTGGCAAAATAAATTGCAGTAGATTTCACGCCAATTCGCAAGTCGTCTGCTTTATCAGCCATAGCATACATCGTATCATAAACAAGAATCCAGGAAAAATTGATTAAAAATAATAAGAAAAACTCACCATTCAAGGGAAGATCTGAGGCAACATAAGCCATGGGAATTCCCATGGAGAATGCTAAACCCAAAATCAGTTGGGGAGCATCTAGAAAACGTTTGCAAAAAGGATATAAAAAAGAAATGAATAATGCGATCAATCCGAAATAAAAACAATTTCGCGGTAACTGAAGTAGTATAAATAATGCAGCGAAAAGCAAAACTATTAATAAAAAGAAGGCTTCGGGCAAACTCACTTCGCCAGAGGTTAATGGCCTTAATTTAGTACGTGCGACATGTTTATCGATATTTCGATCTGCAATATCATTGATTACACAGCCTGCAGCTCGCATGAATACAGTACCACATAAAAAAAGGATAAAAAGTCTAAGTGGTGGTACTCCTTTATTCGCTAACCATAAAGCCCATGCTGTTGGAAACCAAAGCAATAAAATTCCCACAGGCTTATCAAAACGCATTAACCGCCAATATGCATTCCATTTCATGAGTTAATACTCTCAAGTTCAGGTAACATAATTTCAGCTAAATAAAATGCCTCCTTTTGCTGAAATAAAAATTCTGCAAGCCGCACCCAAAGTACGTCATCGATAGAATCCAAGTTCCTTTTTACCCAATAATATTCCAAGCATTGCTGATCAATTGGGTAATTGATTGACTGAACACGATGCACCCTATCTTCTTTAAAGATTAAATTTTTTATTGATTCATTTTCCAAACGTCCAAAAAAAGTTGGATCGAGATCATAACATTTTTTAGGAATAATGCTTCGAGCATACCAATAAGCCACATTGTGGCTTTTCATAATGATTTCACGTTGAAAGACCAGCTTATCTTGAATTTGCAGAAAGTTATTATCCCACCAGTCTGTATTCCTCCAATATTGAGAAATCAGTTCAACTTGCGCATCACCTTTAATTTGCTGCAGTTTATCAGTTAATGAATCTTGATAATTGAGCCATTTTGAAAGTTGTTCAGAGCTTTGCGCACTTATTGTAAAAATAGAATGGGTATTAATAGGCATAGATTTTAGTACTATTACAAAATATATTTCAGCAGGATCTTACAAAATTAACGCATCAGGGACAAGTTATTGCTAATTCTTATTCTACCAAGTCGATTTAATATGATAACTACCTGCTCACGGGTATCTTTATTAATTAAAATAAAATGCCCATTACTAATTGCCTGACCTGGATGAGTTGAGAATACAATCTTATTTGTTGTGCTTACTCCTACCCAATTCAAATCCCAATGAGGATGACTCCATTGCCATTGATAAATCAGTTCAATTTTATTTGTTTTTTTATTTAAAAAATTCAAAACCATACCATTTGACCAACTGGATGAAACATCTAGAGGAGCAAGATATACAGAATTGCCAAGGATAATGGCCTGCATCTTGGCATACTGTATTGCAGTTCGCAGTTCATCAATGAATGTTTTCTGTTCATTTTTTTTCATAAAATAAGTGTATGAACCAATTCCTACTATTGATAAACTTAAAAATAAGAACATAGTTATCATTAGTTCAAGCAGCGTAAACCCTTTTACTTTCATATAAAAAACTGATTTCCTATTACTGCCTGTTTGCGAGTTACGAAATACAATATCATAATTTTATGAAAAAACCATGGACTTAAATGCTAAAAGAAAATGACTCATCGGACTCTAAATTATCATAATTGTCTTCAGAAAAAACTCCATCAATAACTATTTGCATAGGTTCACTTCCACGGCTCAAAGAACGAAGCAATCGAGAATGAACTTTAGAGTCCTTATGCAAGAAACCTAATACGCGTAAACTTTGTGCAAAAGATAAATTCCAACGTGCAAAATACTCGTCTTTATATATGTTTTTATTACCGCTATTAAGCAACTCAAGCAATTGAGTAAATGCTTCATAAACTTGCTCAGTGGGGTTTAGTTTCAGTTCTTTTAATAAATTAATTGCAATATGAAAAATTACATGCGTTTCATTGTGAATTTTTGCAAAATGATTCAAACATGCAAAAGGTGCTTTCAACGAAAAGGAATGACGTGCAAAGTCAAAGATTTTTTTATCTGTGGCGTCTTTGAGAAAGTCTTGTGATAATTTTAAAAATACAGGGTAAACAGCAAGTAAAATCTTATGATTATCACTTCCGATGGATGAAGATGAAGTATTTGACATTATTTCATTGCCAAAAAAAGTTAAAGGACTCTCATCTTGTTTAGGACTTTTTTGTGAGGTAGCAGTTGTACTGAAATAAAGGCTCCGCAGCTCTTCAGCTTGTTGCATTAACTCCGTTCGATTAGGTGCAGTAGATTCCTCAATAAGTCGATATACTATTTCAAACCAGTGTTTATCACCTCGATAGCAACAATAAGAGAGCAATTCACCCAAAGAACTAAAAGTCGTATACATAAATTCTTCATTTTCATATTCTTCGGAATCATTTTTTCGATAACGCATGTTCAAATAATTATTTGTCTCCTCAAAACCTGCATCGATCATTTGTTTTCTTGTTTCTTCTCCTACTGTGAATGATGAGCTTGGTACATTGTCGACATTGATCACGATGGATTGACAGGCATATTTCCTCAATTTCAAGCGATCTTTCTCCCAGCCGCTCGCTGGATCACTAACCCCAGTCAGCAATCTATAAATCCAATTTAATACAACATTCTCTCTATAAACCCTATCCATGACCCGATCTATGGCCTTTCGTTCTGGCCCGTCATCAAACTTGACTGCTAACACTTTTAAGTTATTACCATATTCTGATTCAAGTAGGGTTGAATGATCATCAGAAAAAGGCTCAGTAGGAAAATTATTTAATATACCACCATCATTATGTTCCTCCCCGTCAATAAGCGTTGATCTATAGACTATTGGGAAGCTTGCAGATGTTTTAACTGCTTCACTTACTTCAAAATTTGGTGAGTGTAAAAGGGAAAAATATCGAGTTGTACCTTGACGTTTATTTGTCGCTGTAACCACTAACTCTTTGCCAATTCCACAACCGGGACATTTTTGACGAATTGCTTCCAATGTAGCAAAAGTAATTTTCCCTTGTGGGTACGGAATTTGATATTCGGTAACAATTTGGTTCAATTTATAAGCAATTGCATAATCAAGGGCGGTCTTTAATGAGTCTGCTTCAGAAAATCCATTGATATTGATATCAAAATGAACCAAATGTTCATTCTTGAAATGTTTGAATAGTTCTTCAATTTCAGATGCAGAGTAACCCAGGTAACACAATAAAGCCATAATCGCACCTGCTGAACTTCCAGCAAATTTATCAGGGTAAATTTTGGCTTCATTTAACGCTTTCCAGACCCCAACATGTGCAAAAATTTTTGCACCACCACCACAAAACACTATATTTTCAATATTGGGTTTTCTTTCCCTAACCAGAATCTCATGTGATTTTAAAAATCGGAAAATCTCAATTTTTTTTGATTCATAGAGCGATACTACTTGTTTTTCTTTAATTGATTTACTTTTGACTTTTTCATCATTTATCCAAGGGAAAAACCAACTCCAAATTCGAACATACCATGGTTTCAGTGACATAAAACGCTGCATTTTTCGATAATCATGCATTTTATCCAGACGTTCCTGAGGATCAGATACCTCTATAGATTGTGGATGAGGACTTTTGCATACCGATTCAAATTTGATATTTTTTATATTAAGCGCAATGAGCTTATCGACCAATTTATCAGTAATAAAAACTCGTTTGGTATTCCCTAAAGGCTCTTGCTGTGAATCATTAGGATCATTATATTTTGTTCCTATTCCCGGAACTAGAAACTGATTAAAACCAATTAATGTACCATGATTACCATGACACATTTGAATACCAGTCAATTGATAATGAGATATATTTTTAAGAGATAAATCTAAATCAGTTATTCTCCAATGTTCTTGATATAGCCCCTGAAACCAACTGACTATTCTCCCCCACCAGGTTAAGGCGACCTCGGCTGTAAAACCTCGATATTCGTTTACAGTAACGCCACTTAAAAATGCCTTGGTTTTATCTTTTTGATGTGGATCCAAAAACCATTGCTTAAACAGTGCTCTTTTTTCATCACTTACACGGGTAAAATCGAACATTATTTGTTCGTTATCAAATAGATAGTTGCCAAAAGCAATTTTATTATCAGGTGGTAAACCATTAATTTGCAAGCGTCCTAAATAGGCCGTAATAATGATCTTTTTTAATAATTCCAGATTTTGAGGATATTGGTGTGCGTCAGATGCAAGCAACTGACTTATTACGTGTTGTGGTGTCATGACTTATCCTTAAGTTATGATAATCCATTAACATTCAGCAATAATTTAATCACTCCCAGTTGATATATTGCTCAATTGATCTTGCTTTACTTCACTCGATTCTTACTTCCCTCCATGCCACTTGTTCCAATTACACGATGACGATGCTCTTTGTTTTATTATTTTTAACCATCACAAATATAATTAACACAAATTTATCAGAAATTAAATAGAGCCAAAACAATCCAGCTCTTCATTGACTTTGACTCTTTTATTCGACTTTTGATTGGAAACTTTGATATATAAGCCATTATTCAATGAATAATGCACTTCCTACTGCATCATTCGGACAAGCCGCGGGACGTAGTAGGTTGGGTCATTTTGACCCAACAATTTAAATATGCTCACTATATTAAGTTGAGATGTCGATAAATTGGACGTAAGAATGAGATTTTAAAATCATCAATGCAATGAGTTATGTGAGTTGAATTTATTGGGTCGAACGTCCCAACCCACTCGCTTCAGGCTGTTAAGCCAGCATTCATCTCATCTATATTTTCTAATTTTTTGAAGACTCAGTGCTGACTTATGAGGAAATTAAATATTCTGTATACTACTTAAAATTTCATCTACAACGAGTTCTGGGTTAATCGCTTGAGTGATTGGACGCCCTACTACCAGAAAATCGCTGCCTTCTTCAATAGCTTGTCTGGGACTCATAACTCTTGATTGATCATCATTTGAATTACTCGCGAGTCTAATACCCGGAGTAACCGTGATAAATTGGTCGTTACAAGCACTTTTTATTATTTTCACTTCTTGAGCGGAACTGACTACACCGTCCAAACCTGATTCTTTGGTCAAAATTGCCAATTTTTTCACCTGGTCTATTACCGGTGCAGTCACTCCAATAGCAGTAAGTTCATTTTGGTTAAAACTGGTTAAAACAGTTACTGCAATTAATATCGGTCTATTCACGCCATAAGAATCAATTGCTTTTCTTGCGGCCTGCATCATACTCATGCCACCTGAAGCGTGAACGTTCATCATCCAAACGCCTAGATCAGCTCCTGCTTTACACGCTTTTGCAACTGTATTAGGAATATCATGAAATTTTAAATCCAAAAACACATTAAATTGTCTTTTGATCAGTTGTTTCACAAAATTGGTTCCAAGCAGCGTAAAAAGCTCACTGCCTACTTTTAATCCACAGCTTTTCGGATCAAGTTTTTCAACCAGATTTAAAGCGTCGTGCTCATTATCAAAATCCAATGCAACAATTAATTTAGACGTCATTTATGCTACGGCCTCTTCCTCATGAACTTTTAGAGCACTTTTTACTGCAGTGACAATTCTCATTTGTTCTGCTTCTTGCAGATAAGGATGCATGGGTAAGCTAATCACTCGGCTGCTGGCATGCTCTGCATGTGGGAAATCACCCACCTTGTACCCTAAATAGGCCATTGCTATTTGCTGATGTAATGGTACTGGATAATGAACAGCTGTTGGAATCCCGGATTCTTGCATCGCTTTTTGGAACGCATCGCGACTATTTACCTCAATAGTATATTGTGCATAAACACTGGTGTTATAACTATGAACAAACGGTGTTTTCACTAAAGAGGAAAGCATTTGGTCATAAGACTTAGCAACTCGTTGACGCATGATGATTTCATCTGGAAAAAGTTTCAACTTTTCAATTAAAACAGCTGCTTGAATTGTATCCATTCGTCCATTTATCCCTATACGATTATGGCAATAACGTGCATTTTGCCCATGGATTCTTATTTCAATAAGTTTTTGAGCTAACGCATCATCATTAGTAAAACAGGCTCCTGAATCCCCGTAACCACCTAAAGGTTTAGAGGGAAAAAAGCTGGTGCATCCAATCGTTGATAAAGCGCAAGAATACTTACCTTTATAAGTTGCTCCAAAACTTTGTGCTGCATCTTCAATTACAGGGATACCATAGCGAGCGGCAATGGAATTAATTTCATCATGATCAGCACATTGACCATATAATCCAACTGGCATTATTGCCTTGGTTTTACTGGTAATGGCAGCTTCTAACTGGTTAGGATCCATATTATAAGTAAGTGGATCAATATCTACAAAAACAGGCTTGGCTTGACAAAGACTAATCACTTCTGTGGTAGCAAAAAAACTAAAAGGAGTGGTTATTACCTCATCTCCAGGCTGAATTTCCAAAGCCATTAATGCCATTAATAAGGCATCAGTACCACTTGAATTAACAATGGCATGTTTAACCCCTATAAAATCAGCCAATTGCTTTTCAAGTTGCGTAATTTCAGGCCCCATAATGTATTGACCATGATTCAAAACGTTTTTAATACCGGTTAAAATTTCGTTTTCTATTATTGAATATTGTTTTTTTAAATCGATAAATTGCATCATAATCTCTTAAAAATTAGTTAATATCCTTCCAAGCCATGGACAGGTTTCATTCTTCCCCAGTTTTTACAGCCGGGGCAATGCCAATGAAGATGTTTTCCACCAAAACCACAATGAATACATCGATAGACTGGCTTATTGTCTAAAAATTTACTTGTTATATCATAAAGCATTTGTAACTTGTCACGCACTTTTCCGTGAGCAGATTCAAGATGCCAATAGATTAATTGATTTAAACCCCGAATTGATGGATGTTTACTCAAATTATCAGCTACGAAATCTATAGCTGCATCCATATTTTTTTGTTGCCTCAAATATTCTGCGATCACAAAAATTACTGAAGCTCTGGGATTATTCTCCAAGGTCTCTTCCAGATACTTGACACATTCATCCATTGTATTTAATTCTTTATGACATATAACTAAAGGTTCGATAATTTCTGTTAAAAAATCAGCATCTTGTTGAGGTATGCGTTTTAATGAGCGGATTGCTTGTTTGAAGCGCCCTTCTTTCATTTCAAGGCTTGCATTCATTAAACTTGCTCGAACTGATTGATTGTCCACGGATATTGCCTGTTTAATACAATAAGCCGCCTTATCAATTGCATTTGTTTTTAATGCCTGATTGGCCATTTCACAATAGTAATGCGCCGCTTGATTATGAAAACTTGTCCCTGTAGAAATCTCCAGTTTTTTTACTACATCTAAAGCCTTTTCCCACGCTTTTTCTTGTTGATAAATCGCTAATAAGCCATGCAAACTGCTCGTTTCTTTAGAGCCTCCTAGTTCTACAACCTCTAAAAAAATCCGTTCTGCACGATCAAATAAACCAGCGCTCATATAATCCTGGCCTAGGGCCATTAAAGATTCTTTTCTTTGCAAAATGCTTAGCTGAGGTCTTGCGATTAAATTCTGATGTATCCGAATGGCTCTATCTACTTCGCCACGACGTCTGAATAAACTCCCTAACGCAAGATGGGTTTCAACAGTATCGCTGTCAACTTCTAATAATTTAATAAAAATATCAACAGCCTTATCTGGTTGTTCATTTAGGAGATAATTTAATCCGACAACATACTCACGGGATAAGCGATTATAAAAAGTTGGATCTTCCTTGGGTTTACTACGATTAGCCATCCACCAACCAGACCAAGCAGCAGCAGGCAATAGTAATGGCCATAAATCTATCATTATTACCCCTCCTCTGTGCACGTCAAGTTTATAATAATAAAAAAACTAATGCTGATCTTGCAATGGAATTGATCGTAAGTTTTTAATTTCTTTTTCTGTTAATTTTAATTGATTTTTAATTTTGTGACATTCCGCTTTTAAACGCCAATATCGCCAGATAAAAAGTATAAAACCGATTAAAATACCGATGCCCAGCATAATTGTCATAAGAACAGAGATAGGCATTGATATTACTTTAAAATACAAATTAACGTCCACCGAAGTAGCATTTAAAGCTGCAAAACTAACGCCAATAATGATCAAAAATATATAAATAACCAGCATTAATATGCGCATAAATTCTTCCTTTTTTGTTACCCAGGTAGAGCGAAGCTGTCCCGGGCTTTTCCAGGACACATATAACAATAACCTAAGTTATACTTCGCGTCACTCAGGCTATTAAAATATGCAAACAAAAAAAAGCGTAGAAGGATCTACGCTTTCTTAACTAATTGGCAATAAAGAGATTAATCACTCTCTTTGCTTGCCATTTTTTCTTTCAGCAAATCACCTAAGGTTGTTGAAGCACCTTCCGTTCTGGAATATTTCTTAATCGCATCTGCTTCATCTTGAGCATCTTTCGCTTTTACTGAAAGAGTAATTGAGCGATTTTTACGATCAACGTTCATAATTTTTGCTTCAATCTCGTCGCCTTCTTTGACAAGAGTAGTAGCATCATCAACACGTTCATCTGATAGTTCACTCACACGAATAGTGCCAGTAATGTCATCTGCCAATGCTACAGTAACGGTTTTAGGATCTACGGCCACAACAGTACCTTTTACGATAGCGCCTTTGGTGTACTCATCAACAAAACTTGCAAAATTATCACCTTCAAGCTGTTTAATACCCAAAGAAATGCGCTCACGCTCAGGATCTATAGCAAGAATAACAGCTTCCATCTCTTGACCTTTCTTGAACTGTTTTACAGCCTCTTCACCAGGAACAGTCCAGGAAATATCAGACAAATGAACTAAGCCATCAATATCTCCATCCAAGCCGATAAATATTCCAAAATCGGTAATTGAACGAATCTTACCGCTTACTTTTTGACCTTTAGAGTGGCTTGCAGCAAATTGTTGCCATGGGTTACCAACGCATTGCTTCATTCCCAAAGAAATACGGCGTCTTTCTTCGTCAATTTCAAGAACCATCACATCAACCACATCCCCTAGAGATACTACTTTACTTGGATGTACGTTTTTATTGGTCCAATCCATTTCTGACATGTGAACTAAGCCTTCTACGCCCTCTTCTATTTCAACAAAGCAACCATAATCTGTAATGTTCGTTACTTTGCCTTGTAATTTTTTGCCTATAGGATAACGCTCTACTAGATCAACCCAAGGATCGTTACCTAATTGTTTCATACCTAAAGAAACACGATTTCTTTCGCTATCAAAACTTAATACTTTCACTTTTACATCTTGGCCAACGGATAATACTTCGCTTGGATGTTTTACACGTTTCCATGAAATATCAGTTATATGCAATAAGCCATCTATGCCACCCAAGTCAATAAATGCACCATAATCGGTAAGATTTTTAACAATACCATGGAGTTCTTGACCTTCATGCAGGGACTCGAGCAATGCCTGTCTGTCAGCGCTGCTTTCTTCTTCAACGACTGCACGGCGTGATACAACAATGTTATTGCGCTTTAAATCCATTTTAATTACTTTGAATTCAAGCTCTTTGCCTTCCAGATAAGAAGGATCTCTTACAGGTCTGACGTCAACTAATGAACCAGGTAAGAATGCGCGTATAGTACCAATTTCAACAGTAAATCCGCCTTTGACCTTTCCAGAAATAAGACCGGTAACTGTTTCATTGTTTTCATGTGATTTAGATAATTTACGCCAAGCTTCCTGACGTTTCGCTTTTTCTCTCGAAAGGAGCGTTTCACCGTAGCCATCCTCTACAGAATCTAAAGCAACTTCAACGGTATCGCCTAGGTTAACTTCCAACGCACCATCTTTATCATAAAATTCTTCTTTAGGTACAATACCTTCGGATTTTAGACCGGCATTTAAAATGACATAATCATTATCGATACCGATAACCTTGGCATTAATAATGGCACCTGGATAAAATTGAGCACCGGCAATACTTTGCTCAAACAATTCTTTGAAACTTTCAGACATGTTAATAAACTCTTTAGTAAAAAAATGAAAGAATGAGTTCCACTCATCTTTCCCCCAACAAACCATTAAGCATTAAACAAACGTTCATTAATTAATTTTAATACAATATTAAACACTTGTACAATGGATAATCTGGTTGTATCAATTTGCACTGCATCTTCTGCAGGCTTTAATGGCGCATGCGTACGAGCAGTATCCCTTACATCACGTTTAGCCAATTCTTCTACAACCTGCGCGAGGCTAACATTAATTCCTTTTTCTTTCAACTGTAAATAACGTCTATTTGCTCTTTCCTCTTCACTTGCATATAAAAAAACTTTTAAAATTGCCTTAGGAAAGACCACCGTACCCATATCTCGACCATCTGTAACTAAACCCGGAGGTTGGGCAAAATTACGTTGGCGATCGAGTAAAGCTTGTCTTACTTCCTGGATAGCAGCAATCTGAGACGCATCCTGACCACATTGTTCGCTTCGAATTTCTGCACTAATATCTTCATCATCCAAAATTACTTTTGCTCCATTATCATCCGAGGATGCAAAATGTAAATTTAGAGAGCGCGCGAGTACAGTTAATGCATGCACTTCGTTAAAATCGATTTTGTTTTTCCTGACTGCGTACGCAAGAACACGGTAAATTGCACCGCTATCAAGCATATTCCATTTAAGATGTTTTGCAATTAATTGGCAGAGCGTTCCTTTACCAGTTCCGCTCGGTCCGTCTAGGGTTATTACAGGCACAGTGTCATTGTACATTATCAACAGTTTCCTCTATTTGTAATTGAAGTTCCTTTGCAGTTTCTACAAACAAAGGAAACGAGGTAGCTACATTGACACAATTTTTTATAGTAACAGGATCACTAGCTACAGCCCCAGCGATTGCAAAAGACATGGCAATACGATGATCGCCTCTGCTCTCAACAGTACCTCCATGTAACGTTCCTCCTTCAATTATTATTCCATCATCCAATGCTTGCGCATGAATACCTAATTTTTTTAGACCATCAACCATGGCAGCAATGCGATCACTTTCTTTAAAACGCAACTCGCTTGCACCACGCAGCGAAGTTTGTCCTTGGGCACACGCAGCGGCTATAAAAATAACAGGAAACTCATCAATTGCAAGTGGCACCATGTTTGCTTCAATATTAATTCCCTTTAATGGTGCATGTTTAATTCGTAAATCGGCGACCATCTCCTCACCTAACTGTCGCTGCTCTAAAAGAGTAATATTAGCTCCCATTTCTAACAAAATATGAATTATCCCTGTGCGTGTTGGGTTAAGACCTACATTACGAATGAGAATATCGGAACCAGGGATGATAGAAGCTGCAACAATGAAAAATGCCGCAGACGAAATATCTCCAGGAACATATACGTCTGTGCCTAGACATTCATACGCTGAATTAATAATTAATGTATTATTCGAACGATGTACTGGATAAGAAAAGTTTTTAAGCATTAACTCTGTATGATCACGGCTTATACCTATTTCTGTAATTCGCGTTTCACCCTCAGCATAAAGCCCTGCTAATAAAATACAGGACTTTACCTGAGCACTCGCTTCAGGCATTACATAATGGATCCCTGTAAGTTTTTTTCCGCCTTTAATTGTAATCGGAGGCTTACCGTCTACTGTAGTGATATCAGCACCCATTTGTGTTAGTGGCTTACTAACCCGTAGCATGGGTCTCTTCAATAAACTCTCATCCCCGGTTAATTGACTATCAAACGATTGCGCAGCCAATAATCCTGCTAATAAACGCATGCTGGTTCCGGAATTTCCGCAATCTATCATCTTTTCTGGCTTTTTTAATCCATGCTTACCAACACCGTAAATTACCACTTGCTGTTCATCAGGTCCCTCTATTGTAACTCCCATTGCCTGGAACGCTTTTAGGGTCGCAATGCAATCATCGCCATCGAGAAATCCATTGATAATTGTTGTTCCTTTAGCTATAGAACCAAAAATAATGGAACGATGAGAAATTGACTTATCACCAGGCACAGTGATCTCACCTTTTATTGAATGAACAGGTTTACTTATAAAATTATGTATTCTCACCGACTATATTCCTTTGCAAATTCAGACATGAATTCAATAAGTGCATCAACACCAGCCATAGGCATTGCATTATAGAGACTGGCGCGAATTCCACCTACTAATCGATGTCCTTTTAAAGCATATAAACCTCTGAGTTGAGCCAATCGAAGGAATTCATTCTCTAATTTATCATTTTTGAGTGAAAAACAAACATTAACTATAGAGCGTACTTCAGGATTTACATGTGTAGTATAAAAATCTGTATTGTCCAAATATTGATATAATTTGGCAGCTTTTTCACAGTTTAAGCGGTATATTTCTTCAACCCCTCCCTGCGCTTTCATCCAATCAAAAATTTTATCAGCCAAATAGCAATTAAAAACTGGCGAAGTAGCATAAAGCGAGTGATGCTCTGCTTGAATTTTATAACTTAGCATCGTTGGCACAGGGGGAATAGGCATTCTTTCTAATAAATCATCTCTAATAATTACGATGGTTAATCCAGCATTAGCAATATTTTTCTGTGCTCCAGCGAAAATTAAGCCAAAATTTTTGATATCTACTGGCTCGCTAAGCAGGGCTGACGTCATATCAGCGATTAATGTAATTCCCTTAGAGTTAGGAACATAAGGAAAGCGAACCCCATTTACAGTTTCATTTGGCGTATAGTAAATGTAAGATGTATTTTCTTTTATTTTCCAGTTTTTCGGTTCAGGAATCGTTTTATAACCATTTTCTTCATCACTGGCTATACAATATGCTCTTTTCAAGTGCTCTGCTTCAGAGAAAGCCATATGTGACCATACCCCTGTGACCAGATACCCTGCCTGTTCTTCCGGATTTAAAAGATTCATTGGAATCATGGCAAATTGGGTACGGGCTGCTCCTCCCAAAAATAAAACATGATAATTTTGAGGTATAAAAAGCAAATCTCTTAAGGACTGTTCTGCATGATTTAATAGAGCCGAAAATTCCGGACTACGATGTCCCACCTCTAGAATAGAAACACCGAGATTTTGCCAATCAAGAAACTCTTCCTGAGCTTCCTTAAGAACAGCCTCAGGAAGCATGGAAGGGCCTGCCCCAAAATTATAAACTCGAGTTGTCATCGCTGCTTTCTTCAACTTCAATTTCAATTTCAGTATCTGTTTCATTGTTGGACTCAATGGAGTCCTCACCTAAATCTTCAATCTTTTGCATACCGACTACTTTTTCACCTGGGCTTACATTGATTAAACGAACACCCTGTGTATTTCGACCGATTACAGATAATTCATTGATCTTAAAGCGTACCAATGTACCTTTATCAGTTATTAACATAGCCTCGTCACTATCAGTAACTTGTACTGAGCGAACAACTTTCCCATTACGTTCGGTTACCTGAATGGATATTACACCTTGTCCGCCACGCCCAGAAACCCGATATTCTTCGATTGAAGTACGTTTACCGTATCCATTTTCTGTTGCAGTCAATATGGTTCCATCAGAATGGGCTACTATCAAGGAGATCACTGCTTGTCCCTCTTCGATGCGAATACCTCGGACCCCGCGAGCAGTACGTCCCATAGGCCGCACTTTGCTTTCATCAAAGCGAACTACCTTACCAGCATCAGTAAATAGCATGATATCCTTGCTGCCATCAGTGATATCAACCCCAACTAAACTGTCATCTTCATCCAAGTCAACAGCAATAATTCCATTAGATCTAGGTCTGCTAAACGCATTTAAAGGCACTTTCTTAACTGTTCCCTTTTTCGTGGCCATAAACACATAATAGCCCTCTTGATATTCCCTAACGGGCAACATGGCATTAATTTCCTCACCTTCAGCGAGTGGTAATATGTTAATAATCGGACGGCCACGAGAAATTCGACTGGCTAGGGGAAGTTCATAAGCCTTCAACCAATAAAGCTTTCCATGGTTAGAGAAGCAAAGTAAGGTGTCATGCGTGCTTGCAATAACCAAACGTGAAACAAAGTCCTCATCTTTAACATTTGTTGCGGATTTACCCTTGCCGCCTCGACGTTGCGCTTGATATGCGGTAAGCGGTTGGTATTTTACATACCCTTGATGCGATAGAGTGACCACCACGTTTTCTTCAGTTATGAGGTCTTCCATTGTCAAATCTTCTTGCGATGCTGTGATTTCAGTTCGACGTTCATCACCAAATTGGGTTTTTATTTCAATGAGCTCATCACGAATCACTTGCATGAGTCGCTCTGGAGAAGCTAATATTTCCAACAGTTCGCGAATCAATTTTAATAATTCTTCAAACTCACCTAAAATTTTATCCTGCTCCAAGGCAGTTAAGCGATGAAGTCTTAACTCAAGAATGGCCTGAGCCTGAGCTTCTGATAATTTATATCCATCAACACTTAAACCGAATTCAGGGGCCAAATCATCAGGTCGAGATGCGTTGGAGCCTGCTTTTTCAAGCATCGCCTTAACCATTCCAGGTTGCCACAATTTGGCAAGCAATGCTTCTTTAGCATCCTGAGGTGTTGGTGATTTTTTAATTAAAGCAATCATTTCATCAATATTAGCTAAAGCAATTCCCAACCCTTCTAATAAATGAGCGCGAGCACGGGCTTTTTTCAGTTCAAATAAAGTTCTTCTGGTTACAACTTCACGTCTATGCTTAATAAAATATTCAAGAATTTGTTTTAAATTTAATGTGCGGGGCTGGCCATCAACTAAGGCAACCATATTGATTCCAAATACATTTTGCATTTGAGTATGAGCATACAAATTATTTAAAATAACCTCAGCCACTTCATTACGTTTTAGTTCGATAACGACACGCATACCCTGTTTATCAGACTCATCCCTAAGTCCAGAAATACCTTCAATCTTTTTATCTCGCACCAACTCAGCAATACGCTCAACCAAACGGGCCTTGTTCACCTGGTAAGGAAGCTCCGTGATAATAATGGCTTGTCGCCCTGAATCTTCATCTGTTTCAATTTCTGTTCGCGCTCGAATGATGACACGTCCTTTTCCCGTACGATAGCCTTGAATAATTCCGGCTCGGCCATTAATAATGGACGCTGTGGGAAAATCTGGACCAGGAATAATTTCCATAATGTCATCGAGACTTAATTCAGGATCATCAACCAGAGCAATGCACGCATTGATGACTTCAGTAAGGTTATGCGGTGGGATATTAGTGGCCATACCTACAGCGATACCTGAAGAACCATTAACTAATAAATTAGGTATACGTGATGGCAAAACTACAGGAGCGAATTCTGTTTCGTCGTAGTTAGGGCTAAAATCAACAGTTTCTTTATCAAGATCCGCCAATAAAGCATGGGCCACCTTCGACATTCTTACTTCGGTATATCGCATCGCAGCAGGAGCATCACCATCTACAGAACCGAAGTTACCCTGTCCGTCTACCAAAAGATAGCGCATCGAAAAAGGCTGTGCCATGCGAACTATAGTGTCGTAAACTGCTGTGTCACCATGCGGATGATATTTACCGATTACATCCCCTACCACACGCGCAGATTTTTTATAGGGTTTATTCCAATCATTGCCTAATTCACTCATCGCATAGAGCACGCGTCGATGAACCGGTTTCAATCCATCACGAACATCAGGCAAAGCCCTGCCTACAATGACACTCATCGCATAATCTAAGTAAGATTGCTTTAACTCATCTTCAATATTAACTGGCAAGACTTCTTTAGCTAGATAAACCATAGTTTGGAGGTATCCTTGACGGTAATTTTTTAATAATAAAGGATACCACACAGAGGGATTTAATTAAATCATCTCAACTAAAATGTAGACTTGGAAAATGGCACAATGTCAGGATAAACGATAAAATGCAAGTGAGGTCTTCGCCCTTTCTTGACGCGAGAAATTTATTATATTTTACTGTTATTCTTAGAAATTCTAAACCATAATAAAATTGACTGTAAGTGCTCATTTTGTATATAGTGCCACGCACAATTCAAATGAATCCTTTATCAGGAGAAGCAATGACAAAAAAAACAGCTAAACTTAGCCTAGAAGGCCAAGAGCCGCTTCAATTACCAGTATACACACCTACATTAGGGAATGATGTAATTGATATCACGCAACTGGGTGCGCGTGGCGTCTTTACCTTTGATCAGGGTTTTTTATCGACTGCCTCCTGTGAATCCAAAATCACCTATATCGATGGTGATAAAGGCATATTACTTTACCGTGGTTATCCTATTGAGCAATTGGCTGAGAAAAAGGATTTTCTTGATGTAAGTTATCTTTTACTCAATGGGGAATTGCCCAATGCTGAAGAGAAAAAGAAATTTGTTAATTTAATTAACAACCACACTATGGTACATCAGCAAATGTATCAGTTCTTAAACGGTTTCCGTCGTGATGCTCATCCAATGGCAATTATGGTCGGTATGGTTGGTGCTCTATCTGCATTTTATCATGACACCATGGATTTAAATAATGCTGAAGATCGCTTTATTTCTGCAATTCGTATGGTTGCTAAAATGCCCACTTTTGCAGCAATGAGTTATAAATACTCAATAGGATTACCTTATATATATCCGCAAAATAAAATGTCATACGCCGAAAATTTCTTGCATATGATGTTCAGCGTTCCTACAGAGGAATCCACCCCAGATCCAGTTCTAGTACGTGCTATGGATACGATTTTCATATTGCATGCGGATCATGAGCAAAATGCTTCAACTTCTACTGTTCGCCTTGCTGGATCAACTGGTGCCAATCCTTTTGCATGCATCTCTGCAGGGATCGGTGCATTGTGGGGACCTGCGCATGGTGGGGCAAATGAAGCATGTCTCAATATGCTTAAAGAAATTGGCAGTGTTGATCGCATTCAACATTACATCAAACGAGCAAAAGACAAAGATGATCCATTCCGATTAATGGGATTTGGCCATCGTGTTTATAAAAGCTATGACCCTAGAGCAAAAGTAATGCGCCAAACCTGCTATGATGTTTTGGAAGCTGTGGGAGCAAAAGATGCTCCATTATTCAAACTCGCTATGGAACTTGAACGCATTGCCCTTGAAGATGATTATTTTATTGAGAAAAAACTTTATCCCAATGTTGATTTTTATTCGGGTCTGACTTTAAGTGCTATAGGAATTCCAACCAATATGTTTACGGTAGTTTTTGCTCTAGCCCGTACTGTTGGCTGGATGAGTCATTGGATGGAGATGGTTGCCACCAAATCAAGAATTGGTAGACCTCGTCAGCTTTATACTGGTGAAAAAACCAGAGATGTTCCCTAAAATCAGTGTAGAAACTTTGGAAAAAGTCTAATTTGAGTCCAGGTTGGGTGAAAATGATTCACAAAAACGCCGTATATATGTCTATGTGAGTATTTTGAGAATTATTTTCACCCAATCTGAATAAACTTTATTCTTTTATTTTTTGTAAAGCCTGTCTCCAACCACGATAATCCAGTTCCACTTGTTCTAAAGATCTTTGAGGTATAAACGCTTGCTCTACATCCCAACGTGCATGCAGTTCATCCAAAGAGTTAAAAACGCCACACCCCAAAGCCGCTAATATTGCTGCCCCCTGGGCTGTTGTTTCAATATTTTTGGGTTTTTGGACCTCTAATTGACATTGATCAGCTAAAAATTGTAAAAACCATCCGTTGACAGACATTCCACCATCAACGCGTAATAGTGATAGGTCCAATTGACTATCTTCTCGCATACAAAGGCATACTTCTCGAGTTTGATAGCAAACCCCTTCTAATGCAGCTCTGGCAAAATGCGCCCTATTGCTCGATAAACTTAAACCAACTATGGATGCTCCAGGCGCTGATAGCCAGTGAGGAGCACCTAAACCTGTAAATGCGGAAACGAGATAAACCCCCTCATTTCCACTTAATGAATTCGCCAGTGTCTCAGTTTCATCATCATTGTCAATCAGTTTCATGGAGTCTCTTAACCATTTTACAGCTGTACCAGCATGATAAATGCTTCCTTCCAGTCCATAAGTTGTTTGTCCCTGAATCTTATAAGCAATAGTTGTTAAAAGTTTATGTTGTGATAATACGGGTTTACCTCCCGTATTGAGTAATAAAAATGCCCCAGTACCAAAAGTTGCTTTTACCATTCCCATTTTGAAGCAGCATTGACCAACTAATGCAGCTTGTTGATCACCAGCAACTCCTGTAATTGGTAGTTCAATACCAAGCCACTGTTTATCAATTATTCCAAAATGGCTGTCACTGGCACAAACTTTAGGTAAAACGGATTCAGGGATCTTAAAATAATTAAGTAAATCTAAATCCCATTGTTCTTCGTTAATATTAAATAGCATCGTTCTTGACGCGTTGGTCACATCAGTCAAATGCAAATGTTCTGTGGTTAAACGCCAAATCAGGAAACTATCAATGGTACCAAAAGCTAAGTCACCCTTATCTGCCAATATTTTTGCTTCAGGATTATTTTCTAAAAGCCATTTTAATTTAGTTGCGGAAAAATAAGGATCGGGAATTAAACCAGTTTTCTCTTGAATCATGGATGCATCAGCTACCAAAGTCTGGCAATATTCAGCGGTTCTACGATCCTGCCATACAATAGCTGGGGCAAGACATAAACCAGTTTTTTTATTCCAGATTACCGTAGTTTCTCTTTGATTTGTTAAGCCACAAGATACTATGTGATCTACAGTAACTTGAGATACCACATCCCGCATTGCAGTTAAAGTTTTTTGCCATATTTCTTCCGGATCATGTTCGACCCAACCTGCTTGAGGATAATACTGCATGAGCGGATATTGACTGGAGGCAACTAATTCTCCATGAACAGTGTATATCATGGCACGTGTGCTGCTCGTTCCTTGATCTAGCGCAAGTAAATAATTCATTGTTGCAGAGTTCCTTATCCCATGTGTATATTGTAAGTGTATACTTTTTTTGTGGAGACCAAAATATGAATTCGGTTTTTGATGTTGCAATTATTGGTGGCGGCATCAATGGCTGTGGTTGTGCTGCGGATGCGGCATTAAGAGGATTGTCTGTAGTGCTCCTGGAGCAAGATGATTTAGCCTCTAAAACATCCTCAAGCAGTACAAAGCTCATTCATGGCGGGTTAAGATATTTAGAAAATTATGAATTTGGAATGGTTAAAAAAGCAATAACCGAAAGACAAAGACTCTTAGACCTAGCGCCGCATTTAGTCCATCCTCAAGCCATGGTTCTCCCCTATGAAAAACACATGCGTTCCGCTTGGTTTTTGCGTTTAGGTTTATTTATTTATGATCATTTAAACAGTAAAAATCGCTTGCCTAAATGCAAAGTAATTTATAAAAAAAGTAAAAAGGAATATTTTTCTGCCCTAATCAATAAACTGAATATGGGATTCCTCTTCTATGACGCTGTCACTGATGACGCTCGCCTAACCATTGCTAATGCAATTCAGGCGAAAAATCATGGAGCCAGCATACGAACGTACTCTACAGTAATTCATGCTGAAATTGTAAATAATTTATGGCAATTAACAGTACAACCTAAAACAGGCTCAAACTATATACTCTATGCCAAATCAGTGGTAAACGCAGCGGGACCATGGGTTAAATCAGTCGAACAACTTACTCAAACTCCAGACCGACAAAAAATTAGTTTAATTAAGGGGAGCCATATTATTGTCCCGCAAATTTATGAGGGTAATCACGCATATTTATTACAACATCAGGACAAGCGTATCATCTTCGTTATTCCTTATCACGGATTTAGTATGATAGGTACAACCGATATTCCGTTAACTGATGATAATCCAGGAAATGCAAGTATTAGTAATGAAGAAATTCAGTATTTAATTAAATTAGTTAATTTATATTTTGAATGCAAAATATCCGAAAAAGATATTATCTATACTTGGAGTGGCATTAGGTCTTTACTTGCCGATGAAAACAAGGAAGCAAGCGCTTTAAGTCGTGACTATTCCTACAAAATACATTTTAAACCGACGCCTATTGTTACAATTTATGGTGGTAAAATAACCACTTACCGCCAATTGGCAGAAGATGTCATTAATCAGCTGCTGCAAACATTCCCACAAATGGGCCCCTCGATGACAGCCTCAACTCCCTTGCCGGGGGCTGTTTTTGAAGGAATGAATTTTGAGCAATATACGCAATATGCTAAGGAGAAATACAAATGGATGGATAAAGACCTATTGCAGCGCTATTTATATACTTATGGAAGTCGTATGGAACTATTTCTTGCTCCTTGTAATAGTAGAGAATCCTTAGGGAAAAAGTACTGTACCTACCTTTATCAAGTTGAAGTAGATTATTTGATTTTAGAAGAATGGGCGCAAAGCTGTGATGATATACTCAAGCGACGAACCAAGCTCGATATCATCATTGATGAAGCAGGAAAGAAAGAACTTACAAAATACTTATCGCAAGTTATTTCTCATCCTTTTCTTCAAGCTCCGCTTTTATTGCACTGACATCAACTGCCACTGCTTGCTCAACCAACTCCTTGAGCGTAGAGGCTGGCATACTGCCAGCATTTGAATAAATTACAATCCCTTCTTTGAAAACCATCAGATGAGGAATTGAGCGTATTTCAAAAAAGTCAGATAATTGTTGCTCTGCTTCAATGTTTACTTTTGCAAATTTTATATTAGGAAACTGTTCAGCAACTTGCTCATAAACCTTAGAAAATTGCTTACATGGAGCACACCAGTCAGCCCAAAAATCAATAAACACAATTTCATTTTTATCAATTAAAGATTGGAATTCAGCATTAGTTATATTGAGGCTGGCCATATTTCTTCCTTAGCTTCGATCGAGCTGACAATTTTTTGAAAGACCTCATCTACATCACCCGTACCGCTAATACTATGAAACTCAGGAGCACCATGAGTACCACTCTCAGCCCATGATTTATAGTAATTGACTAAAGGTGCTGTTTGACTGCGATAAACTTCTAAACGTTTTCTTACAGTTTCTTCTTTATCGTCTTCGCGTTGGATTAAAGCTTCACCGGTAATATCATCTACTCCCTCGCGCTTTGGAGGATGGTTGTGAATATGGTAAACACGACCAGAAGGTTGATGAATACGTCGCCCACTGATTCGTTTAATGATTTCCTCATCATCGACATCAATTTCAATGACATGATCTAAATAGATTTCTTCCTGCTTCAGAGCATTTGCCTGTACAATTGTTCTAGGGAAGCCATCAAATAGAAAACCATTGGCGCAGTCACTCTTTTTTAATCGTTCTTTAACTAAACCAATAATAATGTCATCGGGTACCAGACCGCCTGTCTCCATAATCTTTTTAGCACTTAGTCCCAAGGGAGTTCCTTGTGCAATAGCCGCACGCAGCATATCACCTGTGGAGATTTGCGGAATTTGATAACGTTCTATCAAACGCAAAGCCTGGGTTCCTTTTCCTGCACCCGGCCCACCCAAAAGCATTAATCGCATTAAAAAAACTCCTTAGTAATCTATATTACTGAATATATTATTACTTATTAAACCATATAAATTCAAATATAACCTAGTTTCCGCCTCGCCACGTCCAGGCTACCACCTTGTTGACCCCCTAAAACCAGGATCGTGATTCAAACCTCTTTTTACACGAATTAAGTTGCGCTGCATAAAGTTGTGAACGCACTTTTACTTTGCGAGCAACAGGGATTAACCATGATTTTCTCAAATAGGTTTTACGCTGATAACCACCTATACCTTCATGGTAGGCTAAATAAAGTGAATAAGCGTCTGTACGCGGAATTCTTGCCTTTTTATAAGCTTCATTTGCATACCAGCCAATGAAATCCACACCATCACTAAAATCACCGCGTGAAGCAAACCATCCTCCACAATTTTGTTTGTAATGATTCCAGGTACCGTCTAATGCTTGGGTATATCCATAAGCTGAAGAAGGTCTTTTCCAGGGAATAAGACAGAAGAGTTTTTTACGTGCAGGTCGTGCTCGGGCATTAAATTTTGATTCCTGATGGATAATAGCCATTTGCACTGGAATTGGAACCCTCCATCGGCGTTCAACATCCTTGGCCTCTTTATACCATTTAGGATATTGTCTAAATATATTGCAAAGGTTATTGACATCCGCAGGAGGATGGCTAACACAAGCAGTAAGAAACAAAGCAAACAACAAAAAGGCTATTCGCAACTTCTTAAAATTTTGTAATAGAGCGTCCATGAGCAGCCAAACAATAAAAACATCATTTTAACAAATTTAAGCACTACAATCCACGAATGATGAACTCAAAATAAGTTGTTATTTTAAAAAATAAATTACTATTTCCCTGAATTACCCCGTGTTAAGATATAGATTCATTCATGATAAATTAAGTTAAGCCAATGACTATTCTTGTATTCGATATAGAGACAATCCCTGATATTGAAACTGGACGTAATTTATATGATCTGCATGGATTGTCTGATAAGGATACTGCAGAGGCGATGTTTGCTTTACGTCGAGCCAAAGTTGGTCATGATTTTTTACCTCATTATTTGCAAAAAATTTGTGCTATTTCTTTAGTTATGAGCCACGGATCTCAAATAAAAGTTTGGTCTTTAGGTGATGAGTCCTCTGATGAAAAAGAACTAATAACTCGTTTTTTTGCTGGAATTGACAAACATACCCCAACTTTAGTCAGTTGGAATGGCAGTGGCTTCGATTTGCCGGTTTTACACTATCGCTCCTTATTCCATGGGATTACAGCACCTACTTATTGGGAAAACGGTGAAAATCAACAAAATTTCCGTTGGAACAATTACTTAAGTCGATTCCATTATCGACATCTTGATCTTATGGATGTTATTGCAGGATATCAAAATAAAGCTTTTGCTCCCTTGGACGAGATATCCAGTATGCTTGGATTCCCTGGAAAAATGGGTATGAGTGGCTCTAAAGTATGGGAACACTATTTATTAGGCCAAATAAAAAGTATTCGCGATTATTGCGAGACAGATGTGCTCAATACCTATTGTGTTTTTCTACGATTTGAGCTGATGCGAGGCATACTTCAATATGATGAATATCATCGTGCATTGGAGTTACTCAAAACATATTTAAGCTCCGAGCAAGAGAAAATACATTTACAAGAATTTTTAAACCATATGGCATAAAACAAATTCTCATCTCTCACCCTGCGGCTTGTCTGCTGGGGCCAGTGGTTTCCGCGAACAAGCCGTGGGGGCGGGATATCGGAGTAAAGCCGAGCTGATCTTTCAACGATGTATATAGATTTAGATGATTCATCCACGCCGCAATTTTAGATTGTAAAAGATCGATGACCAGTAAAAGATGACTCTAATCGATCTGCCTCAATAACTGCAAGGGCATTCTTATACTCTTCGCTTTGTAAAAGATCCAAAGTTTTTGCGAAACGCTCTTTCCCCAAATTTTCATATTCATTCTTCCCCACAGATTTGGCGTCATTTGCCAATTGGGTCCATGACCAAAGAGTTATCCACCACTCCACAACCGGTTTATACGCGTTGAACCATGCCAAGATTGAATCTGTAAGCTTTTCTTTCCCAAAATACGCAGTTAAATAAATTAACTCTTGTTCTTTGCTGAGTTTTGCTTCTCTTGCAAAATAAACAAGATCCCACATAAAGTCGTTATTGCTTGAATATTCCCAATCAATTTGATAAAAAACCTCCTGTTTCTTTAATCCCAAAAGCGACATCAAGTAGTTCAATGGTGTTGAATCATTATGGCATGGACTCATTTCAATTTCATAAGAAGAGAACAAATTCTTCAAATACAACATCTGTTTCACTACAAAATCCATTTCCTTGGGGAAAACAAAATTTTTTATTTTCAAGCGCTCCACTAATCCTTCATTACGTTCAAAAACAGCAGTATCATTATCAAAGCGTTCCGAGGTATGTAACTTTTTTGCCATACCGGCTAGAGTTTGCAATATGTCAACACGTTGTAATGTTTTTTCATCTAAAACTTGAGCATTTTCTATAAACTTAGTTAATAGCAATCCATCTGGAGCAAAATGTCCTATAGGCACATTAAGACCTAAAAGCGATGCCTTACGTGCATTTTCTAATTCGTGTTTACGTGATGCGGAAAATAATGATACTTCTCCAGGGATTCGTAATACCCACCGTTGGGGTTTGCTACGCTCAATAAACTCTGGACTGACAACAGGAGATTTTATGAGCGATTTGGCTATATTGGGCCCCAATTGGACTCGGTATACAGTATTTGTCATTCCTCCCGACATTAATTTTAGTCTTAATACATCAAGGCCTACCTTAGAAAGCAGTGGAATGCGATGAATCGTTGGCAATAAATTTATATATTTTTGGGCTAATTTTACGAGTTCGTTCCATTGATGATTAACAAGGGATGCCTTGAACTGCGAAGCGGGATCAAGTAGACTAAGGATGTAGATCATTAAATGTTCATTAATTCTGGGTTTGCCGCTGTCTTCGCCAAAAAAATACCATTTCATAAGATTGTTTCGCAAAATTGAACATCAACAGAGTATATAAAAATTAGTCATAGAATTACAGAGTAGTACACTTAAAGAAAAAATTAATCAACAAGGGTCTTGTTATGGCTGAACCCCTTATTCCTATATCAAAAAAACAAGCACTTATATTTACCTGCTTTTTTGTCATGTATGAGTTCTTAACTTATATTGCCAACGACATGATTATGCCCGGCATGATTCATGTTGTTCATTCTTTTAACGCGCCTGAATCTGTTGTAGCGACCTCTTTGAGTGTTTATATTCTTGGAGGGGCAAGCCTGCAAATCTTTTTAGGGCCTATATCGGATAGTTATGGGCGCAGGCCTATGATGCTGCTTGGTGCATTCCTATTCTTTATTTTTACTTTATTTATTGCCTGCTCTAATTCAATGAGCCAGTTTTTGATTGCACGCTTTTTTCAAGGTATGGGCTTATGCTTTATTGGGGTAATCGGCTATGCAACAATCCAAGAGATTTTTGAAGAGATGGATGCGATTCGCTTAATAGCGATTATGGCAAATATTGCGATTCTTGCCCCATTATTAGGTCCTCTCATCGGAGCCATAGTCATTCATTATACTTCATGGCGTTACATCTTTGTGACCATTGCGTTTGGAGCTCTTGCTACATTATGGGGATTGTGGCGATACATGCCAGAACCTATAGGACAAATAAAGAAGAATGGAGAACTAATTCCTAAAACCAAATTCTCAGCCCATAAAGTATTTAAAAACTATAAAGATCTCTTTACCAATAAAAGGTTTTGCTTTGGTACTTTAGCTGCCGGGACAGTGGGTATTCCCTGTATTGCCTGGATTGCATTAGCGCCGATCATTTTGATTGTTGAGGCGAAACTTACAGTAATTCAATATGGGCTTTGGCAACTTCCTGTATTTGGTGCAACCATTCTAGGCAATTGGTTTTTACACAAATTAACCTACAAATACAAAATTGAACAAATAGTTTTTTTAGGCTGTTTTATCATGATTTTTGGGGCAGTTTTAACTTCTTTGCTTCCTTTTCTTTATGGGAATGCCTATTATTATTTGCTGCCTGGAATAATTATTTACTTCTTTGCGCTGAGTGTGATTAATGCACCTCTAAATAGATACTGTCTTTTTGTAACGCCGGTAAGCAAAGGCACCGCATCTGCACTAGTTAGTCTATGTGTTATGGTTGTGGGTGCAATAGGAACAGAAATAGCCAATTTATTTTATAAACAACACAATAACCTTCATTTTGCGCTTTATTGTAACGCAATCCAATTCATATTCCTGATATTTATAGGATTAACTTTTTTACCTAAAGATCCAGTCGCAGATGAAAATAAAGAGATATGAGTGACAACAACTAACACGTAGCATATCTTGCTGTTCTTTACTCCTGAGCCGTTTAAGGGCACTATAGATTTAAAAATATTTGCACAAAGGTCTCTCATGTAAACTAACTAGGGTGATGACTCTTTTAACAGGCAACTTTAAACTGACTTGAATTTTTATTAAATTCATATTAAATCTATTAAGTTATTCGACGCACTCTATTGCCAACATTCATTCTTAAGGACAAGAAATGCTAAAGAAAATCCAAATGTTCTCTTTATTAATAGCGAGCACATTGTTCTCTACAGTTTCGGCAGAAACATACAAAGTCGCAGCCACAAAAGACACAGTAACTCTTGGCCTATTTACCCTGGATAAAACACCTGTTGTTAAAGTTCACTCTGGAGATTCCGTATCTCTAGAAACTTGGAACAGTTGCTTGCATGAAATGGTCTTTAATAAAACAACACCCGCTGAAGTTGCAAAATTCTATACAAAATATGACATTCAAAAAAGACGTGGCATGCATAGCTTAACCGGCCCTGTTTATATTGAAGAAGCAGAGCCCGGAGACGTACTTGAGATTCGAGTGTTAGATATCAAATTAAATGATTTCGGATATAATTTTTTAAGCCCTACACAAGGGATTTTATCAGAGTTTACTAAACCAAGAATCATGTACTTCAAATATGATAAAGAAAAGAACACCACGGAATTCACCAAGGGCATATGCTTACGCCTAAAACCCTTTCCGGGAGTTATCGCAGTAGCTCCACCTCGAGATTGGCCTGATGGATGGCCAGTGAATTTAGAAACTCATATGGGCCAACCTGTTCCAGGACAGTTCAACTCAGTCCCGCCAGGCCCCTTTGGGGGGAACCTTGACCAACCAAGCCTGCAAGCAGGATCCATTCTTTATCTGCCCGTTTTTCAAAAAGGTGCTTTAGTTTGGACAGGTGATTCACATGCCATGCAGAGTAATGGGGAGATTGATGTCACAGCACTCGAGACCTCCTATGAAGGAATCACGCTCCAATTTATTGTAAGAAAAGATTTAAAAGCTGAAGGGGTATTTGATAAAACCAAACGAAATGGGAACAGTTTATTCACATGGCCTATTGTCGAAAATGCTGAGGAATGGATAATAATGGGTTTACATGAAAACCTGTTTGAAGCGATGCAGCTTGCCTCTAAGAATGCAATTGACTTTTTAGTACGCACCCAGGGGTTCACGCCGCAAGAAAGTTACCAATTTTTAAGCATGGTAGGTGATTTCAAGATTCCAGAAGCAGTCAATGTCATTAAAAACGTAGCTGTTCATATTCCTAAAGAAACGTTCATGCACAATGGGAAGGCGACCACACTTAGTGCTGAAGGCAAGTTCCCTCTCGCAACGCCTAAGATCAATGAAAAGGCAACCTGTGTGCCTCAAGAAGGCAAAATTATTGAATAACCTTTAGGTAAAAAAATGAATAAGATCTCAGTTTACTTATGCTTATACCTCACGGCTTCAATTTCCTTTGCTACTCAAATTGTGCTTGATAATAAAACAGATTACCCTGCAAAAGATAATCGAGGCAAAATAGCAGTGCAATGGGTAACATCCGCTGAGGCCATTAATGAAAGCAATAAAACCATCATTAATGGTTCAAAATTAGATTTAAGTTCTCTTAAGATTCTCTCTCAAAAGGGGGAAATCAAGCTTACTCTACCTAATCATGCCAATTACTTTAGAGTAGTGGTTTGGTCAACTGGCAAAAAGGGGCCTGATTTACTTACAAACTGGGTAGATATTGTTCCTGATAAAACCTATATTGTAAACCAAGACCAACTTGCATCAGCAATATTAATGTCAGGTGCAGGCTGCTAGTCCGTCAAAATTTTTTTTAAGCTTGTGGCAGTTTCTAGGAACCTATTAAAGCCACAAGCTTATAAAATTGCTTCCTCCAAGTCTGAATATCCCCTTGTTCCATCTGTACTTTTTTGAACACTCGATACGGCTCAATTCCTGTAACAATTGTTGATTTAGGTCCTAGAAATTATTGAATCCAGCTTGAGAAAAGTATATGGTGAACGATGTAAAGAAAAACATGTGCATGTCTATGCTTTTAAAAGAAAAAATATGATCAAATTATTATTTTTTACCTTACTTATTCTCTTAGATAGTATTTATACTATTGCTAATTCCAAGGCATCACAATCTGTCCCTATAGAATCAACGATCACGATATCAAACCCCAAAACTTTAGCAAGTAATTCGAGCATAAGTTCTAACCCAGCTGCGGTCAATGTGACAACTGGATCGGGCGTTATTCAACGTTATTTAGAGGAAAAACTAGGCATCCAAAATAATCATGGAATTATGTTTCAAGGTGCTTGGATAGGTGATACGAATGAATTGTTTTCAGGAGGAATTTCAGATGCTGATCGTGTGACATCCAATAGCGTACTTTTATTGGATCTTACTGTAGATACGGAGCAGTTTAATGGGTGGAATGGAGGATTATTTAGCGCTCAGTTTCTGCAACAAAATGCTCAGAATACCAATGCGCAAGCAGGTATTATTCAAGGGTATAATTCATTGCCAGATGTTTATCCTTTTAACCGATCCGAGCTTTATGCGCTTTGGTATAGACAAGCCCTTTTTGACAAAAAAATGTTTGTTCGAATTGGAAAAACGATCACCACACTTGATTTTAATAACGTAATCAAGCCCGCATCACTTAGTTCTCATGCCCCCAATATCCCTGCTGTGACAAGCTTGATTTATACTCCAATTTTCATCAATCCATCAGTAGATGGGGTAATGCCGGGCTATACGAATACCGCATATGGTATTACCATGACATTAGCCCCTATTACACAATGGTACATTTCCTATGGCATATATGATGGCAATTTGGCCAGTGGCAAACAAACAGGATTATCAGGTCCAACGTTCAATGGAAATTATTTTCAGGTTGGTGAAACCGGTGGAGCCTGGGTTGTAGGCAAAAATCATCGTCCAGGTACTGCGGGAATAGGTGTATGGCATCAAACAGGATTAATTCGCCAGCACGATCTTACAGAAAAGGGAGCAACAGGTGCTTATCTATTTGGTTCCCAGCGCTTATGGTATCGTCATCCTGGATATGACATTAGTGGAATTTCTGCGTTCTATCAATACAGTATCAATAATTCCAGCGTTTTACCGATGAAACAATCCATTGGTGCAGGTTTGACTGTATTTGGCCTTATTGCAAATCGTGAAGGAGACTCACTTGGAACAGGATTTTCTCTTGCTTGGCTCAATCATAGGATTACAAATCGCTCTTCTGAGTTAATGTATCAAATTTATTATCAGGCAAAAATAATGAACAATATATATCTTGAACCTGCACTTTCATACATACCTACTCCGGGACAAGATACTCATTTACCTCCTGCATTTGCTGGAACATTACGTGCTATTGTATTGGCATAAAAGCAATTACTGCAGATACTATTTGATAAATCACCTCATTTTTATCTAAATAAACATCATACACATCAAGTATTTGACATGAGCAGCACTAAATAATTACCATTTAATTCGGTATGACTTAAATTATGCGCAATCTAATTAATCTATAAAACACCTGCCATCGAAATATAGCTGTATTTTCAAAGGAAAAATCATGACTGTTGAACTCATACAAACTGGAAAGGAAGATACGAATAATTATGAACAATACTTACAAGATTTAGGCTATACTGACTTAAACAAAAATGTAAAAGAAGATGTTATTGCAGTCTGGAAATTTTTCTGCAATGAAGAATTGGTATTACGGGGTTTAAAAAAGTTCGTAACTGCATATTTCTTATTTTACCAAGAAGAAAATAGATCTTTGCGCCAGTTTTTCGATGATTGGGGAAGCAAAAATCATTTTAATACACCAACCTCTTCCGAGATTAGTACGGAATTTGAAACTAGCCCTGGTTTTAAGTATCCCAAACACACACCCATTTTGCATGGTGAATTAACTGCTGATCTTTTTAATAATATTCTATTAAAAAATGGTTATTTAGCTGCAGATGCGGGGGCTGGTCCAGCACATGGAAAATGGGCTCACACGATTCAATTTTTTCTTTTAGAAGAAGCTCTAAAAGAAGGTATTTTGCAATTGCATGCGCAAAGTGTTTGCCAATTTATACAAACGATCTCACAAATCAAAGGAATGTTTGAATCATTAAGCTTATGGAATATTCTATTTGATTCTTTTGATGAGCATATTTTTACTTCACCTAATAACATTACCAAGATCTTAACGAGTTCGTGGGATTCTTCAGAGGCAGCTCAATTTCTAGCTGCTAAATTTAATGCTTTTGAAGAGAAATTTAATCGAATTGCAAAAGAGGAAAAATGCTATGAAGGTTATGCCAAACAAAAGTATTTAAGCAGATTACATGAAGCAAATTATATTTTTTATAAAGACAAATGTGCTTTATTATGGTTTGCATCAAAGAATAAAGAAGAGAAAAGCGATACAGATAACTTAGGGAGTGTATGCACATCCTTTTTAGAAGTTTAAGAGTGCTGAAGCTCACCTCTTCCTGAATTGAAAAGATGAGCTAAGCAATTACAATGAGTGCTGCTTCTGATGTGCTGGATGTGACTCTTTAAGAATGAAGCTTGCAATAAGCAAACTGGCTAAAAAGCATATTGGCATTACCATTAAGGCAACCTGGTAACTTTCAACACTGTATACATGCGCCCCATCCACTACATGCCATAAGTTAGTATGCTGTAATATGTAACCTACTAAGGGCTGAAATATCGCACCACCTAACACAACTGAAAGATTATTAAAACCTGAAGCAGTACCAACAAACTCAGGAGGGTTATTTTCTTTGACCACTGCAAAACTTACCGTTTGTCCACCTGCTCCTAAACCCAGTACAAAGAGAACAAGGGGCGCCCATCCATAAGACAATCCAGGCAAATACAATAGGACCAATGTGGCAAATAATCCTAAAAATGCACTAATAATCAGAGCAATACGTCGGCTTTCAATCCTATCGCTGAACCATCCTAAGAGAGGGCTCCCCACACCTATTCCAATCCAAATCATACTGCATAATCCTGAAGCAGCAACTAAGTTTATTTGAAATTTTTCTTGTAAATATGGAACTCCCCAGAGTGCGGCAAAAACTGCAATTGGAGCCCAGATTGTGAACGCATAACTGCCTATTATCCAAGTATAACCATGTTTGCACACTGCAATAAGTCGTTTCCATTCATCGCGTAGGTAATGTTCAGGAACTGATTGACTTTTCTGGTGCGGATAATCTCGAATATACAACCAAAAAAATGCGGCTAAAATAAAGCCAATAATCGAAAGGATAAAACTTGCATTCCGCCACCCCACAGCCTGAATTAAGTAGGCAAGAGGCATTTCACCAAAAATGGCACCAACCGAACTCATCAATTGGGCAACTCCTGCCAAAATGGCAAAATAATATGGAGGAAACCATCGCGATAAAAGAACCAGCACACCTATAAAAGAAAATGCGGAGCCAATACCAATAAGGAACCTGCCGATACACGCAGTGAATACACTGTCTGTTGAAGCAAAAAAAGCAGATCCAAGCGCACATAGTATAATTGCAAAAGTCATTAATTTTCGCGGACCATAACGATCGTATAAGACACCAGCAGGTATTTGCGTGGGCGCGTAAGCATAAAAATAAAATGCAGATATAACTCCAAATCCTTGTCCAGTGACCCCAAAAGTTTTCATCATGGATTCCGCCATAACGCTGGGTGCTACTTGCAAAATGAATTCGTATAAATAAAATGATGCCGCGAGAAAAAATATAAAATAAGCAGTTACGAGACTTGTGCCCGTTCCTTGACTTGTACTTTTAGAATAATGTGCGCTCAATTTAAGGTCACTCCGTTTGAAATTCCACATTTAAGCCTATACATATTTATTTTGTCAATATAAACTTGCTAGACAAGCAAATACAGTGCTTTTTCGCTTTTCATTTTGAGATACAAAACCTGGTCAACAGGCAGAAAAATAACTATTTCAACTCCTGATTCTACTGCAGCTTACTTAGGCCGGTGATTTTCTTTCACATCATTTTATAACAGGATAGATCGCACCTAAAATTGCTGGTTGTCGTGCGCCAGTAATAGTACATAAATCCACTGGAATTTGATTTATCGTTTGTTCAGCAAGCCAAGCAAACATCATTGCTTCCAAGTAATCAGGGCTAAGGCCTATTTCAGCAATACTTTTTACCTTGGTTTGAGGCAACAATTCAATCAACATATGCAATAAAGCAGAATTATGAGTGCCTCCTCCACATAAGTACATTGTTTCAGCATGATTTTGTTCATTTAATACTGTATCCGCAATTGTTTTAGCAGTAAATGCAAGCAGAGTTTTTTGTACGTCTGCAGGTTGATACTGTTCTTTTAAATGGCCCTCTAACCATAATAAAGAAAAGTATTCTTTTCCTATACTTTTGGGGGATGGCGAATTAACGAACGAATCAGACATTAGCATTTCAAGAAGAGGTTCGATAACTTTACCTTGCCGCGCCCATACTCCATTAGCATCATAAGATTTTCCCTGGTGTTTCATGATCCATGCATCCATTAAACAATTTCCAGGGCCTACGTCCCAGCCTTTAATTGGCTCATTTGCATTAATCAATGTAATATTCGCGATGCCCCCTATATTCACTACAGCGACATGATTATTTTCATTACCAAATAATTTGTAATGATAAAGAGGCGCAAAAGGAGCTCCTTGCCCCCCCAGCACTAGATCACGGGTTCGAAAATCAGCCACAACCGTGATACCTGTTAATGCAGCGATAGTGTGAGCACATCCCAGCTGTAAAGTATAGGGAATAGTGCACTGAGTATTATGACATACTGTTTGGCCGTGACTCCCTATGGAGCAAATATCACTGGCTGATAATTTTGCTTTCTGTAATAATTCATTTACTGCATAGGCAAATTCTCTTCCAATTAAGGTATTGAGCTGACAAATAGATGCGACACTTAAATCTGAACCCGAAAGCAGCTTCTCCATCCGCATTACTACTTCGTTACTGTATTTTTTAGTAATTCCATAAAGCAGCGTATTTGTTGATACATCAACAAGAGCCGCATCAATACCATCCATACTTGTTCCGGACATCAAGCCAATGTACAGAGTCATTAATTAATCCTCAATTTATCGCCAGTAACACTATGTAGTTACAATCTGAAACAAGTATAAAAGTTATTCGTAGTAATTTCAGCTATTTCATCATAGGACATATTACGAAGCTCAGCGATAGCCTCGGCTACATGCTTCACAAGTGCAGGATGATTTTGTTTGCCACGATAAGGCACTGGAGCTAAATAGGGGGAATCCGTTTCAATAAGTATTCTATTTAGAGGCACCTTACGGGCTACATCTTGAAGTGCAATTGCATTTTTAAATGTAACAATTCCTGAAAATGAAATATAAAAATTTAAATCCATCGCTTTATGTGCGATGTCCAAACTTTCAGCAAAACAATGCATGACGCCACCAATTTGATGTGCATTTTCTTCTCCCATTAATGCTATCGTATCATCTGCCGCCTGGCGAGTATGAATAATTAAGGGTTTTGAAGATTTTAATGCAGCTTTTATATGTTCTCTGAAAAGGTTCCGCTGTATCTCCTGAGCTTCTTCGGTATGGGTTCGATAATAATCCAAACCTGTTTCGCCTATGGCAATACATGCTGGATTTACCGCCAAATCACATAGCATTTGTGCTGTAACAGGATATTCCATTTCAGTATTGGGATGAACACCTACAGAAATGCTGATATTAGAATATTTTGCTGCAAGTTTTTCTAATTGTGGATAATCTTTTAATTCGACGCAAACAGATAAAAAATGCTGCACGCCATTAGCTTTTGCTTGAGCCAGTACATTGGCTATATCATCATTGAAATCTGCTAAATCGAGAAAATTCAAATGACAGTGCGAATCAACTAACATGGATGCCCTCATTAAATATTATGCGTTCTAAATTGTATCGGTTAATTGCGAGGATTTTAACATACCTGCTAAATAGGTCTCTATTTTATTACACAGGTAGCGGCTGTTTTCACCAATAAATTGTACCCCTATTCCAGGTACTTTATTAGCCTGAGCGCCTTTGGGAGTAATCCAAATCACCTTACCATCGACTACGTAGAGTTCATCTTCATCTATTAATTTAATCAATAACTTAACCATTGAACCAAACAAATAATCGCTATTAGTACGGATAAATAATCCGCCTCCTTTTATAAAAGGCATATAAGCTGCATATAGTGCTGATTCATTAAGAAATGTGCAATTGATTTGAGGAATTGTATCCATCATCGCCTTCCTTTATATCCCTTAATTTTCAGTAAAATCAAAATATTAATGCATCGGCTTTATGAGAAAGTCCTAGATTTACTGTATAGTCCTAGCAATAAATCTTCCAATGCCAAAATCTGATTTACATTTATATTATGGCTTAATTTTCTCTGCAATGTATTTAATTTGTCTATTTGATCAAAAATTATTATGGGATTTAATAAAGACATTAAATGATTCAATTGGTGAATCGCTGGACCAACAGCTGCAGGCATATTAATTTGCATCATGTGTATTTGCGCATAGACTAAATACAAAAACCAAAGTAATGCACCAAACTCAAATTGATTCCATTGGGCTGCAATCACACTCGGATGTTCTTTTTGTTCCACCACAGCGATTAACCCTTCTAAAATAAATTCCGATTGTTTCACAATCATTGCTTGTTCAGATTCCGATGAGTAGTACTCAGCCAATTGCAAAAGATTAATAACTGATAAATCTTCATGTGATGTAAAGCGAATGATTTGACATCTGCTTAAAACCGTAGGCAATAAAGTGCTTAGTTGCTGAGCTAAAAGTAAAAATATCGTCTGTGGCGCCGGCTCCTCTAAAATTTTTAGTAATGAGTTCGCAGCAGCAGTATTCATTCGATCAGCCGATTCAATCACAATCAAACGATGTTTGCTCCGCTGAGGAGTCAAATAAGCATAATTTTGTAATTCTCTGATTTGATCAATTTTAATTGGACCACTACTTTTTTCTGGTTTGACCCATTCCACATCAGGATGTTCTCCATGAGCAACCATGTGACAATCAGCGCACTCAAAGCAAGGTTTATTTTCCTTTTTTTTACAGAAAATTAATTGAGTTAATTTCTTAACAAAATCCATAAAAGCAGAATCAAACGAACCCACGAATAGTATAGACTGCGGCATACGATTACTTACCCATGCGGACTGCATTTGATTCCATTGGGTTTGATATTCTTTCTTTCCATTCAATGGTGAAAGATCCTGAAGCTCATTAAAGTCGCTCATCCCTGCTGCTCTATAAATTCATTCATTGCTTTTCGAATTGACTGTTGCACTTCATCTAGCGGTTGCCTCGCATCAATTGTTATTGCATTCGTGCTCATTTCAACATGACGAATATAACTTTTATGAACACGATGGAAAAAATCAATAGATTGTTGCTCGATTCTATCAAACTCTCCTCTTGATTTGACTCTCTTCATCCCTTCCTCAGGACCAATATCTAAATAGATAATCAAATCCGGTTTAAATCCCTTCAATGCAAAAGAAGATAACTGATGTATTATCTCTTGATCTAAGCCACGTCCACCGCCTTGATAGGCCATAGTCGAAAGTTCGAATCGATCTGCGATAACCCAGACTCCTCGAAGTAATGCAGGCTTAATAATTTCCTCAAAAAGCTGAATACGGGCTGTATAAAGTAATAATAATTCACTGCGATCATCCAAAATATCACGATAATCTGGATTTTTGATCAAATCACGCAAAATCTCGCCTATTGCGGTGCCACCAGGCTCCCGAGTAGTTAGGGTTTTAATTTGTCTTTCTGCCAGCAGCTCTGTAATAGTACTTATTGCAGTAGACTTCCCTGCTCCCTCCAATCCTTCAATAACAATTAATTTCCCGCTTAATGATGGCATTAAAAATCCTTGCGTTTGTATTGATTAATTGCTTGCTTTTGCTGTTCATAAGTTTCTGAAAACTGATGTGTTCCATCTCCTTTGGCAACAAAATATAAATAATTGGATAATTGAGGATGTGCTGCTGCATCCAAGGCCTCTTTACCCACCATCGCAATCGGCGTTGGCGGTAATCCTCGATTATGATATGAGTTATAGGGCGAATCGATGAGCAAATCATTGTGAGATAGTTTTCCGGTATATGCAGCACCTAAGCCATAAATGATTGTGGGATCCATCTGTAGAGGCATTTTTTTATTTAAGCGGTTAACCATTACTCCTGAAATTAATTTTCGCTCTTGCGAAATAGCTGTTTCCTTTTCAATTATTGAGGCTGCTGTAAGTAATTCGTATGGGCTTTTATAAGGCAGGTTAGGCGCTCTGTTAGCCCAACTCGTATTTAAATAATTCATTAAATTACGATGAGCATGCTCTAACAAACTTCTCCCACTACTCCCACCTGGATATTGATAAGTATCAGCGAGTAGTAAGCCTTCCGCATTAGGATGATCACCCTGAATCGAACTCCAATCCTCCGAACGATAATTCAAATATGCTGCTCTCATCAAATCTTGAGAAATTTTCTGCTGCGTAGTCCCTGCAATTATTGTAAAATTTTGCGTTAAAACATCTCCGGCTACGATTCGATGCACTAATTGCATTGGCGTTTCACCTGGGTTGATTTGATATACACCTGCTTTAAGTTGAGAAGACAAACCTGAGTAACGAATCATCATTAAAAGCATTGAACTTGAATGGATTAGATTGTTCTCTTTTAAACTTTTTACAAATTGTGATGCCGAAGCAGCTCGGTCAACGGTGATAATAACTGGCGAACCTTGTTTTGGAACAATAGGTCTTGTGATTTGACTATAGACAATCAAAAAGAAAGAAAGGAAAGACATAAAAAACAGTATTACCACAAAAAGCACCAGTTTTTTATGTCTTGTAAACGTCATTTATACACGCTTAAATAATAAGCTACCATTTGTTCCACCAAAACCCAATGAGTTACTCAGAACGTAATTAATAGCTCTTTTTTGAGGTGTATAGGGTACATAGTTCAAATCACATCCTTCATCTGGATTATCCAAATTAATAGTGGGTGGAGCAATCTGATCTCTGATTGCTAAAACACTAAATATTGCTTCTACAGCTCCGGCAGCACCTAATAAGTGTCCAGTCATTGATTTTGTAGAGCTCACAGCCAAATCATAAGCATGTTGCTTAAATACACGTTTAATCGCTTTTGTTTCATTCAAATCATTAAGATAAGTAGAGGTACCATGCGCATTAATATAATCAATCTGTTCGGGATCAATACCTGCATCATGTATCGCTGCTTCCATTGCACGAGCAGCACCATCAGCATCATCATCTGGAGCAGTGATATGAAAAGCATCACCAGACATACCGAATCCTAAAAGTTCAGCATAAATTTTTGCGCCACGAGCTTTAGCATGCTCATATTCCTCTAGTACAAGAACACCTGCACCCTCGCCCATAACAAAACCATCTCTATCCTTATCAAAAGGTCTTGATGCTTTTGCAGGCTCATCATTACGCTTAGATAAAGAGCGTACAGCAGAAAATCCTGCTAAACATAGCGGTGTTAAGGTCATTTCGGCCCCACCACATACCATGACATCGGCATCGCCATAAGCAATCATTCGTCCAGCAAGACCAATATTGTGTGTTCCTGTAGTACAGGCAGTAACAACTGCAATATTGGGGCCTTTGAGCTGATGTCTAATTGAAATCTGTCCAGCTACCATATTGATAATACCGGCTGGAATAAAAAATGGAGAAACCTTTCGAGGACCACCCGCCATCAGTTTATCCTGATTATTGGTAATTGTCTGGATGCCGCCAATACCTGCACCCACAGCAACACCAATACGATTTGATAAATTTGCATCAATCTTCAAACCCGAATCAAGTATTGCTTCATCAGCCGCAGCAATACCGTATTGGGTAAATACATCCATTTTACGTGCATCTTTAAGCGGAACATAGTTCTCAATATTAAAATTCTTAACTTTGGCCCATATCCGTGTGCTGTACTCGGCAGCATCAAACTCATCTGCCAAAACAACGCCACTTACACCAGCCAATATATTTTGCCAAGTTTCTTCTACATTAAGTCCGACAGGGGTCACCATACCCATACCAGTAATTACTATACGCCGCTTATTCAATGAAAGCTCCTCGTAAAACCTCTCCTCCATCTCCCACACGCTAAGAGCAGAAGAGAAGGAGATAAAAGAAAACCGTTACGCTTCTTCTTTATTTAAATTAGATTCAATATAATCAATTGCTTCTTGAATCGTGGTAATTTTTTCAGCTTTTTCGTCAGGAATTTCTGTTTCAAATTCTTCTTCTAGAGCCATAACCAATTCCACAGTGTCTAAAGAATCAGCACCTAGGTCATCAACAAATGATGCATCATTCTTTAACTCTTCTTCTTTAACACCTAATTGTTCAACAACAATTTTGCGAACACGCTCTTCAACTGTACTCATAACTTGATTTTCCTCTTTCGGTTGATAGAAATTTAAAAAAACTCTGGGTTAATTACCATACTACTTCCACTTAACTTTAATTGCTTGAAAAATAAGCCTCATATTCATTCTTTAAATTTTAACCAATTTAACAAATAAGCCAGGTTCCATCTTTTTAATCTAATCACTTCAATTTAAAAGCAATTCAGAAAAACCAAAACAACCAAAGTTAAATGGAAGTGGTATAGTTTATTCATTTATACAGATAACGCAAGTGCATTTAGTCCATATACATGCCGCCATTGACATGGATTGTTTCACCTGTGATATATTTAGCACTTTCTGAAGCTAAAAAAGCAACCGCTTCAGCTATATCTCCAGGCTCTCCCAGCTTACGCATAGGAATTCTTTTTAACATTTCATCCTTTACCATATCAGGTAAAGCTGCTGTCATGTCTGTATCAATAAAACCGGGAGCGACAACATTGACAGTAATTCCCCTGCTTCCTACTTCTTGGGCTAAAGACTTACTGAAACCAACAATGCCGGCTTTTGCTGCGGTATAATTCACTTGGCCTGAATTTCCGCTTGAACCAACCACTGACCCAATAGAAATAATCCGTCCCCATCGTGCTCTAAACATGGGTTTTATACAAATTTTAGACATTTTGTATATTGAATTCAAATTTGTTTCAATTACCCTATACCACTCATCATCGTCCATACGCAGCAATAAATTATCGGAGGTTATCCCAGCATTATTTACCAATATTGAAGGAGATTGGTTCTCTTTAGCCAATTCACTTATCACTTGTTCTATTTGCTCTGAATTTGTAACATCAAGAACTAATCCCTTGCCTGATAATTTTTCTTTTTCAAAATAGGCATTAATTGATTGAGCACCTTGCTCTGAAGTTGCCGTACCAAATACCAAAGCACCTTGCTGTGCCAATTTAAGGGCTATAGCCTGTCCTATTCCCCTGCTTGCCCCTGTGACTAAGGCAATTTTTCCCTCTAGACTCATCATTTATTTTCCTCAATAGAAAATGTTTATTTGTGTAGGTTACGGCGTATTTGACAAACAATTTCAGGTTCCATGCTACAGCCATAGCTATTTACATCTCAGCATACAATCCAGGCTCGCTTTTTCCATATCTCCAGACTAGGCGAATTCTTCTTCAACCTGTTCCAGGCTAATCGTATCGTAAACACTGATAGTATTTAAGCTTCTGTCTATTCGTTTAACTAATCCGCCGAGTACTTTTCCAGGACCACACTCAAGAATTAACTCAATACCATTATTTTTAAAAAGCTGGATTGTTTCAACCCAACGAACAGGGCTGTATAGCTGCTCTTTTAACTTTTCACGTATATGCTGTACTGAGTGATAAATGCTTAAATCAACATTACTCACCACATCAGTTGTTGGGGTTTTGAATTCAATTTTAGCTAGATATTCAGCAAAGGATACTGCAGCATCAGACAATAAGGGACAATGGCATGGAACACTGACTGGAATCACTTTAGCCAGACGGGCCCCAACTTCCTCAGCTAGTCCTAATATTCGTGCGACCGCTGGAGTATGACCTGCAACAACTACCTGTCCGATTGCATTATAGTTAGCAGGAGTCACAACTTCATTTGCTTGGCTGGCTTGCTCACATAAAGTTTTTACTTGCTCATCTGTTAAACCAACAATTGCAGCCATAGCACCCAAGCCCAAAGGTACTGCATTTTGCATTACTTGTCCTCTACGGGCTACCAAACATGCAGCATCAAATAATGACAACGCATTAGCACAAACCAATGCGGCATATTCACCTAAACTATGGCCAGCCATAAGCATTGGCTGAGTAATATTATGCTGCATCAATACTCTATATACAGCCACATCCGCAGTAAGCATTGCGACTTGAGTATGCTCTGTTTGATTTAGTTTTTCTTCAGGACCATGTTGCACTAGTTTCCAAAGATCATAACCAACCGCCTCTGATGCTTCTGCAAAAGTCTTTACAACAATAGGATACTGCAACTCAAAATCAGCCAACATTCCTATTGATTGCGAACCTTGCCCGGGAAATACAAATGCTGTTTTTACCATATTAAAAATAGCTCCGAACTAAAAATTTAATTCAAAAAAGTTAACTCAAATAATCATTAATAACGAATTACCATAGCTCCCCATGTCATCCCACCTCCAAAGGACTCAATCAATAACAGCTCATCTCTCTTAATCTGATTGGTTCGAATAGAATGGTCTAGAGCCAAAGGAATAGATGCAGCCGAGGTATTACCCTGGCTACCGATAGTAACGATCACTTGTGACATAGGAAGGTCCAGTTTTTTTGCAATGGCTTGAATGATACGCATATTTGCTTGATGAGGAATGAGCCATTGAATATCTGATTTCTTTAAATGACTCACCTCTAGAACTTCATCAACAACATCACCCATAATTTTGACAGCAATTTTAAAAACCTCATTACCACGCATACTAATCGTAGCGCGTTGATTATCGAATGTTGCATTACTAAGATTTAATAGCTTTTCAGCATCATAAGAAGCATGTAATACGCTACCCATAAGACCTTGCCTGTCACTGGCACTTAGAACTACGGCTCCGGCACCATCACCAAATAAAACACAGGTCGAGCGATCAGTCCAATCCACAGCCCTGGACATGCTTTCACTGCCAATGACTAGGATATTTTTTACAGCACCAGCTGCAATATACTGTTTTGCAATATCCATCACATAAACAAAGCCACTGCATGCAGCACCAACATCAAAAGCAGGTATAGGTCGCTTAATTTTTAAAGCATGCTGAACATAACAAGCTACTCCAGGAAAGAAATGATCTGGAGTACATGTAGCAACTAATATCAAATCAATTTCATCAGCGTCCAAACCTGAAGCACTTAATGCCTGTTCAGCAGCTTTCGATGCCATATACGAGGTGGTTTCATAAGGTTGTGCAATACTACGACTGCTAATGCCAGTTCGAGTTACAATCCACTCATCGCTGGTATCCAGCATTGATTCCAGTTCAAGATTGGTAAGTTGTTTTTCAGGAATATAACTTCCAGTCCCACGTATTACAGCATTTTTCATAACAGCAATCCCTGATTTATAAAATCATTTATTTGAACGCGCACTAAATCAACTACATTATTTTTAACTTCAAGAACTGCTTGTTCAATAGCATGTTGAAACCCAATCTCGTTGGCACCTCCATGGCTTTTTACCACTATACCATTCAAACCGAGCATACTTGCACCATTATAACGAGAAGGATCAAAACGTTTCTTAAGATGCTTTAAAGCCGGACGAGCAATTAAAGCAGAAAGTTTGGTGTACCAATTCCTGTTAAATGATTCCATGATCAAACTTACAAAAAGCTTTGCAAGGCCTTCACTCGCTTTTAAAGCAACATTACCCACGAAACCATCACAAACTACCAAGTCTACTTCTCCGGTATAAAAATGATCGCCTTCTACATAGCCTACATAATTCATAACATCGCATTCAGCAAGCATATGTGCCGTACGCTTGACTTGATCATTTCCCTTCATTTCTTCCACGCCAATATTTAACAAGGCGATTTTCGGTTTGGGTTTATTCGCTACTGCTTGTACTAGTGCGGATCCCATAACTGCGAATTGAAATAAATGTTCCGCACAAGAGTCTACATTAGCACCTAAGTCAATCACCCATGTTCTACCGCGCATGGTTGGCAGCTCGGAAACTATTGCAGGTCTATCGATTCCAGGTAAAGTCTTTAAAACATAACGTGCTGTAGCCATTAGTGCACCGGTATTTCCAGCACTCACACAAGCCTGTGCCATGCCCTCCTTCACTAAGTTAATAGCTACACGCATGGACGAATCTTTTTTATTTCGCAAAGCATGTGAAGGCAATTCATCCATAGCCACCACTTCAGAAGCATGTACTATGGAAAATTGATTTGAAGAAGTCATCCCCTGCTTTTTTAGAGATGCATGAATCTTATCGTGAACTCCAACAAGAATGAGCTTCAAATCAGGATTATTTTTTGCCGCGCGAACACAGGCAGGAATCACAACACCTAAACCATGATCCCCACCCATCGCGTCAATTGCAATGGTGATATTTTTCAAGAAAATTACTCTTTTTCGTCTTCGTAAACGTTACCAGTATCAATGACTTTTCTACCACGATAATAACCATCTTCTGTCATATGATGACGACGATGTGTTTCACCTGTAGTTGAATCAACCGATAGTGTAGGCAAAGTCAGACTATCATGCGAACGTCGCATGTCACGGCGTGAGCGTGATTTTTTATTTTGTTGTACGGCCATTGTATTACTCCTAAACAAATTGCATTCATAAAGCGGGAATATTAGTGTTAATTAGATAAAATTTCAATAATATTCATTTTTTTCCCGCTAAAATTTGATTTATTTCACTGCTGCAATCATTAATTTCCGGATGAAATTGTGGCGCGTAGAGATGTAACTCATCAATTAGTATATCTTCCAAACTCACTTGCAAATTTTCAGAAACAATACACTCGTAAAGCTCCAATATCTGCTCTGCTCTCTCATCGTTACGACATACAGCAACTACAGTTATATTATCATATGGAAATTTGAATTCGTCTAGACAACGCTGGCATTGAATAGGCAAAACGCCCTTAACATGAAGATGAATCAGGTAAAAATCTTCTTTAGCTTCAATATGATAGATAATATCCAACGGACAGGGAGAAGTAATAAAATTGGGTAAACGCTCACTGAGTATCACGGTCTTAGTTTGTTGGCCTTGTTTAACCATTTCTTGTAAGTGGAGCATTATTGTCGTATCCTAAAGAGTTATATTTGTAAAAGGTCACTTCTAGAATTGCAGGCTGGGTGCAGCGCAGCCAAGCCCGGGAACGTCTGAGCCCTTGTGAAACCCTGGTTTCGCTGCGCTGCCGGCTACAATTCTGGAAAAAATAGAATATTAAGCGGTATCTCAATTTTATGAAAGCTAAAGTTATTGTTGGAATGTCTGGTGGGGTTGATTCCTCAGTTGCAGCATGGTTGTTACAAGAAGCAGGCTATGAAGTAGAAGGCTTGTTCATGAAAAACTGGGAGCAGGATGATAAAGATGGATTCTGCCCGGCAGCTCAAGATCTTGCTGATGCCCAAGCCGTATGTAATCAATTATATATTCCTCTCCATGCTGTTAATTTTTCTGAAGATTACTGGCAAAAAGTTTTCACACATTTTTTAAGTGAATATGAAAAAGGAAGAACGCCGAATCCAGATGTATTGTGCAACAAGGAAATCAAATTTAATGCTTTTTTAAATCACGCGTTGAACCTTGGCGCAGACTATATTGCTACAGGTCATTATGCTAAAAATAAAATAGAAGGAGATATTGGGCTTTTATATAAAGCCAAAGATCGTGATAAAGATCAAACCTATTTCCTTCATGCTGTAGATCCTAAAGCTCTGGCAAAAACTCTGTTTCCAGTTGGTGATTATACAAAACCAGAAATTAGGGAGTTTGCTAAAAAACTTGGTTTGGTGACGCAAGCAAAAAAAGATTCGACAGGTATTTGTTTTATTGGTGAAAAGCGGTTTAAATCTTTTCTACAAGAATTTATTTTGGCGCAACCAGGCGAGATAAAAAGCACTGATGGTAAAGTTCTAGGTAAACATGATGGATTAATGTTTTACACTTTGGGTCAAAGACAAGGATTAGGAATTGGTGGTTTACAGCATTCAACCGATGATCCATGGTATGTAGTCGATAAAGACATAACTACCAATACGTTATATGTAGCCCAAGGTAGTCAACATCCAATGCTCTATGCACAAGGTTTGATTTGCGGTCCAATCCATTGGCTAGCTGATTACAAGGATAATTTACCGCTTACCTGCTATGCTAAAACACGATACAGGCAAGCAGAACAGGGCTGTATCATATCACCTCAGGATGAAAAGCGGCATTATGTGATGTTTTCAAATCCACAAAGAGCAGTTACTCCAGGACAGTATGTTGTTTTTTATGATAAAAACCAATGTTTAGGTGGGGCTACTATTGAACAAATTATTAGATAAATACATTATACTTGTATTATAGAACGGGAGTTAAAATGGCTGCTATTGATATATCCCCTGCTACCAGTACTAGCGACATTCACTTTACTGTTAGTGCAGCAGACAAAGTTGCTGAGCTAATAAAAGAAGAAGATAATTTAAACTTGAACCTACGGGTCTCAATTACAGGTGGAGGCTGCTCTGGATTTCAGTATGGATTCAGTTTTGATGAAGAAGTCAATGAGGATGATACCGTAATTGTTCAGCAATGTTCGGATGGTGTATCCTCAGTAAAACTTCTTATTGATTCAATGAGTTATCAATACTTGCATCAAGCTGAAATTGATTATGTTCAGGGTATACAGGGCGAACAATTTGTGATTCGTAATCCAAATGCAAAAACCACTTGTGGATGTGGCTCATCATTTAGCATAGATGATGAGGATGATTACTAATCATTAGCGATTCTCATGTAATGAAGCAAAACTCAATTTTGCTTCATTACATCGCTGTTTTTAAAAATTCAATAAGGTTTCACAATTACCTTAGTTCCTATTCGAATAAAATTTTTACTTAACCATTTAGCGTCGCCCGGATGCACACGGATGCAGCCATGACTTGCATTATAATTTGGCACATGATAGGAACCATGAATTGCATAATATTTTGAATAAAACATACAATAGGGCATAGGTGAACCACCCTTACCTACAGGATAACGACTGGAAACACACCCTGGGCCACCTTTACTCCAAACCGTAAAAACACCGCTCGGTGTTTTACATCCTCTTTTTATGTCCGCACAATATTTTTTACCACCAGATCCTTTGCCGGTACGAATAACTTTACCATTCGAATTAATGGCCTTCCATGTAAGGGTATTGGGATTAAAAACAAAGGTATTTGCTGAAGCGGTGGAAGAATATAAAAGAAACCCGAATAATGGAATGAATAAAAAATAAGCTAATGATAATAAAATAGAACTTTGCTTTTCCATAATAATTCCTAACAATTTAATCCATCTTCACCCTAATTCTAGTTCATTTTTTGATCAAAACAAATTATTTTCAAGCAAAAGAACAATATTTGTTCTACTATTAATGGAAGAATGTTAAAAGGTATTTTCAATCATGACTAAACAATTGCTTACAGCTTACTGTATTTCATTGGGATGTATGTTTATTTCGTTCACAACAAATGCCGAAGATAAGGCTGCCAGCTCTACTAGTAGTTCTACAGACTCATCTTCTAACAGTATTGATGTATCTAAAGAAAACTGGTTAAAATCAGTTACACCATTGTTACCTGATCTTATTTGCAAGGGTTTTGAAAATGACCCTCAATTAAAAAAACGACTTGATGACATTAAAATGACTTTTGACCAGTGTGTCGCTAAGATTCCAGATAGTGTCAGTAAATGTCAGCAAGATCTCTACGCTAATATCCCTGATAAAATAAATACCGACAATGCAGGGGTTTGGGGGAAAGCTCTTGGTGAGTGTATCGGTAAAGATTTTGCAATAAAATACTTAATTCCCAAAAGCTAATAAGCAGTTAAGTCACGTATATCCAGCATAAAAGGTATGGAAATACCTGTTATGCTGCTAAACAAATATTATGCGTAGCATGTATAGGGGATACTGTTCGAAACAGGTACTCCCAAATATCAGTTATCACTCCAATGATTAATACCCGACTTTTTATACAACAACTCAACAAACGACTGATGCAACTCCAGTTCTTCATTATCTGCTGATAAAACAATAGGATTTGCCAAATGAAGTGCCGCAATTTCCTGCGTTTTGACTTTAGCATGACTTGATGTTTCTTCAGCCTCTGCAAACAAGCTTGTTTGACCACCAGTCATTGCCAAATAAACATATGCAAGGATCTCGGCATCAAGCAAAGCACCATGAAGTTCACGATTAAAGTGATCGATGCCATAACGTTTACATAAAGCATCAAGACTATTTCGTTGCCCAGGATATTTTTCACGTGCCAAAACGAGTGTATCAATAATAGGACAGAAGTCTTCTAACTTTTTATTCCATTTGATCAACCTCAGCTCAGAATTCAGAAATCCCACATCAAAGGCAGCATTATGAATTATCAATTCAGCGCCAATAATAAACTGCCAAAATTCATCAGCCTTTTCTGCAAATAAGGGTTTATCCTGCAAAAATTCATCACTAATCCCATGGACTCGAAAGGCACCCTCATCAACCCGGCGTTCTGGATTAAGATAGACATGGAAATGCTTGCCGGTTAATTTTCTATCCATTAATTCGACACAACCTATTTCAATCACACGATGACCATACTCATGACCTATACCCGTAGTTTCTGTATCTAAAACAATCTGGCGCATTTATTTACTCACTTAATTCTTCGATCGCTTGGTTTGCCAAAGCATCAACCAAATCATTTTCCACATGACCTGAATGCCCTTTTACCCAGTGCCAATTTATTTTATGGCGCGAAGCCAATTCATCTAATGACTTCCAAAGATCTGCATTCTTCACAGGTTCTTTTTTAGAATTACGCCAGCCATTTGATTTCCAGTTGGCTAACCAATCCATCATACCTTGTCTCAAATATTGAGAATCAGTATATAAATCAACGGTACAAGGGCGCTTTAAGGCTTCCAGGCCTTTAATCGCGGCCATAAGTTCCATACGGTTGTTCGTGGTATGTGCCTCTCCTCCGTATAAGGTTTTTTCCTGTCCCTTATAACGGAGCAACACTCCCCAGCCTCCAGGTCCTGGATTTCCTTTACATGCCCCATCGGTATAAATTTCTATACTCACGTTCATTCCTAATTTTTATTCCACAAGTGGAAAAATGGAGTGGCAAATTCCTCATCGAGAATCTTTTGCTTGATTATGGCAATATCAGGTGCAAAAAAACGATCTGTATCATAAGCTGCAACATTAGAACGGATGCGTTGATAAAATTTTTCTAATAATGTCGATGATTTTAGTGGTTTATGAAATTCAAGACCCTGTCCAGCGGCTAATAACTCAATAGCTAAAATAGTTGCAGTATTATCATTCATCTCCTGTAGCCGTCGGGCAGCACTGGTTGCCATAGATACATGATCTTCTTGATTTGCAGAAGTTGGAAGACTGTCTACCGAGTGTGGATGGGCAAGTGCCTTATTCTCACTGGCACAAGCTGCTGCAGTAACATGAGCAATCATAAATCCTGAATTTAAGCCACTTTCTTTAATGAGAAAAGCAGGTAAACCACTAAAGTTCTTATCAATAAGCAGCGCGATGCGTCGTTCTGCACCTGCTCCTATCTCAGCTACAGCCAAAGCAAGATTATCTGCCGCCATCGCAACAATCTCGCCATGGAAATTGCCTCCAGAAATAATTTGCTCTTGCTCACTAAAAACAAGCGGATTATCTGAAACAGCATTGATTTCAACGTCTAAAGTCTTTCTTACAAATCGAATTTGATGCAGTATTGCACCCATAATCTGGGGCTGGCATCTTAATGAGTAAGGGTCCTGGACCCGTGCGCAATGGCGATGAGCCTCGCGGATCTCACTTCCAGCTAATAATTCTCTATAGCATGTTGCTACATTTTGTTGTGCCTCATGACCGCGTACCTTTTGTATCCGTTCATCAAATGGCACATCACTGCCATTTGCCGCATCCACTGATAAAGCACCAGCAACGAGTGCTGTTTCAAACAAGGTTTCTGTAACAAACAAGGCATTTAATGCGATAGCTGTAGAAGCTTGTAATCCATTTAAAAGAGCTAGTCCTTCTTTCGCTTCCAATTCAATTGGTTTTAAACCTGCGATTTTCAATCCCTCAATTGCACTAATTACTTTTCCTTGATGACGAACCTCACCAACCCCTAATAAAGGTAGAGACATGTGAGCTAATGGGGCCAAATCACCGGAAGCACCTACTGAGCCTTTAGACGGAATACAGGGATAAACTTTGTGATTGAATAAAGCGATCAAAGCTTCAATCAGTTCCAGACGAACTCCAGAATACCCTTGAGCCAAATTATTTATCTTAAGCAGTAAAATTAAAGCAACAACCTCATCAGACAACAGCCCTCCAGTTCCGCAAGCGTGGGAAAGGACTATATTCCGCTGTAACTGTTTCAGGTTTTCCTCTGAAATCGTTTGATTTGCCAATGAGCCAAAACCTGTATTAATTCCATATACCGTTTTTTTATCAAGAATGACTTTTTTAACCGTTTGGTGCGATGCATGAATCCGTTCAAATGCCTCTTTAGCAAGAACACAATGCAATTGCTGATTTAAAATGTATTTGATTGACTGCAAGTTCAACTCGCCAGGTTGAAGAATAAAAGGTTCTTGCATTACCTTACCTCCTTAAATATCATTGTGTCTTTTGACCCAACATGAGATCACAACCACCAAAAGTTTGTTGGACAAAAAGCCTCACCAAAGTTTGCTCTAAGATTCCATAGGCAGCCAAAGTGAGTTTTCTTTAGCACATTTTTTTGCAAGATCATATCCTGCATCCGCATGGCGCATGACCCCAGTAGCCGGGTCATTATGGAGTACTCTTGCCAAACGTTTCGCCGCTTTATCTGTGCCATCCGCAACAATCACAACTCCAGCATGTTGTGAAAAGCCCATACCTACTCCACCACCATGATGGATGCTAACCCAAGTTGCACCACTCGCACAATTTAATAAAGCGTTGAGTAAAGGCCAATCAGAAACTGCATCACTGCCATCAATCATCCCTTCAGTTTCGCGATTAGGGCTTGCTACTGAACCAGAGTCTAAATGATCCCGTCCTATCACAATGGGCGCTTTAACATCACCATTACGAACCATTTCATTAAAGGCTAATGCTAAACGAGCGCGATCTTTTAACCCAACCCAACATATGCGTGCAGGTAATCCCTGGAACGCAATTTTTTTCTTTGCCATATCCAGCCAATGATGCAGATGCTTATTATCCGGAATTAATTTTTTAACCATTTCATCCGTAGCATAAATATCTTCAGGATCTCCTGATAAAGCAACCCATCTAAAAGGCCCTATTCCTTCACAAAATAAAGGCCGTATGTAAGCGGGAACAAAACCTTCAAATTCAAAAGCATTTTTTTCTCCCGCTTCAAAAGCCATTTGTCTTATATTATTTCCATAATCAAAAACGGGAATGCCTCTCTTTTGGAATTCAAGCATCGCACGAACCTGTACGGCCATAGACTGTTTGGCTGCAGCAACCACTTCTTCCGGTGCAGTTTTACGCAATTTTGCTGCCTGTTCTAATGTCCATCCAGCAGGAAGATATCCATTTAAGGGATCATGAGCACTCGTTTGATCAGTAACTAATGCTGGAGAAGCTCCTCGCTGAACCAACTGGGGAAAAATTTCTGCAGCATTTCCCAAAACCGCAACAGATAACGGACTATTCTTTTGACATGATTCATTTATCCATGCTAACGCTTCATCCAAGTCCCTTGTGTATCGATCTAAGTATTTTGTTTTAATACGTTTTTCTATTCTTGATATATCGCATTCAACAGCCAACACACTGGCTCCTGCCATTGTACCAGCTAAAGTTTGCGCTCCCCCCATTCCACCTAAACCACCAGTTAAAATCCAACGTCCCTCTAAGTTTCCTGCATAGTGTTTTCGGGCAGCTGCAACAAAAGTTTCATAAGTGCCTTGCACAATGCCTTGAGAACCAATATAAATCCAGCTTCCTGCAGTCATCTGCCCATACATCATCAAACCTTTTTTATCCAATTCATTAAAATACTCCCAAGTAGCCCAGCGCGGAACTAAATTAGAATTGGCAATTAGAACTCGAGGCGCATCTTCATGAGTAGTAAAAACACCAACAGGCTTACCGGATTGAATTAACAGGGTTTGTTGATCATTTAATGTCTTGAGAACATCTACAATTTTGTTAAAGCACTCCCAATTACGAGCAGCCTTACCCAAACCTCCGTAGACAATGAGAGAATCTGGATCTTCCGCCACATCCGGGTCAAGATTGTTGCACAGCATACGAAGCGCTGCTTCAGTTAGCCAGCTTTTGGCTTGTTTTTCGTTTCCTCGATTTGCTCTAATTACTCGATTTGTTTTGTAGTCTTCCATTAAGAAATGCTCCATAACGAAAATAAAATAGAAGCATCATACACCAGAGCTATTTCAGAGCATAGATATCAATTCCAGTAGCGGAATATTTGACATAAGTCATTATGTACATAACTCCGGTGTATCTTATAATAATTAATCACTTTGATTATTATATTTACCAATTACCGCTCAAAATGACCTTCAAGAGAACACATTGCCTATGATCTCTCATGACACTATGTTATAATTGCCCTACTCTGAATTTACGTATTTAAATAAAGTGCACATCAACTCTGAAAAACACCCGAAGTCACTCCGTATTTTTTTTGCAACTGAAATGTGGGAACGCTATGGTTTTTATGTAGTTCAATCTCTTTTAGCACTTTATTTAGCTTTGCATTTCAAATGGCCAGATAAGCAAATTTATGCATTAGTTGGCTCATTTACTGCCCTGACCTACCTTTCTCCTGTAGTAGGAGGATGGATTGCCGATAAACTAATAGGCCAAAAGCGTGCTGTGTTGCTCGGCGCAGTGGTACTCTTTGTAAGCTATTGTATCTTGTCATTAGTTGATAATACATTGGCACTTACAGCAGCTCTTGCAGCAATTGCCGTAGGAACTGGACTATTGAAGCCGAACATTTCATCACTTTTAGGAAATGAATATCTTACGGGATCTGCTCGTCGTGAGAGTGGTTTTACTATTTTTTATATGGGAATCACTACAGGTATTATTTTAGGGACTACCCTACCCAGTATTTTAAATGAGCATTTTGGTTGGGTTGCCTCTTTCACCAGTGCTGCTATTGGTATGATCATAGCCTTCCTTGTTTTTTTACAAGGCATCAAAAAATATAACATTAAAGACTACAATCCTTTTGTTTTTCAATATAAAAAAATCATCACAGCCATTCTCTTAATGATATTTCTGTGGTCCTTATCGTTTTATATTTTAAATTCACCTCAATTAGCCAATCTTATATTTGGGCTTGTTGTCTTATTCTCAGCCGGTTATATTTTATATTCAGTCAGTGGAGAAGATGCCAATCAATCACGTCAAACTCTAGTGATTGGTTTATTGTGCATCATTTCAGTAGTCTTCTGGTCTTTCTATTTTCAAATGTTTATGTCATTGACCCTGTTTATTTCACGAGTTGTTGAGCCCACATTTTGCGGTATTCAGTTCCCACCACCTTATTATGTAACGATTCAAAGCGTGGGAATGCTGATTATTGGTTACTTCCTCGCGAAGAAAAACCCCAAACTCAACTTAGTCGAGCGTGGATTAAATATTGGGAAAAAATTTCTTCTTGCCATACTTATTACCACAGCAGCATATGCTATTATTGCCTTAGTCTCCAACTTCACTGACAAGAATGCGTTACTTTCACCGCTTTTAATCATTCCAGCTTATTTAATGTTTTCCTTGGCAGAGCTCTTATTATCTCCAGTAGGATTATCTGCAATTACACTTCTTGCAGACAAAAACAAAGTGAGCACCCTAATGGGTATCTTTTTTGTTTCTCTGGGAATCGGCGGATTTTTATCAGGTAAACTGGCTTCATTAACAGCGATTCCTTCAGGCGAAACAAATATTGCGGTATTAAAAACCCTGTATGCTGCAGCATTCACGCAACAATTAGGAATACTCTTTATTGCTGCACTATGCTGCCTGGTCTTATTTGCAGTAATCAAATTCCTATTAACTCATGTACATTCAACTGATTCATCATCTTTGGAGTTGAAACAAAGTGGAATTTAGACATCATTTGTTTCATTTAAACATCAAATATTGAATCCCTTACTGAAAACATAAGCACATGATTAATCAATATTTTTTTTATTAATCAGCGATTTTATCGGCAATTTCGTTGCATGTGATCCGCGCAGCCCTTTTTATATAGGGAAAATACTGTTATCATTCAGCGCTTTTTATAAGTGATTAGTCTAATTTATGTCAGATCAAAACCCAATGTTAACTAAACTGTTGCAGTTGCTTGATGACAATCAAGCTATTGATGTTAAAGTAATTGATGTTCGAAAACAGACGACCATTACTGATTATATGATTATTGCTTCAGGACGCTCTTCCCGTCATGTTAAAGCTATTGCACAAAAAATAATGGAAGATATGAAATCCGCAGGCACTCCTGCCATGAATTGCACAGGACTGGAAACTGGTGATTGGGTTCTTATTGACTTTAGTGACTTTATCATTCATGTCATGCAGCCTGAATACAGGCAATATTATAATCTGGAAGGTCTGTGGGATGAGCCGTCCAAAGATTAAATACTTTTATTAAATTCGTTATGTTAAAAATCACCATCATTACTTTAGGCAATAAAATGCCCGACTGGGTTAACCAAGGGTCTAACGAGTATGCCAAACGATTAAATGATGGTGTGCAACTTAAACTAATTGAAATACCATTGATTCGCCGAGGTAAATCATCAGACTTATTGCGAATATTAGAAAAAGAGTCTGCACTTATCAGAGATGCCTTACCCAATAATGCACGAATTATTGCTCTTGATATTGAAGGTAAAACGTTTAGCAGCGAGGAGTTGGCTCTTAAGATATCTCAATTGCAACAAATACACAGCCATCTCTGTTTTATCATAGGTGGGCCTGAAGGCCTGTCTCAAGAAATCCTTAAATTATGTGATGAACGATGGTCATTATCAAAGCTTACCCTTCCCCATCCACTTGTACGCATTATTTTACTGGAAACTTTATATAGAGCCTGGTCTATTATTAACAATCATCCTTATCATAAGTAATGAATAGGAGCGGTGCTAGTAAACCATCTAATTTTAAGTTACTATGCAGTTTTTTGAGTCCAGCTAACTGACTGTGCGTCAATGAGTCGAAATCAATCTTTTAAAAATTACCGGTCAGAATCCCAGCATCAACTGTTTAGAATTAATCTGTTGGTGGCGTTCCTTATTATTTTATCTTTAATCCTTGTTTTAAGACTTGCATTTTTACAAATTTCCGAATTTAAAAAGTATCAAACCCTATCTTTAAAAAATCAAATGAGTATTATTCCCATTGCTCCACCAAGAGGAGTAATTCTCGATAGGAACGGCGTATTGCTTGCAGAAAACATCCCTGTTTACGTCCTGGAAATTATCCCTGAACATGTTAAAAACATGGATCAAACATTAGTTGAATTACAAAAATTAATACCTTCGATTACAGAAGAAGATATCAAAAATTTCAAACGAACCCGAAAGCAAAACCGCTCTTTTGTACCCATACCTGTTAAATTAAAATTGACTCAAGAGGAGGTAGCGCTTTTTGCTATCAATCAATATCATTTCCCCGGCGTCAGTATTAAAGCACGGTTGATGCGCCATTATCCCTTAGGTGAGATAACAGCTCATGTCCTAGGTTATGTTGGTCGAATCAATGTTGAAGAATTAAGGGCAGTAGATCCAACCAATTATCGTGCTACAAACTTTATTGGCAAAGCAGGTGTTGAAAAATATTACGAGGATGTGCTTCATGGTAAGGTAGGATACCAAATGATAGAAACCGACGTCAGTGGGCGCACTCTAAGAGTTGTTGATAAAATTAATCCTCATTCAGGAGCGAAGCTTTATTTAAGTATTGATATCAGACTTCAACGGGCAGCTTATGAAGCACTCAAGGACAAACGAGGCGCAGTGGTCGTGATTAACTCTAAGAATGGTGAAATCTTAGCCATGACGAGTTCTCCAAGTTTTGATCCCAATATTTTTGTCGGTGGTGTGAGTACTAAAGAATACAAAAAATTGTCAAATACCTTACAAAGACCCTTATTTAATCGAGCGGTACGAGGTGTATACCCTCCAGCATCAACAATTAAACCATTTGTTGGCCTAGCGGGTTTAGATAAAGGATTTATCACTACTACAACAACAATTTATGATCCAGGCCGATATAAGCTTCCCACTGCCAGCCACATCTATAGAGATTGGAAAAAAACAGGCCATGGAATGATTAACTTTAAAAGAGCGATCACTGTTTCCTGTGATACCTATTTTTATCAACTAGGAAATAAAATGGGTATTTCCAATATTGAAGATATGCTCGTAAAATTTGGGTTGGGTCATTTAAGCCATATCGATCTTTACGAGGAAGCTGCGGGTATTGTACCTAGCTTACGGTGGAAAAGACAAACAAAGGGAGTTTCCTGGTATCCTGGCGATACCTTAATTACGTCTATAGGACAAGGTTTTATGCTTGCTACACCATTACAAATGGCAAATGCCACAGCTTCGTTAAGCCAGCATGGACAGCGGTTTAGGCCTCATTTATTAATGAGAACTGTCAATAGTGACAGTGGTGAGATAAAACGATACAAGCCAGTTGAGGAATATCCAATTTATCTTAAAGATGAAGCAAACTGGGATATCGTTGCAGATGCAATGCATAGCGTTTTAACCAGCAATGAAGGAACAGGTTATCGATTTGGACGCAATCCCCCTTACCCAGTTGCAGGAAAAACTGGTACAGCACAAGTATTTAGCGGCAGACAATATGAAAAAGTAAAATATGAAGACATCCCCGAAGCATTACGGGACAACTCATTGTTCATTGCTTTTACTCCAGTTGAAAAACCTGAAATTGCACTGGCAGTTGTTGTAGAGAATGATGTTGCTGCTTCCACAGTTGCACGTAAAGTGCTTGATACATACTATCAACTTTATCCGATGAAAGCTCATGAACAGACGACACACTAAACCCGTTTACCGGTTTACCAAAAAATCACTGCATTTGGATTTCCCCTTATTGGGGTTACTGCTTTTATTGATTTCCTTTGGTCTTTTGATTTTGTACAGCGCCTCCAATGCGAACACAAGTATGATCTTGCGTCAATCAATGAGACTCATTTTTGCTTCGCTCATTATGATTGTGCTCGGTTTTATTCCTCCGCATAAATATAAAATATGGACTCCATGGATATACAGCGTGGGATTAACTTTATTAATTGCCGTAATGCTTATGGGAAAAATTGGGAAAGGAGCCCAACGCTGGCTTGAATTGGGTTTATTTCGCTTTCAACCTTCTGAAATCATGAAATTGGCTGTCCCTATGATGGCTGCATGGTACTTTGACCGGCAAGCTCGACCCAGCAGCTTTAAATCTCTTGTTGTTGCAGGACTTATTATCTGTGTTCCCGCATTGCTTATTGCAAAGCAACCTGATTTAGGAACTGCAATTATGGTGGCTGCTGCTGGGCTATGTGTTGTATTTTTAGCTGGAATTCGTTTTAAAGTTATTTTATTGCTCATACTCCTGATAGGCTCTGCCATACCGGTAGTCTGGCATGTAATGCATGATTATCAAAAACAACGTGTTTATATGCTGCTTGATCCCGAGCAAGACCCGCTTGGAGCAGGATATCACATTATCCAGTCCAAGATTGCCATTGGTTCAGGCGGGCTTGCTGGAAAAGGTTGGTTACAAGGGAGTCAATCCCATCTTAACTTCCTGCCCGAACATGCTACGGACTTTATCTTTGCAGTTACAAGTGAAGAGTTTGGCTTCGCAGGTGGATTTGCCATTATTGCGCTTATTGTTATGACTTCCCTGAGAAGCCTGAACATCGCATCCAATGCCCAAACGACATATACTCGCCTCTTAGCTGCAAGCCTTGCTATGTCTTTTTTTATGTCCGGTTTTGTCAATATTGGGATGGTTATGGGAATCATTCCGGTTGTGGGCATTCCTTTGCCTTTAGTCAGCTATGGAGGTACCGCAATGGTTACCTTTTTAGCGAGTTTCGGAATCTTGATGTCCATTAGTTCACATAAAATTTTATTTAATAGCCTGCATTGATTAGATAATATAGAGAAGCGAATTCTGTTGAATCTGGGTTCCGCTTCGTGTTACGCAGGCTTCAAAATTAAAGCAATGTTGCAACATGTTCGAAATTCCGACGATGAATCTTGCAGGGCCCAAGTCGATTTAATGCTTCTCGATGAGCTACTGTTGCATATCCTTTATGTTCTGCAAACCCGTACCCCGGATAAAGTGCATCAAGCGCTATCATTTCTGCATCTCGAAACACTTTTGCAAGAATTGAAGCGGCACTAATTTCAGGAATTAAATTATCTCCTTGCACAATTGCCTTACAAGGGATACTCAGTTTTGGCATATATTTGCCATCGACTAATACGTGATCTGGCTTGATTGGCAAAGCCTCAATTGCACGTTGCATAGCCAGCAAAGTTGCATGATGAATATTCAAGACTTCAATTTCATCTACTTCAGCCCTCCCATATGCATAAGCAATAGCCTGCTCCTTTATTAGCACGGATAACAATTCACGTTTTTTCGCGCTTAATTTTTTTGAGTCGGCAAGACCTTCTATAGGGGCTTCTAAAATAACTGCTGCAGTTACCACTGCTCCCGCCAAAGGACCACGTCCTACTTCATCTACGCCAGCTATAAGCATAATATTCTTCTCTTTCTTTATCAGTATAGTCATTGGACATTAACGCCGGCTAATAATACTCTTTTAAAATTGATTTATCATCCAAGAAATGCGATCATGCGCACAAATAATTGACATATGAAGATAATGAGTAAAATTCGCTGTGCAGTCATTGGTGTAGGGTACCTAGGTAAATTTCATGCACAAAAATATCAACTTCTTCCAAATGCAGAGTTAGTTGGGATTTGTGACCTGAATCAAAACCTATTGGAAGCAGCTTCACGGGAATTGCATGTTCCTGGCTATAAAGACTACCATGACTTATTTGGCAAAGTTGATGCAGTGAGTATTTCTGCAACAACAAACAAGCATTTTGAAATTGCCAAAGCTTTCTTAGAGCAAGGTATCCATGTTTTAATTGAAAAACCAATTACTGAAACAGTAGCCCAAGCAAAAGAATTAATTCAACTTGCGGAAAAACACCAAGCAAAAATACAAGTTGGACATCTTGAGCGTTTTAATTCAGCACGATTGGCTTTGGATGAATATTTGGAAACACCTCTATTTATTGAATCAGAACGTTTAGCTCCATTTAAACCACGTGGGGCTGACGTTAATGTGATTCTTGATGTCATGATCCATGATATTGATTTAATTCAAAATATAGTTAAAAGCCCAATTGTCTCAATTCTTGCGCAAGGGACGCCTGTGCTTACCAAAGCAATTGATATAGCCAATGCGCGTATTACATTTGCCAATCAGTGCGTAGCTAATATTACAGCCAGTCGAGTCAGTTTTAAAACAGAGCGCAAGACAAGAATATTCCAACAGAACTCCTATCTTTCAGTTGACTATCAGAGCAAAAAACTGGCTGTATTTAAAAAAGGAACTGGTGAAATGTTCCCTGGAATTCCTGATATTATTCGAGAAGAAAAAGAGTATGAGCAAGGTGATGCATTATTTGAAGAAATAAAATCATTCATCAAATGCATCCAGGAAGACAGTAGCCCACTGGTAACTGGCGAAGATGGTCTTCACGCACTTGATGTTGCAGAAACAATCACTTCGCTTATCCAGAATAACTTAATTGAACGTCATGCAAAAATCTAAACGTATTAGAAGACTTCTTTCCAAACTTGCTACAATCAGGAAAGTGCAAAGAGAAACGGGACGCAGAACTGAAGCGTACTGAAGAAATAAAATCATTCATCAAATGCATCCAGGAAGACAGTAGCCCACTGGTAACTGGCGAAGATGGTCTTCACGCACTTGATGTTGCAGAAACAATCACTTCGCTTATCCAGAATAACTTAATTGAACGTCATGCAAAAATCTAAACGTATTAGAAGACTTCTTTCCAAACTTGCTACAATCAGGAAAGTGCAAAGAGAAACGGGACGCAGAACTGAAGCGTACATGCAGTCGCATAAGGATTCGAGCACCCTATCGACGAAGCAGTTTTCCGCTGAAATAGAGTTTGGAAAGAAGTCCATTGTCATTATTGCAGGTGAAGAATCGGGCGATGTGCATGCATCGGTTTTGATTCGTCAATTAAAAGCTGCCTATCCTAATATCGAAATTACTGGTATTGGCGGCAGACACATGCAGGAAGCTGGGGCACAAATAATTTCAGATTTAGCTCGATTTGGCGTCACAGGAGTTACTGCAGTTATCCGCAATCTTAATGTAATTCGCAAGGCATTTCTGGCGATTAAAAAACATTTAAAACAGCAAAAGCCTGATTTACTCATTTTAGTAGATTACCCAGGCTTTAATTTAAGACTGGCAAAATATGCAAAACAAGAATTAGGTATTAAGATTCTATATTACATCAGCCCCCAAATTTGGGCCTGGAAAGCAAATCGCATTCATCTTATCAAACAATGCATTGACCAAATGGCAGTTATTTTGCCCTTTGAAAAAATTATATATGAGAAAGCTCAAGTTCCAGTAAGTTTTGTTGGTCATCCTTTAGTAGAAAAAATAACATCTGTTGATGACCGTCAAGCACAGCGCAAGATCCTAGGTCTTCCTCAGGAAGCAAATATTTTTGCTCTTCTACCTGGAAGTCGTACTAATGAAATAAAATATCATATGCCCGTGTTGCGAGACACCGCTCTAATTTTGCAGCAACGTTATCCCAATTTGCATTTTGTGATCCCCATTGCAGATACAATTAATCCAGATAAAATTAAACATTATTTTTCTAACCTCAATTTACCTGTTAGCTTTGTACAAGGGCAAGCAGTACACTGTATGGCTGCTGCAAATTTTGTTATCGTTGCTTCAGGTACCGCCTCTCTTGAATGCGCTTTATTAGAAAAACCGATGTGTATTATTTACAGATCTTCCTTTCTTTCCTATGTGCTGGCGATGAGATTTATCAGAGTCAAATTTTTTGGTTTATGTAATCTTCTAGCGAATAGAATGATTGTCCCAGAGTTTTTACAATACGATTGCAATGCTCATGAATTGACCCGTTATATTGATCTTTTTTACAATGATCCAGCTCAACCTACGAAAATGATTTCCCATTTAAATAAGGTAAAAAATTCATTGTCTTCAGAAAAATCCGATCGCTCATTATTTAATCTTGTGGCCAATGAATTGCTCGAAAAAAATGCATAGTTTTCTCTTAAAAATATAGAATATCAATTATCCTTCATGTACAATTAATTTTGCTTTCATTTTAAATGTTAGCAATTGGAATGTGTGATTTAATTAATAATAAGGAAGTTAAGATGACTGTCATTGAAACACCTGAAGCTACATTAAGCATAACGAAACAAGACCAAGGTCTACAAGATTTAGTCTATAGTTTAGTTACTCGTTTTCTCGCTGAAAATAAAAGCAAAAATATTGATGATCTTTACGATATGATCTTATCTGAGGTGGAACCTCCATTACTTCAAGCAGTGATGGAAAAACGTCGTGGCAATCAACTGCAAGCAGCTAAGATGCTGGGCATTAGCCGCGGCACCATTAGAAAGAAACTCCAAAGGTATTTTGGAACTAAATATTTTCGTTTAACTGACGAATAATTAAATTTTAAAACTCGGAAATTATTACTTACATCTAATAAAGGCTCGCATATCGAGCCTTTTTTTATGCTGGTTTTTAAGGATAATATGTGATGAAAAAAATAAGGTACCTCACACCATTAATAGGCCTCCTAATCGCCTCTTGTGTGACTGACAAACCCGATGTAATCACAGACGACGCAGGCAATTTACATTACACAACTCCTTATCTGGATGATACACGAGGTCGCAACATATTTCCCCTGAAGCGAGATGTCCAAGGCAAAAAGCTTTTTATTTTTGACCCTAAAGTCTACGCATGGGCAGCTTATGACGCTCAAGGGAATAGAGTGATGACAGGCAGTGCCTCTGGTGGAATGGATTATTGTGATGATATTCATGAATCATGCCGCACTGTTGTCGGAACCTATCACATATTCAATAAAAAAGGAGCTGACTGTAAATCGAATGAATACCCTATTGCTCGCGATGGTCACATAGTGGGAGGCGCCAAAATGCCTTATTGCATGCATTTCCATGATGGTTATGCGATTCATGCTGCTTATGAAGTTCCTAAATCCAATAGCAGTCATGGCTGCATTCGTGTGTTACCTGGGGCGGCAAAATGGCTCAATGAGCATTTCATTGATCTAGGAACAACGGTATTAGTTCTTCCATATGTATAACACATAACATGCATACCCATTAATCCTGGAAAAAGTAACAATATTATTTTCCAGGATTTTTTAAAAAAATAATACTTATTGACTCTGTAAAGGACTTATATAAAATGCAGCTAAATATTACAGAGGGATTGGAGTATGTCGCTATCAAAATTAAATCTTGAGCGTTCAGTTGAGGAAATAACAGATAAGTACATTGAAAGTTCTCACTATTCTACTTTGCGTGACTCATGCGTTCTTTTATCGCCAATCTCTTTTGTAATCAGCGAAATTAAGGAACTACTCTCACGTATTCTTCAGATTGATCAAGAGGAGTCAACATCTGATTTAACATCAGATGCCTGTAGCAAACAATACAAATCTGATTTAGATGAACAAAATCAGGATCATAAAGAGTCACAAGATGATTCGCTTTTAGCAACTACCTTAGAGTTTCAATTGCAACTACTGCGTGAGAAAGCAAGATCTAAAGAGTTAGAGATACTAAAGTACCAAGATAATATTCATCGCCTCCAAGTCCGTATAAAAAGCATTGAAGAACTTATTTTGGATAAGAATGCCAAAGAAACTCATCAACATCATTCTCATCCAGAGACGGCGGATCCCCTTGCAAAAACTACTCATAATCACCCTCAGCCAGAAGCTTTCGAACAACAAGATGATAAGACCACCCATGCCCACCCCGAAGTTACTTCGCATTTAAAAACATCTCATGCTCATCCGGACATACCACAACATGGCCATCCAGAAATCGACTTAGAAGGCGAAAAAAATACTCTTGCAAAAGAATTAAAATCACTCCAAAGAGAATTAACGACTGAACAATTACTTCATCGACAGCTGATCGAAAGTTGCAGTAAATTCAGCAAAAAACTTTTGGATTTACCCGAAAAAGAAAAACAAAGACAGATCCGAGCTGTGGCACGATCTAAAAGAGGGAGAGCACGTTTGGCGGGAGAGCCTGCTTTATTACAGCTCTCTGAGGAAAACTGCAACTCACTGAAAGAAGCGATTAAGGCAGAGCACAAAAAACTGCATCAAAAACAAGAACAATTGATGCAGCGAGCTATTGAGATAAGCTATCAAACTTATCTTACACGGCTTGAAATTTATTTGCAATCAATGACAAATCTAATTTACCAAGAAAATGAAGCGTTAAAGCAAATAATTCAATTTATGCGTGAATATCTTACACTTAAAGCGGAAGAGCAACGAGTAAGATTAGTACGAAATAACGTTTTTGTTGAGAAGGAAGAAATAGTACAGGATAAGTCTCAAAAAGAAAAAAAAGTTGAACGATTTAAACAATCAAACCCGCAACTGACCTTAAAAAATGTAAGTTTAGGAAAGGAAAATGAACAATTAGAAATCGCCATCAAGGAGCGTCGTAATTATAGGGATACCTTTCTCAAAATAGGATTGCTCTTCTTTTTCTTGACAGCCGGAGGAGCTGGTGCCGGAGCAGCCGTTGCAGGCGAGATTTTTGCAATAACTTCTCTGTTTATGGCTCCAGCTGCACTACTTGCTGTCGTTACATTAAGTCTATTTATTGCTGCATTAATCTACACAATAAAAAACAGTATAGACAGCAATCAATTAAGTAAAAATCAAACCATAATAAGAGATAATATTGTAACCATTACCCAACAAAATAGTGAAATGATTTCGCTTGAAAAAGAAATACTGCCTGAACTAGCAAATAAAATAAGCGGGGCTGAAGGTAATCTGAGTAGGCTGGATAAACACATCAATGGATTATTCCAACATGCTGAATTGAAATTAAATAACGCAAAAAAAGTAACTGTTCAATATCCAAGCAGTCAACCCTTCTTCACTAGTGATCAAACATCTCAACATACATATCACGATTCAAGCCCATCAGCCCCCTTTATGGATGAGTCTCTTGAAGAGAGTACGTTTACTCCTAATTAAATTATTGCTTGGGTGAAGTGAGTCAGAGCTGCCGGTTATGTTAATGTCCGTTGACCTCCGACGTTCCGTGGCTTCTCCGCTGAAGCCAGAAATCATGAGAATCACTGGATCCCGCGAACAAGCCGCGGGACGTAGATAAAACACTGGGTTTCTTAACAAAATAGCAGTTCTGATACTTCCTTCGCTATTTCTTAAACTAAAGTATAGTTGCCTGGGACAACTATTAAACCGCAGATGAAACCAATAATTTATTAACTCGATTTACAAAGTCTGCAGGATTATCTAATTGCCCACCTTCAGCTAAAACTGCTTGTTCAAACAACATAGTGACCCATAATTCAAATAAATCATCATCTTGAATATCATGTAAGTGTTTAATTAACTGATGCTCAGGATTTATTTCAAATACAGGTTTGCTTATTGGAACTTGCTGGCCAGCAGCTTGCAAAATACGTTGCATTTCTAATCCCATATCTTGCTCATCTGCAACAACACAAGCAGGTGAATCAGTCAGTCTGTGAGTCACCATCACATCTTTAACCCGTGCATCCAAAACGCTCTTAATATGCTTTAGCAAAGGTTCAAGAGTTTTTTCTTGTTCTTTGATTTGCTCAGGTGACTCATCGCCTAACTCCACCTTTCCTTTGGAAATGGACTGAAGTTTCTTTCCTGCATATTCGCTTAAATAACCAACCAGCCACTCATCCACTTTGTCGCTAAGCAACAATACTTCAATTCCTTTTTTTCTAAAAATTTCCAGGTGAGGACTGTTTTTAGCAGCATTATAACTGGACGCAGTGATGTAATAAATCTTGTCCTGTCCTTCTTGCATACGACTGACATACTCATCCAAGGTTGCTTCTTGTTTCTCGGAACCAGTAGTCGTTGTTGCAAAACGTAGTAGCTTTGCAATAGCCTCTTTATTGGTAAAGTCTTCAATTGGCCCTTCTTTTAAAACCAATCCAAACTCATTCCAAAACTTTTGATAGGTTTCCTTATCTTGAGTACTCATTTTTTCAAGCATGGCTAAAACACGTTTTGTACATGCAGAACGGATGCTCTCTACTTGTTTGTTGTCTTGTAAAATTTCTCGAGACACATTAAGCGGTAAATCACTCGCATCCACAATTCCTTTTACAAAACGTAAATAGCGAGGTAAAAATTGAGTGGCATCGTCCATAATAAAAACACGTTTAACATAAAGCTTTAAGCCATGTTTGACTTCATGTTGCCATAAATCAAATGGTGCATGTGCAGGAATATATAGCAAAGAAATATAATCATGCTTTCCTTCAACATGGTTGTGTGACCAAATGAGCGGATCTTGGAAGTCATGAGAAATATGCTTATAAAGTTGTTTGTACTCTTCATCAGGAATATCTGATTTTTGCATTGTCCATAAAGCAGTTGCCTTATTTACAGTTTCATATTCGTTTGTTTCTTTATCATCCTGAGAGATTTTCTTCATAACGATAGGCCAGCAAATATGATCTGAATATTTACTGATAATACTGCGCAGACGCCAATTGCTGAGAAACTCATCATTCTCATCTTTGATATGTAAAGTGATTTCAGTACCACGAGTTGCTTTATTTTCAGAAGCAATGGTAAATTCCCCTTCGCCATTGGATTCCCAAATAATTCCCTCTTCGGATTTCACTCCCGCACGTCGACTTTTAACAGTTACCTTATCAGCAACAATAAATGCTGAGTAAAAGCCCACACCAAATTGTCCAATTAACTGAGAGTCTTTTGCACTTTCCCCTGTTAAATGGCTCATGAATTCTTTGGTGCCCGATTTCGCGATTGTACCCAAGTTATCAACAGCCTCATCCCAAGTTAAGCCAATACCATTATCTTTAATCGTGATTGTTTTTAACTTCTCGTTAACATCAATAGTAATTCTTAAATCAGAATCATTTTCATACAGTGTACCGTTTGATAAAGCTAAGAATCTTAATTTATCCAACGCATCAGAAGCATTGGAAACTAACTCGCGTAAAAATATTTCCTTGTTGCTATACAGTGAATGCACGACCAAATGCAACATTTGCTTTACTTCTGTTTGAAAGCCCATGGTTTGTTGCTTACTTGACATTTACCTAATCTCCTATGAAACATTTCTTAATGATGTATGTTCATATAGGGTTGATTTGCTAAATTTCAAGGGGGACCTACTGAAATTTACATACAAATTATTCGTAATCAAACCCAGGCATCGTTAAGGTCCCCCCAGAATGAATAATTAATACATTACCTTTCAATTGTTCGGTTTTGATATATTTCCTTGACTCATAAAATAGCTTTGCTGCATAAATAGGATCAGCCAAAATCCCCTCTTCTCGTGCCAGACGCTTTATTTCATTTTTAATTGTTTGATTCACTGAGCCAAAAGCTTTGGCGGTAGTAGGATAAAAACAAAGAAAATTACGGGGAATTAGTTCAAGCCATTGTTTTAGTTTATTTCGAAACGTTATTTCATCATCAGCCAACAACAATACATAAACCCGAGCAGAATGATTTAATCGGTTCAGACCTTTAATGAGTGCAGCAGCGGAAAAGCCTGTACCCGAGTCAATAAAAATATGTTGAAACGTAAATCCCAATGAATGCTCATTTAAAATAATATCATCAGCCAGAGTTAACGCACCATTCATTGCTTGAGATACGCTTGCTCCTTCCCGTAAAACAAATCCAGGCTCATTTAACTTCAGTAAGTAATTATCGGCCAGTTCATTAACTTTTGACCACGCGTTACGGGCAACCCAGACAATTTCCCGTTCCTCGAGAAATAAACGGCTTAATTTATAATTCCCGCGCAGCTCCAATTGCCAAGACTGTATCAAGAAGGCAGTTACTTTCAGTTTAAATTCGCGTACTAATTGTAATGCAGCAAGTAAATTGTTGGATTGAGGTCCGGCAATAATAATTAAGTGCTGAATTCCTTCCTCAATCAAACAAGGAAAAAGACTGGCATACTTTCGTAATTTTGAACCACTGATGCCACAACCTAATTCGTCATCTCTTTTAACATAACAACGTACGTCTTGATTAGGAAATTGATTTAAACAATGTACTCGACTGGATAAGTTCCACATAAATTAACTATTTTGTAGCTTGGGTGAGCGTTGCGGAACCCGGAAATAATTTATCGGATAAAACCCGGGTTCCGCTACGCCCCACCCAGGCTACAATCATTAAATTTTACATTAATGAGTATCTCGTACAAAATCAAGATGAGCATCAGTTGATGTCGAACTATGGAATTTATAACCCAGTTCATTAAATTGCTTCAGGTGTTCTAAATCATCAAATTGGTTTTGCATGAGAAACTTAGCCATTGTCCCGCGTGCCTTTTTCGCATGAATACCAATTATTTTCATTTGATCATTCTTTTTTTCATAAAAATTGATCGTAATCATTGGATAATTTAATCCCTTTTCATCTACAACTTTAAAATACTCACTTGATGCCAGATTAATTAATACCGGATTTTTCTGCTCGGCTAGCTGTTGATTTAGTGCATTAGTTACTGTTTCTTGCCAAAAATCATACAAATTTTTACCCGCAGGATTCTGTAATCGTACTCCCATTTCAAGCCGGTAAGGTTGGATATTATCTAAAGGTTTTAACATACCATAAAGCCCAGATAAAACTCGCAAGTGGTTTTGCGAATAGTCAATCGTCTTTTGCTCCCAGCTTGCAGCTTTTAAACCTTGGTAAACATCTCCCTGAAATAAAAGTAAAGCGGGGTACGCATGTGATGACACTTTATCGTCCAAACAAAAATCTTGATAGCGTTTATAATTTAATTCAGCCAAATCCTTGGACAAATCCATCAACGCAGCTATATCAGCAACTGATTTAGTTTTCATCAGTTTAACCAGAGTATTGGTTTTATCAACAAACATAGGATTGGATGTCGTTCCAGAATAGGGCTTGGAACTATTTAATAATTTTTTAGCTGGTGATAATAAAATAAGCATAATCAATCCATAGAAATTTAACGCGCAGTACCAGGAACCATACCAACCCGCGGTCTAAAGACATAAATAGTAATAGGATCACTAGTATCAATCACATTTCCATCCGCATCAACAATTTGCACAGCCAAATTATGCGTTCCCCTATTCATACCTTTTATTTCAAATACTGGATTCACCTGGGGTTCGCCAAGAGTTCCACTATCGTAAATCAATTGTAACTTATCTCCCGGACGTAATTCAGGTTCTACTCCTGCAGTCACGACGACAAAGCCTTGATTATTACGAATTGTTGCCCCACTTTGGGGTTGGGTGATTTCTATTTTAGTGTAGGAATTCTTTAACTTTATCGTATCATCTTGATCTTCTTGCTCAGGTTTTTGTGCTGGAGTTTGAGGAGACGAAGGAGTTGGTGATGAAAAACTTTGTGTCTCGGGAATTGTCACGGTTTCAGCTCCCTTACGCGGGGTATCACTGAAATGAACATTTCCTTGACTATCAGTCCATTTGTAAATTTGCATCGCATAGGACGCGCAAATTACCATCATAAAGGATAGAGAGACAAAAAATTTACTCATCACCATTGTTCCTATAGGCTGTAATACAACTCAAATTCATAAGGATGGGTCAAACTTCTAATCCTAGTTGTTTCTTCTTCCTTCATTTTGATGTAATTCATAATAAAATCTTTAGTAAACACATCACCTTGTAACAAGAAATCATGATCCTTTTCCAGATATTCCATAGATTGTTCTAAAGACGAACATACTGTAGGTATATCAACAAGTTCTTCTGGTGGTAAATCATAGAGATCTTTATCCATAGCTTGACCTGGATGAATTTTCTTTTGGATACCATCCAGCCCTGCCATCATCATGGCGGCAAATGCCAGATAGGGGTTCGCAGTAGGATCAGGGAAACGGACTTCAATACGACGTGCCTTAGGATTGTTCACATGAGGAATGCGAATTGCAGCAGATCGGTTTCTTGCTGAGTAAGCCAATAGAACCGGAGCTTCAAAACCAGGAACTAAACGCTTATAACTGTTGGTTGATGGGTTAGTAAACGCATTTAAAGCACGTGCATGCTTAATTATTCCACCTATATAATAAAGTGCCATTTCGGAAAGACCGCCATACTGATCACCGGAAAACAGATTCACACCGTCTTTGGCTAATGATTGATGGCAATGCATACCGCTTCCGTTGTCACCAACTAAAGGCTTGGGCATAAAAGTAGCTGTTTTTCCGTAATTATGCGCAACGTTATGAACTACATATTTTAAAATTTGTAATTCATCGGCCTTTTTGGTCAATGTATTAAACCGAGTAGCAATTTCACATTGGTTTGCTGTAGCTACTTCATGGTGATGCGCTTCGACAACAGTTCCCAATGATTCGAGGATCAAACTCATTGCAGAACGCATATCATGAGAAGAATCTACTGGAGGAACAGGGAAATAACCACCTTTTATCGCTGGGCGATGTCCAATATTACCTCCTTCTAATTCTTTTCCTGAATACCATTGGGCTTCTTCTGAATCAATTTTATAAAAAGCACCGCCAATGGTTGTTTCCCATTGTACGCTATCGAAGACAAAAAACTCAGGCTCGGGTCCAAAATAGGCTGTATCCGCAATACCAGTAGATTGCAAGTAAGCTTCAGCACGTAACGCCAATGATCTGGGACAACGTTCATATCCCATCATAGTTTTTGGATCGACTACATTACATCGAATGAATAGAGTGTTGTCCTGAAAGAATGGATCGAGCTTCATTGTTTCCAAATCAGGCATCAAAGCCAAATCGGACTGGTGAATTTTTTGCCAACCCTTAAAAGAAGATCCATCTATCATTTTTCCATTTTCAATAAAATCATTATCCACTGATGAAATTGGGATGGTTATATGTTGCTCTTTACCCCGTATGTCCGTAAACCGCAGGTCAACTAATTTGGCATCATGTTCCTTAATCGCCTCAAGTACTGTATTTTTGCTCATTATTACTCTCCAGGATAGTCTGGTTGTATAGTGTACCTTAAGTGACTTATTAAACCCAATAGATTAAACTCTATGTTTTAACATAAACCATAAAAAACATGGGTGCATACCAATATCAGGCGCTTCAAAAAAATGGCAATGCGACCAAAGGTGTACTGGAAGCAGATTCCGAGCGTCACGCACGCCAACTCTTACGTGATCAGGGATTAATTCCAACTCAAGTTCGTATATTGAGTCAACAGCGTGCAGGGAGTCATGCCAGAAGCAAAATTTCTGCAGCAGATCTTGCCCTATTTACACGTCAGTTAGCTACATTACTTGCTGCGGGGATTCCTGTTGAGGAATCATTACGTGGAGTGAGCGAGCAAACAGAAAAAGACAAAGTCAGAGAACTCATTATTGGTGTGCGTGCAAAAGTCCTTGAAGGTTATGGATTAGCACAGGCCATGGCTCAATTCCCATCCGCATTCCCCGAGTTATATCGCGCTACTGTGGGTTCAGGAGAGCAAACGGGTCGCCTTGATGTGGTTTTAGAAAAATTAGCGGATTATACTGAAAATCAGCAGCAGACAAGACAGAAAATTCAGCAGGCGCTGATTTATCCACTCATTATGATTATTGTCTCAATTGCCATTATTAGCTTTTTGCTAAGTTTTGTTGTTCCAAAAATTATTGAAGTATTTACCAGCAGCGGACAAACTCTGCCTGAAATGACTCTATTATTAATTAATATTAGTCACTTCGTTAAAGATTATGGCCTTTATACCTTAATTGTACTTATCCTCATAATTTTTGCCTTTAAGAAAAGCCTGAACAATGAAAAGATTAAAATTACTTGGCATCGTCTGTTATTAAAACTTCCTATAATTTCATATTTGGTAAAAACAGTTAATGTTTCGCGTTATATACATACTTTTGGTATACTTTTCGCAGCAGGAGTAAGTGTTCTAGAAACAATGCGCGTTGCAGCAAGCCTAGTAACCAATGTCGTTATGCGACAAGCTTTTGATACTGCTACAATAAAAGTTAGAGAAGGATGTGGTATTAATGAGGCTTTAAAAGAAACAGGTTATATTAGTCCGATGGCAATTCATTTAATTGGCAGCGGTGAAAAAAGCGGCCAATTGTCCAACATGATGGAACGCGCTGCAGCTCACTTAGATAATGAAGTCAAACGGCTAATTGATACATCATTGACTTTACTGGAGCCTATGGTGATCCTATTGATGGGTGCAATCGTTTTATTTATTGTTTTAGCTACTTTATTACCTATTTTTTCAATGGAGCAATTAATAACTTAAAGCCAAATGTGGTGCAGCTAATTGCTTCACTTTCATCCAATCGAATTTAAATCGGAGTAAAAATGAATAGACAAAAAGGATTCTCATTAATTGAAATCATGGTAGTAGTCGTTATATTGGGCATTCTCGCCTCTATAGTGGTGCCTAAAATAATGGGTCGTCCTGATGAGGCGCGCAAAGTTAAAGCCAAACAAGATGTACTTGCCATACAAAACGCATTGGATTTATACAAATTAGACAATGGTAATTATCCCACTACGGATCAAGGCTTGATGGCCCTCGTTGAGAAACCGACATCAAATCCTGTACCCAACAATTGGAAACAATACCTCAAGTCACTTCCCACTGACCCATGGGGGAGAGATTATCTTTATTTAAATCCTGGTCAACACGGTGATGTTGATGTTTTCACCTACGGCGCTGAAGGACAACCCGGAGGTACAGGGATTAATGCCGAAATTGGTAACTGGGATGAGAAAAAACAATAGATTTCTTCGGAAGCTCCCTACAGAGAGAGGAACGCGAGGAGGCACGAAGCGCAGAATTGCTTCATGCACGCGGTCACATGAGAATTTGCGCACCGTATGGACCAAGCAATTCTCCTCTGTAGTAGAAGTTCCCAAGAAGTCGAATCAAGGTTTTACCCTGATTGAAATCTTGATTGTTCTGGTGATCATCGGCATAACTGTTGGTTTTGCCTTAGTTGCCTTTGGGGATTTTGGTGAAAGTCGGCGTATTTTATTTTCTGCAGAACAATTAGTTAATACGCTTCGCCTAGCCCAACAGCAGGCTATTTTGGGAACCAGCACTCTGGGCCTGCGTATTGATAACAACGGTTATCAAGTGTTTCAACTGTACAACAACGCTCAATGGAAACCCATTTCCGATAAAGGAGTGTTTAAAATGACTTATTTTCCCCAAGATACACGTATTATTTTGAAAACCAGTAGTTCAACCCCAGTGGGAGTCCCACCTATCATTATTTCTGCCTCTGGAGATATGACACCGTTTACTTTAAATTTTGGTAGCAAGCAAGATAACAATTTAGCCTTGCTTATTGGCAAACGTAATGGGGAACTCCAATTTAACGTGGTAAACACTAAATAGTGCGAGGAGACATGAAACGCAAAACCACAATGTACCTACCCGTACGTGAGGATTCGAATTCTGAAGTAACGTTTCACAAGGGGTCTAATGAGTCAGGATTCACTCTAATCGAAGTTCTATTAGCACTTTCCATAATAGCGATTGCATTGACTGCTTTGCTGAAAGCGATATCACAAAATGTAGAAACTACCCGACGTATAAAAGAAAAAACAGTGAGTCATTGGGTTGCCATGCAAGGTGTGGCAATGATTCAGCTCAATTTACTCCAGATTAATCAAAGTCAGGAAACAACCCAAGATACAACCATGTTGAATGAACACTGGTACTGGAGAGCTAAAGTAAGCTCGACACCACTAAAAAACATTCAAAAAATAGTTATTTCAGTCAGTCCAGAAAAAATAGGCCCTTTTAGAGAGGAACTGCAAGCTTTCAGGTATGTACCATGAAAAAAAATGCAACATCCGACAAACTGAATGGCTTTACTTTGATTGAAATTTTAATTGCACTTGCCATATTTGCTATTCTGGCAACAATTACAAGCTCTGTATTGTATAATGCATTTACAACACGTTCTCGAGTTAATGAACAAAGTGAACGTCTCAACGAATTGCAGCTTGCAATAAGCCTTATTCAACAAGATACGCGTCAAACTGTAGAGCGCCCTATTCGAAGTAATGAAATGCAGTTACTACCTGCTTTTATAGGACAAACAAATTATGTGGAATTTACGCGGGATGGTAATATAAATCCTGGCAATATTGAAAAACGCAGTACACTCAAACGAGTTGCATATGTTTGCCAACAAGGAACTTTAATCCGTAGAACCTGGAGTAGTCTCGACATAATCAATCAAAAAAGCTATGAAGATAAGCTCTTGCTGAATCGCCTTACTAACTGCCACTTTGGTTATTTAAATCAAAATTTGCAAATACTTCCTGAATGGAGAGAACAAGCGGTAACCTTAAATCAGCGTAAAGAGCCATTCCCCAAAGCCATACAATTTAATATGACTTTGCAGGATCAGGGTGAACTGAATTTACTTTTTGTTCTACCGGGTGCGCTTTATGTTTCAAATTAAAACCATAAAAGGAAGCGCCTTACTCACTGCACTTTTTATTATGACTTTGGTTGCAATTGTAGCCACCGCCATGAGTACGAAAGTGCAATTAGATATTTACCGTACAAAACTTATACTCACTCATGATAAAATTTATCTTGCATCACAAGCAGTCACTTTTTGGGCACTTGGTGAGTTAAACAATAAAAACAATAAATTTGCCAAAGCCGATGCACAAGGAATAGTAAGCGTTATCCCCCATGACATGGAACATATCGATAGCACCGTTACCTTAAGAGGCGCACTTTATGATCTACAGGCCCAATACAATATTAATAACTTGGAAAATAGAAAATCCATGTTAGGATTTATAAATCTTATTGGGGTAGCCTTGCCACAAATTCCTGAAGCAGAACGAGTTAAGCTCACTCTTGCAGTTAATGATTGGCTCTCACCATATGATCTGGCACGCGGCAAAGACAATTACCTATCCTATTATATGAGTCAAAAACCACCTTATTATCCTAGTCATCAACTGATGAGCAGTAAATCTGAATTGCGTCTGGTCAAAGATGTGAGTGCTCCTCTTTATTTAGCTCTAGAGCCTTTAATTACAACTTTACCCGAGTCTACGCCTATAAATATCAATACAGCACCGATAAAAGTTCTCAAGTCATTAAGCAGCTCAATGAAAGAAACTCAGCTCAATGAATTACTTAAGGCAAGAAAAGAAAATGGAATTAAAGACCTAAGCAAAGTCTCTGATATACTTAAAAAACTTAATATTGCTAATGACCAAATTACCATAGAGAGTACTTACTTTCTCAGTATTGCTTCTGCCACCAGCGATAATCTTACTTTAACGGTATACACTGTGTTTAAACGAAGTCGTGATAAAAATCAAAAAATCTCAGTTAACGTTCTCAGGGAAAGCTTCAATGTTTTCTAATCTGAATATTAAGAACTGTTATTCTTCATTGTTTGAAGATTGAGTATTAGCATTCTTTTGAAGAATTTCTTTTGATAACTCATCACCTGCTTTAATATCCGCATCAGACAGTTTATTTTTTAACATTTTAAGTTCTCTGATTGCTTCGTCATTTTGATTCTGGGCAGCAATCTTAAATAAAGCATATGCCTTAATCCAATCTTTTTCTACACCTAGTCCTGCAAGATACATATAACCTAACTTGGCTTGCCCTGCTGGGTTTCCTTGTAAAGCGGACTTAGTAAACCAATACACAGCCTGTTCGTAATCTTTTGAAATACCAGTTCCTGTCAGCAGTAGCTGGCCTAATTCAGCTTGTGCCTCAGGTAATCCGCTTTGCGCTGCAGACTGATACCAATAAGCTGCTTTTTGTGGATTTGCTTCGACTCCATATCCTTTAAGGTAATAATAAGCCAAATAAGCTTGTGCTTTCACATGGCCTTGATTTGCTGCTTGAGAAAACCAATAAACTGCCAATTTGTCATCTTGAGCAATACCCTCTTGTTGTCCTGTATATAGTAGACCTAAGCTATACTCAGCCCTAACATCACCCTGATCAGCTGCTTTCTGATACCAATAGAAGGCCTTATTGACATCCTTTTCAGTCCCTTCTCCCATAATGTACGCATAAGCAACGTTTACTTGTGCCTTGCTGTACCCTTTTTTTGCAGATTTTTCGAACCATTCAAATGCAGTTTTTTTATTCGCTTTAACACCATCGCCTGATGCAAACATTAAACCAATATTTCTTTGTGCAATTGCATTACCTTGTTTTGCTGATTTCATATACCATTTAAATGCCTCCGGGAAATTTTGCGGAACCCCTTGCCCTAAATCATACATAAACCCCAGGCTTAGTTGTGCTAAGGCATTATTTTTAGCTGCTGATTTTTGGTACCAACTCATTGCCTCAGTATAATTTTTAGTGACCCCTTCCCCATATTGGAACATACGGCCAAGTAAATACATCGCATCAACATTTCCATCCCTTGCTGATTTCGTTAGATAAGGATATGCAGTGGTATAATCTCCATTTTCATATGCTGCGAAACCAACAATCTCATCACCTGCGAAAGCAGTATTCACTACCAGCAATGCTGCTAAAATCACCCTGCGCATGCCGACTCCAAATCGATCCTCTTACCTAAAGAGTAGAATAAAGAATTAACAAAGCAAGTACACTGCCTTGATAGAAAACATGATATTCTTTGAATATTCAGTAAAAAACGAATAACACTAGCGATGTCTGCTCGAGTTTTTGATTATATAAAATCCCTCTGCCTTTCCATTGTCTTATTAGGGTATTTGCATTCTGGCATTAATTCTAGATGGGATTACTTGGCATTTTAAACTCATATGAATCGTCTTAAAAACAGATCCCTGCTCTGCAGGGATCCTCACTTTTCTTTATTTTCCTGCAACCATCATTTTTTCGATTAATACAGAGCCGCATCGTGTCGCAATATTGGGATTAATATCATGACCCACTGCAAGAATGTTTTTAAACATATCTTTTAAGTTTCCAGCAATTGTAATCTCATCAACAGGATATTGGATTACACCATCTTCAACCCAATAACCACTGGCACCTCGTGAATAATCACCGGTAATAATATTTACTCCTTGCCCCATTAATTCTGTAACTAATAATCCCTTGCCCATAGTTTTTAATAAATCAGCAAGATCACCTGCTGTAGGATCAATCGTTAAATTATGAACTCCATCAGCATTAGCAGTAGTTTTTAATCCCATTCTGCGTGCTGAATAACTGCCCAATACGTATTGTTTCACACATCCTTTTTCAACAAGAAGATTTGGACGAGTTGGAACCCCTTCACTATCAAATGGAGAACTTCCCAAGGCACCTAACAAGTGGGGCTGTTCATAAATGCGGATGAACTCTGGAAAAACGTGTTGTCCTATAGAATCCAACAAAAAAGTATTTTTTCTATAAAGATTTGAGCCACTAATTGCATTAATAAAAGTTAAAAATAAACCACTGGAAATTCGTGATGAAAAAATAACCGGTGTTGCTTGTGTTGCAATTTGTTGCGCGCCTAAACGACTTATAGCGCGATCAACAGCATTTTTAGCAATTAGATGGGGATCTACCAAATCCTGTGGATTACGAACCGTTGTATAGTCGTAATCCCGTTGCATTTCCTCACCATCCTTCGCAATCAAAGAACAACTTAAACCATGCCGTGTGCTGTGGGTAAATCCTGAACCACCATACGTATTCGCAAATCCATTATGTGATTCATATGTAGATACATTTACTCCATCTGAGTTAGTAATTCGTTTATCCAGCGATAATGCATAATTCTCACATTTTAAAGCCATCTCTATAGCTTGTTGGGGACTTATCTCCCATGGATGAAATAAATCAAGATTGGGATGATTCTTAGACATTAATTCTTTATCAGCCAAGCCAAAGCATGGATCTTCTGCACTTACCCTTGCTATATCACAGGCAGCTTTAACCATAGCTTCCAAAGCAGCAGGTGAGGTATCAGTACTGCTTGCACCACCTTTACGCTGCCCAATATAAACAGTTAGGCCAACACCTTTATCTTCGCTAAATGCTACTGTTTCAACTTCGCCCATGCGCACATCAACTGAAAAACCCTTATCGTTATTCACTGCCACCATAGCATTGCTTGCACCTTCCTTTTTTGCAAGTTCAAGCACCTCGTTCATAAGACGGGTTAAATCTGTTGTTGACTTATGTACTTCACTATTGTTATGTTGCGTTTTAATTTGCATAAGAGATTCCGTGGTGTTGAATGAGTACATAAGGATACAATAACATGTCTTCACAAACCAATGATTATCCTGCAAACAAATCATATTTGTTCGGTTTATTATTTGTGTTTTGTCTTACATTCGTCCCTCTTCATTCCTATGCTGAGGGATATTGGCGAACATTAAGCCCTGGTATTGAGTATCAGGATCTAGCTGGTGGAATCCTTTCACCCTGGGCACATATTTATGTATTTCGTATTGACCTCAATAAAAATAAACTCGCCTTGGTTAATGCAAAAAAACTATCCCTGAAAAATGCCTCTGCAGATCAATTTGCTGAGCACAGTAAAGCTCTTTTAAGTATTAATGGAGGTTTTTTTGATCATGAATTTAATCCTCTTGGACTTAGAATTAATAATAAAAAATTGATTAGTCCTTTAAAACGAATTAGCTGGTGGGGAATTTTTTATATAAAAAATAATCAAGCATATATTTCCAGCTTAAAACATTTTAATCATGATAGTGATATTGATTTCGCCATTCAAAGTGGGCCTCGGTTGCTCATTAAACGAAAAATTCCATCCCTTAAACCGGGTATTGCCGAACGTTCTGCCCTGGGAATCACTGAGGACGGAAAAATAATTATTCTTGTTTCAACCAATGCAGCAATGACGACCAACAAGCTTGCCCAGTTACTCAGATCCCCTCCTCTATCCTGTATTGATGCAATCAATCTGGACGGAGGCAGCTCAAGTCAACTGTATGCCCATATTGGTTCGTTTCTATTAAATGTTCATGGATTTTCTAATGTCAGTGATGCTGTTATTGTGAAAAAAAGAGAAATTCGGTGATAACAAAGCTGTAGCCTGGACCATGCAGCTGACACGTTACTTGAACAATGATGGGATCATGAGTCAGGTGCAACAACCAAATTTTGCTAAAACTCTACGCTTTAACGTGTGCTAAGGCTCTCTTAATAGTCGCTATGTATAATTATTAAATATTAATATTAAGCTCTTATACATGATAACTAAAGCCGGGGCTGAATACCTACTCACAAAATATGCAAAATTATTTAGTATCTCAAAAGAAGATAAACGGTATATTTTAATTCACAATATTTCTCAGGCTTTGCATGCAGTAAGTGATGGAACAAAATCCAATCCTTCTATTGATGAGCTTATTCATGATTTAGGGAAGGTTGAGTTTCGCCATCAGTTTTTTAATGTTCTGGATGAACAAATCAAAGATCAATTTATTTATTTGGTGGATGATTTACTCGATGACAATCTCGAAATAAAAGCAACTCTCACGTTACATTCCCCTCAGGCGCAACAGAACAGACGAAACGAAGGGGTTTTAGATAGCATTATGGCAGGTGAACAATTTAAAATTACCTTAGAACGTTTTTTGCAACTCCCTTATTCAGAAAATAAAAAAAACTTAATCGATGCATCGAGCACTCTTTATAAAAGTGTTGTGTCTGAACAAGGTTTCGATACCGATAGGATAATCGCCAAACTAGATAAAATCTTAAAGTCTCTTTTAAAAGACATCCACATCAACGCTCATCAAAAAATTCTCCTGGAAATCCTCATTAAGGATTTAGGGAAAGCAGCAGCTGTGATTCAGAAAAGCGAAAAAGTGATTACTATTAAAATCGCGAATGGAAATGAGAAAGGAAAAGATATAAACGCATTTCATGCATTAAATCTCGCTGCCAATAATTATCTTATACCTAATTTCAAGAAAAACACTTTAAAAGAAATTGCTCAGAATTTCTTAGATGAATTAGAGAAACTTGGGAATGCCAGTACCTTAATAGGGCAAAAAATTTTAGAAGGCAGTTTCTTTTTCTATGGAGAGGATGCTAAAAATATTTATGAAAGAAAGAGGATTATAGAAAATATATTTAAATCTTTTTCTGACAAAATAATTAAGTCAGTGAATAAAGAAAAAATATCTTTAAAAGACAATAAACAACAACTTTTTGACTTTATTGATGAATTATCTGAAAAAGAATGTAATGCTGTAATAAATACATTAATGGACAATATAAAACAGATAACTGCTCCAGACAGAGGCCTTTTGAACACACATTCTATTAATGATAAATGGATTTTTAATTGGTTTATGAAATTAATACAAGTAATTGAAGAAGCATTTGATATTAAAACTACGTCAGAGGAGCTTCTTGAAGGTATAGATTCCAAGGTAGAAGGATTCCTCCATTAGTCGCTGCTAACGCTACTTAGTTTACTCATAAAAACAATTGTGAATAAACCCACAACTTATCCACAAAATACTCCCATATTATTCTCTTGACCATTGTGCAAAAACACATTATCTTGTTATTAATAACCCAATACAACCCAATATGTTGGGTTTTCTGCTATAATCTAAGTAATAGTGAATAAATTTAACTCGACTGTTAATAACAATAAAAACTGCGTGGAGGAAAAATGTCCGCAATTCTTGATCCGGTAAATGATGTGCCGCAAACCAGTCAACTGGAATTGACCGCTAATGCCCCTGGTTTATTAAAAACCATTAAGCGCAATGGTAAAGTAGTAAATTATGATGATACGAAAATTAAAGTTGCAATTACCAAGGCATTCATCGCTGATGAAGGTGGTACCGCCTCTACCTCAGATCGTATTCACCAACAGATTGAAGAACTTACTCGTCAAATAACTCAAGTCTTTAAACGCCGCTTGCCTAGTGGCGGTGCAGTTCACATTGAAGACATTCAGGATCAAGTAGAGTTAGCGCTCATGCGCAGTGGGCACTACAAAGTTGCTCGTGCTTACGTATTATATCGAGAAGAACACCGTAAAGCCCGCGAAAATGAATTAAAACAACAAGCCAGTGATAGTAAAATCCTGCTAATCACAATGCCTGATGGTGAATTAAAGCCATTAGATACTGAACGCATGAACACGATTGTTCAAGAAGCTTGCCGTAATTTAGAACATGTTCAAGCAGAACCTGTTATTAAAGATGCGATGCGTAATCTTTACAATCAAGCGAAATTTGCAGATGTACATAAAGCATTAATCATGGCTGCGCGTACATTGGTTGAAAAAGAACCAAATTATACTTACGTCAGTGCTCGCTTGTTATTAGACAGTTTACGTTCGGAAGCATTGAATAAATTAGAAATTCAAGCAGATGCAACTTTTGATGAAATGAGCAAACTCTATCCTACATACTTTAAAGTGTATGTCGCCCATGGCATCAAGCAAGGAATGCTGGATGTAAAAATGGCTGATTTTGATTTGGAAAAACTCGGCAAAGCACTATTACCTGAGCGTGATATGAAGTTTAGCTATTTAAGCTTACAAACTTTATATGATCGTTACTTCATTCATGATCACGGTGTACGTTATGAGTTGCCTCAAGCATTTTTCATGCGTGTTGCTATGGGTCTAGCAATACGCGAGCAAGATAAAGATGAAAAAGCCATCGAGTTTTATCAATTGCTGTCATCATTTGATTACATGTCATCAACACCTACTCTGTTTAATTCAGGAACTATTAGACCTCAATTATCCAGCTGTTACTTAACTACAGTCCCCGATCATTTGGATGGTATTTACAGTGCAATTAAAGATAATGCCCTACTTTCAAAATATGCAGGGGGGCTAGGTAATGACTGGACGCCAGTACGTGCTATGGGCTCACATATCAAAGGAACCAATGGAAAGTCACAAGGTGTAGTTCCCTTCTTGAATGTTGCTGACGCTACTGCAGTTGCAGTAAACCAGGGAGGTAAACGTAAAGGGGCTGTTTGTGCTTACCTGGAGTGTTGGCATAAAGATGTCGAAGAGTTCCTCGAGTTAAGAAAAAATACTGGCGATGATCGACGCCGTACCCACGATATGAATACTGCATTATGGATACCCGATTTATTTATGGTACGTGTACGTGAAAATGGTGATTGGACTTTATTCTCGCCTGATGAAGTACCTGATTTACATGATCAGTATGGTAAATCTTTTGAAACGCTTTATCGCGATTACGAAGAAAAAGCCCGTCAAGGCCTTATCAAAAACGCAAAAACACTCTCTGCAGTTAAACTGTGGCGTAAGATGTTATCAATGCTTTTTGAAACTGGCCACCCATGGATGACCTTTAAAGATCCTTGCAATTTACGCTCACCACAACAACATGCGGGTGTTGTTCATAGTTCTAACTTGTGTACTGAGATTACACTCAACACTTCAGAAGAAGAAATCGCCGTATGTAATCTGGGGAGTGTTAATCTTCCTGCACACATCAAAAAAGGCAAGCTGGATACGGAAAAATTAAAACGTACCATTAGAACTGCTATTCGTATGTTGGATAATGTGATTGATATTAACTATTATTCCGTACCTCAAGCGCGTAACTCCAACTTGAAACACAGACCTATTGGCTTAGGCCTCATGGGTTTCCAGGATGCATTATATGAGTTAAAAATTGATTATGCTTCTCAAGAAGCAGTGGAATTTGCTGATTCATCCATGGAGTTAATTAGCTATTATGCAATTGAAGCTTCTTGTGATTTGGCTAAAGAACGAGGCAGTTATTCCAGCTATGAAGGTTCTTTATGGAGTAAAGGCATATTGCCAATTGATTCAATTAATCTGTTACAACAATCCCGTGATAAATATCTGGAACAAGATCGTTCACAACGCTTGGATTGGGAAAGCTTACGCATCAAAGTTCGTACACAAGGAATGCGGAACTCCAATGTGATGGCAATAGCACCTACCGCGACTATTTCTAATATCTGTGGTGTAGCTCAATCCATTGAACCTACGTACCAAAACTTGTATGTGAAATCCAATTTGTCAGGCGAATTTACTGTGATTAATCCCTATTTAGTTGCTGATTTGAAAGCATTGAATCTTTGGGATGAAGTAATGGTCAATGATTTGAAATACTTTAACGGGAGTGTCCAACCAATCAGCCGCATTCCTGCTGAATTGAAAAAACGTTATGCAACTTCTTTTGAAATGGACCCAATTTGGTTAGTGGATGCTGCTTCTCGCCGTCAAAAATGGATTGATCAAGCACAATCACTTAACATCTATATGGCTCAGCCATCTGGTAAGAAATTGGATCAACTCTACATGCATGCATGGACACGCGGACTAAAAACTACTTATTACTTACGCAGTTTAGGTGCATCCAATGCTGAAAAATCAACTGTGACTGATGGAGCACTCAATGCAGTTAAAATAGCTGAGGAGCCTAAAGTTTGTTCCATACTCGATCCAGACTGCGAAGCATGCCAATAATCAGGGGAATTTAAATGTCAGAAATAATACAACAACACGATATAATTCATCCTGGTGCAACAGGATACGAGCCCCTTGAAATGGGGGCTGCACGCATTCACGTTGATGATAAACGCATCATTAACTGTCGTGCCGACTTAAACCAACTGGTTCCTTTTAAATATAAGTGGGCGTGGGACAAGTATTTAACTGCTTGTGCAAACCATTGGATGCCCAATGAAATCAATATGAGTGCTGACGTAGCCCTCTGGAAAGATCCTAAAGGACTTACAGAGGCCGAACGTTTGATTATCAAACGTAATTTAGGATTTTTCTCAACAGCAGATTCATTGGTAGCCAATAACCTAGTGCTCGCTGTTTATCGACATATTACCAATCCTGAATGCAGACAATACTTGTTACGTCAAGCGTTTGAAGAAGCGCTGCATACCCATGCGTACCAATACGTCATTGAGAGTTTGGGGCTTGATGAAGCAGAAGTCTTTAATATGTATCGTGAGATCCCATCAGTAGCAACTAAAGCAGCCTGGGCATTACCTTTTACTCAAAGCTTAGGCGATGAAACATTCCATACAGGTACTGCAGAAAATGACCAGCGTTTATTGCGTGATTTAATTGCCTTCTATGTTATCTTTGAAGGAATCTTTTTCTATGTTGGGTTTACGCAAATTCTCTCTATGGGTCGTCGAAATAAAATGGTAGGAACTTCCGAGCAATTCCAATACATTTTACGCGATGAATCCATGCATATGAACTTTGGTATTGATGTCATCAACCAAATTAAAATTGAGAATCCGCATCTGTGGACGCCTGAATTTAAAGAAGAAATGATTCAACTCATTCGCCAAGGAGTAGCATTGGAGTATCAATATGCCAAGGATACTATGCCTCAAGGCATTTTGGGAATGAACGCAGAAATGTTTGAAGAATACCTGCACTTCATAGCGAACCGTCGTTTAAACCAAATCGGCTTGCCAGAGCAGTATCCTGGTGCCGAAAATCCATTCCCGTGGATGAGTGAAATGATGGATTTGAAAAAAGAGAAAAACTTCTTTGAAACTCGGGTCATTGAATACCAAGCCGGCGGAACTCTAAACTGGGATGATGAATAATAACTCCTACATCGAGCTCCATTATAGAACTACCTGGATTAATAGGGATTCCCTGAGAATGGGTAACTTTTGATTAGAAACGTTGATGTATGAGCCACTATTCAATAAGTAGTGCACATACTTCTACGTCCCGCGGCTTGTCCGCGGGATCCAGAATAAAAATAAGATGACATTTTTCCTTCCTATAGTAGAATCTTAAAACAGTCGAAAATGCAATTTCGACCATTGATATTAAATGCATTTCAATAAAAAATTGATTAATCTGGTACAACACATGAGGTGGCGTATGACCAAGAAAAAACAGGAAGATGATACCAATTATACTTTTTTACTCAGATGTATGGCAGCACTAACCGCTGCTGCAATAGTTACGGCAGGAGTTATTGCAGCAGTAACGTTAAAATCTGCTGCTGCAGCAACCACAGCTGCATTAGCTACGAACCCCCTGCTTGCATCGGCTTTTATTTTTACACCGATACTACCAATTGCCCTCGTTGCTATCGGACTTGTTTTTGTATTACCTTTTTTATTTTCTTGCAACAATAATACCTATACTACTGTAAGAACCACCGCTGCACCTGGTTACAGTAGTTATAGCTTTTATTCTCCCCTTTATACAACCTCCGATCCTTATTATGACGGACACTATGATACTGGCACCACCGTATACGTAAATAATGATCACTCCCATGGACATCCTAGCTCCCGGGGAGCAGAACCTAGTCATGATGACGGTCATATGCATGAGCATGGCGGCAGTCATAGACATGGTCATTTTTAATAAACCTTCCCCCAATTTGGGGGAAACTGAATCCCTAAAGCTCTTTGATTACATATACTTATTTCTTACAAAATTCATATCATTTTGATTAAAAAATCTTTTTAATTTAAATGTGCTATATTTAATCAAGTATCTTTATTTTTTAACGAAGATAAAGACTTTATGGAAAAATGTACAAGGAGGATGCACAAATGAAAAGAACACTACTCACAGCTTTACTCCTAACTGTCACAACGGCAGCCTTAGCTGATAGCGTGATCGTAACAGAAACCAAATCCTGGAAAAGTGTCCCCATCACTGTAGATACAAGTGCTCATACTTATACTACCGTTGAAGGACCAGTTCCTACAGGTGATTTTTATTATACTTATCCTGGCTACCGTTGTTTAAAAGAGAAAAGGGATATAGCTGGAGTTGATGCACTGATATTCCATGCCGGTGTAGGTGGTGGCAGTGAGATTTATTGTTATCCAGAATAACCTCAAAGATCACGCTGAATAATAGTGTAACCTGGGTTCCGCTTCGCTGCACCCAGGTTATAAATACAACGCCAATTTATCCAAGATCTTTTTTATCTAATGAGTGAGCCAATTGCATTAATTTCTGTTTCGCGATAGCTTTTGCTTGTTTTCCCGTTGAATAATCAGGCTTGGCATTATCCTCAATATATTGAGCAAACAAAATAGTACGTGAACCTTTCTCTATCCAGCCAACAAACCATCCGAGTTGCTTGTCCATATTACGTGAACCATCTGCTTTGAATGGATTACCCGAGCCTGTTTTTCCATACAGTTTCCAACCCGATGGCAAATCCTCAACAAATAGAAGATCATGAGTCATTTGCATGGAAAAATGGCTCACAGGCAGCATGTTGTGAGTCAGTTTCGATAAAAACTCGACCTGTTCTTGCGGTGAAATCTGCAATGAGCTTGAAAGCCATGCACGAACTAATCCATTATTCATACCCTTGTCACCGGAAACATTCTGATTTCCATAATTAAGAACCTGCATATAATGCTTAAATTGTTCCATTCCTAATTTTTGAGTGATCAGCTGACTGTACCAAACACAGCTGTGTTCTATCCAGCTGGTTGGATTATGCGGTTGCTTCCAAATGTCCAGCCAATCATTATACCCATCTTTGAAAGGCCATTCAGGATGAGTTTTATCAATCAAAATCCCCTTATCAAACCCCATCAAACTGATTGCAATTTTAAAAGTGGAGCAAGGCGAATGGCGCTCGGTACATCGCCCTTCTTGTTTAAGCACCACACCGCCCTCTTTAGCAATAAAACAATTATTATTTGCCAAAGCAATAGTGTTTACTGAAAGCGCAGTAATTAAAAAAACAACCCATTTTTTCATTTTATAAAACCATCCCATTGACTTGGCTGTCCCAAAGCATTTTGAAATAACTTTGTTCACTGTTTACCAGTTCGTTAAAAGTACCTTCTTCAATAATCATCCCACCTTCCATTACTACAATTCTATCCATGTGCCGAATAGTAGACAATCGATGTGCGATTGCGATGACCGTAGCATTATTTTGTTCCAACATGTCATTAATCGATTGTTGAATCTCTTGCTCAGAAAGTGTATCAAGACTTGAGGTTGCCTCATCAAGAATAACAATTGATGCATTTTTTAAAAATGCTCGTGCAATTGCAATGCGTTGGCGCTGACCTCCTGAAAGTTTCACCCCACGCTCGCCAACCAGTGTATTATATTTTTCAGGAAGAGATTCAATAAACTCATCGATATTCGCCATCGCAGCTGCGCGTTTAATCTCTGCAAGAGTCGCATTTTCTTTTGCATAACCAATATTCTCACCAATAGAACGATGGAAAAGCATAATATCCTGGGGAATAAGTGCTATTTGTTGACGCAAAGAATCCGAGGTAATCTCTAAAATGGGTTTATCATCAATTAAAATTTGCCCTGAAGTAGGCCTGAAATTTTTTAACAGTAAGGAAACCAATGTCGATTTACCAGCACCCGAATGGCCAACCAGCCCAATTTTCTCACCAGGTTTGATTAGCAGATTAAGATTTTTAAATACAGCAGTTCCTGCATTATAAGCAAAGGAAAGCTGCTGGAATTCAATTTTACCCTGGGTAATCTGATATTCTTGTGCGTTGGGTTTATCCACCTCATCATGAGGCATCGATAAAATACTGAACGATGATTTGAAATCCCCCATTTCTTTTAAAAAATTACAAAGACTACTCATGAGCGTCCATAAATCAAAAGAAATGGTAATGGCTGTCAGCATAACAAACAGGAAATCCCCAGTAGAAATCTTCCCGTGGGTACGCAGGTAAATCATAAATATAAAAACAGCAATCAACATGAACCAGTACAGTACTGATCCGATCATATTAAATTTAAAGTCATACCGATAAAGAGCAATTTGACGAGGCACAAAATCATCGGACATCAACTCATGAACACGCCGATGTTCAGCGCGTCGTTTAGCGAAATAAAACAGAGAAAAAATATTGGTAATATTATCTGAAAAGCTACCTATGACTTGATGTTTGCTCTCAGCCATATGATTAGAGAGCTGATTCAGTTTGAGTGCCATAGGTAACATAATTGCCATAACGAGCACGCACCAGGCTAGCATGAAACAAAACACACTGAAATTGACAATCAACAAAACAAAAACAGAAACAACAACCACACAAAAGTGCTTTCCTACAATGTGATGGATATTGGCAAAAACACTATCATAACCATCTAAAAGGCCTTTTAATTTACTAATTACCGTACCACTGGGCGTATTTTGAAAATAGTTATAGGAATGATGTTGCACATAATTGTAAGCAGATGACAATAATCTTTGCCGCGCATAAGGCTCCGCTTTCCACTCTGCAAAATCACTAATTCGCCAAACAACATCCAACACAATTTGTGCAGTAATAAATAATGCCATAGGGAACACTACCTGTTGATATGAAGTGATTGTTTCACTGGAAAACGCATCAACCAGTAGTTTAAAAGAGTAATTATTGGCAAAAATATAAAACGCAGTGAGCACTGGTGCCTGAAGCATTAAGACATACCACCAACGATAAGGCTTAATGACCTGCCACAAAAAATTCCACGCTGAATGAAATGGATATTTTAAATCCGACGTGTTCATCATATTGCTCAAAGTAAAAGGTCGATAAAGTATACCACAATAAGGCTGCAATATGCTTATTATTAACTCATTTATTATGAATAATTGAAAAATGAAAACCTTGTATTTACCACCTTAGAAGTTGTTATTTTCCAATGATGACGGTAGACTTACGACGTCAATCAAAAGTCCCGGTGGCACAGCTGGATAGCGCAGCCCCCTCCTAAGGGGCAGGTCGGAGGTTCAAATCCTCTCCGGGACGCCAGTGAAATCAATATGTTATAAAGTTAAATCTTATTTTTAAAGCAAAAATATTTTTCTTGGTACCTATATAGGTACCTAAAAATGTCTACTTGATATATAAGTTAACGCCATAGTCATGACTATAGAATGAAATCATTAATCAATTTTTTAAAATGTCTCTTTAAAAGCAAAAAAATGTTACTAGTTCGGAAAAATACAATGTCCACACCTGAAAATCCAACAATCCTCGACTTAAAAAAAGTTAAAACAGCTTTTCAAGAACATGAAGCCCGGTTTTATGAATTACGAGGACATATAATAAGCTGCGCTAGAAAAATTAAAATTTTTATGCTCATAGTCGATTATAAACAGAAAAGCACGGCAATGTATGGTGAACCCTTCTGGGGATGGCTTCAAATGGAAACAATATGTCCGGAAATAATGCTATCATGCTGCAGGCTTGCAGAAGGCCTTTCTAAATATATTTTAGACTTCTTAAAATTAATCCTTCCTCAGGATTTAGCTATCGCACTCATAAAAAATAGTCAATTAAAACAAGGTACTAAGGCTTTAAACAAAACAGCGAAAGAATTCGAGCTTTTCAGAAACAAACGCGCCGCTCATATTGAATGCATAGCCATTAGCCCCATCACTTTTGACATAAAGATACTATATGATAATTTAGGCACTATTGATTCGTCCCTAGACTATATCGCTCATTTTTTAGTGAATCCTCATCTAATAGCCGAAGAACGTTGGGATGTCTATAAAATAGGCGAATCACAAGATTTAGACAACTTGGAGGAGTATTTTAATGGAGATCATGCAATTCAAGCCTGTACAAGTATTCTAAATTACCTACATCATGAAACACAGAAGCCCACATTTACAGAAATAGAGTGATTTATGTATGAATTTAGTTCAAAAGTAGTAGAAAGTTAATTAAAGAATCGATAGTAACAATTAATAATTTATAAATGGTGGTTGACTCGGGTTTTTTTTATGTATAGCTTTCGCTAAGGTTTCAAGTTCACAATAATAATAATTACTCTGATATTTTTTTCTTCTATCAGCTATTAGTAATTTAAATACTAAATAATAATATTTAAGTGACCCTCCCAATAATTCATTTACTTCATCGGAAGAAATATATTTATTATTAGCAAAATATGCGATTGTTTCTAAGAAATTTAAAAAATTATATAAATAAATAAAATCAGTGGATGCTTCTACCTTATTTTTCATGCTCAAAACTTTTTCAGCTATTTTATAAGTATGGATATTAATATCTATTTCCTTTTCATAAGTCAGACAATAAAACTCATGAATAATAGCTCTAGCCCTTAATATTTCTGGAGAACCAAATCGCTCATCAATTCTTAGTAAAAAATCACCTGTACTAGTTTTATTTAGGTTTTTAAATTGTAACCAACCCGCACACACGATAAAAAGGGTTAAAAAAATTATAACAATATCATTCCAGTCGCTAACGTGATTTTGTCCTATTTTAGTATGAAAAATATCGTAATATCGTCCTTCGCCTATCATAATTATTAAAAATATGGGAAAGCCAAAAATAATAATATAAAAAACAAGAGTGCCCAAAGTTTTACAGGATTTAAATACGTTTTTCTTTATTTGTTTTTTACTAAGCATAGTAAAACTCACTCAAAATTTATACAAAATATCGGCAAAATGATAAATTTCTTGAGAGTATTACAAAAAAAGATAAAATATATAAATATCAAATACCTGCATAATTAAATCAAAGAACTTTAGTGTGTTGAATTTTATTTACCCAATTATCCATATGATGCATTATTTCTGAAATTTGAACATTATCAACTGAAAGATGACCATCAGTAACAACTACTTCTTCATATAAGTAAGCTTGGAAAAAATTATATTGAGACCATATTCCTTCTCCGCTTATGGCTCTTTTTAAATCTACATTTACAAGCCAATTTCTTACTGCGATTATTGCTTTACTAACATCATTATGATGTTCTTTTATATCACACCCAGATAAGTCAGAAATGGCTTTTTGATATCTATATCGCTCACTATCCAATATAAGAATTTTTTTACAAGGAAATTTATCAGGAAATATATTTTGGCAAGCATAATCAATTCCTAGCTCAAATGGCATATTCATTCGAAAATATTCACCTTCCTCCGATGAGACCATTCTTGACAAATCATGGATGCCAAATTTTGATTCAGTTATGAGGGTTTGTATTTTATTTATTCTTATTTGTCCTGAGTCAGCACACTCGAGAGCTAACCTGGGAGTATATCTAAGATATATGGTTGTGAACAAAACTCCAAGAAAGATATCTTTATACTCATCATCAAAGGGGCAGTTTATAAAAATGTTTTTGCTGTATGCAACTGACATGCCAATAATCAACTATTTTTTATCTTTTGGGGGAAAAGGATCTTTCCCATAACTGTTTTTATTTTGAATTTTTCCATCCTGTCCGTGTATATATAACTCAGTTTTTTGATTCTTGGCAATTTGTTTACCATGCTCAACTGCTTCATCCTTTGTATTATATATTTTAGTTGCCTTAGATGAGCCCCCTTTTTTTACAGCCCAACCACCACTTGGATTTTTAACAATATGTTGTCCCGTTTTTTTAGTCATAGCTATACTCAATTGTTAATTTATAAGTTATATCGTCAAATTAATATAAATCTTTACACAATCTAATCACCTTGCGAAAGAGCATAATATAAAACAGATGAAAACTTCTCATATAATACATCTTTAAAAAAAATTAACTATCTTGCCAATATTATTTCTCAGAGCTTTTAACACTAAAGTAGAGTAGATATGTTCATGTCAACGAATGGTATGCTATAGAAAACTACCATGACTCATGGCCATGATAATTCCTTTTTCTAAGGTCCTCTAAAGCATCCAACCGCCGAGCTAAATCAGCTATAACTCTTTCTCTGCTTTCTCCTCTTTTTTCCCATACTTCCTCTATAAGAGGAATTGCCTCCTCATATTTCCCATTGATTATCAATTGATCGATATACTCATGCATTTTATTTTTCCTCAATGATTGCTTGATTATTAGCTGTATCCTCTAATCTGGATAACCTTTCATTAAGATCACTAAGGACAATATTGTTTCCATGATCTTTAATTGCTACAACTAAAGTCCGGGCTTGCTCAGGAGAAATTTCCTCATTAGCCAAAGCTCTAAATACTTCTGAGCTCATTTTGACTAACGAGCTACCATCTGTAATATCATTAGGGAATTTCAGATTCACATGTTCGTCTTTATTACCATAAAGACGGGAGCAAAGCTTGGCTGCAAGCCACTTTCTGGTATCAATACGAAGCTTAGATCTGTTGATGTGTTCATGATTGATAGTGACTCTTCCATCTTCATTAATAATGATATCGTTTGATGTGTCGTCCGCAATATCTAATATTTCATCAATTATCACTTCAATTTGATGTCTCTTTGCGCGCGCGTAAAGGTCAGAAAATTCATTTTTCATTGTTAACCAATGATAAATTGTATCATGGCTAGGCCAATGCTTATTTAATTTACAAAGTTGTTTAATGCCCTTGCTTGAGCATGAAACAACATAGCAAATTTCCTTTGCCAACTCAGGATTGTAATCTATTTTTGGTCTTCCCATGAGTAATACTCCTTCTCTTCGTCCATTATTCTGAATAGGAATTATTCTTAATCAAAAGTTCCTTTTATGAATCTTGCTACACTTCGTTAAACCTTTGCCTTGAGGAATATTCAACATATCGCTTTGGTGTTTGAGCAGGTTTTTCCAAATATTGAAGTGATTTGCTTTCAAACCAAAACCCAAATTTTCCTTCCCAATCTCCATTACGTTGCTTATCACAACACCACCAACAATCAGAATCTTCTAATTGCTTCAACTCTTTAGGGCTAAGGGACATTCCCATATTTTGCTTTTGCATTAAAGATTCTTTTTCTTTATTACGCCAAACGGTAAAGCAATTGTCTGCCAAATCACTTAAGGCTCCAGTACCTTTATTATCTAATTTTCCAGGAGGTGTTGATTCATTAGCACCTTTTCTAGGATGAATCACAATGTGAACGTGGCAATTGTATTGGTTTTTAAAGTCGCAGAGTTGCTCCATAAAGACTTTCTGGGCTTTATAATCATCTTCAGCAATATCTAATTTCATGAATGAATCAATGACAAAAACATCCACCCCATAACGCTGTCTTGCATAACGAAATACTTCAAGCAAACGTTGTGACTTCGCTGTCCCTACTAAATCAAACAACCAAAGTTTATCACCATACCAAGCATGAATAGCTTCAATATATTCACGCGAGGGTTGTGCTAATGCACCGGCTTGTTTTGTTAAACGCATGAGTAACCGTTTAGGCTTAATCTCGAGGCTTGCAATACATGCTTTGGCTCCTTGTTTCATAGCACTTAAAATAACTTGTCCAAGAAATTGGCTTTTTCCATGGCCGTTAATACCAGTCCACACAGATACCTCATCAGGACGAAACAAGATTTTACCCTTGGTCTTATTCCATGCGGCTTCATAGCCAATTAGTTTGTCTTCAGGCGGATAAAATTCTTCAATCACTTGTTTGGTGAAGGCTTGTGCAGACTTCAGTTCTTCGGGATCTAGGCTTTTTGCTTCAGTCATACATTCATGCATGGTTTCTTTCAAAACACCATGCTGTAAACACTCATTTGCATCTTTATAAGGTAACGTCATGACTCGGCAACGATGACAGCCTAAACGTTCGATAAGATCTTTAGTGGCAAGATCACCTTCATTGTCATTATCCATACACAAATAAATTTCATCGAACGCCGCTAGACGTTCAAACTCATATTCAATCCAAGCATGTTTATTACCACTCCCAGCACCAAAAGGCACAGACAGTGCAGGCAAACCATATTGCCATAAAGTCATAGCATCAATTTCGCCTTCACAAATAATGACTGAACGAGTTTGTGGTGGGATTGAATTCCAACCGAATAAGCAAGGTTCACAATTGGCTTCAACGCGCATTTGTTTTTTGCCATTGGTGCGTGCAAGTTTAAGATATTTTATAAAAATCACTTTACCATCACGCCAATAAGGGAAAGCGATTTCATCACCATGGACACCAATTTGAAAGACTTGGATCGTTGAGGGTTTTAACTGACGTTCATTTACCAAATAATTCATCAGTAAAGAGCTTTCAGGTAGGGGTACAATTTTTTGTTGCGGTTTAACAAAATGAGAGATCCTATGAGCCTCAAAATGTGGAGAAGATATACCTAAGTAGCGGGTAGCTTCTTTCATAGCTTCAGAGATCGTTAAATTGCGTGTGAGAGCCCATAGATCTAATAGATCTCCTTTGTCGCCCGAGGCAAAGTCACACCATACTCCTGCCTTATCGCTACTTAAGTGCACTTTAAGCGATGCTCCTTTCTCACCTAAAACACTACCGACACACCATTCATGACCTTGTTTCTTACCATTAGGCAATAAATAATGGCTGATCTCTTCAACACGCAGAGCAAGTTGGCGTGATACTTCTTTTGCTGTCATCATGTTAAAGTACCCCCGCCCTTAAATCTTTTGAGACTTTGGCAGATTGTTCAATTACTTGCTTATTCGCATTAGTGATAAAGCGTTCAATATGTTCTGCGTCACGAAGAATCAGAGTAATGTCATCATAGATTTGTTGGCGATCATTTTGTCCCATATTGAAGGGAGTATTTTTACATCCATCTATCGATTGCTTCACTTCATCAATAGTGAAACCAAGTTTTAATGCTTTTTCAATAACTCGTTTTCTTTTGGAGTCTAGTTTGGCACGTGGATGATTCATGACGCTTTGCCAATACTTAAAGATTTGTCTGCAGGCATCAGAAGAATATGTAGAAACACAAACCGGTGGAGTTTCAACTCCACATATGTTTTTTATTTTCATTTCTCTTATTTTATTTTCAGAGTCGATTGATCGATGAGTTGTCGTCGATTTGTCGACGACTGATCGGCGACTAATAGCCGAATCTTCATCGAAAGTTTGTTGAAGAGTTGGCAATTTATCTCCATTAGTAAGATTTATTAAATCCGATTGGGGCAAAGGATAACGATATTTAGGTCTCTCAATTTTTTGATGAGTTTTCCAACCAGTAATGAGCCAAAAAGATTTGTCATTAACCGCATATTCTCGCAATAAACTTTGCTGAATCAGTTCATTTACAAAACCTTTGATTGCTTCTATGGGGATATCGTCCGCAGGAAAAATCTCTGCTTTGAGTGTCTTAGCAGAAGCGGGATGAATTCCATTATCATCCGCATAGTTTAAAATTCCTATGAATAATAATCTTGCCATAGGCGAGCAGTTTAAAATCTGCTCGCTGGTCCAGAACTCGGGTTTAATCATTCTATTTCTTGCCATGATGACCTCCCAATAAACGATCAACCAACTCATTTACTTGTTTTGCTTCTATCCAAAGCTGATGTTTCAGTTCCTCCGGTAGAGCCTGATCACTGTCCCGTCGTGCCTGTATAAGCGAAAGGTCTCGTTGCAATTCTTTAAGCTGCGCTTCGAGAATTTTTAAACGATTATTTTTCATGAGCTATTTCCTTACATCCCTTGTGAACATACAGCCTTACACAATGCAAGACACCGTTAGAATCAGGCTCTTTTATCCAATGAGTCTCAATTTTATAGCCTTTTCTTCTAAGCTCCATAAATCGAGCACCAAGATGTAAGATGCCTAATTTTTCACGAGACTCTATGATCGATAGCCTATGATTTTTTTCCAGATAACTTAAAAGTCGTTTTCTTTTAGTCGAGGCTGAATTACCATACAAAGACTTTTTAGATTTAGGATTGCCTAGTTGTTTGGCTGGGCTGTTCTTTTTAATCATGATTGCGCCTCCTGTTCAATTAGTTGGCGAATCTCCTCCACCCTCCACGCGGTTATACGTGCAGACAGTTTTATTGGTTTTGGGAAAGTACCCTCTTTAACTCGTTTCCAGAGAGTGGATTTGCTGATTGGATATATTGGTGGAATAGGAGGATTTGCTTTTTTATTGCCAATTATTTGCGGCAGACGAACAAATCCTGTATGCGGTAATGAGTTCATAGTAGATCCTTTACTGGTTTGTTAAATCCAGTAGCTATCCTACCAAGATCTTTTACGGGAAAATAAAGGATTAAATTCAAAAAAAAAATGTTAATTTAATCCTGATCTACCCAACTCATTCCCTTGCTTAGAAGCAATTTGATAAGTACTCTCAATTAACAAGTAGATATAGTTTTATTTGCAGTATCACTCTCATCTATTTGTGATTGAAAAATAATACCTGTGTAAGGTTTATCTTTACGTCTTTGAGGAATTAATTCAGCAGCATATCGGCCAAGCGATTCATGTTTAATCTTATTAATATTAATCCCTAATTCCTGAAGTATAGGTATCATGTCAATCATGAAATGGTAAAAGTTACCGGAATATCGTTCATCATTTTTATAGCATATCAATTCTAAATCTGAACCTCCCATGAACATTTCAATAAGTAAATTCACGCATCTCATACAATAAGTATTTAAAGGCCTGCCTTTTCTAGTAGCAGGCAAGGAATCAGAGCAATTCCTCAAAGTCGCACTGGCGTCGGAGCAGTTCTCAATAAGTTCTTCATAACTAAGTTTTTGTTTTTTGCTATAAAGTAAATCTTCAGTCTTAAAAGGATCTAAACAACCTAAAAAATCGTCACGTCTCGCTAATAAAGTCTCAAGCTTATTTGCTGCTTTATAAAGTAACGTGCTTACCTCTTTAGTCAGCTTTTTCGCTTCTGAAGTAACAGTAATATCCTCTTTGTCTTTGATCAGTTTCATCCAGATTTTAATATCACGTAGACAATAATAAAAATCAAAATCATCTCTAAATTGATATTTGACTCTAATTTGCTCGATCATTTGTGACAGCGTTAAGTATTTAATGTATCGGTAAAATAACTGATATGCTTCTATCATCATTGGTTTGCTCTCATAAATTGCACAACATTATCTGGTTTCCTAATTATTTGACGCTCAACCATTTCTCCCCATGCTTGCCACGCTAACTTTTGTTCCTCCGCATAAATTGCTCGTTGATAAGTAGCAACCAGTTTATTTAGAGGCTGATGATTTAGCATCCGCTCGATCACATGAGGTTCTGTTTTCAAATACTCTCCCCAAGCCGTAGCTGCTGATCTACGGAGATCGTGTACACTAAAAGATGGCATATTCGCTAATGGGGCATCATAAGCTAATTTCTTTTTTAATCCTGTAGCTTTTCCTCGTAATCGCGTAATAACACCTGTCAACGTATCTGTGTGGATGTGCCCACCATCTCTATAGTGTCCTGTATCAAAAACAAAAGGTGAATGTCCTGTGATAGGCAATAATGATTGGATGATTTCCACTGCTAGAGAAGAAAGATAAATAGTATGTGCTTGACGATTTTTTGTTCTCTCTGATGGTAATAACCAAACACTTTCATTAAGATTTAATTCATCCCAACGCATCGCAGCAATCTCACCACGACGAGCACCAGTTAAAATTAGCAATTTAATGGCGCTTGTAGTCACAATAGACATTGCCGATATCTTCATATCCGGTCGATTTAAATCACTTGCTTGCTCTAAAGCCTGCCACAGTCTACGTAACTCAAGTAATGACAACACGCGATCACGTGGTTTACTCGCTGTTGCGGCAAAATCTTTGGGCTTCAGTAAACGTGCTGGATTTTGATCAATTAAATGACGTGTCAGACCATAATCCATCATTAGATTAAGAGATGATAATGCTTTTCTGGTTTCTTCTCTGATCCCCTTACGGGTCATAGCATCCAATGCCATTGATAGATGAGCACGTGTTACATCTTTGGCTAAGAGACTGCCCAATGGTTTCTGCAGATGCAGTCGCCAACGATCTTCATGGCGTTTAATCCATAAATCAGTTACCCGTTGAGTGAGTTTTTCAAATTCAATCCAACGTTCAAATAAAACCTGCATTGTGATTGCTTGCATATTTTCAGCAATAATCGCAGCTTGTGCTGAGCGTGGGTCAATACCATTATCCACAAGACCTTGTAATTCCCTGATTTTATTGCGAGCTTCTTTTAAATTAAGCTCTTTTGGAGTGCCAATAGTCATGCGAATTAAGCGCTTATCACCAGGCAAGCTATAAGAAAATAGCCAGCTTTTTGCGCCACTTGACCGTACCCGAAGAAAAAGACCTTCACCGTCATGCAACTTATATTCTTTATCACGAGGAGCTGCTTTTTCTACTGCTTTCGTAGTTAGTTTTCCCATGCATTTTCCTGATAAACCAAATTGATGTGCGACTCGTTATACAATTGTCCGCAATTAATAATGAATACTTAGTTTGAGGTTCCCTGCTCCAATACTATGACCCCATAACATCAAGATAAGCATCATTTCAGGTGCCTAAACTGGTACCTATAATTAAGTGGATTTGAGCGTATTCTAGCGGACAATAAAAAACAACACAACAAGAACAATTCTTTATTTTACAAAGATTAATGGATTCAACCGGACAATATAAAATTTAAAGTATTGCGCCTCCTAAGGGGCAGGTCGGAGGTTCAAATCCTCTCCGGGACGCCAGTAGACAAAGGATTTATGTAAAATACTCCCAATTTTTCTAGTTTACAGGGTGCAAATTGAATGAATGTGCATAGCGTAAATTATAAAACTATATATGCTGATGTAAGAAGCAATAACCAAAATGGTTTATTGGCTTAGTGGTTTTAACTCAAAGGATTAGTAAGTTGTATGTGTAAGTTTGGGTCAATTATTTTATTGTCATTCTACTTCCCTTCTTTTGCTTTTGACTGTCACCCAGAAATTAATCCTAATCTTCCACAATATATTGTTGGCTATGGAAGTTTAAATTGATGAGACCTCTAAAAAAAGAACAGATCCTTCTGCAGAAGAAAGTTTTCCCATTTTGGTAAAAGGATATAAAAGAATTTGGGGAGGACACAGTAATTTACCTGGAGTTAATGTGTTTATTATGGTTAAAAATTCTGATGAGTGCTGGCATGTTCTTATATTTTTCCACGATGAATTTCAAACCCTATATAATGGGCGGCATAGGTGTAGCTCGCAATAAAGCCAGTGATATATTTTGGCCGGCCGCGGTTCAGACAGAATTTGGCGATAAGGCCTGGCAAGCAGGTTTAGGTGCTCTATGGGCCTTACTGGTAAGCTGATAAAGAAAGTAGAGCTATCTTTGACTCTTCACTATATATAACCAAGGAAACTGGGAAATGTATTTTTAATTTCAGGAGTATTCAACCAAATTCTTAATAAATGACGTACAGTCTGGTTTTCTGGAAAATCAAAGGTTGTTCTGCCATGTAAAATTTCTTCATTATTGATAAAGATAAGACTTCCAGGCTCTAGTTTTGTTTCGAAAGCAATATTCTTTTGAAGGGAAATCGTGTCAAATAATTTCAGTGCCTCGATTTGTTGAGGAGTATAACGGGGAATATCTGGAAATTTGGTTTGAGCATCATCATAAAATGGCTGATGATACTGGCATCTTAGTTGATCTTCGTACATGGCAAAAACAGGATTCAGATCATAGGGTAATGAGCCTTCTGGTTCATTGCCACGTCTGTCGGTATAAAAGGGTTGATATAATATATCCAGTAAATCTGGTCGGACCTTTTTTATTTCATCGTGTACAGCACGCGAACTGGACAGGATTGTATGTCCTCCAACATCAGCAGATGCAAAACAATACATTCCAAGAATTGCACCAGCATCTGTATGCATGGGTAATGATTCTTTAACATAAGGTCCTCGTGAATTTGTTGCATTAAGTTTCATGCCTTCAATACTTTTCACGTCGAATATAATGTCCTGATTTCTGTTCTGTATCAGGGGCGCTCCTAAGGGTAAGCATAAAGAGATAAAAAAATCTTTTATTATTTCTGGATCATATTTATCTTCAGAGGAAGGAAACCCTTTTAGAGTTATAAATCCTCTTTTATGAAGCAATGCATTCATGATTTCTTCATATAACGGATTGAGACCCTGAGATAGAAGTTGATTAACCCTGCCTTTATTTTCTGACGATAGAGAGTCTTGTTCCAGCACTGATAGAGCATTCAATACCAGGTCATGTTCTTTTTCAGATAGATAACGGATATAGGATACTCCATCATTGATTATGTCCTCGTTGTACCATTTTAGAGGATTGTTAACGCTCGCTTGATTCATGTTTTACCCTAATGTCGCCAAAAATAGTTAACTTTGTTTAGGTGATTTATATTATCTCAGAATATTTGTTAATTGAAAGACCAATGTGATTGTTTTGATAACTTATAAATAAAATACATGCAATATTAATAAAATTTGAGCCTAAAATAATGGCAAGTTACGACTTAAGTCTTCTCTATCTTTATGCGTAATAATCTGAAAAATGGCAGATTTAATAAGAACACAAATGAACTCGGTATTTCTATACAAAAAAATAATGAGATTATTTTCAAACCCGAATAAATTGCTAATATTGATAAGTCTAATATTGCCGCCGTAATTAACCACATGAAGCATTTGAGTAAAAATAGTCTGTTAATGACTCATCATGCTAACAAAGCACTTGCAGAACAATTGCAACAGGCAAATATTCAATTTATTGATTATTCAGGAAATGCCTATATTAATGAGCCTCCAATATTTATCTTTATTAAAGGTGAATTATCGCAAAAAGTATCGTCGTATGATGAACTTGCCTTTGATCTTAATAGCGCCAATATAAAAATTATTTTTGCCCTATTAGCGATTAAGGGCGCAATCAATCTCACATATCGAGAGATTGCTAAAATGAGTGATGTAGCACTTGGAAGTATTAATAAAACTTTTCTTATGCTCCAAAAATATAATTACCTCATCATAAAACAAAATGGTGCTGAGTAAATGATGTATCGCCTACGCAGGAAAATTACGTCCTAAATTAATTCTAGGGAAATTTTCTACCGATTTAATTAATGAGTTAAAAGAAGTAAAACCCTCGGAATTTAATTTCCTGTGGGGAAGTGAAATTGCAGCAAGCCATTTAACCCGCTATTTAAAACCTGAGCTCATCACCTTATATGCAGACAATGATTTGCCCCAATTACAATTAAAATTTCGACTTAAGAAAAATACTCATGGCAATATTGAGCTATTAAAAAAATTTGGGGCCTTCGACACTGAAGACTCCTCTACTATTGTGCCCCACATTCTAGTGTATGCGGATTTATTAAATTCTTTTGATGAAAGAAATCAAGAAACAGCGAGCCTTATTTATGAGCAATACATTAAAAAAGAAATGGAATAATTTTTTTCTCTAGGATATTGAGTTATTTAAGCCCATAAATGAAGTGACCAGTTCCAATAACTGTGCTTATTTTTTAATTGGCGCTAAAGCACGGGACATACTTCTCGAATACTTTTGGTAAAACGCAGCGCAACGAGCAACCTTAGATACTGATATGGCTATTTGCTGCAAAAACTGGAATGAGTTTTATAAAATCAAGAATGCTTTTATTCATACTGCGGATTTCGTCGCGGACAATAAATATGAACATCGAGTGGTGTCTTCTAAATTTGGTTATTTAGATATCCTACCCTTCGGGATATAAAAGAAGAAAATCCAAATTTAAAATGGCCACCTGAATATGATATTGAATTTAGTTTAATTGGATTTGATGATGCTTATAACAGTGCAATTGAAATCGATATTGATAAAGTGGCAGTTAAAGTAGCCTCGCCATTGGGCTTGGTACTACTCAAGCTGTTTGCCTGGATATCCAGACAAGCAAAGAAAGATGCCAGTGATTTTATCAACATTGCTTCTAACTACTTGGACTTTGATAATCAGGATAGGCTTGATATAGAACATGGAGATCTTCTAAAAATTCCAATGGTGAACAAATTTGTTTTACTCGCAAAGGACAAGAGCCTTTTATCATAGCTAAAGTTGACACTCCAACAGAAGCTCAACTTAAAGAGACAAAGCATGGAAAACGTGCTCAAGCAATTAATAAACTGAAAGAACGCCATGTTGCTACTATTAAGTCTTTAGCAGCAACGAGCAGAAGTACATAGTGCATAGTCTTGATCGCATATAATGGGAGTTTCAGAAGCCTGCGCATGCTTCTGATGAATCAAGAAAAAGTGAAGTCATGACAATTGAAGTAAGTGTAGAAATGAAAATAGCTCAAGCGTTGTCATTACAGAGGCAGCAGGATTGTCGGTGCCCATCTGGTACTTAAGATTCTTCAAGAAGAACATACTGTACTTTACCACATGACCAGGATTCCTACGAATATTCAAAGTGTCCCGCTAAACGATAATGCAAGGAGATTTTTGAAAAAATCTCATCTGGAGATATTGCTTGGATGGTCCAATCCGCATCTCCATGCCCAATAAACGCTCAAAAAATATCTACTATACTTATTTATATACTATGCATATACAGAGAGTGTTATGCCTTTATATTTTCACAAAAAAAGAAGTTATTCTGTAGCCGATGCAGAAAATTATCTTAATGACAAGAGTAACTTCAATTATTTATATTCCCTTACAAGTATCTTTGATGATTTAAGGGCCGACTTTCAGTTATTCAGTAAATCTATGAAAGCCTATTACTCTCTCACTAGGCTTTACGGCACTGAATATAATCAAGAACTCTATCTTTCTAATTTATATAAAATTTTTTATGAGGCTAGAGGGGCTTTAGAGATATTACAAAAAAAAATCATGGATCGTTATGGTGAGATTAATGATGCCTTTTCTGAATTCGAAAAAGACGTGCAGACTAAATCTAATTTGGGAAAATATCGCAACTTTCCTACTTTACTTTTGGGCAGAAATGCGTATGAGGACACATTGGATAGATTAGGATATTTAAATGAATGCTGCATAGGTACGATGAAGCACCTCATTGAAACAGCTGAAATTTTTTTACCAAAATTTGCAAAAAAGATTGATGAAGATGCTAATTACATAACTGCCAGAGAGTTTAATTGCCCATTTTTACCACTTAGCCAGACATTTGATCCTTTGATTGGCAGAAGTAATATTGATTGGGATTACTGGGAAGGGACTTGCGGTGGTTATATCGATTTTTGGCAAGAGCAAATCGCTAGCTTTGGCGCACTTCAGTATATGCCTGTAACTACTAGCGATGTTTATAATGCTCAAGGTCAAGCAAAAACTCGATCGGATGTAAACAAAATTGCTTACAAGAATGAAAACATAACAATGGCCGAAGTAGTAGAAAAAATATTAAATAGTATAGAGGAGGATCAAACTTATGCTCTTTCATTTTTGGCAAATGTCGGTGGTCATGCAACAGGGATTAGAAGAATTCCTGGGACGAACGGGATCGAGTTTTTCGAACCCAATTATGGAATTTTTGTTTTTCCTGAGGAAAATTTATTTAAAAGTTGGTTTGTAAGATATACTGACCATTATGCCTCAAAAAATATTTTTATTGAGCACTTCAATTTACAAGCACGTCCAGCTGCCCTGAATCATAAACCCGTTATTCACCCCTCTTCAACCAGTCTGTCATTTTCGAATGAGGCCTTACTAAATTACATGGAAGGGATTTTAACAACCTTTAACAATCAAGAAGCCAAATCATTTAGTGATATACCTAAAGAAAAAATTTTAGCTGAAATAGCTTCCCGATTTGCAAACGGAATTAAGTATATTAAGAATTTAAAAATATTAGAAGAATTAGAAAATTCTATTCAAGATGGGGTTGCTAGGAACGAATCAGAAAAATTATTGATAGAATTTTTAAACAAACAACCTTTTGCATTTAAAGAATCTTTTTTACAAATGATTCAAAAAACCAAAGAAGATCTCGAACTTAGAGAAGGAGATGCTGTTTCCTTTCCTAAAGCAAGAAAATCAATCCAGATTGATTTACCAATTTTTTCTGCCATTTCCTTGGGAGATTCTGAAGAATTCAATGCCTATTTAGCCGATAAAAAGGATGTCAATGTTTTTAATTATGAAAAAGATACGCTGCTCATACATGCAATAAAACATAAACAATATGAGATGTGTAAAAAATTACTCGTTCAAAATGCAGATGTCACAGAAGCAGATGGAAAAGGTTTTACTCCGCTACATCTGGTCATTCAAAACGGCTACTTTGATTTAGCAAAAGAGATAATTGCTAGAGGCGCAAAAATTAATGCAGCAACCCATAATAAAGAAACACCGCTTCACTTTGCAGTTTCTAACAACGCGTTGGATATTGTCAATTTATTGCTGACTAAAAATGCCAGTGTCAATTATCGACTTGTAGATACTGGAGAAACACCTTTACATATCGCTTTTAGACGGGGGGCACATGAAATCCTACAGGCATTAATTAAACCAAAAAATGTCAATTTAGGTATAAAAGACAATCAAGGTGAGTCTGTATTGAGCCTTGCTGTTAAGAAGCGTGATCTTCATACCCTGCAGTTATTACTCAACAATAAGTCTACCCAAGAGAAAGAGAGATTGTTAAATGAAGAATACGACTCTCATAACTTGCTCCACTTTGCAATCGATAATAAAGATGTGGATATGATCATTTATCTCCTTGAAAATGGCGCAAAAACTGCTAAAGCTATAGAAAACCGCTATCTATTTACAGATAATCCTAACTTGGAAAGTTCCCTAATCAAAGCGGCACAGTATGTTGAAAAGCGCTCTTCATATGAAACTAGGCATTCCTTTTTTGGTAAGCCTATTCAATTTGGTTTCACAAAGGAAGATAAAATCTTAGGTGCTAAGCACATTATTTCAAGCATTCTAAATAATGATACACTACAGTATGATCCTGTTTTTAGAGAAGGTGACTTAAAGGAAATCTACGATGGTTATCAAAGAATAAAACCGCGGTAGATGCGTTACAATGATGAAACGTGCTGTTCTTGAAAAGTCCTAAAGTTTAGAGACTTCCTCGTTCTTTCTCTGGGGGTAGATAGGGTTCAATGAGTAGCCCCTGATTGTCAGTTAAATCACTGCGATAAGATTTTCGTTCCATTTCTACTTTACTCTTGGAGTCCATTATCTCAGTATAGGGCTCTGAAGTAGAATGGTATTTTTCGGATAGACTCCAAGAGTAAAGTAGCCAGCAATCCAATATCATAAAATAAGCGAGCCATATCACTCGCTTAGAGCTCTATGTATTTAATTGTTACAACATGCCAGCCCTGGTTTTGTTTCTGCTCAAACTTCTTTCATTTGGTTGCTTTTGTTGTAGATAAGAGGGTAGCATCTATTTTTTCCCAATCGCGCTCTGCTATACTCTTTTTTGCTAACTCACATAGTTCTGAGAAGAGATCACATGGTACTGCTTTCTGGATGCTACTTAACAAAAATAGGGTCTCATGAGGATTTATTGCAGAAAATATTCCCTCCAGAGAAGTTTTGGTTTCTTCTAGTGATTGAGATTTTTTAAATTGTTCCAGAACAGTAAGTAGTTCGAATTGGTCATAATTTTTGTAAAGAGTGTTCATCACATCAATTTCTTCAAAATACAAATGTTGTAAATAGTTACTAGCAAACTGACAAAATTCCAAATAAAAATTATTGCTGTATTCAAGACAAATTGTTTTATTATTGGAATCTAGTAATTGATTCAATAGTTTCTCTAAATCAATCAATTTCTTTTCTAGCTCCTCATGCTCGTTATGAAGTAAATTAAATTTCACGAGACTTATTTTCTCTAAAAGAGGATGGATAAAGGTATCTTCATGTTTTGAATGATCCCTCAATAAAGAAAGTAATCTTTTGAATTGTTGTAAAAACATCTGTGAATCGGTTTTATCATAAAAATCAATACTTCCAGCTAAAATACACATCAAGAAAATTTCTTTCCTGATTGCCTTATGAATATTGGTATATAAGCTAAATTTTGGAATTGCCTTGTCTAGGGAATAATTATTAATGAGCCATTCAGCAATTCCTTTTCCAATTTCATCAGGATAATCTTCAGCATGATTATATATCCCTTTACCTAAGTAGTATAAGCTCACTGAAGGAGCAATTTTGCCGAGCTCTTTGACTTGATCGGTCGTAAAAAATGCAGCAGGTTTTGTATAAAAGAATAACTGAGGGATTTGAGTTTGTTTTTGCCATATAAAATTATCATCTACGAGTTCAACGACTTCTTTTGGACTGCCGGCTATTGGTAACTCTTGAGGTGCCTTCCAAGCGGCCTTTCGTCTTGCTATTGATTTAAAAGGTTTTATGTAATTTTCTTTTTCTTCAGGTAAAAGTTTTCGTACCGAAGCATTTACAAATATTTTTTCAAGGAATATATTTTGGTTAACAATAAGATCCCATCCTTCTTTTGAACGAAATTTCTTAAACATTTCTTGGGCTTGCGGGTTATCTGGATTAAATTCCTCCCAAGAATCCCAGGACCCTAACATAGGTTCTAAATAACTCAATCCTCTTACATTTTTTTCATTATTTTTTGCATAAGCGATCCCCAGTGTTATTCCCCAGCTGTGCCCTACAATTAAAATATCCTCTAAATCTAATATTTCAATAAATTTTGTTAGATAATCCAGATGATCTCGAACATTAAACTCAATCTCTGGGGACTCGGATTGCCCATGACCAATGAGGTCGAGTGCAATGCATCGTCCATAAGGTATCAAATGAGGAATAATATTACGCCAAAGATAAGAAGAGGAAGGCATACCGTGGATAAATAGAATCGGCTTCCCTTTCCCTTGTTCTATATAATGTATTCGAGCCCCATTTACCTCAACAAAATTTGAGTGAAGATAGTCCGTTTTTAGTGGATCATTATCCCCTTTGGAAATGTTTCCGGTGTTTTTAATCATCATGGTTACCTCAATTGTTTTTTAAATCCAGATTGGTCTCTGTAACCATTTAATTATAAGTAGACTGTGTGGGATTTTATTGTAAAAACGCGACAGTTTGGGATTCCTAAATTTGCTTGAGAAAATTTTTTGGGGAAATTCCCGTCAGGTGCTGGAATTCTTTTATGAAATGAGATTGATCATAGTAATTTAATTCTTGTGAAAAAACGTCCCAAGATTTTCCTTGTCTTATTTCTTGTAATGCTTTTTGAAAACGAGTAGTCATCATAAATTTTTTAGGACTTATACCTATAAGGGATTGAAAATGTCGTTCAAGACTACGTCGACTAAATCCATAATTCTGCGCCATTTTCAAAATGGTGTCTTGGGATGGGTTTAAAATTATATTTTTTGCGATATGTATAATACGCTGTTGAGGTGAATAATTATGATTATTCTTTTGAAGCAACTCGATAAGAAAGTTTTGAACAAGCCGGATAATGATGTTCGGATCTTGAATGGATTGAATTTTTTCCTCAATAATTTTTAGTATTGATTCATTTATAATGTCAGATAAACCTAAGGACTGATCAGTAAAAGCCTGTGCTGATTCTCTAAACAAACCAGCTATTGCCCATGGATAGAAAATAATTAGCAAGGACTTAGTATTAGAACTATTTTCTTGAAACGTTCTATAGTTCGTTAATAACCCAGTAATCCCCCAATTTTTTAGTTTAATCCTTTTCGTTTCCTTTGTTATAAGAGAAATACCGCCTTGATATTGAAACCCCATAACTACAAAGGGACCAGGATATACTTTGTAGGGATCGGCTTGCTCCTGAGCTTCAACTAGTTGTATATTTTTTATGTACGGCATCAACACCGGATGGATGTATTGGTCAATCATCGAAAATCACTTTATTGAAGTAACTACCCATTTCTGCTAATTGAAGAAATTAGATTCTATTTTTGGTAACCTTACTTCATTTAGTTTTAATTTAAACAAAATCCTTCTTCAGGTTTACATTATAATTTTAGCATATTCCTCGATCAGGAAGAATCCCGATGGTGAATGCCATTGCAAGACGCTAATATTATTATATTTTTGGAACATAGTATAAATATATGAAAAAAAAAATTGAACGTTGGTTAAATATCAGAACTTACTCATCTATTTCCACTACAGCACAATTAATAGCCCCTTCACTTTATCCCCCTGAAGAAAGAATAACTAATTTTATCAATGAGACAATTAATGCTCCAAACTTCAATACATTACTTTATCAAATTGCACAATCAGACAACTCTGATTGCCAGGAGATATTAGATGCTCTAGGCAGGGTTGAGGTGATGCTTCTAAATAACAAGTTTCAAAAGATAATTGATGCTCAAATTATAAATAAGTTATTTTTCCATTTATCTCAATCGGAAAATCCACAGGGACTTGCTGTATCAAAAGTTATATATGTCATGGGCTTAATAGCCCATGCTGGATGTCTCAATGGAATAATTGATGCTCAATGGATTAATAAATTGCTGTTTCGATTAACACGGTGCAACGTGATTACAAATCAGATGATATCTAATATTTCTTATGGACTTGGGTTAATCGGCCAAAGTGATTGCCTGAGCGAAGCAATTGAGACCGAATTGATAATTCAATTACTTCATAAGTTTTCTCAAGACAGCATTCAGAACGTTCCAGCACCCTCCATCGCTCTATACACACTTCATGGTCTTGGATTGTTAATGCAACATGAGCGCTTAACTCAAAAAATTACTAGAACAAATGTAGAGCACCTACTAAAAATAATCCCATTAAACCGGTCAAAGGCTGTAATGCATTTTGCTATATGTTGTAGTTATCTAGGAATCCCTCTGACAGAGGTGATTGAAATGAAGTTAAATAAGATGCGACCCGAGTCTCAGGAGATTCAAAATCTGCTAGTCTCAAAGTTAAAAAATAAATTTCAAATCAACTATATTGAAGCAGAATATAGATTAGGTCCATTCTTTGTAGATCTCTATCTCAAAATACGAACTGAAAAAGGTGTACAGGAAATTATTGTTGAAATTGATGGAAAGCAGCATTACATGGAAAACGGCAATCTGCGTGGCAAAGATAAAACACGAGACCTCTGGCTTAAAAATTTAGGCCTTAATATTTATAGATTTAATCGTGGCAATATGAAAGATAATGATCTAATACATATTATAATTCAGACTATAGAGAAGAAATACTTAACCCTCACTCAATTTGACAATCCTGAAGGTCAAAATAAATTCATTGACTCCATAGAGCCTAGGTTGAAACAACAATTTACCAGGGGGATAATGAATGATGAATGCATAAATAACTTGCTTTCCCCAATAGCTAAATCAGAAAATAATCAAGCTCTTCAAATATCCTTGGCTTTGTATGAAGCGGGACAAATGTCGAAAAGTGGTCACTTCAATGGACCAATAGATGCTCAATTAATAAATAAATTGCTCTTCAAATTAACTCAATCAGAAAACCTCCAAGGACTCGAAATCTCCAAGTCCATCCAAGGGGTTGCCTTAATGGCACAAAGCGGTTTTATAAGGGGAGTAATTGATGCTCTATGGATAAATAATCTGCTTCTCAACTTAACTCAATTAAAAGATCTCCTCAAACAAGAACTATCTGCTACCAAGTATGGACTTGAGCTTATAGAACAAAGCAGTTGTATTAGTGGAATAATTGAAATCCAGCTGTTAAATACGTTTAGTTGCCCAGAATATAATGAAAAGATATACCTGGAGACTCCTTCTCAATATCAACCCAAATTATTTAAAAATGACCAGAAGAGTCAGAACCATCATAACCCTAATGTGAATACAAACATAAATTGGCCTCGAATTTAATGAATTGTTCTTAATACGAGAGTGGCTTATTTAACCCTAATGAGACTACTGGCTAAAAACACATTGCTACTCTAGAAGTCGTTATGCCCCTTCTCATTTTCCGCCCTTGATGACATAGTCATTCTTTCCTTTGATTTGCGTACAAATATCATAGACTGAAGAAATACACTATAAATCCCACTCTAGGGTCGCATAAACAAAATTAACCTTAAGTACCGGAGAAATTGAAAAATTTTCTTTAAGCAAAAAACAGTTGGAGATTTTTAATAAATGATATCCAGCGAAATCACCCAGAATATTTTAAATCTTCCGGGGATGGATGAATTATTGAAATAAGCTGGAAAATACCTTGGTAAATGATCAGTCATCGAATTAACTTCTAAATTGTACAAGTAGTTTGACAGATTATAAACAGACTTATCCACAGAAAATGTGTATAACTACCAGGGATTAAAAAGCTATTAAAAAGCTATTAAACTTAGACACAGCAAGAGATATGCAATGTATCAAGATAATTAATAATTATTTAGTATTTTTTAGATATCCACAGAAATGGGATGAAGAAAAGAAATGGCACGTATCTATGGTATACAAATAAAATTTAAAAAAATAGTCTTGACTCGAACTATTTTTACTTTTTATTTTGGAATGTTGGTAATTTAAATTTTGTGACTAAAAATAATCAATACTAGCTTAACCCCATTATCATCCCATAGCTCTGCTACAAAGGTTATTTGAAGATACGTAATCGTAATCGCCCTCCTTTATATTACCGCATCAGATACTTGATTGATTTGTTCTCCCCAAGCTATTTTTTTAACTCTTTAACCTTATGCTCTGGTAATCATTTAAAATTTCAACTGCTTTTTCACGTGCCTACGCCCCCGACTTCCCCAGAATATAATTTTATGAGAAATAATGGAGCATAAAGAAAATAATCAATCATTATCTGACTCTAATTTTCATCCTTAAAATATTAGGGGTAGATACTGCCAACACTATGCCTGCCCTAATTAACACTGCCCTATCCTAAAGATAATTAATGGGGTATTCGCTCGTTATTTCAATTGTACTTTAAGTGTTGCCTAAAATTTATTTATATCGTTCTAAAAAATTTTTATGGCTTATTTTAATTTTTCTTTAATACATATTTTATACACTGTACACACTAAATGATCAGATATTGTATTTTTATTTGAGCATTATTTGGAGATTCAAAAAAGGATTGCAAATTTTTGTTCAAGAGGTATTAAAGATGTATGGTTTATATGAATTGGGGGTATCGCTCTTTAGCCGTCGCGCTACTCTAAATGCTGTTCGAATTACTGGCGCCGCTTATGACTCACACAATGTCGTCGCGTTGCAACGTTTCAAGCAAAAACATAATTTTAAATTTATTGAAGTAACTGATCCAACCATATTTAGGGGAATCTCAGTTGAGCATTATCTTGGTTCTTTCGATCGCCCTGGTTTAGGAATATCAGCAATGCGGCCTAGCTTTGCCCGTTTTCTTAAATCTAAAGGATATACCTGTTTGGACGATTTGAGTCCTCTCGAGAAACAGGAAATTATCGAGGCACATGTCCACGGTTTCTCCCTATTCAAAGGAAACACAAAAGTAGCTCACTCATTTACTTATTGTCCTAGTGTAGCTCTTGGTTTTGGACTTGATGCAGCAAAAAAATCAAACTTCCCAAGCATTTCATTGATCAGCGTAGCAACAAAAGTCTGCAGTAAAACGGCATGGGATGTGGAGTATGATCAGCCTTTTGATGGTGAAGACCGTGGTACTTCGATATTTGCGTATCAATGCGAAACTATTGTGCCTCATCTTCATTTGCCTATAAGTCATTGTATCGTTGTCAACCAAAAAGCATCCGGTATTATTCAGCTTGATGATTTAAGACAAGCGAAACGTTTTGATGTCTCAGAATCATCGATACTTGAGCTAAGCATTATTCCAAGAGAAAAAATGAAAAAATATCAACAATTAGAAGTTGATAAAGTCATTGCTTATGATGATTTTGCTACCTACGTCTGTGAAAGTAAGGATCCAAAGCATATAAAAGACACCAAAGCAGCTGAATTATATGAGAAATATAAAAGCATCTTCAAAGAACAAACTGCACTAGTGAATTTATCGCCGTGCGAACGAGATCTATGGGTTAATGTAGCAAGGGAAGTAGCTCCCAAAGCGTACACTTGTATTTCGGCTCATACAGATGGTTTTACTATTGAAGCGCCCGCAAAAAGCGGTGGGGTACTTACGATTGCTATCTCGAATATGGAAGCACTAATCTGTCTTGCTCCATTATTTGAAAAGGATCCAACATTAACCTTAGATCAGATAAAAAATGGTAAGGTTCCTTGCGCTTTGAATTACTTAACTGAGTCAGTAATTAGAAAAAATAAAGAGCTAGTTTGTCAAACTGGTTTAGAAAAATGTGTCGATGAAGTAGAAATTCAAAAACTCAATCTATGTTAAATAACTTAAGCTACAAGCTAAAAGCCTTGCGTCTGTTCAAGGCTTTATTTTTGCTATCCAGCAGCTACATTCGTATAAAAAGTTACCATTACCCTAACTAGCCCAACCCCATTCTAAAAATAATCAATAGGTTATTCGTACAAAATTTGAATCTTAAATAAACCCTAAGTGACCTAAAATTTATTTATACCTTAATAATTTAATTTTTCCTTAATGTTCATTTAATATACTAGTTGCACAAATGTTTAATGATCGGTATTTGAGCATTATTTGGATATTCAAGAAAGGATTGCAAATTGTTACTCAAGAGGTATTCAAGATGTATAATAAGATTTTTGGTTTATGTGAAGTTGGGGCTTCTCTCTTTGCCCGCAAAGGTGGTCTAAAAAAAGCTGTTAAAATTATTGGAAGCGCTTATGAGTCACACAATGTCTCCGCTTTACAACAATTTAAGCAAATATATAATTTCAAATTTATTGAAGTAACCGAGAAGCCAATAATATATAGAGGAGTCTCAGTTGAGCATTTTCTTGGTTGTTTAGATTATCCTGGCTTAGGGATAAAAGCAATGCGTCCTAAGTTTGCCCGTTTTCTGAAATCTAAAGGATATACCTGTGTGGACGATTTGAGTCCTTCCGAGAAAAGTGAAATTGTCGAGTCGCATGTCCACGGTTTCTCCTTATTCAAAGGAAACACAAAAGCAGCTCACTCATTTACCTATTGCCCTAGTGTAGCTCTTGGTTTTGGACTTGATGCAGCCAAAAAATCATACTTCCCAAAAATTTCATTAATCAGCATAGCAACAAAAGTCTGCAGCAAAACGGCATGGGATGTGGAGTATGATCAGCCTTTTGATGGTGAAGAGCGTGGTACTTCGATATTTTCGTATCAATGCGAAACAATAGTGCCTCATCTTCATTTGCCTATAAGTCATTGTATCGTTGTCAACCAAAAAGAATCCGGTATCATTCAGCTTGATGATTTAAGACAAGCGAAACGTTTTGATGTCTCAGAATCATCGATACTCGAGCTAAGCGTTATACCGACTGAGAAAATGAAAAGATATCAACAATTAGAAATTGATAAAGTAATTGCTTATGATGATTTTGTTACCTACGTCTGCGAAAGTCAGGATCCCCAGGATATAAAGGCTGCAAAAGCAGCTGAATTATATGAGAAATATAAAAGCATATTGAAGGAACAAGCTGCACTAGTGAATATGCCGATTTGTGAACGAGAGTTATGGATAAATGTAGCAAAAGAAGTAGCTCCCAAAGCGTATACTTGTATTTCGGCTCATACAGATGGTTTCACTATTGAAGCGCCAGCAAAAAGCGGTGGGGTACTTACGATTACTATCTCGAATATGGAAGCACTAATCTGTCTTGCTCCATTATTTGAAAAGGATCCAACATTAACCTTAGATCAGATAAAAAATGGTGAGATTCCTTCTGCATTGAATTATTTAACTGAGTCAGTAATTAGAAAAAATAAAGATTTGATTTGTCAAACTGGTTTAGAACAATGTGTTGTTGAACAGGAAGACAATCAAAAACTCGCACTGGTTTAAATATCCAATTCTTACTAAAAGCCTTGAGCCCTTTTCAAGGCTTTTTATTTTTTATTTACACAATAAAATATAGCCACTTTGTGTTAAAGTAATTCTCAAGACATGTCTTAATACAATACAAGGATAGGATTTCATGCTCACTAAATTAGAAAGGGTTTTATCGCTAAGAACTAAAATATCAAAAAATCTTACAATGACAAAAGTGATTCCCAAAACGATACAAAAGTTATTTCCTGTTTCACCGATTCAACATCCTTTAGCTCCAATAATGAAAAATTCCTTAACCAAAAAGGAACTGCATGCAATGCATATTAATGGAGAAGAATTAAACTTAGTTCAACAACTGCATGAGTCAAACAAGTTTTATATCCTTGAAAAGCATAATAACGTCTTAAAACAATTTTTTTTAGCGAAACAAAAAGAAAGTTCCCCACTTGGGAATTTGTATAAAGAAATGGATTATCCAGGGTTTTTATCTCGATTAATCTCTAAAAAATTTAAGGCTATTTATTCTGATGGTCGATTAGTAATGCCACGCGACCATACTGCTGAATTTGCTCAAGCCTATCAACGAAGAAAAGAAAAATACAATTCATCGCGTAAATTGCTGGAAGTAATTGGTACCACTGAAGATGATTTACTCTATAAAGAGTATTTATCTTTGGAAGAGGCAGCTGTCAGTCCTTTGATTGTACCGCAAGCCTATTTTTTACCTCTTTCTGATGGAAGACGAACAGAATTTTCACCCGTGCTTCATGGGCTTAATTTACAAGGAGGAAATCTGTTTGATGAATGGGAAAAGGCACATCCCTACCCTGTATCAGTAAGTTATCTTGCAGCACCAGAGTTTCGCAATTGTCTGAGTTTACAATACGATGTATTAGCTTGCGTTCGTTTTGAGAGTTCGAACGGCGAGGCAATCCATTTTGGGGAGCGCCAAGCTTTAGCAGTTCAACAACCTGGATTTTCTTCTGTTCTTTCTTCTATTTATGGTGAAGACAATGCATTATCGCGTTTAAATCATTCCCGATCCAAAACAATACCCTTTAATAGCCCTGTGTTTGGCAAAGGTGTTTTTTATGTCGATGCTTATAAAAACCGTTTAAACCACAATCTCTATCAATTATTACTCCTTGCTGACCACAGTTTAAGCAAAGAAGGAGTTCTTACGATTAAAGGGATGAGTTTGGGTGCATTCGCAATTCAGGAATTATTATATCCAATGGAATATATTTTTCATGAAGCACTGGAAGAAACGCTGGCTACTCTTGATTTACCGCAAATTAAAAAAATTAATCTTATGAATTTTCCTTCTGCGCTTGATAAGTTTAGCGATCCTGATGATCGCGAGTACGCTTTATTAATAGGCCATAGAAGTGAAACTAAATCGATCAATGTGCATGGAAGAACCATTGAGATCAATACCTGTCTTGGTGCTCCCTTAGCAGCGCAACCCGAAGAAAGTTTTGCTACACATATTTGTGGCGATTCATTGTCGTTTCCAGGAAATGAAGCTCATGCGGGGATTCCCCCTAAGGTTAGCAGCGATGACTCGGTCATGCATTATGCAGGAGCCTGTTTCTCGATGATTAAAGATATCGAATCACCTATGGAGAATATCAGGAAAAAAATCCATGTGGTTAGCGGCAATAGAGCAACTTTATTCAACAAGTATAAATCCAGGCAGGATATTGAAGTTCCAGAAGCGCAGAGCTTATTTACACTCTCAAAAGATTAAGAATTTTAAATTCCCTCTCCCAGAATTTTATACGAATAGGGAGAGGGTACATTTTAGTGTTCGCTTCAAGTCACTTTATTTGGCGAAAAGCGATAAACTTAGTTATCTATTTTCTTTTCATTATTCCAGCAACAACCACTTCTTCCTCGTCATCAGTGTTGCCTTCATGAGTTTTTGCAATCTTCTTGGCAAGTTTTTGGTAAAACATTTTACAAGGCATTTCATCGACACCGCCCTGTTTGTTGACATCAAAACGAGCACAACGAGAGTCATCCACTTTTTCGACATAAATTTGGTGCCTATCCATTTCTCCATCTTCCCGAACAACAGGATAAGTAACCAGCATTTGATCATAATCTTTTAGCAAAGTTTCTACTTTTTCCTCACTTTCACTTTCGCTTGCTTTCACTATTTTTTTATCATAAGGGATATGATGATCTACAAATACCGCGTGAACACCGTCTTTTCCTTTATGGATGAGATCAATTTGGTGCTGTTTTTCTTTTATTGCTTCTTCATAAATATGGGTGGGATCACCCTCTCTATAACTACGATCCCGATAGCCTAATTGTTCCTCAAAATATAAATTGACCATTGGAGAACAAATACCCTCCTCATTAGGAGGCGCACCAACTTTATCAAAGAGTTCATCTTGAGTTGTAAATGCTGTTTCAGAACGAGTAGGTGTTTCACGAGACAGTGATGCCATGATTTTTTTCGGTGAGCCCAGCTCATCTAATTTAGTAGTCTCATCTGCTTGGCGAGAGTGTTCGGTATCCGAACGACTTGAAACAGCATTTTTCAAAGCAGTAATCTGAGTTGCAGCAAAATTAGCAATGAATGTAACCGGTGTTAACAAGAATTTAGCACCTGCCCAAGAGTCTACTCGTTCGTTATCCCTGTTACCGGGATTTGATGAGTTATCTTTTTCATCATGATTCGTTTCATAAAAGTCAGGAGAAGTCTCATATTCCTGAAATTCTTTATCTATTTGGTTGGTGTAATCCGTATCACAATAATCTTGCCAGGGAACACCGGACTGATTATCAGATTCCGAAGGTAAAGCAGGCTTATCCACTAAAAGAGAAGCTTGTATATCCTCAATAATATTAGGATCTCCAAAAGGATCATCCATCATTAATCTCCTCCTGATGATTCATATAGCAAAAAGAATAATATTATCATAATGTAAAATTTATTGCCAAAAAAGAGTTTTTTTAACTCATTACAGTTTCAAATAAATGCAAGGAAAAATAAACAGTACAATTTCCCCTGCATTGAAGACTTAAAGAAGGATTTGAATAGACCATCTTTAATGCATTTTTATTGTTTCATCGATGAAGGCTTAGTCACGATTTCACTATTCTCTTCACCAGTAACTTTCTTCTTAAATTTTTGTTCAACTACCTTTTTAGAGTTTTCAATCATGAGATTGTATAAAAAGTTGTTAGATGGCAGAGGAGTGACAAAACCAGGTTGCGCAGTGACACCGCCTGTAAATGTTTCTAAATCAAGAGCACTTATTTCAGCAACTCCTTTGGCTGTATGGATTACGCTGCCTGCTTTGTCATAGTCATCCTCACCTTGTGCAAACTCGTGAGCAATTTCAAATTCAGTTTTAGCATGGGTAACCGCTTCGCTGGGTGGAGGCAAATCCCCTCCACAGTCTTTTTTCGCTTGTTGTTTTGCCTCCGCATGCTTCTTTAAGGTTTTGCGAGCCCCAGGTAATAACGGTTTCTGCTTTTTATCAAGAAATACATTAACATTCACCATTTCTTCATTCTTTGTATTTCCTGTCTTTTTATCAAGTTTCTCTCGCTCCTTACAGTGAAACGTATGCTGTTCACATTCTTCGCGACTCGTCATTAGCGCTCCATAAACCGTATCAACCGCTGCTGCTAAAATTTTATTTGTTGAATCAACACTTTTTTGGTGCTCCAGATAGTCCACTTCATCAAAATTCTCATCTACTACCTGTTTTGAACTCATCTCATCTGATTCAGTACTGGAAACTGGATTCTTCCCACTAAATGGGGTTGTAATCATATCAGCCAGAAAAGCAATAGGGCTTAGTAAAAACTTTGCTCCCGCCCATGAATCGCTACTCTTTTCAGAACTTTTGTACGGATTTGATGAAGTACTTTCATCGCTCTCACCAGAAAGTTTTTGGTTTTTGTCTGTTTCATTATATTCTGTTTCATAAGAACTCACAGAAGATGATTCGAAGCTTTCTTGACTCGTTGAGAAAGTAACGGCGGTGGTAATAGAAGGTTCGCTAGGTTCGACATGTGTTTGACTCGAGTCACTTAATGATTGATTACTAACGTTAATACTAGAAACCTTTTCATCTTCTATGGCATCATCTAAATCAAACCCCATATCCGGCATATATTTCGACTGCATACTTCTACCCTCTAAAAATAATTGGACTTATATTTGGAGGTGGTATTCTAAATGATTAATATTAAGGCATTATTAACATGAATTAATCATGTTAATAATTTTTAGATCATCACCCCATTTATTGTTCATTTAATTAATTTTTATATGATGCACTACTGATCTCTAGTCTTATTGATCAGTAGCAAAGAAGGAGGTTTTTAAGTAAATGAAATGAGGTTAACTCTCTTAATCTAAGGAGCAACGGTTTCTGTATTATGGTTGTCGAGCTTAGTTGAGATAAAATCTGACAAGCCTTTAATTAATTTATCGCATTGATCAGCCAAGATCTCATATAATGTAAACGCCAACCTACCTGCTCCAATTGGAGAAGTAAGAATTTTTGCGCAAAAAAAGAATGCTACCGCGAAGATATTTTTTATAATACTTGGCTCAAAATCAGTATCAGCAGAAACTTTTTCCAACCCAAACCCGTAAAAGAGTTTACTATACCAACTGCATGTAACTTTCTTAATGATTGCAGGAAATTCCTCATCACTAAACTCATAAATGCCATCATTACAATCGAAATAGTGATAGATGCCATCATCAATTTTTTTTATCGAAAGCGCATGGCCAGCAATAAGTCCAAAATATTTCAAGATTACAGCATCGCCATTATTCACCAACATCTTCTGTATATCTTTTGTTATCGCTTCTTCATTCCAATCCATATACACATCAGGAATCCATTCACTCTTTGCAGAAGGTATAAATTGACTCCATTGAACACATTCAATCGCTTCGGTGAGTGGAATCTCTTGTTCCTTCTCTTTAGCATTCTCAGGAAGCGTTAATTTTCCTTTAGCCCAAAAGAAGCTGTATCCATAACAAGCCCCCAATTTGCTTTTTGAAGACTGTTTTAAATTGCAAATTTTTCTCATAACAAACCCTTTATTGCCTTCATAAAATTCAACATGGGCAAGTTTATCACATTTAGGACAATTAATGCTAAATAATGATTCAATTGATTTTGTGGTGGGAGATTATGCTGAGATCATTCTATTATTGAACCAACTATTTGATTTTATTCCATTACAATTAAGATCAAAGTAACTCATTTGAATATCCTCATATTTATTTCTATATTTTAAATTAATAAATAAGAACTAAGCATAGATAAGGAACTCTATGAATAATCAGAATGAATTGACTCATGAACAACAAAAACTACTTGAAATTTGGGAAAATCATACTCGATATGAATTTGAAGCGAAAAATGTTAACCAAACGATGGAAACAATGATTGATAATCCCTATGTAAACCATGTGCCTACAATGATGGGAGGATTTGGAAAAAAAGAGGTAGAACAATTTTACAGCACGTCTTTTATCCCACAAATGCCCCAAGATACGGAAACGACACTTGTATCAAGGACTATCGGAATGAATCAGATTGTTGATGAGCTCATTTTTAAATTTACACATTCGATTCGCATGGATTGGATGTTAAAGGACATTGAACCAACAGGGAAACGAGTAGAAATTCCTCTAGTAGCTGTAGTTGCCTTTCAAGATGAGAAAATTGCGAGTGAGCATGTTTATTGGGACCAAGCTTCTGTTTTAGTTCAATTAGGGTTGCTCCACTCCGATAATTTACCTGTATATGGAATTGAGACCACGCATAAAGTTATGGAACTTAAAAATCGAACCAATTGCTGAATGATACTCTATACTGGATCCGCTTATTTCCTTATCAATTCGTAATTTTTAATATGTTTTACGCTCGTCTGCTTTAGGTAAAACATGATACAGTTCCCTTAATTGAGTAAGTGGGATTTCAGCAACATCCCAAATATTCCATCCTTTAGAATATAAATTAATTTGCATTTGCGAGCCTCTGTACCAAGCATCCCAGAACTCGTAAGGATCGATTACTACCTGGGCGGAACCGGCAAGTTCATTGATCTTAATGCCCAAATAAAAAGAATAAATAACGGGAATAACGTGACCGTCAATCGAATTTTTTTCCAGCATTGTTGAGGTAAATACAGAAACCAAGAGCTCTCCATAAGGACTCGTATCGTATCCACTTAGGACATGAAGGGAGTCATGAGGCATAATAAATTGATAGTTCGCTCCTTCCTCTTCCCCAGGAAATTTGTAATTATTCTTTTTAAATTGCATCCAAATATGATACCCAAAACTTTCTTTAGGTAAACGGTGAAGATTTTCGTAACGTTGCGCAAGTTGCGGATTTTTTTTGGCACCGCGGTAAGGAAAAAGCCAATTATCAATATCTTTTTCATCTTCAAGATCGGGAAAAATATCAAAACTTTCAAGATTCTTGCGCATAATATCTTTAATAAGCCACTGAAAATCTCCTTCTAACGTTTTCTTTAACTGACTCAAATAATGAGGATTAATATGAGCCGCCTCAGCATAGTCAAAAACGGTTTTAATTTTCTCCCCGTCAAGTGTTCTATCCATCAATGCAGTGACTACCAGAAAACGTAATACATATTCTGCCTTTATTGCATTAGGAAAGACCTGGGTAAAACTTGGAAGCGGTGTTTCAAGGAGTTGTGCGAATTGCAATTCATCTTTGTGCCCAAAAACATGAGCGTATACCGCTTTAAGAGAGGATTGTTGCAAAGGTGTTAAAGCCTGTTTCCCCTGAGCTGTGGCAACATCTTTCATAGCAGATAAAAGATACAAGATTTCTTTAATTTGTAATTTCACAGTCATTCCTCGGCGTGTTCCAGGAGGACTCAGTTTAGAGCTCTCAATGTAATAAGTGTATCACATGGATGCTCAAATAATAATCAATACAATTAGTCAGCAGCATCATAACCAAGTATTCAAGATTTATTTTTCTGCAGCGCATTTGTAACAAAACATGATGTAAACCTTAGTTATTTCCATTAGTAGTATACTTAATAATAGAAAAGTAACTATTTAATTTTCATCGACAATTTTGTCATGCAAAATGAAACTGGAATAGAAATCATGCCCGAAAAAATTGTTCTTATATTCTCTTTAATTTTACTCACGGGTTTTATATGCCAATGGGTTGCCTCGCACCTCAAATTACCTGCAATAATTTTTTTACTTCTTAGTGGAATTTTTTTCGGTCCAATAATGCATTGGCTCAGACCTGACGAGCAATTAGGTGGAATACTTTCTCCTTTTGTCTCTTTTGCAGTTGCAGTTATTCTGTTTGAAGGCAGCATGACTTTAAAGTTTTCTAAAATCAGCGGTATGGGCTCTGTAATCCGTAATTTAATTAGTGTGGGAGCGCTCATTACCTTTTTATCCGTAGCTGTTGCAACCCATTTTTTAATTAAATTCTCATGGGAAATTTCTTTCCTGTTTGCCTCACTTATGGTGGTGACTGGCCCGACAGTGATTGCACCCATGTTACGAATTTTGCGACCGAATGCAAATATTGCTAATGTTTTACGGTGGGAAGGAATTTTAATTGATCCTATTGGTGCTATTTTAGCGGTTTTAGTATTTGAATTTATTATTTCAAATACATTATCCGATGGTTTTATTTCTGGTGCTTTTATTTTTGGAGAAATAATTTTAAGTGGTATCTCTTTAGGTGTTATTGGTGCCCTGTCTATAGGAGTAGCATTTAAAAAATACTGGATTCCTCAATACTTACAAATCTTCGCCGTATTAAGTGCTATCAGTATTGTTTTTGCCAGTTCTAATTATATTACTTCCGAATCCGGTTTACTTGCTGTAACCGTGATGGGGCTTACGTTAACCAATATTAAAGGTATTGAATTAGATGATATCTTGAATTTCAAGGAAAGTTTGAGTTTAATCCTTTTGTCACTCTTATTTATCATCTTAGCTGCACGGATTGATTTATCCTCATTTATTGATTTAGGGTACCCTGCACTTTTATTGTTTTTGGTAATCCAATTTATAATTCGACCTCTAAATGTTTATTTATGTTCTTTAGGTTCTACATTAACTATGCCTGAACGGCATATGATTGCATGGATTGCACCTCGAGGTATTATTGCTGCAGCGATATCTGCTTTATTTGCCATGCGATTAGGCAGCTTAGGTTTTTCTGAAGTATCAAAACTTGTCCCTTTAACATTTTTTATGATTATTGGTACCATTATACTACAAAGTCTTACAGCGAAAAAAATTGCTCTAAAATTGAAAGTCGCTGAACCCGAACCTCAAGGCTTTTTGATCATTGGTGCGAATAAAGTCGCCCTAGCAATCGCAAAACAGTTACAGGAAAACAATTTTTACGTATGTCTTATTGATGAAGATTGGTCAGCTCTTAGCAACGCAAAAATGAAGGGATTGGCAACGATTTGGGGAAACCCAATTTCTCAACATGTCGAGAACAATCTTAATTTATTCAATATCAAACATTTATTAATTCTCACGCCCTATTTGCAGTTAAACATTCTTGCAGCCAAACATTACCGCTATTTTTTTCCTGAGCGAGAAATTTTTGCCATTCAAACAGTACTTCCTCAAGAAGGGCAAAGGGAAGAAAAATTTAGTTTTAAACATAGTGGTAGAAATCTTTTCAAACAAGATATTACTTATCAATGCATAGAGAATTTATTGAATCTAGGCTGCAAAATAAAAACCACCTTAATAACAGGGCAGTTTTCCTATGAGGAGTATCTGAATATACGTAGCGTCCCATTGTTTGCAATTGATCCCAAAGGGTGTATCTATGTTTTTGCAAATCAACCTGCTTTTACCCCTGCTAATGGATGGAAAATCATAGGAATATCTTAATTTACTTTTAAAAAAAACACCTTTTCTTCTATAATCTTTTTCTAAACGCACGTTAACTGAAGAAGATATTGGAGTATTTATCTTATAACTGAGTTTTTGAGGTGAGAAAAATATGGACATTGGAATTCTGTATGCATTAGACAAGAAAGTGGCTGTAGTTACAGGAGCTGCTGGTGGTTTAGCGCGAGTTATTATTGATATTCTATCTCAAGCAGGTGCTACGATAGTCATGATCGATACGAATAAGTCAGTAATTGATTTGCTTGCAAAAGATATGACGTCCCAGGGAAAATCCTGTTTTGCCTTAACTTGCGACGTAACCAATAAATCGCAAATTTTAAAAACCATCTCTGAAATTGAAACAAATTATGGAACTATAGATATATTAGTAAACTGCGCAGGCATATTAGGTGCTGATAAACCTTTATTCGAAATTGAAGAAGATGATTGGGATAAAGTACTGAACACAAACCTGAAAGGAACTTGGCTGATGTCTACAGAAATTGCCAGGCATATGGTAAAAAATAAAATTAAGGGTAACATCATTAATATTTCTTCGGCTTGTGGCGATCACGCCCAGCTTAATCGTGTCCATTATGCCACTTCTAAAGCGGGCGTTGAACATTTAACGCGTAATATGGCAGTCGAATTATTGGATTATCAGATTCGCGTAAATTGTCTTGCACCCGGTTGGATGTCAACTGAAATGGTACGACAAATTTTAGAAGGACCTGAAGGTGAAAAATGGCGAAAAGCAATTCCAGTAAAACGTGCTGCCGATCCCCAAGAATTAGCTGGAGCGGTATTATTGCTTGCATCCAATGCATCAAGTTATATGACGGGTTCAACGCTAAGAGTGGATGGTGGTTATGCCTGTCATGCAATTGTTTTACCTAAGGAGTAACTATGAAACACAACCTGATTATCGTTCCTGGATGGGGTGGAACGGAACTATTATGGAAACATCAAAGCGAGCATCTTTCTGACATCGCTGATATTACTGTCACGTATTTTCCCGACGCAGAAACCATAGAAGAAATGACAGAACAACTCATTAAAGATGCACCTGAAAAATTTATTATCTGTGGGCATTCTTTGGGAGGTTGGGTAGCACAACTCGCTGCAATAAAAGCACCTCATAGAGTTTCTCACCTGATTATCATGGGAAGTTGGACAGGTGATTTAGACCACGAGAAACGCCAATATTTTGAGCAGTGGCAGCATGAAATTGAAAATGACCGGCTCGAAAAATTACTCATTGAAATCAATGCAACCAGTGTTTTCCCCTCTCGCAGCAATGACAGGACCTTAATGAGCACTCTTATTGAAGGACAATCAAAATTTCCCAGACAAGGATTTCTGAATCAGACTAAAGCGATGCTAAATAGTCAACCAACAACACTGCAACTTCATAAAATAGTATGCCCAACATTAATTATTTATGGCAGACAAGATAGTGCTTTTACTTTGGAAACACAGCAATCAATGAAATCTGGTATTCCTTCAGCAAAATTAGCAATTATTGAGGATTGTGGGCATATGCCTCATGTTGAGCAACCGCAAGCAGTAACTGCATTATTGAGATTTTGGCTTGAAAACCAAGTAAAACAATAACTGTATTGCAGGTTGGGAATGCATCCCCACCCCCAGATGCTTGCTGGCTCATTTCCAAGGAGAATGATCCGTGCTTAGTAAAGAGCACTCCGCAGTCACTGACTCTAATTTTGCACCTTCCTTTTTGAGATAATCCCCCCTTGAAATGAAAAATTTTATAATTATTTTAAAAGAACTCTCGCAATAAATACGCAAAATGATGTAAAATTATCCATATTTGAATATATAGGGTAGTATTTTATTGAAATCGGATATTGAAAAAAGCATACACGCATTAGAAGTACGAATGTCGCTAGTTGAAAAGATTAATGGCATCGGATCAGCGACCGCGCAAAAACAATCTAAATCAATTAAAAACAAAAAAAATACGGACAAATCAATACCCAAGCCTATGTCAGGTAATTGGTTAGGTTTTGTTGCTTCAGTTTGTTTTATTCTAGCAGCGTGCTTCATTGTTAAATTATCAATTGAATCTGGGTGGTTAACTCATGAAAAGCAACTTGGAGTAGCGACATTATTTGGAATGGCTTTATTTACCGCAGGAATTGTTATTTCCAATGCGGATAGAATATATGCATGCTTTTTACCTGCTGCTGGAGCAATAGTACTTTATTTTACCTGTTATGCCGCATATCAATATTATTTGCTGATTTCATTTCAAACAGTCATTGCCGTATCAACCATTATCTCAGGGATTTCTATTTGGTTTTATTTACGGTTTAAACATGATATTTATGCGATTGTGGCTGCATTAGGTGCATACTTTGCCCCCATTGTTGCCGGTGTTGAAAATAATGCTATTTTTTCTTTGTATTATTTCACTATTTGTTCTTTGAATTTTGCAACACTTGCTATTTGGGTAGAGTCGCGTACCTTAACTATGATTTCTGCTTACTTAGCAATATCAATAACAGCAATCGTTGGACTAGAACTTAATCAAGATGTGTTAATCGCTACAGTTCTTGCTCTTAATTTTCTTATTTATTCAATTGGTACTCTATTTTTTACACAATTGACCAAAAAACAGCTCACTGAGAGAGAGTCATGGAGTCTTTTTCCAGTCTTATTGATTTTCTATGCAATGGAGTATTATTATCTAAGTCGTATTGATCAGACTCTAGCCTCATGTGTTTCCCTAGCATCAGCAGCTCTTTTAGTCGGACTCTATTGCTCAGCTAAAAGATGGTTTCCTGATCGTCGTTTTAACAGCCGTAATGTACTGCTGACCTTTGTAACCCTTGTCTGTTTCCATTCTATTTACCTTGGCCTTTTGCCGTTAAATCTAAGACCATGGCTTTTTGCAGTAATTGTTTTTGCTTACACCCTCTTCCATGAAAAAATTAAATGGATACAATGGAATATTACATTCTTAATCCCATTTTTGGCGCTCTCTGCTATTTTGGGGATTGAATACTTAAGTATATTAGGCCACTTAGTGAATGGCAGCGGATTGTCATGGTCTGCAGTGTCTTGGGTTTCTTTTGCCAGCATTTGGTATTTATTAATACAAAATCGCCAGGAAATAGTTTATAGAGAAGAATATTATTATGCATTACTAGCAGCAGCACATCTCCTTGCGATCATGAGTCTTTATCAACTAACTTCCGAATCCAGTACCTTGGCTGTGTCTGCTTCCTGGCTTATGTATGTTCTTGTTATCCTCCGCGTTTCAACACTGCGCAATGATGTCCTTATTGCGAAATCAGTTCTCCTTGTTTTATTTTTTGCTGCAGGAAAGGCCTTACTTTATGATGCATCATCAAGTCCAACAATTATTCGGACATTATCGCTTATCCTTACTGGAGTTGTTTTATATGCTTCAGGGCTTGTCATTAGGAAAAAAACGAAGTGGAGAAGTAAGCTAATTGAGGGCCATTCTCAAAGTACCGAATTGGATTGATAGTCAATTAATCATCATGGATGATGAATAAAAAATATCTTCATATCAGGATAATTCAAAATTGTTGCTTTTTATAATCAACTGTCTGTAATATAAAAAATCACGATTGTCATTTTTTGTTATTTTCGCATTTTAATTTTTAGTATCAGTTAAAAATAGAGAATAAATACATGCGTATCAATTTTAGCTTATTAAGACTTTTGCATCTTATTGAGTATCAAAAACCCAAAGGTGAGCAGTGTTCACTTGAATTGTTTCGACGAAGAATGAATCCAATCGAGCTTTCAACATGTATGCGGCACCTCTATCTGTTCTCTTCTGAACAGATAGAAATGCATAGTGCTCAATATCAAGAGATACTTTTAAATTTGAAAAAGCCGCGTTTACATCAAAAATTACCCCAATTAGATATTCTTGAAGGAAGTGAGGCCTATCGATTTCTTTTATTTTGGGTTATTGGAGGATTAAATAATAAAAAGCCTTTTGATGACGAACGTATTTTAGGTGATCTGAGAAAAATTTGCAGAAATTATGAAACTTCAATATCACCTGCTAAAAAAGAAGCCTGGCAACAAAATCAAGCGGTTATGCATGCATTATTAGCGGATGCAAGGCATTTATTAAAATTAACAAAAAATATTGAATTACCTTTAGAAGAAAAGAAAATACTTTTAAAAGCAGTTTGTGATCATTGTACCTGGGTCAGAGAGCAAGGTTTTTTTGAGTTAACCCCATGCATCGATTATTCTTCTTTTCTTGATAAACATGAGATGGTAGTGCACCTTCATGGAATACTCGAAATAGTACGTCGAAAGGTCAATATTGAACTTGATAAAATTGCTGAAGATAAAGCGCCTATTTTCTTTTTATTTTCAAGGTCTGCAAACCGCTTGCAAAATAAATTGAACCAGATTGACACACTACAAGCGCTGTTAATAGATGAAGAACCTTCCTTAAAACATGCTGATGGATTAATTCATACTGAGGGGATGAAGATGTATGAAGGATACGTAGGATAACCATTTTATTATACACCAATACTGTGTTGGGATAATTTCTCCTCATTTAACTTAAGCCGACTTAAGGTAACTAAACTGAAAAAACCAATCAAGCACAGTAAGCACATAAAAGAACTTACATCTTTAATACCAATGGCGCTCGTAATAAAACTAAATAAGGCTGAACAATTGAATTGACAAAATAGGGTTAAAGCTAAAGCCAATGCCATTTGTTTCGGGAACGGGCGTACGACTACGGAAGTTGCACTAGCCACAATAAATCCGGTGCCAAAATAATAGATCAGCATTGGGATAATAAAGATAAGATAAATCGTGTCAGAAAGTAGACTAAACAGCCACATTAAAACTGCTGAAAAAGCAAAAAAATAAACCCCAAATGCAGTGAGTTGCCTGCTCGAATAATACTTAACCAAGATGCCGCAGCATGCTGTGCCTAATAAATGCATGATTGCCATAACTGTTTTAGCAAGACCATACTGGGTGGAACTCCATTGAGCCCCTTTAATCAAAATAAATGATGCAGAAGTATTAAAAGCGGATTCACCGGCCATCATTAATGCAGAAATCAATAAATAACCAACAAAAATAGGATGTCGGAAAACTGTTGTTATTATTTCTTTAAAACTCAAGCTCAATGAATAATTTGGTTTTGTTTCCTGTATCCTCATACTCAAGGGAAATAGAAACAGCGCATACAATGCGATGATTATAGATGCAGTCTGCCAATTCCAATGACTATTAATTAAGCCTCCCAAAAAAGGTAAAAAGCATATAAAAAAACCTCCCAGAGTAAAAAACCAGGCAAAGTATTGGGTTGCATGCTGTTCATCATGAGTATCATTAATCATTGCCCTCCCCATAAGCAATGTTGCTCCTACAGCCATTCCCTGAACAAAACGGCAAAGTAATAAAGCGCCAATAGAAGGACTCAATGCAGCGAGAAGATTAGAGATCAGATACAATAACAAGCCCCAAATAAATATAGGTTTCCTGCCATAATGTTCAGAAAGAACTCCCCACAAAATCATACTCAATGCCTTGCCCAGTAAAAAAAGACTAATGGTAAATTGAGCAATATTCGGTTTCACTGAAAAAGAATTGGCTAATTTAGGTAATGCTGGGGTAATAAAATGAATATCCAAATTCCCAAAAAACCAAGTAAATAATATAAGTAGAAGTTCTTTATTGGTCATGATGTACTATCTGAATACGCATTGGAAATCCGAGGTACCGGATTGATAAAAAATCCATGAAACCCCGCCACAAAAAGAGCAAATAAGCCATAGAAGCTGGCAATAATTACAAACAGTGTCGAATAAGCGAGCCAATTCATCAGCATGCCTCCGAGTAATAGGCCAATGAGATTTCCTAGTTTGGCAAAAGAATTTGCTAAACCAAGTGCGTAACCAGGTAAAGAATAACGATCGCTTAAAAGAGCACATAATGCAGGTAATAGGGCAGCTAAAACCACTCCCCATAAGCTACGGAAACAAGCAAAGAGAAAGAGATTGCTTGTAGTTGCTTGACATAACATAAGAATTAAACCGATTACACTGTAACGTACTAAATAGCGATGTACTAAAAAAATGTCACCTCGACATTGATCAAACTGACGCCCACACCATTCAGAACTCACTAACATTCCAGCAGCCGGGAGAGAATAAAGCAGACCGATAAGAATTAAATTATGAGAAAAAGAATCGTTTATAAATAAAGACAATCCCGGATCAGGTAAAAACTTAATGATTTGAGTTAAGGTAATTAAAAAACATAGAAAGTATATAGGCTTCGAATCAACCAACAGTCTATTGGGTTTTTGATTCCGATTTTTATCCGCTTTTTTTGGTGTTGCCGGAAGGTAATATTGCATAATAAGTGTTATAGCCAAGCAAATAGCCGTAGCAATCCCATATAATCCTTGGTAATTGGTAACAGCTAAGATTATTCCTCCTATGAAACCAGCTAGAGTAGTAGCAATCGCCTTTATAGATTGTAAACGCGCCAGCTGTCGACTTTTATGATGCCATTCGCAAAGGCTTAATGAATAAGTTTGCATGGATACAATAAAGCCTGCGAAAGCCCCCTGCAAAATACGAATGATTAAAATCCAGACGAGAGAATGAGCAAACATCATGGCCAGTTGGGTAACTACCAATGCCCAAGCTGCACGCATTAACATCGATTTATAACCATAACGATCGGCTGCAATCCCCCATACTGGTCCCATGATAATGTTCGCAAGCATAGGCAATACGAAACTGAGCATACTATAAAATACCACCTCCTGAAGTGCTCCTTCACTATGGGAGGCTATGAGCAAAGACAAAAAGGGATTTGTCATTTCTAAAGCCAGGATCATAAAAAATTGACTTACTAAAATGAGCGGCTGAAGTGATTTAGGCATAATTTCTGCTCAATGGATTTCTAATCATAGAAAATAAATCTTCGTTTTGATTTTCATGAAGACGCATGGCCAGCAAACATTTTTGTTGCCAAGGTTCAACAAGCAATTTCGTTCGATGCCAATGATGAATTTGGGACTCAGTTTTAGTTCTAAGTTCTTCTAAAATATCATCGAGAATTTGTCTTACCCTTTGCCAAAGAATAGGCTTAGATAGCTCATAATCGACACTTAAACAATCAATAGCATAAGCCAAATTACTCAGCAGATTACCATGTATAAATTTATTACTCAGTTCACTTAGTCCAGTACAGGTTATGGTTGAATCTGGATGTAGTGTGGGTTTAATTACTTTCTCATAAAGTGGATGATTGCAAATTTTTATCCCTCCTAGATCACGTATTACAAGACCCGAAGGACGATTTGCTTGAAAAATAATTAACGTATTTTGTTGATGGGCTTCCAATGCAATCCCATAACATAACAATAGATGCAGCTGACTTGCTAAAACGCAGCGGCAATAATCAGTAAAGTAATTTACTGGATTACTTTTGCTGAGTTCAATGAGTTCGCTCAATAAAGATCTTCGACTTATAGGTGATCGTTTAAAGAGAGATGCCACTGGAACAAGTTTTTGGTTTAATCTAATCCATTGCAACGGGTTTTCACGAACTATGAGGGCCAAATGTTTCTTTTCATTATCAGGAATCGAGGGATGTAACACATTGATACCAGCTAAATCACGAGCCAAAAATAATTTCCCTCTATAATATTGATTTTGTGCAAGTAATTCATTGAGCCATTGTGATAATGTAGATGAGTTACTTACAGATGCAGGGGAAACCGTACGCAAAGATGAAGTTGTATGTACGCCTACAGCCAATTTCAAATGAGGACCATGTTTTGCGAGTGGCATCATGGTACGAAATGACATCGAAGGTTTTGTTTGTTGGTATACTGGATTGAGTATAAATTGATGCTCCTCAACCAAGGGTTTTGCAAGCGTCTGTAATTTATTAGCCCACTGCCAGGGGTGAATGGGTAATGGGTAATAATCCTCCGATTTTAGTTTCTTTAATCGCAGGGATTCACTCCACAAACTGTATTCCTTGGGAAAATGATTGCTAAATATCCAATGAAAAACCGACTTTGAAGTCGAAGTAAATGCAAGAGAATGATGGATTGCTGCCCAACAAATAGTGACTTCTGAATTGAATTCAGGAGAATACTGTATAACTTCTCTACGGTTAAACCCTATTTTGGCACGAAAATTAGGATGGGATGGATGCCCCATACATCCCCATTGTTCTAAGAAATTAAGTACTTGCTGCTGATCAAATTGTTCGATTAGCCAAGACCACAAATTAGAATACCCCTTTGCCTGGCGTCTTATTTTTTTATGCCACTGGTATTGATATGCAAGAGCTAGAGCTTGGTTCGCAATGCTTTCATTTAATTCTTCATTTAATGAGTGCCAGTTTTTAAATTGAACCTTTCGATTTTTTGCATAAATCTTCAGGAGCTCAAGATAAGTAGCAATAGATTGGCTCGTTACTTTTTTATCAATTAATCCTTCTGAAAAAGCCGCCCTTTTTAACCGATTGAAACACTGCTGATAAGAGGTAAAAAGAAAATGCTCCATTTGGTTGGATGAAACAGGAAAATCAGCATTCAATAATAATGAACGTAATTGAACGTTTAGCTCATTAATGTGAGAACTCGATAAAATCATACGCACCACCCTCTTTATTGTCTGATAGCTTAAGTTGTTATTTATTGAGACAACTTTCTGATTGCCCAGACCAAAATCATTCAAGACAACCAAAATGAGAATCATTATCATTTGCAATATAAACGATAATGATTATCATTTGCAATAATTAGGAACGAATTTTTATAAAGAATGATCTGGAATAATTAAAAATTCACTATGAGTTGCAAAGCAAACGTATTTACTTTTGCAGACGACCCCACAATAGTCTTAGTAAGACCCGAGGCTTCATCATGGGAACTGTATTCATAATCTTTGAAATATTGAAATTGCGCCGTAAGATAACGTTTGGGATATGCAGCAAGACCTACACCGAGTCGCTTCTTTGGTATTCTTAATGCTAAAGCGTCATAAGAATATTCGTAAAATCCAATCAATTTCACGGGAGTTTTCTTTATCATTAACTCATAACTGCTTTGAAGGCTAAAAGCTTGAGGTTTAGCTCCCTTCCTATTATAGCTCAGTTCCGAAAGTTGGAATGGATGAACCGCGGTAACATAAGTTAAACTAGCGCCCGCTTTTTTATAATTTAAATGTACATAAGCAGCAAAACCAGGAACTTTGCTGTGGATGGTTCTCTCCAAAAAACCGCCAAACCCTTTGTTGTATTGAAAAAGCTGGCTATCAGCTAAAGAATATAGATAGCTGCCGCCAATATCATAGGTTCTTTTATGAATACCTACGTTTAAATTGTAATAAGGAAGAGAAGAGTAACTAATACGTGAGTAAGGCGAAAATATAGACACATTCATATAATAATCTGCGTCGTAACCCATCACCGCTGTTAATTCATTGGTTTGCCCTAAAGCTTTTGTCAGAGGCTTGTAAATAAGATCACTTTTATAGTTGCCAAAAGCCACCCATTTTCTCCCTCCCTCAAGGTACCAGTGTGAGTTAGGAATTTTTAACTCATGATAAAGTTGATCAAAATAAAATTGTGGGTTGATGGGAGTTGGTAGCGTATTGTAAATCAGCAATCCTTTCGTTTTATTCCAATCATTAATTTGCAACTCAGAACCTAATTTAACGTTTGATAATTGCTGGTTAAGCAAATACTTTTCTCCTTGAACTGCTGAGTTGGTCGCATTAAAAAATACATGCCCTTCATAGGAGAATCGTTTAGGACGCCATTCTAATACTGCAGGTTTTGCAAAAACATGAAATGGTATCAGCAAAATTGCAGCAAACATTGCAATTATTTTAATCATGATTAATAAAAATTATTAAAAACGACATACATCCTAATTGATAATGATTATCATTATCAATTAGGATGTATAAAAATAAATCTATTTATTGCTGGATTTATGATTAAAACCAGTAGAAACCGCTTTCAATGGGAGTTAGGGTTTAGATCACTTAAATAATTTTTCTTGGACACTTGGATGGCCAGCGCCTACGTACCACAACTTTTTCTTGAGAGATCTCCCCCAAAATTTTTCACCCTACCTGCTGCGCTTTATGCCTAGAGATCCTCACAAAATTTAATCAAGGTAAAGATCATTTGTTGCTTGAATCCATCTACTCTAAGGAATGGACACCCTATATCGAAGTCAAAAAAGCTGTCATCCCTGTAGATGTAGAATAGGTATTTTCCTATTTCGATTTTGTGAGGAACTCTCAGGATTTATGCGCGGTATCCAGGAGATCTTACTATATACAAAGAACTCAGGAGTAACCCAATGCATCATTCTGGATACCGTGCATAAAGCACGGTACGTAGGCGCGACGCCAGAACCTTTTAAAGCACCCCAACATGGCAGCCAGCTCAGTACCTGATTTTTGTCCAAGATTATGGGGGTATGTCTTACCAATTTATCGATTCAGAATGAGAACTGGAATCCTAAAAAATAAACGTACATTATATAATTCACTAAGGTATTATATGTACAATAATCAAAGCTAATTTCGCTGAAAAAGAAGCGATAACCGTTAGAGGCAGCATCGCGGAGAATGTTATTAATAAAAATTTTTGAATGGATTTAACCTAATCATTTTCCTAATTGTAAAATCCATTTTGAACGCTCCTGATAAAAAATACATTACATCTAAAACGATTTAGAAGATTTTTTTTTGTTGCAAAAAAATGCCATAATAGCCCCCTCAGTTTTACAAAAGCAATCTTGAAGCTCTGCTTCATGTTGTAATAAAAAATATGAAACTGATAAACCCAAATAAACTTTAAAAAACAGGATGTTTATAATGAAAAAATTTTTTTGTTCCCTTTGTTTAAGTTTCAGCCTTTTTTCCAGTGTGTTCGCAAGCAACACTCTTGATTTATTAAACTCAGAGATTGCAAATATTCTGGTTCCATTTCAAAATCAAGCCACTGTGGCAAATCTCAAGTTTAACGCAGTAGAAATCAACAATGAACATGCAGCCAAAGTCGCTTTTAATGGGCTTTATCGCAAAATCGGTTCAAAAAATAGTTTCGAAATAAAAGTCGACAACCTCAGTTATGATTATGGCGATGGTACATCTCCTACGACTGTCCTAAAAGGCTCTCTTGGTCTGGATCTTACCAAGTTTTTAACTCGTGAAGAAAGCAATGAAATGATTCCCAGTGCGATTGAGCTTTTAGAAGCCACTGTGAAAAGCTATACCGAAGAATATGGTGATGCAATTTTTATCAAAGGAGTAGTTACTTCAACCACCAAAGATAATGACGGCAATTACACTGGATTAACCGCATTGATCTCAACAAAGATTGATCTCAATAAACTCCCTGAAAATCTATCTCGCCAAGAGGTTATGGCCACCGATGCTTTTTTCTCAATCACCTTAAATTTAAAGACTGGAATCGCTGTTGATGCCTTTATCATAAGTAACCCAGAGTATTGGGGATTTCAGGACAACCAACTTGGTTTGAAAGAACTGCTTGAACATCTTCTTGCCCGTGATAAAGAAGCAATTGAAGTTATCGTAAATGTATTTATGAATTTGGATTATATAGCTTCTAATATAGTCGAAATTGATAATTCATCATCTTGGAGCCTCTTCGCGAAGAAATTTATTACTTTGAACTAAGAGGCTATAGAACAAAAGCTCCCGTATTTGCCAAGCATAATACGGGATGCAACTCCCAAGAAAAGAATCTGGGAGTTGCAGATTTAACGGGCATGTTACTTCCGGAATTGCTCCAATAATTGCAAGGTCTTTTCTTTAGATATCCGTCCAACAGAGCTTAAATTAGTCAGTTGTTGCCCTTGTTTATCATAAAATAGCATCGTGGGGATACCATAAATGTGAAACGCTTGACGAATCTTGGCTACTGCATCTGTTTTTTCGCTGATATCAACCCGAAGACTTACTAAGTCTTGCATCGCATCGATGACTGCAGCTTGGTTAAAAACATACTTATCCATAGCCTGACAATCACTACACCACCCAGCAAAAAACTCGATAAAAACGCGCTTGTTGTTTGCCTTTGCTTCAGCTAATTTAGCATTGACCTCTTCAAGACTATGCACCATTAGGAATGGAGCATGTTTTACTGATTGAACAAGTGGAGCAGGTTGGAATGCTTGGTAAGCTAAAGCCCCTGCCCCCATCATGGCTAACAAAGCCACACCTTGTAACAATCGCCCCCCCAAATGATGTTCCTGACGAAATGCACCAAAAACCCATGCAGCGATAAGTAAGACTATAGCCCACAGCACATCAATCCAAAATGGTGGCACAACACGGCTTAATAACCAAACAGCCATGGCAAACATCATGATAGCAAAAACTTGTTTGATGCGAACCATCCAAGGTCCAGAGTTTGGTAAAAAACGCCCATAACCGGCTCCGACAAGCAGCAAGGGTAATCCCATTCCCAAAGCTAAAACAAAAAGCAACAAACCGCCTTGAGCAACATGTTTGCTTTGAGCAATATACGTTAGAATACCAATTAAGGGTGCCGTGACACACGGAGATACAACCAAAGTTGACAAAGACCCCATCAAAGTTGCTGAGATAACACCATGTCGACGTGATTTTTTGAGGGTAAACCGTGTGAAAATTGACAATCGTAATTCAAAAATACCCAACAACCATAAGGCCATTAAAGTAAATAAAATACTGAAACCCCCAATAATCATCGGCTGCTGCATTAAAGTTTGTACCGTTGAACCAAACCATGCTGCCAACATTCCCGCTACAGCATATGTGACTGCCATACCCATTACATAGCCTAAAGATAATTTAAAGGCATGGCGTCCTGTACTGGCTCCTTGTCCTGTGATAATACTGGATAGGATCGGTACCATAGGCAAAACACAGGGGGTAAACGCCAACAAAACACCGAGGCCAAAGAAGGCAGCCAAATAAAAAATCGGACTATGATTTTGAATAAACATCATTGCATCGACTGGATTAGCGCTGCTAAAACCCGCAGCAAAAACAGAAGATGAGGTGAATGTCATCAATAATGACAAAATTATTTTTTTCATTTTGATTCCTCTAATAATTATTTTTGAATTTAAATAAAAGAGAAATCAAATAGGAGGACGATATATTTCATCCCGAGGAGAGTTATATTTTGAGAAAACAAGTAAAAAACCAAGCAAACCAATGAGCCACTGTGCTATCCATTGTACTTTCAAATGAAATTCATCTTGAAGCCAATAAGAAGCAGAGAAACAGCCGTTATTCATAGCTTGCTGAACAGAGCAAGGAGTTAGCGCAAAAGAAAGAGCAGCAGGTGCACCCACACGTTTATTTAGGCAAGTTGGCATCTTGAGTGGCGCAAGAAAGAGAGCACTCATGAGTAACAACAGAATTAGCGAACGATATTTGCTCATTTGAACAACTTAACATAAAAAATACAAAGAAATCAATGTATGCAATTATGAAGTGATCCGCGCTGATGAATACAAACATGAAAAGAATTCATTTCTAACTATTAAATTTTTATAAATCGCTCAATGTCCCCGCGCGGGACATTGAGCGATAAACGTGCGGATCTATTAGACATTTTGTGAATACTTAAGTAGAACAAACAGCTTGCAATTCATCTGATCCTAAATTAATAAGATTAATTTGAGTTCCTGATTCTGCACTCACAGATAAACTGCTGTTATTTTTTACTTTGATTAGGGTTCCTTGGCCAGTAGATAGTTTTTTCCCATTTACGGTACCGCTATTTTTTACTACATTAATTTTGATTTTGCTCTTAGTAGGGTGCGTGCTTTGAACCACACAAGTAGCATTCAATGTCCACATCGTATTATTTGCGAGCATCTTCGATTCATTGGGACTAAGTTTAATTGTTTTTGCATTGGCGTGGGAACAAAATAATCCAATGAGCATAAAAAAAGATAGAGTTAAAATCTTATTCACGTTGCATCCTTAATGTCATTAATAAAAGTCATGAGCAAATATTGCATTCATAGTATATATTTTATACATTCAATATTAAGGTTTTATTAAGGCATAGTCCTGCTTCTCTTAACACCGGGATAAACCCATCTATTTTCCAATCATCAACCCTGACCCCACGACTTGTTGTCGGTCATCCCTGTGTAGGCAGGGATCCATTTACAATGTATACGAGAAAAACAAATTAAAAAATGGAGAAGACAATGGAAAAACCACCTTACTTGCATCAAATCCAGCGGATTCATTTGAATTATGACTATTTCAAACGATAGCTTCCCAGGAGGGTTTAGGATTAATAGTTGCCATTTTATAGAATATTGCTCACCATAGGATTGTATCGACATTACCTTTTTAAGGCGAAAGGATGGCAAGAACAAAATTTTCATTTTGGTCTGATGCAGCAGATGAAGAGTATTTTGTAGTGAAACTTAAAAAAGGAACAGAAGAACTCACTGCGATAAATGCAATACACGACCATATTTCCAACTCTATTTATCAAGTCCTTGGGGTATGTACAGCAAATTTATATATTGGATACTATCAAAAAATGCTTGCTTTAATATCAAAGGTCTTACCTGGTTACAAAGATCTTATTGAATGGCTTAACAACAAAAATGCATTAGAAGAAATTGAACAATATAATAAAGTTGATGAATTTGTAAACGCCTATAAAAAATTTGAAAGTGATTTATCAATTAACGGAAAAGAAAGTTTACTTGCCGCAGCGATTATCTTAGAGGATCTGGATGTTCTAGGCGCGGGTCTACGTAACATAGGTCTTATCAAGTTTTCGGGTAAACACCAAATTATAAAAATAGATCCCAGTGATTCTATATTTGATATCCCATCAGATAGGATTGATGCTGCCCTGGCTAAGTTTGAATCCAATTTATCATGGGACAATCCTTTAATATATTCACTCTTTTCCTTAAGCAAAGTATGCAATAATCCTAACAACATACTAGGCAATTTACATTTTAGTGAGTTTTTTCATGACATTGATAAAGAAAAACTGAAATATGAGTTAGCAAAATTTACGAGTTTAGATGATGCCTACATTAAAAAACTTATTATCCGTGATGAATACATAGAACTATTATCAATGGATGATAAAAAATTATATTTAGAACAATTATCTAACTTATTAGTGCGTAAAAAAAACATTTTGAAAAAAACTTTAAATTTACCTGAAATAAAAGTAACTCCGCCAGAACCAGCTCCAGTTTTCATAAAGGATGCTGTCTTCAGTGAACCAGTAGAACATATTAAACATGGTGCCTCTAAGCCTTTTAAAGTTAAAAGAATTGTGCCTTCAAAGGATCTGGATGCAGATTTGGTTAGTTGTACGTCGGATTTTATGATGAAAATCGTTTAGAAAACCCTAAAATGGCTCAATGCCTTCAGATTTCCGGAATGATGCAAAGTTTTTAACTAGATTGGGATTTAAATTAGCTTATTTTTCAACTGCTTATTACAAATAAATTTGCACATCATACTCGACTATAAAAATGAACCGGGATGGCACATGGTTTCAAAAAAATGTGACGTCAGGCCTGCCGATAACTGGCAAGAATATAATAGCGGAGTTTATACTCAACCAATTACTGGTAAAAGCCTACTAAGTAGATAAAAGCAGTATAAAATTTTATAAAAAATCAATGGGATCTAAAGCAAATCCCATTGATTTAAATCAAAAATACAATTGTCATGTTATTTCGGGGAAAAAGTAGGCGGCTCATAAGTTGATTCATTATGAATAGTCATTCCCTCAAATAAATCTATATCTTCCCACTTCATACTTTGAGCATGAGTAACTGCGTCACGTGATTTCACATTTTCAATAATCACACTTGGAGCACCCGTAAACATGAGCTCTAAATCTGATTCAATACATTGAGTTTTATACTTTTTTATTTCTTGTTCGATTACTATAATTTGCTCTGTTACTTGTTCATAAATATCTTCTTCGGTGGCTTCGTTAAGTTCAGCTCCGCTTTTTTCTAAAGCCTTTAATTTGGAAATCACACTTGTCATAAAGTCAATATCTATTTTATCAGGACCTTCTTCACGACCGCTTGGGATACCTTCCCCATAATTTAGCTTAATATTAGTAGCCTCCTCGTGGCGATTATCAAGGTAGTTAGAAAGCAACTCTCCCACTCGTCCAGAGGTTTCCTCCAACCAGGGTTGGGAAACATTCATGAAACATCCACGCAAAATCATTTTCCCTGCATTATTGGGTCCAATTTGATCCATAGGCTGGATTTTAGACATGGGTTCCTCCTTAAAACCAATTATTTTGTATAATTATAGAACATACTGGTTAAGTCATTCTTGAACTCATATTTTTATAAGCAAAGAAAATAGGGGATGACACACTGTCCATTATCTTGGCGAATGCATCGCAGCGTCCTGTTTGTCGCTACTCAACTTTATTTGCTGCAGAGAACCCTTATAAGAATGAGCGGAAGCGTCTACAAGAAAAGGATTCGGAGCGAATTGCAAGGAGTCGATTGCCACTAGTTGGGTTTGGGCAGAGTTCATTGTTTCAATGAGCTTTAGTTTTAAGGATGGAGGTAAAACCTTATCAGGCATTGAATTAATTCCTTCAGCCAATTTATGATTGTGCTCTTTCAATGCCGGAATACTGGTTTCTTTAATTGCTTTTTGTATGACATCAAATATTGATTTTAATTCTTTGGGAAAATGTACTGATTTATCGCCAATTTTTAATACAGTCGTATCAGTATAATCACCAAAAAGCCCATATTTTTTAGTGAGCTTCCATTTTTTATGTTCTATTAATTGTTCAAATACTTCTGAAAATTGATTCTGCATGATCTTAATATTTACATCATAGGATTCGAACAATTTTTTTAGAGGATCACCACATCTTTGTGCCTCTTTCATTAATGTACCGCTAAGCATCCCTGTTCTTATTGCGTAAGGATTTGCATTATGCGCTAATAAAAATTGGCATCGATCCATACTTCTCTGGTGAATTGCAACCCACAAAGGATACTGACGCCCACCATTGATATTATCGATTTCTGCATTGACCAATTGAGGAAATTTCTTTAAAACCGCATCTGCTATCTCGTAGTTCTTATCATACAGGGATTTAATAAAGATTTTTTTGCACCATTCTTCACTGACATTTTTTATTGAAAATAACTCTTTAAATAAAACGTTATTGTTCCTTTGATAATACAAATCAAGATCATCAGTGCGTGCAAGAAAAGCAGGGTCTTCTTTTAATTTTTTAATACACTTTATGTATACCTCTTCATTGTTATGCAATAATCCTAATAGATACATTTGGTTTAAAGCCTCGGGTTTTAAACCATCTAAGGCGATGGGGTTTATTAACTGATTAAATGCATTTTCATCTTTTTCAAAAAGGATGAAGGGATCAGTTTGACTTTGTGGACTCTTGAGTAACAGATAATTTTTATCGAGAATAAAACCACCAATCTCTTTACACAGATCGATTTTTTTATGATGTAAAGCGATGAGATAATATTCAATTAACTGCTCTTGAGCTAGCTTTTTAATGTCCACTTTTTTTTCAACAAGCTCAAATAATTCGGGTTTTTGAGTCAGGACTTTCCAGGGAGATAAGGCAACCACAGAGCCTTTTTTAAAGAGTATGTTGGGATCACGTGCAACAACGTGCAACACTGAATTTATGATTTCTACATTACCATGCTTGAGTGCCAATAAATAGATGCTATGAAGTGTGTCTTGAGTTTGTTCCGTATAATTTATACCCGCTAATGCTTGAGTGAATGGAAGCGTTCGTCCGTCATCAAATGTTCCTGTCTCACACAGTTCAACAAACCGATTTTTCGCTGTGCCTGCTTCATGCTGAAGCATTGCGGCAAAAGTAATATTTTCTTGACACCGCTTAATCATGCTTTGGTTATTATTTTTTAGCGCTAAGACATATGCTTCATACCATTGCTCCCCTTTTATGAGTATGGGATAAATCTTTTCGCTCAACGCTCCCCCTGCTCGATACAAGCGATGTATAGGACGTTCACCTTGTTTGTCTTTGGCGAATAATAAAGAGGGATTGCGTGATGCAATATCTACAAAAAGTTCTGGTTGATGAAGAGTAAGATAATGCAAACAATTTCGCCCTGCTTCATCGGTTAATAATAAATTGACCTTTCTGCCTAATAACATACGCATCACTTCGACACTATTATTTTGCGCAGCGATATTCAATAATGGAGTGGGCGTTTTAGTTAATGCACCGGAATAGATCAATTCAGTAGGATTAACTAAATCAGTTTTATCTTTGTGGAATTGATCATAGTATTCTAAAAGTAAATTAAAAGTGTATCCTTGATCCAGACGTACAGCATCAGCAAGTGCGTGCTCAAATGCCTTCTTCTCAAGACGGTGTCCTTTTTCAAGTAGAAAATTAATTACTTGTTTGTCACCGCTGGAGAACGCATGAATCAGTACGTTTTGATCCACGTATTCTTTTTTATAATAGCGACCTACAAATTCTAGCTGTCCATAGGATACAGCGCTTTTAAATGCTTGTTTTTTAGCTGCTTCAAGTTTCACCGATCCTAGCGTTCGTTCCAGATATTCAACTAACTTTTTATCCCCGTTTTGTACGGCATAGGCTAATGCATCGAGCTTTGTAAAATTATCCTGCTGATCCAGTGTGTCTTTCCTTTTTTCATAAATGGAAGTTACTAATTCGGTAGCAGACGGATAAATAGTTGGCAATACTTCAGGATTTGGATCATGTAATCGTGAATACACATGCATACGTACACCCGTGTACGTCCCTTGAAACTTTACTTCATCAAAATGTAAAGCACTATGAATTGCCTCATCAAACATTTTACTTACAGCTGATTTAAGTGCTGCTGCATTTTCCTCTGCAGTTTCTTTTTGAGGTATTTTAATAATCCAGGACTCCCCATAAGCGGGATCAATCACTTCAATTTGGTCGCCAACACGTGTTATCGATATAGAATGTTTGTTACAACTCAGAGTAAATCCTACACCTTGCTGTTTGCTTGGATCGAGTGTTAAATAGGTTGCAAGGGTTTCCTTGAGTTCTTCAACGGTAATAATGCCCGCAAATTGTTGATGATAAGTTAGGGGAAATGGCTCCCCCTTCCGTTCAAATAGAGCTTCTAAAGCCCCTTTCATGCGATCCTGTTGCGTCCCGGCTTCAATACGTAGAGTTCGATGCAACCATAACGTATTTTGAATAAAGGTTTCATATGCCTGATGCACTTCAGGGCTAATATTTTCTGCAAGAGGATCAGAGTCATAAATGAGTTTTAATATCTTTTCATATTCCCCATATTTTCCTGTTAATGTGCAATACAATCGCCAAATTCCTAACCCCAGGCAAACCCCTTCGTTAGTGACCTCCTTGTTAAAACTTGCAGTATCCCCCCTAAAACGTCCTTGCCATTTGCTCGCTTTTTCTATTAATACCTCTTGTGGAAGTGATGGCATATTGATACCGTGATTTAATAAGCTTATTGTTTATATATAGCACAACAACACACTCCTTTTACTGAAGAGAAACTCATTTAACCTCAACTCGACGTAAGAATCAGGCCTAGTCCTCGTATTGAGCTTGAAGCTTCTTAGGTAAGTCGAGAGTTAATAAATTAATTTTAGGAGGCAAGCTATTTGAATCAAGCGATTGCTCAAAAAATTGCTTCGCTTTCTCTTCATTAGGAGTTTCTAAAAATAAGAAATCATAAACAGTTTCATTAGAATCAACTAATAAATAGAGCCATTTTTTCTTGATCTTGTGCTCTATTTTTTTCATGGTTAATTGATTTTTATCTACTGTTTTTTTAGGAGTTAATTTCTCCAGTTGGTTTTTACGATAATAATCAGAAACATTATCCAAACTATAATCTGTGAGCTTAATTCCTCGTTCATCTGAAAGTTCTAAAAGATTGGAATAGCTTAGTGAAAGGCCTCTCCAAAACACAACGGTAGGTAGGACGTATTTTATAACCCCCCTATTTTTTAAATACCACAAAACATTAGGGATTAGAAATAACAAATCAGTCCAAAGCGAACAGCGAAATAATGGAATCATATTTTAAGTTAATTACAATAAAATCCTTCTTCAAATAATAGCAAATTGCTTTTGGACGAGAGTCTATTTTTTTAGCACAGTCCATAGAATCAAATAAAAGAAAAGATTAATATGGGTGCCTAAAAAAATCTATTTTAGAGGTATTTATGAAGGAACTAATAGAAGCTATGGTATCTAACCCTGATGAATTCATTCGCTTAATTTCTGAGAACTTAGATATATTGTCTTTAAAAGATGCTACTTATTTGGATTCCGTTGACCCTTTAAAATTACATGATTTATTCGAATATGGCGGTTTAGCCCCTTTTGCTGGTCATTCTTTGGGACCGGTATTCAAACCTGCCGTGAGAGAAATAAAGCGAATTACTAAGTTACAGGCAACTCATTTACATGAAGGGCATTTTTCGGAAACTCATGAACGAGGCGGTAACTGGTTTGATTGCGATATTGAGGAAGACGCAATTAAAGCAATGCAGGCAATGTTAGGTTTTTCCGAGCCTTGTGAATTTCTCTATACTCAGGAAGGCTTATCTTCTAATCTAGGTCGACTGGTTGATACTTTTTACCGCCCTACCCTTACTGATTGGCAATCAGGAAAAACTGGTATTTGTCATTTAGGAAAAGAATTTTTCTCCGATCAAGCCATCATTGAATCCATCTTAAAAAGAGGAATACACACTGCAAAACAATTTGGCGTTTTTAGCCCCTCCAGCCGTATCCCTAATCCCGCATCCCTTACCCTAAAAATTCTGCCGGATGAAAAAGGGCTCTATAGCGAAGAGGCAATTATTGCTTTTATCAAAAAAAATGCAGGCCAAATTCAAATTTTACACTTATCGGATCTGGTATTTAGTACGGGACAACGACTTGATATCACCTACATTTTAAATGAATTAAAGGATGTAATCACGAAGCACCAGATTATTGTGGGCCTCGATTTAGCTCATACAGTAGGAAATAGGATTTTAAATCTGAAAGAATTACCCGTTACTTATGCTGTAGGTTGTGGCTATAAACATATTTGTGGCTCGGCAGGTAGTGGATTTGGTATGTATGTTAGTAAGAATACAGATTTGGAAAAATACCCACCAATTCAAGGTTGGAAAGCAGCAGCTTCAGATAAAGTCTTCGGATTAATCGACGATTTTGATGCTAAAATTATGATGCAAAAAGGTGCTTGGGCATTCAGATGCAGCAATCCCTCCCCTATCGCTCTTGCTCCAGTAAAAACCTATATGCAAACAATGAGCCAAATTGGCTGGGATAAATTAATTGCTAAATCAGAATGCCTCACTCGTTATATGCATGCGCTCCTGCAACAGTTTTTGGGTGACAAAATTGAGTGGATTACTCCTGACGACCCTAAGCGGCGAGGCGCTATGCTGGTTTTTCGTGTTAAAGGAATCAGCGATGTCAGGCAGATAGAAACTATGCTAAAACAATCAAGCGAATTAGGACAATTTGAAATAGATGTACGTCCCCCTAACAATATTCGTGTTACTGCGCATTATGGCTATACTCAGTTTACTGATATTCATAATATGGTTTCTCGCCTCACGCAAGTTGTAAATCTGTTACTGGAACAAAAAAAGGTGGAGAGCTCCAGTTTAAGCCCGAAACAGCGAGGAAAAGATGGATTTTTTGATAAGCCGGTCATTTTGGGAAAAACAGATCATACCAATCCTCAACTTCAAACTGATAATGGGAGTTATAGTCCTTAGGTGCAACCACTCACAATATGGCATAACTTATATTTTTTTACGATACGAGTTATGCCTGCTATCTACTTCTATTTTAATGGTTCTTCTTCATGTCTAAAAAAAATTTCTCTGTATATAACAAACGCTGTCCATCACATAATGTACTAGAAAAAATTAGTGACAAATGGTCCATTTTAATAATTAACATCTTATTAAATAAAACCTCTCGCTTCGGAGAGATAAAGCGTGAAGTAGGAGAAATTTCTCCTAAAATGCTCACCCAAACATTAATGAAATTAGAACGTTTCGGTTTTATAGTGAGACGTTCATTTCCAGTATTACCCATGAAAGTTGAATACTCATTAACTCCATTAGGGAACGAGTTAGGTATTATTCTTAATTCATTAACATCATGGACTGAAAAAAATATGGATGCAATTATGATTGCCGAAAGTGAATTTTTAGAAAAGCGCGATTTGTGAATTAGTGTTCAAACCACTTTATCAATGTCTCTTCACCCAAATTATCATATATATAGGATAAATATAGAGTCAACTTCTGTTCATAGTTTTCATCTAAGGTAGTGTCATTTGTATTTACAATAGGCTCATGATGAAAGAAAACGCCCCCAAGGTAATTACCACAAAACTCATGATAATCTTTCGTGAATAAAAGAAATGTATGCCACATATTATCAATATCACACATTTCCGGATGAATAGCACAAGTAAAGTCAAATAATTCGTTTTCAGGATTGTTTTTTTTATCTGACTTGTGCTTTAAACAAAGCCAAATAAATTTCATTAGCTCTCTTAAAGCAACTTCTGCATGCATTTTTGCATGAGGATAATCCTTATTGTATCGATAAATAATTTTGTTATTTTTATAATGTATTAATTCGTTAAGATTAGGACAGTACATAAATTAGACCTGTTAAGTTTTATTGCATGCATCATATTTCATGTCGCATATGATGCATGCTGCTTTAATTATCCGATGCAGGTACCAGGGCCACACCATCCCTTACTTTTCTTTAATACTTTTTCTCGAACAATTTTTTTGATAATTTTTTCTTTCATAATGGTTCTCCTTTTGGGCTCCAAATTCCATTCTTGAGAATATAAAAGCGATATTAATCAGTCAATTAGTTACTAATTGGTAACTAGCTATGGAACATCATATGAATAATAAAAATTGGGTAAATTATTATAAAACTACAAAGCAAAAGACTCTTCCTAGAAAAACTTTAATGAAAGCAATTGAATTGTTTCATTGTAGGAATAAATTCGACCTTCCCAAATTAGCGATTGATCTTGGATGCGGCTCCGGTTCAGATTCTCTTGAACTTTTAAAAAATGACTGGTCCGTTCTAGCGATTGATTCTCAAGCAGAAGCAATATCCATTTTATTATCCTCCTGCCCGCAATCATTAAAGAGTAAATTAAAGACAGAAGTCGCTTCATTTGAGTCATTCACTTCTCTACCGATTTCCCAATTAATTAACGCAAGTTATAGTCTCCCTTTTTTAAAACCTGAGCTTTTTTATAAATTTTGGAAGTTGATTTTAAAAACACTACAGCCAGGCGGACTATTTTCTGGAACCTTTTTTGGAATAAATGATGGATGGAATAGAAATAAAAGAGCCGATATGACATTTCTGAGTTACAAAGAATTACATCAGTTATTTCTTCCATTTAAAATCGAATTGCTTGAAGAAGAAGAACGTGATGAAGCAGATGCATTAGAGTACTCTATGAAACATTGGCACAAGTACTTTGTTGTAGCAGAAAAATGTTAATCCATACCGTCCGTATTAAACTGGTTAATACGGACGGGGCATATTATGCTCGCTGAGCTTGATTGACATTTACGGCAATATCAGCTGCATCATCAGCAATGAATCGAGTTTCTTTACATAATTTGACGTATTCTTTATGTGTAATTAATGCATAGAAAAGAGCGGACACGAGCAGAATGTAATAAATATTTTGATAGAAATAAATTAACCACAAATAAGTTAGAAAAGGCGTTGATAATACTAATAATGTTGTTACTTTCATTCGACGTGCAATCTGTATTGCTCCATAAATTACCATCAACATAGAAATCGACAAATTCATCTTTAGAAAATCACTGGCAGGTAAAGTACTCATCATGAGTCCAAGAATACAAAAGATGATTAACCCAAATAATTTGGTGTTCGGCTTAATCGCTCCCATACTAATCGGCGCTGCCATATATCCAATTAAATGATACCCCGTTACTATGACCATTAATGAGGCCCAACTATCGGAATTCCAGAGAAATATCGCAGTGAGCGTGAAGTTAATGAGCAAGGAGCGGCGACACAGATTATATTCAGGATGTAATTTACCAATGGTTTTCTTTGGCATTTGGCCTTCTTTAGCCATGGCGTAAAACATTCGTGAAGCACCACCTAAATAAGAATATCCTGTGCCTGATGGGCTGACGATACTATCAGCAATCAAGATCATTGCTAAGAAATTTACTCCAAGCAACATGGCTAAGTTAATTAAAGGTGAATGAAAATTAAGACTGCTCCAACCACTTGCTAACATACTATGGGGCACAGAGCCCATAAAGGATAATTGCAACAGCATGTAAACAAACATCACAATTACAATTGAAAGAATGATTGATAGAGGAATATTTCGTTTTGGATTTTCAATCTCGCTGGCAAAGGCCACTGCTAATTGAAATCCATTGTAAGAATAAATTAATCCAGCAGAAATGATTGCAGTGATTGCTGAGCCAATTCCGTATTGAGAATTTGTATCCAGGGTAAAATTACTGGTGTCAAAACGCATAATCAAGAAAATAACGATAGTAAAAATCGGACTAAGAATTTTTATTACCGTCACTGTATTATTAATTTTGGCTAATAATTTAATACCAAAATAATTAATAAATAAATAAATGACCAAGATACTCAATGCAAATAATTTGCCGTAAATCGTCAGCACATTGTTCGCGATTAGAACATCACTCTTAATTGCAGCCGCTAAATATTGTGTAGTCGCTTGAGCTTCTGTACCAATCGTAACCATTAATCCAAACCAATTGGCAAAGGCAAAAGGCATGCCAAAAATACTATTGTGTGACAACGCGCTAGACCGGGCAGTTGCCCCACGCACTGGGTAGATTGATGCAACTTGTGCAAGACATAATCCCACCGCCATGACCAATAATGCTGCCAGAACCCATGCAAGGAAGGAGTAATTGCCTGCAATTTTAGCATTTAACTGAGCACTAAAGAGCCATCCTGAACCAACCATAGCAGTAGCAGATAGTGCTGTTGCACTAAATAATGAAATTTTAGCATGCTTAGATCTTGAACCCATAATCAATTACCTTAGAAAGATACTCATTTTAGAATAATGTGAAAATAAAATATAAATTTTGCATATTTTTCAATCAACGTCAATAGGTCCAAATACAAAATCCATCTAAAAAGATAGTGAGAAAAAATTGCTCCCTAAAATAGGAAGAAACATGCACCATCATAAAGCAAGCAACTTATTGTTTTTACTAAACTTACTTCTATTCAAGCGGCAATTGCTTGTTTCTAAATGGATTTATGGATTCAATTAGGAAGAAAAATGAAAACGACGCAATTAGAAGCATTTAGCGATGATGTGCTCGCAATCATTATTACAATTATGGTACTAGAGATTAAAATTCCACATGGAGATACCTTCGCCAGCCTTTCCCCTCTTGGACCCATTTTTTTGAGTTATCTATTAAGCTTTATTTATATTGGTATTTATTGGAATAATCATCACCATTTATTTACCGCCGTAGAGTCTATTTCAGGTAAGATACTTTGGGCAAATCTCAATCTTTTATTCTGGATTTCCCTATTCCCATTTGCAACAGGATGGATGGGAGAAAATCACTAAACTGCGATATCGACTTCCTTTTATGGGATAGTGCTTTTAATGGCTGCTATTTCCTATTCGATACTCGTGCATACTCTTATTTCACATGAAGGAAAAGAGTCGTTAGTTTCAAAAGCGATTGGAAACGACTTTAAAGGAAATATCTTTATCTTCTTATATGTCCTAGCAATTCCCCTGGCTTATGTTTACACATGGATCGCTCAAATACTTTATGTAATTGTCGCGATAATCTGGTTTATTCCTGATAAACGAATTGAAAACAAGATAAAGTAACAATTTCACTAAATACTTAAACTGTCATCGTGTTACCTTAACTCATCCTCATCCTGTGGACTGAAAAAAGTCAGTTATACTCTAAATAGGGCATATCTAATGTTAGAAAATCAGATTATGAAAATAGTGAAATGGCTTTATTTAAGCCTCCTTACCTATGTATCAATGGTACCTGACTCCGCCGCATTGGATGAAAACAATTCCATTACAATCGGAAAAGAAAGAAAAATATTTATGCATTGTGAAGGCTCAGGATCACCCACCGTATTATTCATTGCCGGTTATCCTGATCGGGGTGATGCGGGCTGGGAAACGCCCCTAACCGGAAAAAAGATAACTGTATTTACTGGAGTCAGTAAATTCACAAAAGTATGCGATTATGATCGCCCAGGAACAATCAAAATAATCGGGGACGAGCGTTTTTTAAAAAGTCGTAGCGATCCTGTGCAGCAGCCCGTTTCAGCTGCAGATATAGTGGATGATTTACATCAACTGGTTAAAGCCGCAAAAATTCATAAACCTTTTATTATTGTCGCACATTCTGCAGGAGGATTGGCTGCAAGACTCTATGCGTTGAAATACCCCAATGATGTAGCAGGAATGATCCTTATAGATGTAACCAATGAAAAACTACTTGAGGCATGGACAAAAAAAGAAATTGAAGTATTTTACTTTGGTGTAGACAACAGCTCTAAATCACTAAGCTCCCATTATAAAAATGGTGAAATAATTAACTTTAAGGAAAGCTTCAAACAATTAAATGCTTATCGTACCCAAAAATTAAATATGCCTGCTATTGTACTCACCGCTGGTAAGATTCCAAAGGCCAGCGAAGTAGTCAAAAGTGGGTTTTGGCCAAGTTATGTGACCCAGGATATGGCGGATTCTATAATACATGGTATTGCTCACGCCAATGATCTGGTAGCTGATACTTTTGTACCCAAAGCAAAACGTATTGATGTAAAAGATAGTGAACATTATATACAAAAGGAGCAGCCAGAATTAATTGTTCAACTAATCCATTCTCTTGTCGAACAGCTAAGATAGGACGCTCCTTTTCTCGCAGGTATTTTTTAATTATTGGATTTCTTTTTCTTTGCTCTATCGATTGCAATTGAAATGGCCCTGCCTTCTTCATATCCTTCTTTAAGAAGCGCATTTGCTATTTCAATCGCTTTTTCTCGAGTAGATGAACTCAAATTTTTCATTGCATCTGGATAATCCGATTTGCTCCATGGCATAATAACCTCCTGTAAATATAAGTTCATGCGAAAAAATCCAGTGCATGAAAACACTGGGGTTTTTTAGTGAATACTCTTTCTTATTGCGCAGGTTTTGTTTGCAACTCGCAGGTAATCTTTGTGCAGTCACGGCAATTTTTTAAGGCAAAATCAAATGCAGAACCTCCAGGAGCCTCATTTTTAGCCATTGTCTGATCGGCCTGCTCATCAGGAGAACCTGAAGTTGGGCTGCTCGCATTGGTAGTACATATCCACATGCCTGGATGCGTATTTGCTGCTGGCTGATTGGCACTTGAAGCTGCTGGCTGGGTGGTAGTAGTCGTATTTGCTGGAGTAGAAGAAGCATTATCAGCCATTACATAACTTGACACTGCAAACATACTGCTTAAAACAATCATTTTCATTATTCCTTTCATGATTTTCTCCTTGTTTTAAATTTGCTTTTCAGAAAACAGAAATGAACAAATAAATCATAGATCTCTTTTAATGATGTTTGACTTCTTGCGCTTTTTTAATATTTTCTTTTCTAGCATGTTGTTGTGCTTTGTTGGTTTATCTTTTTCAGGAACTTTTTCTCTGGTTTTGATTTAAAAATATCACCTTTGCATGGCGTGGATCTTTACCAAGTCTCTAATTACACATGATGAATCAATTATAGCCTTCTTTTTAACATGGCAACCTAAGGTTTTCCTTTAATTTTATCATGTAGATTGCTATAACCACCCTATTTTCCTTAAAAGGGGGATAGTGTTGCATCATAAGCTGGGAACGCTTAACTGGAGAAGTAAGCGTTTTTTAGTCAATCTAATCAATACTTGCACTAAACTAGGGCTATAAAAAAACAAAAAATCTTTTTCAAGAGCGAGAAGGGGATTTTTATTCTGATATATCTTGAATTTAAATTTACGCAATCTATACTCAAAACACACTCATCATGAGTCCAGTGGAAATATTCCTAAGGAAGATGTATGTTGGGTTGGGCTATTCTTTTCTTTATTATTGCGATTATTGCAGCAGCTTTTGGTTTCGGAGGAATTGCCGGAGCCGCTGCGAGTATTGCACAAATACTATTTTTTATATTTTTGGTACTATTTATAGTTTTTATTGTTCTTGGCCGCAGAGGTCCTCCTCCGCCAGTTTAGATGGTCGGAACCAGGATCGCTTCTTAATTTCATTAAGAAGCGATCCATATTTGATTTGAAAAATAATATGGATACCTCTAATTAACGCTCAGACAAATGAGTATTAGGGAGATATAAATGTGGCTTTCTTATCTCGAGAAAATTAATTCAAGTATGGACCTTTCTTATATTCTTATAAGAACGTTTATAATTTATATTTACGCTATTTTTTTAATCCGAACAGGCAACAAGCGATTTCATTTTGATACACCCATCGATTTCGTACTGATCATTATTATTGGAGCCGTACTAAGCAGAACAATTAACGGTCCTTCGACATTGATACAAGCAATGGCAGGTAGTGCTTTACTTATTTTTTTACATTGGGCATTTGCTAAACTTTCTTTTAAATATCATACATTTGGTAAATTAATAAAAGGCAAACCAAGAACTCTAATTAAAGATGGAAAAATTATTTGGGCGGTGCTGGAAGAAAATCAGATATCTAAAGAGGATTTATTAGAAATCATAAGAGATAAGTTAAAGACTGATAATTTAGATCAAATAAAGGAAGCCTACCTGGAACGTACAGGAAAGATAAGTTTTATTACAAAAAATAAGAAAATATAGTCAAATTCATGAAAACCACACCACAAGGGTACATAACGAATTCTTAATACTTAACCTGCACAACTCATAGAGCATTAATTGAAATCAACAATAAAAGGTTCAGCAGTGTGGGTCAGAGGGTTATATTGAAAACGATTGGTATAATTTAAATTTTTCCCATACACATGCAACGAAATTGCTACTGAGTCGGAGACATTAACTACGCTATGAATGTCATCGGGATTAAAAGCAATAACATCACCAGGAAAACAGGTAATGGCTTTATTTTGTTTTTGAATATCCGCATACTCAGGTTGGGAACCATCATCCCTACGAATCCAAAAAAAATTTTTTTCTGCACCTACAACACAACCTACTACACCCCAGGTTTTATGATCGTGTGGCGTAATTTCTCGCCCAGGCTCCCAAGCAACTATATTAACAGCCAAGGAGTGATCTGGCTCTTCAAAAATTAGCCAAGAAGTAAATCCGTTCACTGGGTCAACAGTATAAAAATGCTCCTCAAGCCAATCTGTTTTTTTAACCCAATTTCTTAAAATTAATGAAACCTTTTCCATATTTTCATGATTAGCATGTTCTAGAATATTTAATTGCTTAAGCTCTTGGATCAAAGGCAATAATCCTGAAGGCGTATAAAACTCCATACGATAACTCACAATTGATAAGGTTCTTTAATTAGCATAGCGCATACCATCAATAATTCGAGTTTCACTTCTTTTGCTCTTTGGATAAATCCCTAATTGAAATCAGGAACAGGATAATCAGGTGCTAAAACAGATGCTAGTTCTTTCCATAAGTCTATGCTTAAATTATTGGTTTCATTCGTTATGGGCTTTAAGGTATTAAATGCAATAAACACGATTTGCTTTTCCGGTAATACAGCAAAAACCCCACTATAACCACCAAATCTAGGATTTTGCATAAGCCAATGATTGGCTACGCCAAACCCCATTGCAAAATAAAGTTCATTTGTATTTTTCCCCTTTCCAACAGTATCTGGAGTTCTTAATTGTTGTGTCGATTTGGCTGTTAGCAAATTACCATTCATCCAGGCATTCGCCCATTTTCCTAAATCTTCTATGGTTGAAGTCGTGGCACCCGAGCTTGCAGTCCAGGATGGATCCCAAAAAGTTGCATCTTCATAAACCCCTCTGTCTTGACTAAATGAATGTAACACAGGACAGGGTATCGTTGCTGTGCGATCAAACCGGGTCTTTTCCATGCCCAATTTTTTTAAAATTAATGAACGAAATAATTGATTAAGCGGCTGATTACTTGCCTGAGCTAAAATACTCCCTAATATAACGTAGTCAGTATGAGAATAGTGTTGATTGGTACCTGGCTTAAATAAAGGTTCTTTCATAAACGCATAATCAATTAACTCTTTATCAGACCACTGTTTAAAGGGTTGTTCAATGACTGCTTTAATAAATCCTTCATTATAAACATAATCAGGAAAACCACTGGTACCATTAGCAAGCATTTTTAAATCAACCTGATCTGCGTTGGGCAAATCGGGATACCAGCGTGCCACTTTATTCTCAAGACTTAGATCTTTTTTTTCTACTAACAACATCAAAGCAGTTGTTAGTAATGTTTCTGTTACTCCACCTATACGAAAATACATGTCTTTTGTGGCGGGTACAGCAGTCATGGAGTTTCCAATAGCCTGAATACTAATTGGTTTTCCATCGATCCACAGGCCATAAACTATAGCTTTTACAGGCTTGCCTTTTATAAATGATCGAATTTTATTATCAAGCCAAGGTTGCTCAATCGTAGATGCATAAAGTGAAGCTTGGAACCCGAAAAGGAGCACTATAAATAAATTTCTTATTTTTACCATCGATGTCTCCCCTGGTCATTTTCATTACTCTATTGTTTTTTATGAGAGCAACATGGATAATAAATAGCGAATTGCACTTAATGTGTACATAATAAATGCTACCCTATACTTAATGTATGCCATTTTGAAAAGCAACTATGACATATTCACGCAAAAATCATGTCGTTCTTTCAGATGAAATGGATGATTTAAAAAAAAGAATAAACCAAAGGAAGAAAGAACAGAAGTCATATATTGAAATTGCCCACAAAAAGGGGAAGTTATCCCAACGTCTACTTGAAGGTGCACAAAAATTTTTTGGCCTGGCTGCCACCGCTTTTTCATCGGCAAAAGAACTCCCATACATTGGATTTGTGTTTCAAATTGTCGCCATTATTCCCGCTTCGATTGCCATGATAACGGACAAAAACAGTTCGATATTGGGTAAAATTTTAGCAGTAAGTTTTCTTTTGGGCTTAACCGCTTTAGGTATCACCGCCTTTGTTATGGGGGGATTAGTTGCTGCGAAAATTGGATTGGCTTTGGCTTCTTTGGTTACGGTTATAGAAGGGATGTCATTTATAGGCTCACTTTTTAATAAATATAAAACGTGGAGCGCTTATAAAGAAAAAGAGGAGTTTAACCATTTATTAGATTCCCTTGATTCAGATGCTTTAGAAAATAATAAGTATCGTGAACGATTGGAAATTCGAGCTTTAGAACTAGAACACTTGCTTGAACACTCAACCAGTTCGTCACTTGAAAAAGAAAACGAAGAATTGCAGTTTATCAATACGATTCGCAATAAAAAACCTTATGTGCCTCCCCAAATGGATAACACTCTTTTGCGGTTTATCAATGCGATGCGCAGTAAAATAGGATGGGAAAAATTACCCTCTGATGACCCTCCCATAACCAAACTTTCAAATTTATATGATGAGCGTAAAATAGCGGTAAGTTATTTGGCGAAGATCACAGAAATAATTGACAAAGACGATCAGACAAGCCATTCAATACTTATTGATCAAGTAACTGAGCTTCAACACCAAATTGCCCAAATTGATAAAGAGATTGAAAGCATAACGGAACCATTGCATGAATTGCAACGAAATGATCTCTTAGCCAATGAAGCCATCCCCAAATCCTTTACTAACTTTGCTTTAGGTGGGGCTGGTGTGATTTTGTCAACTATTGGTTTAATGATTTTGCTAAGTGCAGTAGCCGCTCCTCCTATAATGGGCCCTATTTTATTTGGATTTGGTATTGGGCTGGCAATATTTGGAGTAGTTAAATGGGGAATAGAACTTTATGCGACGAGTCAAGACGAGAAATTCAAGCGGAAACTTGAAAAAGAGAATGAAGGAATAATCCTCGAAGAAGCATTATATGAATATGACCATGGATGCAGTTACTCAAACGCAATGCGTCCCATACTCGATTCAAAAGACACAACTTCTGAGAAGCCTACAAATACAACAGAAAATGATTTGGCGGAAATATCAGAACCACCCTCTATAGAATCAACAAAACTTCTAGAATCTACAAACGCCCCCCCAAAAAGCTCAGGAGAATACCAAATCTAATCGCCTCTCCAAAGAGGTGGAAGAAACCGCTGTGAATACCCAATTTTTATATTTTTAGAACAACCTCACAATCTTTTATATTTGTTTAATAAATATTCAAAATAATAAAGAAAGAAAGTTTGTGTTCTTAATAAGAACTTAATAATTCGTTAATAATCTATATGTATAATTTAATGCCTTTTGGTTTAAATTAAAAACGGGTGAATAATGTTCCAAAAGCAAGAATCAATAAAAGGTTTCACACTTAAATATACGGGAACAAAATTTAAAGATGAAGATGTTTCTGTTTATGGAATGGAAGCATTGCGAAAAAATTTTTCCGAAATGGGCGCATTGGCCATTCGATTCCAATTAAGTTTAGCCCAGTTTTCTGCTTTGATTGAGCCAGCATGCGAAGAAAACTATGAGGAAAACTCTATTGAGCATACTGCCGAAGGAAAAAATCAGTCTGATGTGTTTGGTCTTTGCAAGGAAGGCTCAACAGTTTCACAAAATACGAAATTATTGGAAAAATCCAGCCATTATAGTATTGGGAAAGGGAAAATATTAAATGAGCGTAACCAGGCACTTAAATATCCCAACACAGAGGGTCTTCGTGGTGGCGAATCAATTTGGGATACCATTCATTTTTCAGTTTGGCAAACAGGAATCTGTCTTAGTAGCCAACTATCGAAACAAGGATTTCTATATCTTTGTCACCCTCAAAGAATTGATGCACAGCAATATGAATTAATTACTCAAGAGTTAGATAAAGGCGAATTTGAAATTATCACTCAACATGATAAAAAAATTGTTAAAACTTACTCCGGAATAGAAATAGAGACATCTGCTATTCCCTCAAACACCAGAATCGATCTTGATCCTGAACATACTCAAACATATCAAGACAATGGTTTTGTAGTTAATGTAAACGATCATCCTGCACCCATGGGTTGGATTATTAATGAAAATAATAAAAAATTAGTCAAACCAGAGCATGCAGAAGATATACTTCGAGTAATACGAATTTCAAAAAGCGGTTTTCGCCGCTTACCTGAGAACCAGGGAAAATTATTAATGCTTGGTTTAATGAAAGGTAATGAGCATATCCTGCATACACAAAACCGCTCATTCAATGCGATGGATATTCTTCTTGAAATTTTAGAAAAGGAATATGGCTTTGATCCTTCACAATTAATGGACTCTACCGTCATAAAACGTGTATATAATCAAATGCAAAGAGATGCAAAAGAAAAAGATATCGTAGAAGATCTATTAACATTGAATCTTGCATTTGAAATGGTTCAACCTTTAAAGACAACTTTAGAACAAAGTGTAAGACATCCTTTATTAAAACATTTGACTAATTCCTACACAACAAATCAAAACACGCTGAAAGCAATTATTTATGCTTTTGATTTACAAAAAAAAGATGGTAGTCCTGCTCTCTATTTAGATAGAGAGATGCCTATTACCACAGATGAAGGATTAATTGATGTACGAATTAATGGGCAATTGACCGATCCTGATTTAACAAATCCTAAAAATGCAGCCGCATTATTATCCATTGCAGTTCTTGTTTCAGAACAAATGATACTTGAACAATTGCTACGCGATACACTTCATTATGGAGAAGAACATCCTAATGCACGGGCACTTAAAGCGATATTAAATGATGACGAATTTTTTTTAAACCTAAGAGAAGATGCCTTGCATTTACCCACTAATGAAAATGGGCCAATTTTAGGATTACAATTTGCTTACTGCGAAAAAATCGTTGCTCAACTCAGAGAAAAACTCGGTACGAATCATCTTATTGAAGTCATACGTCAATTAGAGAACGATGAGTCCATGGATATTAATTCTGATGCCACGATCGCTCTTCAGAAATTATTTACCATTGGTGAAACCCTACAGCGACTTGAAGGAATTTCAGGAGTCAAAGCAAATTCTAGAGGAATTAATGGAGGATTAGGTTTAGTCATCCAAAAACTTGCCCCTTCATTATATTATGGACTTTCCAGCCAGAGTCCTCCGCCTCCTGTATTGCCAATAAAATCCAAGGTGGAAAAAGCAAGTTGTGAACTGGAAACAATGGATGCCTGCCCTTTCCTAAGTGGTAAGTTAGGAAGCAAACCTATTGAAAATCCTCATCAGCCAAAAGATTACGAAGTAAAAAAAGAACAAACCACAGTATCATGGTGTGGTTTCTTTACAAAAGTAATCGTTACAACAGGCGTAACTGCTGCAAGTATTTATCTAGGAAGTCAGATTCTATAACGAGACATAGCCCGTATTTTGCATAGCGAACTATGGGCTTTCCCCTCATATTTCTAAATCCATTTCAATTCAATCCCGAAAAAACGTATTTCTCATTTTTTCAATTCAAACCTATACTAAAAGAAATTAATATTACATGGACGATTCTTATGAAAATTTTTCGTGGATTATTGCTGCTCTTTTCGTTAATTTATCAAAACGCTTATGCTGAAAAACCACTTTCCCCGCCAAGCGGACAAGCTCCTCAATGCGAGCAAGCTTATGAAAGCTCTGGCCAGATTAAAACCATAAATAATGTTTTTAGCACTTTATCAAGTACCTGCCATTCTGTTGGCGGGATGAAGTTAATGCATAAAATCTTAATATCAGAACATTCAAATGAACCAACAGGAGTTTTATTTACCTGTACAGGAGAAGACTTAAATTTTGTTGTTTTTACTTGTCTCTTTTCAACAAATATTGGGAGCTTATAAATAAAAATATTTCCTAAATAAGAAAAATGATTTCGTCTATCCTTATAAAAATACTAAAAAAGCACATTGAATAAAATGTACCATCACGTTCACATCAAAAGTCTACAAGGGTTTGACAGACTATAAACAGACTTATCCACAGAAAATGTGAATAACTTAAAAGAATTATGATGTTTTTAAAAGAAAAGAAGATAAGTGCGGTAAAGACTTTCTCATAGTCGAACGATGGTGATTTGACATGAAGTTGAAATAAATATCCACAGATACAGGCTATTTGAAAAAAGAAATGAGACATAGTTATCTTAACAAATAAAGAATAAAAAAACAGTCTTGACTGATATAATTTTCTTTTTATTTAGATTTTAATGGTGAAATTTTTACACTAAGAAACAGATAACGTTTCTGGATCGACGCCCAATAGGTATTATGATAAAATTATATACATATTTTTTTGGCTTTTAGACTCTTACATACGTACTGCACATGCCCTCGTTAACAACAACCAGCATTTACATTTATTGCGTGTTTTTTTTAATAAGTGCCCTGATTGAATCGATGTCATTTAATGCACTCGACCTAGCGGAACAAAAAATTGTATCGAATAGAAAGAAACTTCCTTTTATGACTGATTTAAACAGTACCATCAAAGTATTTTTCTTTTCATTCATTGTTATCTGTATTACACCTTGGCAAATGCGATATAAAACCTATTTATACAGTAATACCCAAGAGCTGGTGTTTCTCTATCATGTGTTTATGTTATTTTTTGTTGTTGCATTTGTACCCATAATCAAATGCTTACAAAGCAACATTAGAAATGAACGTTTACCCAAATGGTATCTTAAAAATATATTAATTGGGGATTATATTCATCTATGGGGTATTTTATTGGCATGTTATGCGTCAATCCCTAATTTTTAGTGAGCCATTTTCTTTCACTCTTAAAAATAAGTTAAGGTCGCTTTAAGATCTTCTGGATACCGCGCATAAAGCGCGGTAGGTAGGTAGGTAGAGTGTCGTATGCATACTCACGCATAGAACGCTATCGTAGGTGAGAACTAGATATATCTTTTTAATCAAACCACAAGTGGGACAATTTTATAGGGAACCAGTTCACAATATTTTTTCCAATCATTGCCATACTTAGCAGAGCATCGTTTATCATCACGAAATGCTCTGTCAAATAACAGAACAGTTAAAAAGCAAAGATAAAAATACGGGGAAAAATTATCAAATAAAGCAGGCACAGACCAAAAAAATGTGCCTGCAAGTTCTGGAATATAGTGGAAATGTCTGGCAATTCCCCACCAACCTGAAGCAAGCAATATGGTTTGTTTTTTATCTCCTTCAGTAGTTTCATATCCCGCCAATACTGTAACCGGTTTTTTACCCCAGATTTTACATTCTCCTTGAGTCGCTCGTGCAACAAGTCTCTGTTTGTCAGCAAGATAATTAATAATAATACTTGCTAATCCTAAGCCCAAAATGAGAATTGCCCATACAAAGGATAAATGAATCGGATGGAGCACAAGGTACATACTCGGTGAAGTATAAACACAAGGAACCCATACCATGCACCCCCAGCAAATATAAAAACCGGCGCGATCATGCATGATGTCCAGGGAGCGTAAATAGCCCTTTTCCCACATGTAAAATTTACTCAGATAGACAAATTGCAATAGAACAGAAATTAACATTGAGTTGGATAAACCACCTAATTCTGCTTGTTTGGCACAATAGGAAATAAGAAATAGCCCCCAGCTCATCATGCCAAAGCGGCATGTAATAAATTTTTTAATACTCCATCCCAGAACCTGAGGATAGAGTTCTGTTCCCCAATAATAATCAAATAATATATTCTTAGTTATTCCTGAATCGGTTGTTGAAGGAAAAAAACGTCCTTTGAGATACAAAAATATGCAGAAGATAAGGCTCAACAAATTCAATGCTCCGAAAAGCCCCCCCAGATTGTCATAAAGAATAGAGGCTGAGAATAAATTGAAGCCAAACGATGCAATACAAAAGGTTGCCATAGTGACAATAAATGCTAAAACACCGTTATCTTTATATACCGGAACATTTCCTTTAGGCGTAATAGGACCATTAAATGGTTTTCCTGGCAGAATACGCATTAAAGCCAGTTCAAATACAGCAAAAACTAAAATAATTTTCCAAGCAAGAGAAGTTCCCCAAAAGTAAGGCTTCCATACTGTAACTATTGTTTGCAAAAAACCGTTTTGGGTTATTAAATCCCATAAAGCAGATAAAGACCCCTGAAGTTGAGTATTGGCATACCACATTAACATTACAAAAATAGGGCATGAAAGGATAAGAAATAAGGGGCCTAAGGTATTCCTAATATTGAAATTCATAAATGCTTCCTTACATTTTTAAAATGTCTAAAGAAGATCATAATACAGGAATTTTTTTCATTTAGTATCCTTTTAAGAGTTGATAAAAAGATGAAAAGCAGAAACAAGGAATAACGAAGGCTATCCCTATAATAAAATAAACTTATTCGGAAATTTGCGCCATAAAGAAAAGTATGTGAAGACTCGAATCGGAACACAGAACCGCAGTGTACACAAAGTCACATGAAGGATTCGAACCCTATATCGACGAAGTAATTCTCCTCTGCAGTAGAGATTTTCCGAAGAAGTCTAATGAAGTACCTATTTGCTTTAGTGATTACTTTAATATTTAATTTATTGTATAAACCCGTAAAAAAGTGAATATCATGTCCCAATACCGTATCGAGCGTATGACACAGGATGAGGTTTCAATTGCTGTAGAATGGGCACGAAAGGAAGGTTGGAATCCAGGATTAAATGATGCTGAATGTTTTTATCATACTGATCCGCATGGTTTCTTCGCCGGCAAATTAAATGGCCAAGTTATTGCTGTTGGTTCTGCAGTAGTTTATGACCAACAGTTTGCCTTTTGTGGATTTTATATGGTAGATAAAAAATATCGGGCCCAAGGATATGGGATGCAATTAACACGTGCTCGTCTGCTGTATGTTGGTGAGCGTAATGCGGGAATTGATGGGGTACTCGACATGGTCGATAATTATGCGCGTATTGGTTATCAGTTTGCACACAGTAACGCCCGCTATGCTTTAGGACATACTCGACTGACTCCTAAACCTGATCCCAATCTGGTTGAATTAAAAACGGTCCCTTTTGAGCAATTAACACAATATGATCGTCACTATTTTCCTGCACCAAGACCGAAATTTCTCTCAGTGTGGATAAAACAAAATACTGCTTTAGCTCTTGGTTATGTGCAGGAAAAACAATTAAAAGGTTATGGAGTAATCAGAAAATGTTTTGAAGGATATAAAATAGGCCCTCTATTTGCAGATACCCCTTTCATCGCTGAAAAATTGTTTGAGCAATTGGTCGAATATGCTCAAGGTGAAACAGTTTATCTCGATATTCCTGAAAATAATCCCTTAGCTCTTAATCTGGTAAACAAATATAAGATGTCTAAAGTATTTGCAACTGCTCGAATGTATTTAAAAGGAACACCTAAACTATCTATTGAAGGCATTTATGGTATTACAACCTTTGAACTAGGATAAACATGCGTGATTTAGTGGGTTATGGATCAGAAGGAAAAAAATTTTTTTGGCCCAATAAAGCAAAAATTGCTATTAATTTTGTGATTAACTATGAAGAAGGGGCAGAGTTAAGCCCTATCCATGGTGATTCACAAGCAGAGACTAGTGGCGCCGATTTTCCTTTTATACCCAAAGCCAAAGGACAACGACATCTGAGCATGGAATCATTTTATGAATATGGGAGCCGCGTAGGTATATGGCGGCTGCTGCGTTTATTTGAGCATTATAAAATACCGCTTACATTTTTTATTACTGGACAAGCATTGATATTAAATCCTTTATTTGCCGATTATCTGGCACAACAAAGCCATGAAATAGCAGGGCATGGATGGCGCTGGATAAATTACACCAACATCTCGAGGAACGTTGAAAAGAAACATATTCTTTTATGTATTGAAACGCTGGAAAAATTAACCGGACATAGACCCAGAGGATGGTACACAGGACGACGAAGTAAAAGCACTCGAGAGTTATTGCTTGAAATCGGGGGATTTCTTTATGATTCAGACAGCTATGCAGATGAATTGCCTTATTATAGTGAGAAGCATTTAATAATCCCCTACTCTCTTGACTGCAATGATTTCCGATTTACAACGACACCCGGTTTTGCCGACGCTAAAGCATTTTACGAGCGATTAATGAATACATTTCATTATCTTTATCAAGAAAAACGTCTCGCACTAATGACTGTAGGCTTGCATCCCCGTCTGGGTGGAAAGCCCGATCGTTGCCTTATGTTAAAACAGTTTTTAGAACATGTAACACAGTATCGAGATGTCTGGATAGCAAGGCGTATTGATATAGCTCAATTTTGGTTGGAAAAATCGCCTCCTGAATAACGAGCGAATGCTTGCTTTTTTCCATATAGGCACGACAGATAGGTGGGTTTGGGCCTTGGCCCAACTTCTCTTCAATACTTAAGATAAGAATTATTAAAAAATTATTTTAATTGTATCAAGTTGTTGGGCCAAGGCCCAGCCTACACGTCCGACCATAATGAATGCCCTGATTCCGATTTTGTGAAGAACTCTCAGGAGCATATCGCGATTTGTAGGCGCGATATGAATTTATCATGCGCCTAAAAAATCAAATAAAATTAAACACAGATAATCCCTGAATCAGTACAAAACTTTGCTGGGCAACCTCTAAATTATACAACTCCTGTTTGAATTCAGTGGCAGCGGCTAATGGGTCAACTTCTTGTAGCCGTTTTAAAATAATTTGGCTTTGTTCAATTAAATCAGAGTTCGCTGTTTCAGCATGCTCCAACTGATTGAGGCGAGCGCCCAAGTTAGCCCGGGCATCCAAAATCGTAGTTAAAGAACTATCTATTTGGGCTAATATTTGATTATTTACGGTGGTTGCTGCTGCCTTTTCGGTGGCACTTGAATAGGGTTGATTCAAATTATTAATCATGTTCTGGATCGTTGCAAAAACCGACTCATTTTGTGATGGAGCAATTGAAAATGCATCACCAGGATTTGGCATTCCTGAGACTTTCATTTCCATACCATTAAAACTAATACTCATCCCCTCTTCATATAAAGGGGCGTCATCAGGTAACCCTGTAGGAGGAATAACATTCCCACTTACTGCTCCACTGACCATGACGACCAGCTGCCCCTGTGAATTTAATGCAAAACTCATGGTGTAATTATCAGGCACATAAGCTGAAGGAGTAGTTACCGAACCCGTATTAATTGATGCAGTTCCAGTATTAGGGGTACCTGTTTGTTTAATCGTAAAACTGCCATTTCCATTCGGTATACGCATAAAAAGAGCATCGCCTGGATCGTTGACAGCCATTTGTAAACTACTTGCAACAAGCTGAAAACGCTGGGTACTGTCTCCATTATATACATATTGCCCCGAGGAACTAATTGAAAAAGGCAAGGTGGTAGTTTGCCCACCACTGAACATATAATCACCATTAATATCTTTTGTATTTGCATAATCAAGCAATTCATTCAAAATGATATTCGCTTCGATAGCTAATGCCTTACGATCTTGTTCAGACAATGTAGCATTACCTGCTTTAACTTGAATTTCCCGCAAGCGTTGTAAACTGGTTGTGCAATCATTTAAGATCGATTCCTCCATACTCAGCGCACTATCAGCACTTTCACGATTTTTTTGCAGAAGCTCCGTGATGTTTATACGCTGATTCATTAGTTCGATTTGCGCAAAAGCGATAGGATCATCGGATGAATAACGCACCTTTAGAAAATTTTCGCTTAGTTGCTCTTGCAGTTTCGCTACGCGTTCTTGCTTAAGTAATAAACTGTTCAAACTGTTCTGATAAATTTGATTTGTTGAAATGCGCATTTATCACCTCATTATTTGAAAAAGTATTTCCATCATTTGATTGGCTATTTCCATCAGCTTTCCTGCAGCTTCATATGCTTGCTTGAATTGCAATAAATTTTCCGCTTCTTCATCCAGGTTAACGCCACTGATACTTTCCTGATAGTCTACAGATTGTTTATATAAAACTTGAAATGCATCACTGCGATTTTTAGCCTCATTAGTTAGGCTGCCTGAATCAGAAAGTAAATCAGAATAAACGTCAAAAAGCGTTTCTGTACCGTTAGAAAAAATATCTTGTTGTTGAATTCCAGCTAAAAGTAATCCATTACGGTTATCACCATACCCCCCCTGGTTGTACTGAGCTGTAAACTGATCACCGGTATTGGGAGCTCCAGATAAAGTAATAGAATAAGAGGGATTGATATTATCCGGAATCTCGATCACATTGTCTGTATTGGGAACAAACGGAATTGGGCCAGTTGTAATGCCATCAGTAACGTTAATCAAATTGAATTGTGTTGGAGAAATAAAATCAATAGTATATCGTTTTGTAACCTCAGTAGTATTTAAAACAGCTCCCAAATCGATTTTTCCCTGCCCCGTATTATTTAGTGATGCACTGGTTTGTACAGGTGATGCAAGCGCCAATTGACGAGGATCACTCATCAATAGAGCAAAATTCGAGGCAGCACCACGTGTAGGCATCAGTGTAAAAGAATCATTATTTACCAAATTAGCCAGGTTATCTACAGTAATGATCATCCCATCAACTACAATTTGTCCTGCAGGAGGGGCTGGCGGGTTGCTACTCCAATTTAATGTTACAGCAGAGCCATCCGAATCACGAATGAGGGTTACCTGATTTGCTCCTGCATTGGTAACAACTAATTGATAATCACTTATTTGGGTTTGTGAAATATCAGAAATATTCACCGACAATACTCCAGACCCCGCATTTGTTGCTGCGGCTATCGAGCGATTCAGCTGTAACGCTTGACTGTTATAATCAGTAAAAATGTTCTGTCCTAATTGATTGTTCAAATCCATACCCAAACGATTTTGAGCATTGAATGTCTGTGCTAAACCAATCGCCATTTGACCTATTATTTGACTGGTTTTAGATAAAATATTTCTTTCATAATCCAGTAAACCACCTAAAGTTCCGCTTGCTAATTGATTTGTAATATCTGTTTGTCCTGCACCTGTATCCAATGAAATATGAGTTCCTTGTGCTGTTAATTGATCATAACTCACAGATAAAGCGCGCTGCGTTGCTCCAATCACCAGCATTTGACCACTGCCAATACCCACATTTACCATCCCATTATTCTGCTCCACAACAGTTAAATCGGAGAATTCGGACAGTTGCTTGAGTAATTCATCCCGTTGATCCAACAATTCAGGTGAGTTGGGCGAGTTCATTATTTGTCCGTTAACGGCAGCAAGATCTGATGTCAATTGATTGATTTTATTTGCTATTTCTTTTATCTGAGCGGTGGAGTTTTCTTGATATTGATCGAGATTTTGCTGTAAGAATAAAAATTGACTCGCTAATAATTGACTTTGACTCATAACAACATTTCGCGACGCAACACTGTCTGGCGCATTATTTAGTTGACCTAGTGAATCAAAAAAGGATTGCAAAGATGAGGAAAGGCTACTGCCATCTTGAGAAAGTAATTTATTAATTTGCAACGCTTGTTGGTAAAAAGTGTCGTATTGAGATTTAATGCTTAGAGTGCTTCTCACTTGAGCGTTAGCAAATTGATCCACGTTACGGGAAACATTATTAACTGCTACTCCGGTCCCAATAAAAGAACCCGCAAACTTGCGCGATGGGGTCGCAGTAAATTGAATACTTTGTCTTGAATAACCTCGAGTTTTGATATTTGCAATATTATTTCCAGTAACACTCAATGCGTTTTGAAAAGCATTCATCCCCGAATAAGCAATACTTAGTATTGACATAGTTACTCACTCCCTGACCTAATAGTCAAATGTTCCATCAAACTTGCTCCAATAACTCACAGCGTTGAATTGCCTGGTTTAATTCCTCGCCACGATAAATTGATAAAATTTTTGTACCGTACTCAGGATCAGTGGCATATCCTGCTTTATGTAACTCATTGACATAAACCTCTGGATTCCCGGTACTGGCTAAAGCACTTTGATAGCGTTCGCTACCCTTGATTAAAGAAATATAATCACTAAAGCTATGTTCAATTGATGAATATTTTCTAAACGATGCATTTATTTTAATCGGCGTATCGGCGATATATTCTGTTGTTTTTACATTAACTGAATCAAGCTCGTTACCACTACTCGACTTGATATTGAACAAGTTATTACTGCTGGTGCCATCAACATCCTTAGTGACAAATTTTCCCCATCCTGTTTCCAATGCTGCTTGTGCCATTAAAACTTTAGGATCCAAACCAATAAGTGACGCAGCCTGTTTTGCCTGGGGCCAAATTGATTTGACGAACTCATCAATTGTAGTAGTTACGGGTATCTCCTGTTTTGCTGCCTTGACTGGAATAGCAGGGAAAGAAGAAATCTCCGACTTAGCTGGAATACTCTTTGCTGGTTGTTCCACGGTAGGCAGATTATGTTCCATTTGTTTTGCAAGCATGTCAGCCAAACCAATACTCTTGGAATTTGCAATGGTACTCGCATATTGAGCATCTAACATATCCTGAAAAGTTTCCCGATCTTTACCTCTAAAGGGACTAGATTCATCAAGAAAATGTTGCCCCATACGCATACTTTTTAACATGGATTGTAAGAATATTCCTTCAAATTGCTTCGCTGCATCAGGCAGCGCTTCTTTTGCATTATTTTGAGCTTGAACTTTTAATTCAGTTAATGCATTAAAATCACTGGTTGCAATTCCATGTACGGTCATATTAATCCTTTATCTTAATCGATGATGCTTCATTGTTCATCAAAATACACACCTATATCACAATTAATGTGGCATTTAACGCACCAGCTTGTTGTAATGCTTCAAGGATCGCAATCACATCAGCTGGAGTTGCGCCAACAGCATTAATACCTCGAACGATATCTTTTAATGTCACGCCACGAGGTAAGACAAAAGCATGGTTATTTTTTTGGTCAATCGATACTTGCGACTGCTGTGTTGAAACGGTTCTTCCATCTGCAAAGGCGTTAGGTTGGCTTATCACTGGAGTCTCAGTCACACTAACTACCAAATTACCATGCGAAACCGCCGCAGATTTAACAATAACATTAGAGGAAATAACAACGGTTCCAGTACGTGCGTTAATAATAATTTTAGCCATAGCCTCAGCGGGTTTAAATTCTATATTCTCCAACACTGAAACATAATCCACACGTTGTGACTTTTTTTTAGGCGCGGTAACAACTACTGAAGCGGCATCCAGTGCTCTGGCAGTTCCTGGTCCCATCATTTCATTAATGGCATCGCTCATGCGCTTCGCAGTTGTAAAATCCGGAGTATGCAAATTAAAGGTCAAATCTTTTGTAAAATAGAAAGGATTAGGTATATCTGCCTCAATGGTTGCACCGTTCGGAATTCGCCCTCCACTGGGAACATTTACCGTAACACTTGAACCATCACTTCCTGCAGCACTAACGCCGGATACGATAACATTTCCCTGAGATATTGCATAAACTCGCCCATCCGCTCCTTTTAATGGGGTCATTAACAAGGTGCCGCCTAATAAACTTTTTGAATCGCCAATCGACGAAATATTGACATCCAGGGACTGGCCCTTTTTCATAAAAGAAGACAAACTTGCTGTCACCATGACTGCAGCCATATTTTTCGAATTAAGCTTGGTTCCTGGTTGTATGTTAACACCTAATTGAGTGAGCATGTTTGCAAAGGTATCTTCGGTATATCGAGTTCCGGTTTTATCTCCAGTACCATTTAAACCAACCACCAAACCATAACCAACCAACTGGTTTGTGCGAACACCAGCCAAAGTAGCAATGTCTTTAATGCGTTCGGCATAAACATGATTTGATATCAAGTTTATTGCAAACATCCATGTAATTATCAGCAATCGCCGCATTACAATTCCTTAATTAAGCACTTTTATAAATACAAATCCCTTTCGAACTGATAAGACAAAGTAGAGTCAGGCAGATACTTCATTGCAAATTATATTTACCATTACTAAGACTACAGGTTAGGGTTAGGTTGGGAATAATGGCCCCCACATAATTCGCGCTAACCATCCCTGGGCATTCGTGTTATTCACTTGTCCTGTGCCGCCATAAGCAATACGAGCATTTGCCAGACGATCCGAGGTGATGGAATTATCAGCCCGAACATCCTGAGGACGAATAATACCCGAAACACGTACATACTCCTCACCTTGGTCTATTTTAACCCATTTTTCTCCCTGAACGACCATGTTACCATTTGCCAACACTTGAGCCACAGTAACAGAAATGCTTCCTGCTAACTTATTATTCTGTACTGCCTGCGCAGAACCATTGAACTGTCGCCGGTTGTTCAAGTCAAAATCCATACTGTAACCGCTACCAAAGGATATTGGCCGGCCTAAAAAGAGATTGTTTTTGACTACGTTAGTATCTGTTTTCATCTGTTGCAGCGTTGCATTTTTTGATGCATTGGTGCTTTCAACCAAAAAAACGGTAATGATATCGCCAGCATGCCTAGCTCTTGGTGTTTCGAAAAGAGGCAATGCCGTTTCAGCGCTATAAATAGCTCCAGACTCCTTCCTCAACTCCTTTGGATCAGGTGTCGTAGGATATGTAGGTGCATACTCAGGATCATTCCCGCGCTGGGGAGGATTAAACAGTTCGCACCCACTCATAAGAATGACAACCGAGCTTACAACAAGCAAATTAAATAATTTCATTAATGAAATCTTCTTAAACCGTTTGATTCAAGTATTGCAACATGTTATCCACTGTCTGGATGCTCTTTGCTGTAATTTCATAGCTTCTTTGAGCCTGAATCATATTGACTAACTCTTCAACTACATTCACATTCGATGCCTCCAGAGAGCCTTGCAACAAGGTACCTACACCCGAATTTCCTGGATTATTCAGTGTTGCAGCACCACTCGAAGCCGTTTCTATAAAAAGGTTTTGTCCTATAGGTTGAAGCCCTGTAGGGTTAGTAAAATTAGCGAGTTGGATGGTTCCAAGTACCGTTGGCGTATTGCTTCCAACCACGGTAGCACTCACTACTCCATCAGTACTAATGGTTACCCCTAATGTTTGAGTAGGAATATTTATTGCAGGTTGCAATGGATATCCATTGATATCAACAAGCTGGCCTGTGTTATCCACTGTAAAAGTACCATCACGTGTATAAGCTTGGGTACCATCAGGCATTAAAATCGTAAAAAATCCTTGCCCCTGGATCATCAAATCATAAGGATTACGTGTATTTTGTACACTTCCCTGTTCGAATATTTTTTCTGTAGCAGCTAAATGGACTCCTGCACCTGAGTTTATTCCCGTTGGAATTAAAGAGTTCTCTGAAGATTGGGCTCCAGCCTGGCTTGAGTTCTGATAAAGCAAATCCTGAAATATTGCTCTATCCTTTTTAAATCCAGTTGTATTAACGTTTGCCAAATTATTAGCAATAGTAGCGATATTTTTTTCTTGTGCTTCCAAGCCTGATTTACTTACCCATAATGCTGGTTCCATGGAGCCCCCTCCGCAATTATTCTTGTTTTTCAACTAAATTGGTTATCATTCCTGCAATACTTGTGCCAGCTTTTGGAAATTGTCTTCAACTGTGGATATCACCTTCATATGCGCATCATATTCGCGTCCTGAGGTAATCATTTCTACCATCTGATCAATAGCATTCACATTAGAGCCTTCAATGGCTCCGCTTCTAATCTTGACACTCCCATCAGCAGCAGCTGGAGTTCCACCATTCTTTAATTGGAATAAACCTTCTGAATTTTTAACAATATTATTTTTATCGAGCGTAACTAGCTTAATTCTATCCAATATGGCTGCACTTTTAGGATCGCCACCCAATGGAACAACTGTAATTGTTCCATCAGTTCCTATGTTTACAGATTGGGCTGGGGGAATCGAAATTGGGCCGCCATTTCCCAGAACAGGAAGTCCGGAAGCAGTTGTTAATAAGCCGTTAATATCCAAACGCAAGTTTCCAGCCTTAGTATAGGCCTCTTTACCTTGACTACCTACCGCAAACCAACCATTACCCTCAATTGCTATATCTAAATTACGCCCTGTTGTCATAATCTCCCCAGGACTCAAATTAACTGCACTTTGATTTTGTATTGGAAAGGATGGCCCTTTGCCGGATCCATCTGTACTTGCATACATAGTTTGTGCTTGATACATGTCCGCTTTAAAACCTGGAGTACTCAAATTCGCCAAATTATTGGCGATTATCTCCTGGCGTTTAAAGCCGATCCGCCCCCCACCAGCAGCATTATATAAGATAGGATCCATAGGGTTACCTCCTAACGCATATTAATTATTGTTTGTGTGATCGCATCACCAGCACGAATTGACTGAGCATTGGCTTGAAAATCGCGTTGTGCACTGATCAAGTCTACTAATTCACTGGTTAAATCAACATTAGATTGCTCTAACATACCTGATTTAATGGCGCCAAATCCTCCGGATGCAGCAGTACCAATTAAAGGTTGTCCTGAAGCAGAAGTTTCAGCCCAACATACATTCCCCATATTTTGTAGGCCTGTAGGATCAGCAAAATTAGCTAATTGAATCTGTCCCATAGCCATAGATTGGCCGTTGGTATAAATTCCTAAAATAAGTCCGGTATCATCAATACTCAGGCTTGCCAGGCTTCCTGTTGTATAACCATTTGAGGCGGTAGATTGGACACCAAAGGGACTACCAAACTGCGTACTGTTTGATAAATCAATATTTAAGTTTAAAGGATTGGCACCATTATTCAAATTAAGTGACAATGGGATCAGATTATTACCTATGGGAGCTCCTCCTGGACTCGCAACTCCGACAAATGATCCATCTGAATTAAAATTCACTTCGAACAAATTCGTTGTATTATCTGTTCCAACATTAGCTGGAACATTTTGGTTATCAATTTGAAAAGCAACATACCATTGATTCTCTGTACCTGGAGGAGTTGATGCATTGGGTTGTCCCGCTGCAGCAGCAGAATCCGCTTTGATAAAATACATGCTAAGCACATGCGAATTTCCTAAGCTATCGTAAATAGTCAATGATGTTGGATTATTGTAAGAGCTGCTAAGTGGCGCAGCTCCACCTATCCAATCAATGGCTGGAGGAGTACTTTGTGAATTCAAATTGACGCCAGTTGTCACCGTGGTACTTGCCTGCGGACTTATGTTCTCTGTATTTATCTGCAATTTTCCAGAAGTTCCTGTAATATTTCCATTGCCATCAGAAAGGAGTCCAGTAAGATATTGCCCATTCGCATTGGTAATATAATTTTGGTTATCCAAATTAAACTGGCCTGCGCGTGTGTACACTGCACCGCCACCTGGATTATTTAAAATAAAAAAACCAGAACCATTCACTGCGAGATCCAGGCTGTTTGTACTACTGGATAAATTTCCAGATGCGAACGACTGCTGAACTTGAGTCAGCATCACCCCGCTCCCTATAGAAGTACTGCCTGCACCAAAGCTTCCGTAACCGCCAAAAGCATAAATATCACCAAAATTAGCGCGAGAACCCTTAAACCCTACAGTTGAAGAGTTTGCAATATTATTCCCTATAACATCCAGATTACTTGTTGCTGCTTGAAGTCCACTTAGTGCCGCGTCAAAAATCATTTTAGCCTCCTGCTTTTAAACTGATATTTGTCTTACCTGATCCAATGATACTGGTCCAATCCCTGCTACATTCAATTTTAAACCTTCTCCATTTTGGCCAAGGCTTACGCTATCGACATTGGCAGAAGTCATTGTTTTTAAAGATACTTCTTTTCCTCCATAAACAGCATGTACTTCAATTTTATATTTACCCTCTTTCATCCGATTATTGTCGCTGCCAGTACCATCCCAACTAAATTGAAAAAATCCAGGAGCAGGCTGTCCTAAAGGAATTGTCTTTATCAGCTCCCCAGATTCCGAATAAATTGATGCACTTAAATTACTTAGACCAGGTGGAATATCAACTGCTGCCTTTGCATCACCCTCATTATTCAGCTGAAGGGTCTGACTGTTGACCAAAACTTTACGACCCACTAAAGCCGAGGCTTGCAAAGCCTGATTTGATTGCAGGGAAGTTGCCATTTGTTGTAACGACTCTTGCATTTTGGCAACCCCATCATTCGTACTAAACTGTGCTAGTTGCGATAAAAACTCACCATTTACCTGCGGTTGCATCGGATCCTGGTTTTGAATTTGAGCAACCATTAAACGTAGAAAATCCTGTTGCCCCAAACTGTTCTTCGCTGTGGAATCCATTTGATTATTAAATGATGGGTTAGACGCGTTAGTTCCGTTAACTGAATTTGTCGACATTCACTTTTCTCCCTTATTCACCCAACTTTAAAGTCCGTAGTAATAGTTGTTTTGTTGTATTAAGCAATTCAACATCCATTTGATATGACCTGGAAGCAGAAATAACGTTTGCCATTTCTTCAACATAGTTCACATTCGGTGTATAAACAAACCCATCTTTATCTGCCAAGGGGTTATCAGGCGCATAACGTCTTTGAGGATCTAAAGTACTCTCATAAGTTCCTTTAAGTTGTACCCCTCCTGATACGTGTTCCCCCATCCATTGATTTGCATGTTCCTGTACTGCTTTAAATATCGGATACTTCGCCTTGTACACCTCATCAACACTCCCTGATTCTACATTAGCATTACTCATATTCTCGGCGCTAGTGGTCAAACGTGCTGTTTCAGCGGTCAATGCTGAGCCTGCAATATTAAAAATTGCACTTAATGTCATTCTTATTCTCCTTTCAGCGCAAGCATCATGGATTTGATTTTACTATCAAGAAAACTCAAACTGGCCTGGTAGTTAAGGGAGTTACGTGCAAATTCAGTGGTTTCCAAATCTTTATCCACGGTGTTCCCGTCTAAAGACATTTGCGATGTCACTCTGTATTTCAAATTCGCCGAAAAATCGGCGTTTGCATTAATATGATTAGGCGAAGTTACCTCCATCTTTTGCGAACCGCCAGCCATACTGGCTGCTAAAAATTCGTTGAAATCGATATCTTGAGCTTTATAGTTGGGTGTATTGACATTGGCTAAGTTGTTCGCTAATTGTGATGCCCTATGGTCACGTGCTACTAAAGCTTTAGCATGTACTCCAAAATACGAATCCAGATCTAACGCCATATTTTCCCCCTTAAAGTAAGTACAACAAGAAAAGCAAACATTGTGCCAATTTCAAATAAGTGAGAAAATAAGCGTGTTATAAATTGGGGAGATCAGCCACATGTCAAAGAATCATACTCTTCCAGAAAATACGATTGAACAAGTAAAAACTTACCTATTAGAATTACAAAATAAAATTTGCTCGAGACTTGAGCGACTTGATAACCAAGCTCAATTTATTGAAGATACCTGGAAACGTCCTTCAGGTGGCGGCGGAATTACTCGAGTTTTAACACAAGGCTCAGTCTTTGCAAAAGCCGGTGTCAATTTTTCTCATGTCTATGGAACTCATCTTCCTGCCTCAGCAAGTGCACATCGCCCCGAATTAGCAGGCAGAAATTTTAATGCACTCGGTGTATCATTGGTTATTCATCCTGATAATCCCTATGTGCCAACATCGCATGCTAATGTTCGCTTTTTTCTTGCAGAAAAAGATGGTTCTGAGCCAGTTTGGTGGTTTGGTGGTGGATTTGATTTAACACCCTATTATGGATTTGAAGAAGATTGCACGCATTGGCATCAAACCGCCTTACGCGCCTGCCAACCTTTTGGCCAATCGATTTACCCTAAATTTAAACAATGGTGTGATAATTATTTTTTTATCAAGCATCGGAACGAAGCACGTGGAATTGGGGGCTTATTTTTCGATGATTATAATGAAATCAGTTTCGATCACAGTTTCGCTCTGATGCAGAGCATCGGTGATCATTATATTGAAGCTTATGCTCCAATAGTGTCGCGTCGTAAGTCACATCCTTTTGGTGAAAGAGAAAAAGCGTTTCAACATTATCGAAGAGGACGCTATGTAGAGTTCAATTTGGTATATGATCGTGGAACCTTATTTGGCTTACAATCAAATGGCAGAACAGAATCGATTTTAATGTCCTTACCACCTGAAGTCACCTGGGAATACAATTGGCAGCCTGATGCCAATAGTGCAGAAGCAAAACTTTATACTGATTTTCTACCGCCACGCGATTGGTTAACATAACTCAAATGTTTAAGTCTGATGAAGTGCAGCGGACTTCATCAGGCTATTGGTCCTTACCTTATCCTACTTCCCGCGGCTTGTCCGCGGGATCCATAAATCACGCACTATCACTGGATCCCGCGGACAAACCACGGGACGTAGACAAGACACTTAGTTATTCTTAATTTAATGGCAGTACCGCTGACTTCACCAGGCTATACTTATTTATTATTTTTCTGGCACAACCACCCTCTTGAGATAAATCCTGGCCAGCCATGCAGCACCAACATTTAATAAACTCAAAATTAAAAAAATTTTCGGAATTGCGGCACTAAAGTGTAATAAACCAATAATCATAAACGTCCCTATCACCATAAATAGGGCATTATAAATATTATTGGCCGCAATGACCCTGGCTCTAGATCGAGGGGGACTGGCAACCTGTAAATAGGTATACAAAGGAACTACAAATAAGCCTGAGCTAAACGCTAACATAAATAAATCAAAAGCAATACGCCAATAGTTAAACCGTGTAAAAAAGGTATTTAAAGTAAGTAGTGAACCTTGATCTGTTAAAGGGGTAAAAGGGGTAGCCCAATATAAATCCATAGCAAAGCAGCTAAAAGCAAACATAGCCCAAGGAACCATAGGCAAACTAATCCGCCCTTGAAAAATAAAATTCACTGTCACTGAACCGCATGCAATTCCTATGGAAAATAAAGCAAGAAATAATGCAAAAACAGCATTATTTGCTCCTAAAACATAGTTTGTATAATCAGGAAGCTTTGTCAGTATTACTGTTCCTAGCAACCAAAACCAAGATAAAATTAAAATAGACAATAAAATACCAAAATGTTCTGTAACTTGCTTCAACATTTTATATGTCACTCGCCAAATCTGCATATCGACTTTTATCTTTTCGGAGCTAGGTGGTGCGCTTGGGATAAATAGACTTGAAGTTAAACCAGCTAGCGCAATAATCACTGTTAAGAAAACCGCCATATAAGGTTTAGGATTGTTCATGCCTATGGATAAAGAACCCATAGTAGTTCCCAGCAAAATAGCGATAAAAGTACTCCCATCAATTAACCCAGTTGCACCTAGTAAATCGTTCTTAGGCAAATGATCAGGTAAAATGGCATATTTTATTGGTCCAAAAAAAGTTGAATGCACTCCTAAACCAGTTAAAGTAAGCATCATCAGAAAAATGTTGCCCCAATATAAAGAAAAACTACCAATAATCATTAAAAGTAATTCTAATATTTTAATGAGCCGAGTCATAAAAGCTTTATCGTATTTATCCGCTAATTGTCCGGCAGTCGCAGAAAGTAGAAAAAAAGGGGTTATAAATAAAGCACCCGCTATTGCTTGGTAGAATTCTGACTGAGCTTGGTCATGTGTCAAATGGTAACTAATCAATGTGAGCATCGCTAATTTGAATGCATTATCATTGAAGGCACCAAAGAATTGAGTAAGGAAAAAAGGCAAAAATCGACGTTCTTTTAAAAGGTAAAAAGCACCAGTGCCCATTGGCAAAACTCCATTGATTAATATAACCGTTCATATGTATTCACTAAAAGATGAATACTACACTGAACGGCTATATAATTCTGCACTTGCTATCAATAAAAAACGTGTAAGTCTGATTGATTTGATTTTAATGTTGGAGGAAGAAACTGATTATGCTTTAAAATCAATCCTGCAAGTTTATCATGTGCAACTGCCTCACGTACGAGTTGAGACAAACCTGTTTCTGAAATTCTATTATCTGATAAATCAACATATTTTAAATTTTTATTTGATTTTAATGCGTGGGCGATAAGCTCGGCTCCAGCATCCCCTATTTTATTACTTCTAAGATTCAGATGAGTCAAAGAATTTGATTCAGTGATCATGGTGGAAATTTCTTTGGCACATTTTTCATCCAAATTATTATAGGAGATATCCAAAGTTTTTAATGTTGAATGCTTCAACACAAAATGATGTAATGCCTTCATTCCACCCAAACCGAAATCATTACAGCTTAATACCAACTCATTCAATTCAGTATTCGCTTCTATTGCTTCTAACAAATGCTGCACTCCAGCATCACGCAACCAATTTAATGATAAATCCAAAACCTTCAATTTTTTCTTTTGTAAAAAAGAGAAAAAACCAGAAGGAATTTTTTCCCCTATCCAATTATCTACAAACTTGATTTTATTCAGTTTTTTACTGGGTAAAGATTCAAATAAATAAGTAACTTGCTCAGTATCAATATGATTTGAGTAAAATGAAATTTCGTCAACTTTAGATGATAATTTAAAAATGTCATGTAATGCATGATAATCTTTGTCATCCAAGTTGGAATGATCAACCCTAATTTTTTTTATTGATTTACATTGCTTTGAACCTTTTGATTGTAAATATTTCTTAAGATGGGGAAGCGCCAAGTGGTGTTGTAACTGAAAAAGCTCTATTTCTTCTAACTTTCCATGGTCATGTTTCAGTCGAATTGTCATATTGCACCCTCTGTAAATTGAATCACTATTTAAGTGTAGATGATATTTTTCTTTTGAATGTAATGACTTATAAGATTTTCTTTAAAAAAGGAAAGGGGATTACTTATATCCCTCACAAAACTCCACCCTTCTACGTACCGCGCTTTATGCGCGGTATCCAGAACGATGTTTGATGTTCTTTGAGTTCTATTTCAAAAACAACTACTGCTGGATACCGCGCATAAAGCGCGCGGTACGTAGAAAAGTAAAAAATTCTGTGGGGACTCTTCAGGCATAAAGTACGGTACACAAAATAGCTAACAGGGGGATATTTTCAAATTTGCAATTCATCTTTCTGATTTGTCACTACAGATGCAGTAAATCCTTGCTCGAAATAATTAAATTTGCGTTACTAAGCGAGTCAGCACATTTCCCGGTCCTACTTCTATAAAAACCGTTTCCCCTTGGTTTTTCAAATAACGAATCGTTTCGGTCCAACGAACTGGATGAGTAATTTGCTTTACTAAATTTTCCTTAATCATGTTGTTGCTATAAAGCTCTGCAGTAACATTAGCGATCACTTTGGTCTTAAGTGTGGAGAATTCAAATGGAGCGATAAATTTTGCAAACTCGTCGGCAGCTGCTTGCATATAACGAGAATGAAATGCACCACTTACTTTCAAAGGTACGCACATCAGCGCTTCATTGGCAAGTAACTCATTAGCTTTGGCAATATCTGCAGCAAGTCCAGAAAGAACAATTTGTTTCGATGAATTAAAATTGGCAAAATCTACAGAATCCAATCCATTGACCCTCAGTAAAAATTTAATTCGCTCTTCAGGTAAATTAATTACTGCCAGCATTCCCCCGCCACTTGCTTGAGCCATCAATTCACCTCGTTTCTGCACAAGTTTTAACCCTGTAACAAAGTCAAAAGCCCCTGCTGCAAATAAAGCAGCATACTCTCCTAAACTGTGCCCTATGAGATAATGAGGTGACGGTTCTTCAGCAGCCCTGACTAAAAAAGAAAGCGCTTCAATAACGTATAATGCGGGTTGCGTATACTCGGTATTACTCAATTGCTGCTTTGGATCATCCAAGCATAATTCTTTAATAGAATATCCTAAAATCTCATCAGCTTGTTTTATTTGCTCAGGGAAATGTGAAAATAATTCAATTCCCATCCCCTTTATCTGAGATCCTTGTCCAGGAAACATATAGATAGTCATAAGATACTCCTTTTCTAATACGAGCGTTCCAAATAACACATGATAAATACAACCACGAATAATGTCATCTAATAAATCATGTACGGCATCTCATAATGAATCAAATAAGTTATTACTTTAAATAAATAATATTTCGCCAAAGAATTGACAGGTAAATTATTCAAATGGAGCGATATGATCGCTCCAAGAGCGTAGAAGTTCTAAAGTCTATGGCAAGTAAATTGTACCATCTAAATAAAGATGACTCGTTCCATAAAGAAGAACTCTCCCCTCTTTTACCTCACATTGCAATTTGCCTTGGCGGTTTCCACCTTGTATCGCATCAATACGAGATTTACCCAATTGTTCACACCAATAAGGTGCAATCACACAATGCGCTGAACCAGTCACTGGATCTTCTGGAACATTGCATCCTGGATAAAAACACCGCGAATAAACATCAGTATTTTTACCTGGAGCAGTTAAGATCAAACCTCTATATTCCAAACGTGCGACTGCATCTAAATCTGGATCTGCTGTCCTCACGTCGTTTTCATCCTCATAAACAAACATTAAATCAAACTGGCTTTTTAAGACTTTTTGAGGTTTTTTTAAATTTAAATGGTGCAACTCAGGTGATAATTCAATTGGGTGATAAGGTAATTCTGGAAAATCCATCATTAAACCATTCTCATTTTTATAAACAATAAGCGCCCCGCTTTTAGAATTAAATGTTATTTTCTTACCCTTAAATCCTAATTTTTCAAAAATAACATACGCACTCGCAAGCGTAGCATGACCACATAAAGCGACTTCTTCATTTGGTGTAAACCATCTTATATAAAATCCATCTCCCTCAGGAACAAAGAAAGCTGTTTCTGATAAATTATTTTCTGTAGCGATACGTTGCATTTCCTGATCGGTTAACCAATGTTCTAGCGGACAAACTGCTGCAGGATTACCTTCAAAAAGAGCAGATGCAAATGCATCCACCTGATACATAGATAAGCTTTTCATACCCCACCTCTTAAAGTAAAAATAAATAAACAAGAAGAAGATATATGAAGATGCTTTAGAGAAATTCAAGAGGTTTTATTTTTTCTTTTGGAATATTTTAGATACAAAAAGAGAACATTGATTAATTGTCACATCCTTATGATTTAAAAGGTTTCTCGCGCTCAGCAAAGAGCCTACGGGAACAAAATCTAGATTGCAACCATAACCAAAAGTCCATTGCATGAAAAGTAACCCGGGTTATGGCAAATCCCTAGCCCAGGCTAAACTTAACACGCAGCGATAGCTGAGAATATTGATTCGTTACTTTACTTATTCAGTAATAATTGTAACGTCTTGTGCTTTTAGTCCTTTAGGTCCTTTATCAAGCACAAAGGATACTGGATCATTCTCATGAAGGGTTTTAAATCCAACACCTTGGATATCTTTATAATGAACAAAAATATCGTCACCATTTTCATTAATGATAAATCCAAATCCTTTTTTCTCATTGAACCACTTTACATGGCCCGTTTCTCTTTGCGACATTAGCTATCCCCTTTGTCTTAAGCTTTACTATCCAACTGTTACAGATGTTTATTTTCAACACAAAAATATTTACTATTAAAGCGCTGAGTATCTATAAACATACACTTATGCAAGAAAAAATTCCCTGCATATAGATTAGCATAGCAGTTTTTTATTGATTGTTAAGGATTTTTTAAAAAAATCGATATCTTTATAATTTTTTTTTCTATTGGAAATACATAATGAATCAGATGAAATCAGCTTTTATAAAATTAGCACTTGATTGCCAAGTATTAAAATTTGGTGAGTTTACTTTAAAATCTGGCCGCATCAGCCCTTATTTTTTTAACGCAGGATTATTTTATCAAGGCAACGCGTTGCGGCAATTGGGCCAATTTTATGCCAAAACATTACTTGAGCACCAAGCTGAATTCGACCACTTATTTGGCCCAGCTTATAAAGGTTTGCCTCTTGCTACAGCTACAGCTATTGCCTTAGCTGAATTAGGTCAGGAAACCACGGTTACTTTTAATCGTAAAGAAGTAAAAAATCATGGTGAAGGAGGCCAATTAATTGGCGCCCCCTTAACTGGGAAAACAATTGTCATTGATGATGTCATTACTGCAGGTACCGCTTTTCGAGAGTCACAGATCTTAATTAAGGAAAATGGCGGTCAATTAACTGGAGTTATTATCGCTCTTGATCGATGTGAGCGAGGATTAACTCAGGAGTCAGCACTGGCAGAAATTAAGGCGCAAGGTATCAATGTTTATTCAATTATCACTTTATTTGATTTAATCGATTACTTGAAAAGTACAAATCAAAACGAGCAAGTAAAAAAGCTTGAAGCGTATCAAGCATTATATGGGTGTTAATTCCACAACGCCCTGAACTGTAGCCTGGGGAAAGCGAAGCGGACCCAGGTTTCAGAATTTCATGTTCCACAAATTTTTTGCGCCCTACATACCGCTTAAAAAGCCGTCATCCTTGCGCAGGCAAGGGATCCATTTTCAATGCACATCGTGGCTTAGTGAGTAGGTTGGTTCAGAATGACCTGAAGTATCGTCAGTTTTTTGATGAGAAACCCCCGCTAATTTTTTCGCCTACGTACCCCCTTAATTTCTTCGCCTACGTACCCCTCTTAGTTTTTCGCCTACGTACCGCGCTTTATGCGCGGTATCCAGGGGATCTTGCTATATAAATGCTCTCAGCGGCATCTTAAAATATTGTTCTGGATACCGCGCATAAAGCGCGGTACGTAGAGGAGTTTAAGCGGTTCGTAGTGAAATTTAAGTGGTTCGTAGTGAAATTTAAAATGAAAAACTGACGATTCCACAGAGCAAAATTACCCAACAAACCTGTCTACGTGAATCTGATACACATCCCTGAAAAACATCGCTACTTCGACCTTCCGAGGCGTTTCCAGAAGATCTGCCCTAAAACACTGAGCCCAGCCGGCAAGCCACGGGACGTAGACAGCGATGTGAGAGTGAGAGGTGGGATGCAAATTGTACAAGATTTATCAATCTTCAGTGTTTGTACATGGTGTTGACAGTTTTAAAAACATTCAGTACTATTGAGTTAATGTTCTATTACGCTAATACATTAATATGAAAACACATACAACAGCAAAACATTCTGCTCTGTCTGATTTAATGCACGCCATTAGTTTGCTTAAAAACAAAGAAGAAGCCTTGCAATTTTTTACCGATTTATGCACCCCAGCAGAACTCGAAGCAATGGCAGATCGTTGGCAGGTTGTTCCTTTATTGCGACAAGGTATTCCCTATCGCACTATTCATGAACAAACTGAGGTCAGCGTAACCACAATAACTCGTGTAGCACGCTGTTTAAGTTTTGGTACCGGCGGTTATGAGCTAATCGCGAAGAGATTGGAGATGTCGTGAAAAATCGTTTACGTTTGGCCTTACAAAAGAAGGGGCGTTTATCTGAAGAATCTTTGAGACTTTTGCAGCAATGTGGTTTGAAATTTCGTATTAAGACGAATAGCTTACTTACTCATGTTGATAACTTTCCTATTGATTTACTTTTTGTCCGTGATGATGACATACCTACTTTGGTATTTGATGGCTTATGTGATGGCGGAATCGTTGGTGAGAATGTCTTACTCGAGGCTTCTCTTGCCAATCCACAAAAATTATATAAAACAACAGCAGCATTAGGCACGTGCACTTGCCGTTTATCCATAGCTATTCCAGAATCCACAGAGTATCAAGGTCCTGGAAGCCTGGATGGCAAACGAATTGCTACCAGTTATCCTAATTTACTAAACCAATATTTACGTGACAAAAAAATATGTGCAGAACGTCTTGTATTATCCGGCTCAATTGAAGTTGCACCACGAATGGGTATGGCGGATGCAATTTGTGACCTCGTTTCAAGTGGTCAAACTTTGGAAGACAACAAACTCTATGAAGTAGATACAGTACTGCTCAGTCAAGCCGTATTGATCCAAAGCGATCGGAGCTTTTCTAACATGTTTCAGGAGTTATTTGACATGCTCGCACGAAGAATTCAGGCAGTACAACAAGCGCAGGAAAGAAAATACATTGTTTTTCACGCTCCGAAATCAGCTCTTGATGCAATTGCAGAAAAATTGCCTGGCGCTGAGTCACCCACAATTCTGCCTTTACCTGGCAATATGAATAAAGTTGCGGTGCATGTTGTCTCCAGTGAACGTGTATTTTGGAATACTTTAGAAACCATTCAAACCCTCGGAGCCAGTTCTATATTGGTTTTACCTATAGAAAAAATGTTGGAGTAGTATGATGTTATCGATTAAAAATTGGCAATCCCTATCCCAAGCTGAAAAAGAAATCTGCCTAACACGCCCAATGCAAACATCCTCGGTAAAAGGCAAGGTACAAGAAATTATCAAACAGGTGCGGACTCTTGGAGATCAAGCATTATTTACCTTTACAGAGCAATTTGATGGGGCTCGATTGAGCAGTCTGCAAATCCCTAAACAAAAAATTGAAAATGCGTGCATTAGTAAATCGTCTCTTGCTGCCCTTACTGAAGCAATTAAAACGATTACTACCTACCACCAAGCTCTTTTACCAGAAAATAAAAATATAGGTACAGCCGATGGTGTAACTATTAACAGTATCTACAAACCCATTCAACGAGTTGGTTTGTATGTCCCAGGTGGCAATAGAACTCCTCTAATTTCTTCATTATTAATGCAGGCCATCCCTGCCCGTGTCGCGGGATGTCCTATAAAAATATTTTGTACCCCTCCTGATGCATCCGGTTCAATTAACGAACATTTATTGGTTGCAGCAAGATTATGCGGCATAGATACCATTTATGCGCTTGGGGGAGCACAAGCAATTGCGGCTATGGCTTATGGTACTGAAACCGTTACTAAGGTAGACAAAATTTTTGGGCCGGGAAACAGTTATGTTACGGAAGCAAAAACTCTAGTTGCTTCAGATCCTTATGGCGCAGCAATTGATATGCCCGCGGGACCTTCCGAAGTCATGGTCATTGCTGATAATCAAGCAAATCCAGCATTTATCGCTGCTGATTTACTAGCACAGGCTGAGCATGGAGTTGACTCACAAGTCATTCTGATTTGCGACTCACTTCAAACCGCAGAACAGGTAAACCAACAGCTGTACGCACAATATAATAGTCTATCAAGAACACAAATAATCAAACAATCACTGGCAAACAGCTTGATTATTGTATGTGCTGAAAAAAACGAACAATTACATATGATTAATTCCTATGCTCCTGAGCATTTGATCATAAACCGTGAAGATGCAGACACTTTTGTAGATGAAATACATGCAGTAGGTACAGTATTTCTTGGCGCCTGGGCAGCTGAAACACTTGGTGATTATGTAACTGGATCAAACCACGTTCTACCAACCAATGGTTTTGCCAAAAATCACAGCGGCCTTGGAACACTCGATTTTCTCACTCACTTTAATATTCAATCAATTTGCAAAGAAGGAATCAAAGCTTTAGGGCCTGCAGCAATTGCTCTGGCTCAAATTGAAGGATTGGATGCTCATGCACGCGCTGTAGAAATCAGGTTGAACTCACTGGAGCTTTAAATGTCAGTACTTAACTTAATACGCCCTGAATTATTAGACAATCAACCTTATAGTGTAGGTAGTGCTCCCATAAGACATCGTTTGCATGCTAACGAACTTCCTTGGTCTGCATTAAATACGAATATTAATTTAAACTTTTATCCAGAAAAATACCTGCAGAAGCAACTGCAAGAACAATTGGCAAAGTACTATCAAGTTGAAGAAAAGCAAATTGTGCTCACTCGGGGATCAGATGATGGAATTGATTTAATTACACGCTTATTTCTCAGTGCAGGGCAAGATGCATGCCTACAATTTCCGCCCACTTTTTCTATGTATTCTTTTTATATCTATTTACAACATGCCAAGCTTATTGAATGTCCTCTAGATGCTCAAAATAATTTTCAACTTTCTCTACACGACATTCGTAGTAGTTGGCAAAACAACTGTAAGATCATTTTTTTGTGTAATCCCAATAATCCTACAGGTAACTTAATTGATCTAGACTTTATTGCAACACTGTGTAATGAGTATAAAAATCGCTCTGTTATCGTTGTTGATGAGGCTTATATTGAATTTGCTCAAACTCAAAGTGCAACACACCTCATTTCTCAATTTGATAATTTAATTGTGTTACGTACTCTATCTAAAGCTTATGGCTTAGCCAATCTTCGGTTAGGAATCATTTTAGCTCAAGCAAATGTAATTCAAGCCTTGAATAAAATTATGCCGCCCTTCCCCATTTCCAGTGTAGTGATTGATTTAGCTCTCCGTGCATTAGAAAAAAATGAGTGGTTTTTGCAGGCAATCAATACAATTAAAGCGTCTCGAGCCAAGTTAATGAAGGAATTGCAATTATGTCCTCTTATCAAGAAAGTCTATCCGACTGAAGCCAACTTTATTCTTGTTAAAACCAAATACACATCCGAATTGGTTTCTTGGCTTGCTCATCATGGCATAGTAATCAAAAGTTTTTCACCTAATTCATCGTTACATGATCATTTACGAATTACAGTAGGTGATGATCAACAAAATCAACTTTTGCTGCACGCTTTATCTTCTTTCCAAAATAATGTTTCAGGATATTAAAATGCAAAAAATCTTATTTATCGATCGTGACGGAACCTTAATTGAAGAACCTTTTGATTATCAAGTAGATTCTTTAGATAAAATTAAGCTCACACCTTGTGTTATTCCCGCATTACTGCAATTGCAAAAGGAAGGCTTTCACATTGTTATGGTGAGCAATCAAAACGGTATAGGTACCGCTGCTTTTCCTGAAGATGATTTTATGATTTGCCATGAATTCATCTTAGATATTTTCTCGTCACAAGGAATATTTTTTGATGAAGTTTTTATTTGCCCGCACATGCCCGAAGATAATTGTTTGTGCCGAAAGCCTAACACGGGCTTAGTGAATCAATTCCTAAAAGAAAGAGCAATTAATAATTCATGTACCTGGGTTATTGGAGACCGAGAAACTGACCGACAATTTGCCGACAATCTGGGGATCAAGTTTTTGCCCGTCTCCAAAGAGCATGGATGGGATCAAATTACCCAAAAAATACTGGGTCAAAAACGAACTGCAGTTGTCCAAAGAAAGACAAAAGAGACAGAGATAAAATTAACCCTGATTTTGGATACTGACCAGAGCAGCTCCATAAATACGCCATTTCCATTCTTTAACCATATGCTGGAGCAAGTAGCCAAACATAGTGGATTCAATCTTGAATTACATGCAACCGGTGATATAGAAGTTGATGATCATCATTTAATTGAAGATACCGCGATCGCTTTAGGGGAAGGGCTAAAAAAGGCACTTGGCGACAAATGGGGTATTAACCGCTATGGCTTTACTTTACCTATGGATGAATCTTTAGCCTCTATAGCCATCGATATTGGCGGTAGAGGTTTTTGCGATTTTAAAGGCCAATTTACTCGAGAATTTGTTGGAGGCCTGGCAACTGAAATGGTTCCCCATTTCTTTAATTCATTAGCCACTGCCCTTGGTGCAACCATTCACATTGAAGTGAAAGGCCAAAATCATCATCACATGATTGAAGCCTGTTTCAAATCATTAGGACGAGCGCTAGGCCAAGCCTGTATGAAAACAAACAACATTCTCCCATCGACCAAGGGGGTATTATGATTGCCATTATTGATGTCAGCGGCACCAATCTAACCTCTTTAGTAAACGCAGTAAAAAGGCTAGGTTTTAAGTATCAATTAACACACGATGCAAAAGAAATTGGGAAAGCAAGTCATGTGATTTTACCCGGCGTAGGTACTGCTGCTTATGGTATGAATGCGCTACGCCAGTATGAATTGATCGATGTCATTACTTCGCTAGAACAACCCCTGCTCGGTATTTGTCTTGGCATGCAATTATTACTCGAAAGCAGTGAAGAAGGTGATATTCGTTGTCTTGGTATGCTTCCTGGAAGAGCACAACGTTTACGCCAGCAAGAAGATTATCCAGTGCCTCACATGGGTTGGAACCAATTGCAGTGGTGCACAGAAACATTCTTGCAACAAGGGTTAAGAGAACAGGACTATGTTTATTTCGTTCATAGTTACGCACTAGGTGAAAGCCAATACGCTTTAGCCCATTGTGAATACAATGAACCGTTCACAGCAATCATTCAAAAAAATAATATTTGGGGTATGCAATTTCATCCGGAAAAATCTGCTGAAACCGGAATGACTTTGCTAAACAATTTTTGTAACTATTAGATTTTTTCGAAAACCTCTACTACGGAAGAGTATTTTCGAAGAAATCGATAACTTAAAATATGGAGGCTGTATGATCCTTATCCCTGCAATTGATATCCAAGCAGGTCGTTGTGTTCGTTTACGACAAGGACAATTTGATCAAGTCACTCAATTCGATACTCCCCCACTCGAACGTGCTGCTTACTTCGCCGAATTGGGAGCACAGCGTTTGCATGTCGTTGATTTGGATGGAGCACAAACAGGAGCGATGCAACAGTTGTCTTTAATATGTGCTATGCAAAATACAGGAATCGTTGTGCAAGCAGGCGGAGGAATTCGATCCTTAGAACAAGCAATAACATGTTTTTCAGCTGGGATATCCAATCTGGTTTTAGGTAGTATTGCAATTACCAATCCAGAACTGGCTGCACTTATTATCAGGGAAATCAGTCCACAACATATTATCCTGGCTTTAGATATTCGAATGAAAAATAGGATACCCTTCCCAGCTATTCATGGTTGGCAAACAACGACAAATAATAATTTATGGGATGTTGTTACCCATTATCAGCAATTAGGAATTAAACAAATACTTTGTACTGATATTGCTTGTGATGGAATGATGCAAGGGCCGAATTTCGAACTTTATAAAGAAGCAATTGAACGTTTTCCTCAAATCGAATGGCAAGCTTCCGGAGGTATCCGTAATGCAGAGGATATTAATCGATTGGATGCACTAGGAGCTAGCGCAGTAATCCTGGGGTTATCCTTATACCAAGCCACTTTTGATCTGAGGTCAATGTTATTGTAGGTGTAGCCCAGGCTACACGATTAATTTGAGTATAAATTATGTTAACTAAACGAATTATTCCATGTCTTGATGTACGCGATAATCAAGTAGTCAAAGGAGTTAAATTTCGTAATCATCGTGTTGTTGGCAACATTCTCGAACTTGCCGCTCATTATTCTGCAGCAGGTGCAGATGAGTTAGTATTTTATGATATTACTGCAAGTTCTGAACAACGTTCAGTTTGCCCAGATTGGGTCCGCCAAGTTGCAGAAACAATTAATATTCCTTTCACTGTAGCGGGTGGAATTCGCTCACTTGATCAGGCAAAATCGGTATTAAATTCTGGGGCTGATAAAATATCCATTAATAGCCCGGCATTAGAAAATCCCGGTTTAATTAATGAACTAAGCCGGAATTTTGGAAGCCAATGTGTTGTAATAGGAATTGATAGTCAATGGATAGATAATGATTATTATGTCTATCAATACACCGGAGATGAACATAAAATCCTTAATTCCAGACGCAAAACAAGAGAATGGATCAGAGAAGTTCAAGACAGAGGTGCAGGAGAAATTGTACTAAACTGTATGCAATCGGATGGCGTGCGTTCAGGGTATGATGTGCATCAATTAAAATTGGTACGCTCTTTATGCCAGGTACCATTAATTGCTTCTGGAGGTGCCGGGGCGCTGGATGACTTTACTCAAGTATTTCTTGAAACTCGAGTAGATGGAGCTTTAGCTGCCAGCATTTTTCATGACAAAATTTTGACGATCCACGAAATTAAACGAACACTTAAAAAACAAAAAATTGAGGTACGATTATGATTCATATGGAAATTAATTCTTTGGATTGGAAAAAAATGAATGGTTTATTACCAGCCATCGTCCAAAATGCTGAAAATGGTAATGTCTTAATGTTAGGTTATATGAATCAGGAAGCGTTGATCGCCACACTGACTACAGGCCAATTGAATCTCTACAGCCGAAGTCGCAAGCGTTTATGGCGTAAAGGAGAAAGTTCTGGTAATAGCATGTCCGTACAGCATATCAGTGTGGATTGTGACAGCGACAGCCTTTTAATTCAGGTCTTACCTAAAGGTCCCGCTTGTCATTTAGGATCCACGAGTTGCTTTCAGCCTGAACATAATACAAATCTTGGTTTTATACATGAGTTGATTGGACTGATAAATGAACGTGCAGACTCAAAAAATGAAAACAGTTATACAGCACAGTTATTCGAATCCGGACTCTCACGATGCGCTCAAAAAGTAGGTGAAGAAGCCATTGAAACAGTAATTGCTGCAGTAAATAATAACCGTGAAGAATTAGTTAATGAATCAGCTGACCTTATTTTTCATTTATTTGTTTTATTAAAAGTATGTGAACTGAGTTTTTATGATGTCTTGCAATGCTTACGAGATAGAGATAGATCGGTTCATACCTAATAGAGTCATTAACCAGGTTATTGCAAACTCGAGTAGGTTGGTGGCGTTCGACCAGAGGTATCGTCAGTATTTTGATGAGAAACCTCCACTAATTTTTTCGCCTACGTATCGCGCTTTATGCGCGGTATCCAGGGGATCTTGCTATAGAAATGACTCAGCGGCATCTTAAAATATCGTTCTGGTTACCGCGCATAAAGCGCGGTACGTAGAGAAATTTAACATGAAAAACCTCCACTAATTTTTTCGCCTACGTACCGCGCTTTATGCGTGGGATCCAGTGGATCTTGCTATAGAAATGCTCCGCGGCATCTTAAAATATCGTTCTGTTTACCGCGCATAAAGCGCGGTACGTAGAGAAATTTAACATGAAAAACCTCCACTAATTTTTTCGCCTACGTACCGCGCTTTATGCGTGGGATCCAGTGGATCTTGCTATAGAAATGCTCCGCGGCATCTTAAAATATCGTTCTGTTTACCG